>CAILMF010000066.1 GCA_903835235.1 uncultured Rhodospirillales bacterium
GCGCCCTGGCCACCCGGCCGCCGGCGCTGCTGCTGCAGGACCCCTTCGCCGGGCTGGGGGCGCCGGCAGCCGAGGCCCTGGCGCTGCGGCTGCGCCGGCTTGGCCCCGCGGTGGTGCTGGCCAGCGGCGATGCCACGGCGGCGCTGACCGCGGCCGACCGCGTGGCGGTGCTGCATGACGGCCGCCTGCTGCAACTGGCGCCGCCGCGCCAGGTCTATGCCCGCCCGGCCGATGCGCTGGTGGCGGCGCTGACGGGGGAAGCGAATTTCCTGCCTGGCCAGGTCGCCGAGGTATTCGACGACGAATGCCGCGTGGCGCTGGATGGCGGCGGCACGGTGGAGGCGATGCTGGGCGCCGAGCTGGCGGCCGGCGCCCGCTGCCAGGTGATGCTGCGGCCCGAAAGCCTGGCCGTGGCCGCCGTGGCGCCGGAAGCCATGGGCGAAGGCGCGCTGGCCGCAACCCTGCGCGAGGTGACGTTCCAGGGCGGCCAGGTGCGCCTGGTGCTGGCCCTGGCCGATGGCCAGGCGCTGCTGGCGCGGCGCCCGGCGGGGCTGCGCCTGCCCGCCCTGGGGGAGGCCTGCGCGGTGGGCTGGGACACCGGCCAGGCGCTGGTCTTTCCCGCCTGAGGGGCTGGCAGGCGGCGCTCGCCGCCCTATCTTTGCGGGACCGTCAAGGGAGAGACACCATGTCTGCGATGAATCGCCGGGCCGCGCTGTTCGCCGGCGCCAGCCTGGCCGCCACCGTATTTGCTATGCCGCGCCGGGCGCTGGCCCAGGCCGCGGCGCCGACCGGCCCCTTCACCCTGCCGCCGCTGCCCTACGCCTTCAATGCGAACGAGCCGCATATCGACGCCCTGACCATGGAAATCCACCATGGCCGGCACCACGCCGCCTTCATCGGCAACCTGAACAATATGGTGAAGGACCATGGCCAGGTGGCGGCCATGCCGCTGGAGCAGATCTTGGCCAGGCTGGGGGAGATGCCGGAAGCGATCCGCACCGGGCTGCGCAACAGTGGCGGCGGCCACGCCAACCACACCATGTTCTGGCAGGTGATGGGCGGCAAGGGCGGCGCGCCGGCGGGCGACCTGGCCGCGGCGGTGACGCGCGACCTGGGCGGGCTGGACAAGCTGAAGGCCGACTTCAATGGCGCCGGCGCCCGGGTCTTCGGCAGCGGCTGGGTCTTCGTGACGACGGACCGCGCCGGCAAGCTGGCGCTGGTCAGCAAGCCCAACCAGGACAGCCCGCTGATGGATGGCCAGCACGTGCTGTTCGGCAACGACGTGTGGGAGCACGCCTACTACCTGAAGTACCAGAACCGCCGCCCGGCCTATCTGGAAGCCTGGTGGAACGTGGTGGACTGGGCGAAGGTCGCCGAGCGCTACGCGGCGGCCAAGGCCGGCAGCCTGCGGATCTGAGGCGCCGCCGGCCAGCGCCCGCCGCGGCCGGACCAGGGCACGCTGCCTCTGCCTGGCGGCGCCGGGGTGCCTGCCCGTGATCGTGCGGCACGCACTCGGCACGTCGTGCGGAACTTACGCTTTCGGCGAGACGCGGAAGCCGCGCCCAGCTTGGCGCGGGCGGCTTTGGCCGAGGCGCCCGACGGCGCCCGCCCCTTGCCCCCTTGGGCGCGCTGAACCGCGCGACACGGCAAAAGCCGGGCGCGCAGTTCTGCACGCCCGGCGATTGAGACCGCTCAAAAATGCCGATGCCAGCGGTCAATGCCGGTAGCCGCTCGGATAGACAGCGCCCCGGGCAGCAGTTCAGCCGCTCCAATGGCACCGGTATCGGGCCGCCGTGCCCCGTAAGGGCGGCGGCGGCCCTGCCCGGCTATTGCAGGTCCAGCTGGACCAGGTCCAGGAACCAGCTCTGCGCGCCGATGAAGCCGCGCACGCGACGGCTCATCGCCCGCGGGTTCAGGTCGTGCACGATGTAGAGCCAGGGGGGATTGTCCACCAGGCGGGTATGCGCGGCGGCCAGGGCGGTCTGCGCCTCGGCCGGGGTCTTCGCCGCCTCAAGCGAGGCGATGGCGGCATCGAAGCCCGGGTCGGTCCATTGCTGCCAGTTGAAGCCGTTGGGCGCGAAGGCCCCGCGGGTGAAGTAGCGCACCATGATGCTGGCGTCCGACGATGGCGAGGACGGGTTCAGCGAGACCGAACCGTTCAGCACCGGCGCGCCGGGCGGGCTGCGCGTGGCGGTCAGCAGGGTGTTCCACTCGGCCACCTCGAATTCCACCTGCACGCCGCAGGCTTCCTTCAGGTTCTGCTGCAGGAACTCGTTCATCGGCAGCGGCAGCATCTGGCCGGAACCGCTGGTGGAGATCATCACCTTGAAGCGCAGCGGGTTGGCGGCGGTGTAGCCGGCCTCGGCCAGCAGCGCGCGGCCGCGGGCGGGGTTGAAGGTATAGCGATGCGTCGGGTTGCCGAAGGCCGGGTCGGTCGCCTTCAGCCAGCCGACGCTGGGCTCCGCCGTGCCGTTCAGCAACTGCACCAGGCCGGCGCGGTCGACGCAGTAGTTCAGCCCCTGGCGGGTCCGCACGTCCGAGAACGGCGTATTGCCGGCCTGCTGCAGGAACCAGGGCCACACATGCGGGTAGCTGCCGGTGGTGACGGTGAAGCCGGCCTGGCGCAGGCTGGGCAGGCTGTCCGGCGGCGGCACCTCAACCCAGTCCACCTGGCCGGAGCGCAGCGCGGCCAGGCGGGCATTCGCATCCGGGATCGGCAGCAGCAGAATGCGGTCCAGCTTCGGGATGCGGGCGTGGTCCCAATAGCCTTCGTTCTTCGAAAGTTCGGCCGACTGGCGCGGCACGAAGCGGGTGAGCCGGAACGGACCCGTGCCGGCCGGGGCGGCGGCGGTGCGCGACCAGTCGCGGCCCGCGGCTTCCCAGCTCTGCGGGCTGGTCATCAGCAGGTAGACGACCATGTAGGGGAAGTAGCTGGCCGGCCGGGTGGAGGAGATCGCCACGGTGTGGTCGTCGATCTTCTGGTAGCCGCCCATGATCGTCACGCGGGCGCGGGCGGTGCCGCTGCCCTGGGGCTCGAATTGCGGGCTGTCGTTCTTGAACAGCCGGTCCAGGTTCCAGATCACCGCATCGGCGTTGAAGTCGGTGCCGTCATGGAACTTCACGCCGCGGCGCAGGTGGAAGATCCAGCGCTTGGGGTCGGTGGGGTCCTGCTCGTAGCGCTCGGCCAGGCCGGGGCGCAGCGTGGCCAGCCGGTCGGTATGGGTCAGGTCCCACAGCACCAGGCCCTCGAACACGGGGTAGCCGAGGAAGCGCATGCCCTCGAAGCCGTTATTCGGCGCGCCGGTGGTGATCGGCACGTCGGAGGCGGTCATGGCAATGCGCAGCACCTTCTGCTGCGCCATGGCCGGCACCTGGCTGGCCATGAGGGCCGCGAGCGCAAGCCCGGCCACGCGTTTGAGAAGCTTCATCATCCCGGTCTCCCGTTGGTTGGGCGGGCCGATGCAAGCGGCGTGCTAGAGCAATATCCGTTCTGATGGAATCATCAGAACGGATTTCTTGCTCTAGTTTCAATAAGTTATAGAGCACGAAATGCGCCCGACAGGGCGCATAGTGCTCTAACAACGACAAAGGGCGCCCGGCTGCTGCCGAACGCCCCTGTTGCCGACAAAATGGGCAGTTTCTGCCTAAAACCTGATCGGCCGAGGCGAAATCGCCGAAGGCCGTGAACCAGTCTTTCAGACTACTGAATGTCCACCACGTTCAGGTCGATGAACCAGCTCTGCGGGCTGACCACGCCGCGGACGCGCCGGCTCATTGCCCGCGGGTTCAGGTCGTGCACGATGTAGAGCCAGGGGGCGTCGTCCACCAGGCGTTCATGCGCCTGGCGAATCTGCTGGGTGGCGCGGGCCGGGTCGCGCTCCACCTCAAGCGCGCCGAAGGCTGTGTCGAACCGCTGGTCGCGCCAGTGGCCGGCATTGGACCCGGCGGGCGAGAAGTTGGCCGAGAGGAACCAGCGCGCCATCTGCGAAGGGTCCGACGAGACCAGCGAGATGTTCACCGCATCCGCGCCCAGCCAGGCCGGCTGGTCCGGCGCCACGCGCAGCGCGCCCAGCAGCGTGTTCCAGTCCACTACGTCGAAGGTGACCTCGACGCCGCAATGCTCCTTCAGGTTGGCCTGGACGAACTCGTTCATCGGCAGCGGCAGCATCTGGCCGGAGCCGCTGGCGGAGATGCCGACCTTGAGCCGCAGCGGGCGCTGGGCGTTGTAGCCGGCCTCGGCCAGCAGGGCGCGGCCGCGCGCGGGGTTCAACGTGTACTGGTTCTGCGGCGTGCCGAAATTCGGGTCGGTGGCCTTGAAGAAGCCCACCGCCGGTTCGGCCGTCCCGTTCAGCAGTTGCACCATGCCGGCGCGGTCCACGCAGTAGTTCAGCGCCTGGCGGACGCGCACATCCGAGGTGGGGCTGCCATTGCGGCCGGGTGCCAGCACCCAGGGCCACACGTGGGGATAGCTGCCGGTGGTGATGTTGAAGCCCGCCGCACGCAGGCTGGGGATGGCGTCGGGCGGCGGCACCTCGATCCAGTCCACCTGGCCGCCACGCAGCGCCGCAAGGCGCGTATTCGCATCCGGGATGGGCTGCAGGATGATGCGGTCCAGCTTGGCCACCCGGCCGCGGTCCCAATACGCCTCGTTGCGGGTCAGTTCCACCGACTGGCGCGGGGTGAAGCGGGTGATGCGGAACGGCCCGGTGCCGGCCGGCGCGGCGGCCAGGCGGGCATAGTCGCGCCCCGCCGCTTCCCACGCCGCCGGCGAGGTGATGGGCAGGTAGACCGACAAATAGGGGAAGTAGGAGATCGGCCGCGCCGTGGTGATCTCCACCGTGCGGTCATCCACCTTGCGGTAGCCGGTGATGCCCGGCACCCGGCCGCGCACCACGGCGGCGCCGGCGGCATCGAAGTTCGGGCTGTCGTTCTTGAAGTAGCGGTCCAGGCTCCAGATCACGCTTTCAGCGGTGAAGTCCGTATTGTCGTGGAACTTCACCCCCGCGCGCAGGTGGAAGCGCCAGACCTTGGGGTCGGCGGCGTCCTGCTCCCAGCGCTCCGCCAGGCCGGGGCGCAGCGGCGCCAGGCGGTCGGTGTGGGAGAGGTCCCACAGGATCAGCGTCTCGAACACGGGGTAGCCGAGGAAGCGGGTGCCCTCATAGCCCTGGTTCGGCACACCATTGGTGATCGGCACATCGGCCGCGGTCATGGCGATGCGCAGCGTCTTCTGCTGCGCCAGCGCCGGCGCCTGGTGCGCCAGCACGGCGGCCATGGCCAGCCCGGCCATGCGGTAGAACATTCTCACGTCGGCAACCCCCGGAGGAAACAACGGGGGTGCCGATGCAAGCGGCGTGCTAGGCCGCGGTCGTCCGAGGCGCAGCCGCGCCGAAGGGCGTGAATCGCAGGCCAGTTTACCGCGTCTGCGCGTGGGCCAGCGTGGTGGGTGCGCGGTCGGCATACTGCTTCTTCAGCACCGCCTTCCACACCTTGCCGGTCGCGGTCATCGGCAGCGTATCGACGAACTCCACCGCATCCGGCGTCCACCACTTGGCAATACGGCCTTCGTAGTAGGCCAGGATCTCGGCTTCCGTCGGGTTGCTGCCGGGCTTCGGCACCACCAGCAGCAGCGGGCGCTCGTCCCATTTCGGGTGGTGCATGGCGATCACGGCGGCCATGGCGACCTTCGGGTGGCCCATGATGGTGTTCTCCAGCTCGATGCTGGAAATCCACTCACCGCCGGACTTGATGACGTCCTTGGCGCGGTCGACGATCTCCATCACGCCCAAAGCATCGATGGTGACCACGTCGCCGGTGCGGAACCAGCCATCATCGGTGAACACGTCGTCGCCGCTGCGGTTGAAGTACTGCGCCGCCACCCAGTTGCCGCGCACCAGCAGCTCGCCGAAGGCGACACCGTCATGGGCAATCTCGCGGCCCTCGGCATCCACCGCCTTCAGCTCTATCCCGAACAGCGGGCGGCCCTGCTTCTTGGAGTAGTCCAGCCAGCGATCCTCATCCCAATCCGCATTCTCGGGCTTGCGGACATTGACGGCGCCGAGCGGGCTGGTCTCGGTCATGCCCCAGGCGTGCATGATCTTGACGCCATATTCCTTCAGGAAGCCCTCGTTGATCGGCTTGGGCAGCGCGGTGCCGCCGACGGTGAAGCGCGGCGGGCTGGTGAAGCGCTTTTCCGGGTTGGCCCGCAGCCATTGCAGCAGCGCGGTCCAGATGGTGGGCACGCCGGCGCTGCCGGTGACGCCCTCCTCCTCGAACAGGGTGTAGAGGCTTACCGGGTCCAGCCGCGGCCCGGGCAGCACCAGCGAACAGCCGGCCATGCCGGCGGCATAGGGAATGCCCCAGGCGTTGACGTGGAACATCGGCACGACAGGCAGCAGCACGTCGGCGGCGCTGGTGGAGAAGCAGTCCACCTGCAAGGTGGTCAGCGCGTGCAGCACGGTGGAGCGGTGGCTGTACAGCACGCCCTTCGGCTCACCGGTGGTGCCGCTGGTGTAGCAGAGCGAGGAGGCGCAGCGCTCATCGAAGACCGGCCAGTCGAAGCTCTCCGGCTCGCCGGCGATCAGCGCTTCCTGGCTCAGCAACTCCACTTTGCCGACCAGCTTGCCCTGGGTCGGCACGCTGCTGGCCTCGCCCATCACCACCACGGCGCGCAGCGTCGGCGGCAGGCGGTCCGCCACCGCTTCCAGCGCCGGCAGCAGGGTGGGGTCGATGAACAGGTGGGTGTCGGCGGCATCGGTCAGAATGAACACCAGCTGGTCGGCGAAGAGCCGCGGGTTCACCGTGTGCATGACCGAGCCCATGCAGGAGACGCCGTAGTAGATCTCCAGGTGGCGGTGCTCGTTCCAGGCCAGGGTGGCGATACGCTCGCCCTGCTGCACGCCGCGCTTGGTCAGCGCATGGGCCAGCTGCGCCGCCCGCCTGGCGATCTGCGGCCAGGTGTGCCGCACCCGGGAGCCGTCCGGCCGGACCGAGACGATCTTGGCGCCGCCATGGTTGGCCGCGGCATGCTTCAGGATGTCGGAGATCAGCAGCGGCCGGTCCATCATCAGCCCATGCAGCGGGGCGGGCTTGGCCGGTACAGCGGCCGGGGCGGCGGCGGGCGCGGAAGCAGCAGCCTCCGGCGCAGCCGCCGGGCGGTTCTTGAACAGGCCGAACATGTTGAACGTGTCTCCCGACGCCCCGGCGATACCCCGTTGGCGCCTCGTTTTTTGTTGTATCCGCGGCCATCATGACGGGTCGCGGCCGCTGCTTTCAAGCGCTGCTTATTCCGCCCGAATGCCAGCCTGGCGGATCAGGTCGCCCCACATGACCGTTTCGCGTTGCAGCAGGCCACGCAGGTCCGCCGGGGTGCCGCGTTGCAGGATGACGCCCTGCTCGGCCATGCGCGCCACCAGGGCCGGGTCGGCGTTGGTCGCCCGCAGCCCGGCGCTGAGCTGGTCGATGATCGGCTGCGGCGTGGCGGCGGGCGCGAACAGCCCCTGCCAGAACACCGCCTCGAAGCCCGACAGCGTCTCGGCCAGCGGCGGCAGGTTGGGCGCGGTCGGGTCGCGCGCCAGGGTGGAGACGCCGAGGCCACGGGTGGCACCCTCGCGCAGCGTCGGCAGCGCCTCCAGCACCGCCTGGAACATGGCCTGGATGCGCCCGGTCCGCAGGTCCAGCAGCGCCGGGGCGCCGCCGCGATACGGCACATGCGTCACCTCGATACCCGCGCGCTGGGCGAACAGTGCCTGGGCCAGGTGGTTCACCGCGCCGGTGCCGCTGCTGCCGAAGTTGAGCTTGCCCGGATTGGCCTTGCACCAGGCGATCAGCTCGGCCGCGGTGCGCACCGGCAGGTCCGGATGCACATGCAGCACGAAGCCCACGGTGAAGACCGGGCCGACCGGCGCCAGCTCGCGCAGCGGTTCCTTCGGGGTCAGGCTGGGTTGCAGCGCCGGGTTGATCGCCAGCGTCGTGGTGCCCATCAGCAGCGTGTAGCCGTCCGGCCGGGCCTGGGCCGCGGCGGTGGAGGCGACGGCAGTGGCAGCGCCGACCTTGTTCTCGACGATGAAGTTCTGGCCCAGTTCGCGGCCCAACCGTTCGGAGACGGCGCGGCTGGCGATATCGGTGACCCCGCCGGGGGCATAGCCGGACAGCACGCTGACCGCGCGGCTGGGATAGGCCGCCTGCGCCAGGCCGGGGCGGGCCAGCAGCAGGGCGGGCAGGGCAAGCAAGGGGCGGCGCAGCATGGCGGTTCTCTCCCGATTTTACCGCAGCCTTGCCCTGGCTGGGCGCCGGCGGCAACCGGGATCGTGGCGCCTACGGCAACCGGTAGCAGTGCGCGGGGTTCATCCCAAGGCAGCGGTTCGGCCGCTGTCGCTGCGCCAGATCAATTTCCGTCATGATCTAACGGTATATGCAGCGCAGCAATTTTCGCGTTCGAAGGGTCTATCATGGACAGCCTGCCGGTTTCCCAAGCGGTTCACGCCAAGGTCAAGGTCACCGCCATCGCCGGGGACGGCATCGGCGCCGAGGTGATGCGCGCCACCCAGCAGGTGCTGGCGGCGGCCGGTGCCCAGGTGGAATGGGAAGACGCCATGGCCGGCGCCGAGGCCTTCCGCAAAGGCATCTCCACCGGCACCCCGCGGGAGACGCTGGACAGCATCGAGCGCTGCGGCGTGGCGCTGAAGGGGCCGCTGGAGACCCCGGTGGGCTTTGGGGAGAAATCCGCCAATGTCAGCCTGCGCAAGATCTTCGAGATGTACGGCAATATCCGCCCGGTGCGGGAGTTGCCGGGCATCCGCACGCCGTTTTCCGGCCGTGGCATCGACTTCACGGTGGTGCGGGAGAATGTGGAGGACCTCTACGCCGGCATCGAGCACATGCAGACGCCGGGCGTTGCCCAGGCGGTGAAGCTGATCTCCGAGGTCGGCTGCGAGCGCATTTCCGAACTGGCCTGCGCCTTGGCCCTGGCTGAGGGCCGCGGCAAGGTCACGGTGGCGACCAAGGCGAACATCCTGAAGCAGACCGAGGGCATGCTGAAGACGGTCGGCGAGCGCGTGGTCAAGCGCCACCCGGCCCTGGCGCATGAGCACATGATCGTCGACAACTGCGCCCACCAGATGGTCATCCGGCCCGAGCAGTTCGACGTGGTCGTGATGACCAACATGAATGGCGATATCCTGTCGGACCTGGCAGCCGGACTGGTGGGCGGGTTGGGCGTGGCGCCCTCCGCCAACCTGGGCGACACGGTGGCGATGTTCGAGGCGGTGCACGGCTCCGCCCCGCAGATCGCCGGCAAGGCGCTGGCCAACCCGACGGCGCTGCTGCTCTCGGCCGTGATGATGCTGCGCCATGTCGGGCATTTCGACGTGGCGGCCAAGGTGGAGCACGCGCTCTACGTGACGCTGGAGGAAGGCCGCGACCTGACCGGCGACATTGCCGCGCCGGGCCAGGGGGTTTCCACCTGGGTCTATGTGGACCGCGTGATCGCCAACCTGGGCCGCACCAGCGCGAAGGTGCCGGCGCGGGAATACCGCCCGATCGCGATGCGCCCCTGGCCGCGCGGCACCTGGTCCCGCGCCGTGGCCAAGCGCGAATTGGTCGGCCTGGACATCTTCATCGAGAGCACGCTGGAGCCGAAGGCGCTGGGCGACGGGCTGGTGGCGGCCGTGGCGGGAAGTGCCTTCAGCCTGAAGCTGGTCTCCTCGCGTGGCGCGCAGGTCTGGCCGGTGGCGCAGCCGCACACCTTCGTGGTGGACCATTTCCGCGCCCGCTTCATGTTCAGCGCGCCGCCGCACGGCGATGGCTCGGCCGAGATCGCCGACCTGATCGCCCGCGTCGGCCGCGAGCACAGCTGGATGCATGTGGAGAAGCTGCAGCGCTTCGACGGCGCCGACGGTTTCACGAAGGACCAGGGCGAGGGCTGACGGCCGCGCCGCGGCGGCTTGCTGACCGCGATTTAACCCGTCGCGCCCCGATTTTGCCACGGCGCGGCGGGTAGACTTGCCCTGCGGGCCACTGGGGTACCGCGGGGAAACGTCGCCATGCGCTACCCATCGCGCCTGACCTGCGCCGCCGTGCTGGGCGCCGCCCTGCTCGGCCAGGGGGCGCTTGGCCAAGTGGCGCCCGAAGCCGCGCCCGACCTGGCCGGCTCGCCCCAGGCCGTGCCGGGCCCCTCGCCAGCCGCGCCCGACCAAGCCGCTCCCGTCGAGGAACGACCCGACCCGCCGGCGCTGGTCGGCCGCGTCGCCCGGCTGGACGGCAGCGGCCAGTACCGCCTGCCCGGCCAGGAAGGCTGGCAGCCGGCCGAGCTCAACTTCCCCGTCACCTCCGGCCACGCCATCTGGACCGGCCCCGGTGCCCGCGCCGCGCTGCAACTGGGCGGCCTGCGCCTGGCGCTGGAAAGCGAAACCCGCCTCGAATTCGCCCAGGCCGACGACACCGCGCTGCACCTGGTGCTGGCGCAGGGCAGCCTGTTCCTGGCGGTGCCGGCGGGCGGCCCGGCGCTGCCGATCCGCATCACCACGCCGCGGGGCGACGCCGTGCTGCCCGGCCCCGGGCAGATGCTGGTGCAGGCCGGCGCCGAGGACCGGCCGACCCGGGTGGCGCTGCTGGCCGGGCAGGGCCGGCTGGAGGCCGAGGGGCTGAAGCCGCTGCCGATTGCGGCCGGCCAGGCCCTGGCGCTGTCCGGCACCTCGCCCCCCATGGTGGAGCGGGAGGCCGCCGGGCCGCCGACGGCGCTGGTGGCCTGGGCGCAGGGCCAGGAGCCCCGCGGCCCCCTGCCCGCCGCGGTCGCCGGCATGACCGGCGCCGACGATCTCTCGCACCAGGGCGAATGGCGGCATTCCCCTGAGCATGGCGACCTGTGGGTGCCACCGGTGGCGCCGGGCTGGGCGCCCTATCGGCAGGGCCGCTGGGCGCATGTCGAGCCCTGGGGCTGGAGCTGGGTGGATGATGCGCCCTGGGGCTTCGCGCCCTTCCACTACGGGCGCTGGGTGGAATGGGATAACGGCTGGGCCTGGGCACCAGGCCAGGGCAACCCCGGCTATTGGCCGGTCTATGCGCCGGCGCTGGTCACCTTCTTCCCGGGGGTGCGGCCAGGGTGGCTCGGCTGGGCGCCGCTCAGGCCGTGGCAGGCCTATCAGCCGCCCTACTGGGTCTCGCTGCCCTGGTTCCGCCGGCTGAACCACGGCCATGTGCGGGACTGGCAGGGCACCGAGGCCTGGTGGCGCGGGCATCGCTTCGCCCCGCCGCCCGGCAGTTTCCACGCCGCGGCCACCACGCTGGTCCCGGCGGGCCATTTCACCGGCGGGCGGCCGGTGGCGCCCTTCGCGCAGCCCCATGCCGGGGTGGTGGCCGGGCCGGTGGTCTCGCGGCCGGGCCTGGCGCCGGCGCTGGCGGTTGGGTTGGGCGTCGCCGCGCTGGCTGCGCGCGGGGTGGGGGTGCCGCGCCCGCCCCTGCCGCCGGCGCTGGGGCCGCGCCCGGGGATGCCGATGGCCAGCCTGGGCGGCGCGCCCCAACACCTGGCGCCGACCTTGCGGGCGCCGCCTTCGGCCGGCAAGCCGCCACCGCTGGGAGGCGCGCCCGCGCCGCGATTTGGCGGTGGCGGCGGTGGTGGCGGGCCGCCGAGCGGCCATGCCATGGGCAAGCCCGGTGGCTGGGGCGGCCCTGTGCCAGGCGGCCCCGGCGGTGGGCATGTGCCCGGCAAGCCAGGCAGCCCGGGTGGCGGCCCAGGTGTCGGGCCACGGGGTGGGCCAGGAGGCGGTGGCTATGCGGCCGGCAAGCCCGGCGGCTGGGGAGGTCCGCCCAGCGGCGGCCACTTCTCAGCGCCGCCGCCCAGCCATTTCAGCAGCCCGCCGGCGCGGCCCTACAGCCCGCCGGCCCCGCGCTACAACCCGCCGGCCCAGGCCTACAACGCCCCCAACTATCGGGCGCCGCCGGCGCCGAGCTACCACGCGCCGCCCACGCAAAGCTTCCGGGCGCCGCCTGCGCCCAGCTATCACGCTCCGCCGGCGCCCAGCTTCCATGCGCCGCCGGCGCAAAGCTACCGGGCGCCCTCGGCCCCTTCGCATCACACGCCGTCCAGCCCTTCCCGCGGGCATCACCGCTGAGGCGGCAGGCGGCCGGGTGCGGCTCCATGCCGTCGGCACGGGGCGTTGAGACCAAGCCGACAAATCCGGAAGTCCTGGCCGAGCCGGCGCCCGGCGTTTGAGGGCAGGAAGCTACTGAAACCGGCGGTCAAGGACCTTGGATGCCGGCCTCAGTCCAGCCGGATGTTGAGCGGCGCCGCCACGCGTTGCCAGCGGGCCAGGTCGGCGCGCAGGAAGGCACCGAAGGCGGCCGCGTCGGCGCCATTCTCCACCGCGCCCAGGCCCACCAGCCGGTCCTGCAGCGCCGGCGTCCGCATCGCCTGGCGGAAGGCGTCGCCGAGCCTGGCGATGGTGCCGGCGGGGGTGCCGGCCGGGGCCACCAGCCCGGTCCAGATGCTGGCCTCGAAGCCGGCCACGCCCGCCTCCTCCAGCGTCGGCACCTGCGGCAGGGCGGCGAAGCGCGTGCGCGCGGCCACCGCCAGCAGCCGCAGGCCCTGGCCGGAAAAGCCCAGTACCGAGCTGACATTGACGAACATCAGCGCCAACCGGCCGGCCAGCAGGTCGTTGAACGCCGCGGTGGCACCGCGATAGGGCACGTGCTCCAGCCGCAGCCCCTCGCGTGCCGCCAACTCCTCCATGATCAGATGCGTGTTGGTGCCGATGCCGGTGGAGCCATAGGCCAGCGGCACCGAAGCCGCGCGCGCCAGGGCCAATGCCGCGCGGGCATCCGCCGCCGGCAGGCTGGGCGCGCCCAGCAGCACCACGGGGCTGTCCACCAGGTGCAGCACCGGTGCCAGCTCGGCCAGCGGGTCGTAGGGCATGTGACGGCCGATCGCGGCCGGAATGGTCATCTGCCCCGCGGTGGCCAGCAGCAGCGTGGTGCCATCCGGCGCGGCGCGGGCCACGGCCTCGCCACCCAGCAGGCCGCCGGCGCCGGCGCGGTTTTCCACCACCACGGTCGCGCCCAGCAGCGGGCCAACGGCGGCGGCGAACAGCCGGCCCAGCACGTCCTGGCTGCCACCAGGCGCGAAGGGCACCACCAGCCGCAGCATGGCCGGCTGCCCCAAAGCGGGGGCAAGCGCGGGCGTGGCCAGCAGCGCGCCCAGCAGCGCCCGGCGCCGCATGGCGCTACTGCGCGCGCATGCCGGTGTCGGCCAGTTCCACCCGCGTGGTGATGCAGCCATCCAGGTTGGGGAATTCGGCGGCGCGGCCGTTGACCCAGACCAGCCGCAGGTTGAACCGGCCATCACCCGGGCGCGGCAGGTTCATGGCGGCGCGCGGCGCCAGCTCGTTGCCCGCCAGCAGGTCCCGCCCCCAGGCGCCGGGGGCGCCGAGGTAGAGCTGCTCCACCGCCTGGCTGGAGGCGTTGGTGACCTGCACCGGCGCCTTGCTGCAGTCGCGGCGTTCCGCCTGTTGCGGGCGCTGCGGCCCGCTGGCGCAGGCGGCCAGCAGGGCAAGGGAAGCCAGGGCGGCAAGGCGAGGCATCATCGGTGACGGCTCCCGGAAGCGGCGGCCGGGCGGTTCCGCCGGGCACGCCGTTTCGCAAAGGTTGAGGCGGGCGGAAGCTAGGCAAGCCGCCGCGCCGCTGCAACCGCGATCGTCTGGGATCGACCTCCGCGATCCTCACGGATCGCCCCCGCGATCCCTCAGGGATCGACGATCATCGCCGGCACGCCACCGGCCTCGATCGCCTCGCCCGCCGCCAAGGCCAGGTCCTCGCGGTAGCGGTTGCAGACGATCTGGACGCCGACCGGCACGCTGCCGACCAGCCCCGTCGTCACGGTCAGCCCCGCCAGCCCCAGCAGCGGCAGGCCGACCTGCGGCAACTGCGCCGCCATGATCTGCTTGAAGCGGTCGAAGCTGACGACGTCGTCATGGTCCGGGAAGGGCAGTTCGCCCGAAACCGGCATCAGCACCACCGCATATTGGGCGAAGAACATCGTCCATTGCCGCAGCAGCGTGGCGCGCTTGGTCAGGCCGTCCTGGAAGGCGTGCAGGTCCGGCTCGGGGCACAGCCGCTGCATGAAGTCATACACCGTGCTGGCATCGGGGTCGGCTTCCCGGGCGAAGGCGGCATTGGCGCCGCGCCGCGTTTCCGCCAGCCACAGCATCGCCTGGATATCGGCGGATTCCTGCATCGGCGGGGTATTGGCAATCTCCTCCACCACCCAGCCGGCGGCCTGCAAACGCTTCCCGGCATCGCGCAGCGCGGCTTCCACCGCCGGCTGCACTGGCATGCCCTCGGGCGCGATGCAAAGTGCGGCGCGCTTCGGCACCTCAGGCCCCACCAGTGGCGCCGGCACCCACCAGGGGTCGCGCGCATCCGGCTGGGCCATGGCGTTGAAGGCCAGCCGCACATCGGCAATGGTCCGTGCCAGCGGGCCGGTCGTCGCCATCAGCTGGGCGCCGATGGCGCGTTCCGGCCCCGAGGAATTCCACGCGGGAATCCGCCCCAGCGTCGGGCGGATGCCGTGGATGCCGCAGGCATAGGCGGGGTAGCGGACCGAGCCGCCGATATCCGTGCCATGGCCGATGGCGCCAATGCCCGCCACCGTGGCCGCCGCCGCGCCGCCGGAGGAGCCGCCAGGCGTGATGGTCTTGTCGCGCGGGTTCAGCGTGGCGCCGTGCAGCCCATTACGGGTGAACCAGCGCAGGCTGAAGGCCGGCGTGTTGGTGCGGCCGATGACGATGGCGCCGGCCTTCTTCAGATTGGCGACAACCGGGTTGTCCTGCGTCGCCATCAACTCCGCCTGGATACGCAGGCCATTGGTGGTGGCCCAGCCGGCCATGTCGGCATTCACCTTCACGGTGATCGGCACGCCGGCCAGCGGCCCGGCATCCTCGCCACGGGCGATCGTCGCATCCACCGCGGCAGCGGCGGCCAGCGCCTGCTCCGGCATTTCCGCGATGACCGCGTTGATGCGCGGGTTCACCGCCGCCAGCCGGCCGAGCGCGGATTGCACCGCCTCGGTCGCCGAGACTTTTTTCGCGCGCACCTGGGCCGCCAGGTCGCTTGCTGAAAGTTGCCAGAGTTCGGTCATGCGCGGACTGCCATGCGGTTTCTGGCCGCATGGTTCACCGCGCCGCGCGATGGGTCAACGCAGCCGGCGCGGCGTTTCCTGCCGGCTCAGCCCTGGGCTGGCGCCGAGGCGGGCAGCGAATGCCTAACCCGGCATCCCCAGCACGTTCTTGCTGAGGATGTTGCGCTGGATTTCGTTGGACCCGCCATAGATCGTCGCCGGCCGCGCCTGGATGAACTGGCCGGTGGCGTTGAGGTTGCGGTTGCCCTCCATCGGCTCCAGCAGGCCGGCATTCTCGCCGGCGATCTCCAGCATGCAGTCGGTGATTTTCTGGAAGAGCTCGGTCTGGATGACCTTCAGCATGGAGACATCCGGCCCCAGGCTTTCGCCGCGCTTCAGCTTGGCGACGAAGGTCTCGTACAGCGCCTTCAGGTCCTCGAATTCCAGCCGCAGTCGGGCATAGCTTTCCTGGAAGGTCGGGTCCTCCGCCACGTCCATGCGCTCGGCCAGCAGCTTCAGGCGGGACAGCGCGTAGCCGGACTGGCGCGGGGAGCCGAGGAAGATGCGCTCGAAGCTGAGCAGCGCCTTGGCCATGTCCCAGCCCTTGTTGAGCTGGCCGACCAGGTTCTCCTTCGGGACACGCACGTTGTCGAAGAAGGTCTCGCAGAACTCGTCGTGGTATTCCAGGTTGATGATCGGCCGCACGGTGATGCCCGGCGTCTTCATATCGACCAGCAGGAAGCTGATGCCTTCCTGCTTCTTCGCGTTCTTGTCGGTGCGAACCAGCAGGAAAATCCAGTTGGCGTCCATGGCCAGCGTGGTCCAGATCTTCTGGCCATTCACCACATAGTGGTCGCCGTCCAGCACCGCCTCGGTGCGCAGCGCCGCCAGGTCGGAACCGGCATTGGGTTCGCTGTAGCCCTGGCACCAGATGTGCTCGCCGGTCAGGATCTTCGGCAGGAAGAACTGCTTTTGTGCCTCGGTGCCGTACTTGATCACCAGCGGCCCGAGCATGACGATGCCGTGGTCGTTGGTGCGCGCCACGCCGTAGCGCTCATATTCCTCGGTCAGGATGATGATCTTGCTGGGCGAGAGACCCAGTCCGCCGAACTCCTGCGGCCAGCCGGGGCAGAGCCAGCCCAGCTCCGCCAGCTTGAAGTACCAGGGCTTGTTCTCGCTCCAGTGCAGGCGCTTCGGCGGGTTGCGCAGCTCCTCCGGGTAGTTCGCGTGCAGGAAGGCGCGCACCACGTGGCGGAACTGCTCGTCCTCCAGGCTGTCCAGTTCGGCCGGCGGCGGAATGCGGATGGCGTCCATCTCAGTTCCCCTTGAACACAGGTTGGCGCTTGCCGAGGAAAGCGGCGCGGCCCTCGGCGAAATCGGCGGTCAGGAACAGCGTGGACTGGAAGTGGCGTTCTTCCTCCAGCGCCCGATCGAAGCCCTCGCCCAGCAGCTGCTTGGTCAGCGCCATCGGTGCCGGCGCCTGGTCAGCCAGGAAGCGGGCCTTTTCCATCGCCAGCGCCAGCGCGCCGCCGTTCGGCGCCAGGTGGTCCACCAGGCCGATGCGCTCGGCCTCCGTCGCCTTCACCCGCGTGTGGTACAGGAACATCTGCCGCGCCTTGGCCTCGCCGATGCGGCGCGGCAGGGTGTGCGGCAGGCCCATATCGGCCATCAGCCCGATGCGGCCGAAGCCGGCACCCATCTCTGCGTCCTCGGCGGCCACGATGGTGTCGCAGGCGCAGGCAAGCGACAGGCCGGCGCCGACGCAATAGCCCTCCACGGCGGCGACGATCGGCAGGCTGCCCAGCACCATCAGCCTGACAACCTGGTGCGAGAGGCGCATCCGCTCCCGCCCATCCAGCGCCGAGTTCACCTCCATGCCCGCGATGTCGCCGCCGGCGGAGAAATGCGCGCCCTTGCCCGCCAGCACCACGGCGCGGACGGATTTGTCGCGCTGCGCCTGGTCCAGCGCATCGATCATCGCCAGGCGGATCGGCATGGCGAAGGCGTTGCGCCGCGTCGGGTGGTCCATGGTCAGGACCAGCACCGCGCCGTCGCGTTCGACGATAAGCCGGGGGTCGCTCATGCGTCGGACTCCTCGGCGGGCGCGGTGGCGATGAAGCGGCGACGATGCAGGTTGGCGCTGCCGAACTGGTTGGACAGCACCATGGCCTTCCGCAGGTAGAGGCCGACATCATACTGGTCGGTGTAGCCGATGCCGCCGGAAAGCTGCACGCATTGCCGGTTGATCAGCATCGCCGCCTCCGCCGCCCGCGTCTTGGCGCGAGAGATGGCGGCGCGGCGCGCATCGCCGGTGGCGCCGGCATCCACCACGGCGGCGGCCGATTCCAGGCTGGCGCGCAGCAGCGCCAACTGCATCTTCAGGTCGGCCGCACGGTGCTGCAACGCCTGGAAGGTGCCGATGATTTTGCCGAACTGCATCCGCGTCTTCAGGTAGTCCAGCGTCATGGCGAAGGCGCGCTCGGCGCCGCCCAACAAGTAAAAGCCGGTGACCAGGGCGGCATCATCCAGCGCCTGCTCCAGCACCGCGCCGATGTCGTCCGCCAGCTTGCGGCCGGGCGCCGGGGCCAGGGTGCCGAGGTGGCCGCCATCATAGGTCTGCTCGGTGGTCAGGCTCGCACCCGCGGCGTCCTGCCAGTACAGCGCCAGCTTCCCGCCCTCCCGCACCGGCAGCAGGAAGGCGTCGGCGCCGGCTGCGAAGGGAATGAACCGGCGCGCGGCATCCCGGCCGCCCGGCACTTCCAGCGTATCGGCACGTTCCTGCCAGGCGGTCAGCACCAGGCTCTCGCCGGACAGCACCCGGCCCAGCTCCGCCGGCGCCCCAGCCGCCGCCAGCAGCGTGGCCGAGAGGCTGGCGGGGATCAGCGGCTCCGGCGCCAGCGCGCCGCCGAGTTCCTCCGCCAGCGCGCCCATCTCACCCAGGCCGAGGCCGGCGCCGCCGGCCGCTTCCGGCACGCGCAGGCCGATCCAGCCGAGGTCCCCCATCTGGCGCAGCACCGCGGGGTCGAAGCCCGGCATCTGCATCCGCAGGTCGCGGATGCGCTTGCTGTCGCCGCCAACCGGCGCCACCGCGGCGGCGCTCTCGCGGACCATGCGGATGGAGTCCTGGCGGTCGCTGTCGTCCAGCGCTGCGCTCATGGCGCGTTCTCCCGAGTGTATTTTATAACGGCAGCACCGCATCGCCGGGGCGGATCACGCCACCGCGCTCGATGCTGCAATTCAGGCCGGAGCGGTTGTACAGCGGCAGGAAGACCGGCATCGCCAACAGCTTTTCCAGGTATTTGCACGGGAAGTTCAGCCGACCGCCGCGCAGGATCACCTCCCCCACTTGGAAGCGCCTTCCGACCAGGTGGTTCAGCGGCACGCCTGATACCGTCAGGTTGCGCCTGTGCTGCGCCGGCGCCAGCAGCACCGGACCACCCTGCAAGGGCGGGTCGTTGCGGGCCAGCGCGTCCAGCGCCTCCTGCTCGATCAGGGTGATCTCGCGCACCTCCGGCTTGGCGGAATAGCTGCCGGTGCCCAGGAAGTAGCGGTCGCCCTCCAGCCCACGGCCGGCGACGCAGCGGCCTTCCGCCAGTTCCACCATGTCGGCGGAAGCGGCGGGGCAGACATGGATGTGAAGCAGGCTGCCGCGCCATCCCGTGACGCCGCCTGGCTGCGCCAAGGCAGCGCGGCCGGCGGGGTGGTCGAAGGCCGCGACCATGGTGGGCGGGGTGCTGTCCATGGTCGCGTCCTCCGTTGGCGCTCAGTGCGCCTGGTGCAGCTTGGCCGCGGTCTTGGCCTGCAACTCGTCGAAGGTCAGGCCAGGCGCCATGTCCCGCACCACGAAGCCCTTGCCATCCACCACGTCGATGGTGGCCAGGTTGGTGTAGATGCGGGTCACGCACTTCAGCCCGGTCAGCGGATAGACGCACTTCTCCA
This sequence comes from uncultured Rhodospirillales bacterium, assembly GCA_903835235.1. GTDB lineage: Bacteria > Pseudomonadota > Alphaproteobacteria > Acetobacterales > Acetobacteraceae > CAIMOR01. Next base: position 19,046 of record CAILMF010000066.1, read on the forward strand.
GCAGCTTCGGCCGGCCGTCCTTGGTGGTGTGGTCCATGATGACCCAGAGCCGCTTGGCCCCGGCCGCCAGGTCCATCGCGCCGCCCACGGCGGGCGCCGTGTCGTTCTCACCGGTCGCCCAGTTCGCCAGGTCGCCATTCTCGGCAACCTCGAAGCCGCCGAGCACGCAGAGGTCGATATGGCCGCCGCGGATCATCGCGAAGCTGTCGGCATGGCCGACGAAGCTGGCGCCTTTCACCAGCGTGATCAGCTGCTTGCCGGCATTGATGTTCCAGACATCCTCGGTGCCCTTGGCCGGCGCCGGGCCCATGCCGACCACGCCGTTCTCGGACTGGAACACCACTTCCCGGGTGGCGGGGACGTGGTTGGCCACCAGGGTCGGAATGCCGATGCCCAGGTTGACGCACCAGCCTTCGGGAATGTCGTCAGCGGCGCGGCTGGCCATCTGGTCGCGGGTGAAGGGGGTCATGCTCAGGCCTCCTCTGGCTTGGTCCAGGGCTCGCCCCGGTCCACCTGGATAACGCGGTTCACATACACGCCGGGCGTTCCGACCATGTGCGGGTGCAGGTCGCCGAGTTCAACGATGTTCTGCACCTGCGCCACGGTCAGCGTGGCGGCGGCGGCCATGGTCGGGTTGAAGTTGGCGCCGCTGCCCCGATAGACCAGGTTGCCCCAGCGGTCGGCCTGCCAGGCCTCCACCAGCGCCACATCGGCCTTCAGCGCGGTTTCCAGGATGTATTCGCGGCCGTCGATCACCCGGCTTTCCTTGCCGCGGGCCAGCAGCGTGCCGGCGCCGGTGGCGGTGAAGAAGGCCGGGATGCCCGCGGCGGCGGCGCGGATGCGCTCGGCCAGCGTGCCCTGGGGGGTGATCTCCAACTCCAGCTTGCCCTCGCGGTACAGCGTCTCGAACACCACCGGGTCGGAGGAGCGCGGGAAGGAGCAGATGATCTTCCGCACCGAGCCGACTTCCATCAGCTTGGCCACGCCGACATGGCCGCTGCCGGCATTGTTCAGCGCAATGGTGAGGTTCTTCACCCCGGTCTCGATCAGCGCCTCGATCAGGGCGTCGGGCTGGCCGACACTGCCGAAGCCACCGATGAGGACGGTTGAGCCGTCCTTGATGCCATCCAGGGCCTCGGCCATGGTCCGCACGATCTTGTTGATCATTCCATACCTCTTGGAAGTTCCGTCTGGGGCCGCCACCTCAGGTAACGCCAGAAGCCGGCCCGGTCCATAGACGGCTTGCGCCGCCGCCTGGTCAGCGCCGGCGAAGCCGCCGCAGCAGCCTGATCACCGGGGCGCGCATGCCGCTCTTGTCCAGCACGCGCAGGATCAGGCCGCGCAGCCGCCAGAATGGGCTGGAGCGGATCGCCTCAAGTTCCCGCATTGCCTGCAGCAGCGCGCCCGAATTCTGCGGCGCCGCCCGCACCCGCACGCCGCTGCCGGGGTGACGGCTGAGCTCCTCGGCCACCTCGGGGAAGGTGGCGACCCAGGACTGGATGTTCGCCTGGTAAGCCCTCAGCTCCCGCCAGCCCGAGCCAGGCCGCGGGAGTGCCGCGCTGGCCAGGCCGGCCGCGGTCGCCTGGAAGGCCTGCATCGCCTGGGCCGCCTGTGCCGCCGTGCTGAAGCGCGCCGCCTGCGCCAGGCCAAGCCGCACCCGCTCCGCCCGGAAGGCCGGGTCGGCCAGCCGAAGCAGCGCCGCCGCCATGCCCTCGGCATCCTCCGGGCCGACATAGATCGCTGCGTCGCCCCCCACCTCGGGCAGCGAGGAAGTGTCGCAGGTGACAACCGGGCAGCCGCAGGCCATTGCCTCCAGCACCGGCAGGCCGAAGCCCTCATACGTCGAGGGGTAGAGCAACGCCTCGGCGCCGGCGTAGAGCAGCCGGAGCGTCGCATCATCCGCCGCCATCCGGCACACCGAAATGGAGGGCGCCGCCTCGCTGTGCTCTGCGTCGATCTCCGGCAAACCGCCGACACAGATCATTGCCAGCTTACGGCCCTGCGTCGCGGCCCGCTCCACGGCGCGGAAGGCCAGGATGCCGTTCTTGTAGCCGCCGGTGCCGTTGCGGTCCCCCACGGTCAGTACGTAGTGCTCCGGCAGTTTCAGGCGCTGCCGGGCCTCTGCCACCTCCTCCACGCTGGCTGGGCTGAAACCCTCGGCCAGACCGCAATAGGCAATGGTGACATCTGCCTCCCGCACCTGCGGGAACAGCCGCGCCAGGTCGCGCGCCGAACTGTGCGAGATCATCAGGTGGCCGGCCGCATGGCGGATCGCCCGCGCCTTTTCCTGGAAGCTCTCCTCGCCGAGGTCCACCCCGGTCATCTCCGGGATCATGTCGTAGCCGAAGAAGAAGGAGGGGGTTTCCAGCGGCGTGGAGTAATAGGTCGAGACGAAGAGGTCGGCGGCGAGCAGGCGGCAGATCCGCTCCAGGTAGAGGCTGTCGGCCGCAGTGCTACCGTAGTCGTGCCGCGCCACGGTGAAGTAGTGCACGCCGGCGAGGCGCGGCGCGGTGCCGGCGCGGTCCAGCACCACCACATGGTCGGCCAGGCCGGAGCGGACCCATTCCTGCAGCATGTCGCGCCAGACGCGGCCGATGCCGGAGTTCAGGTACTGCCAGTAGACGCCATCCACCACGATGCGCGGACGCAACGCCGGCGGCGGCGAGGGCGGCCGGCCCTCGGGCTCGGCGAAGCTCCAGTTGCCGCTGGCCGGGTCGTACAGCGCCATCGGCTCCACGCCATAGAAGGCGGCATCGTCGAACATCGTGCGGTCGGTGACCCAGGCGAAGTAGTCGGCCAGGAAGCCCGAACCGCGGTGCGACAGAATGCCGCGCCACTGCTCCAGCGCGCCCGCAAGGCCGTAGTAGGTGTCCTTGAATTTTACCTGCGCCTCGGTGACGTAGGCGAAGTGCTGGAACACCGCGCCCGCCGCCTCGGTCTCGTCGTGCAGGAAGGGGTCCAGGCGGGCAATGTCCTGCGCCGGCCGGCCCTCGCCCTGGGCCCGCACCAGGGTCGGCGGCTCATGCGCCGCCCAGGTGTCGCCAGGCTTGAAGCGCCAGGTGCGCAGCCATTCCTGCACTGGGTTCTGCGCGTAGTTGTGGCGGGTGCTGATGATCTTGTCCGGCGCCACGAAATACCAGCACCAGTAGTAGGCGGCGCCGCGCCCGGGCTCGGCGATGAAGCGGCGCCGCATCTCCACCACCTGCTCGACCGACCACAACTCATCATTGTCCACCTGCCAGAGCAGGCATTCCTCCTGGATGTGCGGCAGCGGCGCATTGACCATCTCCCGCTTGCCGTCCCAGAATTCACCGAGCGGCTTGCGGTACAGGCTGACCTGGCCAGGGAATCGGCCGGCCAGGTCGTCCAGGTATTCGCTGGTGCCGTCGTTGCTGCGGCCCTGGCGGTGGAGACCGTCGGTCACCTTGCCGCCGCTCGCCACGCTCCAGGCGGTATCGTGTCGCAGCGCCGCGACACCCTCCACCACATGCCAGTGCCAGCGGAACGGCAGCCGACGCAGCATCTCCTCATGGTAGCGAATGAACGGCTCGCCGTTCAGCACGATGGTGAAGAAGTGCACCGGCAGGTCGTCGGCCAGCGAGGCAGGGGGCGCGGGCATTGCTTCGTCCATGGTCGTCCTCACCAGCTGCGCGGGGGGCAGTTCAGGCGCCGGAGGGCGCGTTGCCCAGCACCTTGGCGAAATAGGCCACGGTGCGGGCCAGGCCCTGCTCCAGCGGCACCTTCGGCTCCCAGCCCAGCAGTTGCTTGGCCAGGGTGATGTCGGGGCAGCGGCGCGTCGGGTCGTCCTGCGGCAGCGGGCGCTTTTCCAGCCGCGCGCCATCGCCGCACAGTGCCACCACGCGCTCGGCCAGTTCGCGCACCGTGATCTCGTGCGGGTTGCCGAGGTTGACCGGCCCGGTCACCTCGTCGCCGGTCTCCATCAGGCGGATCAGCCCCTCGACCAGGTCATCGACGAAGCAGAAGGCGCGGGTCTGGGTGCCCTCGCCATAGATCGTCACCGGGTTGCCCTGCAGCGCCTGGACGATGAAGTTGGAGACCACCCGGCCATCATTCGGGTGCATGCGCGGGCCGTAGGTGTTGAAGATGCGCGCCACCTTGATGCGCACCTTGTGCTGGCGCAGGTAGTCGAAGAACAACGTCTCGGCGCAGCGCTTGCCTTCGTCGTAGCAGGCGCGCGGCCCCAGCGGATTGACGCTGCCGCGGTAGTCCTCGGTCTGCGGATGCACCTCGGGGTCGCCATAGACCTCACTGGTGGAGGCCTGCAGCACCTTGGCGCGCACCCGCTTGGCCAAGCCCAGCATGTTGATGGCGCCGCTGATGCTGGTCTTGGTCGTCTGCACCGGGTCGAACTGGTAGTGCACCGGAGAGGCTGGGCAGGCCAAGTTGTAGATCTCATCAACCTCGACATACAGCGGGAAGCTGACATCGTGGCGCATCGCCTCGAACTGCGGATGCGGCAGCAGATGGGCGATATTGTCGCGGGTGCCGGTGAAGTAGTTGTCCACGCAGAGCACGGAGTGCCCCATGCCGAGCAGCCGCTCGCAAAGATGGGAGCCGATGAACCCCGCCCCGCCGGTCACCAGGACACGCTTACGTGAAATCATGTTACCCCCCCTTGCCGCGCGTGCCTCGCCCGCGCGGCGCTGGCCCAGTTACGCAGTTACCCTATGCTTTCCGGGCGCGCCAGCGCGCCAGATCGGCCTCGACCATCTCGCCCACCATTTCCTCCAGCGTAATTTCAGGCTGCCAGCCCAGCCGCTGCCGGGAATGGCTGGCATCGCCCAGGGTCACCGCGACATCGACCGGCCGCAGGAAGGCCGGGTCGACCCGCACGTGCTGCTCGAAATCCAATCCCAGCCGGCTGAACGCGATCCTGCAGATGTCGCGGATCGAGGTGGCGTGCCCGGTGGCCACCACGTAGTCATCCGCCGAGGGCTGTTGCAGCATCAGCCACATCGCCCGGACGTAGTCGCGGGCATGGCCGAAATCCCGGCGCGCATCCAGGTTGCCCATCGGCAGTTCCTGCGCCAGGCCAAGGCTGATCCGCACCGCGCCATCGGTGATCTTGCGCATGACGAAGTCACTGCCGCGCAGCGGACTGTCGTGGTTGAACATGATGCCGTTGCAGGCGAACAGCCCGAAGCTCTGCCGGTAGTTCACCGTCAGGCAATGGGCGAAGACCTTGGCGGTGGCGTAGGGGCTGGCCGGGTGAAAAGCGGTCTGCTCGTTCTGCAGCGCCTCTCCGCTGGTGCCGAACATCTCGCTGGAGCCGGCCTGGAAGTAGCGCGCCCGCGGCGCCGCGATGCGCAGCGCCTCCAGCATGTTGGCGGTGCCGATCGCGGTGACCTGCGTGGTCAGCAGCGGCTGGTTCCAGGACATCCGGACGAAGGACTGGGCGGCCAGGTTGTAGATCTCGTCCGGCTGCACCTCCTGCAGCAGGCGGATCAGCGAGGAGAGGTCCACCAGGTTGCCGTCCACCAGGTTCACGGTGCCGGTGCAACCCAGGAAGCGCAGCCGCTCGCCCACCGCTTCGGCAGTGCCATGCCGGTGCATCAGGCCGAAGACCTCGTAGCCCTTGTCGAGCAGCAGGGCCGCCAGGTAGGCGCCATCCTGTCCGGTAACGCCGGTGATCAGGGCGCGGGTCATGCCCGGCGGCCCGGGCCAGGGTGGCAGGCCGTGCCGCACCGGTTTGCCCACATGCTCATGCCTGCATCTCTCCTCGTCTCGCGCTTCGGCCGCGCCAATGCGCGGGCAGTCTGGTCACGGCACGGCACGGCCAGGCCGGGTCCGTCGCCAGCCCGGCCCAGGCGGCGCCAAGTGCCTCGCCCAGCCGGCCACCGCTGGTCAATAGCATGCAGCGGTAGGCCAGCGCCCAGGCATGCCAGCGACCATAGGCCGCCCGCGCCGGGCTGCCCGCCGGGCATTCCGCCAGCCGCAGCGCGGCCAGGTGCAGCAGGTGGCGCGAGAGCCTGTCGCGCTGGTCGCCACCAAAGGTCAATGAGCCTGCGTGGCTGCGATAGCGATAGAAATCCCGGTCCAGCACGGCCTGGCGCGGCGCCGCCAGCACCAGGCGCATCCACCAGTCCTTGTCGGCCGAGATCGGGAAGCGTTCGTCGAACAACCCCACCCGCTCCACCAGGCCGCGGCGGTAGAAGGCGGCGTTCATGACCGTTACGTTATGCACGACATTGGCCTCGGTCAGTCCCACCGCGGCAACCCCGGCCAGCCGGCGCTGCGGCCGCTGCACGCCGGCGGCCTCGGTGAAGAAGGCGGCGGCGCCGATCACCATCTCCAGCGCCGGGTCGGCCAGCACCGCCTCGGCAGCCGCGAAGGCACCGGGGGCATAGAGGTCGTCGCTGTTCAGCAGCCCGAGGATAGCGCCCCGCGCCAGCCGCAGCCCCTTGTTGTAGGCCTCGTACAGGTTGCGGTCGGGCTCGCTGCGCACGACCAGGTGCGGGTAGCGGGCCAGCACCTCCAGCGTGCCGTCGGTGGAGCCGCCATCCATCACCACATGCTCGAAGGAGGCATGGCCCTGTGCCAGCACGCTCTCGATGGCGGCGCCGATCGTCGCGGCCCGGTTCAGGCAGGGCGTCACGATGCTGATGGTGGGCTGGCTCATGCCTGCCGACGCCGCTGGCGCAGCCGTTGCAGCCCGCCCAGCACCAGGCGGTCCACCACCCAGGCCAGCCGGGGGGAGAGACGGTCGAGCGTGGCGATCAGCCCCAGCGCCAGCCGCGCCGGAAGCGCCCCCCCGCGCGGTTCGGCGGCGTTGCGCACGGCCAGGCACCGCGCCGCCGCCCCCGGCCCCACCACCCGGTCCAGCAGGGCCAGCCAGGCCGCCCGCTGGTCGGCCGAATCCCCAGGGGCGATCCGCGCCACCACCCTGTCCTCCACCCGCACCGTGGCGGCGGCAGCCAGGGCCGGCAGCAGCAGCGCCGCCAGCGCCGGGGGCGTGGCCGGCACTGCCGCGCCAGGCTGTGCCAACAGAGCGCGATGCAGCAGCGTCGCCGCCGGCACCGGCATGCCGGCCGGGGCCTCCGGCGTGGTTTCGCCCTCCTGCAGGCGGGTCCAGGCGGCGGCCGGCGCGGCCACGCGAAGAAACGCCTCGCTGCCATCCGCCAGCCGTTGCAGGTGATGCCCGGCCACCGCCACCACGCCGGGCGGCACATCGGCCAGCATGGCCTCCAGCGCCCCGGCGTCGAGCAGTTCATCCCCGGCCGGCAGGAACAGCAGCCATTCGGCTTCGACGCTGGCCAGCACGGCAGCCAGCGTCTCTCCGCCGGCCAGGGCCACCACCGCCAGGCGCGGCCCCGCCGGCACGGCCGCCGGCAGCGCCAGCCTGGTGGCGCGTGCCCGCAGCGTTGCGGTCGGCGTCAACAGGAAGTCCAGCATCGCGGGGACCCCGGCTTCCCAGCGCGCCCGGCCGTGCGCCACATCCTGCCGCGCCCGCGCACCGATTTCCCGCGCCTGACGGAAGTCCAGCGGCGCCATCCTCCCCGGCGCGCAGAGCAGGCCGTTGACCCCGTGCGAGATCACCTCGTTCATCGTCGGCGCGTCGATCGCCACGACGCACAGGCCAGAGGCCATGGCCTCCAGGAAGCCCATGCCGATCCCTTCCATCGGCCGTGGCGCGAAGAAGACATTGGCGGCGGCCAGCGCCTCGGCGAAGCCGCGGCCATCCGGGGTCCAGCCGGTTCGCGCCAACCGACCAACATGCGCCGGCGCATTCCAGTCGATGGCGGCCGCATGGCCCGGGTCTGGCGCATCATGGATCGTCAGGCTGTCGAACCGCGTGCCGGCGGACATGGTGAAGACCTGCGCGGCCGGAATCTGGCGGCGGCGATACCAGAAGAAGCCGCGCAGGCCGCTGAAGTCGACCGCCGCCGGAAACGCCGCCGGGTCCGGGAAGTACTGCACCTGCGCATGCACCGCGGCATGGCGCATCACCTGCTGCCGCAGCGCCCAGGAAAAGCACAGCACCTTGGCCGCACTGAAGGACGGCCGCCACGCGAAGACACCACCGCGGAACATGGCGTCGTACATCGGGATGAAGGTGACATTGGGATGCCGGCCGGACAGCAGCACGAAGGCTTCCTGCAACTGCAGGATGATGATGGCGTCATAGCGCGCCTCGTCGAAGTCGGCGCATTGCCGGCGCACATTATCGGTGTCGGCCTCGGCGCTGAACACCTCCACCTCGGCATGCTGCCGCAGCAGCGCCAGCAGGAACTGGGTGGAGCCGGTCCTTTGATGAAAGGCGAGGCCGAGATACGCCACTCGCATGGGGTCAGCCCGCCCGGGCAGGTCCGGCGCGGTACCGGTCAGCCACGCAGCGTCGCCTGTTGCAGGAACCAGCGATAGGTGCCCGCCAGCCCCGCGACATTGTCGATCCGCGCCTGCCATCCCATCGCGGCCAGGCGGGAGACATCCATCCGCTTCACCATGGTGCCGTCAGGCTTGGTTGTGTCCCATTCGATCCGGCCACGGAAGCCGGTCACCTCGGCGACCATGTCGGCAAGCTCGGCGATGGTGATGTCCGCGCCGGTGCCGATGTTCACATGCTCCTCGCCGGAATAGGTCCGCAGCAGGAAGGCGGTCGCCTCGGCCAGGTCGTCGACATGCATGAACTCGCGCCGCGGCGTACCGCTGCCCCAGCATGTCACCAGGTCCGCCCCCTCCTGCGCCGCCTTGTGGAAGCGCTGCAGCAGCGCCGGGATCACATGGCTGCGTTCCGGATGGAAGTAGTCGCCGGGCCCATACAGATTGCATGGCATGGCAGAGATGTAGTCGCGGCCATATTGCCGCCGATAGGCCTGGCACAGCTTGATGCCGGCGATCTTGGCCACCGCGTACCACTGGTTGGTCGGCTCCAGCGGCCCAGTCAGCAGCGCCGATTCCGGGATCGGCTGCGGCGCCTCGCGCGGGTAGATGCAGGAGGAGCCGAGGAACAGCAGCCGCCGCACATCCGCCCGATGCGCCGCCTCGATCAGGTTCGACTCGATCATCAGGTTGTCGTAGAGGAATTCGGCCGGCAGCGTGTCGTTGGCGTAGATGCCGCCGACCCGCGCCGCGGCCACGATGACCGCATCCGGCCGAGCTTCCGCCATGAAGGCCTCGACCTGCGCCTGCCGCCGCAGATCGACCCGGGCGCGGTCGGCCGTCAGAATCTCGCAGCCCTCAGCGGCCAGGCGCCGCACGCAGGCGGAACCGACCATGCCGAGATGACCGGCGACATAGACCCGGGCACCCCGCAGCGGGAAAATCTCGGTCACCGGCGCCACCGCAGCGGGCTCAGCCATTGCCTGGCTCCCGCAGGTCGCTTTCCCGGCGCATCAGGGCCAGGTCGCTCGCCACCATCTCGGCCGCCAGTTCGGGCAGCGTCACCTTGGCTTCCCAACCCAGCACGCGCTTCGCCTTGGCCGCACTGCCGATCAGCAGGTCAACCTCGGTCGGGCGGAAATAGGTTGGGTCCACCTCCACCAGGGTTCGTCCGCTGGCGGTATCCACGCCAATCTCCTCCACGCCCTTGCCGCGCCATTCCAGGTTGATCCCGGCCTCGCGGAAGGCCAGGTCGGCGAAGTGCCGCACCGTATGGGTCACGCCGGTGGCCAGCACGTAGTCATCCGCCACGTCCTGCTGCAGCATCCGCCACATGCCCTCGACGAAGTCGCGCGCATGACCCCAGTCGCGCTGCGCGTCCAGGTTGCCAAGCCACAGCTTGTCCTGCTGGCCCAGCGCAATGGCGGCGGCGGCGCGGGTGATCTTGCGGGTGACGAAGGTCTCGCCGCGTCGCGGGCTCTCATGGTTGAACAGCACGCCGTTGGAGGCATGCAGGCCATAGGCCTCGCGGTAATTCACCACGATCCAGTAGCCATACAGCTTGGCTGCGGCATAGGGGCTGCGCGGATAGAACGGCGTCGTCTCGTCCTGCGGTATCGCCTGCACCTTGCCGTAAAGCTCGCTGGTGGAGGCCTGGTAGAACCGCGTGCGCTTCTCCATGCCCAGGATGCGGATCGCCTCCAGCAGCCTGAGCGTGCCGATCGCGTCCGAGTTGGCGGTGTATTCCGGCGTCTCGAAGGACACCGCGACATGGCTCTGGGCGCCCAGGTTGTAGATCTCGTCCGGCTGCGCCTCGGCGATGATGCGGATGAGGTTGGTCGCGTCCGTCAGGTCGCCGTAGTGCAGATAGAAGCCGGCGCCTGGCGCGTGCCGGTCGTGGTACAGGTGATCCACCCGACTGGTGTTGAAGGACGAGGAGCGGCGCTTGATGCCGTGCACCAGGTAACCCTTGGCCAGCAGCAGTTCGGCCAGATAGGAGCCATCCTGCCCGGTAATGCCGGTGATGACAGCGACCTTGCGGCGTTCAGACGTCATAATGCTTCGCCCTGGATGTGCCAGCCTGATGCCGGAAGGAACCCAGAAGGCGGGCCCAAGACGACAGGATGGATCTAAAAGATTGGCTACCGCTTCTAGCAAGCAGTGGCGGCGGCCGAAAGGGCACTATGGCGAACCGGCCGCCCGACCGCCGCGCAGCCACCGCTTCACCCGCACCGCCAGCGCCAGCAGCGGCGCCGGCAAGTGCTGGCGCAGCCGATGGTGCAGCCATTGGCGCGGGCTTAGCCGCGGGCGCTGGACCGGCGCGCCCTCCTCGCTCCGCAGCCGGGCCAGTTCGATGCGTGCCTCCAGATAGGCGTTCTGGAACATCTCCAGCCGACGCTGGACCCAGTCCGGCGATCGATACAGCGGCGAGGCGTTCTGGATGGCATAGACCTCGGGCTGGCCTTTCGCCAACTCCGATGACGCCCCGCCCAGGGCATAGGACGCCACCACCCGGCTGATGCGACGCAGCCGCAGCTCCGGGTCGGCCATCACCCTCAGCCACCAGTCGTAGTCGGCATGCCGGCGCCAGCGCAGGTCGAATTCGCCCACCCGGTCGAACACCGCCCGCCGGGCAAAGGTGGCCTGGTGCGGCAGACAGCTCAGCACCATCTCGGTCTCAGCCGCTTCCGCCGGCGGTGGGTCGTGCCGGACCGTGGCGCCCGGCATCCGCACCATCAGGGAACCATAATACACATCCGCGTGCGGCAGGGCGGCGATCTCCGCCATCGCCTCCGCCACCGCGTCGCGGTCGACAATGAAGTCATCCGCATTCATGAACAGCAGGAACTCGCCGGTGGCGCGGCGTATGCCCTTGTTCATCGCGTCGTAGATGCCACCATCCGGCTCGGATACCAGCTGGGTGATGCCCGCGCGGTGCCGCGCCAGAATGCCCGGCGTGTCATCGGTGGAGGCACCGTCCACCACGATGTACTCGATGGCGGGATAGCTTTGCGACACCACGCTGGCGACGCAGGTCTCCAGCGTCGCGGCCGCGTTCCAGCAGACCGTGATGACCGAGACAACAGGCAGTGGCTGTGTCGTCGAGCTCAACGGGCCGCCCCCCGCCAACGCGCATCAGTACGGCGCATAGGATTTTTCCTCGATCAGGCTGGAGCCGAGCGCCAGGTTGATCTGACGCTTGACTGCCGCGCGGCGGTCATTGGTGCGGTAGATGCTGCGCGCCACGGTCACGAAGGCCGCGCCGAAATCGCGGCGGCGTTCGCAGTCGCGGATAGCGTCCTCCAGCTCCCAGATCTCCTCGTTCACGCCCTTCAGCTCGGCGGTCAGCCGGGTCAGTTCGGCGCTCTCGGGCAGCGCTGCCTGGCGCAGTTGCTGCAGCAGCGTCAGCTCGGCCTGGGCATTGGCGGTCCTCGCCTGGTCGGTGAACCGGGCGACCTTGATCTCCAGGATGGTGATCTTGTCGATCAGTTCACCGATGGCGATCGGGGTGTTGATGGCGTCAGCCATGGCGCTACTGGAAGTCCCTGCTGAAGGCCCCGCTGTACAGCGGGCCCAACTCTGCAATGGTCCGCTCCTCGCCGGTCAGCACGTCCACCACCGGCAGGTGGCCGATCAGCGCCGGCCGGCCCATGCCGCGCACAAAGTCCAACTTGCCCTCGGCGTTGCGCGAATCACGATGCCGAGGCGGCCAGATCCGCACCGAGCCCAGCCGCTCCAGCACCGCCGGCGCCAGGTCCTGCCGCACGAAGAAGGCGTTGACGCCATTGCTGTTGGTGCCGATGAAGACATAGCCCTACAGCCTGGCCTGGTGGATTGCCGCCTGCACCGAACAGCCGAAATACTGCCCTGAGTGATGCGCCTCCAGCCGTTGGAAGTCCGGCCGATAGGGTACCGAGATGGCGTGGATATCGCCCAGCACGCCGTTGATTTCGCAGATCAGGATGCTGGCATTGGTGCCGGCCAACTGCTCCAGCACCCAGTAGTCGTTGCCGTCGATGTCGATGCTGAGGATGCCCAGTTCCTCGCCGAAGCCGTTATCGGCCAGCAGGCCGCGGATATTCTCGGCGGTGATGAAGGCGCAGACCGCGGTCAGGTCGTGCCGCCAGTACAGCGTTTGCTCGCGCAGCGCCGCCATCGCCGCCTCGTTGCCGTCCATGATCAGGCCGGACCAGCCGCGATTCTCCAGCAGGAAGCGGGTATTGGCCTCGGCATAGCTTTCCACGCCGAACTCGACGAAGCGCCGCGGGATGCCCGGCAGCACCTGGCACAGCCATTCGATGATGCCGTCCTCACCCCATTGCGAGGCCACGCGGAACTCGGCATCCGCCAGGCTGTCCAGCCGGCCCAGGCCACGCAGCTGGTTCGCGGCAATGCGCCCCTGCAGCAGCAGGGAGCGGTCCAGCCGGTCCAGCGCGTGATGCATGAACGCCGTCTGCTGGCCAAGGATTTGCGGCCCCAGCGTGCTCAGCCCATCGGCAGGTGGCGGCGGCGGCGGCGGCGGCGCCAGGGCGCGCCGTACCCGCCGATAGCCTCGCGCTGCCAGGCCGTAGGGGCCGGGCAGCACCCGCCGCGCCAGGCCGCGCAGGCTCATGTCGTGCTCCTGAGGTATTCCGCCTGCAGCGCGGTGCCGGCCAGCGCATCGGCACGGCCCAGCAGCTCGGCCGCCAGGTCCTGCTTGTTGTAGCAACTGTGCAGCACCAAAGCCGCCCGGCGCAGTTCCTCCGCCGTCAGCGTCTCCGGCGCATCCAGGCCGCGCAGGTACACCGCGTCGCCCCACAGGGTTCGGCCGCGATGGAAGGCGCGGCGCGGCGACCCTTCAAAGCTGGCATAGCGCTGCCGGCCCAGGCTGTGAAAATCGATGAAGCCGAAGCCCGCCGCGCGCATTGCCGCGTCGATCTCGCCGAACAGCCGCTCGCCGGCATAGATCGGCGTGAACTCGGCCTCGACATGGCAGACCAAGGTCCGCGCCAGCACCTGGGCGGCGTGGGAAATGACGACATGGCTGGCGCCCTGCACGTCGATCTTCAGCAGGTCGATCGGCACCTCGTCGGTCAGCATGTCGTCCAGCCGGCGCGTTGCCATCGGCCGCTGTTCCACCGTTTCAAGCAACTGGTCCAGCCCCCCGAAGGGCTTGGTGACAGGGTGGTTGGTCGGGAGCGTCGAGGAGGTGGCGTCGAACCAGTTGATGTAGAACGTCACCGGCCCACCATCGCCGATCAGGTGCGGATAGGTCCGAATCACCGCGCCATCCGGCCTCTGGACCTCCACCGGCTCGGCGCTATCGCCTTCCTGCTTCAGGAAGGGGTCAAATCCGATGACGACAACGGGCGCCACGGCGCGCAGCGGCGCGTGGATGTCGCCTTCAGTGGCCAACTCCTGGGAGCCGATGTCGACCACCCGCAGCGGCGCCGACCCCTCGGGCCAGGCCAGGGGGTAGGGCGTCGGCTTGCTGAGGAACGGCAGCAGGTACTGGAAGGAGCGCGCGCCCTGCGCGGCCTCGTTCATGTTGACCAGCATGGCAAGCGCCTCGGCCGCCGGCTGGTCGGCGCAGGCCAGGGTTGTCGCGCCTGAGCTGGCGAGCGTCGTCTCCGGCAACTCCAGAAGGATATCCTGCATCAGGTTGATGAAGGCCTGCATGCCGCTGCGCGAGGGGCCGCCGACCACGGCGTCGAAGTGCTCCATCCGTCGCAGATGCGCGATGATTTCCTGCGACTCCGCAACCTGTTGGCGCAGCTGGGCAATCTCCGGCAGCCGCGGCAAGGTCAGGGCCTCGGCCAGTTGCAGGCGCAGCAGGGCATTCTCATGCCGCGTCGCCTCAAGTGCCGCGCTGTCCGAGTGCAGGGCAATCAGGCGCCGCTGGCTGATCGGTCGATAGCCCCAGCGATTGAAACGCGCGGCCCGCAGCGCAGAGCGCAGCACCTGCCGAGTTGAGCGCTTGCCGGTCGCCCACCCCATCAGCGCGCCAAGCGCGCGCCTGGCCGCGCTGGCCAGCCGGGCGGCGATCGAAGGCCGTTCGCTCATCCGCCTTCACCCGGCAGCTGCGCCGTCAGCGCCTGGTGCCCGCGCAGGGCGCTCACATTCTGCCAGAGGTACATGTCATCGCTCTTCATCTTCCGCATATTCTGTTCCCGGCTACCCCACCGCAGCGGGCAGGCACACCGCCGACACGAACGTCATGGCAAAGCGGAGCCATAACGCCAGATCCCTGTCCGTTGTCCAACGGGGGCAAGACTTCACGTGCTGGCCGGCCGCGCTGCCATTCCCCAGACTGAACAGCATTATCGATTCTCGTACGTAGTAACCCTTAGGTTTACATGAAACTAGCACCACGGCCAGCAGCAATGGCGCCGGCCATCCCCGGAGGCAGTATGGAATGGTGCAGCAGGTGCAGCTGAGCTTCCCGCGCGTCACCCAGGTGCAGGCGCCGGCGGCGCTGCCATGTCGTCTCTGCGTATCCAGATGAGGGTGGCGCCGGTGGCGCGGAGGGCCTGCTTGTGAAGACCGTCGGATTGGCCGTTTGCAGTTGAATGATCAGCCGCCTGCGCAGGTCGAAGCTGCCATCGAGGATGGGTGCCTCGACCAACCCGGGCCAATCCAGCGCAAGGCGCACTCAGCGAAGGCGCTGACGCTTGGCGTCGTGGGCGGCGACGCAGCGAGAGCCGTGATCTTGTTGAACGAACGCCCGTTCCGACTATCCAGCCCGTGCAGCGCAGGTTCGCCGGTGAAGAGGACCTTGGTGGAGGATTTGGCAGAGCGCATAGCCGGCCGGTCTCCGCCTGTTGCGCCTGCCGCATCCTGGCATGCGCAGACCGGGGTGCGGCAGCCGCTGCGGTGCCAAAGTTTAGCCTATCTGGCCGCGCGGGGCGCTGCAGTCTCATGGCGCGCCTTCGACGGCCACCCGCAGCCAACCGGTCCCACCAAGCCGTCGGCGCGGCCATGTCCGGCGGCAGCAACAAACCTCGCTCGGCTGATGAACTGCCCTTTGTGCTTGCACCCGGCCAAGAATAACTCAGAAAAATCAGCGCTATTGTTGCTATTTTGTAAAGACTCGATTTCTTCGACTTATTGCCACCATCGGCGCCAGGCTGGTCGGTTACAGCATGTCCTGCAAAACAAAGCCGAATTCCGTATGCCGCTGGTTGACAACTCTCCGGTGCCCTGCAAAACGACGGTCCCGCGGGCGCGTATGATGGGGATTTAAGGCGCTATGCACATCCTGCACAAACGGCGTTGTCGCGTTTGTGGTTGCTCGGACCTGCAGCCCGTGATCGATCTCGGTGAGCAGTTCCTGCAAGGCTCGTTCGTCAAGCCGTCCACCCAGTCGCCGCCGATGCGCAAGATCCCGACCCAGCTGGTGCGCTGCGACGTGACCCGCAGCGAGGATGCCTGCGGCCTGCTGCAACTTGCCCATTCGATCCCGCCCGAAATTCTCTATGCCAATTACTGGTACCGCTCGGGCACCAACGCCACCATGCGCAACCACCTGGCCGAGATTGCCCAGAGCGCGCTGGCAATGCTGACGCCGAAGGAGCATCGCGCGCTCGACATCGGCTGCAATGACGGCACGTTGCTCAACGCGATCCCCGCCAGCTTCGAGCGCTGGGGCGTCGACCCCTCGGACATCGCCGCCAGCATCCAGCCGCCGATCAAGGTCATCAGCTCGGTCTTCCCGTCGGACAAGGCGGCCCACCAGCTGCGCGGCCTGCGCTTCGACCTCGTCACCTCCATCGCCATGTTCTACGACCTGGAGGACCCGGTCACCTTCGCCCGCGCCATCAACGACCTGCTGGCGCCCGATGGCATCTGGGTGCTGGAAATGTCGTACATGCCGCTGATGCTGGCGATGAACTCGTTCGACACCATCTGCCATGAGCACCTGGAATACTACAGCCTGTCGGTGCTCAACACGATCATGGCGAAGGCCGGGCTGCGCATCTTCCAGGTCTCGCTGAACTGGATCAACGGCGGCAGCATCCGCTGCTACGTCAGCAAGGCGGACTGCTTCCGCTACGACAACGCCGCCGCCAGCGACCTGATCCGCCGGCTGCAGGTCAACGAATTCCAGATGAAGCTGGACACCGCGGAGCCCTACCAGGCCTTCCAGCTGCGCATCGCGGACCTGCGCACGCAGATGGGCCAGCTGCTGGACCGCATCCATGCCGAAGGCGGCCGCGTCCATGTCTATGGCGCCTCCACCAAGGGCAACGTGCTGCTGCAATGGTACGGGATCGATTCCTACAAGATTCCCTTCGCCGCCGACCGCAACCCGGAGAAGGAAGGTGCCATGACGCTCGGCACCGGCATCCGCATCATCTCCGAGGCGGAATCGCGCGCCATGGCACCGGAATACTACCTGGTGCTGCCATGGCACTTCAAAAAGGAATTCCTTGAGCGCGAGCGCGACACCATCATGGCCGGCACCAGCATGATCTTCCCGCTGCCGGAAATCGTCGTGGTCAACGCCGCCAACTTCGAAGCCCAGCTGGCCGCGGCCGAAGTCAGCGGGACGATGCTAGAGCATGTCCTCGGCATCTGAGCCGTCGTCCCTGGCGCTGGTCCTGGGGGGCAACGGCCAAGACGGCGGCTACCTCGCCGAAGCGTTGCTGGCTCGGGGCGAGCGTGTCCTCAGCCTGGCCCGCCAACCCGGATCGCGCTGGGTCGCGCCGGGTGCCGGCTTCACCTACCAGGCGCTGGACCTGACCGACCGCGCGGCGCTGGCAGCGGTGCTGCGACGGCACCGGCCTGCGCGCATCTTCCACCTGGCCGCGGTCAACGGCTCGGCCGGCTACAGCTATGAGGCCGGCTGGCAGGAAGCGCTGGCGGTGAATGTCGCCAGCGTCCACACCTGCCTGGAACACATCCGCACGGCCGCGCCCGACACCCGGCTGTTCTACGCCAGCAGCCTGAAGGCCTTCGGCGACCCGCCTCCGGCGGTGGTGGCGGAAGCAACACCGCGCCGCAGTACCTGCCTGTACGGCATCACCAAGAACGCCGGCACCGACCTGGTGCGCCACTACCGCGCCAAGCATGGCGTCTGGGCCTCGGTCGGGTATTTCTGCAACCATGATTCGCCGCGCCGGCCCGACAGCTTCTTCATCCCGCGGCTGATCAACCACCTGCTGGGCCAGTTGCCCGGGCACCAGCCCAGCCCGCCGGTCGCCTCTCTGGACTTCTGGTGCGACTGGGGCAGCGCGCAGGAGTTCATGCAGCTGGCGGCCGACCTGATGGATGCCGCGGCGCCTGGCGATGCCGTCTTTGCCAGTGGCCACCCGGTGCATGCCGCTGCGCTGGCCGCCGAGCTGGCAGCCGACCTCGGCCTGCCCGCCCCGGACTCACCCCGCAGTGAACCAGCGCCGCCCTTCCGCGCCGACCTCTCCGGCCTGCTGGCCATGGCCGGCCGCCTGCCGCAGTTGGACGGCTTCGCCGTGGCGCGATGGATGCTGCGGGAACGCCTTGCCCCATCCGTAGGGAATATCCCGACATGACGAACATCCTGCTGGGCATGCTCGGCTCCAACGGCGATTGCCTCTACGCCACCGCCATCGCCCGCCAGCTCAAGCTCGACTTCCCCGGCTGCCACCTCACCTGGGCCATCGGCCGGATGAGCCGTCAGGTGCTGGTGAACAACCCCGACGTGGATACGCTGTGGGAGGTGCCGCAGGCCTCCTGGGCGGAGGCCGAGCGGTCATGGACGCTGTTCGAGGCCGAGGCGCATGACCTGGCCAATGCTGGCCGCTTCGACCACGTCTATCTGCCACAGATTTCCCCCGCCCGCTTTGGCAACTACGACGGCACCATCCGACCCTCGATCTTCCGCGGCTTTCCCCGGGCGCTGACCGTGCCGGTGGACGTGACCATCGCACTGACCGAGGAAGAGACCGCGGCGGTGGACAGCTGGGTCAACGCCAGCCCCATCGCCAGCGCCTCGCAGGTGGTGCTGTGCGAATGCTCCTCCAAATCCGGCCAGTCCTTCATGTCGCTCGACATGGCCCTGGAGATTGCCGAAACCATCACCGCGGCGCGGCAGAAGACGGTGGTGGTGATCTCCACGCATGAACAGCTGCGCACCGACAATCCGCGGATCATCAGCGGCGGCGCGCTCAGCATCCGGCAGAATGCGCGACTGACCCACTACGTGGACCTGTTCCTGGGCTGCGGCAGCGGGCTGACCGTGGCGGCCACCGCCGGCTGCGCCAAGCCGCGCCTGCCCAACATCCAGGTGCTGCGGCGCGGCAGTTCGGTCTATGCCTCCTTCCGGCATGACTTCCAGTATTTCGGCAAGCCGGCCGACCACTTCCTGGAAGTGACGCGAGAGGATGCCGGCCATATCGCCCAGGTTGCGCTGGTGGCGCTGGCGGACGGCTTTGCCGCCGCCCAGGCCGAGCATGACGACCCGGTGCCACTGACCTTCGACTGGTACATGCATCTCATCAGTACGATGCTGCTGGAACGCGGCCGGTATGTCGATGCGGCACGTTCCCTGCTGGTGACGCTGGAGCGCTACGGCCACCAGCAGCAGCTGCAGGTTTTCGGCAAGTATCGCGTGCTGCCCTTCCTGGCGGACGACCCGCGCCACGTCCTGCCGCATCGGCGGCAAGAGGCGGATCGGCTGCGCGCGCTGCTGGACTGATGACAAGCGCAGGAAGGTTCCACCTTCCCGCCCCTCAATCGCGTTGTGCGATCAGCACGCCTCCGGCGTGAAGCGGGCTGCCTCGGCAGCCCTTGGCTACGCGGCATAAGCCGCGGCGCCCATTCGGGCGCTCGGCCCGACAGGCGGGCCGCAGGCCGGAACTTCATAGGCTTGGTTTGATACCGCCCCGCGTCAGGCGAAGCGGAACAGCCCGTTGCTGACAACGACCTTGTCGCGTTCCACCACCCTGGCGCGGAAGCTGGCGCCGCCGACCTCGTTCCATATCTCCGCGCGAATGGTCTCACCCGGGAAAACCGGGGACGAAAACCGCAGGTCCATGCGGCCGAAGCGCGTGGGATCATACCCGCACAGCGTGCGCAGCAGCGCGTGGCAGACGGTGCCGAAGGTGCAGAGACCATGCAGGATCGGCCGCGGAAAGCCGGCCGCGGCGGCCACCTGCGGGTCGATGTGCAGCGGGTTCAGGTCGCTGTTCAGCCGGTAGACCAGCGCCTGTTCCGGCCTGGTCGGCATGTCCAGCGTCACGTCCGGCGCGCGCTCGGGTTCCGGATGCGGCGGCTTCACCGGGCCGGCCGGGCCACCGAAGCCGCCATCCCCGCGCAGGAAACTGGTGCTGGTCAGCGTCGCCAGCTTCTCGCCGGTCGTGGCGTCCAGCACCTCGCGCTCGCTGTACATCAGCGCGCCCTTGCCGGGGCCGCGGTCCACCAGGCCGGTCACGCGGCTGCGGCCGATCAACTCGCCTGCAACCGGCAGCGGCTTGTGCAGCACCAGGCCCTGCTCGCCATGGACGATCTTGACCCAGTCGATGCCGGTATCCTCGTTGCGGCTCCAAAAGCCGGGCGAGGCCAGCACCACGGGCATGGATGGCATGGCCTTCAGCCGCGGCTCGTACAGGAAGTCCAGCTGGCGCTCATCCATCGGGTCCTGGCCCAGGCCGATGGAGAAATTGTACAGCGCGGTATCCTGCCAGCGCAGGCTCTGCCGCACCTCGGGGATGCGATAGTTCAGCAGGCTTTGGTAGTCGATGGCCATGGCGGCGTCCCCCGGATTTGCCGCCATTGAGCCAGAGCCGGGGGGCTGCCACCAGCCCCCCTGCCCGGTTCAGTTCACCATGGCACCGGTGGAGCGCACCACCTCGCCCCAGGCGATCATCTCGGTACGGCCGAGTTCGAACAGCGCTTCCGGCGTGCTCGGCTCCGGCACCGCGCCCTGCTGGCGCAGCACGTCCACCACCACCGGCGCCGTCATCGCCTGGCGCACCGCCTGGTTCAGCTGGTCGATGATCGGCCGCGGCGTGCGGGCCGGTGCGTAGATCGCCTTCCACAGCCCGGTCTCCAGCGGCACGCCGAAGGTCTTGATGGCGGGCACGCCCGGGAACAGCGGGATTTCGCCCGGCGCCAGCACGGCAATCGCGCGGGTCTTGCCGTCGCGCGTCATGCTTTCGGCGCCGCCGGCCGGCAGCGGGAAGATGTCGACCTGCCCGGCGATGATCGCCTGCATTGCCGGCGCCTGGCCGGTGAAGGGCACGTGCAGCATCTTCACGCCCTGGTTGGCGCAAAGCCGCTCCATGGCCAGATGCGGCGTGCTGGCCACCCCCCAGCTGGCATAGGTGATGGCGTCGTCCTTGGCCTTCGCCGCCGCGATCAGCGCCGGAAAGCTGGTGATCAGCGGCTGGCTGGGCCCGACCACCAGGGCGAAGGGGAAGCGCGCCACCAGGCTGATCGGCGCGAAGTCCTTCTGCGGGTCGTATTGCAGGTCGCGGTAGGCGAAGGGGTTGATCGCCTGGGTGTCGACGATGCCCATCCACAGCGTATGGCCGTCCGGCGTAGCCCGCGCAGCAGCGGCGGCACCAATGCCGCCACCGGCGCCGGCGCGATTTTCCACCACCACCGACTGGCCGAGGATCGGCGTCAGCGCCTGCCCCATGGCGCGGGCGACGATATCGTTCAGCCCGCCCGGCGGAAATCCGGAGATGATGCGGACGGTGCGCTCAGGATAGGCCGCCAGCGCTGGCGCGGCGAGGCCCATGGCGGTTGCGGCACCCAACAGGGTGCGGCGAGTCATCTTCATCATCAGGCCCTCGTTCAGGATGAGGACCGGCGTTCCTTACCGCACTACGCCGCCTGGCGGCTGGCGCGTCAAGTCGACGGCAGCAGCTGGTTGAGGCTGGCACTGGTGGGTGCCCCAGCCAGGAAGCCAAGCTCCCCGGCGCGAAGTTGGTCCGCGGCCTCGGCCAAGGCACCCATGCAATGCCGATACAGCGCACCGCCCAGCGAAATGCGCTTGACCCCCGCCGCCGCCAGCGCCTCGACCGGCACCAGCCCGCTGCGCGGCCCGACCACCACGTTCACCGGCAGCGGCGCCACCGCCCGCACCACGGCCTCAATGGCCGCCATGTCCGGCAAGCCGGGCGCGTAGACCACATCGGCGCCCACCTCGGCAAAGGCGACCAGGCGGCGGATGGTGTCGTCCAGGTCCGGCCGACCGAACAGGAAGTTGTCGCAGCGCCCGGTCAGCAGGATGCGTCCCTTGGCCGCCTTGGCCGCGGCCTTCACGCGCGCCACCGCCTGCTCGAAGCCGTGGATCGGCGCGGCGGGATTGGCGGTGGTGTCCTCAATGCCGAGGCCGGCGAGCCCGGCGGCGATGGCCGCCTCCACGGTCGCCACGCAATCCTCGGGCGAGGGCCCGAAACCATCCTCCAGGTCGCCATTCACCGGCAGGCCGCTGACCTGGCCCAGCAGCGCGGCATTGGCGATGGCGGCTTGTCGGGAGACGGCGGCCCGCGCATCCGGCAGGCCCATGGCATAGGCGATGGCGATGGAGCTGGAGCTGGAGGCGATGGCGGCGAAGCCATGCCGCTTCATCAGCAGCGCGGACATGCCGTCCCACGGGTTGGGCATGACGAAGGTTCCGGCATGCAGCGCCCGGAAGGCTTCGTACTGCGCACTCATGGGGTCACTTCCACCACCGCATCGGCGGCGTAGCAGCCCTGGCCCTGCGGCAGCACCAGCACCGGGTTCACGTCCACACCCGCCAGGCGCGGCCCGGCCGCCACCGCAAAGGCGCTGAGCGCCGACAGCGCTTTTGCCAGCGCAGCCACATCGGCCTTCGGGCGGCCACGGGCGCCATCCAGCAAGGGAAAACCCTTCAGGCTGCGGATCATGCGTTCCGCCTGCGCCGTATCGAAGGGGCAGCGGTGCAGGCAGAAATCCTTCAGCACCTCGATGAAGATGCCGCCCAGGCCGACCATGGCGACCGGGCCGAAGACCGGGTCGCGCAGGATGCCCATGGCCATCTCGACGGCGCCCTTGATCTGCTTGGCCACCAGCACGCCCTCGATCCGCGCGGTGGGAGCGTGCTGGTGGGCACGCTCCAGCAGGGTGACGTAGCCCTGGCGCACCGCGGCGGCATCGGCCACGTCCAGCAGCACGCCGCCGATCTCGCTCTTGTGCAGGATATCGGGGCTGAGGATCTTCAGCACCACCGGGTAGCCGATCGCCTCGGCCGCGGCGACCGCCGCCTCGCTGTCGCTGGCCGCGTGTTCCGGCACCGCCGGCACGCCGGCATTGTTGAGCAACGCCTTGGCCACGGCTTCGCTTGGGGTGTGGGCGGGCAGCGCCACCTGGGGCAGCGGCACCGCGGGGGCCTCGGTGGCGGCAAAAGCGTCGCCGAAGCGGCCCATGGCGGCAATGGCGTTCACCGCGCGGGACGGGTCCTCGAACACCAGGAAGCCGGCATCCTCGTAGTCCTTGACCCGGTTCGGGGCCAACATGCTCATCACCCACAGCCGGTCCGGGAAGCGGGCGCGCATGGCGGACATCTCCACCAGCAGGCGCGGCCCGATGCTCTGCCCCGCCGCGGTCTGCGACCAGAAGGCGAGGATGGAGGAATAGCCGCCCTCCCCGGCGATGGCGTCGCCGAAGGGGGCGATCAGGTCCATCTGGTTGGTCACCTGCGCGGTGCAGTCCACGGGGTTGCGCGGCGCGCAGAACGGCACCAGCGTGCGCAGCCGCGCCTGGGTCTCCGCCGGCATTTCCGGCATCGCCACGCCAGCCGCCTCGGCGGCGTCGGAGATCAGCACGCCGGCGCCGCCGGAGACCGTCAGCACGCCCAGCTTGTTGCCGGCGGGGTAGATCCGCTTGGTCGCGGCATAGGCGATGTCCAGCATCTCCTCGGTGGTGCGGGCGCGCACCACGCCGAACTCGTCCAGCACCGCCTGGGTCACGCCGTCATCGCCGGCAATGGAAGCGGTGTGGCTCTGCGCCGCATGGCCGCCCAGCGCGGAACGCCCCACCTTCATCATCACCACCGGCTTGCGGTTGGCGCGGGCCAGCTTCAGCGCGCTGATGAACTTGGCGCTCTCGCGGATGCCCTCGGCATAGGCGCAGATCACGTCCACCTCCGGCGCCTGCGCCATCCAGCCCAGCACGTCGCCCAGCGCCACCTCGGCCTCGTTGCCCGTGGTGATGCAGACGGCGGTCCCCAGCCCCCGGTCCAGGCTGGCGGCGAACAGGTGGGTGCCATAGGCGCCGGACTGTGACGCGATGCCGATGCGGCCCGGAATCGGCCAGCCCTTCTCGAAGCTGGCGGAGAAGGTGGCGTAGTAGTTGATGCTGGCGTTGAACACGCCCAGGCAATTCGGCCCCAGCAGCCGGATACCGTGGCTCTTCGCCACCGCGGTCATGCGGTCCTGCTCGGCGGCGCCGGCCGCGTCCATCTCGGCGAAGCCGGCCGAGAACATGATGACGGCGCGGCAGCCCTTCTTGCCCAGTTCATCCACCGCGGCGATCGCCTGGCTGGCAGGCACCGCGACAATGCCGACATCCGGCGCCGCCGGCAGCGCCGCGATGCTGGCGAAGGCCGGCAGGCCCTGCACGGTCGGGCGGTTCGGGTTCACCGGCCACAGCGCGCCGGCGAAGCCGCGCTGCTTCATGTAGCTGACCGGGCGGCCACCGATGCGGATGGGGTCGTCCGAGGCGCCGATCAGCGCGACCGAACGCGGGCGCACCAGCGCGTCGAGGGAGGTGAAATCGGGCGCAGGCGTGCCGGACATTGCGGGCGTTTCCTCAGTGATCTTTTCTGCCCGCACCCTGTACAAGCCGCACGCCGCGGGCAAGAGGCTCAGCGGAACACCGCCACCTGGTCCAGCGGCTTGCGGGTGATGGCCGGCACCTGGCAGCCCGGCGCGGGGTGGCCGACCACCACGATCATGACAGGCTTCTCGCTCTCCGGCCGGCCGCAGATCTCGGTCAGGAACTGCATCGGCGCCGGGGTATGGGTCAGCGTCGCCAGGCCGGCATTGTGCAGGGCCGCGATCAGCAGGCCGCTGGCGATGCCCACGCTTTCCGGCACGTAGTAGTGCTTCACCCGCTGCCCGGAGGCATCCTCGCCCCAACGCTGGGCAAAGACCACGATCAACCAGGGTGCGCGTTCCAGGAACGGCTTTTCCGCATCGGTGCCCAGCGGCGCCAGCGCCTGCAGCCAGGCCTCCCCGGCGCGGCCGGCGTAGAATTCGCGCTCCTCGGCCTCGGCCGCCTCGCGGATGCGCCGCTTCAGCGCGGGGTCCGAAAGGCAGACGAAGCACCAGGGCTGCTGGTTGGCGCCCGAAGGCGCCGTGGCGGCGGTGGCGACGGCGGCCTCGATCAGCGCCCGCGGCACCGGCTGGTCCGAGAAGTCCCGCACCGTGCGCCGCCGGCGCATCAATGACTGGAAGGCCTCGGCGCGGGCCAGCGCCTCGGCCATGGTCAGCGTAACATGGTCGAGCGGCAGGTGCGGCGCCTCAGCCATGCCGACGCCTCGCCGCCCGCCGACTCAGCTCACCAGCAGGGAGACGACGGTCAGCAGGCCAAAGACCGCGGCGGCGGTCGCCAGGAAGGAAGGGGCGGAATGCGGCTGCATGCCACATCACTATATTGTGATGTTGTGGATAACCACGCATCAGCGGTTGCCGTCCCACAACCCAGGGTTACAGCGCCGCCGCCGTGCCCAGCAGCGCGGTGATCTGGCTGGACAGCGTGCCGCCATTGCCGTTCAGCAACGCCACATCGCATTCCGCCACCTGGCGCGCCCCGGCCTGGCCACGCAACTGCCGGACCGATTCCACGATCAGGTACATGCCGTACATGCCGGGGTGGACGCAGCTGAGGCCGCCGCCATTGGTGTTCACCGCCAGGTCGCCACCAGGCGCGATCCGGCCCTCGGCCACGAAGCGCCCGCCCTCCCCCTTCGGGCAGAAGCCCAGGTCCTCCAGGAACAGGATCGTGTTGATGGTGAAGGCGTCGTACAGCATCACCAGGTCCACGTCGGACTGGGTCATGCCGGCCATGGCGAAGGCGCGCGGGCCGCTTTCGGCGCAGGCGGTCACGGTCAGGTCCGGCATCATGCTGATGGTGCGGTGCCAATTGGCGCCGGCGGCGCCCAGCAGATAGGCCGGCTGCTGCGCGCAATCCTTCGCCCGGTCAGCGCGCACCATGACGCAGGCGGCGCCGCCATCCGTCACCAGGCAGCAATCCAGCGCGGTGAAGGGGTCGCTGATCAGCCGGCTGCCCATCACGTCCGCCACGCTCAGCGGCTTGCCGTGCATGAAGGCTTCCGGGTTCAGGTTGGCCCAGGCGCGGGCGGCGACGGCCACCTCGGCCATCTGTTCCCGCGTGGTGCCGTACTGGTGCATGTGCCGGCTGGCCGCCAGCGCATAGGCGTTCATCGGCATGCGCGGCTTGTAGGGCGTCTCGTAGGGCTGTGGCTCACTCAGCGGCACCAGCTTGCCGGAGGCGGTGCGCTGGTTGCTGCCGTAGCAGATCAGCGCGACGTTGCAGAGCCCGGCATCCAACGCCAGCGCCGCGTTCAGCATGTGCTGCTCGAAGCTGGAGCCGCCGACATTGGTGCCGTCGAAGTAGCGTGGCTTCACCCCAAGGTATTCCGCCACGGACATGGTCGGGAAGGCGTGCGTCGCGGTGGCGGCGAAGACGCCGTCGACCTCATGCAGAGGTATGCCGGCATCGGCCAGCGCCAGCACGGCGCTCTGGCACATCAGCTCGATCGAGCTCCAGCCCGGTGCCTCGCCGCAGCCGAAGGTGGCGACGCCGACAACGGCGGTCTTGCCGCGAATGGGGTGGGTCATTGTGCCACCTCGAACAGGATGATCTCGGCGGCGTCCTCCACCGCGATGCGGGCCTTTACCCGCTGGCCGATCTTCACCGTCTCGGCCGGCACGCCTTCCACGCGGCTCATCATCCGCGGGCCTTCATCCAGTTCGATGATCGCCAGGTTGGTGTTGCCGTCGCGGGTGCGGTTCACCGTGGTCGCGTAGACCGTGCCGGTGCCGGCGGCCTCGACCCAATCCAGGTCGGTCTCACCGCTGCCAGGCACGGCGACGCGCGGGTAGTACACATGCTTGCCGGTGGAACGGCTGCGCTGGATCATGAAGCGGCCCTGCTTCAGGAAGGCGCGGAACTGCGCCTCCGGGCCGCCGACGGTGTCGGCCATGGTGGTGTCTCCTCGGTTGGGAGACAGCCTGCCGGGTCAGCGCCCCACCGGCAAGGCCGGTCGATCAGGCCCCCGGCAAGGCCGGTCGATCAGGCCCCTGGCGCCACCACGTTGCAGGCGCCGCGAATCTTCAGCTTCTCGCAGGCGCCCTGCGCGGCGGACTGGGAAAGCCCGGTGACGCGCGCGCGGTACAGCATGCTGCCGCCCTGCTGCACGCCCTGCACCACGGCGCGGCTGCCCATCATGGCCACCGCATCCTTGGCCTGGTTGGCGGCGGTGCGGGCCAGGTTCTCGGACGCGAAGGCGCCGACCTGCACGGCCCAGCCGCTGCCGCCACTGCTGGCGGCCGCCGCGCCGCGCGGCAGCGTGGCGGCATGGGCGCCGGAGACGCCGAACAGGCTGGCAGTGCGCACCGGCCCGCGTTCGGCCCGCGGCGGCGCCACCAAGGTGCCGGCCTGGGCCGGGGCGGCGAAGCTGGCCAGTCGCGTGGGCGCCACCGGTGTGGGCAGCGGCGC
The DNA here is from genome assembly GCA_903835235.1 of uncultured Rhodospirillales bacterium. Taxonomy (GTDB): domain Bacteria; phylum Pseudomonadota; class Alphaproteobacteria; order Acetobacterales; family Acetobacteraceae; genus CAIMOR01. The sequence goes on from CAILMF010000066.1 coordinate 46,055, forward strand.
GGCGACGGGCGTCTCGGGCGGGGTCGGCAGGCGTTCGCCGGTGGCATAGGTGCTGCCGTCCGGGATCGGCGCCATGCTGACCACGCCACCGGTATAGGGACCATTGGACGCCAGCTGCACCGGCGGCGGCAGACTTTCGGCGCTGTAGCCGCGGCCTTCCGCCAACCGGGCGGCGCCTTCCGGCGTGCTGCCGTCGGGGATCGGCTCCATCCGCGCCACCACGTTGACCGGCTGGTAGCCCTGCTGGATGCCTGGCTGTACCGCCTGCCGCTGTTCGCGCAGCTGGGCGATCATGCTGCGGTCCATCCGGCGCGGGCCGGCCGGGATGTTGTAGGGCAGTTCCGCCGCGCTGGCGATTTCGGTGGCCACGCGCCGGTTGGGGTGGTGGCCGTCGATCCGCGGGCCGATGCGCGCCACGTAGTTGCGCGTCTCGGTCGGCAGGCCGCGGCTGTTGAACAGATAGTCTTCCAGCCGGCGCGGACCCGCATTGTAGGCGGCCAGGAAAGCCGGGGTGCCGTACAGGTCGTACATCTCGCGCAGATAGGCGGTGCCGGCCATCAGGTTGTCGTAGGGATGGTAGGGGTCGTCGCCCAGGCCGTAGCGGCCGCGCAGCTCGGCATAGGTGCCGGGCATCAGCTGCATCAGGCCCATGGCGCCGACCGGGCTGGTGGCGCTGGTGCGGCCACCGCTTTCCTGGCGCATCACCTCGCGCACCCAGCGCTCCGGAATGTCGAAGCGGCGGCTGGCCTCCCCGATATAGGGGCCCCAGGGGTCCGAAGGCGGGCCGGGCGGGTCGTAGCTGCGGGTCTGCGTGTAGTGGCGGGCGCGAGAGGTTGTGCTGGTGGTGGCCTGCGGCCCGCCACAAGCGGACAGCAACCCCAGCACGGCCAGCGCCATCATCGGCCGGCCCAGGCCGAACGGCACCAGACCTTGGCGCCGGGCCCCCTCGCCCATCACCGCGGTGCCGGGCATCTCGCCGCGGACAGAATTGCTCATCCCCATTGGCTCCGTCGGTCTCCGCTGATGTGCTGCCGAGCCCCCCGTGCAGGCCGGGCCTTGCCATCCCCCTGGCAAAGCCCCGGGCGGCCCCGCGCCATGGGCGGAGGCTGTGGTGCATCTAACCGTCTATCGGTACACGATAGGCAAAGGCGATAGCAAGCGGCACAAGATGGCAACTGGCCGGCCGCATGGGGCCACGCGCCGCCTGCCGCGGGCCGATGCCGCGGGGGCTGCCGAGAGGTGCTGGGGCGCCGGTGAGTCATGGTCGTCCAGCAAAGCCCGGCCGGCGGCATCGGGTTCATCGCCCACCGCTTCACCGCTGCGCGCGCGGCCAGAGGGACGACGCGCTCTATCCAATATGACGAGGCCCTGCCTTCACCGCTGCGCGTGTGGGCAGAACACCGCGCTGCCGGCCCGCTCAGCCCCGCCCACGCCACCAGGCGATGGTATCGGCCAACCCCGCGTCCAGCGGGAAGCGCGGGGTGAAGCCGACCTCCTCGCGCAGCCGCCGTGTCGCCGCCGCCAGCCGCGTAGGCTCCCCGGGCGGGCTGGGCCGGGCGCCGTAGCGCAGCAGGTCCGGCCGGCCGATCTGGCGGGCGGCTTCGTCGATCACCCGGCGCAGCGGCAGGCATTCGCCGGAGGCGATGTTGACCGGCCCGGTGACGTCGCTGGCCAGCAGGGCCACCAGCGCGCCGGCGACATCCGCCACATGCATGAAGTCCCGCTGCACCAGGCCCTCGCCGCAGCGCGCCTCCTGCCCGGCCAGCAGCGCGGTGACCACATCGGACACCAGGCGGCCCGGCGCCTCGCCGGGGCCGTAGAGGAAGAACACCCGGCCCCAGGCCAGCGAGACGCCCTCCGGCGAGGCCATCAGCAGCCGGCGCAGCGCGTCCTTGGCGGTGCCGTACAGCGTGGCGGGGGTGCAGGGCGTGGTGGCCTCGTCCAGCTCGGCATGGGACCAGTCGTACTCAGCGCAGGTGCCGGCGCAGACCGCCCGCCGCCCGCCGGCCGCGGCGAAGGCGCGGTGCAGCGCCAGGCTGGCCGCCACCCAGTCCAGGTTGTCCGGTGCGGTCCAGAACCGGCCGGGCGTGGCGTTCCAGGCCAGGTGCAGCAGATGCGTCGGCCGCAGCCGCGCCACCAGCGCCGCCGCCACGCCGGGCGCCAGCAGGTCGGCCTCGGCATGGCTTGGGGCAAGGACCTCGAAGCCGCGCGCGCGCAACAGCGGCACGGCATGGCGGCCGATGAAGCCGCCGCCGCCGGTCACCAGCACCCGCCCGGTCATGGCGCGGTGAAGCGCGGCAGGGCGCGGTCGCGGTCGGACATGATCGGCGCCGGCAACGGCCAGGCGATGCCGAAGCCCGGGTCGTCCCACGCCGCGCCACGCGCCAAGGCGGGGTGGTAGCGCTCGGTCATCATGTAGAAGACCTCGCTGGCGTCCTGCAGCGCCTGGAAACCATGCGCGAAGCCCGGGGGGATATACAGTGCGCGGCCATTCTCCGCGGTCAGCTCAGCCGCGAACCATAGCCGGAAGGTCGGGCTTTCCGGCCGCACATCCACCGCCACGTCGAACACCGCGCCCCGCGTGCAGCGCACCAGCTTGCCTTCCGGGTGCGGCTCGGCCTGCCAATGCAGCCCGCGCAGCGTGCCGGCGCGGGCGTTGAAGCTGAGGTTGCATTGCGGGAAGGCCGCGGGCAGCCCGGCCGCGGCAAACTCCTCGGTGCAGAAGCTGCGGGCGAAGTGGCCCCGGTCATCGGCCAGCGGCGCGATATCCACCACCACCAGTCCGGCAAACGGCGTGGGGGTGAAGCGCATCAGAACACCTGCACGCTGGGGATCGGCACCACGAAGCGCCCACCCCACTCCCGCACCGCCGCCATCTGGGTGGCGATCTCGTCGCGCAGGTTCCACGGCAGGATCAGCACATAGTCCGGCCGCGCTGCCAGCAGCGCTTCCGGTGCGCGGATGGGAATGCGCGTGCCCGGCAGCAGCAGCCCCTGCTTGTGCGGGCTGCGGTCCACCGTGAAGCCGATGAACTCCGGCCCGATGCCGCAGTAGTTCAGCAGCGTATTGCCCTTGGCCGGCGCGCCATAGCCCAGGATGGTCTTGCCGGCGCGCCGGGCCTCCACGCAGAAGGCCATCAGCGCCGCCTTGGTATCCACCACCTGTTCGGCGAAGGCGGCATAGGCGGCGCGCCCTTCCAGCCCGGCGGCGCGCTCCTCGGCCAGCAGCGCAGGCACCGCCGGTGTCTCGGCATGCGGCGCATCGCCCTGGGTGACGAAGACGCGCAGCGAGCCGCCATGCGTCGGCAGCTGCTGCACGTCGAATACCCGCAACCCATGCGCGGCGAAGATCCGCTGCACCGTCAGCAACGAGAAGTAGGAGAAATGCTCGTGGTAGATCGTGTCGAATTGCCGCTCGCGCATCAGCCGCAGCAGGTGCGGGAATTCCACCGTCAGCACGCCACCTGGTGCCAGCAGCACGGCGAAGCCGGCGACGAAGTCGTTCAACTCCGGCACATGCGCCAGCACGTTGTTCGCCGCCATCAGCTGCGGCGCCACGCCGGCCGCCTTCAGGCGCTGCGCGGTCGCCACGCCGAAGAACGCCACCTCGGTCGGGATACCCTTGTCGCGCGCCACCGCGGCCACGTTGGCCGCCGGCTCCACCCCCAGCACCGGCACGCCATGCGCGGCAAAATATTGCAGCAGGTAGCCGTCATTGCTGGCCACCTCCACCACCTGGCTGGCGGCGCCCAGGCCGAAGCGTGCCACCATCTCGGCGGCATAGGCTTCCGCGTGGCGCAGCCAGCTTTCGGCGTAGGAGGAGAAGTAGAGATAGTCGCCGAAGATCTGCTCCGGCGTCTCGAAGGCTTCGAGCTGCACCAGGTGGCAGGCGTCGCAGACCCGGGCGTGCAGCGGGTAGAACGGCTCCATCGCCCCGGCGCGTTCCGGCGCGACGAAGGCATTGGACAGCGGCGACATGCCGAGGTCGGCGAAGCTCTGCATGACCGGGGCGGCACAGAAGCGGCACTGCATCACGGATAAGCCTTTCCCAGCGCGGCATGGCGCGCGATGTCCGCCAGCATCAGCGCCCGCGGCGCCGCGCCGCCGGCCTGTTGCCGATACCACGCCACTGTCCATTCCAGCGCCAGCGCCAGCGGCAGGCGCGGATTCCAGCCCAGCCGCGCCTGTGCCTTGGCGGCGTCCACCGCCAGCAGCCCGGCCTCATGCACCGCGCCAGGCTGCGCCGCCACATGCCAGGCGGCACTCGGCCCCCACAGGCGCACCACCTCGGCGACCACCTCGCCCACCGGCTGCACGTCCTGCATTGCCGGGCCGAAATTCCAGGCCTCTGCCATGCCGGCGCCGTCGCGCCACAGCGCCTCGGCCAGCAGCAGGTAGCCGGCCAGTGGTTCCAGCACATGCTGCCAGGGCCGCGTCGCCGCGGGGTTGCGCACCTCGATGCTGCGCCCGGCCGAGAGCGCGCGGATGCAGTCCGGCAGCAGCCGGTCCTCCGCCCAGTCGCCGCCGCCGATGACATTGCCCGCCCGCGCGGTCGCCACCGCCACCTCGCCTGCCGCCAGGAAGCTGGCGCGCCAGGCCGCCACCCCGATCTCCATCGCCGCCTTGCTGGCGCTGTAGGGGTCGCGGCCGCCCAGCGCCTCGTCCTCGCGGTAGGGTTCCGGCCGCTCACGATTCTCGTAGCATTTGTCGGTGGTCACCATCACCACCGCGCGCACGCCGGGGCAGCGGCGCACCGCTTCCAGCAGGTGGATGCTGCCCATCACGTTGGTGGCAAAGGTTTCCACCGGGTCACGGTAGCTGCGCCGCACCAGGGCCTGCGCCGCCAGATGCAGCACCACCTCGGGCCGGAAGGGCAGCAGCGCCGCCTCAAGCGCCGCCCCGTCGCGGATGTCGCCATGCAGGCTCTCGCCGGCCGGGCCCGCCGCCAGCGCCAGGCTGCCGGGTTCGGCCGGCAGCGCGAAGCCGCGCACCACCGCCCCCAGGCTTTCCAGCCACAGCGCCAGCCAGGCGCCCTTGAAGCCGGTCTGTCCGGTCAGGAAGACGCGCCGGCCCCGCCAGAAGGCGGGGTCTGGCCCTACCAGGCCTGCCACGGCGCCTTCCCCTGGGTCCAAAGCTCCTCCAGCAGGCGCTTTTCCCGCAGCGTGTCCATCGGCTGCCAGAAGCCGTCATGCTGGAAGGCGCGCAACTCCCCGGCGCTGGCCAGGCGCTGCATCGGCGCCTGTTCCCACACCGTCTCGTCGCCCTCGATCCCGTCCAGCGCCGCCGGCGACAGCACGAAGAAGCCGCCATTGATCCACTGATTGTCGCCCGAGGGCTTTTCCTGGAAGCCGCGCACCTCGTCGCCCACCAGGTCCAGCGCGCCGAAACGGGCGGGCGGGCGCACCGCGGTCACCGTGGCCAGCCGACCATGCGCGGCGTGGAAGCGCAGCGAGCCCGCGATATCCACCGTGCCGACGGCATCGCCATAGGTCAGGCAGAACGGCGCGTCGTCCAGGTAGGGGCGGATGCGCTTGAGCCGGCCGCCGGTCATCGTTTCCAGTCCGGTATCGATCAGCGTGACGCGCCAATCCTCGGCCTTGGCGTTCAGCACCGTGCTGCGCCCTTCCGCCATGTCGATCACCAGGTCCGCCATGTGCAGGAAGTAGTTGGAGAAGTATTCCTTGATCAGGTAGCCCTTGTACCCAAGGCAGATCACGAAGTCGCGGACGCCGTGGGCGGCGTAGATCTTCATGATGTGCCACAGGATCGGCTTGCCGCCGATCTCGACCATCGGCTTCGGCCGGGCCTCGGTTTCTTCCATCAGCCGGGTGCCGAGGCCGCCGGCGAGGATCACTGCCTTGGTCATGCTGCCTCCAAGGGACGCTCCGGAGGGCGCCAAGGACGGAACGCGCCCGGGCCGCCGGACGTGGGCCGGATGCCCTGCGCGGCGTTGCCCTACCGGCAGCGACACGACCGCGCAAGCCCTTCCCCATGACCGCCGCCGCGCGGGCACCGCGCGCCATAGCCGGGGGTTGCCGCCCCCCTTCATCACTTCGGCAATTCCGCCCGCGCGGCCCAGGCCCTACAACCCACGGCCACCCCGGATTTCCGCATGCCGCCGACGCTGCCGCCACCAGAACGACGCATCCTGCTGTGGTACTGGGGCCGGCGCGGCGCCGGCGGGCAAATGACGCTGGCCCTGGCCGAGGCGCTTGCCCACCAACCAGGGGTCAAGGTCGCGCTGGCCATCTCGGCCCAGGCCGAGCTGCGGGCCGAGATCGAGGCGCTGGGCCTGCCGGTGGAGGTGCTGCCGACCTACGCCTCCGCCGCCGGCTTCGTGCTGGGCTTGCTGCGGCTGCCCTGGCTGGCCTGGCGGCTGCGGCGCCAGGCCCTCGCTTTCCGGGCGGATGCCGTGGTTTCCGTGATGACCCACCTGTGGACACCGCTGGTCGCGCCGGTGCTGCGCCGCAGCGGCCTGCGCTACCTGCCCTATATCCACGACGCCGAGCCGCACCCGGGCGACCCCGGCTGGCTGTGGGATTGGCGGCTGAACACCGAGCTCGACGCCGCCATCGGTGCCATCGCGCTGTCGGCTTCGGTGGCGGCGGCGCTGCGCCACCGGCGACCGGGCCTGCCGGTGCATCGGCTGGTGCTGGGCGCCCACCTGCCGCCGGCGCTGCTGGACCATCCGGCCCCGCCGCGCCCGGCGGCCGGGGAAGCCCCACTGTTCCTGCTGTTCGGCCGGCTGCGCGCCTACAAGGGGCTGGACCTGCTGCGCGACGCCTGGCCGCTGCTGCGCGCCCACTACCCCGGCGCGACGCTGCTGGTGGTGGGTGAGGGCGACCCCGAGGCGCTGGCCCCCGGCCTGGCCGCCTTGCCCGGCGTGCGGGTCGAAGCCCGCTGGCTGGCCGAGGCCGAGATTCCCCAGCTGATCGCCGCCGCCGATGCCGTGGTGCTGCCGTATCGCGAGGCCAGCCAGAGTGGCGTGGTCGCGCTGGCCCATGCGCTGGGCGTACCGGCCGTGGTGACGCCCATGGGCGGCCTGGCCGAGCAGGTGCGCGACGGCGTGGACGGCGCCATCGCCGAGGCGGCCACGCCCCAGGCCCTGGCCGCGGCCATGGCCCGGCTCTGCCCGCCGGCCGCGCGCGCCACCCTGGCCGCCGGGGCCGCCGCCAGCGGCCTGGCGCTGCGCGACTGGGGCGCCCAGGCACGCGGGCTACTGGACATCCTTTCCACGGTCACGGAAACAGGCGCCGCACAGGCCGGGGACGCAGGACATGGATAGCTTCGACGCTTGGCTGGCCTCGGCGCAGGACCTTCTGGCCCAGACCCGCGCCCAGGGCATGGACGCGCGCATGGAAGCCGCCGTCTCCGCCATCGCCACCGCGCTGGGCGCCAACCGGCCGCTGCTGGTCTGCGGCAATGGCGGCTCGGCCGCCGATGCCGAGCACATCGTGGGCGAACTGGTCGGCCGCTTCCTGCGGGAACGCCGGGCATTCCGGGCCATTGCCCTGACCTCCCCGGCCGCGCTGCTGACCGCCTGGACCAACGACTACGACTACGACACCGTCTTCGCCCGCCAGGTGGAAGCGCATGCCGAACCCGGCGGCGTGCTGCTCGGCCTGTCCACCAGCGGCAACTCGCGCAACGTGGTGTTGGCGCTGGAGGCCGCGCGTGCCCGGGGCATGGTGACCATTGGGCTGACCGGCGAAGGCGGTGGCCGGATGGCCCCGCTATGCGACCACCTGCTGGCCGTGCCCAGCAGCTTCACCCCGGCGATCCAGCAGGTGCACTTGTGCCTGTACCACTACCTGTGTGCCGCGGTGGAGGAACGCCTGGCCGATGGGTGAACCCCGTCCGGCTGCCTTCCTCGACCGCGATGGCGTGCTGATCGAGGATGACGGCTACCCGCACGACCCGGCCCTGGTGCGCTGGGTGCCCGGCGCGGCGGCCGCGGTCGCCCTGCTCCGGCGGGCCGGCTATTGGGTTTTCGTCGTCACCAACCAGTCCGGCGTGGCCCGCGGCCTCTATCCGGAAGCCGCCGTGGCGGCGCTGCATGGCTGGATGAACCAGCACCTGGCGGGCGGCGTCGACGCCTTCGAGTATTGCCCGCACCACCCTGACGCCCCGCTGGCCGCGTACCGGCAGGACTGCGCCTGCCGCAAGCCGCGCCCCGGCATGATCCTGGCGCTGCTGCAACGCTTCCCGGTCCGCCGCCAGGGCAGCTTCCTGGTCGGCGACCGCGCCAGCGACCTGGCCGCCGCCACCGCCGCCGGCCTGCCCGGCCATCTGTTCCCCGGGGGCCGGTTGGACGCCTTCATCGCGCCGCTGGTAGAAGCGGCCGGATGAACCGCCCTGCCCATATCCTCGTCGTCGGCGACGTGATGCTGGACCGCTACCTGCTGGGCGAGGTCACCCGCATTTCCCCGGAAGCGCCGGTGCCGGTGCTGCGCACGGTGCGCGAGGAGACACGGCCAGGCGGCGCCGCCAATGTCGCGGCCAATGTCGCCGCCATGGGCGCCCGCTGCACGCTGCTGGGCGTGGTCGGCGCCGACGCCGCCGCGGGTGATGTCGAGCGCCTGGTCGCCGCCCATGGGGTCGAGGCCGCCCTGGTGACCGACCCCGGCCAGGCCACCACGCAGAAGACCCGGCTGGTTGCCGGCACCCAGCAGATCGTCCGCTTCGACACCGATGCCAGCGTCAGCGACGCCGCCCGCGCCGCGCTGCTGGCCGCCTTTACCGCGGCGCTGCCGGGGGCCGACCTCGTTATCCTCTCGGACTACGCCAAGGGCTGCCTGCCGGACCCCGCCGCCTTCATCGCCGCCGCCCACGCGGCCGGGCTGCGCTGCCTGGTGGACCCCAAGCAGACCGACCCCGCGCGCTATGCCGGCGCCTTCCTGCTGAAGCCGAACCGCAAGGAGTTCGAAATGCTGTTCGGCACCGCCGGCAGCATGGCGGAGCGCGCCCGCGCGGCGCTGGCCCGGCACGGCTTCGGCCACCTGGTGGTGACGCTGGGCGCCGACGGCATGCTGCTGGCCGGCGCCGATGGCAGCAGCGCCCAGGTGCCGACCGAGGCGCAGGAGGTCTTCGACGTCTCCGGCGCCGGCGATACCGTCATCGCCGCGCTGGCCATCGCCATTGCCGGCGGCGCCAGCGTGGCGGAGGCGGTCACCGCCGCCAACCTGGCCGCGAGCATCGCCGTCTCCCATGCCGGCACCTATGTGGTCACCGCGCGGGACATGGAGGAACGCCGCGCCCGCGCCGGCGCCGCCTCCAAGGTGCTGCCGCTGGAGACGCTGCTGCCGCTGCTGGCGGCCGAACGGCGGCGCGGCCGGCGGATCGTCTTCACCAATGGCTGTTTCGACATCCTGCACCCCGGCCATGTCCGCATGCTCGCCGCCTGCCGCAAGCTGGGCGATGTGCTGGTGCTGGGGCTGAACGAGGATGCCTCGGTCCGCCGGCTGAAGGGCCCAACCCGCCCGGTGAATACCTACGAAGATCGTGCCGAGGTCTGCGCCGGCCTGGCCGCGGTGGACTACGTGGTCGGCTTCGGCGAGGACACGCCGGCCCGGCTGATCGAGGCGGTGGCGCCGGACGTGCTGGCCAAGGGCGGCGACTACAGCGCCGAGGCGATGGGCGGCAAGGAAGCGATTGTCGGCGCCGATTTTGTCCGTGCCCGCGGCGGCCAGGTGGTCGCCGTGCAGTTCCACCAGGGCTATTCCAGCACCCGCATCATCGAGGCGGCGAAGGCTTAGCCCCCGCCACTGGCCGGCGGCTACATGCCCGCCAGCACCTGCTCCACCGGCCCGTCATCCACGATCCGCCCGCCCTGCAGGCGAATGGCGCGGGTGCACCAGGCGCGCACCACGTCCATGCTGTGGCTGGCCAGCACCAGGATCTCGGCGTTGCGGACCAACTCCTCCAGCCGCTGCTGCGCGCGGGCCATGAAGTCGGCATCGCCGGCCGAGAACCATTCGTCCATCAGCAGCACTTCCGGCTGCATCACCGTGGCGATGGCGAAGGACAGCCGCACCTGCATGCCGGCCGAATAGGTCCGCATCGGCACGTCCAGGAAATCGGCCAGGCCACTGAAGGCGCCGGCCTCCACCGCCATCGCCTCGCTCTGCTTCTGGTCCAGCCCCCGGAACAGGCCGCGCAAGACGATGTTCTCGCGCCCCGTCGCCTCGGAATCCATGCCGGCGGAGGGGTCGATCAACGAGCCGATCCGGCCCTCGACCAGCAGCTTGCCCCCGACCGGCTCATACACGCCGGCCAGGGTGCGCAGCAGCGTGGTCTTGCCGGCCCCGTTGTGGCCCACCAGGGCCACGCGCTCCCCGCTGCGGATGTCGAAGCTCAGGTCGTTCAGCGCGGCCACCACCACGCGGTTGCTGCTGTCGGTCCGCAGCCGCGGGATGGTGCTGGCCATCAGCCGCTTCTTCAGCGACCGCGCGCCGACATGATACAGCGGGAAGGCGATCGACAGCCGCTCGGCCAGGATTTGCGGCATGGTTCAGACCCAGAAGGCGATGCGGCCGCGGAACCGCACGAAGAACGCGAAGCTCAGGGCGCAGACAACGGTGGTGATGCCGCAGGCGGCGGCCCAGATCAGCAGGCTGGGTGATTGGCCCAGCAGCGGCCCGCGCACCACCTCCATCAGGTCGAAGACCGGGTTCAGCACCAGCCACACCTGCCGGTCGTGCAGCAGCTCCGGCTTCCAGATCACCGGCGACATGAAGAAGGCCAGCTGGGTCAGCGTGCCGACGATGGGCCCGATATCACGGAACCGGGCGCAGAGCATGCCGAGGAACATCACCAGGGCGAAGGCATTCAGCACGAACAGCATCAGCCCGGGTATCGCCAGCAGCGCCGTCAGCCCGGGATTGATGCCGAAGATCAGGAAGACCACCAGGATCAACGGCAGGTTATGCGCGGCGATGACGGCATTGCGCATCAGGCAGCGCAGCGCGTGCACGGTGAAGGGCAGCGGCAATTGGCGGATGATGCCCTCCGCCACCACCAGGGAGGTGCAGGCCTCGGTGATCAGCTGGGAGAACACGTTCCACAGGATCAGGCTGACCACCAGGAAGGGCAGGTAGTCGTGCAGGTTTATCTTGAACAGCGTGGAATACAGCAAGCCCAGCGCGATGAAGGTGACCGCGGTGGACAAGGTCAGCCACATCGGCCCCAGCACCGAGCCACGGTAGCGGTTGCGGATATCCAGCTGCGCCAGCGCCACCGGCAGGCGCCAGCGGCGGAACCCCAGGCTGAGGTCTTCCAGCGCCCGGCCGATGCGGCGCGGCGCCGAGGAATCGGAGTGGACGACAGGGTCGGGTGCAGCGGCAGCCGGGGCGGAAAACAACATGGCGCGGCCTATAGCCCAGCCACCGGTTGCCAGGAAGGCCCGATGGCAAGCCGCCCCAGGCCCGTGGGAAAGTCGGGTGGCGATCCTGTCGGCCCAGCGGGACCGTGGTGTACAGGACGCATCCAAACTTTTTTGGCGTGACAGCGTAACCATGATCTGTCATCCGGAGCTGGCGTTATGAGCCCCTGGATGACGATTCGCCCCGACAATCTTACGGTCGATCAGTGCTTCACGGAAGCAGCCGACCTGCGCGCCGCCTTGCCGCTGTACTGCGCCGCGCCGGCCGAGCTGGAGACCCTGCTGGCCAGCCTGCCGGCCGCAGCGGCGGCCTTCGCGCGCGCCGTCGGTTTCGCCGCGAAATCCCAGGAATTGCTGCTGCTGCCGGGCGCCTCCGGGTTGGCCGGCGCCCTGCTCGGGCTGGGCAACCAGGCGCCGGTGCCGGCCAGCTTCGGGGCCCTGCCCCATGCGCTGCCGGCCGGCACCTTCTGGCGCTTCGCCGGGGATGCCACGCTGCATGAAACCGCCGTGCTCGGCTGGGGCCTGGGGGCCTATCGGTACCGCCACCTGAAGGCGGCCGAACGCGCGCCGGCGGTACTGGCGCTGCCGCCGGGCTGCGAGGACGCGCTGGTCACCGTGCGCGCCACCTGGCGCGTGCGCGACCTGATCAATACCCCCGCCAACCTGCTTGGCCCCGCCGAACTGGCCGCCGCCGTGCTGGCGCTGGGCGCCGAACATGGCGCGACCTGCCGCGTGATCGAGGGCAGCGAACTCAGCGACGGTTTTCCCTGCCTGAACGCCGTCGGCCAGGGCAGCCCCCGCGCCCCGCGCGTTGCCGTGCTGGAATGGGGCGAGCCAGGCGCGCCGCTGGTTGCGCTGTGCGGCAAGGGCGTCTGCTTCGACACCGGCGGGCTGGACCTGAAGCCTTCCTCGGCGATGCTGCGGATGAAGAAGGACATGGGCGGCGCCGCCATCGCCATCGGCGTGGCCGAGCTGCTGATGCGCCGTCGCCTGCCGATCCGCCTGCTGCTGCTGGTCGGCGCGGTGGAGAACAGCGTCTCCGGCGCCAGCTTCCGGCCGATGGACGTGCTGCGCACCCGCGCCGGCCTGACCGTCGAGGTCGGCAACACCGATGCCGAGGGGCGCCTGGTGCTGGCGGACCTGCTGACCTTCGCCGGCGAGCACGACCCTGCCCTGACCATCGACTTCGCCACGCTGACCGGCGCTGCCCGGGTGGCCCTGGGGCCGGACCTGCCGGCGCTGTTCGCCAATGACGACCAGCTGGCTGAAATAGTCCTGCAAGCGGGCGCAATTACGCGTGAGCACGTATGGCGCTTGCCGTTGCACATGGCTTACAACTCGTGGCTGGACAGTAACGTCGCCGACTTGAACAACGTGTCAAGCAAGCCGATGGCCGGTGCAATCGTCGCCGCGCTGTTTCTGCAACGCTTCGTGAAGCCGGGGCAACGCTGGCTTCACCTCGATATCTACGCCTGGAATGACGCGACCCGTCCCGCACACCCGGAAGGCGGTGAAGCACAGGCCATGCGTACAGTTGCACTGGCGATCCAAGACGGCCTGGCTGCTGCGGCAGGACGGTAACGAAATTGGCATCGCCAAGGAACTAAACGGACCGCTGGGCTCTTTTCATCGAGAGAACACGATCCATCTGATAACTTCGTCCATTCCGCCGAAGGCATCGATTCGCCGTCGTCGGGATGGGCCTTCCGGCCCCTTTTGGGCGAGGAGATAGGAACCATGGCCGTACAGAGCAACCCCGACCAGCTGGTCGGCATCCTTCGAGACACCGTTGTCGCCCTGGTGCGACGCGACGGTCCTGACCTTTCGGCGCGCCAGCTCGGCGTGTTCCTGACGGTCTACCTGACCGACGGTCCGCACACGGTGCGTGGCCTGGCCGCCGAGCTCAACGTCTCCAAGCCCGCGATCACCCGCGCGCTGGACCGTCTGGGCGAGCTGGACCTGGCCCGCCGCAAGGTGGACCCGATGGACCGCCGCAGCATTCTGGTGCAGCGCACGCTGAAGGGCACCGCCTTCCTGCGCGACATGCGCCAGATCATGGTGGAAGCCGAGCAGAACACCCGGGACATGCCGGCTGCCTCGGGCGAAGCCGCCAATGGCGAACCCACCGGCAGCTCGCGCAAGGCCGGCTGACCCGGCTGGGCCTCGCCGGCCGGCTCAATAGCCGGCGGCGAAGTCCACCAGGTTCAGCAACGGGGCGCCCGCACGGGCGCGCCGGATATTCTCCACCACCTGAGGGGCAACGCTCTCAGGGATGGTGATGCTCGCGGCATGTGGCGTCATGACCACCTTGGGATGCGCCCAGAACGGGTGCGCCGCCGGCAGCGGTTCCGGTTCGAACACATCCAGGGCCGCGCCCGCCACCTGGCCGCTCGCCAGCGCCGCCAGCAGCGCGTCATCGACCACATGGCCACCGCGTGCCGCGTTCAGCACGAAGGCGCCGCGCGGCAGCAGCCCCAGCGTGCGGGCATTGATGATGCCGCGCGTGTCCGGCGTCAGCGGCAGCAGGCAGACCAGGAAGTCGCTCTGCGCCAGCATGGCGTCCAGCCCGGCGGCACCGTGGAAGCCCTGCACGCCCGGCAGTGTCTTCTCCCGCCGGCTCCAGCCCGCCACAGGAAAGCCCAGCGCGCCCAGCTTGGCCGCGGCATCGCTGCCCAGCGCGCCTACGCCCAAAATGCCGATCCGCGTCGCCTCGGTGGCCGGGGCCGGCAACTCGTCCCACACCCGCGCCGCCTGCTGCGCGCGGTAGGCCTGGTCCTGGCGGTGGAAGCGCAGCACGTTCAGCAGCACCCATTCGGACATGGCACTGGTCAGCAGCCGGTCCACCAGCCGCGCCACCGGAATGCCCGGCGGCGGCCCCGGCGGGCGCAGCAGGTGGTCCACGCCGGCGCCCATGGAGACGATCAGCTTCAGGTTGGGGTAGCGGCGCAGTTCCGCCATGTCGTGCGCGGTCCAGCAGACCGCGGCCTCGATATCCTCGGGCGCCCCGGCATCCGGGAACATGCGGATGTCCAGACTGTTGTCCAGCGCCAGCAGGGCGCGCTTCCAGTCCTGCATGGCATTGGCCTTGGTCGAAAGCAGAATGGCCATCAGAGTTCTCCGGCGTGCTGGCGAATGAAGGCGCGCCAATCCTCGCGCCGCGTGGCGACCTGCTGGGTGCCGTCCGGCAGCGTGGCGATCAGGCTCAGCACGCCCTTCTTCCACAGCGCGTCGAAGGCGCGGATGTCGTTCAGCACCAGGGCGGCGGTGCGTTCATGCACGGCGGCGGAAATCTTCGGCTGGTACTTGGCCAACCACCACCAGCAGCCCACCGCCAGCACGGCGAAGCCCAGGTAGTAATGGACCGCCCAGGTGGCGAACATCGACCCGCCGAGCACCAGGGCCGGCGGCCAGACGTTTTCCGCGGCATGATAGACCGGGCTGCCCGGGCTGTTCATCGGCCGGATGGCGATGCCCAGCCGCATGCCGCGCCCCGCCAGCAGGGTCTTCATCGCCTCGAATTCGTCCACGCTTCCCCATCCTGGCACGGCCTACAGCCGGCGGCTGCGTTCCCGTTCCACGTTATCCAGTTGAGCGACTGATTCACGCCCTTCGGTCTTCCACCTCGGACGATCAGGCGCCGTTGAGCGACTGATTCACGCCTTTCGGCGCAGGAGCAATATCCGATCTGATGAAGGCATCAGAACGGATTTCTTGCTCTGCAACCTATTGCAACTACAGCACGAAGTCCCCCTCCCCTGCTTCAGGGTGAAGGGATGGTGCTGTACCACCTCGGGCGATCAGGCGCTGAGATCGAAGGCCGCAGCCATCAATGCGCGGGTATAGGGCTGAACCGGGGCCGCCGTCAGCCTCTCGGCCTCGCCTGCCTCCACCACCAGGCCATCCTTCAGCACGATGATCCGGTGCGCCAGGGCGCGCACAACCCGTAGGTCATGGCTGATGAACAGGTAGGCCAGCCGATGCCGCAGCTGCAAATCCCGCAGCAAATCCACCACCTGGGCCTGCACGGAAACGTCCAGCGCGCTGGTCGGCTCGTCCAGCACCAGGAAGCGCGGCTTCAGCACAAGGGCGCGGGCGATAGCTAGGCGCTGCCGCTGGCCGCCGCTGAACTCATGCGGGTAGCGATGCCGCGCCTCGGGGTCCAGGCCGACTTCTGCCAGTGCTTCGGCCACCCGCACCGCCCGCGCCGCATCGTCCAGGCCCGGCGCATGCACCTCCAGCCCTTCGCCGACAATCTCCCCAGCGGAAAGCCGCGGCGAGAGCGAGCCGAAGGGGTCCTGGAACACCACCTGCATCCGCGCCCGAAACGGCCGCATCGCGCCTGGCCCCAGCGCCTCGATCCGCTGGCCCTCAAAGCTGATCGCCCCGGTGCTGGCCTGCAACCGCAGCAGGGCCAGGCCCAGCGTGGTCTTGCCCGAGCCGGATTCGCCGACCAGCCCCAGTGTCTCGCCCTCCCGCAGGTCCAGCGAAACACCATCCACCGCGCGCACCTGGCCGACCACACGCCGCAGCAGCCCGCGCCGGATCGGGAAATGCACTTTTATCCCCTCCGCATGCAGCAATGGCTGCGCATCCGCGGGCACCGGCGCCGGCCGGCCGCGCGGCTGGGTGGCCAGCAGCATCCGCGTGTAAGCGTGGCGCGGCGCGGCGAAGACCTCGGCGGTGCGGCCCTGCTCCACCGCCAGGCCATGCTGCATCACCACCACCCGGTCGGCATGACGGCGCACGATCGCCAGGTCATGGGTGATCAGCAGCAGCGCCAGTTGCCGTTCCCGCTTCAGCTTTTCCAGCAGGTCGAGAATCTGTGCCTGGATGGTCACGTCCAGCGCGGTGGTCGGCTCATCGGCGATCAGCAGCCTGGGGTCATTGGCCAGGGCGCCGGCGATCATCACCCGCTGGCGCTGGCCGCCGGAAAGCTGATGCGGGTAGGCGCCCATGCGTTCCTCGGCATTGCCCAGCCCGGCCTGATGCAGCAGGTCCAGCACCCGCGCCCGCAGCGCCTCCCTCACCAGCGGCCGATGCAGCGTTACTGCCTCACCCACTTGGCGGCCGATATGATGCAGCGGGTTCAGGCTGGTCATCGGCTCCTGGAACACCATGCCGGCCACGCCGCCGCGCAGCCGGTGCAGCGCATCCTCGTCGGCGCCCAGCACCTCGGTGCCATCCAGCACAATGCTGCCCGTGGGGTTGGCCCCCGCCGCCGGCAGCAGCCGCAGTACCGAAAGCGCCGTGACGGATTTGCCGGAGCCGCTCTCGCCCACCAGCGCCACCGTCTCGCCGGGGTTCACGTGGAAGGTAACGCCATGCACCACCTGGCGGCCGTTGAAGGTCACGCTCAGGTTCTCGACGGCCAGCAACGGCGCCGCAGTTGCGGCAAGCGGGATCGGCGGCGCCATCAGCGTCCACCCCCCGGCAGTCGCCTGGGGTCGAAGGCGTCACGCACCGCCTCGCCGATGAAGATCAGCAGGGTCAGCACGCCGCCCAGTACCAGGAAACCCGTAAAAGCCAGCCAGGGCGCCTGCAGGTTGCTCTTGCCCTGGGAAAGCAGCTCGCCGAGCGAGGGATACCCCGGCGGAAAGCCAAACCCCAGAAAGTCGAGCGAGGCCAGGATGGTCACGCTGCCCGAGAGGATGAAGGGCAGGAAGGTCAGCGTCGCCACCATGGCGTTGGGCAGGATGTGCCGCCACATCAGCCGCACGTCTGAAACACCCAGCGCCCGCGCCGCCCGCACATAGTCCAGGTTGCGCCCGCGCAGGAACTCGGCGCGCACCACGCCGGTCAGCGCCATCCAGCTGAAGGCCAGCAGGAACAGCAGCAGCACCCAGAACCCCGGTTGGATCATGCTGCCGAGGATGATCAGCAGGTAAAGTTGCGGCATGCCGGACCAGACCTCGATGAAGCGCTGGAACAGCAAATCCGTGGTGCCGCCGTAGAAGCCCTGCACCGCCCCGGCCGCAATGCCGATGGCGGACGACGCCAAGGTCAGCGAAAACCCGAACAGAATCGCCAGCCGCAGCCCGTAGATCACGCGCGCCAGCACGTCCCGCGCCTGGTCGTCGGTGCCCAGCGGGTTGCGCCAGCTCGGCGGCGCCGGGCTGGGGCGGCCCAGGTCGCGGATCACGGTGCGGTAGTCGTATTCCACCAGCGGCCACAGCATCCAGCCGCGGGCGCGCACCTCCCGGACCAGGGTTTCGTCATGCCAGTCGGCCTCGGTCGGCAGGCCATCGGCCAGCACGTCGCTTTCGGCATAGTCGCTGAGCACCGGGACCAGCATGCGGCCATCCACCCAGACCAGCAGTGGCTTGTCGTTGGCGATGAACTCGGCACACAGCGTGACCGCGAACAACCCGAGGAACACCCACAGGCTGACCCAGCCGCGCCGGTTGCCCCTGAAGTTCGCCAGTCGGCGCTGGTTCAGCGGCGTCATCAGCCGCGGCTCTCGAAGTCGATGCGCGGGTCCACCAGCGTGTAGGTGAAGTCGCCGACGATCTGCATCACCAGGCCGAGCAGGGTGAAGACGTAGAGCGTGCCGAACATCAACGGATAGTCACGGCGGATGGCGGCGTCGAAGCCGAGCAGCCCCAGCCCATCCAGCGAGAAGATGATCTCCACCAGCAAGGCCCCGGTGAACAGGATGCCGATGAAGGCGGCGGGGAAGCCCGCGATGATCAGCAGCATGGCGTTGCGGAAGACATGGCCATACAGCACGCGCTGCTCGCCGGCGCCCTTGGCGCGGGCGGTGACCACGTACTGCTTGTTGATCTCCTCCAGAAAGCTGTTCTTGGTCAGCATGGTCAGGCTGGCGAAGCCACCGATGACCAGCGCCAGCGTCGGCAGCACCATGTGCCAAAGGTAGTCCAGCGCGCGGGTGAAGAAGCCGGCATTCTCAAGGCCCGAGGACAGCAGCCCCCGCAACGGGAACCACTGCACAAAGCTGCCGCCGGCAAACAGCACCACCAGCAGGATGGCGAAGAGAAACCCGGGGATGGCGTACCCCACCAGCACCACCCCGGAGGTCCAGAGGTCGAAGCTGGACCCATCCCGCACCGCCTTGCGGATGCCCAAGGGTATGCTGACCAGATAGATGATCAGCGTGGACCACAGCCCCAGCGAGACCGAGACCGGCAGCTTCTCGAAGATCAGCTCCGCCACGCCGCGCCCCTGGAACAGGCTCTGCCCCAGGTCGAAGCGCAGATAGCCCGTCAGCATCTCCCAGAAGCGCACATGCGCCGGCTTGTCGAAGCCAAAGGCGCGCTTGATCTCCTCGACCACGGCGGGGTCGATGCCCTGCGCGCCGCGCAAGGTCGGGTCGGCCTGGCGCACTTCGCCAGCACCGCCGGTCACCCGTTCCAGCACGCCGCCGCCGCGGCCACGCAGTTCTGACAGCGCCTGCTCAACCGGGCCACCAGGCGCGAATTGCACCACGGTGAAATTGATCAGGATGATGCCGAACAGCGTCGGCAGCATCAGCGCCAGCCGGCGCAGCAGATAGCCGCCCAAGGTCTAGCGGGCCGCCGGCGCAGACGCGCGCTTGCCGGCTTCCACCGCCGCGGCGCGGGCGGGGTCCCACCACCAGCCCTCCACGCCCAGGCCATGCTTGGGGTTGCGCGGGGGGCGGCCGAACTTGTCCCACCAGGCCAGCCGATACGCCGCCAGGTTGTACATGGGGATCACGTAGCGGTGCCACAGCAGCACCCGGTCCAGCGCCCGGGTCCGCTGCACCAGCTCCTCGCGGTCCGGCGCCGCGATCACCAGCTCGATCAGCTCGTCGATGACCGGGTCGCAGATGCCCGCGGTGTTGCGCCCGCCCGGCTCGCGCGCCTTGGCGCAGCTGAAGAACTCGCGCTGCTCATTACCCGGCGACAGGCTCTGGCCGATCACGTCCACCGTCATGTCGTAGTCATAGGCGTCGGACCGCACCTGGTACTGCGCGGGGTCCACCGTGCGCACCCGCGCCTCCACGCCGATGCGCTGCAACCACTGCACATAGGGCAGCGCCAGCCGCTCCATGCTGGGCTCGCCGAGCAGGATCTCGAAGCTGAACTGCTGGCCCTGGGCGTTGACCAGTTTTCGATCTTTCACCTCCCAGCCCGCTTCCTTCAGCAGCGCCAGGGCGCGGCGCAGATTGTCGCGGTTGTTGCCGCTGCCATCGGTCACCGGTTCCCGATAGACCGTGGTGAAGACCTCCGGCGGCACCCGGCCACGGTACTTCTCCAGGATCGCCAGCTCGCGCCCCTGCGGCAGGCCGCTGCTGGCCAGCTCGCTGTTCTGGAAGTAGCTCTCGGTGCGCTTGTAGCTGCCGTAGAACAGGTTGGCGTTCAGCCATTCGAAGTCGAACACCAGCCCCAGCGCCTGCCGCACCCGCCCATCCGCGAATAACGGGCGGCGCAGGTTCATGGTGAAGCTCTGCATGCCCGTGGGGTTCTGGTGGCGCAGCTCCTCCTTCTTCACCAGGCCCTGGCGCACCGCCGGAAAATCGTAGCCGGTGGCCCATTCCTTGGCGATGTTCTCCTGCCGCAGATCCACCTGGCCGGCCTTGAAGGCCTCCAGCGCCACGGTGTTGTCGCGGAAATACTCGTAGCGGATGCTGTCGAAGTTCTGCGTGCCCTTGCGCGTGCCCAGGTTGGCGCCCCAGTAGTCCGCCACCCGCCGCCAGGTGATGCTGCGGCCGGGCTCAAACTTCTCCAGCCGGTACGGCCCGCTGCCCAAGGGCAGGTCCAGGCTCGGGCGGCTGAAGTCGCGGCCTTCCCACCAATGCTTCGGCAGCACCGGCAGTTCGCCGATCACGCTCGGCAACTCGTGGTTGTCGCCATTCTTGAATCGGAAGACCACCCGGCGGGCGCTCTCCACCTTCACCTCGGCCACGTCGCCCCAATAGGCGCGATACAGCGGCCGGCCCTTTTCCATCAAAGTCGAGAAGGTCCAGGCGACATCCTCGGCCAGCACCGGCTTGCCGTCATGCCAGCGCGCCTCCGGCCGAATCTCGAAGGCGACCCAGGTATGGTCGCCGGCCACCTCCACCACCGCGGCCAGGTGGCAATAGGCGGTACTGGCCTCATCGGAGGAGCGCTCCAGCAGGCTTTCCCACAATATCCCGTTCTGCAGCGCGTTCAGCCCGGCGCCCGGCGTGCCGCGCAGCACGAAGGGATTGAAACTGTCAAAACTGCCCAGCGCCCAGCGGACGATCTCGCCGCCCTTGGGCGCCTCCGGGTTCACCCAGGGCCAATGCGGAAAGCCCGCCGGCAAGGCGGGCGTGCCGTGCAGCGCCAGGCCGTGGCTGCGGCGCGGGGCGGTGGCCTGCGCCACGGCCGGCAGGCTGCGGAGGAAGGGGGCGCCCAGGCCGGCGCCGAGCAGGATACGACGTTGCATGCCTGCCAGGATGGGGGTTCCGGCGCGGCGCTACAACCATGCAGGCAACGGCGAATGCCGCGGCGCGACGCCAGCGCCGCTCAGCGCAGCAGCCCGATGGCTTCTACCAGCATCGCGGGATCGCCCAGCGCCAGCACCGAGCCATCGGATTCCACGGTCAGCGGCCGACCGGCCCAGTCGGTCACGCTGCCGCCGGCGCCCTGCACCACCGGCACCAGCGCGGCCCAGTCCCAGGGCTTCATGGTCGCCTCGGCCACCACATCCACCAGGCCCAGCGCCATCAGGCCGTAGCTGTAGCAGTCGCCGCCCCAGGTCACCCGGCGGGCGGCGCGGCGCAGCCGGTCAAAGCCGTCGCGCTGGTCTTCCAGAAACATGTCCGGGCTGGTGCAGGAAAGTTCTGCTTGTGCCAACTCGGCGCAGGGCCGGCACTTGGCCACCCCACCCATGGCGCCGCGGAACCGCGTCGGCTCATCGGCCAGGCCGATCCAGCGTTCCCCGGTGGCGGGCTGGTCGATCAGCCCCAGCAGCGGCACGCCCTTGTGCAGCAGGGAGATCAGCGTGCCGAACAATGGCCGCCCGGTGACGAAGGCGCGGGTGCCGTCGATCGGGTCCAGCAGCCACAACCATTCGGCGTCCGGCCGGTCGGCGCCGAATTCCTCGCCCCAAATGCCGTGGTCCGGAAAGCGTTCGGCCAGGAACGCGCGAATCGCCTGCTCGGCCTGCTGGTCGGCGGCCGTCACCGGGCTGGCGTCGCCCTTGGCTTCCACCAGCAGGGCGGAACGGAAAAGGGGGCGGATGACCGCCCCCGCCAGGTCGGCTGCCTGCTCGGCCGCCGCCAGGTATTCCCGCATCAGGTGCCCCGTGTCAGGGATTGGGGGCGCCCGGGGTGATGCTGCGCAGATAGGCGATGACGTCCGCCCGCTGCTGCGTGTTGCTGATGCCGCCGAAGGCCATCTTGGTGCCCGGCGCATAGGTCGCCGGCTTGGCCAGCCAGGCGTTCATCTCCTCATAGCTCCAGGGGCCGGCATGGCTTTTCAGCGAGGCCGAGTAGGCAAAGCCGGCCACGGCGCCATGGCCGCGACCGATGATGCCATAAAGGTTCGGCCCCACGCCGGCGCGGCCGCCCTCGTTGAAGCTGTGGCAGGCGCCGCACTGCGCCTTGGCCAGGCGCTCGCCATTCGCCGGGTTGGCGTTGGCCAGCAGCGGGCCAATCGGCTCCAGCGCCACGGGCGCCGCGGCCGGCGCCGGGGCGCCACCGCCAGCCGGCGCAACATCGCCGATCTGGATCGCACTCTTTTCCGGCATGTGCGGATGCACAAGCTGGCCGGCGACAATGCCGGTGACCATGAAAGCGATCCCGGCCGTCAAGATGCCCGCGAATGCCTTGTTGAGTTCCAAGCTCATCCCGAACCCGATCCCTTATGCTGGCGTTGACCCCCGCCGGTTTGCACCCCGGGTCCGCCTCGACTAGAAGCCGGCGGACCATAGTGCCCACCTGGGCGCGCATCAACCCGGGTCCGTCCAGTGAATCCCATCATCATCATCCCCGCCCGGATGGCCAGCACCCGGCTGCCCGGCAAACCGCTGGCCGATATCCACGGCCGCGCCATGATCCTGCATGTGCTGGACCGCGCGCAGGAGGCCGGGATCGGCCCCGTCGCCATCGCCGCCGGCGACCCCGAGATCGTCGACGCGGTGCGTGCCGCCGGCGGCACGGCGGTACTGGCCGATGCCGATGTGCCCAGCGGCACCGACCGGGTGAACATCGCGCTGAACGCGCTGGACCCCGAGGGCCGCCACGACGTGGTGGTGAACCTGCAGGGTGACTTCCCCACCCTGAACCCGGCCGACCTGCACGCCGTGCTGGCGCCGCTGGCCGACCCCGGGGTGGATATCGGCACGCTGGTCTGCCCGATTGCGGATGCCGCGGAACTGGCCACCGACAGCTTCGTCAAATGCGCCTGCGCCTTTGCCGAGGGCGCCCGCACCGCCCCGGCGCTGTACTTCTCCCGCCAGCCGATTCCCTGGGGGCCGGGGCCGCACTGGCACCATATCGGCATCTACGCCTTCCGCCGCCCGGCCCTGGCCCGCTTCGTCGCGCTGCCGGCCAGCCCGCTGGAGAACCGCGAACGGCTGGAACAGCTGCGCGCGCTGGAGGCCGGCATGCGGATCGGCGCCGCCCGGATCGAGCACGGCCCCTTCGGCGTCGATACTCCCCACGACCTCGACCGCGCCCGCAAGGAGCTTGCCCGATGAGCAATGTCATCGCCTTCCAGGGCTATCCCGGTGCCTATTCCGACCTGGCCTGCCGCAAGGCCTATCCGGCGTGGCAGACCCTGCCCTGCCCCAGCTTCGAGGCGGCGATCGAGGCAGTGACCTCCGGCCAGGCCCAGCTGGCCATGCTGCCGTGTGAGAACAGCCTGGCCGGCCGGGTGCCGGACATCCACCGCCTGCTGCCCGACTCGGGCCTCTATGTCGTCGGCGAGCATTTTGAGCGCGTGGAGCACTGCCTGCTGGCCCCGGCCGGCGCCACGCTGGCCACGCTGAAGCGTGCGCATTCCCACCCGGTGGCGCTCGGCCAGGTCCGGAACATCCTGAAGCGGCTGAACCTGCAGGCGGTGATCGAGGCCGATACCGCCGGCGCCGCCGAGCTGATCGCCCAGCGCGGCGGCATCGAGGACGCGGCCATCGCCAGCGAATTGGCCGCCGAGATCTACGGCCTGCAGATTTTGCAGAAGAACGTCGAGGACGCCGCGCACAACACCACGCGCTTCTATGTGTGCTCCACCTCGCCGCAGACGCCGCCGGCGCGCACGCCGGACTGCGTGACCAGCTTCGTCTTCCGCGTCCGCAACATTCCGGCCGCCCTCTACAAGGCGCTGGGCGGCTTCGCCACCAACCGGGTCAACATGACCAAGCTGGAAAGCTACATGGTGGATGGCGAGTTCACCGCCACGCAGTTCCTGGCCGATGTCGACGGCCACCGCGAGGATGCCGACCTGGAGCGCGCGCTGGACGAGTTGAAGTTCTTCTGCACCCAGGTGCGGGTGCTGGGCACCTACCCGGCGCACCCGTATCGGCGGGCCCATCAGGGCGGCTGAACCGCCCACGCCCCGCCAGGCTCAGCGGGTGCGCAGCGTCTCCACCCCGCCGGGCAAGGAAAGGCCACGGCGGCGCAGGCATTCCCGATAGGCGCGGTTGATCGCGGTTTGCCGCTGCGGGCCTATCCGCGCCTGGTTCAGCGGCATGTCCGGGGTGGACTGGGCGCCCAGCGCCACCACCTCGGGGCTGTTCTCGGCCTCGCGCCGGCAGGCGCGGTATTCCGGGCGGGTCTCGGCTTCCGGCTGGCTGGGGCTGGAGAACCAGCTGCACCCGGCCAGCAGCAGCGGCAACGCGAGCAGGGCGGTTCTCATCCGTGCGACATCCAATCGGCGATCAGCCGGCTGGCGATGGAATCGCCGCGCGGCAGGTTGAAGCCGTGGTCCCTGGGGTTGCGCATCTGCTCGCGGGTGAACCAGCGGGCGTCCTTCAGCTCATTGGTGTCGATGGTGATTTCCTCGCTGATCGCTTCCGCATGGAAGCCCAGCATCACGCTGGCCGGGAAGGGCCAGGGCTGCGAGGAATGATAGTGCACGGCGCCGACCTGTACGCCGGCTTCCTCGAACACCTCGCGCCGCACCGCTTCCTCCAGGCTTTCGCCAGGTTCCACGAAGCCGGCCAGGGTGGAGTACATGTTGTTGACGAAGCGCGGGCTGTGGCCCAGCAGCGCCTTGTCGCCGCGCACCACCAGCATGATCACCGCGGGGTCGGTGCGGGGGAAGTGGTCCACCCCGCAGCCGGTGCAATGCATGACATTGCCGGCCGATTTCGGCTCGCACGCCGCACCGCAGACGCCGCAGAAATTATGCTTGGTGCGCCAGTGCATCAGCCCGCGGGCATGTGCCAACACGCTGGCCTCGTCCGCCGGCAGCAGCCCGGCCACGGCGCGCAGATCCGTGAAGGTCCCCATGCCCTCGGGCAGCAGCGGCAGCGGGTCCTCGGCGGCCGAGCAATCCACCGCGAAGGTCGGCCGGCCCTGCCATTCCCCCAGGAAGGCCCAGGGGCCGCCGGCCATGCGCACCGCCTCGGCGGCGGCACCGGTCAGCAGCAGGCCCTCGGGCTGCTTGGCTTCCACGCCCTTCATCAGGTTGCGGGCGCGCCAGACCGGCGCGAACAGCGACTCCGGGGAGTGCAGGGCGGCGTGGATGTAGTCGGCGTCGTCGCGCTTGTGCGCGACGCGCTCCAGCGGGCTGCCGGTATAGGGATTGGGGCGGGAGGCGGGGATTGGCTGCATTTGCGGCGGACGTTGCCACGCCGGCCCCCCGGCGGCAACCGCACCCGTGCCGCAGGGCGGCAACCACACCCGTGCCGCAGGGCGGCAACCGCACCCGTGCCGCGGGGCGGCAACCTCAGCGCCGGCTGCGCGCCAGCTCCGGCCAGTTCGCGTCGCCGCGGCTGATCCGCCCCGGCACGTCCTGCTCCCAGCGTTCCCGCACCGCAATGCTGTAGTTCAGGTACAGCCGGCCATCCACCAGGCGCCAGGCATTGGGCTCGATGGTCGCGGTATAGCCCTCCGAGACCGCATAGGCGCAGAAGCCGCCATAGGCCGGCGCATAGCGTTCCGGGCTGGCGGCGAACAGGTCTCGGTTCGCCGCGCTGGCGAAGCGCCAGGTGGCGCCGTCCCACCGATGCGTGAACTCCCGCCGCCCCGCCACCGGCCCCTGGCCGGCATGGTAGGCCACCGGGTCATAACCGCCGATGGCGGCGCCATCCTGCGTATTGGTGCGGGCCAGCGCGCCGCCGGCGACCAGCAGCAGCGGCAGGATGAACAGGGTACGGCGGCTCAGGTGGCGCATGGTCGGCTCCCCAGGGTGTGATCGTCGCGGGCGGAATCGCCGGAGACGTGAATCACATGACAAAACAATGACCTGGGGGCTTTCAGGCGCTTCTGTCTGCGCCTGGAAGCCTCCAGGCTTCACGCCCTGGGGTCTCGCCGCCAGGCCAGGCGTTACGCCGGCGGTGCGCGCGGCGCCATTGCGTCCGGCGGCCAGAGGCAGCATATGTGCCCGCGGAAGGTCGGCGGTGGACGGGCTCCTCGCCAACCCGGTCAGGTCCGGAAGGAAGCAGCCGCAACGGGTTCTCGCTCGGGTCGCTTGTCGGCCTTCCACCCCCAGCGTCCGGTCGTCGCCGGTGGCATCACCGGCGCCGTGAATCGGCCGCTTGAACAAGCGTCTGATCGTCGCCGATGGATCACCGGCGGCGTGAATCAGCCGCCCAAGGGCGGCTGGCGCCGCCCAGCGCCGAGGCCGCACCGCATGTCCGACAACATGTTCGGCCAGGACCCGGAAGCCCCGGACGCCTTGCCTGAACCACCCGCCCCGGATGGTCCCGGCCTGTTCGGCGCCCCAGACCCGCTGCCCGAGCCGCCCGCGCCCGAAGGTCCCGGCCTGTTCGGCGAACCCGCCGCCGCCACGCCGCCGCCCGTGGCCGCCGCGCCCGCGGCCGCCTTGCCCACCTTGGCGCCGGAACCCGTCGCTGCGCCGCCGGCCACGCCCTACCGCGTGCTGGCGCGAAAATACCGGCCGCAGAATTTCGCCGACCTGATCGGCCAGGAAGCCCTGGTCCGCACGCTGAAGAATGCCTTTGCCCAGGGCCGCGTCGCCCACGCCTTCATGCTCACCGGCGTCCGCGGCGTCGGCAAGACCACCACGGCGCGCATCATCGCCCGGGCGCTGAACTGCGTCGGCCCGGATGGCACCGGTGGCCCCACCGCCGAGCCCTGCAACGCCTGCGCCGAATGCAAGGCCATCCTCGCCGACCGCCACCCCGACGTGCAGGAACTGGACGCCGCCAGCAACAACGGCGTGGACAATGTGCGGGAGTTGCGCGAGGCGGTGCGCTACCGCCCGGCCCAGGCGCGCTTCAAGGTCTATATCCTCGACGAAGTGCACATGCTCTCCAACGCCGCCTTCAACGCCCTGTTGAAGACGCTGGAGGAGCCGCCGCCGCACGTAAAATTCCTGTTCGCCACCACGGAAATCCGCAAGGTCCCGGCGACCATCCTCAGCCGCTGCCAGACCTTCCACCTGAAGCGCGTGCCGCAGGCGGAACTGCGCGACCATTTTGCCAGAATCTGCGCCAAGGAAGCGGTGGACTCCGAGGCCGAGGCCCTCGCCATGGTCGCCCGCGCCGCCGATGGCAGCGTGCGCGACGGGCTTTCCCTGCTGGACCAGGCCATCGCCCTGGCCGGGCCGCAGGGCCAGGTCTCCGCCCTGCTGGTGCGGGACATGCTGGGCCTGGCCGACCGCTCCCTGGTGCTGGACCTGATGGAAGCGCTGATGGCCGGCGACACCGCCACCACGCTCGGCCTGATGGACCGCGGACATGAGCAGGGCGCCGACCCCGGCGTGGTGCTGGCGGACCTGCTGGACCTGACCCATACGCTCACCCGCCTGGTCAGCGTGCCGGCGCTGCGCGACGACCCCGCCCTGACCGAGGTGGAACGCACCCGCGGCGCCGCGCTGGCGGCCAAGCTCAGTGTCGCCAGCCTGGGCCGCGCCTGGCAGATGCTGCTGAAGGGCCTGGGCGAGGTGAACGAGGCGCCGGACCGCCGCGCCGCCGCCGAGATGGTGCTGATCCGCCTGGCCCATGTGGCCGAGATGCCCACCCCCGGCGACCTGGTGAAGCGCCTGCTGGAAGCCGGCCCGGCCGCCGCGAACGCGCCGCGCCCGGCGCCCAATGGCAGCGGCGGCGGGGCGCGCGCCGTGGCCAATGGCGGCATGACCATGGCAGTGGCCGCCCAGGCCGTGGCCCAGCCGCAGAGCTGGCAGCAGGTGGTGGCCCTGGCCTCCGGCCGCCGGCCGCTGCTGCATTCCCACCTGCTCTACCACGTGCATCCCGTGAAGGTGGCGCCGGGCCGGCTGGAACTCCGCGTGCTCGCCGCCGCCCCGCGCGACCTGGCGGCGCAGCTGACCGCGCTGCTGGCCGAGGTGACGGAACAGCGCTGGACCATCGCGCTGTCCAATGCCGAGGGCGAGCCGACCCTGGCCGAGCAGGGCAAGCAGGCCGAGGCCAGCCGCCGCGAGATCGCCGCCAGCCATCCCCTGGTGCAGGCCATCCTGGCCGCCTTCCCCGGCGCCAGTATCCAGGCGGTGCGGGACGAGGGGACCGACGCCTATGGCCTGGCCGCTCCGGCCATTGTCGGCGCGGAACCCGAGCCCGATACGCTGCCCGAGGACATGCCGGAATTCGCGCCGCCCGAGGCCGAGCCGGCGGACCTGGATGATTTCTAGGCGGGTGGACCTGGATGTTGTCCGGGCCGGGCCGGTGGACCTGGACGATGTCTGGGGCGAGCCGATGACCTGGATGATTTCTGAGCGCGGCCGCGCGGCCGTGACCACTACCGAGCAGAGGACAAAGCCATGAAGAACCTGGCCAACATGATGAAGCAGGCGCAGCAGATGCAGTCCCGCATGGCCGAGATGCAGGCCAAGCTGGAAGCCGCGACCATGCAGGGCCAGGCCGGCGGCGGCATGGTCAAGATCACCCTCTCCGGCAAGGGCGACCTGAAGGCGGTCAATATCGACCCCAGCCTGATGGTCGCCGACGACCGCGAGGTGCTGGAGGACCTGCTGCTGGCCGCCCATGCCGACGCCAAGCAGAAGGTGGAGGCGATGATGGCCGAGGAAATGCAGAAGGCCACCGCCGGCATGAACATCCCGGGCGGCCTCGGCGGCCTGGGCGGGCTCAAGCTGCCGTTCTGATGGACCCGATCGAGCATCTCGTCGGCCTGCTCAGCAAGCTGCCCGGCTTCGGCCGGCGCAGCGCGCGGCGCGCCGTGCTGAAGATGCTGATGCACCCCGAGCAGACCATGCTGCCGCTGGCGGATGCCCTGCGCGAGACCGCCGCCGCCGTGCGCCCCTGCCCCAGCTGCGGCAACCTGGATACGCGCATCCCCTGCGGCGTCTGCCGGGACAGCCAGCGCGACCGCAGCCTGGTCTGCGTGGTGGAAGGCGTGGCCGACCTCTGGGCGCTGGAACGCGCCCATGCGCACCGGGGCCTGTACCATGTGCTGGGCGGCACGCTCTCGGCGCTGGGCGGCATCGGGCCGGAAGACCTGGCGGTGCAGCCGCTGCTGGCGCGGATCGCGGAAGGCGGCGTGGAGGAGGTGATCCTGGCGCTGCCCGCCACGGTGGATGGCGCCACCACGGTGCACTGGCTGACCGACCGCCTGCGCCCGACCGGCGTGCCGGTCACGCGCCTGGCCCAGGGCGTGCCCATGGGCGGCACGCTGGACCTGCTGGATGAGGGCACGCTGACCGCCGCGCTCCGCTCCCGCCGCGCGGTCTAGCCCCGGCCGCCGATGGCATCACCGGCGACGTGAAGCACCCGCTCGATCATCGCATGGGGTCTGTCCGCCGCTTCAGTACGCGACCGACAGGCTCTGGCCTCGGCCGCCCGCGTTGTCCGGCGCTGGTCGCGGCGCCGTCTGACGAAAGCCGCCTGCGCGCCGGCCTCGGCCGCCAATCGCCTTCCCGCCGCGGTTGACGACGCGCCGGCCGCTGCGCTCTATGCCCGGCATGACAGACCTGCCGACCGACCCCGTCCCCTACGCCGAATTCATCATGCGCTACCTGATGCAGCGCGTGGAGCCGGAGGGCAGCCCGGCCCTGGCCGTGGCGGAAACCGAGGAGGCGGTGGACGGCGACCGCTGGTTCTGGGCCGACGACAACGCCAAGGTGCTGGAATTCCTGGCCCTGCCGGCGCTGTGGAACCGCTGGCCGGACCGCTGCCGGGACGTGCTGGAGTTCATCGAAAGCCTCTGCGACGGCCCCTTCATCCTGCGCCGCACCGGCCATGCCCGGCTGGAGGAACGTGCCCGCGAAGGCGGCGCCGGCCGCTGGGTACATACCTTCATGAACCTCAGCTGCGACCTGCCGAATGGCAGCGTCACCGTCGGCATGCGGTTCCACGACATCCGCACCGCCCGCAACCTGATCCTCAACCAGCACCAGGTGGAGTTCCAGTACCAGGGCCGCGGCTATCGGCTGGTGGCGGAAGGCCGCACCACCGCGCACAGCATGCACCATGAGGGGCTGGACCTCGTCCTCAGCCACACCAACGACCTGCGCTTCGACCCCGGCACCGGCCCGGTGCGGCTGGGCACGCTGGTCGCCACCTTCCGCTTCGACGGCCGCAGCATGTTCGTGGGCGCCGAGCTGGCGCTGGACCTGGACCCCGGCATCACCATCAGCGACGTGATCCTGGGCTTCGGCCACGACCAGCTGAGCCACAACGAGAACGCGGTGCACTACGGCGATGTCGGCCTGACCCGCCCGGGCCAGGCGCCGACGCAGTTCACCGCCGGCGCGCTGGGGGAAACCTGGCTGGACGCCCGCGGCGCCGACTATTTCCTGTTCTCCCAGCGGGAGGAGATGCGCGGCTTCGCGCTGGCCATCCATTCCCTGCCGGACAACCCGGCGGACATGCTGAACCTGCAGGTGCTGGTGCAGGAAGCCGGCCGGCTGCACCGCGTCGTCTCCCGCCACAGCTTCCCCGGCCCCCATCAGGGCGGCGCCCGGCTGGTGGCGCGCGAGAAAAAGATCCTCACCGCCGGCGGCTTCTACGACCAGGTGGCGGATTGCGCCGGGCTGG
Organism: uncultured Rhodospirillales bacterium; assembly: GCA_903835235.1. GTDB lineage: Bacteria > Pseudomonadota > Alphaproteobacteria > Acetobacterales > Acetobacteraceae > CAIMOR01. The sequence continues at coordinate 76,514 of CAILMF010000066.1, forward strand.
TGCAGCGCCGCGCCGCCATGCCGACGCAGCAGCCGGTCGACATCTCGATCAGCTACGACTACGGCGCCGAGATCAACGCCTTCGCCCGCTGCTACCGCACGCTGTCCGCCATGCCTGATTCGCCCGAGGTGGTGGCGCTGCGCGACAAGTCCCGCGTGCTGTTCGACCGCTACCACCAGGTCTATGCGGATGTCTTCCTGGCGCGGCACTTCACCGACCCGGCGGCGATCTTCTCCCGCCCGCTGGCCTTCGTGGTCTACGGCCTGATCGACATGGCCATCGCCACCGGGGAAGACCAGTACAAGGCGGCGCTGCGCGACGCCGTCCGGGTGATGTTCGACTTCGAGCGCGGCTTCGCCGGCGTGGATGGCAACCCCGAAAGCGCCTTCCTGATGGGCCAGGTCACCTGCGTCTCGCCCTTCGTGGACTGCCACAGCGCGGTGCTGCTGGCGCTGGTGCGGGCCCTGCCGGTGCTGGAAGACCCCGCCTTCATCACCAGCATCGACCGCGGGCTGGAAGCCTATCGCGCCGAGACCACGGCGGTGGAGCTGGGCGACATGCGCAAGCAGGACGTCATCACCGTGCACTGGACCAATGAGCATGGCCAGCGCCTGAACCCGCACGCCTACTGGAATTTCTGCGCGGGATTGACGCTCAGGCTGTTCAAGCTGCTGCGCCAGTCCACCCACCAGGCCACCACGGAAATCCACGCCCGGCACGAACACAAGCTGGAAATCTACGAGGCCATGCTGCGCCTGCAGCTGCGCCGGTCCCTGGTGCCGCGGGAAGGCGGCGCGCTGGAAGTGCTGACCGGCCGGCTTTCCGGCGAAGGCAATTCGGAAACCCAGCCCTGGGTCGCGCTGGGCCTGGTGGAGGACAGCGGCGACCTGGGCCCGGAGGAAACCGCAGCCACGCAGTTGACCACGCTGGTCGTTCGGCTGGAAGCGACCGACCCGCGCCTGCACACCACCCATGGCCAGCGCGACGAGGCCGGGCTGCGCTTCGCCAATGCCGCTTCCGGCACGGCGCTGTACGGCCCCTACATGGACCTGCCAGCCGGCCGCTACCGCGCCTGCCTCAGCTTCGCCGAAGGCGAGATGGCGCATGGCCAGGGGGTGATGGATGTCTGCGTGGAAACCGGCAGCCGCGTGCTGGCCCGGGTGCCGGTTTCGGCCGCCAGGCTGCAGGCCGGCGCCAGCCTGACCTTCAGCTCCGACGAGCCGCTGCGCCAGGTGGAGGTGCGGCTGTTCAACGGCAACAACTTCACCGGCCGGCTGGAGAGGCTGGAAATCTTCGGGGAGTAGGCCCGGGCCTCAAACCAGGCGCACGAAGCTTCGTCCTTCGTGCGCCTGGCCTCAGTCCTTGCAGAACACGAAGGTATTGGACAGCCAGTTCGGGCTGTCATCCACCACCGAGGTATCCTCGCGGATATCGGCCAGCCGCAGCCGATGCTTCCAGGCCAGCTCCAGCACCGCGCGCTGCGGCACCACATGCACCTCCATGCTGCCGCCGGGGTCGCGCGCCAGGTATTCGGCGATGCGGAAGCGGTAGCCCACACGGTAGGTCGGCACCTGGAAGGCCGCGACGCCACCGGGTTCCAGCAGGCGGAACACCCGGTCCAGGATGTGCATGATGATCGGCGGCGGATTGTGCTGCAGCACGATGCGGCTGTACCACAGGTCGAAGCCCTGGGCCGGATGCACGTCGGCCGGCGTCACCTGGTGGAATTCGATGTTGTGCTGGCCGAAGCGCCGCAGCGTCTCCGCCGCCAGGTCCAGGTGCGGGCGGGAGATGTCCAGCGCCTGCATGCGCGGGAAATGCTTCGCCAGATGCGTGGTGATGCGCCCCACGCCGCAGCCGTATTCGGCGCAGCAGCTGAACTCCGCGGGGTCCCGGCCGATGCGGCGCAGCAGGGCCAGCAACAGGTCGGCATCGCCCTGGCCGGTGGCGAAGAAGGCCGCCTCATGCTGGGCGATGGCATCCGGCTTGTAGTTGTGTTCGGTCAGCACCGACCAATGCGGCGCGGTGCGGCCGATCTCCTCCCAGTAGCGCCCGGTGAAGCCGACCAGTTCCGCCAGCGTGGCGCGGTCCGCCACGGTTTCCACCTCCAGCGGCGGCGCGTCCAGCGGCAGGCTGGGCGGCAGCGTCACCGGGTTCACCAGCCGCTGCGCCTCCTCGGAACCGAGGAAGTTCATCCGCATCGTCAGCAGGTCCGGCGTGTTCTGCATATGCGCCGAGATCGTGGCCTCGCCCTCGGGCTCCCGCCCCAGGATGTAGCGATAGGCCAGGACGATGTCTTCGCGGCTTACGGGCATGGGGCTGGCGTCCGTTGTGTCTCGACCCGCCGACCGGGGCGGCGTCTCGGCAGGCTTCTACAGGCTTAACCGGCCAGGCGGAACCGGCCAGGAAGAATGAGCCAGGCGGCCCGGCGGCGTGCGGCCAGGCGCCGAAAGCCGCCAGGCGTTGCGCGCCGCGACCGGATGCCCGCGGCCAAAGGCCGGGATCGCGGGAATCAGGTCTTCTCCAGCCGGGAGGCCAGCGCCGGGCCATGCACGGCCATGAACTCGGCCGACCGCAGGAAGGCCAGCACCAGCCGTTCGGGCGTGGTCAGCCCGTCGCGCAGCGCGGTGGAATGGTCGGCCAGTCCGCCGGCATCCGGGTCGCGGTCCAACATGGTCCGATACATCAGCGTCACCAGCCCTTCATGGTCAAGCGGCAGCGGCATCGCCGGCCAGGTGCGCTGCTCGGACTGGGGTATGCCGCAAAGCTCCCGCCCCGCCGCCAGGGATGCCGCCAGCATGGCCTGCATCGTCGCCTCGTCCGGCAGGTCGAAGCCGTCCAACGGCGCCTCCGCCGGATAGGGTTGGGTCAGGTGGAAGCCGGCATCGCGGAACACCTGCGGCGTGAAATGCAGCCCAACCTCGCCGATGTAGCGGCCCAGCACCGGCACCGAGGACAGCCGCAACCGCCCCAGCAACTGCGCCGCCGCGCCCTTGGCGCCATCCTGGGAGGTCCCGGGCAGGCCGACACCCAGCCGCCAGAAATACTCCATCACCTCGGCATCCCGGCGGTCGCGGTAGTTGTGGCCGCGCAACAGGTCCAGGTAGGGCGCCAGGATCGGCTGGCGTTCCAGCCAGTGGCGCCGGGTCAGCGCGAACCCCCAATGGTGTTCAAGCGGCCGCAATTGCCGCTGGGCGGCCTGCTGCGCCGCCACGTCCAAGGTATGGTCGCCATAGGCGGCGACATAGGCGATCCGCTCATCCTGCAAGGCCAGCGCCGCCAGGCGGTCCAACGTGGCCAGGTAATGCGGCGAGAGCACCAGGTCGTCCTCGAAGAAATAGCCAACCTCGGCGCCCAGGGTCTCGAAGGCAAAGCGCTCGGCGCGGTCGTAGTTGAACGCCACGCCCAGGTTGTGCGGCGCCCGGTGCACCTGGCCGGCAGGGAAGATGCGGCGGAACGCCAGCGCCGTACGGTCCACCTGCGCCGGGTCCGCCACCAGCGCATCCCGATGCGGGCAATAGGCGCCATCCAGGAACAGATGCACCCGCGCCGGGTCCAGCGTCGGCTGCTGCGCCGCCAGGCTTTCGGCCACCTTGGCCAACAGCGCCGGCCGGTCGAAGGCCAGCAGCAACACGGGCGGGGGTCCTGCAGGGAGTGGCGACTGCGGCAAGGCGTTTACTCGGCAGGGTTGTATTAAGCGTTCGTTAGCTATCCGCAAAACCATACGGCAGCAAGCGTGGCTCGATGTCAGGGATGCCCCTTGCGAAGGCCGGCGCTGCGCGTGTAGCGTGGCGGGAATAGTTATGTCCCATAATGATGGAACGCTCCGCCATGGCTGAGAACGCGTTGCTGACCTATGCGCTGGAAGGCGGCATCGCCCGTCTCGGCCTCAACCGCCCGGCCAAGCGCAACGCCATCTCCGAAGCCCTGCTGGCCGAGCTCGACCGCGCCATCGCCCGCGCCCAGGGGGAGGCTCGCGCAATCGTGATCCATGGCCACGGCCCCTGCTTCTGCGCCGGGCTGGACCTGGCGGAGCAGCGCCTGCGCAACGCCGCCGAGGTATTCCATTTGTCGCGCGACTGGCACGCGCTGTTCGGCCGCATCCGCCAGGGCCGGGTGCCCGCCATCGCTGCCCTGCACGGCGCCACCGTGGGTGGCGGGCTGGAGCTGGCGGCGGCCTGCCATATCCGCGTGGCCGATGCCTCCGCCTTCTTCGCCCTGCCGGAGGGCACCCGCGGCATCTATGTCGGCGGCGGCGCCAGCGTGAACGTGGCCCGGCTGATCGGCGCCGCCCGCATGGCGGACATGATGCTGACCGGCCGCGTCATCGACGCTGGCTTGGCCGAGCGGATCGGCCTGGTGCAGTACCTGGTCCCGGCCGGCGATGCGCTGACAAAGGCCGAGGAACTCGCCGCCAAGGTCGCCACCATGGCACCGCTGACCGTGCTGGCCATATTGCAGGCGCTGCCGCGCATCCAGGACATGAGCGAGAGCGACGGGCTGTTCGTGGAAAGCCTGACCGCCGCGCTGGTGCAGACCGGGCCGGAGGCGGTGGCCATGCTGACCGACTTCGTCGAGAAGCGCGCGAAGAAGGTCGGCGAGGCATGAGCATGCGCCCCCCAATCACCCGCACCGCCATCATCGGCACCGGCGTCATCGGCGCCAGCTGGGCCAGCTACTTCCTGGCCCGCGGGCTGGAGGTGGTGGCCACCGACCCCTCGCCGGGCGCCGAGGCCGCGCTGCGCGAAGCGGTGGCGCAGCATTGGCACAGCATGGTCACCATGGGCCTTGCCAAAGGCGCCGACCCCGCGCGGCTGCGCTTCGTCGCCACGCCGGAGGACGCCGTGCAGGACGCGCAATTCGTGCAGGAGAACGCGCCCGAGCGCCTGGACCTGAAGCGCGAGCTGTTTGCCCGGCTGGACGCCGCCGCGCCGCCCACGGCGATCCTGGCCAGCAGCACCAGCACCATCATGGTCTCGCAGTTCCAGGACGCCTGCGCCCGCCACCCCGGGCGCGTCGTGCTCGGCCACCCCTTCAACCCGCCGCACCTGGTGCCGCTGGTGGAAGTGGCCGGCGGCACGCAGACCAGCGCCGAGGCGGTGCAGCGTGCGATGGCGTTCTACCGCGCCATCGGCAAGCACCCGATCCACCTGAAGCGGGAAATCCGCGGCCATGTCGCCAACCGCCTGCAGGCGGCGCTGTGGCAGGAAGCCTTCAACCTGGTGCAGGCCGGCGTTGCCAGCGTGGCGGATGTGGATGCCGCCATCGCCCATGGCCCCGGGCTGCGCTGGGCGCTGCTCGGCCCCTTCCTGAACCTGCATCTCTCGGGCGGTGCGGGCGGCATCGGCGCGCTGTTTGAAAAGCCGCTCTGGGCCGCCACCGAAGGCATGTGGCGCGACCTCGGCACCGTGCATGTCGATGCCGCGCTGGGCGCGGAAGTCGCCGCCGGCGTGGCACAGGAACTGGCGCCGCACGACCAGGCGGAAATGCTGCGCCAGCGCGACGCCACCCTGCTGGCGCTGCTGCAACTGAAGGCGGCGGCGACCGAGCTGCCATGACCACCACGCTGCCCGAGGCCACCCCACGCCGCCGCGCCACGCCCGCGCCGCCGCCGCTGAACCTCTCGCCGCTGATGGGCCATGTCGGCTTCCTGCTGCGCCTGGCGCAGCAGCAGGTGTTCGACGAATTCCATCGCGGCTTCGGCCAGGCCGGCATCACCCCCGCGCGCTATTCGGTGCTGGCGCTGCTGCACGCCAACCCGGACGTGCCGCAGGCCCGGCTGGCCGAGGCGCTGCGGATCAAGCCGCCCAACATGGTGGCGCTGCTGGCGGAGATGGAAGCCCAAGGGTTGCTGGACCGGCGCGTCGACGCCGCCAATCGCCGTGCCAACCTGCTGCGCCTGACCGCCGCCGGCCGCGCGCTGTACGAGAAGCTGACGCCTGAAATCCTGGCGATGGAACAACAGGTCGCGCATCGGCTGACGCCCACGCAATACGCCACGCTGATAAAATTGCTGGCGAAGCTGAGCCCGCCCTGAACGCGGCGTGACGGAGGAAGCCATGGACCCCACCTTCAGCACGCCCGATGTGCTGGTGCAGCCGCACCCCGGCGGCGGCTGGCTGGTGCGCTCGGCGGCGACGCTGCCGGACCACCCGCCCCGCGTTACCGACAACCTGTTCGCCTGGGCCGAACGCCAGCCGCACGCGCCCTTCCTGCGCCAGCGCAGCGCCGATGGCACGGCCTGGCGCAGCCTGAGCTGGGGCGAGGCCGCCGACCAAGTGCGGCGCATCGCCGCTGGCCTGCTGGCGCGTGGGCTGGGGCCGAAGCGCGGCGTCGCCATCCTCTCCGGCAACGGCATCGAGCACGCGCTGCTGGCGCTGGCGGCGATGAGCGTCGGCGTGCCGGTGACGCCGGTCTCGGTGCCCTACAGCCTGGCCAGCCAGGACCTGCTGAAGCTGCGCCACGTGCTGGGCCTGGCGCAGCCCGGCCTGATCTTCGCCGAAAGCGCCGCCGTCTTCGCCCGCGCGCTGGCCGTGCCGGAAGCGATGGCGGCCGACCATGTCGCGCTGGAAGCCCACGGCCGCGCGACCGCCTTCGCCGACCTTCTGGCCTCGCCCAACACCAACACGGAGCGCGCCATCGCTGCCGTGCCGCCGGATGCACTGGTGAAGCTGCTGTTCACCAGCGGCAGCACCGGCATGCCCAAGGGCGTGCAGAACACCCACCGCATGATGGCGGTGAACCAGGAACAGATCGCCTATGCCTGGCCCTTCCTGTACCGCGAACCGCCGGTGCTGCTGGACTGGCTGCCCTGGTCCCACACTTTTGGGGGTAGCCACAACTTCAACATGATACTGCGCCATGGCGGCACGCTGTGGATCGATGACGGCCGCCCGCTGCCGCAGGAATTCGGCCGCACGCTGCGCAACCTGCGCGACGTCTCGCCGACCATCAGCTTCAACGTGCCCAAGGGCTACGAGCTGCTGCTGCCGCATGTGGAGGACGAGCCCGACATCCGCGACGCCTTCCTCGGCCGGCTGCGGATCGTGTTCTACGCCGCCGCTGCCCTGGCGCCGCCGATGTGGCGCCGGTTGGAGGCGGTGATCGCGCAAGCCCCACGCGCCGTGCACATGGCCGCCAGCTGGGGCCTGACGGAGACCGCGCCCGCCGTGGTGCTGACGCACGCGGCCAAGGTGGCCTCCGGCTGCATCGGCACGCCGCTGCCTTCGGCCGAGATGCTGCTGCTGCCGGATGCCGACAAGCTGGAGGTTCGCGTCCGCGGCCCGCAGGTGACGCCGGGCTACCTGAACAACGCCGAGGCCAATGCCGCCAGCTTCGACGCGGAAGGCTTCTTCCGCACCGGCGACGCCATGCGCTGGGTGGACCCCGCCGACCCCAACCAGGGCCTGCGCTTCGACGGCCGGCTGGGCGAGGACTTCAAGCTGGCGACGGGCACCAAGGTCAATGTCGGCGCCATCAAGCCGCGCGCCATGGCGGCGCTGATGAACGTGGCGCGGGACATGGTGGTCTGCGGCCATGACCGCGACGATATCGGCCTGCTGCTGATCCCGCAGCCGCACCGGATGGCCGAGCTTGACGACCCCGGCTTCCTGGCCGAACTCCGCGACGGTCTGCGCGCCCTGAATGCCGAGGGCGGCGGTGCCTCATCCCTCACCATCGCCCGCGCACTGTTCCTGCGTGCGCCGCTCTCGCTGGACGCCGGCGAGATGACCGACAAGGGTTCGCTGAATGTCCGCGCCATCCTGGCGCATCGCGCCGCCGACGTGGCACGCTTGTACGACAACGAAGAGAAGGAGGTGATCACGCCATGACCTATTCGACCGACTGGTCCGCCTATGTCCCCGGCGCCCTGGTGGAGACGTTCTCGGACGCCTTCATCGTCGCCGGCGCGCGCACGCCCTTCGTCGATTACAACGGCGCGCTGGGCCTGGTCTCCGCCACCGACCTCGGCATCCATGCCGCCCGCGCGGCGCTGGCGCGTGCGGGGCTGGAGGGCAAGCGCATGGGCACCACCATCGCCGGCAGCTGCGCGCAGACCAGCTTCGACGCCTTCTTCTACCCGCGCCATGTCGGGCTCTTCGCGGGCATGGCGAATGACCGCCCGGCGCTGGGCGTGAACCGGCTCTGCACCACGGGGTTCGAGGCCATCGCCCAGGCGGCGCGCGGCGTTTCCATGGGCCAGTATGAAGCCGCGCTGGCGGTGGGCGCCGAGAGCATGTCGCGCAACCCCGTGGCCGCCTACACGCATCGCGGTGGCTTCCGCATGGGCCAGGTGGAGTTCAAGGACTTCCTGTGGGAATCCCTGTTCGACACCGCCGGCGGCTGCGGCATGGGCCAGACCGCCGAGAACCTGGCGCAGGCCTATGGCATCGACCGCGCGACGACCGACACCTACGCCGCCCGCAGTTTTGCCCGCGCCCTGGCCGCGGTTGAAGCCGGCCGCTTCGCCGAGGAGATCGCGCCCGTCACCAATGCCGAGTTCACCGCCGAGGGCCTGAAGCCGCGCAGCCTGAAGCTGCCGCGCGGCGTGAAGGAAGTGGCGCAGGACACGCATATCCGCCCGACACCCATGGAAATCCTGGCCAAGCTCTCCCCCGCTTTCGGCGGCGTGCAGACCGGCGGCAACAGCAGCGCCATCGTGGACGGCGCCGCCGCCGTGGTGGTGACGAACGGTGCGCTGGCCAAACAAGGAAAACCGCTGGGCCGCGTGGTTGCGGCGGCCACGGCGGGCGTGCCGGCGCAGGTCATGGGCATCGGCCCGGTGCCGGCCGGCCTGGCGCTGGCGGCCAAGCTGGGCATGTCCATGGCCGATATCGACCTGGTCGAGGTCAACGAGGCTTTTTCCTCGCAGGCGGAGAGCGTGCGCCGTGGCCTCGGCGTGGCCGAGGACCGCTTCAACGTGAATGGCGGCGCCATCGCCTTCGGCCACCCGCTGGCGGCCACCGGCATCCGTTGCGTCTATTCCGCTGTCATGGAGCTGAAGCGTCGCGGTGGCCGCTACGCCATGGCCGGCGCCTGCGCCGGCGGCGGCCAGGGCATGATGGTGCTGGTCGAGGCCGCTTGATGCCAGCGTCCGACGGCGGGATGGATCAGCCGCGCGGCGCCGACTTCCTGCGCAGCGTTCCCGTCCACTGGAACGATTGCGACCCCGCGCGCATCGTCTTCCATGCGCATTACGTGCGCTGGATGGATGAAGGCTTCCACGAGCTGTGCCGCGCGCGGGGCCTCGACTTCGCCACGCTGGTGGCCGCAGATGCAAGCTTCCGCGGCTCCCCGCTGGTCAACATCGCCTGCGGCTTCCGGCTGCCGGCGATGTATGGCGACCTGCTGGAACACCGCATCCACCCCGCCGAATTCGGCGACGGCAAGTCCTTCGTGGTCAAGCACAGCTTCCTGAAGTCCGGCGCCGTGGTGGCCACCGGCGAACAGGCGCGCATCTGGGGCTATGCGGATGCCAGCGGCACGCTGCGCGCCGTGCCGGTGCCGCCGGATGTGCGGGCCAAGCTGCGCGGCGAGCAGGCTGAAGACTGAGCGACCGCGGCGCGCCTCCGGGGATCGGGCGCTATGCCTGAGCGGCCGATTCACCCCTCCGGCCGCTGCGCGCCTCCGGGGATCGGGCGCTATTCAGCCCGCGCGCCGCTGGCCAGCACCACCGGGCGCAGCACCGCTTCCTGCGCGCGGGCATAGCTGGCGTAGTCCTCCGGCCCAATCGGCCAGGGCGTCGCGCCACTCTCGGCATAGGTACGTATCAGTTCCGGGCTGGCCAGCGCCCGATGCGTCAGCGCCGCCATCCGCTCCACCATCGCAGCCGGCAACCCCGCCGGCGCCACCACGCCGTTCCAGCTGGTGATATCGAAGCCCGGCAGGAACTCCGCCAGCGTCGGCAACTCCGGCGCGGCCGGGCTGCGCTGCGGGCTGCTCACCGCCAGGCCGCGCGCCTTGCCTTCCCGCACCGCGCCGATGGGGCCGGAGAAATTGTCGAAGATCACGTGCACCCGCCCGGCCATCAGGTCCAGCAGCGCCTGCGCCCCGCCGCGATACTGCACGAAGGGCATGTCCGTGCCGGTGCGGGTCTTGAACATCTCGGCGCAGATGTGCGGCGTGGTGCCGGCGCCGCCGGTGGCGTAGTTGTACTTGCCCGGATTGGCCTTCAGCAGCGCGATCAGTTCCGGCACGCTCCGCGCCGGCAGGTCGTTGTTCACCAGCAGCAGGTTCGGCTGCCGCCACAGGCCGGAAACAAAGGAAAAATCCTTCGCGGGGTCATAGGGCAGCGAGGGAAACAACGACGGCGCAATGGCCAGCGTCGCCACGCTGCCCAGCCCCAGCGTGTAGCCATCCGGCCGCGCCTTGGCGATCGCATCCGTCCCCACCGTGCCGCCGGCGCCGGCGCGATTCTCCACCACGAATTGCTGGCCGGTCACCAGGCTCATCGCCTGGCACCACACGCGGGACGCAATGTCGGTGGCGCCGCCGGCGGCGTAGAGGTTGATGTAGCGCACCGTCTGGTTCGGCCACGCCCCCTGAGCCAAGGCGGGCGCCGGCAGCAGGCTGGCGGCAAGCAGGCTACGGCGCCGCAGCAGCGGCAGGCTGGTGATTGGCATCCTGGCTCTCCCTCGCGCGCCCAGGCTCTGCGGCCAGGGTCGGCGCCAAGCCTACGCCAGGCCGGGCCGGCAGCGGGTGGAAAATCCACACGCCGCCGTGCCCTTTCCCCGCGCTACAGGAACCAGTGCCCCGTGGCGGCGAAGTTCGCCTCCACCTGGGCGCCAACGGAGGCCCAATCCACCGCATGGCCGGCGCCGGCATCGCCGAAGGCCCCCACCGCGGCCAGCACATCCGCCTGACCAGCCACCAGGTGCAACTCGCCGGAGGCCACCGGCAGCACCGCCTTGTAGCCAGCCGTGCCATCCACCTCGCCCGTGGTGCCGGCGCCGCTGCCGGCCGCCACGCTCTCGCCGTGGACCACCACCTCCTTCGCGGTCAGCGGCGTGATGCCGTTGAAGATCGCCTGCGCGTTCGGGTCGCTGGCGGCAAAGTGGAAGGTCTCGGTGTAGCGGATATTGCCGTTGGCATCGGCGGTGGGGAATTGCGCGGCGCCGGTGTGGTCGTGCCCTGACGTGCCGTGGTCATGCGCGGAATCCGCGGGGTTCAGGCTCAGGTTCAGCTGGATCGGCCCATAGGTCGCCAGCCCCTCCCCCAGTTCCACGAAGCCGTCATGGTCGGTGTCCTGCGCCAGCTTCGGCGTCGTCGCCTTGCTGTCGTCGTCGAAGCCGTGGATGTGCTGGATATGCACCTGGCCCGGCTCCAGGCCACTCGCCTGGATGTCCACCGTCACGCTCTGCGTGACGCTGTCCAGCAGCACCGTCGCCTTGCCGGCCACGCCCGAATTGTTGAGCGCGATGAAGTCGGTCTGGTAAACCTGCATGCCGTTCTGCAGAAAATCGGCCATGTCGTGTCGCTCCTGGAAGTTGGCGGTCCCAGGGGCGCTACGGTCCGGCAGCGGCGCCGGACGCACAGCTCACGGAGGCGTCATCCTGACTGGCCCCAGCGCGCCCCAGGCGCACAACATCCCACTGAAGCAATGGCCGCGCGCCTGGCTGGTGGCCGCCACCTCGGCCTATCGCCAGGCCATGGGCGAAGGCCACCGCGACGCCACCGCCATGCTGCGCGCGGTTGAGGCGCTGCTGGCCGCCGACGCCCCACGGGCGGAGGCAGCGGCCATGGCGCGCATCATGGTCGCCGCCGTCTCGGCCCAGCATGGCGACTGGTTCTGGGCCCCGGCCACTGCCATGGAAGCCCGGCGCGAGGCCTATTGGCGGCAGCGCAACACCTGGCCACCGCCCACCGACCCCGCCCGCTGGCCGGCCGAACTATGGCCGCCCGAGCCGGAAGGCGGCGCCGAGGCCGCCCTCCGAAGGCTGTTGAGCGGCTGACTCACGCCTTAGGAGCCTGCGCCCCTCCGGCGGTCAGACGCTGCGAACGGCTGACTCACGCCTACGGGGCCTGCGCCCCAGCGCGCTTCACCCCTTGGCGATGAACTTCTGCGCCGCCGCCTCATAGGCCGCATAGCCCAGCGTGTCGCGGAACTCCGCGGTCGGCAGCGCGCCGGCCGCTTCGCTGGCGCCGGCCGCAATCGCCGCCAGACCAGCCTTGATCCCCGCCATGGCCGGCGACAGCATGCCGGTCGGGAAGGTGCCGATCTTGAAGCCCAGCTTCGACGCCTCGGCCTGGCTCGGGCAGGCGCGCGCGCCGCCCGGGGAAAGCACCGCGAAGGAAGGCCGCCCCTTGGCCGCCGCCACCGCGCGCAGCACTTCGGCATCATCGGCGGGGCTGTCGAGGAACAGGATGTCGGCGCCCTCCTCGACATACATTTCTATGCGGGCCACCGCCTCGTCGATGCCCGCCGTCGGGCGGCAATCGGTGCGGGCGAGGATCAGGATGCCGCTGTCCTTCGCGGCTTCCACCGCGGCGCGCACCTTCATCCGCGCTTCCTCCCGCGGAATGCAGGGCTTGCCGCCGGCGGTCAGCGCGCGGGGCGTGATCTTGTCCTCGATCAGGATCGCCGCCGCACCCGCCTGGCCATAGGCGCGGACCGTGCGCTGCACGTTCATGGCGTTGCCATAGCCATGGTCGCCATCGGCCAGAATCAGCAGGTCCGGCGCGGCGCGATGCACCATGGTGAAGCTGTCGAACATCTCGCCGAAGGAGATCAAATCCAGGTCGGCCCCGCCCAGCCGGCTGGCGGCGCAGCAGGACCCCGACAGGAAGGCGGTCTTGAAGCCGGCCGCGGCGGTCATCTTGGCGCTGATGCCGTCCCACACCGCGGGCATCGCAACCAGGCCAGGCTCGCGCAGCAGGGCGCGCAGGCGTTCGGGGGCAGTCATGGGCGTTCTCTCCGGTTCGTTGATGGCGCCGAGGTTAGGCGGCAATCGCCCGCCCGCCTACTGGCCGCGCCTACTCCTGGGCAATGCCGGCGCGGCGGATCAGGTCGCGCCACATCGGCACTTCCCGCGCCACGCGGTTGGCCAGTGCCTCCGGCCCGCGCGCGCCACTCACGTTGAACCCCGCCGCCAGCAGCTTCGCCTTGGTCCCGGGCTCATGCACCACCTTCAGCGTGGCATCCGCCAGCTTGCCGACAATGGCCGCCGGCGTGCCCAGCGGCAGGAACATGCTGATGAAGGTCTCCGAGACGAAATCCGGGTAGCCCAGCTCCTGCATCGTCGGCACATCCGGCAGGTCCGGGAACCGCTCGCTCGCGGTCACCGCCAGCGCCCGCAGCGTGCCGCCCTTCACCTGAGACAGCGCCGGCGGCAGGGAGGTCGCGCCCACCTGGGTGGTGCCCGCCAGAAGCGCCTGCACCGCCAGGCCGGCGCTGTTATGCGCCACCTGCACCAGCTCGATCCCCGTGCGCAGCCGCAGCAACTCGGCCGCCAGATGCGGCGTGGAACCACTGCCGGGATTGGTGAAGTTCAGCCCGCCAGGTGTTGCCCGCGCCTTGGCCACCAGCTCCGCCATGCTGGTGATGCCGCTATCCGCCCGCGCCAAAAACACGTTGGGCGCCGCGCCGAGTTCGGTGACGGGCATGAACTCGTCCACGCTGTAGCCGGCATTGCGGAACAGGCTGACATTCACCACGAAGCCGGTGGAGGTGACCAGCACGGCATAGCCATCGGCCGGCGCCCGTGCCGCCACCGCCACGCCGATATTGCCGCCGGCGCCGCCGCGATTTTCCACCACCATGGATTGCCCGAGCACGCCGCCCAGCCCCGGCGCGATGACACGGGCCATCACATCGGTCGGCCCACCCGGCGCGGTCGGCACGATCAGGCGCACGGCGTGGTCGGGCCAGCTTTGCGCCCGGCCCACGCCCGGCAACAACGCCGCCGCCAGCCCCGGCAGCAGCCGGCGCGTCAGCTTCTCCATGGCGAAATCCCTCCCCAGGGCGCGGCTGCCCGGCATGGGGCGCCGCTTGGCGGCAATGATGCGAAGCCGCGCGCCCCGGCGTCAATCTTGTCGGCAGCGGCCGGCCGGGCCTAGGCTCGGCCCCAAGCATCAAGGAAGGAAACGGCCATGAGCCAAGCACAGGTCTTCGCCGGCGTGGTCCGCTGGCCCGGCGGCGCCAACCTGGCCTCGCCCCCCGGCACGCTGGGCGGCGTGTTCCGCCTGGCCGTCGGCGGCACCGAATGGGAGCACCTTTCGCGCGGGTTGCCGGCCGAATGCCACGTGCCCTGCATCACCGTGGACCCGCATGACAGCACGCGCATCTATGCCGGCACGCAGGAAGGCCCCTATGTCTCCACCGACAGCGGCAACAGCTGGGCGCGGCTGAACTTCCCGCACTCGGATTTGCAGGTCTGGGCCATCGCGGTGCATCCGCAGAACCCGCGCAAGCTCTATGTCGGCACCTCGCCGCTCGGCGTCTTCATCTCGGACGACGCCGGCGGCAGTTTCCGCCGTGCCAAGGGCGCCGAGCTGCCGGAAGTGGCGGACATGCGCGGCTTCCGCAACCGTGTCATGCGCTTCGCCTTCAACCCGACGCGGCCGGAGGAGATGTACGCCGCGCTGGAAGTCCGCGGCGTCATCCGCAGCACGGATGCCGGCGAGAGCTGGACCGATTGCAGCGACCACCTGATCGCGCTCGCCGAGCAGGAGCACCTGAAGAGCGCCATCATCACCACGCACACTGCGGAAGGCATGCTGGACGTGCACGCGCTGACCATCAGCCCGGCCGAGCCGGAGATGCCGATCCTGGCGCTGCGCATGGGGCTGTTCCGCAGCGAGGACCACGGCGCCCACTGGACCGACCTGGAGATGCGCAAGCGCACGCCGATCTTCTATGGCCGCGACGTCCGCGTCTCCCCGCACGACGCGCGGACGCTGTATGCGACCATGTCCACCAGCGCCATCGGCGCCACCGGGCAGGTCTGGCGCAGCACGGATCTCGGCCGCAACTGGGCGCGCTTCGATGGGCCTACCAAGGCCGAGAGCACCATGATGGCCGCAGTGCCCAGCCCCAGCGACCGGCGCGTGGTCTATGCCGCCGCGCGCAAGGGCCAGGTCTTCGGCACGCAGGATGAAGGCGCCACCTGGCAGGACGTGCCGCTGCCGCAGGGCTGCACCGCCGTAATGGCGCTGGCCGTCACCTGAAGCGGGTTGGGCGGCGGGCCACCCCGCCGCCGCCACCCAGGAGCGGCCGCTGCGCGCCTGCGGCGATCAGGCGACCAGGAGCGGCTGATTCACGCCTCCGGCCGCTGCGCACCTGCGGCGATCAGGCGCTACCCATGCGGCTGATTCACGCCTCCGGCCGCTGCGCGCCTGCGGCGATCAGGCGCTACGCCTGCAACAGCGCCCAGACCCGCGGCGCCGTCAGCGGCATCTGCGCCGCATCCGCCGCCGCGGCATGGCCGCCGCGGGCCAGCGCATCCGCCACCGCGTTCACCAGCGCCGGCGTGGCACCGATGGTGCCCAACTCGCCGACGCCCTTCACCCCCAGCGGGTTGTTCCGGCACGGCACGCTCTGGTCCAGCGTGGTGCGGTAGTCCGTCACCATGTCGGCGCGCGGCATGGCATAGTCCATGAAGCTGGCGGTCAGCGGCTGGCCGCTCTCGGGGTCATAGACCACCTGCTCCATCAGCGCCTGGCCGAGGCCCTGCGCCGCGCCGCCGACGATCTGGCCTTCCACCACCATCGGGTTCACCACGTACCCGGCATCATTCGCCGAGGCATAGCTGGCCACCGCCACCTCGCCAGTCTCCGGGTCGATCTCCACCTCACAGACGTGGCAACCATTCGGCCAGGTCGGGCCGGAAACGCTGTGGCTGATATCCATGAAGATGCGGCCTTCCGGCTGCTTCGCCGCCAGGGCGTACAGCCCCACCTGCTTGTCGGTGCCGGCCACCCGGATGACGCCAGCCTGGTATTCCAGGTCCACGGCGGCAGCTTCCAGCTCCTCCGCCGCCAGGTCCTTGGCCGCGTCCACCGTCCGCTCGGACGCCACCTTGATGGCGCTGCCGGCGGTAAACAGGCTGCGCGAGCCGGCGCTGCCGAAGCCGCTGCCACGGTCGCTGTCGCCCAGCACGACCTTGATCTGTTCGATCGGCACGCCGAACACGTCCACCGCCAGCTGCGCGTAGCTGGTGGCGATGCCCTGGCCCATCGCCTGGGTGGTGGCATAGACCTCGATCTCGCCTTCACCCTTCACGGCCACGGTCACGCGTTCCTCGAACACATTGCCGCCGGTCCATTCCAGGAAGCTGGCCATGCCGCGCCCCCGCAACTTGCCAGCCGCCTTGCTGGCCGCGGCCCGAGCGTCAAACCCGCCCCAATCCGCCAGCGCCAGGCCCTGGTCCAGCAGGCTTTCAAACGCGCCGCTGTCATAGGTCTGGCCCATGGCATTCTTGTACGGCATCGCCGCGCTCGGGATCAGGTTGCGCCGGCGCAGCGCCGCGGGGTCCAGGCCCATCTTGCGCGCCGCCGTGTCCATCAGGCGCTCCACCAGGAAGATCGCCTCCGGCCGCCCGGCGCCGCGATACGGCGCGGTGGTGGAGGTATGCGTCAGCAGCGCGGTGAAGCGGAAGTCGACGCAGCCGATGTCATAGACGCTGGTGCTGACCCAAGGCCCGATCAGCAGTTGAATGGCCACGCTGGCCGGGCGCGGATAGGCGCCCATATTGGCCAGCGTCCGCACCCGCAGCGCCAGCACGCGGCCGGCGGCATCCAAGGCCATCTCCGCCCGGCTCTCGGTGTCCCGCCCATGCGTGGCGCTGAGGAAATCATCCAGCCGCGTGCCCGCCCACTTCACCGGCCGCCCTACCTGGCGCGCGGCGAAGGCGACCACCGCGTCCTCCGGATACAGCCCGGTCTTCATGCCGAAGCCGCCGCCGACATCGCCGACCAGCACGCGCACCTGTTCCGGCGCAATGCCCAGCACTTCCTTGGCCAGTGTATCCCGGGCGCCGGAGGGCATCTGGCTGCTCAACCGCAGGGTGAAGCGCCCATCCTCGAACTGCGCCAGCACCACCCGCGGCTCCATGGAAACCGGCGCCAGGCGCTGGTTCACCAGGTCCAGCCCCACCACATGGGCAGCAGCGGCAAAGGCGGCATCGGCCGCGGCGGTATCGCCATAGGCGGTCTGCGCCACCACATTGCCGGTGGCGGCCGGCCAGACCTGCGGCGCGCCCGCGGCGGCGGCGGCCTGCAACCCCGTCACCGCCGGCAACTCCTCGTATTCCACCTCCACCAGCTCGGCGGCGTCGCGCGCAATGGCGACGCTCTCGGCCACCACCGCCGCCACCGGCTCACCGACGAAGCGCACCACGCCGCGTGCCAGCATGGCCCGGCTCGGCGCCGCCAGCGGCGAGCCATCCGGCCGCTTGAACGGCAGCGCGGTCACGAACTCCTTCACCCCGGCCGCGGCCAGGTCATCGCCGGTCAGCACCGCCAGCACGCCGGGCATGGCCAGCGCCGGCGCCACGTCCACGCTCAGCAGCCGCGCATGCGCATGCGGCGAACGCAGGAACACCAGGTGCGCCTGGCCCGGCAGCGAAAAATCATCGGTGAAGCTGCCGACGCCGGCGAGCAGCGCCCGATCCTCAATCCGCTTCACCGACTGGCCGCTGCCGAACCGCCCAAACTCCGCCATGCACCCAAACCCCTGCGCTGAATTTCAGCGCCAAGATCGCGTGGCCGGCCGGCCGCGGCAAGCCCACCCGGGCGGGGCCACGGGTTATCTCAACGGCATGAGGCTGCGCCTCGGGCCGAGCGCCCGAACGGGCGCCGCCGGCCGTCCGGCGCAGCCAAGCGCGCGTAGGCGCGCGTCTCGCCGGAGGCGTGCCTGCGGCACGACGCGCCTGAGGGCCAGAAAAACTGATACCTGCGGTCAAGGAACTTGGCCGCTGGTATCAGTCGGCCTTGATGCCGGCGAAGCGGATCACCTCCGCCCATTTATGGATCGCATCGCTCAGAATCTTGCCGAACTCCGCCGGCGTGCCGCCCAGCGGCGTACCGCCGAGGTCGATGATCTTCGCCCGCACATCGGCATCGGCGACGGCGGCATTCAGCTCCCGGTTCAGCAGGGTCACGATATCCGCCGGCGTCCCGCGCGGCACGCCGATGCCGGCGAAGCCGCTGAGCTCATAGCCCGGCACGAAGGTGGCCAGGGTCGGCACCTCCGGCAGCACGTCCAGCCGCGCCGCCGTGCTGACCGCCAGCGGCCGCAGCTTGCCGGCCCTGATCTGCTCGATCGCCTCCGACACCGGGCTGAACACCACCTGGATATGCCCGGCCAGCAGGTCGGCCACGGCCGGTGCACCACCCCGATAGGGCACATGCAGCAGGTTCACATGGGCCATCATCTTGAACATCTCGGCCGCCAGGTTCTGCGGCGTGCCGCTGCCGGCCGAGCCATAGCTGACCTTGTCCGGGTTAGCCTTGATATGGGCGATCAGCTCCGGGATCGTCCGCACCGGCAGCGACGGATTGACCACCACCACATAGGCCAGCCGCGCCGCGCCGATCACCGGCGTGATGTCGCGCAGGAAGTCGAAGGGCAGGTTGGGGTACAGCGTCGGGTTGATGGCGTGCGGCGAGACGACCTGCAGCAGCGTGTAGCCATCCGGCGCGGCGCGGGCGACCATCTCGGTGGCGATGTTGCCGCTGGCGCCGGGGCGGTTGTCCACGATGAACTGCTGGCCCAGCCGGTTCGACAGCCATTGGCCCATCAGCCGGCCCTGGATGTCGGTGGCGCCGCCGGCGGAAAAGCCAACCAGGATGCGCGCGGGGCGGGACGGGTAGGTCTCCGCCCTGGCCAGGCGCGGCCCGCCCAGTGCTGAAGCCGCAGCCAATCCCATGAGCGAACGGCGTGTGCCTGCCATGATGTCGCCTCCCTCGGCCTGCGCCCATTGGCGGAGGACCTCCGCGGGCGTCTTGTGGCGGCAGGCTACAGGCAGGCCGGACGGCTCGGCAAGGATGGCGGCATCAGCTCCCCCGGCAACCGGTCCGGCCAGGGCTGCCGGGGCTTGCCGGCTCAGTAGCTCTCGCTGGCGAATTCCGGCTTCTGCCGATGCGGAAAGTTCAACCGGTCCTTGACCGCATTGCGCTCGAAGGAGGTCATCGGCTGGTAGCGCGGCGGGTTGTCGGCGCTGACGCAGGTCGGCGCGCAATCCACCACCCGATGCCGGTTCGGCCCATAGAAGAACGGCATGGCATGGCGGATATGCGGGCTACGATTCAGCACCCGGTGCGGCGTGGGCTTGAACCGGTCGTTCGAATAGTGCGCCAGCAGCTCCCCGGTATTCACCACCAGCGTGCCAGGCACGGCCGGCGGGCGCAGCCATTCGCCCTCGCGCGTGCGCACCTCCAGCCCTGGGAATTTGGATTGCGGCAGCAGGGTCAGGAAGCTGCCATCGGTATGCGGGGCAAAGCCGAACAGGTCGTCATCCGCCTCCGGCTGCGGCGCGTACTGGATCAGCCGGACGATGCCGTTGGGGTCGACGAAGTCGGCCTCGAACCAGTCCGCCGGCAGGTCCAGCGCCAGCGCGAAGGCCGGCAGCAGCCGATGCGCCAGCGCCCGCATGGTGGTGAAGTAGGTGCTGACCTCGGCGCGGAAGCCGGGCACATTGGGCCAGCGGTTGCGATCCTCGGCCGCGTCGGGGGTGACGAGGTAGAAGCTCTCGCTGTTGTTCGGCCTGGTCACCTTGGAGACGGTGGAGGTCCGCACCGTCTGCCCGCCATAGGGCAGGTAGCCGATATTCTCGGCGCCGATCTTCAGCGCCAGCTTGCGCGCCTCCTCCTGCGCGAAGAAGCGGGCGGCGGCGGCGAAGGCGGTGTCGATGATGTCCTGCGGCACGCCATGATTGGCGATGACCAGGAAGCCGGTATCGGCCGAGGTCACCGCCACCGCCTTGGCCAGCGCGGCGGCGGCGCCCGGCTGGCCCGCCAGGAAGGGGCCCACATCCAGGATGGGAATGCGGGCTGCCTCGGTGGTGGTGGCACCCTGGTCCGGCTGGTCGGTCATGCGGGCTCTCCTGCGGCGAAGGGCCAGCCTAACCCGCCCGCGCTGCCGGGCAAGCGGCAGGTTGCCAGGGGCCGCACGAGGCGGTCAACGCCGCCGGCCTATTGCAGCGGCGCCAGCAGCCCCAGCTCCATCGCCTTGATCTGCAAGGCCAGGTAGCGGGAGTTGATGCGGCACTGCGCCAGGCCGCCGGCGATGAACCACAGCCCCTGCTGCGGCGTACGCTTGTACATGTTGTTCAGCTCGCCATCCGGGCCGATGCCCCAGACCTCGCCGACCCGCTCCACCATCGCCTCGCCCATCGCCTGGCGCACCAATTCCTGCTGCGGGTAGTAGCCGGTGGCCAGCAGGATCAGGTCGGCCGGCACCACGCTGCCGTCCTGCAGCAACGCGCCCGCGGCGACGAAGCGCTCGATCCGGTCGTACTGCAGCAGGCCGATCTCGCCCTTGATCATCAGCTCGGAGCTGCCGGCATCCAGGTTGTAGCCACCGCCGCGGCGATAATACTTCATCTGGTGGCCGGTCTCGTCCGCGCCCATGTCGTGCTTGAAGCCGATCCGTGTCAGCCCCTCGATCATCTCGCGATCCAGCTCCAGCATGCGCTTGGCCACCGCGCGGTAGTTGCGCAGCGTCAGCGGCGGCGGCGAGGAGGACACCACCAGGTCGGCATCCTCCAGGCTGCCCGGCTCCAGCCACACCGCCTCGTTCAACCGGGCGCTGGGGTTGATGGAGACCACGGTGGTGGAGCCACGCTGGATCAGCGTGGTGTGCACGCCATGGCTGTGCAGGTCCTGCGCCATGTCGTTGGCACTGCTGCCGGTGCCCAGGATCAGCGCGCGCTTGCCGCTCCAGCCGGCGCCGCTGTCGAAGCCTTCGGAGTGCATCACCGTGCCCCGGAAGTCGTCCAGGCCCGGAATATCAGGCCGCAGCGGATAGCTGCTGACGCCATTGGCACAGACGATGTGGCGCGGCCGCATGATGCGCTCGGTGCCGTCGCCGCGCTTCAGCGTGGCCACCCAATTGCCGGCCGCCGCATCCCATTCGGCATGGGCGAATTCGGTATCGGTCCAGCAGTTGATCTCCATCGCGTCGGCATAGAACTCGAACCAGTTCCCCAACATATCCTTGGGGATGTAGGTCGGCCAGGTCGGCGGGAACGGCATGTAGGGCAGGTGGTTGATGTGGATGGAGTTGTGCAGCGCCAATGAATGGTAGCGCCGGCGCCAGCTGTCGCCGATGCGCGGCCACTTCTCCACGACAAGCGTATCCACGCCCAGCTGGTTCAGCCGCGCCGCCATGGCCAGGCCGGACTGCGCGCCACCCACCACGATGACAGCGGGGTCGTGGTCCGCATAGGCGCTGGCGCGGCGGCGCATGTCGGCCCAATTCTCGCCGCCGAAATTGCGCGAATAGGCCGAGCCGCTCGGCCGGTTGGCACCAACCATCTCCTCATGCCCGCTGATGGATTGCAGCGTGGTGGAGAGCAGCCAGGCCCTCAGCGTGCCGTCCTCGGCCGGCGAGAGGCGGAAGATGCCGGCGCCGCGGCCGGTGGCGGTGTCGAACTCGTAGATCGCCTCGATGCATTCCGCGCCCAGGCGCATCGCCTTGCGCGGCGGCCGGCGGTCGGCCGGCAGGGCGAAGTTGCGGGCGCCGACGCGCGGTTGCTCGGCCAGCAGCCGGGCGATGATCGCGTCCCGCCCCGCCAGCGGGGTGATGTGCCAGGTGAAGGCCAGCACGTCGCGCCAATGCGAGTCCGCGTGGAACAGCTGGGCCAGCGCCGCGGCATCGCCGGCGGTCAGCGCCGCCTCGAAGCCCGCCAGCCAGCCGGCGGCATTGCGCCGCACCTCCAGCGCCGTGCGCAGTTCCTGCAATTCGCGGTCGTCGTCCATGCCGTTCCTCGTCCCCGGCGCTGTGCGGCCGGCTTTGCGGGAAGCTTAGCGTCTGATCGTCGCCGGTGAAATCACCGGCGGCAGGTCAGTCCGGCCGCAGGTTCAGGTCGCGCACCACCTCGCCCCAGCGCCGCCAGTCCTGCCGCACCGCCTCGGCGTAGAAGGCGCGGGTGCCACCGATGGGGTCGGCGCCGAAGCTGCGCACGCGCTCGGCCACCTCCGGCTCCTTCAGCACCGCGTCGGTGGCGCGGTTCAGCGCCTCCAGGATCGGCTCCGGCGTGCCCTTCGGCGCCAGCAGCCCGCCCCAGAAGGTGACGTCATAGCCCGGCAGCGTCTCGGCGAAGGTCGGCACGCCCGGATGCGAGGCCATGCGTTGGGCGCTGGTCAACGCAATCGCGCGCAGCGTGCCGCTTTCCAGTTGGCTGCGCGGGGCGAAGAGGGAATCGCTGGCCAGGTCCACGTCGCCGCGCATCAGCGCGGTGATGGAGGGCTGGTTGCCGTTGTAGGGCACCAGGGTCAGCTCGATGCCCGCCTGGCGCATCCACACCGCCAGCGACAGGTGGTTGATGCCGCCGGCGCCGGGATGGGAGATGGTCAGCGGGCGCTGCTTGGCCAGCGCGATCACCTCGGCCAGTGTCTTCGCCGGAAAATCCGGGCGGGAGACCAGCAGCAGCGGCGAGTTCTGCGCCATGGCGATGGGCGCGAAGTCGCGCGGTACGTCGATGCCGGCATTGCGGTTCACCAGGCTGGTGATCAGCGTGGAGGTCGAGGCATAGAGAATGGTGTAGCCATCCGGCGCCGCCCGCGCCACGTGGTCGGCGGCCAGCAGCGTGCCGGCGCCTGGGCGGTTCTCCACCACGAAGGTGGCGCCGGGGAAATGCGCGCCGAACCGCGCGGCCAGCAACCGCGCCATGAT
This sequence comes from uncultured Rhodospirillales bacterium, assembly GCA_903835235.1. GTDB lineage: Bacteria > Pseudomonadota > Alphaproteobacteria > Acetobacterales > Acetobacteraceae > CAIMOR01. The sequence goes on from CAILMF010000066.1 coordinate 99,348, forward strand.
GTCGTTGGCGCCACCGGAGGCGAAGCCGACCACCAGCCGCACCTGGCGCGCCGGCCAGGCCTGGGCGCGGCCGAGGCGCGGCAGCGCCGCGATGGCCGGCAATGCCAGCAGGGCGCGCCTTCCCGAACCATTCATGTCATTTCCCCCTCGCCGGTTGCTTGCGCCGAGATTAGCGGAGAAAGCCCGGCCGGCAACGGCGCGGCACGCCCGGCCGGATTGCCTGCGGCGCCGGCCTGGCCCAGGCTTTGGCAACCATGGCAAGGTGGGCTGAGAGATGCGCTGGTTCCTGACATTCCTGCTGCTGCTGCCCGGGCTGGCCCTGGCGCAGCCGCGCAGCGTCGCCGAGGTCTTCGCCCGCCCGGCGCAGCAGGCGCTGCTGATGCGGATAGAGGTGGCGCTGGCCCAGGTGCAGGCCCGCCACGGCGTGATCCCGGCCGAAGCCGCCGCCGAGATCGCCCGCACCGGCAATACCGCGATGGTCACGCCGGAGGCGGTGGCCGAGGAACGCCGCAAGGTGGGTCACCCGATGGTCTCGCTGATCAATGTCTGGGCGCGCGTGGCGCGCGGCAATGCCGGCGAGTTCATCCACTACGGCGCCACCACGCAGGACATCTTCGACACCGCCGCGATCCTGCAATGCCGCCAGGCCACGGAGCTGATGCTGGGCCGCATGCTGGCCGCCGAAGCCGCGATGGTCCGCCTGGCCGAGGCGCATCGGGCGACGCCGATGATCGGCCGCACCGTCGGCCGCCATGCGCTGCCGATCACCTTCGGGCTGAAGGTCAGTTCCTGGATGGCCGAAAACCGCCGCAACATCGAACGGCTGCGCGGCTGGCTGGCGCGCACCGATACCGGGATGCTCTCGGGCGCCGTCGGCAGCTATGCCGCGCTGGGCCCGCAGGCCTTCGCCATCGAGGCCGAGCTGATGCGCGAACTCGGCCTCGGCGCGCCCTGGCCGGCGGACTGGAAGGGCGCGAAGGACATGTTCGCCGAATGGGGCGCGCTGCTCGCGGTCTCGGCCCGCAGCTGGGGGCGCATCGCGCAGGAGATCTTCATCCTGCAGGGCGACGACATCCGCGAGGTGGTCGACCCCTCGGATTCCGTCGGCTCCTCCACCATGCCGCACAAGGTGAACCCCGGGCATTCCCGCACCGTGGTCGCGCAGTCCCGCCTGGTGCCGGCGCTGGCGGTGGTGCTGCAGGACTGGCAGGTCTCCATCGGCGAACGCGACCAGATCAGCAATGCGGAAACCCTGGGCGAGCTGGGCGCGGCGATGGACCGGCTGCTGGTGGCCGCCGCCGCGCTGATGCAGGGGCTGGAGGTGCTGCCCGACAACATGCGCCGCAACCTCGGCCGCACCAACGGGCTGATCATGGCGGAACACGCCATGTTCCTGCTGGGCGAGCGCATCGGCAAGCACACCGCGCATGAGGAGGTGCGCCAGGCCGCGCTGTCGGCGGGGCGCAACAACACCACGCTGGTGGCCGAGATCATGGCCCGCCCGGCGCTGGCCGCCGCGGCCCGCGGGCTGGACCTGCAACGGGAGCTGGACCCGACGCGCTACCTGGGCCTTTCGCCGGAAGCGACCGACCGGGCCGTGGCGGCGGTGCGGGCCGCGCGCGGCGGGTAGGCGCCACCCCGGCGCCGCGGGGCCCCGGCGGTGGCGCGCCCGCCCGCCTATTCCGGCTGGTAGTTCACGCTGCGCAGCAGGGCCGTGGCGCGGTTGATCTCGCTGCCGATGAAGCGCCGGCTCTGCTCGATGCTCTCGGTCACCGGCTCCAGCACCTGGCTGGTCAGGCGCTGCACCATCGCGGGTTCGCGCATGGTCTCCTGCATCAGCGCGTTGATCCGGGCGCAGATCGCGGCCGGGGTGCCCTTGGGCGCCCAGACCCCGTACCAGGACTGGAACTCGTAGCCGGGCAGGCCGGCCTCGGCCATGGTCGGCACGCTGGCCGCCAGGGCCGAGCGTTCCTTGGTGGCGATGCCCAGCGCCCGCACCTTGCCATCCCCGGTGGCGGGCAGCAGCGCAAAGCTGTTGTCGATCAGCAGCGGCACGTTGCCGCTCATCAGGTCGGTCAACGCCGGCTGGGTGCCCCGATACGTCACCATCTCCAGGTTCAGCCCGGTGCGGCGGTTGAACTCGATGGTCGCCAGGTGGCTGGCGGCGCCGAGCGAGGAGATCGCGATGCTCCAGCCCCGCGGGTTCTCCCGCGCCGCGGCGATCACCTCGGCCAATGTGCGCTGCGGCCGGGCACCGCTGATGACCATGACCAGCGGCGCCTGCGCGGTGCGGGCGCAGACTTCCAGGTCCTTTTCGGGGTCGAATTGCGCGCCTTTCAGCACCAGCGGCATGACCGCGGTGTTGAAGGCGCTGGCCAGCAGCGTGTAGCCATCCGGCGCTGCCTGCAGCACGGCGTTGGTGCCGATCAGGCCGGCGCCGCCGGTGCGGTTCTCCACCACCGCCGTGGCCCCCAGCCTGTCGGTAAGGCGCTGCGCCAGCAGCCGGGCCAGCGCGTCATTCGCCGCTCCCGGCGGCCAGGGGCAGATCACCCGGATCTGCCGTCCCATCGGCCAGGCATCCTGGGCGTGGACCGCGGGCGCCGCCAACAGGCCGAGCGTCGCGGTCATCATGCTGCGTCGTTGCATCTTGGGCTTCCTCAGTTGGCCAGCAGGGCGGTGGTTTCTTCCGGGCTCAGCGGCACCAGCGGCGGCCGCAGCCGGTGCCAGGCCGGGTCGTTCAGCTTCGCCCCCAGCATGACCTTCAGGCTGGCCATCTGGGCGAAGCGGGACGCCTGGTTGCGCGCGGCGACGATGCGCGCCTGCGCCGCGTCAACCTCGGCGGCCCGGGCCGGGTCGGCGAAGTGGCGGAACACGCAGGCGAGTTCGGCCGCCACCAGGTTGGAGGTGGCGGTGATGCAGCCGGCGCCACCTTCGCGCAGCAGCGGCAGCATCAGCGGGTCGGCACCGGCCAGCACCGAAAGGCCGGGGAATTCGCGCACCAGCGCCTGCATATTGGCGAAGTCCCCGGCACTGTCCTTGATGCCCGTGAACACGCCGGGGTAGCGGGCGCGCAGCCGGGCGATCAGCGGCAAGCTGATCGGAACCGCCGACATCTGCGGAATGTGGTACAGCACCACGCGCAGCCGGCTGTCGGCCACGCGCTCCACCACCTCGGCATAGCTGGCGAACAGGCCGTCCTCGGTGACGCCCTTGTAGTAGAAGGGCGGCAGCATCACCACGGTGGTGACGCCCTGCGCCAGCGCGTGCTTCGTCAAGGCGACGGTGTCGGTCAACGCCGCCACGCCGGTGCCGGGCAACAGCTGGTCGGGCCGCACGCCGCCGGCCAGCGCGGCTTCCAGCAACGCACGGCGTTCATCCAGGCCGAAGCTGTTGGCCTCCCCTGTCGTGCCGAGCATGGCGATGCCGTCGCAGCCCTCGGCCAGCAGCCGGTGGCAATGCGCCACGAAGCGGCCATGGTCCGGGTTGAGGTCGGCGTCGAGCGGCGTGAGCGCGGCGGAGAAGACGCCACGGGGGTGCCCAGGGGAGGGGGAGTTCATGCCTTGATCCAGTTCGCGTCGACGCGGACGTATTTGATCGCCTGGCGCCAGTAGGTGTAGGCCACGTGCAGGGCGCCATCGGGCGTCTGGCACAGCGACGGGTAACTGAACTCGCGGTTCAGCTTGTCCTTGGAGTTGTTGGTCATGCAGAAGCCGTCGCCCACTTCCAGGTTGCGGCGATGCGGCCAGGTCAGCCCGCCATCGCTGGAAAGCGCCAGCGTCATCGGCGCCCGCGGCGCGCCCCAGAAGGCGCTGCGCCCCGTGCTCGGCGGCGCCGCGGGTTCGTCGCCGCCGATATCGTCGTACAGCGAAAGCCGCCGCCCGGTGGCATCGGCGGCGCTGCTTTCGTTGAAGGCCAGCGCGATATCGCCGCCCGCCAGCGTCAGCGCCATGATGGAGCTGTTGTTGTTCGGCAGCTCCGTCGGCCGGGGCGCGGACCAGCTGTGACCGCCATCGGTCGAGACACTCCGATACACGTTGTCCGCCCAGCGGCTGCGATAGAAGGCCAGCAGCGCGGGGCCATGCGGCACAATCGACATGTGGCAGGTGCCGACGCTCTCGGGCACCGCGGCCTCGCGCCAGGTCGTGCCCGCATCGGCCGAGATCAGCACGGCAGACGTGTCGAGGTCGCCGGTCCAGGCACCCGCAGGCGGCTTGGTGCAGCGCCAGATCGGCAGCAGCCACTCACCGGCCGCATTCACCACGACGCGGCTGCGGATGAAGGTGCCGTAGCCCGGCATTTCCTCGATCAGCGTCTCCGTCGCGCCCCATGTGCGGCCGCTGTTGTGCGAGATGCGCCGCCGCACCAGCGCGGTATCCTGGTTGCCGCCGATCTGCGCGGTCCACAGCAGCCACAGCGCGCCGGATGGCGTGGTGAACAGCAGCGGATTCTGCTCCGAGCGTTCGGCATCGTGCGACAGCTTCTCGGCCGGCGTCCATTGCGTGGCGCCGGGCGCGAGGCGGGAGAAATGCACCGAGATATCCGGAATGCCTTCCTGCGTGCCGCCGAACCAGACGCAGCCCAGCGCGCCATCCGGCAGCAGGTGCAGGAAGCTGGCGTGGTTCTGCACGCAGGGCGTGGGGATGAAGCACTCGAACCGGCCGGGCGAGACTTCCGCCAGGGTGGCGGGCTTGTCGATGACGGTCATCAGAAGTCCTTCTGTCGCATCGCTTCCCGCGTGGCGGCCCACAGGCGCAGCACCGGCCCGCTCATCGGCGCGGCTCCGGCAGGCCGATGGCACCGCGGGAGAGCCGCACCGCCTCGGCCAGCTCGGCCGCCACTTGGCGCACGCGCGGCGCGGCCAGGGCGGCGAATTCCGCGGCCGGCAGCCGCCCACCGGCAATGGTCAGGCTGACCCCGGCCAGCGGCAGGCCATCGGCGCCCAGCACCGGCGCGGCGACGGTGCACAGGCCAAAGGCATTCTCGCCATCGGACAGCGCATAGCCCTGGGCGCGCACCTGGCGCAGCCGCTCCAGCAGCGCGTCCAGCCCGGTGACGGTGCGCTCGGAGAGTTTTATCCGTGGCACGCTTGCCAGCTGCGCCACCTGCTGCGCTTCCGGCAACCAGGCCAGCACGGCCTGGCCCAGCGCGGTGGCATAGGCACCGATCCGCGTGCCCGGCCGGCGCTGCACGCCATGGCGGTCCAACCCGGCCTCCACCCGCGCCAGGTACACCACCTCCCCCTGGTCCAGCACGCCCAGCGAGCCGGCATCGGCGATGCCCGGCACCAGCTCCCGCAGCAGCGGCGCGGCATGGCCGGCCAGGTCGTCGGCGGAAAGCGCGGCGTGGCCCAGTTCCAGGCATTTCAGCGCCAGGCGGAAGCGGCGGCCCTCGGCCGGGCGCAGATAGCCCAGGCCCAGCAGGGTGTGGACCAGGCGAAAGGCGGTGCCGCGGTCCAGACCGGCGCGGGCCGCCACTTCCGCCATGGTCAGCTCGGCGCGCTCGGGCGTGAAGGCATGCAACACGGCAAAGGCCTTGGCGACGGACTGCACCTGGTTCTTCGGGTTGTCCGCCAGGCGGTCCTCCCGCCCCGGTACCGCTCTGACGTCGTCCACCCGGATGCCTTTTGATCGGAATGCGAACACTTGTTCGCACGATTGAGGTCTGATAGGCCGGCCGGCGGCGGGGCGTCAACGCCCGGCTGCGCACGCAAGGGGGAACGCCGCATGTCCGCACCATCCAGCCCAGGGCATGCCGTGGTCACCGGGGCCAGTTCCGGCATCGGCGCCGCCATTGCCGCGCATCTGCTGGGGCTGGGCTGGCAGGTGACGGGGCTGAGCCGCAGCGCGCCGGCCGCGCCGCCACCGGGCTACCAGCATCGGGCGGTGGACCTGACGGAGCGCGCCGCCATCGGCCCTGCCCTGGCGGGGCTGCGGCCCACCGCGCTGGTGCATGCCGCCGGGCTGATGCGCGGCGGCCTGCTGGGCGCGCTGGACCACGCCAACACCGAGACGCTGTGGCGGCTGCATGTGGACGTGGCCTTCCAGCTGGCGGACCTGCTGGCGCCGCTGCTGCCGGAGGGCGGGCGCATGGTGCTGCTGGGCAGCCGCGCCGCCGCCGGCGCGCCGGGGCGCAGCCAATACGCCGCCAGCAAGGCGGCGCTGGTGGCCATGGCCCGGTCCTGGGCGGCGGAGCTGGCGCCGCGCGGCATCACCGTGAACGTGGTGGCGCCGGCCGCCACCGACACGCCGATGCTGCGCGACCCCGCCCGCGCGGCCGTGCTGCCGAAGCTGCCGCCGATCGGGCGCTACATCAGGCCGGAGGAAGTGGCGGCGCTGGTCGGCTTCCTGCTGGGGCCGTTCGGCGGCGCCATCACCGGGCAGCAGCTGGTCATCTGCGGCGGCAGTTCGCTGTAGCGGGCGGCCCGCGGCGCAGAGCGCGGCGCTGCCGACGCATGGTCGGCCCGCATGGTCGTGCTCATGCCCGCACCAACACGCGGCCGGCGCGGCGCGGAGGCTTTACGCCGCCGCGCCACCATCGGTCAGGCGTTGAAGATGAAGTCGCAGGCGTGGAGCTGGCCCGGCGTGACGCCCAGCAGGGTCAGGTGGTCGCCGCCGAGGTCGATGGTCGTGTTCGCCCCACTCGCCCGGATGCTCGGCTGGCCGCTGCCCAGGTGGTCGAACTGGATGTGGTCGCGGCCCGCGACGAAATCGGTGATGGTGGCGGTGATGCCGGCCTTGCCGAAGATGAAGGTGTCGGCCCCGGCGCCGCCGGTCATCACCTGGTTGCCCAGGCCGGCCACCAGCAGGTCGCCCGCCACGCCGCCGACCAGCGTGTCGGCGCCATCCGCGCCGATGACCAGTTGCGGGCTGCCGGGGTGTTCCGCCGCGCCGCCGCTGGCCAGGCCGCCATGGCGCTCAAAATACACGAAGGCATCGGCCTGCATGCTGGTGGTATCGGTGTCGCGCAGGATCAGGCCGGACAGCGTGGTGTGGTTGATCGCGTCCAGGGTGGCGGCATCGAAGCCCTGGTTCTCGTACCAGAGCCGGTCGCCGTCGCGCAGGGCCTCGAACTGGTGGGCGATGATCAGGTTGAAGGTCTGCCCGACCATGCCGCCATTCACATGGTCCTCGGCCAGGCCGCCGGTCCACAGGTCTACCTTGTCCACGCTGCCATAGGCGGCCTTCAGCGCCTGGGCGGTGGTGGCGTCCGAGGTGATCTGACTGAAGTCGGTATAGGCCTTCAGGTGCAGCGCGGTGCGGGTTTCGTTCAGCGTGCCCAGGCCAAGGTCGCGGCCACGCTGGATGTTGATGGCCGCCAGGTCCATCGCCACCGGCGGTACGTCGAGGAAGTTGCGCAGGTCATCCACGATATGCACGTCCAGCGCATTGGACAGGTCGCCCGACAGGTGGCGCAGCAGGCCGGCGGCGCCGCCATCCGCGACGAAGCCGGCGGGATCCTGGAAGAAGGCGTCCTTCAGGGTCAGCGCGTCACCGACGACATTGCCGGCATTGTCGATCTTCTCCAGGTTGGCCGAGACGATGGAATGGCCGAACCGGAAGGCGGCGCCGGCGAACTCCTCGCTGATGCTGGCATCCACGTTGGGGTTGTAGCCGTGGTAGGCGGAGATGGCGCCCTTGCCGAGCAGATGCGTCAGGAACTCGCTGTAGGTGATGTGCGCGATCTCCGCGGTGACGATGGCGCGGGCCTGCTGGTAGAGCTGCTCGCCGCTCCAGCCCGGATGCGTCTTGGCCAGCTGGTCCACCTGGAAGTTGTGTTCGCGCAGGAACAGCGTCTGCACCGCGGTCAGGTCCGGGTTTTCGCCCACGCGTGAATCGCCGGCCACGAACGCGCCGTTCACCACCGGCAGGTTGTTGCCGGCCGAGGTCAGCATATGCCCATCCGCCGCGCGCAGGCTGGCGGCGGTGGCGGCGTCCGACCCATAGACCTGCGACGCGTCCAGCCAGCCGGTGACGTGGTTGATGGCGGCGGCGGGCTTGCCGTCATGCCCGGTGGCGCTGTCGATGACGGTGCGCGTCATGCTGATGCGGCTGGCGGCAAGGTCGGGGTCGCCGGCGGGGATGGCGATGTCGATATGCGTCTTGCCGTCCGACTTCATCAGGTCGAGGTCGTGGTCGAGGAACTGGCCCCAGGCATACATCATGCCGGAGAGACCTTCGGCATTGGCCAGGTCGCCATTGCCGGCCACCACCTGGTTGCTGATGGCGCGGGCATTGGGGCCGCTGAGGTCGACGGCACCCACATGGTCGGTGAAGTGCGCCGGCCCGATGCGGCTGAAGTCGCTGCCGACGGCATTCTCGGTGGTGTGCGCCAGGTTGTTGCCGCTGCCGTCGATGCTGCGGAAGGCCATCTGCGGCGCGGGCGGCGGCGGCGGGTTCATGTGCCGCGGGGCGGGCGCGGGCGGCGCTGGGGGCATGCTGCCCGGTGCGGCCATGTGGGCCATGCCGGGCATGCTGGCAGCTGAGATGTTTGGCAGGGGCAGGGGCAGGGGCAGGGGCAGGGGCAGGCTGGGCGGGACCAGGCTGGGCAGGGCGGCGAAGCTGTGGTCCGCCGGGGCGCCGCTCAGGTCGTGCGTGCCAATGGCCTGGGCGGCATGACCTGGCTTCTTCGGGAGCAGCATGTGGGCATTCCTCGATGGGATGACGGGTGGGCGGGATCGGTGGGGTGAGGGCGTAACGTGGGAATTTTTCCCACTTTATGTCCTGAAGCACAAGTGGTAATTTTTCCCACGCCAAGCGAAACTGCCCCTGCTACCCGCTTGTCCAACATGGTCGTGGGGTTGTACCCAAGGCCAATCCCAAGGATTCCCCCGCATGCCGGGCTTGCCGCCCGCCACCGACCCAGCCGCTCCACCCGCCGTCGTGCTCGCGGCGGTGCGGCGCGTGCTGGCCCCGCTGGTGCGGGTGCTGATCCATTTCGGCATCAGCTACCCGGCGCTGGGCGGGCTGCTGAAGCAGGCCTATGTCGAGCAGGCCGAGCGGTCCTTCGCCCTGCCGGGACGGGAGGTCAGCGACAGCCGCATCTCGCTGCTGACCGGCGTGCACCGGAAGGACGTCAACACGCTGCGCCGGCCGCCAGCCGATGCCGGGCCGCCGCTGCCGGCGCCGGGCCTGGCGACCCAGGTCATCAGCCGTTGGATCGGCCATCCCGACTGGCGCGCGCCGGATGGTGCGCCGCTGGCCCTGCCGCGCAACCCAAGGCCCGGCGACGGTGGCCGCAGCTTCGAGGCGCTGGTGGCCGGCATCAACCGCGACCTGCGCCCGCGGACCCTGCTGGACGAGCTGCTGCGGATCGGACTGGTGCAGGAAACCGCCGATGGCATGCTGGTGGTGGCGCGCACCGCGGATGTCCCGCGCGGCGACCTCGATCGCCTGGCCTACTATTTCGGCCGCAACCTGGCCGACCACCTGGCCGCCGCCGGCGACAACCTGACCGGCGCGGCGCCGCCGCACCTGGAACGCGCGCTGGCCTTCGACGGCCTTTCGGCCGCCGCCGTGGCCGAACTTTCGCACCAGGCGGAAGCATTGGGCATGGCCATGCTGACGCGCCTGAATGAAATGGCGGTGGCCCTGGCCGAAGCCGACCCGCCGCCGCCCGCCGAGGCACGCCGCTTCCTGGCTGGGCTCTATGTATACTCAGCCCCCGACCAGCTGCCGCAGGAGACACCTTGACCAACCATCTCCCGCGGCCGCGCCGGGCCGTGCTGCTGGCGCTGCTTCCCCTGGCCGGTTGCGCCGCCACGCCAGATCAACGCGCCGGGGAGCGCGGCATCGGCGGTACCGGCGGCATCGCGGACCGGGGCATCGGTGGCACCGGCATCGTCGGCACCGTCACGGCTTTCGGCAGCATCTGGGTCAATGGCCGGCGCATCGCGTTCGACCGGGCCACGGCCGTGACGTGGGAAGGGCAGCCGGTCGGGCCGGACTCCATGCAGCTTGGCGCCGTCGTGGCCGCCCTCGCGCGGCCCGCCAGGAATGTCCAGTTGCTGGCCGAATCCATCGACCTGCGGGTGGCGGTCGCCGGACCAGTGCAGCAATTGCTGGCGGATGGCGGCCTGATGGTGCTGGGCCAGCGGGTGGAGACGACCGCGGCGCAGCAGGCCGGCCCGCCGCCGCAACCGGGCGACTGGGTCGCCGTGGCGGGGCTGCGCCGCCCGGACGGCACGGTGGTGGCCAGCCGGCTGGACCCCTGGGCGGAAGCGCGCGGCTGGCTGGTGCGCGGCATGCTGGAATCGGCGGAACCGGGCAGCAGCCTTGTCTCGGGCCAGCGCTTCCTGCTGGGCGCGGGCCTGGCCCTCCCGGCGCCAGGCAGCCCGGTTCGCCTGGCCGGTCGGATGACCGCCGCCGGGCCGCTGGCGGCCACGCTGGCCGAGGATCCGTTCAACCCCTTCGGCACCCAGGTGACGACCGTGTTGGTGGAAAGCTTCCTGGATGGCAGCGGGCGGCCGTGGACCAACCCGAACGGCATCATCCTGCGCGGCACCCCCGGCGGACGCGGCGTGGTGGAGGCGCGCGTCAACGCCCAGAGCGGTACGGCGGTGCCCGGGCGGGTTGGACCCGCGCCTGGCATGGGGGATCGCGGGGCGCCCGCCGGCGGGCCCGGTGGCGGCCAGGTCGGCGGCGGGCCTGGGCGCGGGCCAGTGCCGGGCGGGGGCCCAGCGGGGGCAGGCCCCGGGGGAATATCCGGCTTCGGGGGCCCCTCCCCGCCCGGCGGCGGCGGCCGCCGCTAGCTGTCGCTGCCATGGAGGTTGTCCCTCCGGGGCTGGGTTGGGTGGCTCTGGCGCCGCGGCGAACCAGGCCGCCCCCTCGGGCAGGTCAGGCGAAGACCAGCGCGTGATGGTCGAACAGGCTCTGGGTGTTTATGCCGCCCAGGCCGATCAGTTCCGCAACCATGGTACCGTCGACCAGCAGGTCGAGATCCCCACCATGGGCATGGAAGCTGATCGCCGACTGGCCCACACCACGGAACTGCACCTGGTCGCCGCCGGCCAGGTTGAAGCCGAAGATGTGCTCGACCCCCGCGCCGGCCGCAGGCGCGATGTAGAGACCATTGCCGCTGCCGGCGTGGACCGTCAGGTCGGTGGCGCCGCTGCCATCCACCTTGTTGTTCCAGCCCGCCAGCCAGACCTCCGCCATGCCGCTCACGCTGACCTGCGCGCCGCCGGCGCCAGCATGCACGCTGCTGTGCCCAGCCACGCTGATCCGGTTGCCGAAACCGCCGGCATCCACCGTGTTGAGCCCGGCACCCAGCTGTACGAACAGGTTGCCCAGGCTGCCGTGCAGGCTGTGATTGCCGGCGCCGGCAACCACCACATCGTTGTAGCCGGCCAGCGTCATCTCCAGGTCGCCGTGGCCGGCGTGCACGGTGTCGTTGCCCAGCCCGGCGGTGACCATGTTGTGGCCATTGCCGAGGGTGACGGCGTTGCCGAAGCCGCTGAGCGCGATGTGGTTGTCGCCATGGCCGACCACCACGGTGGAGTTGCCGAGCGGCCCGCTCAGCGAGTTGTTGCCGTCGCCCAGCTGGATGCTGTTGTTGAAGCCCGAGGCCTGGATGGTGTTGTCGCCCGAGCCCAGCGTGATGGCGGTGAGGCCGAGGCTGCCGGAGACGCTGTTGTCGCCGTTGAAGTCATTCACCTGGACCGTCGCCTGGCCCTGGCCGGCGCGCAGCACGTCGTTGCCGCCATTGCCGAAGACATGGTTGTTCCAGCCCTGGGCGATCACGGTCTCGCTGAAGCCAGTGCCGACCACATCGGCGTTGCCGTAGGGCGCGCCGAGGATGGTCGGGCCGGCCGCGCCGCTCGCGGCCACCGGACCGCCCATCGGGCCGCCCACCATGTTGTTCCAGCCATCGAGGTAGACGGCCGTCTTGCCTGGGGTGGCCAGCTGGACCAGCTGGGACACCTGGGTTGCCGCGCCGGTGAGGAGGTCCGTGACCACGTAGTCCAGCCGATCCGCGCCCGCCTTGGTCGAGGTGATGACGCCCGGCGTATAGACGATGCTGCCGGCGACGAGGTGCAGGCTGCTGCCGCTGCCGAACACGCTGTCCGAGAGCAGGGTGATGGCGAGCGGGTCATGCCCCCAGCCGGCGGCAACCGTCCCCAGCGTGGCGCTGGCCGCGTTGGAGGCCAGCGGCGCGCTGGCCAGGGTGACGACCGGGTTCGGCCCTTCGTTCAGCATCACGCTCTGGGCTTCGGTGACGAAGGCGCCGGTCACCGTATCGGTGACGCGGTAGTGGATCAGGTCGGCCCCGGCCTGCGCGGTGGTGACCAGGCCCGGCGTGTAGAACAGGTGGCCGCCGACCAGGTCCAGCCGGCTGCCGCTGGCATAGGTGGCGTCGTCGATCAGCGAGACCGCCAGGGCATGGCCGTCGAAGCCGCTGAAGCTGCCGAGGTCGGCATGGGTCACGTTGTCCGCGGCCGGGGCGCTGGCCAGGCTGGCCGAGGGCCCCGGACCATTGCCCAGCACCACAATCTGGGTGCGGGTGGTCTGCGCGCCGGTGACGGTATCGGTGACCGTGAAGGTGATGGTGTCGGTGCCGATCTGCGCCGTGGTCACCAGGCCCGGGCTGTAGACCAGGTTGTTCCCGACCAGTTCCAGCCGGCTGCCGCTGGCATAGTCGGCGTCCGCGTCCAACGAAACCGAGAGCGCGTCGTTGAGATAGGCGGTGACAGCGGTGCCGAGCACGGCCGGGGTGCCGTTATCCGCGCTGGGGTGGGCGGCCAGCGTCACCACCGGCGGCGGGCCGAGCACGTCGACCACGGCGGCGCTGGTGCCGGTATTGCCCGCCAGGTCGGTGGTCCGCGCCACCAGGCTGTTGAGGCCGGTGACCGGAAGGGTGACGCTGGTGGACCAACTGCCATCGGCCAGCACCGCGGCGGTGGCAAGCGGGGTGGCGGCGCCATTGTCGAAGATCAAGACCGTGCTGCCCGGATGCAGGTCGCTCACCGTGCCGGCGATGGTCTGCACGGCCGCCGCCGTGACCACGGGCGCCGAGGTGATGATGACCTGCGGCGGCGTCAGGTCGATGATGACGCTGGCACCGGCCGGGCGCGCCGCGGTGGCATTGCCGGCGCTGTCGGTGGCGATGGCGGTGAAGCTGTGGCTGCCCTCGCTCAGGCCCGTGGCGGTGAAGCTCCAGGCGCCGGCGGTCAGGGTCGCGGCGCCGAGGTCGGTGGCGCCGTCATAGACTTCCACGTGGGCCACGCCATTGAGGTCGCCGACCGTGCCGGAGATCACCTCCGTGGTCAGGTTGGTGATGCCGGCAACGCTCTGGCCAGCGGTCAGCGTCGGCGCGGAGGTGTCGACCAGCACGGCCGCCCCGGCGGAGACCGCCGCGGTGGCATTGCCGGCGCTGTCGGTGGCGATGGCGGTGAAGCTGTGGCTGCCCTCGGTCAGGCCCGTGGCGGTGAAGCTCCAGGCGCCGGGGGTCAGGGTCGCGGCGCCGAGGTCGGTGGCGCCGTCGTAGATTTCCACGTGGGCCACGCCATTGAGGTCGCCGACCGTGCCGGAGAGAACGGCCGTCGTCTGGTTCGTCAGGCCGGCAACGCTCTGGCCAACGGTCAGCGTCGGCGCGGAGGTGTCGAGCACATCCACCACCGCGGCGCTGGTGCCGGTATTTCCGGCGGCATCGTCGGCCTGCGCCACCAGGCTGTGGCTGCCTTCGCCCACCAGCGTCACGCTGGCCGACCAGGTGCCGTTCGCACCGACCGTGGCGCTGCCGACGGCACTGCCATTGTCATACACCAAGACGGTGCCGCCCAGGTGCAGGTCGCTGGCCGTGCCGGTGACGGTCTGCGTGGCCTGCTTCGTCGTCACCGCGGCCGAGGTGATGGCCACCACCGGCGCCACCGTGTCCAGCACGTCGATCAGGGCGGCGCTGAAGCCGGGATTGCCGGCCTGGTCGATATTCCCGGCCACCAGGTTGTGGTTGCCCTGGCCGCTGAAGGTCACATCCGCCGACCAGTGGCCGGTGGCATCCACGCTGGCCGTGCCCGCCGGCAGGAAGTCGACGAACAGGGCGACGGTGCTGCCGGGATGCAGGTCGCTCACCGTGCCGGCGATGGTCTGGGTCGGCTGGTTGGTCAGCACCGGGGCGCTGGTGATGCTCACCACCGGGGCCACCGTGTCCAGCACGTCCACCACGGCGGCGCTGCTGCCGATATTGCCGGCGCGGTCGGTGTTGCGCGCCACCAGGCTGTTGCTGCCTTCGGTCGGCAGCGTCACCGTGGTGGTCCAGCCGCCATTCGCGTCGATGGTCGCGGTGCCGATCGGCGCGGTGCCGCCATTGTTGAAGATCGAGACCGTGCTGCCCGGCTGCGTATCCGTCACCGTGCCGGAGATGATGCGCGCGGCGCTGTTGGCCAGCGAGGCCGGCGCGGTGATGACGACCACCGGGGCGATGGTGTCGAGCACATCCACCACCGCGGCGCTGCTGCCGGTATTGCCGGCCAGGTCGGTGCTGCGGGCCACCAGGCTGTGCGCGCCCTGGCCCGCAAGGGTGACGCTGGCGGACCAGCTGCCATTGGCGGCAACCGCCGCGGTGGCCAGCGGCGTGGCGGCGCCGTTGTCGAAGACCGCGACGGTGCTGCCGGCATGCAGGTCGCTCACCGTGCCGGTGACGGTCTGGGTGGCCTGGTTGGTGTCGAGCGCGGCCGAGGTGATGGCCACCACCGGCGCCAGCGTGTCGAGCGTGTCGACCACGGCCGCACTGGTGCCCGTGGCGCCGCCGGCATTGGTGTTCCGCGCCACCAGGCTGTGGGTGCCGTCGCCGGCCAGCGTCACATTGGCCGACCAGGTGCCGCCGCTGACCGCCGCGGTGCCGAGCAGGCTGCCATTGTCGTAGAGCGAGACCGTGGCGCCGGGCTCAAAGCCGCTCACGGTGCCTGAAAGGGTCTGGCTGGCGCCGTTGGTCAGCACGGCGCCCGAGGTGATGGCCACCATCGGCGCCGGGCCATTGCCCAGCGTGATGGTCTGCGTCTCCAGCGTGACCGCGCCGGTCACCATGTCGGTGACGCGGTAGCTGATGACATCGCTGCCCACCTTGCCGGCGGTGACCAGGCCCGGCGTATAGACCAGGGTGCCGCCGCTGATGGCGATGCTGCTGCCGCTGCTGAAGGCCGCGTCCGAGGTGAGCGTCACCGACAGCGCGTCGGCGCCGAAGCCCGGCGCGACGGTGCCGAGGATGGCGTGGGCGACGTTGTCGGCCGCGGGCGCGCTGGCCAGCGTGACCACCGGCGCGGGGCCGTTGTCGAGCGTGATGGTCGCGGTCCTGGTGGTGACGGCGCCGGTGACGGTATCCGTGATGGCGTAGACGATGGTGTCGCTGCCGGCCAGGCCGGCGGTGATCAGGCCCGGCGTGTAGACGATGTTGGTGCCGGCGACGCCGCTGGTGCCCAGCGTGACCGAGCTGCCGGTGGCGAACCTGGCATCCGACACCAGCGCCGCCACCAGCGGATGCGGCGCGCCATTGGCGTAGGTGACGTTGATCGGGACCGAGAAGTCGACCGTGTAGAAGCCGTTGTTCAGCGTGGCGCCCTGGGAGGCGGCCGTGCCGGTGGCGGGGTCGTCGATCCAGTTGGCGGTGCTGGCGATGTTGACGCGGGTGCCCCAGGGCGAGGCGCCGTTGACGCCCACGCTCATCGGCGTGTTGGTCGGCGTGGCCCAGGGCTGCTCCGCGAAAGTGCCGTTCAGGCTCTGCACCACCGACTTCCAGTCGGCGGTATTGGTCGAAAGGGTCTGCGTGCCGTTGGCGAAGGCGACGCCGGTGCCGGTCAGGGTATAGGTGCCGATCAGGCCGCCCGGTCCGCCGTAGTCGATGATCTCGATATGCAGGTAGTTGGTGACGCCCGGCACCAGCACGGCGTTGGCGAAGCTGGCGGTGTTGTGCCAGTCGTTGGTCTGCGCCACCAGCGTGCCGCGAACGCTGTCGTCGGTGCTGATGTAGGTGAACAGGCCGTTGTCGGCGGTCTGGTAGCCGCTGAGATAGGCGTTGCCATAGCCCGGCGAGGTGGTGCCGAGGATGGCCGTGCTGGTGTTGGAGGCGGTTGCGCCGGTGGCGACCGTCACGGCCGGGGCGGGGCCGCTGCCCAGGGTGATGGTCTGGGTTTCCAGCGTGACGGCGCCGGTGACCAAGTCGGTGACGGTGTAGCTGATGACATCGCTGCCGGCCTTGGCGGCAGTCACCAGGCCCGGCGTGTAGATCAGGTTGCCGCCGCTGAGCGTGATGCTGCTGCCGCTGCTGAAGGCCGCATCGGCCGTCAGCGTCACCGAGAGCGCGTCGGCGCCATAGCCGGGGGCGGCGGTGCCGAGCACGGCATGCGTGGCATTGTCGGCCGCGGGCGCGGCGGCCAGGGTCACCACCGGCGGCAGGCCCAGCACGTCCACCAAAGCGGCGCTGCTGCCGGTATTGCCGGCGGCGTCGGTGTGCTTCGCCACCAGGCTGTTGCTGCCGGCGTTGAGCGTGATGCTGGTGGACCAGGTGCCGTTGCTGACCGCAATGTTGCTCTGCAGCAGGCTGCCATTGTCGTAGAGCGAGACGGTGCTGCCCGGATGCGCGTCGCTGACGGTGCCGGCGATGGTCTGGGTGGCCTGGTTGGTGGTGACGGCCGTCGAGGTGATGGCCACCACCGGCGCCACGGTGTCCAGCACCTCCACCACCGCGGTGCTGCTGCCGATGTTGCCGGCGGCATCGGTGTGCCGGGCCACCAGACTGTGGCTGCCCTGGCCGGCAAGGGTGACGCTGGTGGACCAGGTGCCGTCGGCGGCGATGGTCGCGGTGCCCAGCGGGCTGGCCGAGCCGTTGTCGAAGAGCGAGACCGTGCTGCCCGGATGCGCGTCGCTGGCCCTGCCGGCGATGGTCTGGGCGGCCTGATTGGTGGTGACGGCGGCCGAGGTGATGCTGACGACCGGCGCCACGCTGTCGACCGTGACGGCCGCGCCGGCGCTGACCGCGGCGGAAGCGTTGCCGGCATTGTCGGTGGCGATGGCGGTGAAGCTGTGGCTGCCGTCGCCCAGGCCCGTGGCGTTGAAGCTCCAGGTGCTGCCGGTGATGGCGGCGTTGCCGAGGATGGTTGCCCCGTCCCTCACCTGCACGCTGGCGATGCCATTGGCGTCGCTGACCGTGCCGGAGATGATGTTGCTGGTCAGCCTGGTCAGCCCGGAGATGCTTTCGCCCGCGGTCAGCGTCGGCGCCGTGATGTCCAGCACATGGACCACGGCGGCGCTGCTGCCGGTATTGCCGGCCAGATCGGTATCCCGGGCCACCAGGCTGTGGCTGCCCTCCCCGGAGAGGGTGACAGTGGCCGACCAGGCGCCACCGACGACCGTCGCGGTGGCCAGTGCGGTGGCGGAGCCGTTGTCGAAGATCGAGACCGTGGTGCCGGGATGCAGGTCGCTCACCGTGCCGCGGATGGTCTGCCCGGTCTGGTTGGTGATGACGGCGGCCGAGGTGATGGCCACCACCGGCGCGGCGGTATCGACGATGACCGTGTTGGTGGCGGATTGCGCAGAGGCGTTGCCGTAGCTGTCGGTCGCCGTCACGGTGATCGCGTGGCTGGCGTCGGCCAGCGCGGTGCCGAGGGTGAGGCTGTAGGTGCCGGCGGCCGAGGCGGTGGTGGTGCCGACACGGGCGATGCCGTCCAGCACCGTCACCGTGGCATTGGCCTGCGCGGTGCCGGAGACGGTCAGGTTGCCGGTGCTGGCGTAGCCGGCGGCATTCTCCTGCGCGATGCTGGGCGCGCCTGGTTGCGGCGGCGCGAGCACCGAATAAATGCCGGTGTCGTCGGTGAAGAACTGCCATTCGCCGACGATGCCGGTGTTGCCGGTGGTGCTGGGCAGCGCGAGCAGCGCGGCCTGATTGGCCGAGGCCGGAAGCTCGTAATAGTGCACGCCGTCGCCGGCCGAGAAGCCGACCCGCGCGACCTGGCCGCCCAGGCCATTGCTGCCGCCGCTGGCACTGCCGGTGGTCCATTGCACCGCCTGGTAGATCAGGTTGATGCCCGTGGCGCTGGTACCGTGCGACACCAGCTGCAGCTGGAACGCGTCCTTCTTCGTGCCGAAGGCGTAGTAGCCCACATCGTCCCAGGTGATGGTGATGGTCTTGTTGGCCTGGTCGAGGTTGTAATAAACCAGGTTCGTCCCGGCACTATTGCCCCCGGTGGAGGTCGTCGCCGGGCCACGCGTATCCACATCGGCCCAGAACGGCGCAATGATGGGCGAGCTGAACCCCGCACCGATCGAAGTCGGCGTGAAGCTGGCGAGCGGGGCAGTAAAGGTAACGTTGCCATTATTGTTGATGTACAGGCCGGTGAAATAAGTGCCGTACAGATTTATGCCACTGGGAAACAACGAGGAGATATCGATGCGGGCGGTCGATTCGTCGTCGTTGCGGTCAAGCACGCCAGTGCCAAAGCCCGCGGGACCGCCGAGATTGTTCACCAGGTTCGCCATCGCCCACACCCACTCCGAAACGCCCGCCAGGGGGCTCGCCTTGTTGCGCAGGCAAGCGCCTTGAACGGGCACAACCTGTGGCTGTGGGTATGCGGCGGATCGGGCGGGTCCCGCCTGTCCCATCTGGTACAAAAGCGCCTGCCTTTTTTGCCCCGCCCATGGCTGCGGCGCTGCCGCGGCGCGGTGGCCGGACAGGACGGGCGCCGGCTTTGCAAATCGCAGCACCGGCGCCGCGTTTTGCGAGAGGCTATTCGCAATGCGCCTGCCTCGCAGCAGGCGGAAGCGTGCCCCAGGGCCGTCGAACCGCTGCGGAATCGGCCGAATGCAAGGGTTTCCGGCGATCTGGCCGGCGCCGCCCCCTCAATATGAGGCCGCCGGCGCCAATGGCCTGGCGCTTGCGCTGCCGCGGGGGAAACCGCCGGAACCTGTACCGCAATGTCCTACATCGATGCTGGCGCGAGAGCCCTGGGCAACGCGCCTCAACCAGGCGAGACCGTGGCGCCCGCACGCCTGGGCCAGGCCAACCAAGGCTGGGGCCTGCCCAACCAGGCGTTGCAGCACTTCGGTGCCCTTGTCTCGGGGCGCCGGTCGCTGGCCGAACCCGCTCAGCTGGACCATTGGGGCCAGGTGGCGGAGGCGCTGACCCTGCCGCTCCTGGTCATAGACCCCGACGGAAGGCTGCTGGACAGCAATGCGGCGGGCCAATCCGTTTTGACCCAAGGCTTGCCGCTGGCGGCGGTCAGCGGGCGGCTCACGGCGCGGCGGGCTGCCGACGGCAAGGCGCTGCGCAGCGCGCTGGAGCAGGTGCGCACCCAACGGGCCGACAGGTTGGTCTGCGGTCTGCCCAACCGGGACGGATCGCCTCGGCTGATACTGGACCTCAGGCAGCTCGGTGGCGCTTCATCTCCGGTGCTGGTGATCCTGAGCAACCCGCAGCTGTCGCGACCACCGGACGCAGCCCTGCTGGTCGCCAGCTTCGGCCTGACCCGCGGTGAGGCACAGGTTGCGGCACTGCTCTCGACCGGGGTGGATGTCTTCGAGATTGCCGCGCGCCTGGGTCTGCAGGTAGGCACCGTGCGCAACCATTTGAAGCGCGCCATGGCCAAGACCTGCACCAACAGCCAGTCGCAGCTCTCGGTGCTGGTTGCACGCGGCCTGACCAGCGCCTGACGCCCGGACGGCAATCGGACCCCGACAAGGTGGCGAAGCAGGAGACCGCTTCGACCGCCGGCCTGTGCCGTGGAGCGCTGCCAGCCGCCTCCGGCGGCCGCGGTGGTACTGCCCCCAGCGCGCTGATATCGTTGATCATTCTGGCGGCCCCTGGCGGGGGTCGGCGACGTGCCGTATCGGCTGCGGCGTAACAGGCGAGGCGGTGGCCAACTCAGACCGTCTGGTCAAGCGTGGCACCTGACGGGGTCCATGACCCGTTGAAACATGGTGACCCCGGCGGGATTCGAACCCACGGCCCCCAGATTAGGAATCTGGTGCTCTATCCGGCTGAGCTACGGAGTCACGCACCCGCGCCATATAGCATGGCCTCAGCGCCGCCGGAACCGCTCCACCGCGCCCACCAGCGCCGTCCGCACACCCGGCTCCAGCGCGGAATGCCCGGCATCCGGCACCACCGTCAGCCTGGCCCGCGGCCAGGCGGCGGCCAGGTCGAAGGCGGTTTCCGCCGGGCAGACCATGTCGTAGCGGCCCTGCACAATCTCGGCCGGCAGGTGGGCAATCCGCGCCATATGCGCCAGCAGCCCGCCTTCCGGCAGGAACAGGTCGTGGTTGAAGTAATGCGCCTCGATCCGCGCCAGCCCCAGCGCGGTGCGGTCCTGGGCAAAGCTCGCCACCGTATCGGGGCTGGGCAGCAGGGTGGAGCAACTCCCCTCGAACTGGCTCCAGGCCCGCGCCGCCGGCAGATGCACCTGCGGGTCCGGGTCGCACAGGCGCTTCAGATACCCGGCCAGCAGGTCGCCGCGCTCCGCAACCGGCAGATGCTCGGAAAACTGGCCCCAGGCATCCGGGAAGACCCGCTTCAGCCCGTACAGGAACCACTCCACCTCCTGCGCGCGGCCCAGGAAGACGCCGCGCAGCACCAGGCCCTGCACCCGCTCCGGATGCGCCTGGGCATAGGCCAGCGCCAGCGTGCTGCCCCAGCTGCCGCCGAACAACAGCCACTTGTCCACGCCCAAAAAGACGCGCAGCGCCTCGATATCCGCCACCAGGTGCGGCGTGGTGTTCTCCGCCAGCTCGCCGAGCGGGCGGCTGCGCCCGGCGCCGCGCTGGTCGAAGATCACCACCCGCCAGTGCAGCGGGTCGAAGAAGCGGCGATGCACCGCCCCGGCCCCGGCGCCTGGCCCGCCATGCAGGAACAGCACCGGCTGTCCGCGCGGATTGCCCACCTGCTCCCAGTACATCACATGGTTGGGGCCGTCCTCGCGCAGGCCGCCAGCGGCACCGCCAGCCGCCCCGCCCTTGGGGGCAAGCGGCAGCAGGCCGGTTTCATACGGCGCGATATCTGGGAAAAGGTCGCCTCGGGGCATGGATGCAGTATCCGCAATCCCCGCCCCACGGCAACCATGACGCTGTGGCACATGCAGCGGCGCCCGGCCGGCCCGGCGCTCAACGGCATGTGATCGGCATCCGCCCGGGCAGGAAATCGCGGGATCGGCACGTCACCCCTTCGCCTTTTGCTCCGGCGCGCCTACCTTGCACCCTTGATGACCTCACCCGTGCCCGCCAGCTCGCGGCCCGGCGGCACCGCGCCCTTGCCGCGCTGTGCCGTCTGCGGCACCGAAAGTCGCCAGGCCCCGTTCCGCGCCAGCCCGCCGGAACAGGCGCCGGACCTGGACCTGCGCCCGGGGGAGCCGGTGCGCAGCGCCATGGCGCGTTGGCTGCAGCAATGCCCCAGCTGCGGCTATGCGGCGCCCGACATCACCAAGGCCCACCCCGCCGCCGCCCTGGCGGTGGCCGCCGCGCCGTTCCGCGCCCTGCTGGCGGATGCCTCGCTGCCGCCGCTGGCCCGGCGGTTCCTGGCCTGGGCCCATGTGCTGGAGGAGACCGGCGCGCTGCATGCCGGCGCCGAGGCCACCCTGCAGGCCGCCTGGGTCGCCGACGATCTCGGCCTGCCCGAATTCTCCCGCGCCTGGCGGCAGGAAGCCGTGGCGCTCTGGCGCTCCGGCCCGGTGCTGGATGCCGAGCAGACCGTCCGCATTGTGGATGCGCTGCGCCGCGCCAGCGCCTGGGAGGATGCCGAGAACACCGCCGCCGCCATTGCCGCGCTGAACCCGCCGGAAGCCGTGGCCCAGGTGGTGGCGCTGGAACGCCGGCTGATCGCGGCACGCGACACCGGCCGCCACACCGTGGCCAGCGCCCTGCCGCCGCCGGCGCGCCGGCCGCATGCCTCCCACCACCGGGTGGCCAGCCGCGGGCCAGGCCTGTTCGCCAGGCTGCGCCGCTGGCTGGGCTGGCGCTGAACCCCATGCACCGCCGCGCCCTGCTGGCGCTGAGCCTGGCCGCAACTGCCGCCTCCCCGGGCGCTCCCCTGGGCGCGTCCCCGGGCGCTCCCCTGGGCACGTCCCTGGGCGCATCGGCAGCACAGGCGGCCCCGGCGTCACCGCAGGTGGTCGCTTCCTTCACCATCCTGGCCGACTTCGTCCGCCAGATCGCCGGGCGGCGCGTTGGCCTGCACGCGCTGCTGGGGCCGGAAGCCGACCCGCATGAATTCGCCCCGCGGCCGTCCGACGCCGTGGCGGTGCGGGACGCGCTGCTGGTGGTGCGCAACGGCCTGGGGCTGGAGCCCTGGATGGATCGCCTGTTGCGCGCCGCCCCACCGCGCGGCCAGGTGGTCACCGCCACCGCGGGCCTGGCGCCCCTGCTGGTCAACAACCAGCCGGACCCGCATGCCTGGATGGACCCGCAGAACGCCCAGGCCTACGCCCGCGCCATCGGCGCCGCCCTGGCCACCGCGTTGCCGGCCCAAGGCCCGGCACTCCGCGCTGCCACGGATGCCTACGTCGCCCGGCTGGAACAGCTGCAGCAGCGCTGCGCCGAACGCTTCGCCGCCATTCCGCCGGCCCGCCGCGTCTTCGTCGTCGGCCATTCCGGCTTCGGCTATTTCGCCGCCCGCTTCGGGCTGGAGATGCTGGCCCCGCCGCACGAGGCCGGCGCCGGCGCGGTCGCCGCCCTGGTCCGCCAGGTCCGCGCCCGCCAGTTGCGTGCCCTGTACTTCACCGGCCCGGAGGACGCCGCGCTGATGCGCCGCGTTGCCGCCGAGGCCGGGCTGCCGGTGCTGGGTCGCCTGTTCGCGGAAACCCTGAGTGCCGCAGACGGCCTGGCCCCGACCTACGAGGCGCTGATCCGCCACGACACCACGCTGCTGGTCACGGGCATGTCGGCCTGATCCCAGCGTGCCGGCCCCTTGCCCGCGGGCATCGGGTTTTGCCTGCCATCATCAGCGTCCTGGGGAGCACGCCCATGGCGTGGCGCATCGGCAGCCGCCGTCCTAGACCGTGATCGCTTCTGATTGAAGCGCTCACGCTCCAGGCTTGTTGTTGGAGAGACTGATTCACGGCTTACGGCGATTCCGCTTAAGCCGATCAGGCTCTAGCTTCGGCGCACCGGCGGCAGGCGCCATCCGGCGGCGCGTGCAAGGACCGCGAGCCGCTGCCATGAGGCGGCGCTATCGCCGCCGCGCCGCCCCGGCCAGCACTTCCACCTGTTCCAGCAGCGCCGCCACCTTCGCGGGGTCCCGCCCCAGCCGATGCAGCGCCCGCGCCACCTGCGCCCGGTTCGGCACCCGGTTCAGGTTGGGCCGGTCGCCGGTGAGGTCCTGCAAGGCCGCCGCCACCGCCGGCCGCGCCCGCCGGCTGCTGCCGCGCGCCACCTGCAGCAGCACCAGCTTCTCATCCGCGCCCAGCGCCGGGGCGGCCGGCACGGCGGGTTCGGGCGGCGGCGCGGGCACCGGAAGCGGGCGGGAATGCTCGCTCAGTGCCTTGGAAGCCAGGCCCGCGGCATTCGGCAGGTTCGGCACATAGGGCGGCGGCGCCGGCTTTGGCTTGGGCGCCGGGGCTGGGGCCGGTGCGGCAACCGCCGCGGGCGCGGGGGCAGCCGGCACCGCAACCACGGGCGGAGCCTCGGCCACCGTCTTGCGCCCAAAGATGCGCCGCAGCCATCCAACCATGCACCCGACTCCTCAACTCCTGGGCAGAATATCGCGGGCTTTGGCAAACGCTAAGGTTTCGCTGCCAATATCGTCCGGCCGGGCAACGCGGCCTGCCCATCCTCTGGGCAGCCCAGTCGCTCGCCGCCACCACCGCGGGCATGGCCCCTTCCCTGGCCCCTTGCCTTGGCCTGCGCTAAGCCCGCGGCATGACCCTCCACCTGCATCGCCTCTGGATCGCCCTCGGCGCCCTGGCCGGGCTTACCGCCGTTGGCCTCTCGGCCTGGGCCGCGCATGGCGCCAGCGCCCAGCAGCGCCCGCTGATGGACAGCGCCCTGACCCTGCACGGCTGGCACGCCCTGGCGCTGCTGGCGGTGGGGCTGTGGGCGGAACGCCGCCCCGGCCTGCTGCCGCATTTGGCCGGCGCGGCCTTCGCCCTCGGCATGCTCGGCTTCTGCGGCGGGTTGTACTGGCATGTCTTCACCGGCGCTTCCGCCGGCCGGCTGGCCCCGTTCGGCGGCACCACGCTGATGCTCGGCTGGGCGCTGCTGCTGGCCGCGGCGCTGCGCCGGTGACCACCTCCGCCGCCTACCTGGCCGCCGAGGGCTTCCAGCCCGAACTGGCCGAGGAACTCCGCCGCGCCGGCCGCACCATCTCGGCCTGGCACGGCCTGCTCGCGCTCTCGCCGGAACCGGCCCACCAGGCCGCCTGGGCGCTGGACATCTGGGACGCACCCGTTGAACTCGCCGCCCCCAGCGTCAAGGCCGCGGCCGACGCCCTGCGCGGCATCCAGCGCAATTGGTCGCTCTACAGCGCCGCCCACCACCGCCGCGCCCTGCTGATCCAGGAACGCCTGCCGCCCTTGAAGCCGAAGCCGCTGGCCTTCCCCGCCGCCGCCCCCACCGGCCACCTGGGCGGCTGGACCCTGCTGGGGCCGGAGACGCTGCTGGCCAGCCCGACCAAGTCCAGCCCCTTCCTCGGCGGCGCCGTTCAATTCGTGGAGGACCGCGAAGGCCCGCCCAGCCGCGCCTACCTGAAGCTGTGGGAAGCCCTGGTGCGCATCGGCCGCTGGCCCGGCCCGGGCGAGACCTGCCTCGACCTCGGCGCCTGCCCCGGCGGCTGGACCTGGGCGCTGGCGGAGCTGGGCGCCAGCGTCACCGCGGTGGACAAGGCGCCGCTGGACCCGCGCGTGGTGGCCATGCCCGGCGTGACGGTCCGGCAGGAAAGCGCCTTCGGCATGGAACCCAAGGACGAGCCGGCCGTGGACTGGCTGTTCAGCGACGTCATCTGCTACCCCGCCCGCCTGCTGAACCTGGTGCGCCGCTGGCTTGAGGCGGACCGCGCGCGCAACTTCGTCTGCACCATCAAGTTCCAGGGCGAGACCGACCACGACGTGGCTGCCGAATTCGCCGCCCTGCCCGGCGCCCGGCTGTTCCACGGCGCCCACAACAAGCACGAGCTGATGTTCACCCTGCTGCGCGGCTGATTGCGGCCGCGGCCGGCCGCGCCCGCCAACCCGCCACGCGCCGCGCCGCCGGCCGCACCGCCGGAGTGGACGCGGCGGCCAGCCCCGCCCTACGCTCCCGGCAAAATACCGGGAGGCACCGTCCATGACCCTCACCCGCCGCCACGCCCTGGCCGCCGCCGCCACGCTGCTGGCCGCGCCCGCCCTGGCGCAAGCATGGCCCAGCCGGCCGGTCCGGCTCGTCGTCGGCTTCACCGCCGGCAGCTCCACCGACGTCACCGCCCGCCTCTTCGCGCAGAAGCTGACGGAGCTGTGGGGCCAGCCGGTGGTGGTGGACAACCTGCCCGGCAGCGGCGGCGCCCTGGGGGTGGAGCGCGTGGCCCGGGCGGCGCCGGATGGCCACACCTTCATGTGGGTCGGCAATGGCGCCGTCACCATCGTGCCCACCCTGCAGCGCGTCGGCTTCGACCCGCTGCGCGACCTGGTCAGCATGGGCGCCATGCTGGCCATGCCCACGCTCATCCTGGCCAACAAGGACCAGCCCTTCGCCAACCTCGGCGACCTGATCGCACATGCGAAGGCCAACCCGGGCAAGCTGAACTACGGCACCCCCGGCGTCGGCACGCCGCAGCACATCGCCGCCGAGATGCTTTGCCACCAGGCCGGCATCCGCATGGAACACATCCCCTATCGCGGCGCCAACCTGGCGGATGTGCTGAGCGGCGTGGTGCCCATTGGCCTGCAAAACGCCGGCGCCGCCATGCCCCTGGTGCGGGACGGCGCGCTGCGCTGCCTGGGCCTGACCACCGCCCGTCGCAGCGCCAATGCCCCCACCATCCCGACCGTCGCCGAACAGGGCTTCCCGGGGTTCGAGGCGATCTCCTGGTTCGGGCTGATGGCCCCCGCGGGCACCGACCCGGCCATCGTCGCCAAGGTGAACGCGGATGCCCGCCAGGTGCTGGCCGAGGCCGATACCCGCGCCCGCATCGCCCAGCTGGGCCTCGACCCCGTCGGCAATTCGCCGGCCGAGATGCACGCCGCCATCGCCGCCGAAATCCCGAAATGGGCCAAGGTGATGACCGATGCCGGCATGACCCTGGCGCGGTAGCGTTTGATCGTCGCCGGCGGCGCGAAGCACACCACAAGACAACGCGCTGGCGTCTGATCGTCGCCGGTGGAAGCACCGGCGGCGTGAATCAGCCGCTCAATCCCCGCTGGCACGCGGGTTGCGCAGGTGGCCGCACGGCAACCGAGGCAACCCCGATGTCCAGCATCCTCAGCAGCGTCACCTCCGGCCTGGATATCCAGGCGATGCGCCAGCAATTCCAGCAGCAGGCCTTCACCCGGCTGGGCGGCGGCAACGGCACCGTCAACCTGCAGCAATGGCAGCAGGCGCTGCAGAATCTGCCGGGTGCGGTCAGCGCCGGCAGCACGGCGGCAAGTTCTGCCGGGGTCACCGGCACCGGCACCGCCAGCGCCATCGACGCCGCGTTCAAGAGCATGGACGCCAACAACGACGGCCAGCTCAGCGCCAACGAGTTCAGTGCCGCCATGGACAAGATGCTGGACCGCGCCCGCCAGCGCCCGAAGCACGGCACCGGCGACAGCGCGCTGGACGCCCAGCTGCTGGGCCAGCAGCAGGCCAGTGGCGGCGTGCAGGCACCGGACTTCATCCGCCGCATGCTGCTGGGCTACAGCGCCAACGCCTGAACCACCCCCGCTTGGCGGCCCCGCTTGGCGACCTTGGCGCGCCAGCGCAGACTGCGCGCAACACCGCAGGGGAAGCGCATGTCCGCCCAGAAAAGCGTCGTCGTCACCGGGGGCAGCGGCAAGGCCGGCCGCGCCGCGATCAAGGAGTTGCTGGCGCACGGCTACACCGTGATGAACGTGGACCGCGAGGCCCCGCGCGACCCGCTCTGCCACTTCCTGAAGGCGGACCTGAACGACCAGGCCCAGGCGATCGACTGCCTGCGCAAGGCCGCCGGCATCGTGGACCGCCGGCGCGACCCGCTGGGCACGCCCTTCGCCGTGATCCACATGGCCGGCATTCCCGCGCCCGGCCTGGCGCCGGATGCGGTGACCTTCCAGAACAACCTGATGACCACCTACAACGTGTTCTCGGCCGCCACGATGGTCGGGCTGGAACGCGTGGTCTGGGCCAGCAGCGAGACCACCTACGGCCTGCCGCTGACCCGCTCGCCCCCGCTGTTCGCGCCCGTCACCGAAGACCATCCGCTGGTGCCGGAAAGCGGCTACGCGCTGGCGAAAACCCTGTGCGAACGCATGGCCGAGGAAATGCATCGCTGGAACCCCGGCACCCGCTTCGCCGCCTTCCGCATCTCCAACATCCTGGAGGAAGCCGACTACGCGCTGATCCCCGGCTTCCAGGCCGACCCGGCCATCCGCGCCTGGAACATGTGGAGCTGGGTGGACAGCCGCGATGTCGGCCAGGCCTGCCGCCTGGCGCTGGAAGCCGACATCCCCGGCGCCGAGGCCTTCACCGTCGCCGCCGCCGATACGCTGATGCTGCGCCCCAGCCGCGAGCTGATGGCCGAGACCTACCCCGGCGTGCAACTGCGCGCGAACCTCGGCGAGCATGAGACGCTGCTCAGCATCGAGAAGGCGCAGCGCGTGCTGGGCTACACGCCCCGCCACACCTGGCGTACATAGCGCGCATCTGGCCCACCTGGCGGAATGGTAGACGCAGCGGACTTAAAATCCGTCGCCTGCAAGGGAATGGGGGTTCGAGTCCCCCGGTGGGCAAATCACCCCCGCGGCCAGCGCGCCGCCACCAGCGGCAACACCTGTTCCAGCAGCTTGCGCGTCTGGGCCAGCGGCACCTCGTCGCCCTGGCCGACCGGCCGCAGCACGAACTTCGTCACCCCCGCCGCGACATAGGCCTCGATCCTTGCGAAAATCGCGGCCGCATCGCCGACCACGAAGCCGCGCCCGGCATCCCGCCCGGTGCGCTTGGCATAGGCCGCCATCGCCGCCGCTGGCTCCGGGTCAGCGGCGCTGCCCAGCCAGAAGTTGAACCCGGCGCCATAGTGGTCCTCGTCAATCGCGCGCCCGGCCTCGGCGGCAGCGGCGCGGATGGCGGCCAGGATCGGCCCCACCTCGTCGGGCGTCTCCGCCCCGGCCTGCCAGCCGGTGCCCCAGCGCGCGGTGCGCCGAATGGCGGCCTCCGAAGCCCCGCCGATCCACACCGGGAAATCCTGCTGCACCGGCTTCGGCGCAATGCTGGCGCGGCTCAGCTGAAAGTGCCGGCCGGCGAAGTCCACGCTGTCTTCCCGCCACAGCCGGGTGATGACCTCCAGCGCCTCATCCGTCACCGCGCCGCGCGTCTTGGTGCTGATGTTCAGCGCCGCCCATTCCGGCGCCTGCGGGCTGCCGATGCCGAACGCCGGCAGCAGCCGCCCGTCGCTCAGCACGTCGATGGTGGCGCATTGCTTGGCCACCAGCACCGGGTCGCGCAGCGCCAGGCTGACCACGTTCATGCCGAACTTCAGCTTACGCGTGCGCCCGGCCAGAGCCGCCAGCATGGTCATGCACTCCAGGATCGGCACGCGGCTGACCAGCCGGTCGGTCTGCCACAGGCTGTCAGCGCCGCCTTGTTCGCACAAATCCACCCAGCGCCAGAAGCCCTGTGCGCTGGCGAAGGGGTACTCCGCCAGCCCCAGCCCGATGGCGACCTTCATGCAGCCACCAGCGGCGCCAACTCGTCCAGCCGGCGCAGGATGCCGTCGCGGTCCAAATCCGGCACTTCCAGCAGCACGCGGTCGATCCCCGCCGCGCGATAGCCCGCCAACGCCCCCGCATCCGGCGGCGCGCGGAACACGGTGGTGCTCAGCGTCGCCGGGTCGCGCCCGGCCTTTTCGGCATAGGCGCGCAGCCGCGCCACCGCGGCGCCGGGGTCAAAGCCGGCACCCGCGCGCGGGAACCAGCCGTCGCAGAACTCCACCACGCGCTTCAGCGTGTGGTCGGTCTCGCCGCCCAGCACCACCGGCACATGGCGCAGCGGCTTCGGGTGCATCCACACGCGGTCGAAGTGGACGAACTCGCCATGGAACGTCGCCTCCTCCTCGGTCCACAACGCGCGCATCGCCAGCATGCGTTCGCGCAGCAGCTTGAAGCGCGTGTCGTAGCGGGCGCCGTGGTTTTCCATCTCCTCCACGTTCCAGCCACCGCCGATGCCGAACATGAAGCGCGAGCCCGACAACCGCTCCAGACTCGCCACCGACTTCGCCGTCACGATGGGGTCGCGCTGCGGCACCAGGCACACGCCGGTGCCCAGCAGCAGCGTCTTCGTCGCCGCCGCCGCGAAGGCCAGCGCCACGAAGGGATCATAGGTATGCGAATACCGCGTCGGCAGCGCGCCGCCGCCCGGAAACGGCGTCTGTCGCGCGGCCGGGATATGCGTGTGCTCACACACGAACAGGCTGTCGAAGCCGCGCGCTTCCAGCGCCGCGCCCAACTCGCCGGGGTCGATGCCGTAATCGGTCGGGAAGTAGAAGACGCCGGTCTTCATCGTCGCCTCCTACAGCCCGAGCCGCGCACGAAACGCGTCGTCGCGCATCGACGCATCGGTGCCCACCAGGTCATCCGCCGCCGGCCCACACAGATACATCAGCCCGCTCACTGCATGCGCCACCGGCAGCAGATCGCCACGCGGGATCTTGCTGATCACGTTCATGCCGGAAGCCCTGATCTTCACCTGCATCTCGGTATCGATGGTGCCCGGCGAGAAGCCGAACACGCGGATTCCCTTGCCCTTGGTCTCCAGCTCGATCGCGCGGGTGAACATCCACAGCCCCGCCTTGCCGGAGCAATAGGCGCTCCACCCCTCCAGCGGCCGATACGCCGCGCCCGAGGAGACATTCACGATGGTGCCGCCACCGCCCGCCAGCATGCCCGGCAGCGCCGCGCGCACCGCGTTGTACGGCCCCACCAGGTTGATCTGAATGTTGCGCGCCCAGGCGGCCGGGTCCGATCCCGCAATCTCCGCAATCGGCTCGATCACGCCCGCGTTGTTGACGAGGATGTCCAGGCCGCCGAAGCGCGCCTTCACCTCCGCCACCAGCTTTTCGGTCGCGGCGTAATCCGACACATCGGCCGAAAGCCCCACCGCCTTGCCGCCGGCCGCGACAATCTCCGCCGCCACGGCGGCCACCGCGGCGCCATCCCGCGCCACCAGCACCACCGCGGCGCCCGCGGCCGCCAGCGCCCGGGCCACGCCCTCGCCCAGGCCACGGCTTGCGCCGGTCACCAGCGCCACTTTTCCCTGCATCGCGGCCATGGCCGTCACTCCCTCGCTCTTCTGGCGGTGACCCTAGCGCGAAACCCGGCGCCGGTCAGCCAGCCCGGCTAGCCAGCATTGGGCGCCAGCAAGCCATGCCGCCGCAGCGTGGCCTTTTCGATCTCATGCTGCCGCCGACTGTTGGCGTCGTATTCCGCGGTTGGCGCGTACAGCATGGGCATGTTGAACCGCGCCATCACCTCGCGCGTCGCGGGGTCGAACAGCGCCTCCTTCAGCGCGTCGTGCAGCCGCGCCACCACGGCCGGGTCCATGCCGCGCGGCCCGGCCAGGCCGTAGGGGCTCTCGATCACCATATCCAGCCCCACTTCCTTCAGCGTCGGCGCATCCGGAAAGCGCGGCATCCGCGCCCCGGCCCATACCGTCAGCAGGCGGAACTGCCCGTCCTGCACCAGCTGCGCCCAGCCGCTGGCATCCGCCACCGCGTCGATCTGCTTGCTCAGCAGCCCGGTATAAAGCTCCCCGCCGCCGCGATACGGCACATGGGTCAGTTCCATCCCCGTGGCCTTGGCGATGTCCAGCATCACCATGTGCTGCACCGAAACCGGCCCCAGCGTGCCATAGGTCACCACGCCCGGGTTCGCCTTCGCATGCGCGACGAACTCGGCGAAGCTCCGCCACGGGCTGTCCGCCCGCACCACGATCCCGTGCGAGGACCCGCTCAGCTGGATGATGTAGGTGAAGTCCGTGAGCGGATCATAGGTCGGCCGCTCCACCGACAGCGCGGCGCGGAACACCCCGGTGTGGATCTGCGCCAGCGTATAGCCATCCGGCCGCACATCCTTCAGTGCGGCAGCGCCGAGCGAGCCGCTCGCCCCCGCGCGGTTCTCCGGCACCACCAGCTGCCCCAGCCGCTTGCTGGCCTGGTCCGACAGGGTGCGGAAGAACACATCGGCCGAAGCCCCGGGCGGCCAGGGGATCAGCAGCCGGATCGGCTTTTCCGGATACCTGCCTTGCGCCAGGGCCGGCGTGGCCAACGCCGCGCCAGCCAATACGGCGCGGCGGGTCATAGCGGTCTCGCGCATGGGGCGGCCTTTCGTGAACAACCCGTCATGCTCCCCACCCGCCCCGCCACAAGTCAAGCGCCAACCGGCGCCAGGTTGACCCCACCGCCGCATCGGCTAACCCTGCGGCCAACAAGCGGGAGCAGACGCAGATGGACGGCGACACACAGGGCCTGGCGACACAGCACGCGGCCACCACCTGGCTCCGCGCCTTCGAGGCCGCGCTGGCCGCCAACGACGCCCCCGCCACCGCCGCGCTGTTTGCCGAGGAGGCGCATTGGCGCGACGTACTGGCCTTCGGCTGGGACATCGCCACCGTCTCCGGCGCCGCCGCCATCGCCGCCCGCCTGGCCGCGGCGCTGCCCCGCACTCGCCCGCAGGCGCTGCACCTGCCGCCCGACCGCACCGCGCCCCGCCGCGTCCGCCGCGCCGGGCAGGAAGCGCTGGAGGTGATCTTCCACTTCACCACCGCCATCGGCCCGGTCAACGCCGTGGCCCGCCTGGTGCCGGACGCCAGCGGCACGCTGCGCGCCTGGACCCTGCTGACCAAGCTGGACGGCCTGGCCGACCACCCCGAGCGCGCCAGCAAGCAGCACGCCAGCGAGGCCGACTATTCCCGCGACTTCGGCGGCGACAACTGGCTGGACAAGCGCATCAAGGCCCGCAGCTACGCCGACCACGACCCCGCGGTCATCATCGTCGGCGGCGGCCAGGCCGGGCTCTCCATCGCCGCCCGGCTGATGGCGCTGGGCGTGGACGCGCTGATCGTGGACCGCGAGCAGCGCATCGGCGACAATTGGCGCCGCCGCTACCACGCGCTGACGCTGCACAACGAGGTCCACGTCAACCACCTGCCCTACATGCCCTTCCCGCCGACCTGGCCGGTCTTCATCCCCAAGGACAAGCTGGCCAACTGGTTCGAGGCCTATGTCGACGCGCTGGACCTGAACTTCTGGACCGGCACGGAACTGACCGCGGGCAGCTACGACGAAGCCGCGGGCCACTGGACCGTCACGCTGACCCGCACCGACGGCAGCACGCGCACCATGAAGCCGCGCCACCTGGTCTTCGCCACCGGCGTCAGCAGCATTCCCATCATGCCCAAGCTGCCCGGCCTTGAAGACTTCGCCGGCACCGTCCTGCACTCCGGCGCCTATACCGAAGGCGGCGACTGGAAGGGCAAACGCGCCCTGGTGCTGGGCACCGGCAACAGCGGCCACGACGTGGCACAGGACCTCTGCGCCAGCGGCGCCGAGGTCAGCATGATCCAGCGCAGCCCCACCTATGTGGTCGGCATCCGCGAAGCCCAGGCGGTCTATGCGCTCTACACCGAAGGCTTGCCGATGGAGGATTGCGACCTGCTCGCGACGTCCTTCCCCTACCCGGTGCTGCGCCAAGCCTACCAGCTCAGCACCGCGCATTCGGCCGAAGTGGACAAGCCGCTGCTGGATGGGCTGCGCGCCCGCGGCTTCCGCCTGACTCTGGGCGAGGACGATACCGGCTTCCAGATGATGTATCTCCGCCGCGGCGGCGGCTACTACTTCAACGTCGGCGCGTCGGACATGATCGTGGATGGCCGCGTCGGCCTGGTGCAGTGGGACAGCATCGACCGCTTCGTGCCCGAAGGCGCCCGGCTGAAGGACGGCAGCACCGTGCCCGCGGAACTGCTGGTGCTGGCCACCGGCTACAAGAACCAGCAGGAAACCGTCCGCGCCGCCCTGGGCGACACGGTGGCGGATCGCATCGGCACCGTCTGGGGTTTTGATGCCGGCGGCGAGCTGCGCAACATGTGGCGCCCCACCGCGCAGCCCGGCCTTTGGTTCACCGCCGGCAGCCTGGCGCAGTGCCGCATCTACTCCAAGGTGCTGGCCTTGCAGATCAAGGCGCGGGAAGTGGGGCTGGTATAGCCCCGCCGGCGCCCGCGCGCTACTCCGGCTTGGCGCCGGAAATCCGCACCATCTCGGCCCAGCGCGGCGTTTCCGCCTTCAGCCGCGCCTTGGCCTCCTCCGGCGTGGAACCCGTCAGCCGCGCGCCGATCTCAATGGCGCGCCGCTGCAAGGCCGGATCAGCCCAGGCCGCCCTGATCTCGCGCGAAATCCGGTGCTGAATCTCGGCCGGCATCGCCGCCGGCCCGGCCCACAAATGCCAGGGCGAGACGTTGAAATTATCCATCCCCGCCTCGGCCATGGTCGGGATATTCGGCAGCGTCGGCCAGCGCTCGCTCATGGTTATCGCCAGGCCGCGAATGCTGCCATCCGCCAGCACGCCGGTGTAGCTGGCCAGGTTGTCCACCGCCACCTGGATGTCGCCACCCAGGATCGCCGGCAGGGTCTGCGCCGCGCCGCGGAAGGCCACATGCGTGCCGGCAATGCCATTCCGCCCCAGCAGATACGCGCCTGAAAGATGAATGGTGGAACCGACGCCGGAAGACCCATAGCTGATCCCGCCCGGCCGCAGCTTGGCCCAGGCCAGAAACTCCGCCAGCGTCCGCGCCGGGCAATGCACCGGGGAGACGCAGACCACATTCGGCAAATCCCACATCGCCGAAATCCAGGCGAAGTCATGCTCGGGATCAAACGGCAGCCGGGTGAACAGCATGGGGTTGATGACCACGTTGTGCATGCTGACGGTGCCGATGGTGTAGCCATCCGGCACCGCGCGCGCCACCGCCTCGGCGCCGATATTGCCACTGGCGCCGCTGCGCGTTTCCACGATGAAGTTCTGGCCGAAGCGCTGCGTCATCTGCTCGCAGGCCAGGCGGGTCATCACGTCCAGGCTGCCGCCAGGCGGAAAGCCGACGATGACCTTGACGGGGCGGTTCGGCCACGGCGCCTGCGCCAGCGCGGGGGTGGCCAATGGCGCGGCAATCGTGGCGGCAAGCAGCGTGCGGCGAGCAATCATCGGCGGTCTCTCCCTGCGGGGTCTACGCCCCGTCTCCGCCAAGCCTAGCAGCCCCACCCCGCCCGGGCCTAGCATTCCGCATGCCCAACCCCTCCGCCCAAATAACCTCCCCCAGCTACCGGCTGGCCACCGAGGACCCGGACCTGCTGCTGCGCGACGAGATGCGCCCGCAGCGCTTCGCCCTGGAATTCGCCAAGGCGGACTATGCGCTGCGCGACTGGGGCGTGCGCTCCACCGTCGTGGTCTTCGGCAGCGCCCGCATCCCCGCGCCGGAACACGCCGCCGCGGCCCCGCCCGCGCTGCGCGCCCTGGCGCCCTGGTACCAAACCGCCCGGGACTTCGCCCACCTGGTTTCCCAGCGCGGCGGCGCCCTGGCACCCGAGGGCCGGCACCGCGACAACGTCATCGCCACCGGCGGCGGCCCCGGCATCATGGAAGCCGCCAATCGCGGCGCGGCGGAAGCCGGCGCGCCCAGCATCGGCTTCAACATCACCCTGCCGCATGAACAGGAGCCCAACCCCTGGTCCACCCCGGCGCTGACCTTCCGCTTCCACTACTTCGCTCTCCGAAAAATGCACTTGGCCATGCGGGCCAATGCGCTGGCGGTCTTCCCCGGCGGCTTCGGCACCTTCGACGAGATGTTCGAGATCCTGACCCTGCTGCAGACCGGCAAGGCGCCTCCGGTGGCCGTGGTGCTGTTCGGCCGCGACTATTGGAACGAGGTGATCAACTTCGCCGCCCTGGCCCGCCACGGCATGATCACCGAGGCCGACCTGGCGCTGTTCCGCCTGGTGGACACGCCGGAGGAAGCCTGGTCCTGGTTCACCACCCACGGCCTGAAGGCGCATTGCCCAGACCCGCTGGACGGCGGCGAGGACTGAGCCCGGCCCCGCGCGGCCCTCGGCGCCGCACCTGGCGCCGTCGCGCCATCGCTACCGCCGCCGCCGCCCGGGCCGGGAACCGGCCCCCGGCGACCACGTTCTCCCTGGCAACCGTCGCTTCCCCCCAGCGACGGCCTGGCAGGCGGCGGCGCGGTAGCGGTCCCACCCGCGTCGCCGCCCGCCCCCCTTTCCCCCAGCGCAGAGGTCCTCCGGATGTCCATGGGCAGCCCCACCGAAGCCAGCGCCGCCGCGCCCGCGACCGAGGAAACCACCCGCCTGATCGCGGCCGAGAAGGTCAACGGCACCTCGGTCTACAACCGCCAGGGCGAACACCTCGGCACCATCGAGGACGTCATGCTCGACAAGGTCTCCGGCAAGGTGGCCTACGCCGTCCTGGGCTTCGGCGGTTTCCTCGGCATCGGGGAGCGCTACCACCCGCTGCCTTGGTCCGTCCTGCGCTACGACACCCGCATGGGCGGCTACGTGGTGGACCTGGACCGCGACCGCCTGGAAGGCGCCCCCACCTTCGCCGCCAACGAGGAGGTGGACTGGAACGACCGCATCTGGGGCCAGCGGGTCAGCGACTACTACGGCACCGCGCCCTGGTGGCACATCCCGCCGGCGGCCTGACCCACCCGGTCTTGACCCGAAGCGGGGGGCGGCGGAGGTTCGCCGCCCTTTCGCATGTTCGGGGAACGCGCACATGGCCATCCGCATCGGCATTGCCGGCATCGCCGGCCGCATGGGCCAGCTGCTGGCCGAGGAAACCGCCGCCGCCGGCGCCGTGGTCTCCGGCGGCCTGCGCCGTGGCGAGGACCCCGCCGCCCTGTTCGCCGCCAGCGATGTCGTCATCGACTTCACCCATGCCAGCGCCGCCGCGCCGCACGCCGCCGCCGCCGCCGCCGCGGGCAAGCCGTTCGTGCTCGGCTCGTCGGGCCTCAACGCCGCCCAGGAAGCCGCGGTGGCCGAGGCCGCCCGGCACACGGCCATCGTCTACGCCGCCAACTTCGCCCCGGGGGTGAACCTGTTCCTCGCCCTGGCCGAACGCATGGCCGCCGCCCTGCCGCCCGAGCAGTACGACGCCGAGATCGTGGAAATGCACCACCGCCAGAAGGTGGACGCCCCCTCCGGCACCGCCGTCGCCCTCGGCCGCGCCGTGGCCCGCGGCCGCGGCACCACGCTGGAGGCCTGCGGCATCGAAAGCGGCCGAGACGGCCATACCGGCGCCCGCAAGACCGGCGCCATCGGCTTCGCCGCCCTGCGCGGCGGCCAGGTGGTGGGCGAACACACGCTGGTCTTCGCCGCCGGCAGCGAACACATCAGCCTGACCCATCGCAGCTTCGACCGCCGGGTCTATGCCACCGGCGCCGTGCGCGCGGCGCTGTGGCTGCAGGGCCAGCCGCCCGGCCTGTACGACATGAAGCACGTGCTGGGCATGGCCTGAAACCGCGTTTCCCGCCCCCTGACCGCCGCACGGCGCTTGACCCCCCGCCGCTGGCTTGCCAAACACCCCCCGACCCGGCGCCCGCCGGGTTGACCACGCGCGGTGATGGCTTCCGCGCGGCCTTGAAGGACACATGACGCCATGCGCGATACCGGCGAATACCTCTTCACCTCGGAAAGCGTTTCCGAAGGCCATCCCGACAAGGTCGCCGACCGGATCAGCGACACGGTGCTGGACACCTTCCTGGCCGCCGACCCCTATTCCCGCGTGGCCTGCGAGACGCTGTGCACCACCAACCGCGTGGTGCTGGCCGGTGAAGTCCGCGGCCCCTCCAGCATCACGCCGGAGCTGCTGATCCACAACGCCCGCATGGCGATCAAGGACATCGGCTACGAGCAGGAAGGCTTCCACTGGGCCAATGCCCATATCGAATGCCACCTGCACGCCCAGTCCGCCCACATCGCCCAGGGCGTGGACGCCGCCGGCAACAAGGATGAAGGCGCCGGCGACCAGGGCATCATGTTCGGCTACGCCACCAACGAGACGCCGGAGCTGATGCCGGCGCCGCTGATGTACGCCCACAACATCCTGCGCCGCATCAAGGAACTGCGCTCCATCGGTGACAAGCGCGTGGCCGGGCTGCTGCCCGACGCCAAGAGCCAGGTGACGCTGCGCTACGTCAACGGCAAGCCGGTGGGCGCCGACGCCGTGGTGGTCTCCACCCAGCACGAGGAACACCTGGACCAGGCCGCCATCAAGGCGATGCTGCGGCCGATCCTGGCCGAGGTGCTGCCCGACGGCTGGACCGTGCCGGATGCCAAGTTCTACGTGAACCCGACCGGCATCTTCGTCATCGGCGGCCCCGATGGCGATTGCGGCCTGACCGGCCGCAAGATCATCGTCGACACCTACGGCGGCGCGGCCCCGCATGGCGGCGGCGCCTTCTCCGGCAAGGACCCGACCAAGGTCGACCGCTCGGCCGCCTATGCCGCGCGCTACGTGGCGAAGAACGTCGTCGCCGCCGGCCTGGCCGACAAGTGCACCATCCAGGTCTCCTACGCCATCGGCG
Source organism: uncultured Rhodospirillales bacterium (assembly GCA_903835235.1). Lineage (GTDB taxonomy): Bacteria > Pseudomonadota > Alphaproteobacteria > Acetobacterales > Acetobacteraceae > CAIMOR01. The sequence continues at coordinate 137,045 of CAILMF010000066.1, forward strand.
TGGCCGAGCCGACCAGCGTCTATTTCGACCTGCACGGCACCGGCCACGACGTGGACGAGGTGAAGCTGGCCAAGGTGATGGAAGGCCTGGTTCGCCTGAGCCCGCGCGGCATCCGCGAGCACCTGCACATGAACCGCCCGATCTACGCCGTGACCAGCGCCTACGGCCATTTCGGCCGCACGCCGGACGAGGCGAAGGGCACCTTCACCTGGGAAAAGACCGACCTGGTGGACGAGTTGAAGCGCGCCTTCGGCCGCTGAAACCGGCGCCAATGTCGCGCTTTGTCCTGGCCTTCGGGCCTGGCTTGCCGGCGGCGGTGCACTATTGATACACCGGAAGGACGGCCCGCAAGGTGCCGTCCTTTTTCGTTCCAACCCCTGAAACCGTGACGCCGGCGGTATCGCAAGCCACCGGCCAGGCAGGAGCCCGAACATGGCCATCCCCGCGATTGAACGCGACGAAGACGACAGCAGCTGGGCCCACGGCACCACGCTGGACGCGGTGCCGAAGCGCCACCAGGCGCTGTGGGAGGTGCTGCTGCGGGTGTTCGGCCGCACCCCCACCGCCACCGAGATCGAGCGCTGGGGCGCCAAGGTGGACGAGGACGTCACCGCCAAGCTGCTGCTGCGCCAGCTGGTCAACAGCCGCCCGGTGCGCGACGTGAAGCATGTGCGCGCCAAGAACCCGCCGGGGCACTTCTTCTCCCCGGTGGTGGACCCGGACCTGGTGCGCGACTACGTCACCATGAGCCGCGCCGCGGTGACCGACGGCGTGCCGGGCATTCCCTTCCCGGTCGAGGAGATGGAGGCGTTCTGGGCGCGCAACAGCGAGTTCATCGCCGCCACCCCCTTCACCGCCGAACGCACCGACGACAACCGCTACTACTACGGCGGCGGCCCCTACCCCATCGGCGACGCGATGACGCTGCGCGCCATGATCCACGACCTCAGGCCGCGCCGCATCATCGAGATGGGCTCGGGCTATTCCACCGCCTGCATGCTGGACAGCGCCGAGCATGCCGGGCTGGAGGATTTCCACGTCACCTGCATCGAGCCCTTTCCGGGCCGGCTGCACAGCGTGCTGCGCCCGGACGACATCGGCACCAAGGTGACGCTGCTGGAGACCACCGCGCAGTCCGTCCCGCTCTCGGTCTTCCAGGAATTGCAGCCCAACGACATCCTGTTCATCGACAGCACCCATGTGCTGAAGACCGGCAGCGACGTTCACTACCAGCTGTTCTTCCTGCTGCCGCTGCTGCCGCCCGGCGTGATCGTGCATGTGCACGACTGCCGCTGGCCGCTGGAATATTCGGACAAGCAGATCTTCGCCAAGAACTACAGCTGGAACGAGGTTTATGGCGTGCGGGCGCTGCTGATGTTCAGCAACCGCTATCGCGTCATCTTCTCCGGCAGCTTCTTCGCCGAAAAGCGCGAAGCCATGGTGAAGGAAACCAACCCGCTGTTCCTGCGCAATGCCGGCAGCGCGCTGTGGTTCCGCGTGCTGGGCGAATAGCCCGGCCGATCTTCGCGCGCCGCGCCGGCTGCTGACAGCAGCCGATTGCAGCGCCCGCTGATCAGTTTTTGCCCGCAGGTGTGTCGCGCCGCAGGCGCGCCTGTTTTGTGCCACGCCGCAGGCACGCCTGTTTTGTGCCACGCCGCAGGCACGCCTGTGGTGTTTCGTGCCCAAGGCACGCCTGTGGTGTGACGCGCCGAAGGTAGGCCTGCGGCGTGATGTGCCAACATCCGGCGGCTCGACACGGGTCAAAGCCCCCTGCCGGTGGTATGTTTCACGCCGCCGGCGATGCCACCGGGGACAATCGGGCGCCAGGGCAACCTGCGCCCTGCCGGACAGATTTCGTGCCGAAGCTTCAATGGGTTGCAGAGCAGGAAATCGGCTCTGACGATTCCATCAGAACCGGTATTGCTCTAGGAGGCGGCGGATGACCGACACTGCCCGCCCCCCCATCGCCGAAGGCGTGCCCAACCGGCTCTATGGCCGGCGCCGCAGCCACCCGCTGCGGCCGCGGCAGCAGTTGCTGCTGGACGCCACCCTGCCGCGCCTGCAGCTGCACCCCGAACAGGCCGCCGACCCCCGCGCCGCCTTCGGCGCCCCGGTGAGCCAGGTTTGGCTGGAAGTGGGCTTCGGCGGCGGCGAACACGCGCTGGACCAGCACGCCGCCAATCCCGGCGTGGGCTACATCGCCTCCGAGGTGTTCGAGAACGGGCTGTGCAGCCTGCTCACCCGCCTGGCGCCGGAAGGCGAGGAAGCCACCGCCGCCCTGCCGCCCACGCTGCGCCTGTGGAACCAGGACGCGCGCCAGCTGCTGCACCTGCTGCCGGATGCCTCGCTGGACCGGCTGTTCCTGATGTTCCCCGACCCCTGGCCCAAGCTGCGCCACAGCAAGCGCCGCTTCGTCCAGCCGGCCATGTTCCCCCTGGTGGCCCGCGTCCTGAAGCCTGGTGCCACCTGGCGCATCGCCAGCGACGACCCGACCTACCAGGCCTGGGTCACCGAAAGCTTCCAGGACCAGACCCTGTTCACCCTGCCAGAGCCCGCCACCCTCCGCCCGGAAGGCTGGCCGCCCACCCGCTATGAACAGAAGGCGCTGCGCGAGGGTCGCCAGCCGCTGTATTGGCAGGCGGTCCGGCGTTAGAGCAATATCCGTTCTGATGGAATCATCAGAACGGATTTCTTGCTCTGCAACCTATTGAAGCTACAGCACGAAATCCGCTCACGCTGATTCAGCGTGAGCGGATAGTGCGGTAGCGTCCGACCCTGGCCTGTGCAGCAGCAGCGGCGTGAATCCGCCGCCCGGGCAACAAGCTCCATCGCCTGCCGTTCCGATGGCGCCTTCCCCGTGGCCGACTTGCCCTGCAACCGCTTGAGTCCAAGGCACCATAGCCGCGCTCAGATGCTTCCTTGAGCGTCCGGCCCAGTCCAGCGCACACTCCGGCAAAACCACCGGAGGAACCCATCATGACCCTCTCCCGCCGCGCCGCGCTGACCCTCGCCCTCGCCACCCCCGCCTTTGCCGTGAAGGCCGATCCCTTGGACGCTGTCACCAACCGCTACGCCACCATCCGCGACTTTCGCCTGCGCAACGGCGTGGTGATGCCCGAAGCCACCCTGGCCTATGAGACCTACGGCACGCTGAACGCCGCCGGCGACAACGCCATCCTGATGACCCACGGGTTCACCAGCAGCCACCACGCCGCCGGCCGCTACGCCCCGGGCCAGGCCCCGCCCGGCCTGGCGGAGGACGCGGCGCCGAGCTGGAGCCTGATGATCGGCCCGGGCAAGCCGATCGACCCCGCGCGGCACTTCATCGTCAGCTCCAACATGCTGGGCAGCTCCTACGGCTCCACCAGCCCGCGCAGCACCAACCCCGCCACCGGCCGGCCCTATGGCCCGGATTTCCCGCACATCACGGTGGCGGACATCGTCACCGCCCAGCGCCTGCTGCTGGAACAGCTGGGCGTGCGCCACCTGCTGGCGGTCATGGGCACCAGCTATGGCGGCTACCAGGCCTGGACCTGGGGCACGCTGTTCCCACAGGCGATGAACGCGATCATCGCCGTCAACACCGCGCCCAAATCCACCGCCGGCCCGGCCGGCACCGCAGCGCAGATCGCCCGGCTGGCGCAGGATCCCAACTGGAATGGCGGCTGGTACTACGACAAGCCCGGCGGCATCAGCCAGGTGATGACGGAGATCCGCGTCGCCACGCTGAAGAACTACGGCATAGAGGCCCAGCTGGAAGGCAAGTTCCCGCCCGGCGAAGCGCGCGAGGCCGAGATCCGCCGCCTGGCCGCCCCCTGGGTCCGCGCCTTCGACGGCAATTCCATGGTGGTGCTGCGCCGCGCGACGGAAAGCTACGACGCCGAGGCGAACTTCCCGGCGCTGCGAGCAAAGGTGCTCTACGCGCTGACCACCACGGACAAGCTGTTCCCGCCCAACATCGCCCCCGCGGTGATGCAGAAACTGGCCGCCGCGAAGAAAGACGCAAGATTTTTCGAAATCCGCAACCAGTTCGGCCATATCGGAGCGAATACGGAAAGCCCGGATTGGGTGCCGACGCTCGCCGCCTTCATCAAATCCGCCGGGGGATAGCCGCGCCATGCAGATCGCGATGACCGAACCCGAGCAGCTCATGCTCGCGGGGCTGCTGCGCTGCTCGCATCGCTATCTGGAATTCGGCTCAGGCGGCAGCACCGTGCTGGCCAGCCGCCTGGTGCGGGACAGCGTCATCGCGGTCGACAGCTCCCGCGAGTGGCTGGACAAGGTGGCCGAGGCCTGCCCCGCCGAGCGCAGCGCCAGCCTTGCCCTGCACCACGTGGATATCGGCCCACTGGGCAATTGGGGCGTGCCGACCGACGAAACGACCCGCCCGCGCTGGCCGAACTACCACCACAGCATCTGGGCCAATCCGGCGGCCGAGCGCGCCGACCTGGTGCTGGTGGATGGCCGCTTCCGCGTCGCCTGCTTCCTGCAGGCGCTGCTGCGCTGCGCCCCCGGCACCACGCTGCTGCTGCACGACTACCCCGAGCGCGCCCACTACCACCCGGTGGAGGAGGTCGCCCGCCCGGTGATGGCGCTGGACACGCTGGTCGCCTTCCAGCGCCGGCCGGAGTTCGACCCGCGCCGCGCCAACGCCATCCTGGAACGCTACTGGGACGAGTTGGGGTAGCGGCGGCAGCGAAACGGCGCGGCGGCAACCACCGCGCGACCGCAACCGCCAAACCCGTCATGGCCGCGCTCGTCGCGGCCATCCACGCCGCACCGCCAGCGCCACTTGCCTGGCGCCGGTGCTACCGCCCGCCCAAGCCGTCGTCGGGTGGTCAGCGCCCGCCCGAGCGGACTGGCGTCAGCGCCCGCCCAACCCGTCAAAGAACTCCTTCACCTTGGCGAAGAAGCCCTCATGCTCCGGGCTGCTCTTACCGCCCTTGGATGCCTCGGCCTCGAAGGCTTCCAGCAGCTCGCGCTGCTTCGGGCTCAGGTTCTGTGGCGTCTCCACCGAAACCTGCACATACATGTCGCCCCGCGCCGCGCTGCGCAGCACCACGAAGCCCTTGCCGCGCAGCCGGAACTGGTCGCCGGTCTGCGTGCCCGCGGGGATCGTCACCCGCTGCTTGCCGCCGTCGATGCTCGGCACTTCCACCGCGCCGCCCAGCGCCGCCTGGGTCATCCGCAACGGCACCCGCACATAGATGTTGTTGCCATCCCGCTGGAACAGCGGGTGCGGCCGCACGCCGACATCCACGTACAGGTCGCCGGCCGGCGCGCCGCGCATGCCGGCCTCGCCCTCCCCGGTCAGGCGGATGCGCGTGCCATCCTCCACGCCCGCGGGAACCTGCACGTTCAAGGTGCGCTCGCGCTGCACCCGGCCTGCGCCCTGGCAGACCTTGCAGGGGTTCTTGATGGTGCGGCCGGCGCCATTGCAGGTCGGACAGGTCCGCTCGATCAGGAAGAAGCCCTGCTGCGCCCGCACCTTGCCCTGGCCCTGGCAAGTGCCGCAGGTCGCGGCATTGGCGGTGCCGCCCTCGGCGCCGCTGCCGGTGCAGGATTCACAGGCCACGCTGGTCGGCACGCGGATGGTCCGCCGCACGCCGGCAAAGGCCTCCTCCAGGGAAACCTCGACCGCGGTGCGCAGGTCGGAACCGCGCCCATTCGGCCGCCCGCCGCGTTGGCCGCCGCGGCCCATGCCGCCGAACATCTCCTCGAAGATGTCGGCGAAGCCGCCGGCGCCGCCGAACGGGCCGCCCTGCTGGAACCCGCCGCCACCGCCGCCCTGCTCGAAGGCGGCATGGCCGTAGCGGTCATAGGCCGCCCGCTTCTCGGCGTCCTTCAGCACGTCGTAGGCTTCGTTCAGGTCCTTGAACGCCGCCTCGGCCTTGGCGTCACCCGGGTTGCGGTCCGGGTGCAGCTTCATCGCCTGGCTGCGATAGGCCTTCTTCATGTCGTCATCGCTGGCGTCGCGCGCGACACCAAGGATTTCGTAGTAGTCCCTCTTGGCCATGGTCGGGCCCCATCCCCCAGCGAGGGTTTAAACGGTACCGCGCCCCTGTCTCGAGCGACCGCTTCCACCGCTTCGGCACTACCGCCAGCAGGGATTGGCCGCCAGCATGACAGCGCCCGGCTCCTTGCGGAAACCGGGCGCCTTCATGCGTCAGGAACGCAGCGGTTCAGCCCGGATCAGGAAGGCTTCTTCTTGGTCGGGTCCACTTCCTCGAACTCGGCGTCCACCACCTTGTCGCCCTTCGGCGCCTCGGCCCCACCTTGCGGGTTGGCGGCTTCCTGCGCCTGGGTCGCCTTGTAGATCGCCTCGCCCAGCTTCATCGAAGCCTGGCTCAGCTTCTCGCTGGCCTTGGTGATGACCTCGGCGTCGCCGCTTTCCAGCGCCGTGCGGGCTTCCGCCAGCGCGGCCTCGACTTCGGCCTTCTCGGCCGGGCCAGCCTTGTCGGCGTTATCCGCCAAGGTCTTGGCGGTGCCGTGGATCAGGCTGTCCAGGCCGTTGCGGGCCTCGACGCTCTCGCGGCGCTTCTTGTCGGCCTCGGCATTCGCCTCGGCGTCCTTCACCATCCGCTCGATATCGGCATCGCTCAGGCCGCTCTTGGCCTGAATCTTGATCTGCTGCTCCTTGCCGGTCGCCTTGTCCTTGGCGGAAACCGACACGATGCCGTTGGCGTCAATGTCAAACGTGACTTCAATCTGCGGCACGCCGCGCGGCGCACCCGGAATGCCCGTCAGGTCGAAGTTGCCCAGCAGCTTGTTGTCGGCCGCCATCTCGCGCTCACCCTGGAAGCACTTGATGGTCACCGCGGTCTGGTTGTCATCCGCGGTGGAGAAGGTCTGGCTCTTCTTGGTCGGGATGGTCGTGTTGCGGTCGATCAGCCGGGTGAACACGCCGCCCAGCGTCTCGATGCCCAAGCTCAGCGGCGTGACGTCCAGCAGCAGCACGTCCTTGACGTCGCCCTTCAGCACGCCGCCCTGGATCGCGGCGCCGATGGCGACCACTTCATCCGGGTTGACGTTGCGGGCCGGCTCCTTGCCGAAGAACTGCTTCACCACCTCGATGACCTTGGGCATGCGGGTCATGCCGCCCACCAGGATCACCTCGTTGATCTCGCCCGCCGTCAGCCCCGCATCGCGCAGCGCATTCTTGCAGGGGTCCAGCGTCTTGCTGATCAGGTCGTCCACCAGCGCTTCCAGCTTGGCGCGGCTCAGCTTCATCACCAGGTGCTTCGGCCCGCTGGCATCGGCGGTGATGAACGGCAGGTTGACCTCGGTCTCCTTGCTCGACGACAGCTCGATCTTCGCCTTCTCGGCGGCTTCCTTCAGCCGCTGCAGCGCCAGCTTGTCGCCGCGCAGGTCGATGCCCTGCTCCTTGCGGAACTCGTCGGCCAGGTAGTCGATGATGCGCGCGTCGAAATCCTCACCGCCGAGGAAGGTGTCGCCATTGGTCGACTTCACCTCGAACACGCCGTCGCCGATCTCCAGGATCGAGACGTCGAAGGTGCCGCCGCCGAGGTCGTAGACCGCGACGATGCCGCCCTTCTTCTGGTCCATGCCATAGGCCAGCGCGGCGGCCGTCGGCTCGTTGATGATGCGCAGCACTTCCAGGCCGGCGATCGCGCCGGCTTCCTTGGTGGCCTGGCGCTGGGCGTCGTTGAAGTAGGCCGGCACGGTGATGACGGCCTGGGAGACCTTCTCGCCAAGGTACGCCTCGGCGGTCTCCTTCATCTTGGTCAGGATGTTGGCGCTGATCTGCTGCGGCGCGTATTTCTGCCCGTCGATCTCAACCCAGGCGTCGCCATTGTCGGCGCGGGCGATGGTGTAGGGCACCAGCGCGATGTCCTTGTTCACCACCGGGTCGTCGAACCGGCGGCCGATCAGGCGCTTCACCGCATAGAGCGTGTTGCTCGGGTTGGTCACGGCCTGGCGCTTGGCGCTCTGGCCGACCAGCCGCTCGCCATTCTTGGCGAAGGCGACCATCGAGGGGGTGGTGCGGGCGCCCTCGGCGTTCTCGATGACGCGGACGTCCTTGCCTTCCATGATGGCAACGCAGGAATTCGTCGTACCCAGGTCGATACCGATAACCTTGCTCATCCGTAGTGCTCCTTGGTTGGCGGCGAGGGACGGCCCTTGAAGTTGGCACCGCGCCCGGCCCCGATGTTGATCGGATGGGTAGTCAGGGCCACACGACCCCCTACCCGGCGATGTATTCAGCCCCGGCCGCCGGGACAAGACCCCCGCGGCCGGATTTTATTCTTAATCGGCCGAGGGAACCGCCCCCGGGCCGCTGGAGTGTGATCCACTTTGGTGGATCACGCTCCAGGCTTGTCTGAGAGACTGATTCACCGCTAAGGCGATTCCGCCTTCGCGGACCAGGCTCTAGCCCTGGCCCTTGGCGGCCCGGACACAGGCGTGATGGCTGGCAGCGCCAGCCTCAGCCCTTGGCGGCCACAACCACCATGGCCGGCTTCAGCAGCCGCCCGTTCAGCGTCCAGCAGGGCGTCCAGGCCTGGATCACCGTGCCCGGCTCCACGCCTTCCGGCGCCGGCTGCTCGGCCATTGCCTGGTGGTATTCGGCGTCGAAGGCCTGGCCCATGGCCTCCTTCTTCGCCACGCCGTTGCGCTCCAGAATGCCGAGGAAGCTGCGCTCAACCCCCTCGAAGCCCTCGCGCAGCTTGGCCAGCAGCTCCGGCTCGCCCTCGGCCTTGGCCGGCAGCGCGTCCAGGCCGCGGCGCAGGTTCTCGGCCGCCTCCACCACGTCGCGGGCGAACTTCTGAATGGCGTATTGCCGCGCGTCCGTGGCTTCCTTGGCACTGCGGGTGCGCAGGTTCTGCATCTCCGCCTCGGCGCGCAGCCAGCGGTCGCGCATGTCGTCGCGCTCGGCGGTCAGCCGCTCCATCGCCTGCTCCGGGGTCTCCGGCGCGGCTTCGGCGTTTTCGGTCTGGTCAGCCGGCGTGGAGGCCGGCGAGGTCTCGGCAGGGTCGCTCATGATGTCTTGCTTGCGGTCCGGCGGTTTGCTCAAGCCCGGCGCGGGGGCCGGGACCGCGGCTCAGGTAATCCCTGCCGCCGGCCGCTGCAACCCACGGCAAAGTGCTACCGCAACGTCTGCGCCGGGGGAACCGCCGAGGCACGCCCCAACACCTCAATCCGGCCTGATCCCCGCCTCCCGCACCAACCGCCCCCACTTGGCCATTTCGGCGGCGAAGAAGCTGGCCGCCTCCTCCGGCGTATTCGGCCGCATCTGCAGGCTCACGGCCGCCAGCCGCTCCTGCACCCGGGCATCCGCCAGGGCCTGGTTCAGCCCCTGGTTCAGCCGCATCACAATGGCGTCCGAAACCCCGGCCGGGGCGAATACCGCGTTCCACTCCAGCGCCTCGAAGCCCGGCAGCGTTTCCGCCACCGCGGGCACCCCCGGCAGGCTGGCCAGCGGCGCCAGCGCGGTATGCGCCACCGGCCGCACCAGCCCGCCGCGCACCTGGGAATTCGCCGTGGCGGCGTTGGAAAAGCCGAACTTCACATTGCCGGCGATCACGTCGGTGATGCTGGCCGCGCCGCCCCTGTAGGGCACGTGGTTCAGCTTCACCCCGGCCATGCGGGCGAACATCTCAATGGCCAGGTGCTGGATGCCGCCATTGCCGCCGCTGGCCCAGTTGATCCCCTCCGGCGTCGCCTTTGCCAGCGCGATCACCTCCGCCACCGTGCGCTGCGGCACCGCCAGGTTGGCCAGCAGCAGGTTGGGCAGCGTGCCCGCCAGGAACACCGGCCGAAAGGCGCGCACCGTGTCGAATGGCAGCCGCCCCTCGAACAGCGCGGGGTTCACCGAAAGCGCGGTGGCGTCGTGCAGCAGCGTGTACCCGTCCGGCTGCGCCTGGGCGACCATGGCGGCGCCGATGATCCCGGCCCCGCCGCCGCGATTCTCGATGATGAAGTTCTGCCCCAGCAGCTCCCCCAGCCGGCCCCAGAGCGTCCGCGCCACCACATCGGCGCCGCCGCCGGGGGCATAGGGCACCACCACCCGCACGGGCTTGTCGGGCCAGGCCTGGGCCCGCCCCATGGCCGGCGCGGCCAGCCCTGCCAGCGCCAGCCCGCCCAGTCGCCTGCGATTCAGCATCGGCGTCTCCCAGCCCTGGTTTGTCCCGGCCCCGGTCTGCGCGGGGCTCGCCCCCTCAGCTTCCACCCGCCCGCCCGCGCCGACAAATTCTTTCACCACCGCTGTCGAAGCCCGGCATATCCGCGGCTCATGACAGCAGGCGCGGGCTCATCCGCGCCGCCACCGAAGGACCCTGCCCCATGAAGCTCGCCATGCTGATGTACGAAAACGCCAGTGAAGCTGCCCGCCGCCAGGACCCGGCCCAGGCCGGGGCCTATTGGGGCGCCTGGACCGCCTATGTGCAGGCCATCAACGCCGCCGGCATCGTCACCGGCGGCGCCGGGCTGGAACCGCCGGCCGGCGCCACCACGCTGCGCCTGGCCGGCGGCCAGCGCCAGGTGCAGGACGGCCCCTTCGCCGATACCAAGGAACAGCTGGGCGGCTTCTTCCTGCTGGAGGTGCCGGACCTGGAGACCGCGCTGGACTGGGCCGCCCGCTGCCCCGCCGCCAGCGCCGGCGGCGTGGAACTGCGCCCCGTCTTGCAGATGGGCGGTTGAGCCCGACGCAGCAGGCCGCCGAACAGGCTGCCCGCGCCAGCTATGGCCGCCTGCTGGCCTGGCTGGCGCGGCGCAGCCGCGACCTGGCGGCGGCCGAGGATGCACTGTCAGAGGCCTTCCGCGCCGCGCTGGAAACCTGGCCGGCGCGCGGCATTCCCACCAGCCCGGAGGCCTGGCTGCTCACCGCCGCGCGCCGCAATCTCGGCCATGCGCAGCGCCACCAGGGCGTGCGCGCCGCCGCCGCCGCCGCCATGGCCTGGCTGGCCGAGGAAGCTGAGGACGCGCCCGCCGACATCCCCGACCAGCGCCTCGGCCTGCTTTTCGCCTGCGCCGACCCCGGCATTGCCGAGGCCGACCGCGCCCCCCTGATGCTGCAGGCCGTGCTGGGGCTGGACGCCGCCCGCATCGCCGGCGCCTTCCTGGCCTCCCCCGCCGCCATGGCGCAGCGCCTGGTCCGCGCCAAGTCCCGGCTGCGGGAAGCCGGGCTGCGCTTTGAAATCCCGGGGCGCGACGCCATGCCCGCCCGCCTGCAAGCCGTGCTGGAAGCCATCTACGCCGCCTATGGCAGCGGCTGGGAGGATATTGCCGGCGCCGACCCCCGCCGCCGCGGCCTGGCCGAGGAAGCGCTGTTCCTTGCCCGGCTGCTGGCCGCGCTGCTGCCGGAGGAGCCCGAAGCGCTGGGCCTCTCTGCCCTGCTCTGCCATTGCGAGGCCCGCCGCCCCGCCCGCCGCGGCCCCGGCGGCGGCTTCATCCCGCTGGCCGAACAGGAGGTGGCGCTGTGGGAGCGCGCCTTGCAGGCCGAGGCCGAGGCCGCGCTGCACGCCGCCTTCGCGCTGCATCGCCCCGGCCGCTTTCAACTGGAAGCCGCCATCCAGTCCGCCCATGCCAGCCGTGCCGTGCTGGGCAGCACGCCCTGGGCCGGCATCCGCAGGCTCTACGATGCGCTGGCGCAGCTGGCGCCGACCGCCGGTGCCCTGGTCGGCCAGGCCGCCGCAACCGCGGAAGCCGAGGGCGCCGCCGCCGGCCTGGCCCTGCTGGAAGCCCTGCCCCCGGCCCTGGCCGCCGCCTACCAGCCCTACCACGCCCTGCGCGCGCATCTGCTGGCCCGGCTGGGGCAGGATGCCAGCGCCAGCTTCCGCCAGGCCATCGGCCTGGCCGAGGACCCCGCAGTTCGCGCCTTCCTCACCGCCCGCATGGGCGAAGCCGGCGCCAGCGCGGATGCTCAGGCCAGCGCCAGCGCGGATGGTCCGGCCGGCGCCAGCGCGGATGGTCCGGCCGGCGCCAGCGCGGATGGCCAGGCCGGCGCCAGCGCGGATGGTCAGGCCGGCGCCAGCGCAGATGGCCAGGCCGGCGCCCGCGCCGAGGGGTGACGCCAGCGGCCGCACCCGGCATGGTGCCAACCATGCGCTCCCTCGCCGCCCCGCTCCTCGCCCCGCTGCTGGTCCTGGCCATCACCGGCCCCGCCGCCGCCCAGCCCGGCTTCACCTGCCCGCCCGCCGGGCAGCAGGTCCAGCTCTCGGATGGCCGCGTGCTGCTGCAACAGGGCGCCGAGCGCTTCGAACCGCTGCTCTGCCTGCGCCAGATCACCCGCCGTGGCGACGCCCCGGTGCAGGAACGCCTTTGGCTCAACGCGATCCCGGAAGGCGAGCCCGAACAGCGCGACGCCCGCCGCGCCGCCGCCACCGCCCTGCTGCCCTTCCGCCCCGGCGCCGAAGCCCGCTTCACCGTCCCCCGGCCCGAAGGCCAGCAGGCCACCATCACCTTCCGCGTGCAGGAGATTGGCCCGAAGACCCTGCCCGCCGGCAGCTTCACCGTGGTCAGCCTGCTGGAGGAAACCACTTTGCCCGCCGGCAAGATCGTCGGCCTGCACGGGCTGGACGCCGCAACCGGGACCTACCTGTCGTTCTGGGGCGAGTTCCAGATGGGCGGCATGCACACCCGCGCCATCGAGTCCCAGGCGACCGCCATCACCCCAGCAGCCGGCCGATGACCCGCGCGGTATAGTCCACCACCGGGATCACCCGGCCATAGTTGATCCGCGTCGGCCCGATCACCCCTATGGCGCCGACGATGCGTTCCTGCCCGTTGCGGAACGGCGCCACCACCATGGACAGCCCGGCGGTGCTGAACAGCCCGCTCTCGGCCCCGATGAAGATCTGCACGCCCTCGCCGCGCTGCGCCAGGTCCAGCAGCCGCAGCACCGTCTCCTGCGCCTCCAGCCGGTCGAACAGAGCCTGGATTTCATGCACCCGGGCCAGCTGGTCCAGGTTCTCCAGCAGTTTTGCCTGGCCGCGGATGATCAGGCTGCCGCCCGCCGCGCCGCCTGCCCCGGGGCCGCTCCAGGTGGCCATGCCGGCTTCCACCACCTGGGTGGTCAGCGCGTCCAGCGCGGTGCGGTTGGCCAGGATTTCCCCGCTCACCGTCATCCGCGTCTCATCCAGCGTGCGGCCGGACAGCCGCGCATTGAGGTAGTTGCTGGCCTGTTGCAGGCTGCTGGCCGGCAAGCCCGGCGGCACCTCGATGACGCGATTCTCCACCTGGCCATCCGCCGCCACCAGCACCACCAGTGCGCGGCCGGGGCCGAGCGCCACGAACTCGATATGCCGCACCGGCGCCTCGCCCTTCGGCGCCACCACCAGCCCGGCAGCGCCGGCCAGGCCAGAGAGCATCTGCCCTGCCTCGCCCAGCGTGTCCTGCAAGCTGCGCCCCGAAGCCGCACAGCGCGCGCTGATCGATTCGCGCTCGGCCTCGCCGAGGTCGCCGAATTCCAGCAAGCCATCGACGAACAGCCTGAGCCCGCGGTCCGTCGGCAACCTTCCAGCAGAAGTATGCGGCGCGTAGAGCAGCCCCGCCTCCTCCAGATCCGCCATCACGTTGCGGATCGAAGCCGGCGAAAGCCCCAGCGGCAGGCGGCGGGAGAGCGAGCGGGAGCCGACCGGCTCCCCAGTGTGGATGTAGAGCTCCACCAGCTCCCGCAGGATGGTGGCGCTGCGATTGTCCAGGCCCGCCATGGAAAACCCGGTACTGGCGGCGGTGAGTTTGGGCGGCTGCTGCATAGGGGAAGGTTAGGGCCGCCGGGGGGCGAAGGGGAAGCGGCGAGTGGGGAGAGGCAGACGCGTAAGACATATGGACGCGGCAACTTCGTTGGGTATGCTGTCTCCATTCTTTACAACTCCACCAACGCGCGAGAGCATTCACTCAGTGGCAAAAGCACCTTCGCGTCGGCCGGAATCTGGAATCACGGCGCTCGAAATAGCCGGATTCAAATCAGCCGTTGATCCAGTGCGCATCGAGCTAGGAAAGCTTACAATACTGGCTGGACAAAATAGTGCCGGCAAAAGCACGATTTTTCAGCCGTTTTTGATGCTTAAGCAAACAGTTGAAAAGCCGTTCGACGGGGGCTGCTTGTCGCTGGACGGTCCAATGGTCAACTTCACCAGCACACAGCAATTTATGTCACGCCGAGTGCACGGAAATGGCAAATTATTTCACACTTTTGCTATGAAACTAGAACGCGGGAAAGATTTTATCGAATTCAATTATACAGATGCTGGCGGCACAGGCATTACGCTTGAAAATATGTCCTTTAAGGCTGATGGGGTCATAACTAAATGGAAAGAAGGGCAGACTCTCGATCCTTCTGGCGGGGGGGTTCCGAATGAAGTTAACTTCATGCTCACCCACATGCAAGAGACCGTCGAAAAGCTTAATGTCGACCGTAAAAGAAAAATTTCTCCAATAAGTCCGGAAATCATAATTTCTCGCGAGCGGGCTGCCTTAACTGCGGAGTTACGCCAGCAAAGATCTGGAAACAAGCCTGTTTTTATTTTTGGCATTTCCCCCGCAACCGATTACATGCGCGAAATCCGGCGCATCATATATCTACCTGGACTGAGAGGGAACCCAGGCAGAAATTACGCGATTTCGTCGCCACAGAAGGAGTTCGCTGGCAATTTTAACGACTACGTCGCCGGAATTATTTATCATTGGCAAAACACAAAAGATGAGCGCTTAGAAAGGCTCGGAGATAATTTGAAGTCGCTAGGGTTGACGTCCAAAGTTGTGTCAAAAAAGATTGACGACACTAAAGTCGAGCTGCGCGTAGCCAGATTGCCGGCTGCGGCCCGAGGCGGCACCAGAGACACCGTGTCCATTGCTGACGTTGGCATAGGCGTATCCCAAACCTTACCAGTGCTTGTAGCTCTACTCATTGCAGAAAAAAATCAGTTGGTAATGATAGAGCAGCCAGAAATTCATTTGCATCCTCGCGCGCAAATTGCCCTTGCTCCGCTTTTGCTTGACGCAATAAACAGGGGCGCTCGAGTCGTTGTTGAGACCCACAGCAGCCTATTATTGCTAGCCCTACAAACATTAGTCGCAAAAAAGAAGATTCATCCAAATGACCTTTCTTTGAATTGGTTTACGCGAAGCTTAAAGGGGCAAACTTTAATCACGAGGGCCGCAATAGGACCAGACGGAAGCTACGGTGATTGGCCTGTCGATTTTGACGACGTCGATCTTGCTTCGCAGGACGAATATCTAAGCGCAGTAGACGCTTCGTTAGGCTCTGATTAGCTGCATGACCCGGTCAAGCCCCCCAGTCAGATTAGTTATAGATGCCTGCGTTGCGCGAGGTGCAGGATCCATACAGGCGACACATCCGGTTTCATCCCAATGTCGTGAGGTCTTGATTGGCATTCTAAAAAATCAATTTATTGCTGTATTTTGCCCGATGTTAAAGGTCGAGTGGGACCGGCATCAATCTAAATTTTCGAGAACCTGGCGAAAAGATATGATTTCCCGCCGAAGGCTTGCTTTCATTCCTATATGCGATGTTTCTGCGGTCCGGGAGCAGTTACTAGTAGTGCTTACAGAGGCACAGTTCAAGGACGCTGAAAAGGACTTGCACCTAATCGGCGCGGCTATATCAACGGATAAATTTATCATTTCTCTTGAATTGAAATCGAGAGGAATTTATCAAAACAGCCTAGCGAGATATCCAGATATTGGCCGCATTAGGTGGATACTCCCAAGCAAAGATTTTCACCAACTGGAGCGTTTTTTATATGGGAGCGCTTCTGCTTCTAGAGATTGGCAACTAGATCCAACCAGGGAATCCCTGTAGCAGCGGTTCAGCATTCAGGAAGTATCACTATGCGCCCCTCCGGCCGCCTCCCCGACGCCCTCCGCAGCGTCTCCCTCGAACCCGGCTTCTCCCACCACGCGGAAGGCAGCTGCCTCATCCGCATGGGCGGCACGGAAGTGCTGTGCACCGCCAGCGTGGAGCCCAAGGTGCCGCCCTTCCTGCGCGGCACCGGCCAGGGCTGGGTCACCGCCGAATACGGCATGCTGCCGCGCGCCACCCATACGCGCGGCATGCGCGAAGCCGCCAAGGGCAAGCAGTCCGGCCGCACCCAGGAAATCCAGCGCCTGATCGGCCGCGCGCTGCGCGCCGTGGTTGATCTCAAGGCCATGGGCGAGATGTCCATCAGCATCGACTGCGACGTGCTGAACGCCGATGGCGGCACCCGCTGCGCCAGCATCACCGGCAGCTGGGTCGCCCTGCACCTGGCCTTCAAGCACTGCATGAAGATGAACGTCCTCACCGCCATGCCGCTGCGCGAACAGGTTGCCGCCATCTCCTGCGGCATCTTCGAGGGCACCCCCGTGCTGGACCTGGACTACCCCGAGGACAGCAAGGCCGACGCCGACGCCAACTTCGTCCTCACCGGCACCGGCGGCCTAGTGGAAGTGCAGGGCACCGCGGAAGGCGCGCCGTTCAGCGAAGCGCAGCTGCTGGAACTGCTGCGGCTCGCGCGCCTGGGCACCGACCAGCTCTTCGCCGCCCAGCGCGCCGCCGTCGGCCTATAGTCCCCCGCGCGGCGCCGCACCCCGGCGCCGCGCCCCCAACGCCTGAGTGCCGCCGCCATGACCCATCGCCAGCTCTCCCCCGGCCGCCTGGTGCTGGCCACCCACAACAAGGGCAAGCTGCGGGAAGTCGCGGCCCTGCTGGACGGCCACGGGCTGGAGCTGGTCTCGGCCGGCGAACTCGGCCTGCCCGAGCCGGCGGAGACCGAGACGACCTTCATCGGCAATGCACGAATAAAAGCCCTGGCCGCCGCCGGCGCCGCCAACCTGCCGGCCCTGGCGGACGACAGCGGCTTCTCCGTAGCCAGCCTGGAAGGTGCCCCCGGCGTCTACACCGCGGACTGGGCGCAGCTGCCGGATGGCACGCGCGACTACGCCGCCGCCATGGCCAAGGTCGCCGCCCTGGCCGGCGAACACCCTGGCCGCCTGGCATGGTTCAGCTGCGCCCTGGTGCTGGCCTGGCCGGATGGCCATACCGAGGACTTCCTCGGCGAAGCCCCGGGCAGCTGGGTCTGGCCGCCGCGCGGCCTGACCGGCTTCGGCTACGACCCGATGTTCCAGCCCGAGGGCCACGCCCAGACCTACGGCGAAATGCCGGCCGACGAAAAGCACGCCATCAGCCACCGCGCCCGCGCCTTCGCGCTCTTCGCGGCGGCCTGCCTGAAGCGTGGTTGAGCGGCCCCGCGGACCGCGCGCGGGAAGGTTCGCCTTCGTTCGCGTCGATCGCCGCGCTACGACCGCCACCCTCGCCACGCCGCCTGAGCAGCGGCGACCCGCACGCAGCGGGGTCCGGGTTGGGGGTTCCTGCGTGCGGTCTTAGCCCTAACCCCGCCACATCCCCCGCAGCACCGGTTGCCCCATTGCGTGGTGCCGCAGCGCCATCAGCGCATGGCCCAGCGCCAGCGCCACCAGCCCCACCGCCAGCCACAGATGCAGCGCCCGCAGCAGCGCAAAGCGCGCCTCGTCCGGCGCCAGCACATGCGGCACCGGCAGCAGCAGAAACACCATGGTCGGCACCTGCGCCGGCGCGCTGGCGGCGCTGAGATACCCCAGCACCGGCACCGCCAGCAGCAGCCCGTACATCACCGCGTGCACCAGGCCCGCCGCCCGCCGCTGCCAGGCCGGCAGCGCCACATCCTCGGCCGGCCGGCCGCGCCGCCAGCGCAGCACCAGCCGCCACAGCACCAGCAGAAACACCACCACGCCAAAGGATTTGTGGAACTGATACGCCAGGAATTTCGGCGCCAGCGGCCGCCACGGCAGTTCCACCATCAAAAAGCCCAGGGCCAGCGTCAGCGGCACCAGCAGCGCCACCGCCCAATGCAGCCGCCGCTGCGCCCGGCTCCAACCAGGCTCGCTCAAGCCGGCCCCACCAGCAGCCGCACCTGCACATCCAGCCGGATCAGGTCCGAGACCGTGGTGCGGTCCTCCACCATGCCGAACTCCAGCCGGTTCAGCGATCCGCTGGCGCTGAACTCGGCAATCTCCGCCCCCTCTGTCGCATCGCGCCCGCGCCGCAGCAGCCGCGCCTCCATCCGCATCGGCCGGGTCACGCCCTTCAGCGTCAGCTCGCCCTCAATCCGGAACCGATCCGCGGCCGCCACCCCGGTCGCCCGGCCGTTGAACCGCGCCTGCGGATGCGTATCTGAATCGAAATAGGCCGGCGAGCGCAGCAGCTCCGTCGCCCCCGGCCAGGCCAGGTCGATCGACCCGGTCTCCACCGCAACCGCCACCTCCGCCTGGCTTGGGTCGGCCGGGTCCAGCATCACCTGGGCGTCGAAGCGCTCAAACTGGCCGGTCGAGCTCAACACGCCGAAATGCCGGGCGGTGAAGCTCAACCGGCCCAGTTTCTGGTCGAACCGATATTGCCGCAGCTGCGCCTGCGCCGGCCGCACCGGCGCCAAGGCCAGGCCCATTCCGGCCAGGGCCAGGTGGCGGCGCAGCAGGGGGCGTCCTGGCGGGGTCATGCTGGTCCTTCGTCGGCTCAGGCAGCAAGGCTAACGCCTTTTCCAGCCGAACCCCAACAGCATCGGCCAGCCGCGTCGCCTCAGGTGCCCCGTCGCCTCAGGTACCCAGTCGCGCCCGGTTGACCTCCAGCGTCACCACCACCCCCTGCGGCAGCCAGTCGAACCCGATGCTGCCGCCGAGCTGGTCGACAATGCTGCGGTTGACCAGCTTGCTGCCGAAGCCGGACATGCCCTCGGGCCGCACCACCGCCGGTCCGCCGCTTTCCACCCAACGGATCACCACCTGGGTTTCCGCCGGCGTGCAGTCGATGTGCAACTCACCCTGGTCCGCCGAAAGCGCGCCGTACTTCAGCGAGTTCGTCGCCAGTTCATGGATCACCAGCGCCATGGTGGTGGTGGAGCCCTCGCCGATCAGCAGGTCCGGCGAGGCAACCTTGATCCGGTCGCCGATCACCCCGTTCTCGTCATAGGCGGCCAGCAGCACCGCCAGCAATTCCCCCAGCAGCGCCGCCTTGCGCTGGTGCTCCAGCGAGGGCCGCACCAGCTCATGCGCCCGGCCCAGCGCCCGCAGCCGCCGCCCCAGGTCAACCTCCATGTCCCGCGGCGTGGTGGCGGAGCGCGCCGCGATCACCGTCAACGCGGACGCAATGGCGAACAGGTTCTTCACCCGGTGGCTCATCTCCCCGGCCAGCAGGTCGCGCGCTTCCTCGGCCAGCTTGCGTTCGGTGATGTCGAGGAACACGCCGAACATGATGCCGTCCACGATCCCCTGGTCGGCGCCCTTGCCCCGGGCCGAAACCCACTTCACCTGGCAGTCCCGCCTGATCCGGAACTCGATGTCGTAGCTGCCCGGGATTTCCCGCGTGGCGGTGAAGGCGGCGCGCACCCGGTCCAGGTCGGCAGGGTGGATATGGGCCGACAGCGCCTCGAAGGTGACCAGCCCGGCGCTGACCGCCAGGCCCCACAGCTGGTGGGACTTTTCATCCAGCGCGATCTCGTCGGTTGCCACGTCCCAGGACCACAGCGCAACGCCGGCGGCATCCGCCGCCAGGCGCAGATGCTCCGCGCCCCAGACCGGGCTGCTGCTGCTCAACCGTGCGCCGCCTGATCGTGCCATTCCCGCCTCCGCGACGTAGAATATTATATACTATAAGACGGGTGCAACCAAGGCTGTTGCGTCAAGGCTAGGCTAACACACCGCCATCCCCCTGTCGTGAAGGAACCAGCGGCATGGAGGCGCCTGCCTGGACGCCCCGGCTTCCGCCCCCGGCGCAAACGCGGCACTCTCCAGCCCCACCACCGCGACGGATTGATGCCCTCACGTTCAACCCTGCTGCTGCTGGCGCTTCTCCTTGTCCTGGCCACCCCGGCCGGCGCGCAACCCAGCTGGAGCCGCATCTACGGCGTGCAGCCGGATGGCACCGCCGCCATCCCGGTGCCCGCGGGTCCGCTGCACTACCAGGTGGAGCCGCTGGAAGGCGGCCCGCCGCTCCGCCCCTTCGCCCCGGCCGAGCCGGATGGCACCGTCCGCGCCCCGCTCGGCGGCTGGTACCGCCTGCTGCAACGCGACCGCGCCGGCGCCATCAGCCAGCTCGGCCACCGCTTCGCCGTCGGCTACCTCATCGTCGTCACCGGCCAGTCCCAGGCCGATGCGCTGTTCTTCAACGGCGCCCCGGATGCCGGCGCCTTCCGCGCCGACCGCGACGACCCGCCGGCGCCGCCGGTGCATGCGGTGCTGTATGATTGCCTGGGCCGCCCCGGCTGCGGGCCGGATGGCACCCATTGGGGCCAGGCCGAGGAGAATTTCGGCGCCCGCATCCTGCTGGCCGAACTCTCCTGGCGGCTGAACCGCGCGCCCGTGGCGCTGGCCGGCGCGGCCTGGGGCGGCGCCACCGTGGCCCAGCTAGCGGAAGCGCACGGCCCGGCCGGCCGCCGCCTGCGCCGCATCGTCCATGCCGCCGCCCCGGCATCGGCCGCGCTGGTGCTGGCGCATGGCACCACGGATGCCTTCCTCGGCACCCCGCCCGAGAGCTACATCGCCGGCCTCGGCGTGGTGGTGCAGGTGTTGCGGGCCGGCGGCCGGCCGGCCATGCCGGTGCTGCAAACCCCGCTCGGCCCGCTGGATGGCCGCTACCGCATCCTCGGCAGCGCGCAGCTGGCCGCCTGGCTGGCGCCGGAGGGGCGGGACGCGCTGCTGGCCCGGCTCGGCCTGTCCCGCACCAGCCCGCTCGGCCGCGACGCCGCCATCGACGCCGGCGCCATCCGCAACGCCCAGGCCGATGCCGCCCTGCGCTTCCGCCTGGCCCCCGGCGGCGACCTCTCCCGCCTGGCGCCGGGGGCGGATGGCGTGCACTGGAGCCGGGACGGCGTGCGCTACGCCGCGCATGAGGTGGCGGAGGCCATCGCCCTGGCGCTGCGCCCCTGAGCGGCACCCCTGAGCGGCACCCCTGAGCGGCACCCCTGAGCGGCCCCCCCTGAGCGGCCCCCCCTGGGCGGCGCTCGATTCATCAAGCTTGCCGGCGGCTGCCCGCAAGACTATATACGGCTCAACAGACATCATCCGTTGCTCGGAGGGTGGCCTTAACGGGCCGCCTTTTTTGTTTTTATGGCCCCAATGCCCGACGAGACCGCCGCCGCCCCCATCGAACGCCCGCACCATGAAGGGCTGGAAGCGCGCATCGCCGACGCGATCACGCCCACCCTGGAGCACATGGGCTACGAACTCGTCCGCGTGCAGGTCCAGGGCAAGGAACGCCCGACCGTGCAGATCATGGCCGACCGCGTCGATGGCACCCAGTTCACCGTCTCGGATTGCGAGAACATCAGCCACGCCGCCGGCGCCGTGCTGGATGTGGATGACCCGATCAAGGGCGAATGGATGCTGGAGGTTTCCTCCCCCGGCATCGACCGCCCGCTGACCCGCGCCAAGGACTGGAACCGCTACGCCGGCCATGTCGCGACGCTGGAGCTCAACATTCCGCAGGACGGCCGCAAGCGCTTCCGCGGCGTGGCGCTGGGCGCCGATGCCGAGGTGGTGCGCATGCGGCTGGAGGACGGCACCGAGGCCAGCTTCCCCCGCGGCAACATGCGCCGCGCCAAGCTGGTGCTGACCGACGAACTCATTGCCGCCAGCGCCGCCGAGCGTGGCGTACCTGCGGACGACGAGGCTGAACCGGAAGCAGCCTCGCCCCCCCCTTCGAAGAGGAACTGAGCCATGGCCGTGGACATCACCATCGCCCGCCCGGAGTTGCTCCAGGTTGCCGACGCCGTCGCGCGCGAAAAGATGATCGAGCGCGACGAAGTGCTCGAAGCCATGGAACAGGCCATCCAGAAGGCCGGTCGCGCCAAGTACGGCCATGAGAAGGACATCCGCGCCTTCATCGACCGGCGCAACGGCGAGGTGAAGCTCTCCCGCTGGACCGAGGTGGTGGAAGCCGAGCCGGTCGAGAACGAGGCCACCCAGCTGTCGCTGCGCATCGCGCTGAAGATCAAGCCGGGCATCAAGGTCGGCGAGTTCATCATCGACCCGCTGCCGCCGATCGATTTCGGCCGCATCGCCGCGCAGACCGCCAAGCAGGTCATCGTGCAGCGCGTGCGGGAGGTTGAGCGCGGCAAGCAGTTCGCCGAATACAAGGACCGCGTCGGCGAGATCATCAACGGCATCGTCAAGCGCACCGAGTACGGCAACCTGATGGTCGACCTCGGCCGCGCCGAGGCCCTGCTGCGCCGCGACGAGACCATCCCGCGCGAAGCTTTTCGGAATGGCGACCGCGTCCGCGCCTACATCTACGACGTGCGGGAAGAACCCCGGGGACCGCAGATCTTCCTGAGCCGCACGCATCCTGGCTTCCTGGCCAAGCTGTTTGCCCAGGAAGTGCCGGAAATCTACGACGGCATCATCGAGATCAAGGCCGTGGCCCGCGACCCCGGCAGCCGCGCCAAGATGGCGGTGATCAGCCGGGACAGCTCCATTGATCCCGTCGGCGCCTGCGTCGGCATGCGGGGCAGCCGCGTGCAGGCCGTGGTGCAGGAGTTGCAGGGCGAGAAGATCGACATCATCCCCTGGTCCGGCGACAACGCCACCTTCATCGTCAACGCCCTGGCCCCGGCCGAGGTCACCAAGGTGGTGATGGATGACGAGACCCGCCGGGTTGAAGTGGTGGTGCCGGATGACCAACTCTCCCTCGCCATCGGCCGTCGTGGGCAGAACGTGCGCCTGGCGTCCCAGCTGACCCGCTACGACGTGGATATCCTGACCGAGGCCGAGGAATCCGAGCGCCGCCAGGAGGAATTCCGCAAACGCAGCGGCCTGTTCGTCGAAGCGCTGGATGTCGACGACGTGATCGCCGGCCTGCTGGTGACCGAGGGGTTCACCAGCATCGAGGACCTGCTGGGCGTCGAGGACGAGGAGCTGGCGGAGATCGAGGGCTTCGACGAGAACGTCGCCGCCGAGCTGAAGCGCCGCGCCCAGGGCTTCCTGGACCAGCGCGAAGTTGAACTGGATGAAAAGCGCATCGCCATGGGCGTGGAGGATGCGGTGGCCGAGGCCGGTGGCTTCTCCCCCGCCATGCTGGTGGCGCTGGGCGAGAAGGGCGTGAAGACGCTGGACGACCTGGCCGACCTGGCCGCCGACGAGCTGATCGAGATCATCGGCACCGAGGCGATCGACGAGGAAACCGCCAACGCCGTCATCATGGCGGCGCGCGCGCATTGGTTCGAGGGCGAAGAGGAGGCCGCTGGCGAGGCGGCACCGGACAACGACAGCAACGCCTGAGCCGATCGACGACGACGCGGAACTGCCGGACGAGCCCGAGAAGGGCCCGCTGCGGCGCTGCATTGTCACGCGGGAAAGCCAGCCGAAGGAGCAGATGCTCCGCTTCGTGCTGGGGCCGGGCCGCGAATTGGTACCGGACCTTGCCGGGCGGCTGCCGGGCCGGGGAATGTGGTTGAGCGCGAAGGCCGATGTGTTAGAACGCGCCCTGGCTCGCGGTGCCTTCAGCAAGGCAGCTCGTGGGCCGGTGGTATTTCCCCCCGACCTTCGCAAGCGGATCGAGGATGGATTACGGTCCCGGGTTCGGGACCTGATGGGTTTCGCCCGTCGTGGCGGCCAGGCGGTGGCCGGCTGGCAGGCGGTGCGGGAAGTGGTGCTGGCAGGCCGGGTTGGCCTGGTGGTGCAGGCCTCGGACGGCAGCCTGGCGGAACGCGCCAGGGTGTTGGGGGGCAGGAATTTGCCGGTGGTGGCACCACTGCCGGGGGCCGCGCTGGGCGCGGTGTTCGGGCGCGACCACGCGGTTCACGTGGCGGTCGCACCCGGGCGGATGGCGGAGAGCATCGCGGCGGAAGCCGCCCGGCTCGCCGGCTTCCAGGTGCAGGCTGAGCCAGGCCAGGGCGGTGACGCGTCCCAGGGCCAGGCTGACACTCGGGTTTAGGACACGCCTCAGGGCGTGGTGGGCATGACGGATATCGGATCGGGTTCGGACCAGCGGATGAGCGACCAGAACGACCAGGACGCGGGCAAGAGCAGGCTGAGCCTTCGGCCGGCCGGCCGCCTGGAGCTGGGCAAGACGGTGGACGCAGGCAGCGTACGCCAAAGCTTCAGCCACGGGCGCAGCAAAACCGTGCAGGTTGAGGTGGTGAAGAAGCGCGTGGTGGTGCCAGGCGCCCCTGCGCCGGCACGCCCGGCGGGCCCCGCGCCCGCCTCGGGCGGTGGTGGTGGCGGCCAGGCGCCGCGCCAGGCGGGTGGCCCGCAGCGCGCCAGCGGCCCGGCCGGTGGCGGCCAGCGCAGCGCCGCGCCCCAGGCCGGGCGTCCGCTGACCCAGGCCGAGCAGGCCAACCGCCAGCGCGTGCTGGAGGAGATGCGCAAGGTCGAGGCCCAGCGCCAGCGCGAGGAGCGTGAGCGCCAGGCCCTGATGGTGCGCTCGGCCGCCGAGGAAGCCGCCCGCAAGGCGGAAGAAGACCGCCGCCGCGCCGAGGAGGAAGCCGCCCAGCGCGAGGAGGAGGAACGCCGCGCGGCCGAAGCCGCCCGCGCCGCCGAGGTGGCCGCCCGCCGCGCCGCCGCTGAAGGCAAGCCGCCGCCGGCCCCTGCCGCCGCCCCGGCCCCCGC
>CAILMF010000067.1 GCA_903835235.1 uncultured Rhodospirillales bacterium
GCGGCCTGGGTGGCGCGGCGGCCGGCGCCCTGGCGCCCTCCCCGCTTGGCGGCGGCTCCACGGCTGGTTCGCTTGGCGCGGCTGCCGGGCGCGGCAGCGGCGCGGTCCCTGGCGGCGGCGGCCTAGGGGGCGCAGCGGCCGGCGCGCTGGCGCCCTCTCCGCTTGGCGGCGGCTCCACCGCGGGCGCGCTCGGTGCGGCTGCCGGGCGTGGTGCCGCCCCTGCGCCCGCCCCGGGCGGATCGGTGGGTGCCCTGGGGGCGGCGGCAGTGGGGGGCGGCCATGGTGCGGCGGCTCCCTCGCCCCTGGGCGGTGGCGCCGCCACGCTTGGCACCGGCCTCCTGCCCCGATAGCGCCAGCCCGGTACGGCGCCGGGGCCGGGGCCGGGGCCGCATCAAACCGGGCAGGCGCCCCCCGGCGCAAGCGGTCCGGCCGGTCTATCCGCCCGCGGCCAGCGCCCGCAACCTGCCCAGGCAGGCCGCGTGGTCCGGCGTGCAGCCCTGTTCCAGCCACCAGGCGCGCGTCGCCGCCAGCAGCCGGCCAAGTTCCGGGCCGGGGGCGATGCCCGCGGCCAGCCCATCCCGCCCCAGCAGTGGGAAGACCGGCACCGGCATCTCGGCGACGCGGGCGCGGAAGCGGGCCGGCAGCGCCGGTTGTTCCAGCGGCGGCTGGCCCGGGCCGGGGTGGCTGAAGTAATCGGGGTCGGCGGCGGCCACCAGGCTGGCCGCCTGGTCCAGCCAGGAGAAATCCAGCAGCCGTTGCCGGCCATGCAGCACCAGCGCCCGGCGCAGCTCGTCGTCGGAGGCATCGAAGCCCGGCAGCGGCGCATTGGTCTGCGCCAGGCGCTGCAACTCCTCGCCGGAAGCCTTCAGCCGCCGCGCCGCCCGCACCGAGCCCGACCCCACCAGCGCGTCGAACCGCAGCAGCGGGTCCACCGGGGCGCCCACCCGCAGCATGGCCAGCAGCACGGTCGGCCGATGGCATTCCGGCAGCACCGCATGCAGCACCCCGGTCGCCTCCATCAGCGCCACCGCGGCACTGGGGTCGGGCGCCTCCAGCAGGCGCTTCAGCTCCATCCAGATGCGTTCCACCGAAAGCCGCGCCAGCCCCGGCACCGCGGCCGCAATGGCCGCCACCGCCGCTTCATCCGGCGCGCCCCGGCCATAGCGGGCCTGGAAGCGGAAGAACCGCAGCGCCCGCAGGTAGTCCTCGGCCAGCCTGGTCCCGGCATCGCCGACAAAGCGCACCAGCCCCGCCGCCAGGTCGGCTTCGCCGCCAAAATAATCCCACAGCCGGCCATCCGCGGCCATGGACATGGCATTGATGGTGAAGTCCCGCCGGGCCGCGTCTTCCCGCCAATCCGTGGTCCAGGCCACTTCGGCGTGGCGGCCATCGGTCACCAGGTCGCGGCGCAGGCTGGTCACCTCCACCGGCTGGTGGTCCAGCACCGCGGTCAGGGTGCCGTGCGCCAGGCCGGTTTCGAACACCTTTATTCGTGCAGCCTTCAGCCGGGCGGCCATTTCCTCCGGCGGAAACGGCGCGGCGATGTCGATGTCGTGCACGTCCCGACCCGCCAACACGTCCCGCACCGCGCCGCCGACCGCGCGGCTGCCGGGCAGCGCCGCCAGCACGGCGGCGGCGGCGCCACTGGCCAGCATGGCGGGGGGCGCGGCGATGCGGGTGGGCGCGTCGGTCATGGCCGCGGGGCTTGCGGCCGTTCGGTATGGCCGGGGATGAGCTGGCCATTTTCCATGTGCGGCGGCACGTAGACGCCGCCCTCCAGGCTGCGGGACAGGCCGAACCAGAACAGCCCCGCCAGGGCCAGCACCACCCCGGCGGCGGCGGCCAGCACCAGGCGGGCGCCCGGCTCCACGCCGGGGTTCATCCGGCGCCAGGCCAGGTAGCCAAGCAGCGGCACCAGGAACAGCAGCGCCTCCAGCAGCCAGGCCATCAGTCGGCGGCCGTGCTGTGCACCAGGCCGGGGCGCAGCACCCGGGCCAGGTTGACCAGAATCCCCGCCGTGGCACCCCAGATGTAGTGTTTCTCATGCGGCCAGACCCAGAACTCCCGCATGCGGCCCTTGAACTCGGTGCGGCGGCGCTGCGGCGCCCTCGGGTCCAGCACCACGTGCAGCGGCAGCTCGAAGCATTCCGCCACCTCGCCGGGGTCGGCCACCAGGGCCAGCGGCGGGTCCACCAGCGCCACCACGGGGGTGATGCGGTAGCCGGTGCCGGTCAGGTGGTCCGGCAGCCGGCCGAGCAGGCGCGGCAGGCCGGTGGCCAGCCCCACTTCCTCCTCGGCTTCGCGCAGCGCGGCCTGTTCGGCGGTCTCGCCATGCTCCATCCGGCCGCCGGGAAAGGCGACCTGGCCAGCATGGGCGTTCAGCCTGGCCGAGCGCAGCGTCAGCAGCACGCTGGGTTCGGGGTGCAGGATGATCGGCACCAGCACCGCGGCGCCGATGATCCGGGCGGGGTCCAGGCCCTCGGTGAAATTGCCGTGCACCGGGGCGCCGGGCGCCTGGGCTTGGGCTTCCGCCATGCGGGCGGCGATCTCGGCGGCGGTCATCCGTGCTTCATAGCACCGGAACGGCGATCTGCGTCACTCCGCGCCCAGGGCGGGTTGCGTCACGCCGCGCCCAAGGCGCGAGGTTCCAGTCCGCGCCCAAGGCGCGAGGCATCACTCCGCGGCGGCGTCCATCGCCGCGACCTCGTCGATCGGGAAGAACACGCCCTCGCTCCAAACGCCCAGCATCTCCCGGCCATCCACCATCTCGGGCTCGGCCAGGGCGCACAGCTCATAGAACACGGCGCGGTTGATCTTGGCCTCCAGGCCTTCCCGCACCAGCACATAGGGGCGCGGCTCCCGCGTCTGCGGGCACAGGTGCACGCGTATGGGATGCTCGGCGCCGGCGGTGATCATCTGGTCCAGGTTGGTGCGGAAGGTCAGGCATTGCCGCGGCTTGGCCTGGCCGCAATCACAATCCTTCCACCACATCTCCACCGCCATGAAGGGGGCGTCCTCCACGTCGATCCGGCCGCGCTCCACCGGGGTTTCCAGCCAGTAGCTGCCATCCGCCTCGCGCTTCAGCACGGTGGCGAACAGGCAGACCAGCTCCTTCCGGCCAATCGGGCTGCCGCGGTAGTACCACTGCCCGTTGCGGTCGATGCGGATGTCGAAATGCCCGCAATCGATCTTCGGCCGCCCAGAGGCTGGGCCGGGGCCCGCCTTCAACGCCGCCAAAGAAGGCAAATTGGGCGTTTTGCCACCATGGTCGTGGTCGGCATCCGCATTCATCGCTTTCAGAGCCTCCGGTGCGGTCATAGGCTGCTTCCCACACGTCCACTTCGCGCCACATGGAGCGGACACATCGAACACCGCCCTCGGCCCATTATATAGGGAGCATGGCAGGCATGATTGAAGTGGCGGACACGCCGGATACCGCATCCCTCGTGCGGGACGTCGAATTGCTGGGGGAAAAGCTCGGCCAGGTGCGGCAGGGGGTGGGTCGCGTCATCTTCGGCCAGGAGCTGGTGGTGGAGCACAGCCTGGTCACGCTGCTGTCCGGCGGCCATGTGCTGCTGGTGGGCGTGCCCGGCCTGGGCAAGACCCGGCTGGTGGAAACGCTGGGCACCGTGCTGGGGCTGGAGACCAAGCGGGTCCAGTTCACCCCGGACCTGATGCCGGCGGATATCCTGGGCTCCGAGGTACTGGACGAGGGCGCCGATGGTCGGCGGGCCTTCCGCTTCATCAAGGGGCCGATCTTCGGCCAGTTGCTGATGGCGGACGAGATCAACCGCGCCAGCCCGCGCACCCAGTCCGCCCTGCTGCAGGCGATGCAGGAGCACAAGGTGGCCGTCGGCGGGGAAATCCACCCCCTCCCCGCCCCCTTCCACGTGCTGGCCACGCAGAACCCGATCGAGCAGGAGGGCACCTACCCGCTGCCGGAAGCCCAGCTGGACCGCTTCCTGCTCGAAGTCGAGGTCACCTACCCCGACGAGGCCGCCGAGCGCGCCATGCTGCTGGCCACCACCGGCGCCCGCGAAGCCCAGGCCCTGCCGGCGCTGACCGCACATGAGCTGATGGCCGCCCAGGCCCTGGTGCGCCGCATGCCCGTGGGGGAAGCGGTGCTGGACGCCATCCTCAAGCTGGTCCGCGGCGCCCGGCCGGAGACCTCCGCCCTGGCGATGGTGAAGCAGAACCTGGCCTGGGGCCCCGGCCCCCGTGCCGCCCAGGCGCTGATGCTGGCCACCCGCGCCCGCGCCGTGCTGGATGGCCGCCTGGCCCCCAGCGTGGAGGACGTGCTGGCCCTGGCCGAGCCGGTGCTGCGCCACCGCATGGCGCTGACCTTCTCGGCCCGCGCCGAAGGGGTGACGCTGCTGGACGTGATCGGCGCGCTGAAGGCCGAGGTAGGCTGAGTGCCAGCCCGCGCCGCCCCCGCTCAGCAAGCATTGGGTGCCGAGGCGCTCGGCGCCACCCTGCCGCCCCTGGTGGTGCAGGCGGAGCGTGTCGCCAGCACGGTGATGCAGGGCGTCCACGGCCGCCGCCGCTCCGGCCAGGGCGACGCCTTCTGGCAGTTCCGCCCCTTCCTGCAAGGGGACGCGGTCAACCGGGTGGATTGGCGCCAATCCGCCAAGGGCGACCGGCTCTTCGTGCGGGAAACCGAGTGGGAGGCGGCGCAGACCGTGCTGCTGTGGCGGGATGCCTCCGCCAGCATGCATGAGGGCAAGCGCGAGCGGGCCGAGCTGCTGCTGCTCGCCCTCTCCGGCCTGCTGCTGCGCGGCGGCGAGCGGGTGCGCCTGTTCGGCGATGCCGCGGCGCCGCGCCGCAGCTTTACCGGTCGCACCGGCTTGCCGGCCTTGGCCCAGGCTTTGTCGGGGGTCACCGGCGGCGCTGGCCTGCCGCTGCCCGACCCCTCCCTGCCCCGACACGGCCGCTGCGTGCTGTTGAGCGATTTCTACACGCCCGTCGAGGAGGTGCAGCACGCCGTCGCCGCCCTGGCCGGTCTGCCGCTGCGCGGCGTGCTGGTACAGATCGTCGCCCCCGGCGAGGAGGAACCGGCGCTGCAAGGCCGCGTCCACCTGCATGGGCTGGAAGGCGAGGCGCCGGTGCTGGTGGCCAATGCCGCCCCGGTGTTCGGCGCCGGCCAGCCCTTCCGCCAATGGTTCGCCGCGCATCGGGCGGCCTGCGCCGATGTCGCCCGCGCCGCCGGCTGGACCCTGCTGGCGCATCGCACCGACCATCGGCCGGAGACCGCGCTGATGGCCCTGTACCAGGCGCTGACGCAGGCGACGCTGGCATGAGCTCGCCCAGCCTGCGCCAGCCCTGGTTTGAGCGAGCAGTTTACCCTGCGCGGGTGATGGCCCCCGCACAGGGTTTGCTCTTGGGCGGAGACTCCTGATGCTCTCGCTCGGCTCCATCGGCTTCGCCGCCCCCTGGCTGCTGCTGGCCCTGCCGGCGCTGCCGATTCTGTACTGGCTGCTGCGGGTCACACCTCCAGCCCCACGGCGAATTACCTTCGCGCCCGTCTTCCTGCTGCGGCTGCTGCCGCGCCTGCCGGAAACCCCGGCCCGCACCCCCTGGTGGCTGC
Organism: uncultured Rhodospirillales bacterium; assembly: GCA_903835235.1. Classification (GTDB taxonomy): domain Bacteria; phylum Pseudomonadota; class Alphaproteobacteria; order Acetobacterales; family Acetobacteraceae; genus CAIMOR01. The sequence goes on from CAILMF010000067.1 coordinate 5,585, forward strand.
TGGCGCTGCGCCTGCTGGCCGCCGCGCTGATCATTCTCGGCCTGGCCCGCCCGGTGCTCGGCCCCGGTGCCGCCGGCGGTGGCGAGGGCACCCTGCTGCTGGTGCTGGATGACGGCTGGGCCAGCGCGCCGGACTGGCCCGCCCGCATGGCCGCGCTGGATGCCGCGCTGCGCCGCGCCGGGCGCGAGGAACGCCCGGCCGCCCTGCTGGCCACCGCCCCCGGCCTCGGTGCCGAGCCGCCGCGCATCATCGGCCCGATGCCCGCCGCCGACATGGCCGCCCGCCTGGCCGCGCTGCGCCCCAAGCCCTGGGCGCCCGACCGCGCCGGGGCGCTGGCCGCCTTCACCACCTGGCGCGCCGCCAACCCGGGCGCGCTGGCCACGCTGTTCGTGCACGATGGCGTGGCCCATGCCGGCGATTCCCTGGCCGAAACCCTGGCCGCCGCCGGCACCCTGACCCTGGCCCGCGACGAGGCCCGCCCCGCCCGCCTGCTGGCGCCCCCCACCGCCGAGGCCGACCGCCTGAAGCTGCTGGTGCAGCAGGCCCCGCACCCCGCCGCCACCCAGGCCACCGTGCTGGCCCGCACCGGCGATGGCCGCACCCTGGCCCGCGCGGTGGTGCCCCTGCCGGCCGGCGCCGCCCAGGGCGAGGCATCGCTGGACCTGCCGCTGGAACTCCGCAACCAGGTGGTGCGGCTGGAGATCGAGGACGAACCCGGCGCCGCCGCCGTGCAGTTGCTGGACGAACGCTTCCGCCGCCGCCCGCTGGGCCTGCTGCCGGGCAGCGAGGAAGCCGCCGACGCTCCCCTGATCGGCGACCTGTTCTACCTCTCCCGCGCCATGCAGCCCTATGCCGAACTCCGCCGCGGCACGGTGGAGGAGCTGCTGAAGCGCCCCATCGCCGTGCTGGCCCTGGCCGACCGCCCGGTGGCCGAGGGCGCCGAGCGCGACGCCCTGACCCGCTGGGTGGAAGCCGGCGGCACGCTGGTCCGCTTTGCCGGCCCGCGCGTGGCGGAAAAGCCGGACGGACTGCTGCCGGTGCCACTGCGCGCCGAACGCCAGCTGGGCGGCGCCCTGTCCTGGGAGCAGCCGCAGCGGCTGGCGCCCTTCCTGCCCACCTCGCCCTTCGCCGGGCTGGCGGTGCCGGAGGAAGTGACGGTGGAGCGCCAGGTGCTGGCCGAACCCGGCCCGCGCCTGACCGACCGCACCTGGGCGCGGCTGGCCGATGGCACCCCCTTGGTGACCGCCGAAGCCCGCGGCGCCGGCCGCGTGGTGCTGTTCCATGTGACGGCCACGGCCGACTGGTCCAACCTGCCGCTCTCCGGCCTGTTCGTGCAGATGCTGCGGCGGATCGTCGCGCTCTCGGCCGGCATCAACGGCGCCGAGGGCGAGCAGCCGCTGGCCCCGCTGGAAAGCCTGGACGGCTTCGGCCGCCTCGGCGCGCCGCCGCCCGCCGCCGCCGCCCTGGTGCCGGCGGAACTCGCCGCCACCGAACCAGGCCCGCGCCACCCGCCGGGCTGGTACGGCACCGCGGCCGAGGGCGGCTACCGCCGCGCGCTGAACCTCGGCGGCAACATCGCGCCGCCGGTTGCGGCCGGGCCGGCTCCGGAGGGCGCCTCGCTGCTCGGCATCGGCGGCGTGCCGGCGGAACAGGACCTCGGCCCCTGGCTGCTGGCCGCGGCGCTGCTGCTGCTGGCGGCGGACATGCTGCTCTCGCTCCGCCTGCGCGGGCTGCTGCTGGGCCGGGCGGTGGCCGCGGCGCTGCTGCTGGCGTTGGCTTTCCCGGCGCAGGCGCAGGACGGCGCCGCTGCCCTGGCCACCCGGCTGGCCTATGTCTCCACCGGCGACAGCCAGTTGGACGACATCCAGAAGGCCGGCCTGATCGGCCTGTCGGACTACGTCAACCGCCGCACCAACGCCGCCCTGGCGGAGCCTGCGGCAGTACAGCCAGGCCAGAGCGACCTGAGCCTGTTCCCGCTGCTCTACTGGGTCATCACCGCGGAGGCGCCGCAGCCGGACGCCACCGCCGTCGCCGCGCTCAACACCTTCATGCGCAATGGCGGGATCATCCTTTTTGACACGCGCGACGAAGGCTCCGGCGAAGGGTTCGCGCCGGGCGCCCGCGCGGCGCTGCGCCGCGTAACCCGCGACCTGGCCATCCCGCCGCTGGCCGTCATCGGCGACGACCACGTGCTGCGCCGCAGCTTCTACCTGCTGCCGGAACTGCCGGGCCGCTTCGCCGGCGGGCAGATCTGGGTGGCGCGGGAACAGGACCGCGCCAATGACAGCGTCTCCCCGGTCATCCTCGGCGGCCACGACTGGGCCAGCGCCTGGGCGGTGGATGAGGCCGGCAACAACCCCTACGCCACCACCCCCGGCGGCGCCCGGCAGCGCACCCTGGCGTATCGGTTCGGCGTCAACCTGGTGATGTATGCGCTGACCGGCAACTACAAGGGCGACCAGGTCCACGTGCCGCAGATCCTGGAAAGGCTGGGCAACTGATGACCGACGAGGAAGCCGAGGCGCTGAAGGCGAAGGTCGAGCGCTTGGAGCGGGAGGCCGATGCGCTGCGTTCGGTGCTTCGCCGCAGTCTCGCATTGATGGTTGTCGCGTCCGGCGCGCTGCAGGCCACCATGATCGCGGTAGAGTCGGTGCAGACGGAAAAGGTTGCCAAGCAACTTGCGGAGAAGAGCGAGATGATCACGGAGCAGGTCGGCCTGCTCCTCGCCAGCGTTGAGGAGGCCGCCAATGCCGGCTGAAACCTACGCCGAAACCCTCCGCGAACTCCGCGCCCTGACCGCCGCCGGCAACATCCCGCCGGGCCAGCCACCTGTTGAACCGCCACGCGGTTCCGGCGATGATCCCGGCATGGAAGCCCGCGTCAAACGTCTGGAAGATGATGTTCGCGCCATCCGCGGCGACCTCACGGGCATCATGGGCAAGCTTGGCGGCATCGAGGGCCGGCTTGGCAGCGTCGAAGGCAAGCTCGACCTGCTGGTCACCCAGGTCGTGGCCAAGGTGCCGAGCGGCTGGCAGACCTTCCAAATCCTCGCCGCCACCATCGGCACTCTCATCGGCTTCCTGGTCGTGGCAGCCGCCGTGCTGAAGTGGCTGCGGTTGCTGCCGCAGTAGCATGCAGCACTCCCTCGCCGGCATCGACTTCGCCCCCGTCCTGCCCTGGTGGCTGCTGGCGGCGCTGGGCGCCGTGGCGCTGCTGGCGCTCGCACCCGCCTTCTGGCGCCGGGCCCGCGGCGCGCCCTTGCGCGCCCTGGCTTTCTCCCTGTTGCTGCTGGCCCTGGCCAACCCCCGCCTGGTGGAGGAAACCCGGGAGACCCGCCCGGACATCGCCATCCTGCTGGTGGACCGCAGCGACAGCGCCAGCCTCGGCCCCCGCGCCGCCCAGGTGGAAGCCGCCCGCCAGCTGCTGGAACAGCGCCTCGGCCGCCTGCCGGACCTGGAATTCCGCACCGTGGAGGCGCCGGAGGCCGGCAACCAGGGCACGCGGCTGTTCGCCGCCCTGACGCAGGCTCTCGCAGAAGTGCCGCGCAACCGCCTGGCCGGCGTGCTGGCGCTGACCGATGGCCAGGTCCACGACGTGCCGGTACCGCCGACGCTGGACGCGCCGTTCCACGCCCTGCTGCCCGGCCGCGCCGGGGAAGTGGACCGGCGCCTCCGCGTGCTGGAGGCCCCGGGCTTCGGCATTGTCGGCCGCAGCGTGGAACTGCGCATTGCCGTGGACGACCTGGGCGCCCCCAACGCCGGCCAGGCCCGCCTGACCATCCGCCGCGACGGCGCCGCGCCCCTCACCCAAAGCGTCCCGGTCGGCCGCGAACAGCGCCTGACCATTCCCATCGAGCGCGGCGGCCCCAGCGTGATCGAGCTGATGGCCGAGCCCCGCCCCGGTGAGGTCTCGGACCTGAACAACCGCGCCGTGGTCACGGTGATGGGCGTGCGCGACCGCCTCCGCGTCCTCCTCGTCTCGGGCGAGCCGCATGCCGGCGAGCGCACCTGGCGCCGCCTGCTGAAGGCCGACCCGGGCGTGGACCTGGTCCACTTCACCATTCTCCGCCCGCCCGAGAAGGACGACCTGACGCCGCTGAACGAGCTGGCGCTGATCGCCTTTCCGGTGCGGGAGCTGTTCCAGCAGAAGCTGCGCGAATTCGACCTCATCGTCTTCGACCGCTTCGCCAATCGCGGCATCCTGCCGCCGGCCTATCTGCGCAACATCGCCGACTATGTCCGCGGCGGCGGCGCGCTGTTCATGTCGGTCGGGCCCGAATTCGCCGGCGCCGTGTCGCTCGCCAGCACGCCGCTGGGCCAGGTGCTGCCGGCGCGCCCGGTGGGCGGCCAGCGCAACGGCGTGCAGGAAGGCGCCTTCCGCCCCCAGGTCTCGCCCGAGGGCGCCCGCCACCCGGTGACGGAAGGCCTGACCGGCGCCAACCCGGATGCATCGCGCGACGCCACCTGGGGCCGCTGGTACCGCAGCATCCGCGCCGAGCCGCGCGGCGGCGTGACGGTTATGCAGACGCCGGACGGCGCCCCCCTGCTGCAGCTGGACCGGGTCGGCGATGGCCGCGTGGCGCTGCTGCTCTCCGACCAGATCTGGCTGTGGTCCCGCGGCCATGACGGCGGCGGCCCGCAAGCAGAAATCCTGCGCCGCGCCGCGCATTGGCTGATGAAGGAGCCGGAGCTGGAGGAGGAGGACCTCTCCGCTCGGATCGAGAATGGCCGCCTGCGCGCGGAGCGCCGCAGCGTCGCCCCCGGCACCCCGCCGGATTTCAGCGTGACCGCACCGGATGGCAGCGTGCAGCGCCTGGCGCCCACGCTGGGCGCCGGTGGCAAGGCAACGCTGGACCTGCCCGCCGCCGCCGCCGGGGTGTGGCAGGTGACCGATGGCCAGCGCACCGCCTTCGCTGCCGCCGCCGCGGTCAACCCGCTGGAGGTGGCCGACCTGCGCGCCGACCCGGCGCCGCTGGCCCCGGTGCTGGCCGCCACTGGCGGCAGCGCCCACTTCATGGGCCTGGGCGAGCCGGTGCTGCCGGAGCTGCGCCGCGTCTCCCCAGGGCGGGACATGCAGGGCGGCGGCTGGGTTGGGCTGCGCCGCAATGGCGACCACACCGTCACCGGCATCTCGGCCCTGCCGCTGCTGCCGCCCTGGCTGGCGCTGCCGCTGGTGCTGGGGGTGGCGGTGCTGGCCTGGCGGCGTGAAGGAAAGGTTTCAAACGGCGGCGCTTAAGGCCGTTGAGGCGAAGCCGGGCAACGTATAGGTTCCCCGCCATGCGCCATTCCCCCGCCCTGCTGCTTCCCTTGGCCGTGCTGGCCAGCCTCGCCCTGCTGCCGCGGGAAGCCCAGGCGCAGCGCTACACCGGTGGCCGCCCCGGCCAGGCGCTGGGCCCAGCGTCCGGCACGCTGGACTCGTCGCGCCGGCCGCCGCCGACCGCGCTGCCCGGCATGACCGCCCGCGGCAATATCGAGCCGATTCCCGCCGACCCCAACGCCAACCTGGCGCCGACCCCCGCCTTGTTCGACGCGATCAACCGCGGCGACCTGTTTGCGGCGCGCGACGCCGTGGCCCGTGGCGCCGACCCCGACGCAACCAACGTGCTGGGGCTGACGCCGCTGGACACCGCGGTCGACCAGGGCCGCAACGACATCATGTTCTTCCTGCTGAGCGTGCGCGGCGCCCGCCCCACCGGCGGCCCCAACGAAGCGACCGCGACCGCCTTCCGCAGCCAGCCCGCCGTGCCGCAGGCCCCGGCCCGTCCCGGCCGGCCGCCGCGCACGCCGAGCGACGCTTCCTCCACGGTGGCCGCGGTGCGCGCCCCGGTGGAAGTGGTGCCCGGCGGCCCGCGGCTCTGGGCCGGGGACGGTGGCGCTGCAAAGCCGGAGATCGGCTTCCTCGGTTTCGATGCCGGGCGCCCCGCCGGCGTCACCCCGCCACCCACCGCCACCGCCACGCCCACGCCGCGCCGAGCGCGCGGCTGATACCGCGGTACAGGCGCAGACAGCAGCGCCTGACCGACGCCAGCTTCTGTTGTGTCGTGTGCTTCACGTCTCCGGCGATGCCGCCTGCGACGATCACGCTCTACTCCGGCGTGATCCCCTCGGCCCGCACCAGCTCGGCGATCACCGGACGGCGGGCGGCCAGGTAGGCGCCGAAGCTGGCGGCATCACCGCCCACCAGCACGGCGCCCATCGCGGCGATGCGCTGCCTCACCACCTCATCGGCAATGGCATGGCGCACCGCGGCGTACAGCGCCGCCAGCGCCGGCGCGGGCGTGCCGGCGGGCAGGAACAGCCCGTTCCATTCATTCATCTCGAAGCCCGGAAAACCCTGTTCGGCCACGGTGCCGATCTCCGGCGCGGCGGAAACCCGCTGCAGGGAGGAAACGGCAACACCCCGCGCCGTGCCGGCCCTGACCAGCGGCATGGCCGAGGCAACGGTGGCGAAGACGAAGCCCAGCCGCCCCGCGATCAGGTCCTGCAAGGCCGGGCCGATGCCGCGATAGGGCGCGTTCAGCACCTGCAACCCCGCCCGCCGCGCCAGGATGACCGAGGCCAGGTGCCCCGCCGTGCCATTGCCCGACGTGCCGAAGGCGACCTCGCCGGGCTTGCCGCGCAGATAGGCCAGCAACCCCGCCAGGTCCGTCGCCGGGGAGGTATTGGGCACCAGCAGCACATGCGGCAGCTCCGTCACCAGGGAAAGCGGCGCGAAGGCAGTGGCGTAGTCCAGCGGCAGCCGCAGCATGGCCGGCGTCACCAGATGGGCCATGGCATCCATCATCAGCGTGTGGCCATCCGGCGCGCTGCGCGCCACCTCGGCGGCGCCGATGCTGGCGCCGGCGCCCTGGCGGTTCTCCACCACCACATTCTGGCCCAGCACGGCGCCCATCGGCCCGGCCAGCAGCCGCGCGGTGGTATCGGCGCCGCCACCGGGGCCATAGGGCACCAGCAGGCGGATGGCATGCATCGGCGCCCAGCCTTGCGTCCCGGGGGCTTGGGCGCGGGCCAGCGCCGGCACCGCCAGCCCGGCCAGCAGGGTGCGGCGGCCGATCATTCGGGCTTCATCCCCGCGCTGCGAACCACCTGGGCCCATTTGTCGATCTCCTGCGCGATGAAGGCGGTGGCGGCCTCGGGGTTCAGGTTCAGCACGCGCTGGCCCTGCTCGACATAGCTGCGCATGGTCTCCGGCCGGGCCAGTGCCGTGCTCAACGCGGCATGGATGCGGGCGACCCGGTCGCGCGGCGTGCCGGCCGGGGCCAGCAGGGCGTACCAGTTCTCCACCTCCACCCCGGGCAGGCCGGACTCCACCAGCGTGGGGTAGTCCGGCAGCGCGGCCAGGCGCTGCGGGCCGGTGACGGCCAGCGCCTTCATCCGGCCGTCGCGCACATGCGGCATCAGCACCGCGGGGTCCAGGAAGGTGGTGTCCACCTCCTGCGCGATGATCGCCGTCATCGCCGGCGCCGCGCCGCGATACGCCACCATGGTCAGTTCCACCCCGCCCTTCTGCCGCAACAATTCCCCGGCCAGATGCGGCGCGCCGCCGGGGCCGGAGGTAGCGTAGGTGATGCTGTTGGGCGCGCGGCGGGCGCGCTGGATCGCGTCGGCCACGTCGCTCAGGCCAAGCCCGGTGCGCGCCACCATCAGCATCGGCACCGCCGAGACCACGGAAATGGCGGTGAGGTCCCGCCTGGTATCGTAGCTCAGGTTCGGCACCAGCGTCTGGTTGACCGCCAGCGAGCCGGTGCTGCCGAAATGCAGCGTATAGCCATCCGGCGCCGCCTTGGCCGCGGCCTCGGTGCCGATCGAGCCGCCAGCGCCCGAGCGGTTGTCGATGACCACGGGCTGGCCGAGCTGTTCCTGCAACACCTGGGCGACCACCCGCGCGCCGCCATCAACCGGGCCACCCGGCGGGAAGGGCACGATGATGCGGAGCGACCGCTCCGGCCAGGACTGCGCCAGCGCGGGGGTTGCGAGCAGGGGCGCGGCGAACAGGGCGCGACGGGCGATCATACGGCTTGCTCCTGGCGCAGGGTGGCGATCTCGTCGGCGGTGAAGCCCAGCACCTCGCGCAGCACCTCGTCGGTATGCTCGCCCAAATCCGGCGGGCGGCCACCCGGCACCGGCGGCGTGGCGCTCATCTCGATCGGCACGTTGCACAGGCGCAGCGTGCCGCCGCGGCCGTCCGGCACTTCCTGCACCATGCCCAGCGCCTGCACCTGCGGGTGGGCCAGCGCCTGCGCCACGTCCTGCACCGGGCTGCACGGCACCTTGGCGGCATCGAAGCCGGCCACCCACTCCTCGGTGCTGCGCCTCAGGAAATACGGCACCAGCCTGGCCACCAATTCCAGCCTGGCCTGGCTGCGGCCCAGGGTATTGGCATAGGCCGGGTCCTCTGCCAGTTCCACCGCGCCCAGCACGGTGGCCATGCGCTGCCACACCGCGTCATTGGTGGCGCCGGCCAAGATCCAGCCATCGGCGGTCTGGAAGCACTGGTACGGCACGATGTGCCACACCGCGGAACCGGTCCGCTGCGGCACCACGCCGGCCATGGTGTAGGCGGTGAAGTGGTAGCCCAGCTGAGACAGCGCGGTTTGCAGCAGCGAGCATTCGACATGCTGCCCCTTCGCCCTGCCCTCGTTCCGCGCCAGCAGCGCGGCGCAGGCGGCGGCGAAGGCCAGCGCCCCGGTGCCCAGGTCGATCACGCTCGGGCCGAGGCGCGCCGGGCCGCGGTCGTGCTCGCCGGTCATCGCCATCATGCCGCTGAACGCCTGCAGCATGTTGTCGTAGCCCGGCCGGTCCTTCAGCGGCCCGCGGCTGCCATAGCCGGTGATGGAGACGTGGATCAGCCGCTCGTTGATCGCCTGCAGCGTCGGCCAGTCGAGGCCCAGGCGCTTCGCGGTCTCCGGCGGAAAGTTCTCGATCAGCACGTCGCTGCGGCGGACCAGCGCGGCCAGGATTTCCTGCCCCTTGGGCGACTTCAGGTTCAGCGTCATGCCGCGCTTGCCGCGATTGACGCTCATGTAATTCGCGCCGCGCCCATCCACCACCGGCAGCCAGTTGCGGTTCTCGTCGCCGCCGCGATCCTCCACCTTGATGACCTCGGCGCCCATATCCGCGAACAACTGCCCGCAGGAGGGGCCGGCCAGCACGCGGCTGAGATCGAGCACCTTGATACCGACCAATGCCGACATGCCCGCGTTTCCCCCATGGCTGCGGCAAGGCTAGCATCGCGCCGGCATGACCGAAACCGCACCCGCCTTCACCCGGCAGCAGATCCGCAGCATCATGTTCGGCCTGATGCTGGCGCTTTTCCTGTCCAGCCTGGACCAGACCATCGTTGCGACAGCGCTCAGCTCCATCGCCAGCGATTTGGGCGGCTGGGAGCGGTTGAGCTGGGTGGTCAGCGCCTACCTGATCGCGTCGACCGTGACGACGCCGATCTACGGCCGGCTCAGCGACCTCTATGGCCGGCGGCCGGTACTGCTGGTCTCGGTCGCCGGCTTCGTCTTCGGCGCGCTGCTCTGCGCGGCGGCGCAGGACATGACGCAGCTGATTTTGGCCCGCGTGGTGCAGGGCCTGGGCGGCGGCGGGCTGCGCAGCGTCTCGCTGGCCGTGGTCGGCGACATCTTCGCCCCGCGCGAGCGCGCCAAGGTGCAGGGTTACCTCTCCAGCGTCTTCGCCAGCGCCAGCATCGGCGGGCCGATCCTCGGCGGGTTGTTCTCGGACTACCTCAGCTGGCACTGGATCTTTTTGATCGACGCGCCGCTGGGTGCCGCCGCCTTTGCGCTGACCTACTTCCAGTTGCGGCGCCTGCCCAAGCCGACACGCCGGCCCGTCATCGACTGGCTGGGCGCGCTGTTCATCCTGCTCTCGGCCACGCCCTTTCTGTTCGGCATTTCCGCGGCGCAGCGGGATGGCAGCTTCCTCTCGCCGCTGGCGCTGGGCTGCTTCCTGATGGGCCTGGTCTTCCTGGTGCTGCTGATCAAGACCGAGAAGGTAGCGCCCGAGCCGATGCTGCCGCCACGGCTGTTCCGCAACCGCGAATTCGTGCTGTCCAACACCATTACCTGCCTGGCCAGCGTGGCCAATATCGGCCTGGTCATCCATATCCCCCTCGCCTTCCAGCTGATGGCCGGGCTCTCGGCCAAGGATGCCGGCCTCAGGATGATCGCGATCACCATCGGCAGCGTCACCGGCAGCTTCATCGGCGGGCAGCTGGTCGGGCGGCTCGGCCGCTATCGCTTCGCGCCCATCGTCGGCGCGGCCATCGCCGCCACCATGTGCTTCGTCATCGCCGCCGTCGGCCTCGGCCACAACCTGGCCTTCGACATGGGCGCGACGCTGCTGCTGGGCCTGGCCTTCGGCGGCAGCTTCGCGCCGATGACGGTCGCCATCCAGAACGCGGTGGACCCGCGGGATGGCGGCATCGGCGTGGCCTGCATGATGTTCTTCCGCCTGCTGGGCGGCGCCTTCGGCGTGGCGGCGCTCTCCGCGCTGCTGTTCAACCGGTTGCAGGCGGCGGTGCCGGGCGGGCTGACCGGCCGCGCGCTGCTGGACGCGGCGGGGCCGCAGGCGCTGGCCGGCGCGTTCCAAGCGGTGTTCATCGCCGCCGGGCTGGTCATGCTGGTGAACCTGGCCGCCGCGGTTTCGCTGAAGGGGCTACCGCTGCGGACCAGGTAGCTTGTCTGAGCGACTGATTCACCGCTCCGGCCGCTGCGCGCCTCCGCGGATCAGGCAATTTCCGAGCGACCGATTCACCGCTCCGGCCGCTGCGCGCCTCCGCGGATCAGGCAATTTCCGAGCGACTGATTCACCGCTCCGGCCGCTGCGCGCCTTCGCGGATCAGGCAATTTCCGAGCGACTGATTCACCGCTCCGGCCGCTGCGCGCCTTCGCGGATCAGGCGCTAAAGGCTGTACACATCCAGCATGGTCGGCAGCCGGTCGTTCAGCAGCAGCGCGTGCCGCCGTGCGATCCGCCAGGCGCCGTCCTGGCGCACCAGCAGGTGTTCCACCCGGCTGAAGAACACATGCTGGTCCTGCCGCTTCACGTTGAACACATGGCTGGCCCAGACGCTCTTCACCCGCAGCGCCGCGTCGCTTTCCTCGGCCAGCATGACGTTGCTGACCACATGCGCGGTGCGCGGCGGCGGCATGCTGGCCACGCTGCGCCCGCCGGTGATGCGCTGCACCCGCTCCGCCAGCTGCGCCCGGCCGCTGCAATGGATGATCGAGACCTCGCGCGTGGGGTCCTCGGTCGGCGTCACTTCGTCCCGCCAGGCCGGCACGTGGTACAGGCAGTCCGCCGTGAACAGCGCCAGCCAGTCGTCCCAGCGCCGCTCATCCAGCGCCGCGGCCTCGGCGTACAGCAGCGCGCTCGCCTCCAGCAGCGCGCTCATGCGCCGGCCACCAGGCGGTCCCGCCAGTAGCGGTACGGCCCGTGGAAGATGGTTTCGTCCCCCATCTCGAAGCCGCCATGCGCCGATGTCTGCGGCACCACGCCCAGTTCCTCCGCGTAGCGGTCGCCACCGCCCTGCACCACGGCCATGCCGCGCATGTAGCCCTGGTGCCAATCCACGCGCCCGGCCTGCATGCCGGCCTGGCAATCCTCATACGCCGTGGTGTCGTCCGGCGTGGCCAGGCCGGAGGGGTTGAAGAACTCCTCATACTGCCGAATGCGCCGCTCCCGCGCCGCCGGGCTCTCGCCCTTCGCTGCCAGGCAATAGCCGGTCATCTCCGTCAGGTCGGGCGCCAGCGGGCGGATGACGCGCATCTGCAAACTCGCATTCTCGGCGAACTGCACATTCGGGAAGACGGTGATGTTGCGCACGTACAGCATCCACCGCGCCCTTGCCTCACCGACGCGCGCCGCCACCTCGTCCAGGCTCTCATACAGCGGCCGCGCCTCGGGCGTCGGGTTGCTGCCCCACATGGCGCTGTGGCCACCGGCGAAGCACATACTGCCGCGCACCAGCTCCTTCTCGCGGAAGCGCGCATAGGTGGTGGTATCGGCCGCAGCGCCCTGCTGCGCCTTACGCCCGCTCAGCACGTCGATGTAGGACGGATGCGTCGAGGTGAAGTGGTAGACATCCCCGGTATTCTCCACCTGGAACTTCCAGTTGGCGCGGTAGGTGTAGGTCACCGTCCCCGGCAGCACCTCCATGCCCTGCGGTGACTGCTCGGCGATCAGGTCCAGGAAGGTCGCCATGCCGCCCAGGTGTTCGCGCAGCGGCGGCACGTCGCGGTTCAGGCTGACGAAGATTAAGCCCTGGTACACCTCGCACCGCGCCGCATGCAGGTCGTGGCTCTCGGCGTGGAAGGCCGGGGTGTATTCGCCTTGGCGCAGCAGCTTGATGCCGACATTGGCGCCGCTGCTGTCGTACGCCCAGCCATGATACTGGCAGCTATGCGTCTTCGCGTTGCCGCGTTGCAGGTGGCACACCAGCGCGCCCTTGTGCCGGCAGGCGTTGAGGAAGGCGCGCACCACACCATCCCCGCCGCGCTGCACCACCACCGGCTGGCGGCCGATCCGCGTGGTGAAGAAGTCGTGCGCATGCGGCACCTGGCAGTCCAGGCCCGCGAAGCACCAACCACCCTCAAAAATCGTCGCCATCTCCAGGTCGAAGACCTGGTGCGAGCGGAAGGCGTCCGCATGCACGCGGAACACGCCATCCGCCGGCCGGTCATCCACCAGGCCGGCGATATCCGCCCGACGCATCAGGCCGCCTTGATGATCGGCTTGCCTTCCCAGCCCGCCGGCGGGGCTTCCTCGGGGGCGAAGTCCAGTTCCACCTCCTCGCCATTCGGGCCGGGGAAGAACATCTGCCAGATGTTGAACGGCTCCGGCGCGCGTTGCAGGCGGAAGGGAATGCCCTTGGCGCGGATCCAGTCCAGCGCGCGCTGCACATCCGTGCTGAAAAAGGCCATGTGGTCCAGCACGCCGCGGCGTGGCTCGGGCATGGTGGCGGTGTCGGTCTCGATCACGTGCAGGATCGGCCGGCCGGCGGCGGCGTAGAGCCAGAGGCCGTCGCGCGCGAAGGCCGGGCGCGGCCCGGGGTTCAGGCCAAGCTCGGCATAGAAGCTGCGGGTCTTGGCGATGTCGTCGGAGACGATGGTGAAGTGGTCCATCATCTGGACCTGCGGCGGGTTGGACATGGGGCTGCTCCCTTGGACGTTGCCCGAAGGGTGGCGCGGATCGGCGCCCAACGGAAGGGGGCGTTCAGTCCGCCGCCGGCTGCGGCATCGCCTCGGCCGCGGCCATGTAGTCCCGCGTCAGCGGCAGCGCATCCGGCTGCCGCGCCAGCTGCATCTGCCAGTTCATGTGACCCATGCGGCGGAAGGCCAGCTCGCAGCCCGAGAGGTAGAATTCGAACATCCGGCAGAAGCGTTCGTCGTACAGGCTGGCAATGGCGTCCCGGTTGCCGGCGAAGCGGCGGCGCCAATGCGCGATGGTCTGGGCGTAGTGCAGCCGCAGCACCTCGATATCGGTCACCCAAAGCCCGGATTTCTCCGCCGCCGGCAATACCTCAGACAGCGCCGGGGCATAGCCACCGGGAAAGATGTACTTGGCCAGCCAGGCATTGGTGGCCCCCGGCCCATGCGCGCGGCCGATGCTGTGCACCAGCGCCACGCCATCCGGCTTCAGCGCGCCGGCGATGGCCTGGAAATAGCCGCGGAACTGCGCCAGCCCCACCGCCTCGAACATCGCCACCGAAACCACGCGGTCCACCGGGCGGCGCCAGTCGCGGTAGTCCATCAGCTCGAAGCGCACCTGCCCGGCCAGCCCCGCGGCCTCGGCCCGGGCGCGGGCCACGCCCAGCTGTTCGGCGGAAAGCGTCAGCCCGGTGACGCGCGCGCCCCATTCGCGCGCCAGGTGCAGCGCCATGCCGCCCCAGCCGCAGCCGATCTCCAGAACCTCCAGGCCCGGGCGGTCCAACCGCAGCTTGGCGGCGATGTGCCGCAGCTTCAGCTGCTGCGCCTGCTCCAGCGTCTCCTGCCCGGTCGGGAACCAGGCGCAGGAGTATTGCATGTCGCGGTCGAGGAAGAGCCGGAACAGCCGCGAGTCCAGGTCGTAGTGGTGCGCCGCGTTGCGCCGGGCGCGGCCGGTGGGGTTGAACTGGTCGAAGCGCCGCCTGGCGATGCGCCACAGTTCCACCGCCCGCTCGACGGGGTGGCTGCCGCCGGCCTCGCAAAGGTTCAGTAGCAGCAGGTCCAGCACCTCATGGATGCCGCAGTCGATCGGCTCGATCTCGCCATCCATGTAGCTCTCCCCCAGGCTCAGCCCGGGATCCAGCACGAAGCGACGCTCGGCGCGCCGGGTCAGGAAGGCCAGGCCGGCGCTGGGGCCGGGGCCACCCTGGAAGCGGTGCAGGCTGCCATCCGGATACCGGACGGTCAGCGAGCCCTGGCGGATCAGCCGCGAGAGGATGGCATGCAGCATGTGGGACCCTCCGTTGCCCGCCAGGCCCGCGCCGGCGTCATTGCCGAACGCGCGGCACCGCGCCGGGATGCCCGGGCGTTGCCGCCGGCCGGCATCCGCGCCCTTAGCCGCCACGCGGCGCCGGGCAGCACGGCGCCGATCCTGCGTCGGGGTACGCGGCTGCCGGGGTGCTGGTCATGCGCATCCGCCCCGTCGTGGCGCGCATCATGGCCGCGCCGGCACCCGCGCCCTGGTTGCGTGCGCGTGAACTCAACCGCTCGTGATCCGCCGCGCCGCACGCCCTCAGGCGGTTGTCCTCGCTGGACTGCGATGCAACGCCAGCGTTCGTGCGTTCAGCGCCAAGGCTGCGCCGCATAGTCTGGCGATCTTCCAGCATGCATGGGCGACCAATGCCGTCACCTGAGCTTTCCGTCGTCATCCCGGTGTTCAACGAAGTCGCCAATATCGGCCCGCTGCTCGCCCGGCTCACGCCCGTGCTGCACCGATTGACGCCGGATTGGGAGGTGGTCTTCGTCGACGATGGCAGCGCCGACGACACCCTCCTCCGGCTCCGCGCCGCCCGCGCCGCGGATGACCGCATCGGCGTCGTCACCTTCAGCCGCAACTTCGGCAAGGAGATCGCCATCGCCGCCGGGCTGGACCACGCCCGCGGCGACGCCGTGGTCATCATGGACGCCGACCTGCAGCACCCGCCCGAGGTCATCGCCGACTTCGTCGCCCGCTGGCGCGAGGGCTTCGTCATGGTCTACGGCCAGCGCACCGACCGGATCGGCGAAACCCCGCTGAAGCGCACCGCGGCGCGCGCCTTCTACCGCCTGTTCGAACGCTTCGGCGAAACCGGCCTGCCGCGCGGCGCCGGCGACTTCCGGCTGATCGACCGGCGCGGCGTCGAAGCGCTCCGCGCGCTCGGCGAGCGTGCCCGCTTCTCCAAGGGGCTCTACGCCTGGATCGGCTTCCGCTCCATCGGCGTGCCCTTCACCGTGGAGCAGCGCCTGCACGGCAACACCAAGTTCAGCTACCGCAAGCTGTTCAGCTTCGCCTTCGACGGCATCACCTCCTTCACCACGGTGCCGCTGCGCGTCTGGACCTATATCGGCACGGTGATCTCGGTCTTCTCCATCCTCGCCGCCGCCTACTACCTGTTCCGCACGCTGCTGTTCGGCACCGACCTGCCGGGCTTCCCCAGCCAGATCGTCTCGGTGATGTTCTTCTCCGGTGTGCAGCTGATGTCGCTCGGCGTCATCGGCGAATATGTCGGCCGCATCTTCGCGGAGGTGAAGAGCCGCCCGCTCTACGTCGTCGCCGAGCGCCTGGGCGGCCCCGCCGCGGTGCCGCTGCCACCCGGCCCGCGCCGCGCGCCGGCGCCGCTGGCCAATGCGCTGGTGCCCGCGGATGGTTGAGGCCGCGATCCTGGCGCCGCCACCGGCGCTGGCCCCACCCGTCTCCGCGCCCCCGCTGCCCGTGCGCCACCGCCTGGTGCTCTGCGCCGATGATTTCGGCCTGACCGAGGGTGTCAGCCGCGGCATCCTGGAACTTCTCGCGCAGGGCCGGCTCTCCGCGGTCGGCGCCATGGTCAACATGCCGGCCTGGCCGCACCTGGCCGCCGCGCTGCGGGCCGCGCGCGGCCCGGCGGCCATCGGCCTGCACCTGAACCTGACCACCGGCCGGCCGCTCGGCGCCATGCCGCACCTGGCCCCCGGCGGCACCCTGCCGGCGCTCGGCCCCCTGCTGGCGCGGCTGCTGGCCGGCGGCGCGCCGGTGCAGGCCGACATCGCCGCCGAGATCGACCGCCAGCTGGACGCCTTCCAGGCTGCCTTCGGTGCCCCGCCGGAGTTCGTGGACGGCCACCAGCACGTGCATGTGCTGCCGGGCGTGCGGGGTGCGCTGCTGCGGTGCCTGCTGGCACGCCGGGCGCCAGGCGCCGCGCTGCCCTGGCTGCGCGACCCCGCGGATGCCCTGGGCGCCATCCTCCGCCGCCGGTTCTGCACCGACAAGGCGCTGGTCGTCGTCACCCTGGCGCGCGGCTTCCGCCAGGCGGCCAGCGCCGCGGGCTTCCACACCAACCAGGGCTTCTCCGGCTTCAGCCCGCTGCTGCCCGACACCTCGGCCCCGCTGGTGATGCAGCGGGCGTTGCTGCGCCCGGGCCCGCGGCCGCTGGTGATGTGCCATCCCGGCCATGCCGATGCCGCGCTGCGCGCAATCGACCCCGCGGTGGAAAGCCGCCCGGCGGAACTCGCTTATCTCGCCTCCGCCGCCTTCGGCCACCTGCTGGAGCGGGAACGGATCGCACTTGTCCCGCGCCCCTGACCCACGGCGCCAGGCGGGCCGCCGCGGCCTGGCCCCGCGCGCGGCAAAGGTTGGCGCGCAAGCCGGGCTGCATGGCCCACCACCGCCCGCCACCGGCGCCGGATCGCCCCCAGCCCTGAGCACGAACCCATGAGCCTGACCGCCGAACCGACCGCCCCGCCGGGCCGCAGGCTGCGTGCCCGCGCCCTGGGCGCCCGTGTCCTGCGCACCATGGCCGCGCTGCGGCCGGGGCCGGTCTGGCCCAGCCTGCTGCTCGCCGGCCTGCTGGTGCTGCGCATGGCCCGCAAGATACCGCTGCTGCCGGAACCCACCGCCGACAGCGCCGCCTACCTGGCCCAGGCCGCCTATCGGCCACCGCTCTACGGCGCCCTGCTGCAGGCCTGGCAGGCCCTGTTCGGCGGGCTGGAACACCTGCCGATGGCGCAGCTGCTGCTGCTCGGCGCCGCGCTGGGCTGGTTCGGGGTGGAGCTGGCCCGCCTGCTGCGGCGCTGGTGGGCCGGCCCCGCCGCCATCCTGGTGACGCTGCTGCACACGGCGGTGCATGATTCCCCCACCTGGCTGCTGACCGAGGCGGTCTACCTCGCCATCATCCTGGCCGGGCTGGCGCTGCTGTGCCGCCATGCCCATCGGCCGCGACCGGGCGCGCTGCTCGGCGCCGCCGCCTGCTTCGGCCTGGCCACGCTGGCGCGCAGCACCGGCCTGGTCTTCGTGGTGCTGCCGCTGCTGCTGGCGCTGTTCGACCGCCGGCTGCCGCTATGGCCGGCGCTGAAGACGGCCCTGGCCGCCGCGCTGGTGGTGGCCGGCGTGCTGGCCGGCGGCATGGCCGCCACCTGGCAGCGCCATGGCCATTTCGAACTCGGCAGCTGGAGCGGCATTTCCCTGCTGGGCAAGGCGCTGCTGCTGGCCCAGCCGGAGGACGCCGCGCGGCTGCCGCCCCCGGTTGCCGCCACCCTGCCGATGGTGCTGCGCAACCGCGCCCTGCTGGCGGCGCAGCCGGACCTGGCGGCGCGGCTGCGGGCGCAGGTGCAATCCTCCGGCGATCTCCGCTTCGGCGCCTTCTGGCCCGCGGCCGAGGCGAGCTGGCCGGCCTGGCAGGCCGCCGACGACCGCGGCAAGGGCCAGCTGGCCCTGGCGCTGGACCGCGCGCTTATTGCGGCCCACCCCTGGGAATACCTCACCCTCTGGGCGCATGACTGGCTCGCGCTGGTCATCCACCCCGGCTATTGGCCGGCCTGGGCCACCACGGAAGCCGCCGACCCCAGCGCCTTCGCGCTCTGCGGCACCGCCGGGAATTGCTGGGCGTTGCAGCGCTACGACCAACCGCTCGCCGGCTTCGTCGCGCTGTTCGGGGTCTCCATCCTCGGCACCGCGCTGGCCCTGGGGCTGGCGGTTGGGCTGGCGCGCCGCGTGCTGCGCCGCCGCGCCGCGCCGGATGTGGTGCTGGCCTGGGGCCTGGCGCTGGCGGTGCACGCCTCGCTGCTCGGCAGTTCCGCCTTCGAATACGGCATGGTGCGCTACACCATCGCGCTGCACGTGCTGGACCTGGCGCTGCTGCTGTGGCTGGCGGCGCGGCTGCTGCCCCGGCCCGGCGGCGCAGCGGCGGCGCGCCCGGGCTGAAGCCTGCCGACCGTCTCATACGGGCCATCAAACATGATGACCCGTATGCGTGTTCTTAGGCGCGCAGCCGCCGCACCAACCCTGCGCGGCTGATACCGGTCGACAGAAGTCAGGACTTCCGGCGCCCGGTATCAGGCGCCGCGGATCGCCACCAACTGGCCTTCCTCGGTCACCAGGTACATCGTGCCGCCGAACATGATCGGCGGCAGCAGTGTCGGCGCCGGCAGCTTGAGGCGGCTCAGCGGCTCGCCATCGGCCGCCGCCAATTCCAGCATCTCGCCATTGTTGCCGGTGATCAGCACGCGGCCACCGGCCACCACCGGCCCACCCCACACGATGGCGTCGCGGCGCCGGGCCTCGTCCTTCCAGCGCGGCAGGGCGCGCAGCCAGCGCACCCGGCCATCGTTGCGGCCAATGCAGACCAGTTCCATGCTGGCGGTCAGCAGGAAGATCCAGTCGCCCACGATCCAGGGGGTCTCGGCGCTGGCCACGTCGCGTTCCCACAGCCGGCGGCCGGAGCGCAGGTCGATCGCGACCGTGCTGCCGCCCTGGGCGGTGACATAGACCCGGCCATTGCTGATGACCGGCAGGCCGGAGATGCCGGCGATATCCGCCAGGCTGTTGCCACGCGAACCGCTGGCCAGCGATTCGGTCCATACCGGCCGGCCATCGGTGGCGCGCAGCGCGGCGATCTCGCCCGAGGCCATGCCGCAGACCACGATGTCGCCTTCCACCGCCGGGGCGGGCAGGCCCAGCGCCATCGCCACCACGGTGGCGCCGGCATAGGTCCACAGCTTCTCGCCATCCGCGGTCTTCAGCGCCACCACCTGGTTCTGGATGGTCGGCACGAAGACCCGCCCGCCGGCGACGCTGGGCGCGCCGCGGGCCGGGGCCGGCAGCCGCACCCGCCAGGTCACGCTGCCATCGGCGGGGTTCAGCGCCATCGCCTCGGCCAGGCCATTGACCACGTACAGCACGCCATCGGCCAGGGCGCAGCCACCGCCCATCTGGCCGTCGCGGTCTTCCTTCGGCGTGGTGTCGAAGCGCCAGGCGCGGCGGCCGCTCGCGGCCTCGGTCGCCACCACCATGCCTTCGGCATCCACGCTGAAGATGGTGGTGCCATCCGACACCGGCTGGGCCACCATGCGGCGGCGATAGTTGGAGCTGGCGCCGATGGAGGTGCGCCAGGCTTCGGCCAGCGGGCTGCCCAGCGCGGGGTTGCCGGGCGCATGGCCCAGCCCGCCGCCAACCTGCTGCCAGTCGGCGCGGGCCACCGGCGGCGGCAGGGTCACCGCCACCAGCGGGCCCGAATCCACTTCAAGCGGGCGGTCGCTGGACAGCACCCGGCGGCGTTCCCCCGGCAGCGGCGGCTTGCTGTCGCCGAAGATGGAATTCGCCAGGTCGTCCGTGGCCTGACAGGCGGAGAGCAGGCCGGCGGCGCCCAGCAGGGCGGCGCGGCGGGTCAGGTTGTGCATGCCGATATCCGTCCTTGTCCGATCGTCAACCACCGAGGCCGGCGAGCAGCCGGCCGGCGCGCTCGCGCACGCCCTGGGGGGCGGTGACGTCGTTGGCCAGGGTCTCCAGACCCCGGCGCGCCGCCGCCGCGTCGCCCCGTTGCAGCGCGGCCAGCGCCCGCACTTCCTGGGCCGAGGCATGCCAGGGGTTGGTGGCCACCGCAAGCGGCGCCAGGCGGGATTCGATCTGCGCCGGCTCCGTCACCCCAAGCCCGTGCAGCCCCCACAGCAGGGTGGCCAGGTCGCGGTACAGGGCGGGCACGGCACTGTCCTTGCTCAGCTGGTCGTACTGCGCCAGGGCGGCCGGGGTGTCCTTGCCCACCAGCAGCGCGGCGGCGCGCAGCCGGGCGAGGGTGCGGTAGCCGGTCGGGGCATCGGCCGCCGTGCTGGTGAAGCGGCTGGCGATGGCGGCGGCATCGGCATTGGGCACCGCCGCGGCGGCGCTGGCGGCCAGGAAGCCCTCGGCCGCCTTGACCGCCTGGCGGTCCTGGTACCAGCGCCAGCCTTGCAAGGCCCCCACGCCGGCCACCACCAGCAGCATCGCCGCCGCAATCCAGGTGCCATAGCGCTTGAGGAAGCGCTGGGCCCGGTCGGCGCGAAGGTCCTCGTCGACCTCATCGAAAATATCGGACACGGCATTCCCCAGCAGGAGCCCCCGCCCGGTGGGGCGGCGGCGTCGGTCGCGGGCGACCTATAGCGTTCGGCGATGGCGGACCTATAGCCCCGTGTTGGGGGGGCGTTAAGCCCGAAGGGCAATTGATATGCCCATGCGCCCACCTTGCCCCGCTTTCGCCCTGGTTCTGCTGCCGCTGGCGCTGCTGGGCTGCGCCGCCGCCAAGCCCGACAACCTGCTCTCGGCCGTGATGCAGCAGGAGTGTTCGATGCTGAACCTGGACCGCGGCCTGCCCTATTGCCGCCTGGTGCCGGCCGCGCCGGAGCCGCCGCCCTTCTGCACCCGCAGCCGGGGCGCGGTGGATTGCTGGCGCCAGCCGCCGGTGGCCAGCCCGCCCTATCGCGGCCTGGCGGATACCCCGGCCGGGCCGCCGGCGGAGCGCCAGACCAGGCCCTGGCCCCGACTGACCGAGGAGACCGCGCCCGGGGCGACCGGGGCGACTGTCGGTTCGACGTTGCCGGCCACCATGACCGCCGTTCCGGTGGAGATCGGGCAGCCCGTGGTGCAGGGGATGGCTCAGCCGGTGCCGCCGGTGGCCCAGGCCGCGACCCAGGCGGTGGCGCAACCCGGGCCGCCGGTGGTTCAGGCCGTGCCGCGGGCGGTCGCGCAACCAATGCCGCCGGTGGCCCAGGCCGCACCGCAGGCGGTGGCTCAGCCCATGCCGCCGGTGGTCCAGGCCGCACCACAGGCGGTGGCTCAGTCCCGCGCGCCGGTGGTCCAGCCCGCACCGCAGGCGGTGGCTCAGCCCGCGCCACCCGTGGCCCAGGCCGTGCCGCAGGCGGTGGCTCAACCCGTGCCGCCTTTGGTCCAGGCCGCTCCACAGGCGGTCGCCCAGCCCGCGGGGTCCACGCCCGCCCGCGTGGTGCCGGCCAGCCAGTCGGTGCCGTAGCGGCCCCTGCTGCGGCACCATCGGGCGGCCCGGCCTCAGCCGCGGAAGCTGACCGCGGCGCCGACCGGGGCGCCGAGGACCTCGTCCTCGCGCATCACCAGCTTGCCGCGCACCACGGTCATCTTCGGCCAGCCGGTGCAGTGGTAGCCGTCGAACGGGGTCCAGCCGCAGGGCGAGACGATCCACTTCTCCTCGATGGTGCGGCTCTGCTTCATGTCCACCAGGGTGAAGTCGGCGTCGTAGCCCATGGCCAGGCGGCCCTTGTTCAGCGCGCCATAAACCCGGGCCGGGCCGGCGCACATCAGGTCCACCAGGCGGGTCAGCGGCAGGCGGCCGGCGTTCACGTGGTCCAGCATGATCGGCACGATGGTCTGGATGCCGGTCAGGCCCGCCGCGCCATCCGGCCAGGGGCGTTCCTTGGCGGCGCGGCTGTGCGGGGCGTGGTCGCTGCCGATGACGTCCACCGTGCCGTTCAGCACCGCGGCCCAGGCGGCGTCCTTGTGGCGCTGGTCGCGGATCGGCGGGTTCATCACCGCATAGCCGCCCAGGCGGTCATAGGCCTCGTCGGTTTGCGTGAGGTGGTTCAGCAGCACTTCCACCGTGCAGATGTCGCGGTAATCCGCCAGGAACGCCAGTTCCTCGGCGGTGGAGACGTGCAGGATATGGGCGGGGCGGCCGGTCTTGCGCGCTATCGCCATCAGCCGCCGGGTGCCGAGCAGGGCGCATTCGACATCGCGCCAGACCATGTGGTTCCGGTGCGGCATGCCGCTGGTGTAGTCGGGCTTGCGGGCCTGCAGGCGGTACTCGTCTTCCGAGTGGTAGCAGATGCGGCGGCGGCCGGAGCGCATGACCGCTTCCAGGCTTTCGTCATCCGCCACCAGAAGGTCCCCGGTGGAGGAGCCGGCGAAGACCTTCACGGCGCAGACGTTGGCTTCCAGTTCCAGCGCGGCCAGCTCCGGGATGTTCTTCATGCTGGCGCCGACATACATGCCGACATCGCAGAAAGCGGTGCCGGTGATGTAGTCGCGCTTCCAGTCCAGCCGCGGCTTGTCGGTGATGGCGGGCGCGGTGTTCGGCATGTCGAACACGGTGGTCAGGCCGCCCAGGATGGCGCCGCGGGTGCCGTCCGAGAGGTTCTCCACCGCGGGGTCGCCGGGGTCGCGCAGGTGGACATGCGCGTCGATCAGGCCGGGCAGCACGTGCAGGCCGGCGGCGTCGATCACCTGCGGCGCGGTGGCCAGGCGCAGGTCGCCGATGGCGGCGATGCGGCCGGCGCGGACGCCGACATCGGTGGTCTCGATGCCCCAGGGCAGCACGCAGGCGCCGCCGCGCAGGATCAGGTCATATGCCGCCATCTTGGGCCTCCTTCGCCGGAAGCGGCCATGCTTGCCACTGGCGGGGCCGCGCGTGAAGGGCCGGCGCGGCGTGGGAAGGTTTGGGGGGAATGGGCGGGGCGGAGGGCGCCGGTTTCGGACAAATGCCGCGCCCGCGGCGAAGGGCGCCGGTTTCGGACAAATGCCGCGCCCGGGGCGAAGGCGTCGGTTTCGGACGAATGCCGCGCCCGGGGCGAAGGCGTCGGTTTCGGACGAATGCCACGCCCGGGGTGAAAGGCGCCGGTTCCGGACGAATGCCGCGCCCGGGGCGAAGGCGTCGGTTTCGGACGAATGCCACGCCCGGGGCGGAGGGCGCCGGTTTCGGACAAACCCGGCCTTCCCTCGTCCGGCCGGCCGCCAGCACCTGCCGGGCGGGTGCCCGGCGCAGGGTGCCAGGTGGGGGCGGCGGGGTGGAGGATGGCAGGGGCTCCGGCGCAAGGGGGTTTTGTGAACATATCACGAACACGCCTATAAGGCCAGCATCACGTGGGGGCGCCCCCTTCTCCCCCCGGCCCCTTTCCGCCATATGCGCCCGCATGTCCGCTGCCCTGACGCCCCCTTCCGGTCGCACCGCCTGGCTGAACAGCCTGCTGGTGGACCACGCCATGCTGCGGGTTGGCTGGCGCAACTGGGGGGTGGTGGCGCCGGGGCGGCTGTATCGCAGCAACCACCCGCTGCCCTGGCAACTGCGGGAAGCGGCGCAGCGCCATGGGCTGCGCACCGTCATCAACCTGCGCGGCCACCGCGTGGCCTGCGGCAGCGACGCGCTGGGCCGGCGCGAGGCGCAGCGGCTGGGGCTGGCCTATATCGACGCCCCGCTGGAAAGCCGTGGCGCGCCGCACAAGGACCGGATCCTGCGCCTGGCCGGGATCTTCGCCGACGCGCCGGAGCCGGTGCTGCTGCACTGCAAGTCCGGCGCCGACCGGGCCGGGCTGGCGGCGGGGCTGTGGCTGCTGCTGCAGGGCCGCCCGGCGGAGGAGGCGATGGCGCAGCTCTCCCTGCGGTTCGGCCATGTGAAGCAGGGCCGCACCGGCATCCTGGATGCCTTCTTTGCGCTGTATGCCAAGGCGGCGCCAAAGCCGTTTTTGGACTGGCTGCGCGAGGATTATGACGAGGCGAAGCTGCGGGCGGACTTCAACGCAATGAAGCGCACGCCCTGGGCCGATGTGCTGGTGGACAAGGTGCTGCGGCGGGAGTGAGGCGGGGCTGGCCGGGCCTACAGCAGCTTCCAGCGCACCCCCAGGTTGAACAGTGGCTTCACCACCACGTTGCTCAGCAGGCTGCGCACCAGGTGGAAGCCCAGCACCAGCGGCACCGCCAGGTCCAGCGCCTTGGCGGTCAGGCTCATCTCCGGCATGCCGCCGGGCGCCATGCCCAGCACCACCGCCGGCCAGGGCAGCCCGGCCGCCCAGGCCAGCAGCAGCGCCATGGCCGAAAGCACCACCACCAGCACCACTGAGGACAAGAGCGAGGCCGCCAGCAGCCCGCGGGACGACATCAGGAAGCCCTTGGTCAGTCGCGCGCCCAGGGTCGCGCCCATGACGATCTGCGCCAGGCTGACCAGCCAGGACGGCATGCCCGTGAACCCGTAGCCGGAAGCGGCGATGGCGATGTTCAGCAGGCAGGGGCCGAACATCCAGGGATTGCCGAAGCCCAGGCGCATCAGCGGGTAGGCCGCCAGCGGGGCCACCGCCAGCAGGGCCAGCAGCCCCGGCCAGTCCACCGCGGTGGCGAAGGCGCTGTAGGCGCCGTATTCGCCATGCGGGGCGATCAGACCCAGGATCGGCGGGATGGTCAGCACCACCGTCACCACCCGCATGGTCTGGCTGAGGGTGACCGGGGCGACCTGGGCCCCGGCCTCCTGCGCCAGCACCACCATGACGATGACGCCGCCGGGCACGCCGCAGAAGAAACCGGTGCGGGCATCCACCTTGGCCATGCGGGTGAACATGCGGGCCACCAGCAGGCCGGTCGCCAGGGTCAGCAACCCCGCCAAGGCCAGCCAGGGCGCGGCCGCGGTGACGGCGCCCAGCACCGGCCCGGTAAAACTCATGCCGAAGGCGGTGCCCAGCACCATCATGGCCATCGGCCGGCCGCGGTTGTGCACCGTGGTCGGGCGGAACCAGCCCAGCGCGGTGGTGCCGACCATGGCGCCGATCATCCAGGCCAGCGGAATGTGCAGCAGCGCGAAGATGGCGCCGCCGATGACCGCGACCACGGCGGTTTCGAGATGGGTGCGAAGCGGGACGGGGGGACGGGGCGCCAAGCCGGGGACTCACTGGAACAAGGGCCGACCATCGCCCTCATGGTGCGGCGCGTCAAACCGGCGGCGGATTGGGGTCGCGGCCAAAGGCGCCGCTGGTGCAGTCCGCCGTTGGCGCTTTCTTCATGGTTGGGGCGCATTCTGGGACGCAGGAGCCATCATGCACCCGATCCCCTCGCTCGGCGCCCCGCCGCCCCTGGCTACCGGCCCCGCCCCCGCGGGCGCAGCCCCGGCCACGCCGACCCTGACGCCGCCGGCCGCGGTGCCGGAGCCGTCGCCGCGCATGCGGCTGGACCCGGCCCTGGGGCTGGTGGTGCTGGAGTTCCGCGACCACCAGGGCCAGGTGGTGCAGACCCTGCCGAGCGAGCGCCAACTGGCGGCCTATCGCAGCCACCCGCCGCATCGCTGAGGCCGGCCGCGGAGGGTGGGCCGGGGTCTCACCGGCCAGAGCATTCTCAAGGCCAGCGGATACGCTCGCCGACTCGGAACATGCGACCCTGCCAAAAGCTGGAGCCGTTTCATCGCGTAGGGTCGCGGTGAAACGGCTCCAGGCCACCCGAGGTGCAAGCAACCGCGCGACATGACCCGACCCGTCCGCATCGCTTCCGCCGGCGGCGCACGCGGTCCGCGGGCCGCGTTGGCGTTGGTGGCCAGCGCAGGCTGCGGCGGCCTCTACTCAGGCCGTGCCCCGAACTTCGCTGCGTGTAGGGCAAGACGTGCGTTCAGCCGATGCCATCTGAACGCCTATCGCTCTATTCGCCGGCCAATGCCGGCTCCGCGCGCAGCGGCTCCAGCCGGGCGCCGACCGCGGGGGCAATGCCCAGCACCTCGTCCTCATGCCGCATGACGCGGCGGGCGATCTTCAGCGCCTGGTAGCAGTCATCGCCCTCCGCCAGGTCCAGCGCCTGGCGCAGCATCTCCCGCGCCTGGCCGGAAGTGGTGGCCTGCTGGAATTCGCCGATCAGGTGGCGGGCGGCGGTCAGGCCGTCGCCACGCTCTTCCTCGGTGCCGATATAGGCGGTTTGCAGCGCGAAGTAGATGCGCCGCGCCGGGGTGGTGGCGGCTTCCGGCGGCATGATCTGCTTGCCGAACAGGAAGCGGGCCTTGGCCGCGAGTTCGATCCGCGTGCGGTTGCGGAAGCGGATGGGGGCGCCATTGACGACCATCATGTCGCCTTGGCGAAGCTCCAGCACGAGCGTCGACATTTTTGTTCCTTTCGCAGCCTTTTTAGGCGTGCCCGCGAAGTCTGCGCCGGCGCCATTAACCGATGATGAATCCGCGCCCAAATCCGCGGGGCGGTTCACAGGAATTGCACCAGGCTCAGCGAACCGAGCTGGCTGATGGCGCTGTAGCTGGCCTGCAATACGGTCTGCGCGCCTTGCAGCCGGGTGATCGTCTCGGCCATGTCGACCTCCTGCACGCCGGAGAGCTGCACCGTCAGCGCGGTGACGGTCTCCGCCTGGATGGTCTGCAGCTTGTCCAGCTGGGCCTGGGTCTGGCCCAGGGCGCCTGCTTCCTCACCAATGGTGGTGGAGGCGCCCTTCAGCCAGCCGGTCACGCCCTGCACCAGCTGGGTGAAGTCGGGCTGGGAGGCGGCATTGGCGGGGGTCATGTTGGCCAGCATGGCCAGCCCGCCCAGCAGGTCCCGCGCCCAGCTGCCGGTGGTGTTGGCGCCGGTGGAGGTGGCGGCGGCGTTGCGATTCGCCGAGACGCCATAGGGCAGCGTCAGGCCATCCGCGGTCGGCACCGCGCGGCGGGCCTCGTTCAGGCCGCTGGCGGGGTTGGACAGGAAGGCCGAGAACGGCGTGACCCCCGCGGCATTGGAACCGGCGGCGGTGACCGCGCTGGTCATCACCGCCGCCGCATTGCCGCCGCCCAGCGTGCCCAATGCGGCGCCGATCTGGGTGGCGAAGCCGGCGGTGCCGATATTGGCGGCGTCCGGCACCGGCGGGTTGGCCAGGTCGGTGCCGCCGAACAGGTATTGCCCGCCCTGCTGGCTGTTCAGCAGGTTGGCCACCTGCACCAGCGCATCCCGGGCCGAGGTGGCGGCACGGACGATGCCCTGCGGGTCGTTCGGGTCCAGCTTGATCGCGACGCTGTCGGCGAAGTGGCTGGCGATGTCGTGCAGCTGGCTGAGCGCCGCCTGGGTGCCGGTGGCGCGGCCGCCGGCGGCGGAGATGGCGGCGGTATAGGTCTGCTGGCGGTGGATCGCCGCCTTCAGGTCCAGCGCCTGCGGCAGGTCCTGGCCCAGCCCGCCCAGCTGCTGGGACTTCAGCCCGGTGGTGGTCTGCTGCGTCAGCGTGGCCATGCGGGCACGCAGCACCGTCGTGTCCATGTTGAGGCGCGACAGCATGTCGATCACGGCCATGGCTCATTCGTCCCCTATTGTACCGTGCCCAGCAGGGCGTCCCACATGGACTGCACCGCGCCCACCACCTTGGCGTTGGCGGCATAGGCCTGCTGCAGCTGGATCATCACGGTCATCTCGTTGTCGACGCTGACGCCGCTTTGGGTGTTGAAGCGCTGCTGCAGCGTGGCCAGCAGGCCGGCGGCCAGGTCCTTGGCAGTGCCGGCGGCGGCGGCATCGGCGCTGTGCACCGATTCCACCGTGGCGGCGTAGTCCTGCACCGAGACGGCGGGGTTGATGGTGGAGCTGAGCGTGCCATCCGGCCCCAGCCCCGTGGTGGCGATGCTGGCCCAGCCGGTGCCGGTGGCGGCCTGGGTGCCGAAGGTGAAGTTCACCACGTTGTCGATCAGCCCGGCGAAGGCGGCCGGGCCGCCCGGCGGGTTGGGGGTGAAGTTGGTGACGCCGCCGCCGGCGATGCTGACGCTGCGCGTGCCGTCCCGCACCAGGGTGGGGTTGCCGACCACCGCGGCATTGACCTGGATGGCGCTGGCGAAGCCGAGCTGCCCACCGATGGTATAGGGCTGCGCCATGTCCGGCACGGTGCCGGCGGGCGCGGTGAACAGCGTCAGGCCTTCCTGGTCGAAGCGGTAGGCCAGCTGGCCCGCGGCGCTGTCGGCCTCGGCCTGGGTGCGCGGCAGGGTGGTGTCGCGCAGCTCGATCGCGCTGCCCAGCGCGCCGCCGGTCATCTGCCGGGTCACGTCGACGCCGCCCATCATCACGCCGGGCAGGCTGCCGGCGGGGCCGTAATAGGCGTTGGGGCCGACGGTGGCAGGCGTGATCGCCAGCGTGTCCCTGTTCGGGTCGGTCGGCAGCATGGCGCCGCCCTGGCTCAGCACCAGCATGTTGCCGTCCGACTGGCGGATGACCTTGACCGCGATGCTGGCGGCCAGGGTCTGCACCGCCTGGTCGCGCTGGTCTTCCAGGTTGGCGGTGGACTGGCCCTGGATCTGCGCGTGCTGGATCTGCCGGTTCAGCCCACCGATGCTGCGCAGCGCCGCATTCGCCGCCGCGACCTGCTGCACCATGCCGTCCTGCGCCTGCTGGCGCGCCTTGGTGACGGCCTGGCCGACCTGGTTGAAATCCGTGGCGACGGCGCGGGCGGCGGTGATGGCGTTGCGCTGCGCGCCGGTATCCTGCGGGCTGCCCTGCAAGGTGATGAAGGCGCTGCGCAGCGTGTTGATGTCATCGGCCAGGGAGGAGTTGCTGTCGGCGCCGGAGACGGTGCCATAGGCGTCCTGCACGCCCTGCAACAGGCGTTCGCGCAGCGTGGCGGCGGCCTGGTCGGACGTGCTGGCGCCGATCTGCGCCACCACGGCCAGGTCCACCGCGCGCTGCGCCACGCCGGTGAGGACGCCGGCGGGCTGGCCGTCCAGCGAGCGCGCCTGCTGCTGCACCGTCTTGGCGGTATAGCCGGGGGTCTGCGCATTGCCGACATTGGCGGAGGCCTGCGCCAGCGCACGTTGGACGGCCATAAGACCGCTGCTGGCAATGCCGAGGGCTGCATCGAGGCTCATGACGTGTCCAGTTTATGGAAACGGCGGTTAAGGAAGCCTGAACCGCGTTTTGCGGTTCGTGCCGCTGGCCGCGGGCATCCTGCCCCGCCATCGGCCCGGTGGGCGTCGCTTCCTCGGCGGCGCCCATCGGCTTGTCTGTGCACCGCGGCGCGGCGGCCCGTGCTGCCCCCTTGGGCGCGGCACGCGTCGCGTCAGCGGCTCATGTTGCCCGCCGCGGAGCGGCACGAGGCGCGCCAGCGGCTCATGTTGCCCGCCGCGGAGCGGCACGAGGCGCGCCAGCGGCTCATGTTGCCCGCCGCGGAGCGGCACGAGGCGCGCTAGCGGCTCATATTTATCGTGTCCTGCAGCATCTGGTCGGTGGTGGTGACGATCTTGGTGTTGGCGCTGTAGGCGCGCTGGGCCACGATCAGCTTGCTGAACTCGGTGGCGATGTCGACATTCGACGCCTCCGTGCTGCCGACCACCAGCTTGCCGGCACCGTTTGAGGAGGCATCGTAGGTCCGCGCGCTGCCGCTCAGGCTGGTGGCCATGAAGGCCTGGCCGTCCAGCCGTTGCAGCTGGTCGGGCTCGTTGAAGGTCACCAGCGGCACGCGGGCGATCAGCCGGCTCTGGCCGTTGTCGTAGTTGACCATCACGTTGCCATTGTCCTGGATGGCGATGCCGGCATAGGCGCCCTGCGGCACGCCGTTCTGCACCAGGTTGGTGACGTTCAGCGTGGTGCCGGCGAACTGGGTCAGCCCGTTGGACTGGCCGAAGGTGCCCAGGTTCATCGTCACGGTCTGCGCGCCCTGGCCGAAATCCGCGGTGAAGGTGAAGTTGGCGGGATTGCCCGCGCCCGGCGTGGCGGTGGGGGTGATGCTGCCGGTGGCGGCGGCCAGGTCGCCGACCGTGCCATCCGTGACCGCCGGCGTGGCGCCGATGCCGAAATCCACCTTCACCGTGCCGCGGCCGGCGGCGGCCACGTCGTCCGGCACGTTCACCGCCAGGGTCCAGCTGTTGGCGGCGCCGGGGGTGAAGTTGAGGGTGACCGTGTGCTGCCGGCCCAGCGTGTCGTAGACCTGGACCTGGGTGGTGACCGGGTTGGTGGTGGCATCCGCCGGCAGGTTGGCCTGCAGGTCCATGGTGCTGGTGGCGATGGGGTTGAAGGTTTGCTGCGAAACCTGGATCGGCGCGATGCCGGTGCGGTTCAGCACGCCGGCGCTGTCGGCGGTCCAGCCTTGCAGGTAGTAGCCGCTGCCATTGACCAGGTAGCCGTCCTTGTCCTGCGAGAAGTTGCCGGACCGGGTGTAGAATTGGCGCTGGTCGAAGGTGGGCTGGCCGTTGGCGGTGCCGTTGCTGGCCGCCACCGCGAAGAAGCCCTGGCCGCCAATGGCCAGCGCCAGCGGGTTCTGGCTTTGCTGCAAGGTGCCTTGCAGACTGTTCTGGTAGTCTGGCCGGGCCAGCACCGCGCCGCTTTCGCTGGTGGTCCGGGTGGACTGGGTGATGTAGTCGATGAAGTTGGCGTCCACGCGCTTGAAGCCGGTGGTCTGGCTGTTGGCGACGTTGTCCGAGATGTAGCCCAAGGCCGCGCTTTGGGCGTTGAGGCCGCTGATGGCGGTGGTGAGCGCGCCGAACAAGGACATGTCGAAGGCTCCGCAGGAGTTGGTTCGCCGGGGATGTGCAGGCGGCGTGCCAGCGGAATCGCGGGGTTTGGCGGTGCTTCCGTGCCGGGTGGCGGCAGTTGTTGCCGGGCGGGCGGCAAGCCTGGCCGACCTGGGGCGGCAAAACCGCTGGCACGGGGCGTGCAGTGCCCTGGCTGACCGGATGGAATCGCCATGGCAGCCGCCGCAACACCGCCCACCCCCGCCCAGAATGGGCCCTCGCCGGGAAATGCCCGGGCCGCCGCAGCAACGCGGCCGGCGGGTGAACATCGGTTCGCGGCGCTGCTGACCAAAGGCGACGCCCCTGCCCCGCCCGCCAATATGGCGGCGGGCCAGGTGCCGCCGGTTGCCGAAGCCACGCCCGGCACCGGGCCGGCCCCGCAGGACGCGGCGCCGGCGGTGCTGGCGGCACGGCTGGACGCGGGCAAGGTGGCGGCACCCTCGGGCGCCACGGCCGCAACGGCCGCAGCGGCTGCCACGGCCGCAGCGGCCGAGGCCGCGACCACCGAGGGCGCGCCGGCAGCGGCCGAGCCCGGCGCCCTGGCTGCCGCGCTGGCGGCAGGGCCGCTGGGGGCCAAGCTGGCCAAGGCAGCGCCACGCAACGGCAAAGCCGAGGCCGATGCCACCGACGGTGCCGAGACCACGCTGGCCACCGTCAGCCCCGATGCGGCCATGCCAACCCCGTTGCCGGCCACCGCGCCGCCACCACCCCCGCCTCCTCAGACGACCCACCCGGCACAGGCTGCGGGCGAGGCCGCCGCGCCCGCCAGGTCCGGTGGCCTGGAGCGGCCCGAGCCTCGGCCGGCCGTGACCATGGCGGAAAAGCCCGCCGCCCGCGCGCCGCGTGCCGTCGAGGCCGCCCCGCCAATCGAAGCCCCGGCCGCCCCGGCCGCGGCATCCGCGCGGGAGGCAGCGCCGCCGCCGCCTGCCCCGGCCCCGCCGGCCCCGCCCGAGGCGACCCAGGCCGCCGCCCCGGCCCGGCATGCGCCCATGGCCTCGCCGGCGCACCAGGTGGCGCCGGTGGTGGTGGCCGTGGCGCTGGGCCAGGGCAGCGGCTCCACCCTGACGGTGCGGCTGACGCCCGGCGAATTGGGCCAGGTGGAGGTGCGGATCGAGCGCCCGGCCGATGGCAGCGCGGCGCAGGTGAAGGTGGTGGCGGAACGGCCGGAGACGCTGGCGCTGCTGCAACGGGACGCGCCGGAGCTGGGCCGCGCGCTGCAACAGGCCGGCATCGCGCAGGATAATTGCCGGCTCAGCTTCAGCCTGGGCGGCGACCAGGGTAGCGGCGCCGGCGACGGCAGCGCCCGCAACCAGGGCGCGCCGCAGCAACAGGGTGGCGGCCAGGGCTGGGGCGGCCGTCAGGGCCGCCTTGCCAGCGCCGAACTGCCACCACCGCGCCAGGCGCTGAGCCTGCTCGACATGTCCATCTGACGCCGAAGGGATCGACCGATGACCAGCATCGCCACTGCCGCCAGCACGGCCGCCACCACGGGCACCAGCGCCACCGCAACGGCGTCCACCAAGATCGCCGGGGACTTCAACACCTTCCTGAAGATGCTGACGACGCAGTTGCAGAACCAGGACCCGACCAACGCCATGGACCCGACCGAGATGACCAACCAGCTGGTCGCCTTCTCCCAGGTCGAGCAGCAGATCGCGATGAACACCAACCTGAACTCGCTGATCAGCCTGCAACAGGCGCAGTCGCTGACCACCTCGGCCGACCTGGTGGGGCGCACGGTGGAGCTTTCCGGCAGCACGCTGCCGCTGCAATCGGGGCAAGCGCAGGTGAAGCTGCCGGTGGCCGGCACCGCCAGGGCGGCGCAGGTGCAGGTGCTGGACAACAACGGCACGGTGCTGCGGAGCCAGGTGGCGCCGTTGGGCAGGTCCACGACGACCTGGAGCTGGGACGGCCGCACCGATGCCGGGGCGAAGCTGCCGGACGGCGCCTATACCTACAGCGTCAGCGGCATGGGCCCGGGCGGCTCGGCGCTGCCGCTGGCCACCACGGTGGTGGCCACCGCCACCGGCGTGCAGCGGCAGAACAACGCGCTGAAGCTGATGTTCGGGCCGACCGGGCTGGGCATGGACCAGGTGGTCAGCGTCGATTGATCCGCCTGCGTCCGCCCCGGGCTTAACGCCGCTTAAAGCCCGCGCCCGGCAGTATTTGCCCATGGCTGGCAGGGCAGGACGCATGCGGGCGCGGGGCAACACATGGGCGGGCTGATCGCGGGGCTGAAGGCCCTGGGCGTGGTGCGGCTGGCGGCCATGGGTGGCGTGGCCGTGGCCGTGCTGGGCCTGCTGGCGGCGCTGGGCATGCGCGCCAATGAACCGCAGATGGCGCCGCTGTTCGGCGAGTTGGAAAGCCGCGACGCCGGCGCCGTCGTCGCCGCGCTGGACCGCGCCCGGGTGCCCTACAAACTGAGCGGCGGCGGCAGCACCATCCTGGCGCCGGTGGACCAGATTCCGCGGCTGCGGCTGATGCTGGCGCGGGAAGGCCTGCCGGCCGGTGGCGCGGTTGGCTGGGAAATCTTCGACCGCGGCGACAGCCTGACCACCACGCCGTTCCAGCAGGACCTGAACCGGCTGCGGGCGATGGAAGGCGAGTTGGCGCGCAGCATCCGCACCATCCAGGGCGTGCGCGGCGCGCGCGTTCACCTGGTGCTGCCGCGGCGGGAACCGTTCAGCCGCTCCCAGGGCGAGGCACAGGCCAGCGTGGTGCTGACCATGGCCGGCGCGCAGCGGTTGGACCGCGAGGGCGTGCAGGCGGTGCTGCACCTGGTGGCCACCGGCGTGCCCGGGCTGCGGCCGGCCAGTATCAGCATCGTGGACAGCCGGGGCGAGTTGCTGGCGCGCGGCGGCCAGGCGCTGAGCGGGCCGGCCGGCGCGGCGACGCAGGACGAGCTGCGGCGGGTGCAGGAAGTCAGGCTTTCCCGCGCGGTGGAGGAGATGCTGGAGCGCAGCCTGGGCCTGGGGCGCGTCCGGGTCGAGACCACGGTGGAGATGGATTTCGACCGGGTGGAGACGCGCGAGGAGCGCTTCGACCCCGAGAACCAGGTGGCGCGCAGCACGCAGAGCACGCAGGAACAGAGCCGTGGCGCCGAGCCGGCCCCGACCACCGTGGCCGGCAACCTGCCGGGCACCGAGCCGGCGACGCCGGGCGGCGCCAGCACCGAGAGCAAGACCGAGGAAACCACCAACTACGAGATCGGCCGCACCACCCGCAACGTGGTGCGCGACCAGCCGGTGCTGAAGCGCGTCTCGGTGGCGGTGCTGGTGGATGGCGTCAGCGAGCCGGGCGAAGGCGGTGCCCTGCGCTGGCGCGACCGCACGCCGGAGGAATTGGCGCGGCTGACCTCTCTGGTGAAGAGCGCGGTCGGCTTCAATGAACAGCGCGGCGACCGGGTGGAGGTGGTTTCCATGCGCTTCGCCGCGCCGCCGGAAGGCGGCAGCGACGCGCCGGCCAGCTTCATGGGGCTGGATTTCTCGGCGCCGATGATCACCCGCCTGGCCGAGAGCGCGCTGCTGGCACTGGTGGCGCTGGCCGCCATTCTGCTGCTGGGCAAGCCGATGGTCGGGCGGCTGACCGCGACACTGGTGCCGGCCCCGGCCGGGGCGCTGGCGGAGGGCGGTGGCACGGCCGGCGTGGCCGGCGCCCTGCCCGGCAGCACCGCGCGCGCCGAGGGCCAGGCCGCGCTGCCCGGGCAGGGCGGGGGCGCCGCGGCGCTGGCGGGGGCCGAGGAGATGATCTCGCTGTCGCATGTCGAGGGCCAGCTGAAGGCGTCCTCGATTGCGGCGCTGGCGGAAATGGTCAGCAAGCACCCTGAGGAATCCGTCGGCGTGATGCGGCGCTGGCTGACCCCGGCGGAGGCGTCGTGAGCGGCTCCTCCGCCTTCCGCAAGCTGACGGGACCGCAGAAGGCGGCGACGCTGCTGCTGGCGCTGGGCGAGGACCACGCCTCGGCGCTGTTCTCCCGCATGCATGAGGACGAGATCCGCGACATCTCCGCCGCCATGGCGCAGCTGGGTTCGGTACCCGCGCCGATGGTGGAGGAGCTGTGCCGCGAATTCGCCGAGCAGATGGGCCAGGCCGGCACGCTGATCGGCAGCTTCGAGAGCACCGAGCGGCTGCTGCTGAAGACCCTGCCGCCCGACCGCGTGGCGCAGATCATGGAGGAAATCCGCGGCCCCGCCGGGCGTACCATGTGGGACAAGCTGGGCAACGTGAACGAGGCGGTGCTGGCGAACTACCTGAAGAACGAATACCCGCAGACCGTCGCGGTGGTGCTGACCAAGGTGCGGCCGGAACATGCGGCGCGCGTGCTGACCCTGCTGCCCGAGGGCTTCAGCATGGAGGTGGTGATGCGCATGCTGCGGATGGAGACGGTGCAGAAGGAAGCGCTGGACGGCGTGGAGCGCACGCTGAAGGCGGAGTTCATGTCCAACCTGGCGCGCGCCCAGCGCCGCGACGCGCACGAGATGATGGCGGAGATCTTCAACAACCTGGACCGCCAGGCGGAAGGCCGCATCCTGGGCGCGCTGGAGGAACGCAACCGCGACAGCGCCGAGAAGATCCGCAGCCTGATGTTCACCTTCGAGGATCTGCAACGGCTCGACGCGGCGGGGCTGCAGGTGCTGCTGCGCGCGGTGGAGAAGGACAAGCTGGCGCTGGCGCTGAAGGGCGCGTCCGACGCGCTGCGCGACCTGTTCATGAAGAACCTGACGGAGCGCGCGGCCAAGCTGCTGAAGGACGACATCGCCGGCATCGGCCCGGTGCGGCTGAAGGACGTGGACGAGGCGCAGGCCGCGATCGTCATCATGGCCAAGGACATGGCGGCGCAGGGCCAGATCGTCATGCAGGACGGCCGCGAGGAAGAGATGGTGTACTGAGATGGACGCATTCCTGCCCTACCAGCCCGGCCGCGCCGCCGCCTCGGCGCCGATGCGCGTGCTGCGCGGCCTGAAGGTGCGCGACTTCGACGCGCCGCCGGCGGCAGCCGATGCCGGCCTGGCGGAGATGGAAGCGGCCGAGCACGCCGCCATGCTGAACGCGGCGCGGGCCGAGGGCCAGGCCGCCGGGGTGGCGGAAGGCCAGCGGCAGGCAGCGGAAACCCAGGCGGCGCAGCAGGCCGCCGCGTTGCAGGCGGTGGCGGTGGCGATGCAGCAGGCGACGACCGCGGCGGCGACGGCGGTGGAGCATGCCAGCGACGCGCTGGCGCGGCTGGTGCTGGCGGCGCTGGATACCGCCCTGCCCGCGGCCAGCGCCCGGCTGGCGGCGGATACCGCCGCGCTGCTGGCGCGCACGCTGCGCCCGGTGCTGGAGGAGTGCGGCGGGCTGCACCTCAGCGTGGCCGCGGGGCTGGGCGAGGCCTGCGTGGCGGCGCTGGACGATGCGCGGATTGTGGTGACCGAGGATGCGTCGCTGGCGCCGGGCGATGCGCGCGCGGAATGGCGCGGCGGCGAAGCGGCGATGGAACTGGCGCGGCAGCGTGGAATGGTCGCCGAGGTGCTGCACGCCCTCGGCCTGCAAGGACAGTAGTACATGGCAGACGAATTCGAAGCGCTGGGCGCCGCCGAAGCCGCGGGGATGCGGCCGCAGATGGGCGCGGCGGCGCGCGACCTGGAGGCGGTCTACGACATTCCCGTGCAGGTCAGCGCGGTGCTGGGGCGGGCGACGATGCAGGTTTCGCAACTGCTGAAACTGGGCCGCGGCGCGGTGGTGGAACTGGACCGCAAGTTGGGCGAGGCGGTGGACATCTACGTCAACAATCGCCTGGTGGCGCGCGGCGAGGTGGTGATGGTGGACGACAACCGGCTGGGGGTGACCATGACCGAGATTGTCAAAGCGGACCGCATGGGATGACCCGGGTTCTCGTCATCGGCTCCTTGGGCGGGGAGCTGGGCCAGGCGGCGCGCATGGCGCAGGTGCGCGGCGCGCACCTGATGCACGCGGAAGGCGTGGCCGCGGCCATGGTGCGGCTGCGCGTGGATGGCGCCGACCTGGCGCTGTGCGAGCTGGCGCATGATGTCGGCTGGCTGGTCTCCCAGTTGGCGGAGGAGCGCATCCACTGCCCCGTCATCGCCTGCGGCCGCAACGCGGATGCGGCGGCGGCGGTGCGGGCGATAAGGGCGGGGGCGCGGGAGTTCCTGCCGCTGCCGCCGGATGCGGATTTGATCGTGGCGCTGTTGCAGGCGGTGGCCGGGGAGCCGGAAGGCCCGGTGCATGCCGACCCCGCCATGGCCGCGGTACTGGAGCGCGCGGCGCAGATTGCCCGCGCGGAGGCGAGCGTGCTGATCACCGGCGAGAGCGGCACCGGCAAGGAGGTGCTGGCGCGGCACATCCACAAGCTGAGCAAGCGCGGCGCCGGCCCCTTCGTGGCGCTGAACTGCGCGGCGCTGCCGGAGACGCTGATGGAGAGCGAGTTGTTCGGCCATGAGAAGGGCGCCTTCTCCGGCGCCGTGGCCGCGCGCAAGGGCAAGTTCGAACAGGCCGAGGGCGGTACGCTGCTGCTGGATGAGATCGGCGAGATGGACCCGCGGCTGCAAGCGAAACTGCTGCGCGCGTTGCAGGAAAAGGAAGTGGACAAGCTGGGCGGCAATGCGCCGGTGAAGGTGAACTGCCGTATCCTGGCCGCGACCAACCGCGACCTGGCGGGCGAGGTGCGCGCCGGCCGCTTCCGTGAAGATTTGTACTTCCGGCTCAACGTCATCACGCTGAGGATTCCGCCGCTGCGGGAAAGGCCGGGCGATATCCAGCTGCTGGCGGAGCATTTTGCGGTGCGCTTCGCCAAGGCGAATGGGCTGCCGAAGCGGGCGCTGAACGGCGAGGCGCGGCTGAAGCTGGCGCAGCATGCCTGGCCCGGCAATGTCCGGGAAATGGAGAACACCATGCATCGCGCCGTGCTGCTGGCGCAGGGCGAGATGATCGGCGCCGAGGCGATTGAGTTGCCGGTGGTGCCAAGTGCCGCCGCTCCGCTGGAAGCAGCGCCCGCCACGGCCACCGCCGCGCCGGCCAGCACCGCCAAGCCGGTGACGCAG
This sequence comes from uncultured Rhodospirillales bacterium, assembly GCA_903835235.1. Taxonomy (GTDB): domain Bacteria; phylum Pseudomonadota; class Alphaproteobacteria; order Acetobacterales; family Acetobacteraceae; genus CAIMOR01. The sequence continues at coordinate 43,259 of CAILMF010000067.1, forward strand.
CTGGTGGGGCAGAAGATGGAGGTGGTGGAGCGCGACCTGATCCTGGAGACGCTGACGCATTGCCTGGGCAATCGCACGCGGGCGGCGGAGATTCTCGGCATTTCCATCCGCACGCTGCGCAACAAGCTGCATGACTATCGCGCCCAGGGCGTGGCCGTGCCGGGCGTGCCCGGCATGCTGCCGCCGGGGTTCTACGCGCAGGGGTTCTAGCCCATGCAGGGTCTGGTGCTGCCCACCTGGCTGACCCGCGCCAAGCCCGGCAGCGACGTGGCGCTGGCGCTGGGCGTGACTATGCTGCTGGCGGTGCTGGTGGTGCCGCTGCCGGCGGTGCTGCTGGACATCGGCCTGGCGCTGTCCATCACCATGGCAGTGCTGATCCTGATGGTGTCGCTGTTCCTGGAACGGCCGCTGGACTTCACCAGCTTTCCGCAGGTGCTGCTGCTGACCACGCTGCTGCGGCTTTCGTTGAACGTCGCGACCACGCGCATCATCCTGACCCATGGGCATGAGGGGCAGCAGGCCGCCGGGCATGTGGTGCAGGCCTTCGGCGGCTTCCTGATGGGCGGCGACGTCGTCGTCGGCCTCATCGTCTTCGCCATCCTGCTCGTCATCAACTTCATGGTCATCACCAAGGGTAGCGGGCGCATCGCGGAAGTGGCGGCGCGCTTCAGCCTGGATGCGATGCCCGGCAAGCAGATGGCGATCGATGCCGACCTCTCCGCCGGGTTGATCGACGAGAATGCCGCGCGCAAGCGGCGCAGCGAATTGGAGCAGGAAAGCGCCTTTCATGGCGCCATGGATGGTGCCGCGAAGTTCGTGCGCGGCGACGCCATTGCCGGGTTGATCATCACCTTCATCAACCTGATCGGCGGGCTGGCCATCGGCGTGGCCCGCAACGGGCTGAGCTTCTCGGAAGCCGCGACGACCTTCACCGCGCTGACGGTGGGCGACGGCCTGGTCAGCCAGATACCCGCGCTGGTGATCTCGGTGGCGGCGGGCATCGTCGTCACCAAGGGCAATGGCGAGGGCACCGTCGACAAGGCCATGCTGCGGCAGCTGGGCGGTGGCTGGAAGCCGTTGGCGCTGGCGGCGGGCATGGCCGTGGTGCTGGCGTTGCTGCCGGGCATGCCGCTGCTGCCCTTCCTGGCGCTGGCGGGCATTGCCGGCGGCGCCGCCTGGTACAAGCGCAAGGCGGAGCGGCTGGTGACGCATGCGCCGCCGCCGCCGATTCCGGAGCCGGGAGAGCCGCCGATCTCGGATACGCTGCGGATGGATTTGCTGCGGCTGGAGCTGGGCTACGGCCTGCTCTCGCTGGCCGCCGGCGATGCGCCGAAGCTGACCGAACAGATAAAAGCGCTGCGGCGGAGCATGGCGCAGGAGATGGGCTTCGTGCTGCCCAGCGTGCGCATTCAGGACAACATGGAGTTGCCGCCGGATACCTATGTACTTCGCGTGAAGGAGATCGAGGCCGGGCGCGGCACGCTGCGGCCGCCGAAGCTGCTGGCGATCGACCCCAGCGGCAATGCGCCGACCATGGCCGGCGAGCGCACGACGGAGCCGACCTTCGGCCTGCCGGCGCTGTGGGTGGAGGAAGCGCTGCGCGACGAGGCCTTGGCCCGCGGCTGCACCGTGGTGGACTGCCCCGGCGTGGTGGCAACCCACCTGACCGAGCTGGTGCGCGAGAACATGGCGGAACTGCTCAGCTTCGCCGAAACACAGAAGCTGCTGGATGAGTTGGGCGCCGAGCAGCAGAAGCTGGTGGCCGACCTGGTGCCGCAGCAGGTGACCATGGGCGGGCTGCAACGGCTGCTGCAATCCCTGCTGGCGGAACGCGTTTCCATCCGCGACCTGCCGACGATTCTGGAAGGCGTGCAGGAGGCGGTGGCAGGTGGCCAGCGCAGCCTGCCTTCCATGTTGGGCGTAGTGCGGGCGCGGCTGGCGCGGCAGCTTTCGGAAGCCGCCAAAAGCCCGGCCGGCTATGTGCCGATCATCGCGCTGTCCAGCGATTGGGAGCTGGCCTTCGCCGAGAGCCTGGCCGGCCCGCCGGAGGATCGGCAGCTGGCGATGGCGCCCTCGCGCCTGCAGGAGTTCATGCATCGGCTGCGCGATGCGCTGGACGCCGCGGCCAATGCCGGCGAGGCGCCGGTGCTGGTCTGCTCCGGCGGTATCCGCAACCATGTGCGCGCCATTGTCGAGCGGTTCCGCCCGAGCACGGTGGTATTGGCGCAACAGGAAATACATCCGCGCGCACGCATCCGTTCAGTCGGCTCTCTTTAAGTATTCAACCCGTAGTTTCGCGCCATGAGGCTCAGGCTCTTCCGCGCATCCAGCATGGCCGAGGCAATGGCGATGGTCCGCGCCGAACTCGGCGAGGACGCGGTCATCCTCGGCAGCCGTCGCGTGGCCGGCGGCATGGAAGTGACCGCGGCGCTGGAGCCGGCCGACCCCATCCTGATCCCGCCGGTGCCCTCGGCCGCCATTCGCCCGGCGGCGGCGGTGGCGGCGGAGCGCGCCGGGCGGTTGGCGCTGCTGACCCGGCACAACATGCCGCCGGCCATGGCGGAGGAGCTGGCCGATGGCGTGCTGGCGGAGCGGCTGGGGGCGATGCTGAACTTCGCGGAGATGCCGCTGGGGCCGCGCAAGCCGCTGCTGCTGGCGGGACCACCGGGCGCCGGCAAGACCGTGAGTTGCGCCAAGCTGGCGACGCGGGCTGTGATGGCCGGGTTTGCGCCGCTGGTCATCACCACCGATGGCGCCCGCGCCGGCGCGGTGGAGCAATTGGCGGCCTATACCCGCCTGCTGGGGCTGACCCTGGCGGTGGCGCCGGGGCCGGGGACGCTGGGCAAGGCCATGGCGCATCGGCAGCCGGGCCAGCCCGTGCTGATCGACACCGCGGGCTGCGACCCTTTCGATAGCGCCCAGGCCACCGAGGTGCATGCGCTGGCGCGTGCGGTGGAAGCCGAGATGGTGCTGGTGCTGCCGGCGGGCCTCGACGTGTGCGAGAGCGCCGAGCTGGCCCAGGCCTTCACCGCGCTGGGCGCGCGGCATCTGCTGCCGACCAGGCTTGATTTGGCACGGCGGCTGGGCGGCGTGCTGGCGGCGGCGGCGGGTGGGCTGGCCTTCACCTCGGCCGGCATTGGGCCAGGCGCGGCGGATGGACTCGCAGAGATGTCGCCGGAATGGCTGGCGGCCTGCCTTGAAGGCCGCAGGGAGGGCGCGCAATGAGCGGACGCATCATCGCCATCGCCTCCGGCAAGGGGGGCGTGGGCAAGACCTGGCTGGCGATCTCGCTGAGCCAGGCGCTGGCGCGCGAGGGCGAGCGCGTGCTGCTGGTGGATGGCGATTTCGGCCTGGCCAATGCCGATGTGCAGCTGGGGCTGGACCCCAGGCGCGACCTGGCGGACGTGCTGACCGGCCGGGCGACGGTGGCCGAGGCGGCGGTGGCGCATGCGGCGGGGTTCGATGTGCTGCCCGGCCGCAGCGGCAGTGGCGCGCTGGCGGCGCTGGACGGCGCCGGGCTGAACCGGCTGCTGGTGGCGCTGGCGGAAGCGCGGCTGGGCTGGCCGCTGGTGGTGCTGGACCTGGGCGCGGGGCTGGACCCCAGCGTGCGGCGGCTGGCGGCGGCGGCCGAGACCCTGCTGGTGGTGGCCACCGACGAACCGACCAGCCTGACCGACGCCTATGCGGTGCTGAAGCTGCATCGGCGGGACGCGCCGGGCGCCGATGCGCGACTGGTGGTGAACCAGGCGCAGGACCGCGCCAGCGGGGAGCGCACCTGGGCCACGCTGAACCGGGCCTGCGAGGGGTTTCTGGGCGCGGGCGTGGCGCTGGCGGGCGTGATCCGGCGGGATGCGAAGGTGCCGGAAAGCATCCGCCGGCAGACGCCGCTGCTGACGCGCCACCCCGGCTGCACCGCGGCGCAGGATGTGGAGGCACTGGCGCGGGGGTTGCTGGTGGCGGCCTAAGCCGGCGTATCGCCCGCCAGGGTTACCCGGTGCAGCAGCCGCTTGTACCCGTGGTAGTCGTTGACCGGGTTGTGCAGCGCGCAGCGATTGTCCCAGAACGCCATGCTGCCGGGCTCCCACTGGAAGCGGCAGGTATATTCCGGCTTCACCTGGTGGGCGAAGAGCCAGTCCAGCAGACCCGCGCTCTCCGCCACGCTCATGTCCTTGAAGCGGAGCGTGTGGCCGAAGTTCACGTACAGCGACTTGCGGCCGGTTTCCGGATGGGTGCGGATGACCGGGTGCTCGGCCTCGCTCTTGCCGCGGCCGCTGCCGGGGGCCTGGTCTTCCCGGGTGCGGGAGAACTCGGCCTTCACGCTGCTGAACACCGCGCGCAGCGGCGCCAGCAGGCGCTGCATGCCCTCGGACAGGCCCTCATACGCCGCGTAGCCGCTGGCGAAGAGCGTGTCGCCGCCCTGCGGCGGCAGCTCGCGGGCAATCAGCATGGTCGCCATGGGCGGTTGCGGCAGATAGGTGGTGTCGGCGTGCCAGAGACCGCCGAAATTCTGCGTCTCGTTCTCCAGCTTCACCACCGGGATCACTTCCGGCGCTTCCTCCAGCCCCTTCAGGAAGGGGTAGTGGATCACCTCGCCGAAGCGGTGGGCGAAGGCAGCCAGTTCCGGCGCCGTCAGCTCCTGGTCGCGGAAGAACACCACGGAATGCGCCAGCCAGATGCGGCGCAGCGCGGCGATGGTCTCGGCGGGCATGTCTGGCCGCAGGCGGATGCCGCGGATTTCGGCGCCGATGCTGCCGGACAGGCGCTTGACCTGCAGGCCGGGGATGCTGCCATCCATTGTTCAGTGCTCCTGGAACGTCCCGTTGGGGCGAAGGGTACAGCCGCGCGGCATTCCCGGCTAGAAGCGGCGCAGAGGAACCCGCCATGCACCTGACCCGTCGCGCCCTGCTGGGCACCGCCATCGCCACACCCGCGCTTGCCCAGGCCTGGCCGACACATTCCATCCGTCTGATCGTGCCCTTCGCCGCCGGCGGCGCGGCCGACAGCGCGGCGCGCGCGATCACGCCGAAAATGGCGGAGCGGCTGGGCCAGGGCTTCGTGGTGGAAAACCGCACCGGCGCCGGCGGCAGCCTGGGCGGTGCCGCGGTGGCGGCCAGCGCGGCGGATGGCTACACGCTGCTGTGGGACGCTTCCTCCCATTTGGTGAACCCGGCGGTGATGAAGGGTCTGGCCTTCGACTACGCCACGGCCTTCACGCCAATTTCCCAGGTGGTGACCTTCCCGGGTGTGCTGGCGGTGAAGAGCGACTTCCCGGCGCGGTCGGTGGCCGAGTTCATCGCGCTGGCAAAGGCACGGCCAGGGGCGATCAGCGTGGGCACCCAGGGCAATGCCACGGCCGGGCATCTGGGCCTGCTGCAATTCAGCCGCCTGGCGGGGATCGAGGTGATCCACGTGCCGTATCGGGGCGGCGCCGATGCGGCGCGCGACCTGGCGGCGGGCAGCGTGGATGGCGTCTTCATCACCACCGTCAGCTCCGGCCCGGTGGTGGATGCCGGGCGCGGGCGCTTCCTGGCGGTGACCACGCTTGCCCGGGTGCCGAGCCGGCCCACCGTGCCGACCCTGGCCGAAAGCGGTTTTCCCGGTTTCGATTCCAATGAATGGGCGGCGCTGTTCGCCCCCGCCGGGCTGGACCCGGCCATCCGCGCCCGGCTGTTCGAGGCGCTGAGCTTCGCCCTGGCCGATGCAGGGGTGCAGCAGCGCCTGGCGCAGATCGGCGCCGTGCCGGTGGGCAGCGACCCCGAGCGCTTCGCCCGCTTCTGCGCCGAGGGCCGGGTGGCCATGGCCCAGCTGGTGCGCGAAGCCAACATCCGCCTGGAATAGTCGCCGCTGCCGGCCTTGCCGCTGGTGGCGCTGCGGAGTTTCGGCAACACTGTGGCCCGGGAATAACGGATACCGGGGGGCGCCATGAGCTTCGCACAGTTCCTGACGCTGCTGGTCTGCGCCTGCCTGGTGCTGCTCTCGCCCGTGCCCAGCCTGATCGGCCTGGCCTTCGCGGTGGAGGAGCTGGGCCAGCTCTCCGCCACGCTGTTCGCCATTGCCGTGGTGGTGCGCCGGCGCGGGGTGGCGCCATGGCTGCCGCTGGTCGGCTGGCTGGCGCTCGGCGCGCTGATGGCCAACCTGGTGTTGCCGACGCTGGGCGTGCACCCGGCCTTCCAGGCGGAAACCCCGGGGCTGGGTTGGGCGGAGATCGGCTGGCGGCTGGTCTTCCTGGCGCTGCTGCTGCGCGGCCAGGGCGGCTGGGGCGATGGCGCGCTGCTGGCGCTGTGCGTTGCCACCAGCCATGCCGGCAGCCTGGCGCTGGTGCTGGGCATGCCGTTCGAGGCCGCTGGCCCCGGCGCAAGCTGGCAATTCGACTGGGCCGATACCCTGGCGGCACTGGCCGCGGTGCTGGCGGGGCTGCTGGCCTTGCTGGCCAGCGGCCTGGCCCTGGGATACGCGGCGCGCTGGCCCTGGCCACGCCGGCGTAACCTGCTGGCCTGGCTCGGCGCCATCGCCTGCCTGGTGCAGGCCGCCGCGCTGGTTCAGCCATGGTTAGGATGAACCTGACAGGTTGAGACAGCAGCACGCTTGTCCCGTGGTGGCTGGTAGTGGCAAATGCCGCGGGGGGCCCTTGCTGCGGCCCAACTTGGCAGGATCGCAATGGCGACGACGGTGAAGCGTATCGGACCGATGGCTGTCGGCAGCGTGCAGCGCCAGGGGAATGCCCCCATGGTGGCCACGCCGGGGCCGCTGCGGCTGGCTGGCCTGGCGGTGCGGCGGCTGTTCGGGGGGCTGGGACGGCCCCGCACCCCACCGGCTCCGCCGCGCAGCACCTTCTGCTACCTGGGCGATGACCGCGCCCTGACGCTGACCCATCGCGGGCACAAGATCTACCTGGACACCCGCGACCTCGGCATGACCCCGCACATCGCGCTGAACGGCACCTGGGAGACCGAGGTCGAGGCCGCCCTGGTCCGCCTGGTGAAGCCACGGCAGCGGATCATCGAGGTGGGCGCCAACATGGGCTACCACACGGTCGCCATGGCGCAGATCATCAGCCCGGGCGGCGAGCTGCACGCCATAGAGGCCAATCCGCGCGCGCTGGCGCTGCTGCGCGCGACCCTGACGGTGAACGGCCTGGACAAGGTCACCACCGTGCATGGCGTGGCGGCGCTGGACCAGCCGGGCGAGGTGGAGTTCGACGCCGACCCCAACCATATCGGCAGCGGGCATTGGGCGCTGCCGGCTGGCGAGGCCCGCGGCTACACCACCCGCTTCACCGTACCGGCGGTGACGCTGGACGCGCTGCTGCTGGAGCGGCTGGGCCGGGTGGACCTGCTGCGCATGGACGCCGAGGGCAGCGAGCCGCAGGTGCTGCGCGGTGCCGAACAGCTGATTGCCAATTCGCCCAACCTGCGCATCGTGACCGAATGGTCGCCGGGCATGATGGTGGTGCGCACCGACATCGCCGGCCTGGTCGCCTGGCTGGAGAGCATGGACTTCCGCTTCTGGCGGATCGGCCCGCTCGGCCGGCTGGACCCGGTGCCGGGGCGGCACCTGGTGGCGCTTTCCCATTGCGACCTGGTGATGAGCCGGCAGGATCCGGGCTGAAACAAGGGGGCTGGCTTCAAGCGCCCAGGATCGGCCGCGCCGGCCCGGCCTGGCCGGTCACGCCGGCGCACCCGGCCAGCGCAAACGCGAAAGGGCGGAGAGGTTGCCCCCTCCGCCCTTGCCTGCTGCGCCTGAGGGCGCAGCTTATTCCTGGCCGGCTTCGGCGTCCTCGGCCGCTTCCGGCTTCGGGCCGCTGTCCAGGCCCTTGGCCGCGGGATCGCGGTCGACCAGCTCGATCACGGCCATGTCGGCGGCGTCGCCATAGCGCACGCCAGCCTTCAGCACGCGGGTGTAGCCGCCGCTGCGGGTCTTGTAGCGGTCCGCGATGGTGGTGAAGAGCTTGTCCACCACCTTCTGGTCCATGATCTGCGCATAGGCCTGGCGCCGCGCATGCAGGCCGCCACGCTTGCCCAGCGAGATGATGCGCTCCACGTAGGGGCGCAGCTCCTTCGCCTTGGGCAGGGTGGTGGTGATCTGCTCGTGCTTCAGCAGGCTGGTCGCCATGTTGCGGAACATGGCGAGGCGATGGGTGGAGGTGACGTTGAGCTTCCGCCCGGCCATTCCGTGACGCATGGTAAGTGATCCCTAGATTAGCGGAGCGTTAGAACGGCTCTTCCAGCTTCTTCGCGAGGTCCTCGATGTTCTCCGGGGGCCAGCCCGACACGGTCATGCCGAGGGCCAGGCCCATGGAGGTGAGGACTTCCTTGATCTCGTTCAGCGACTTGCGGCCGAAGTTCGGCGTGCGCAGCATTTCCTGTTCGGTCTTCTGCACCAGGTCGCCGATATAGACGATGTTGTCGTTCTTCAGGCAATTCGCCGAGCGGACGCTGAGCTCAAGCTCATCGACCTTGCGCAGCAGGTTGCGGTTGAACGGCAGGTCGTCGCGCTCTTCCTCGATCTTGCGCTCGCGCGGCTCGTCGAAGTTGATGAACAGTTGCAGCTGGTCCTGCAGGATGCGGGCGGCGAGCGCCAGCGCGTCCTCGGGCTGCACGGTGCCGTCCGTCTCCAGGTCCAGCACCAGCTTGTCGTAGTCGGTGCGCTGGCCGACGCGGGTCGGCTCCACGCGGTAGGCCACGCGGCGCACCGGGCTGTAGATGCTGTCGATCGGGATCAGGCCGATCGGCGCGTCTTCCGGGCGGTTTTCGCTGGCGGGGACATAGCCCTTGCCGGTCGCAACCGTCAGCTCCATCGACAGCTTGGCGCCGTCGTCGAGCGTGCAGATCACCAGGTCCGGATTGGCGATCTCGATGTCGCCGGTGGTCTGGATCTGGCCGGCGGTAACCTCGCCGGGGCCGGTCGCGGTCAGCTGAAGGCGCTTCACGCCCTCACCCTGCATGCGAATGGCCATCTGCTTCACGTTGAGGACGATGTCGGTGACGTCCTCACGCACGCCCTGGATGCTGCTGAACTCATGCAGCACGCCGTCGATCCGCAGCGCGGTCACGGCCGCCCCCTGCAGGGAGGACAGCAGCACGCGGCGCAGCGCATTGCCCAGCGTCATGCCGAAGCCGCGCTCCAGCGGCTCGGCCACGATGGTCGCCTTGCGATGCGGGTCCGACCCCAGCTCGACCTCGAGCTTTTCGGGACGGATCAGCGAACGCCAGTTACGTTCAATCACCAGCAGTCTCCTTCGTCGTTACGGCCAAGAACCAGGTAGGTTCTCAGACGCGACGACGCTTGCGCGGACGGCAGCCATTGTGCGGGATCGGCGTCACGTCCCGGATGGCGGTGACATAGAAGCCAACCGCCTGCAGGGCGCGCAGCGCGCTCTCGCGGCCCGAACCAGGCCCGCTCACCATGATTTCCAACGTCTCCATGCCGTGTTCGCGGGCCTTGCGGCCGGCGTCCTCGGCCGCGACCTGCGCGGCATACGGCGTGGACTTGCGGCTGCCCTTGAAGCCCTGGCTGCCGGAGGACGACCAGGCAATGGCATTGCCCTGGGCGTCCGTGATCGTCACGATGGTGTTGTTGAAGCTGGCCAGCACGTGGGCCACACCGGAAGAGATGTTCTTCCGTTCCTTCTTGCGCGGGCTGCGGCCGGCGCCGGCGCGGGGTTCGCGTGCCATTTACTTCGTCACCTTCTTCTTGCCGGCAATCGCCACCGCCTTGCCCTTGCGGGTACGGGCGTTGGTGTGCGTGCGCTGACCGCGGACCGGCAGGCCACGGCGATGACGGAGGCCGCGATAGCAGGCCATGTCCATCAGACGCTTGATGTTCATCGCGACTTCACGACGGAGGTCGCCTTCGACGCGGTATTCCCGGTCGATCAGCTCACGGATGCGGAGGACTTCCTCATCCGTCAGCTGGTTGACGCGGCGCTCCAGCGGGATCGAAAGCTTCTCGCAGATCTCGACCGCGTTCTGCGGCCCGATCCCGTAGATGTAGCGGAGCGAAATCGCCACCCGCTTGTTGGTCGGAATGTTCACACCGGCGATGCGCGCCACGTCTCAGCTCCTGGAGCCTAGAGCTCCTGCTCGCGCCAGCGCGGCCACGGGGGTGACCAGCCAGCAAAATGTTCAAAACACCTACTTAGTGCAACGGCTGAACGCGACCACAGGGGAACCCTTGAGGGTAAACCCCTGGCCGCGAGAGGCGCGGACTATACTGGCAAGCCCCCCGCCGTCAATAGTCGAATCATGAGTTCGACGCGCCAGGGGGCGCACCGAGAATGGCCTCGATCTGCCGGGCCACCTCGGCCATCTCTGCCATGCCATCCACCACCCGGAGCGTGCCCTGGGCGGCGTAGTATGGCAGCAACGGCGCGGTTTGGCGGTGATAGGCCTCCAGCCGCGCACCCACCGTGGTGGCGTTGTCGTCGGCGCGGCGGATGAACTCGGTTCCGCCGCATTTGTCGCAGATTCCCGCGGTGGCCGGCTGCTTGAAACTGTCGTGATAACCCTCGCCGCACTCGGCGCAGGTGAAGCGGCCGGCGATGCGGTCGACCAGCGCGGCGTCGTTGACCTGCAGCTCGATCACATGGCTGAGCGGCATGGCCTTCTGCGCCAGCAGCACGTCCAACGCCTCGGCCTGCGGCACGGTACGCGGGAAGCCGTCCAGGATGAAGCCGCTGACGGCATCAGGCTGGGAGACGCGGGCGCCAAGCATGGCGATGACCAGCGCATCCGGCACCAGCTCGCCGCGCTCCATGATGCCCTTGGCCTTCTGGCCAAGGTCGCTGCCGCTCTTCACCTCGGCGCGCAGCATGTCGCCGGTGGAGATCTGCACCAGGCCGTAGCGCTCCTCAAGCCGCTTGGCCTGGGTACCTTTGCCGGCCCCGGGCGGGCCGAGCAGGATCAGGTTCATGGTCTTGATGCCCCTCTTTCCCCGTTCAGCGCGGCCGTGGCGACCCGCGGCCGCCCAGGCGTGCCTTCTTGATCAGCCCCTCATACTGATGGGCGAACAAGTGTGACTGCACCTGGGCCACCGTGTCCATGGTGACGGAGACGATGATCAGCAGGCTGGTGCCGCCGAAGTAGAAGGGCACGCCGTAGTTCGAGATCAGGATCTCCGGCAGCATGCAGACCACGCAGAGGTAGATCGCCCCCACCGCGGTCAGCCTGGTCAACACCCGGTCGAAATAGTCCGACGTGCTCTGGCCAGGCCGGATGCCCGGGATGAAGCCGCCATACTTCTTCAGGTTGTCGGCCGTCTCGGTCGGGTTGAACACCACGGCCGTGTAGAAGAAGGCGAAGAAGATGATCAGCGCCATGTACAGCGCCATGTACAGCGGCTGGCCATGCGCCAGGGCATTGGTGATGTGCGTGAGCCAGCTGTCGTCGGCGGCATCGGCCGAGAAGCCCGCGATGGTCGCCGGCAGCAGCAGCAGCGAGGAGGCGAAGATCGGCGGGATTACGCCGGCGGTGTTCAGCTTCAGCGGCAGGTGGGTGGCTTCGCCGCCGAACATGCGGTTGCCGACCTGGCGCTTGGGGTACTGCACGGGGATGCGGCGCTGGGCACGCTCGATGAAGACCACCAGCGCGATCACCGCCAGGGCGATGAAGATGAAGGCGATGATGAAGAAGGTCGACAGCGCGCCGGTGCGGCCGAGTTCCAGCAGGGTGGCCAGCGCCGAGGGCAGGTTGGCGACGATGCCGGTGAAGATGATCAGCGAGGTGCCGTTGCCGATGCCCCGCGCGGTGACCTGCTCGCCCAGCCACATCAGGAACAGGGTGCCGCCGGTCAGGGTGATGACGCAGGAGACGCGGAAGAACAGGCCGGGGTCGGAGACCGCCGGGCCGAAGCTGCCGCGCATGCTCTCCAGCCCCACCGAAATGCCCCAGGCCTGGAACAGCGCGATCACCACCGTGAGGTAGCGGGTGTACTGATTGAGCTTCTTGCGGCCCGACTCGCCTTCCTTCTTCAGCGCCTCCAGCTGCGGCACCGCGGCCGTCATCAGCTGGATGATGATGCTGGCGCTGATGTAGGGCATGATGTTGAGCGCGAACACGGTCATGCGCCCGAGCGCACCGCCGGTGAACATGTCGAACATGCCGAGGATCCCGCCGCCATGCTGGCGCAGGATCTCACCCATCACGGAGGCGTCGACCCCGGGGACCGGGATATAGGTGCCCAGCCGGAACACGATCAACGCGCCCAGGGTGAACCAGAGCCGCTTCTTCAGCTCGGTGGCCTTGGAAAGCACGCCAAGGTTCATGTTGGACGCCAGCTGCTCGGCGGCGGAAGCCATATGTTCGGGCCCTTTTCACGACTATGGCGCCCGCAACCGGGAACCAGGTTCCCGGCGGTGGCGCCATAGCCACGCGATCCAGACTAGGTAGCGGCCCGACCCCCGACTAGCAAGCCGGGGTGGGCAGCAAGCGTCAGGCCGAAGCTTCCGCCTCGACCTTGGCGACCAGCACCGTGACGGTGCCGCCCGCCGCTTCCACCGCCGCGACCGCCGCGGCCGAGGCGCGCGAGACCGTGATGGTGATGGGACGGGTGATCTCGCCCCGCGCCAGCAGGCTGATGCCGGCCAGCTTGGCGCCGGTGCGGACGATGCCCGAGGCCAGCAGCGCCGCTTCATCCAGCGGACCGGCCGGCACGGTGCCGGCTTCGATCGCCGCATTCAGCGTGCCAATGTTGAGGGGCGCATATTCCTTGCGGAAGATGTTGACGAAGCCCCGCTTCGGGAAGCGCCGATAGATCGGCAGCTGGCCGCCTTCGAAGCCGTTGATGGCAACGCCTTCGCGCGCCTTCTGGCCCTTGACGCCCTTGCCCGAGGTCTTGCCCTTGCCCGAGCCGATGCCGCGCCCAAGCCGCTTGGACTTGTAGCGGGCGCCGTCGTTGTCGCGCAGTTCGTTCAGCTTGACCATTTAGCCCTCCACCTTCACCAGGTGAGCGACCTTGGCGATCATGCCGCGCACGGAGGGGGTATCCTCCAGCGTGCGGGTGCGACGGATCTTGTTCAGACCCAGGCCGATCAGCGTTTCCTTCTGGCCCGGCTTGCGGCCCAGAACGGATTTCAGCTGGGTGACCGTGACGGTCTTCTTCTCGTCAGACATTCGCAGCCTCCTGGCCCTCGGCCGGCGTCGCGTCCTTGCGCGGGCCAAGCAGGTCGGAGACCTTCTTGCCGCGGCGGGCCGCCACAGCCCGGGGGCTGGTGCAGCGCTGAAGCGCGGCGAAGGTCGCCTTCACCATGTTGTGCGGGTTCGCCGAACCCAGGCACTTCGCGACCACGTCGCCCATGCCCAGGGTCTCGAACACGGCGCGCATCGGGCCACCGGCGATGATGCCGGTACCAGCCGGCGCCGCCCGCAGGATGACGCGACCCGCGCCGAATTCACCGACCACGTCGTGGTGCAGCGTACGGCCTTCGCGCATCGGCACCCGGATCATGGTCCGCTTGGCCTGCTCGGTGGCCTTGCGGATCGCTTCCGGAACCTCGCGCGCCTTGCCGGCGCCCCAACCAACGCGGCCCTTCTCGTCGCCCACCACGACCAGCGCGGCAAAGCTGAAGCGACGACCACCCTTAACCACCTTGGCGACACGGTTGATGGTGACGAGCTTGTCCTTCAGCTCGTCGCCGTCCGTACGCTCCTGGCGATTCTCATTGCGATCCCGGCCACGGCCACGACGGCGATCACCGCCCTCGCCGCCGCCCTCGGGACCACCACCGCTCCTCGGTTCACGTGCCATGATGCCCTATCCCCTCAGAACGACAGCCCGCCCTCGCGGGCGGCTTCGGCCAGCGCCTTGACGCGGCCGTGGTAAATGTAGGGCCCGCGGTCGAAGACCACCGCGGTGACGCCGGCGGCCAGGGCGCGTTCCGCCACCAGCTTGCCAATCGCCGTCGCGGCGTCCTTGTCGGCGCCGGTCTTCAGGCTCTCGCGCAGGTCCTTCTCGATCGAGGAGGCAGCGGCCAGCGTGCGGCCCTGCTTGTCGTCGATGACCTGGGCGTAGATGTGCTTGCCGGAGCGGAACACCGAGAGCCGCGGACGGCCACCGGACTTCTGCTTCAGCTGGTAGCGCAGGCGCGCACGCCGGCGCACCTGGAGGTCGAGCTTGTTGGCAGCCATTACTTCTTCTTACCCTCCTTCCGGAGGATCTGCTCGTTGTCGTACTTCACGCCCTTGCCCTTGTAGGGCTCGGGGCCGCGATAGCCACGGATCTCGGCGGCAACCTGGCCAACCTGGCGCTTGTCGGCGCCGCTGACCTTGATCGCCGTCGGCTTCTCGCAGACGATGGTGATGCCGGCCGGGATCGTGTAGCGGATCTCGTGGCTGTAGCCGAGGTTCAGGACCAGGTCCTTGCCCGCGACCGCCGCCTTGTAGCCGGTGCCGTTGATTTCCATCGACTTGGTGAAGCCGCTGGAAACCCCGATGCACATGCCGTTGATCAGGCTGCGGGTGGTGCCCCACATGGTGCGGGCGCGCCGGTCATCCCCGCGCGGCTTCACCGCCACGAGGTTGCCGTCGATCTCCACATCGACCTGGTCGGTGAGGTCGAGCTTCAGCTCTCCGAGCTTGCCCTTCGCCACCACGGTGCGACCCTGGAGCGCCACCTGGACGCCCGCCGGGACAGGGACCGGATATTTGCCAACGCGTGACATGTCATCCTCCCCTTAGAACACGCGGCAGAGGACTTCGCCGCCAACATTGGCAGCGCGGGCCTCATTGTCGCTCATGACGCCACGCGGCGTCGACAGGATCTGGATGCCAAGTCCGTTGTAGAACTTCGGCAGTTCCTTGATCTTCGAATAGACGCGCCGGCCCGGCTTGGAGATACGGGCGATCTCCTTGATGGCGGGCTCGCCTTCCGAATACTTCAGCTCGATCTCGATCTGGCTGATGCCAGGGCGGAGTTCAGCCACCTTCCAGGCGCGGATGAAGCCTTCACGCTTCAGCACCTCGAGTACATCCGTACGCAGCCGGCTGGCCGGCGCGACGCAGCGCGACTGGCGCGACTTCTGCGCGTTGCGGATGCGGGTGAGCATGTCCCCGAGCGGGTCGGACAACGACATGCGGCCCTCCTACCAGCTCGCCTTGACCACACCGGGGATCTGGCCAGAATTGGCCAGCTCCCGCAGCTGGTTACGGCAGAGCTTGAACTTCTGATAATTGCCACGCGGACGACCCGTGACTTCGCAACGCAGCCGGACGCGGTTGACCGCCCCGTTGCGCGGAAGCTGCGCCAGCTTGAGGCTCGCTTCGAAGCGCTCCTCAACGGGCAGTTCACGGTCCATCACCACTGCCTTCAGCGCCGCGCGCTTGGGCGCATGGAGCTTGGACAGCTTCTCACGGCGCTTGTTCTTCATGATGGAAGAAGTCTTGGCCATACGGTCTATATCCTCCGGAACCTGCCGGGATCACCCGGCGGTTTTCCAAGATCAGTTGGTGAACGGAAGGTCGAACGCCTTGAGCAGCGCCTTCGCTTCCTTGTCGGTCTTCGCCGTGGTCACGAACTGGATGTCCATGCCGCGCACCGCGTCCACCTTGTCGTAGTTGATTTCCGGGAACACGATCTGCTCCTTCATGCCCATGGCATAGTTGCCACGGCCGTCGAAGCCCTTCGTCCCCGGCAAACCGCGGAAGTCACGGACCCGGGGCATGGCGATGGTCACCAGGCGGTCCAGGAACTCGTACATCCGCGCCTTGCGCAGCGTCACCTTGCAGCCGATCAGCTGACCCTTGCGGATCTTGAAGCCGGCGATCGCCTTCTTGGCCACGGTCTTGACCGGCTTCTGGCCGGAGATCGCGGTCAGGTCGGCCACCGCGGCGTCCAGCTTCTTGCCATCAGCCGCCGCTTCACCAACGCCCATGTTGATGACGATCTTGGTGAGCTTGGGAACCTGCATCGGGTTCTCGTAGCCCAGCTCGGCGGTCAGCGCCTTGCGGATCTCATCCTGGTACCGCCGCTGCATGCGCGGCAGTTCCTTCGGCGACGCGACGGCAGCGCCGGCGGCGGCGGAGATCGCCGTGCCCTTGCCCTGCTCCTCGCCGGCCTTTTTCTTCGGTGCGGCCTTGGCCCCACCCTTCTTGCTGTCGCTCATGCGTCAAGCACCTCGCCAGACGGACGGGCCACGCGCACCTTCTTGCCGTCCGCGAGGACGGAGAAGCCGACGCGCGTCGGCTTGCCGGACTTGGGGTCGATCAGCGCCAGGTTGGACAGCTGGATCGGAGCCTCTTTCTCGATGATGCCGCCCGGCTGGTTCATGCCGGTCGGCTTCTGGTGGCGCTTCACCATCTGGACGCCGCGCACCAGGGCGCGGCCTTCCTCGGGGTTCACGGACAGCACTTCGCCGCGCTTGCCCTTGTCGCGCCCGGTCAACACGGCAACCGTGTCGCCCTTACGGATCTTGGCGGCCATGGTTACAGGACCTCCGGCGCCAGGCTGATGATCTTCATGAACTTGCGCGCACGCAGCTCACGCACCACCGGCCCAAAGATACGCGTGCCGATCGGCTCCATCTGCTTGTTGATGAGAACCGCGGCGTTGCTGTCGAAGCGGATCGCCGTGCCGTCGTTGCGGCGCACCGGGTAGCTGGTGCGGACGATGACGGCGCGATGCACCTCGCCCTTCTTCACCTTCGCCCGGGGAATCGCTTCCTGGATGGCGACCACGATGACGTCGCCGACCGAAGCGGTCTTCCGCTTCGAGCCACCGAGCACCTTGATGCACTGGACCCGGCGGGCGCCGCTGTTGTCGGCGACCTCCAGGTTGGATTCGGGATGAATCATCTCGCCTGCCCCTTACGCGGCAGCGGACGCGACGGGCATTTCTGCCAGGGGCGTGCCGTTGCGATTGATGACCTGCCAGGTCTTGCGCTTGGAGATCGGCGGGCATTCCTCGATCTGAACGAGGTCGCCTTCCTTGCACATGTTGGCTTCGTCATGCGCGGCGTACTTCTTCGAACGCCGGATGAACTTCTTGTAGAGCGGATGCATGACGCGACGTTCGACAAGGACGGTAACCGTCTTGTCCATCTTGTCGCTGGTCACCCGGCCCGTGAGGACGCGCTTCGGCATTGCCGCTGGTCTCCTCTCAGTTGGAGGTGGGGGCGGTGCGCTTGCGCTCCGCCTGGATGGTCTTGATCTTGGCGATGTCACGGCGAACCACACGAATGCGGCCCGTCGCCTCCAGCTGGCCAGTGGCCCGCTGGAAGCGCAGGTTGAACTGCTCCTTCCGGAGGTCCAGCAGCTGAGCCTGCAGTTCGTCCGCGGTCTTCGCGCGGATATCAACGATCTTGGTCATGGCCTCAGGCCTCCGCGCCCAGGCGCTGCACGATCTTGGTCTTGATCGGCAGCTTGGCGGCACCCAGGGACAGCGCTTCCTTTGCGACGTCCAGGGCGACACCGTCCAGCTCAAACATGATGCGGCCCGGCTTCACGCGCGCCACCCAATATTCGGGGGCGCCCTTGCCGGAACCCATGCGGACTTCGGCCGGCTTGGTCGAAACCGGCACGTCCGGGAAGATACGGATCCAGACGCGGCCCTGACGCTTCATCGCACGGGTGATCGCGCGGCGAGCCGCTTCGATCTGCCGCGCGGTGACCCGCTCGGGTTCCAACGCCTTCAGGCCAAAGCCGCCGAACGCCAGGGTGAAGCCACCCTTGGCCACGCCCTTGATGCGGCCCTTGTGGGCCTTGCGGAACTTGGTGCGCTTAGGTTGCAGCATGTCTCGTCACCTTCAGCGCTGCGGCGCCTGGTCGGCGGCGCGCTTGTCCTGCGCAAGCGGATCATGAGCCATGATCTCGCCCTTGAAGACCCACACCTTGACACCGCAGGTGCCGTAGGTGGTCTTCGCCGTCGCCACGCCATAATCAATGTCGGCACGCAGGGTGTGCAGCGGCACGCGACCTTCGCGGTACCACTCCATGCGCGCAATCTCCGCCCCGCCCAAACGGCCGGAGCAGTTGATGCGGATGCCGCCGGCGCCGAGGCGCATGGCGGACTGCACCGCACGCTTCATCGCCCGACGGAAGGCCACGCGGCGTTCCAGCTGTTGCGCGATGTTCTCGGCCACCAGGGTCGCGTCGATTTCCGGCTTGCGGATTTCGACGATGTTCAGCGTCACTTCGGCGCCGGCCATCCGCATCATGTCCTTGCGCAGGACCTCGATGTCCGCACCCTTCTTGCCGATGACGACACCGGGGCGCGCGGCATGGATGGTGATGCGCGGCTTCTTCGCCGGGCGCTCGATCACCACGCGGGACACGCCCGCGCCCTTCAGGCGGTCGCGCAGCTTCTCGCGCAGCGCCAGGTCTTCATGCAGCAGCTTGGCGTAGTCGCGGCCGGCGAACCAGCGGCTGTCCCAGGTACGGTTGATACCCAGGCGCAGGCCAATCGGATTGACTTTGTGACCCATGTTACGCCGCGTCCTGCTGCTGTGCCTGTTCGGCGACGACAATCTTCAGGTTGCTGAACCACTTCTCCACGCGCGCCGCACGGCCGCGGCCACGGGCGGAGAAACGCTTCATCACCATCGCGCGGCCAACTTCGGCCTTGGAGACGACCAGGCGGTCGACGTCCAGCTGGTGGTTGTTCTCGGCGTTGGCGATGGCGCTTTCCAGCGTCTTCTTCACGGTCACCGCGATGCGGCGCTTGGAGAAGGTCAGGGTCGCAACCGCTTCGGCAGCGCGACGGCCACGGATCAGGCCAGCCACCAGGTTCAGCTTGCGCGGGCTGACGCGGATATTCCACGTCACCGCCTGCGCTTCGGTCTCCGCGAGGGAGCGGGGGTGCTTCGGCTTGCTCATCTACATCAGCCCCGCTTCGCCTTCTTGTCGGACGAATGTCCGCCGAAGGTGCGCGTCGGCGAGAATTCGCCGAACTTGTGGCCGACCATGTTCTCGGAGACCTGCACCGGGATGAACTTCTTCCCGTTGTAGACCCCGAAGACCAGGCCGACGAACTGCGGCAGGATCGTGCTGCGGCGCGACCAGATCTTGATGATCTCGTTGCGGCCCGAAGCCCGGCTGACTTCCGCCTTGTTGAGCAGGTAGCCGTCGACGAACGGCCCCTTCCATACGCTGCGCGGCATCGCGATCAGCCCTTCTTCGCGGTGCGGCGACGAACGATAAGCCGGTCCGTCCGCTTGTTGTTACGCGTCTTGGCGCCCTTGGTCGGCTTGCCCCAGGGAGTCACGGGATGACGGCCGCCCGAGGTACGGCCTTCGCCGCCGCCGTGCGGGTGATCGACCGGGTTCATGACGACACCGCGGACATGCGGGCGACGACCCATCCAGCGAGA
Organism: uncultured Rhodospirillales bacterium; assembly: GCA_903835235.1. Classification (GTDB taxonomy): domain Bacteria; phylum Pseudomonadota; class Alphaproteobacteria; order Acetobacterales; family Acetobacteraceae; genus CAIMOR01. Next base: position 62,555 of record CAILMF010000067.1, read on the forward strand.
GCGGCCAGCCTTGCCCATCTCCTGGTTGCTGTTGTCCGGGTTGGACACGGCACCGATGGTGGCCATGCACTCGGCGCGCACGGTGCGCACTTCGCCAGAGGCCAGCTTGACCTGGGCGTAGCCGCTATCCTTGCCGACCAGCTGCACATAGGTGCCGGCCGAACGCGCAACCTTCGCACCGGCGCCGGGCTTCAGCTCGACGTTGTGCACGATGGTGCCGACCGGAATCGCCGCCAGCGGCATGCAGTTGCCGGGCTTGATGTCGGCCTTCTCGGCCGAGATCACCTGGTCGCCCGCCTTCAGGCGCTGCGGCGCGATGATGTAGCTCAGCTCGCCGTCCGCGTACTTGATAAGCGCGATCCAGGCGGTGCGGTTGGGGTCGTACTCCAGCCGCTCGACGGTCGCGGCCACACCCAGCTTGGTGTTCCGCTTGAAGTCGACGTAACGGTAGGACTGCTTGTGTCCACCGCCGCGGAACCGGACCGTGGTGCGCCCGTGGTTGTTGCGGCCGCCCGAGTGGCTCTTGCCCTCGGTCAGCGCCTTGAGGGGCTTGCCCTTCCACAGGTCGTCACGCTTCACCAGGATGGTGTTGCGCAGGCTCGGAGAAACCGGATTGAAACTCTTGAGTGCCATGGCTCAGGCAAGCCCCGTCGTCAGGTCGATGCTCTGGCCTTCGGCCAGGCGCACCATCGCCTTCTTCCAATCAGACCGCTGACCAGGCCGGTTCTTGAAGCGCTTCGTCTTGCCCTTCACCACCAGCGTGTTCACGGCTTCCACCTTCACGTTGAACAGGGCTTCGATCGAAGCCTTGATCTCCGGCTTGGTGGCCGTCATTGCGACCTTGAAGACCACTTGCCCGCTTTCGTTCAGCAGGGTGGCTTTTTCCGTCACCAGCGGCGACAGAATGGTCAGGTACATCCGCTCCTTGCTGAGGAGCGGCTTGGCGGCCGTCGCGCTCACTGCAGGCGCTCCTTCAGGGCTTCGACGCCGGCGCGGGTCAGCACCAGCATGTCGTGGTTCAGGATGTCGTAGACGTTGGCGCCGATGGTCGGCAGCGCCTGCACGTGCGGCAGGTTGGAGATCGAGCGGCCGAAGCCCTCGTCGACCACCGCATCCACCACCAGCGCCGACTTCCAGCCGAGCTGCTTGAGCTGGCGGGCCATCGCGGAGGTCTTGGTCTCCGCACCAGGCACCGCGGCTTCAAGCACCACCAGCTTGCCGTCGCGCACCTTCTGGCTCAGCGCGCTGATCAGGCCCAGGCGACGGACCTTCTTGTTCAGGCTGTAGCCGTGGTCGCGCACGACCGGGCCGTGCACCACGCCACCCTTGCGGTACTGCGGCGCGCGCAGCGAGCCCTGACGGGCGTTACCCGTGCCCTTCTGGCGATAGGGCTTCTTGGTCGTGCCGCTGACCTCGCCCATGCCCTTGGCCTTGTGCGTGCCAGCGCGGCGCTTCGCCAGCTGCCAGTGAACAACCCGCGCCATGATATCGGCGCGCGGCTCGGCGCCGAACAGCGCCTCCGGCAGTTCGATATCGCCGGCCGAGCCGTTATCCAGTGTGATGACCGGAACCTGCATCGTCCTATTCCTCAGGCCAGGCCGGCGGGGAACGGCGCATCGGCATGGCGCGCGCGCTTCACAGCGTCCCGCACCAGCACATACGCGCCCTTGCTGCCGGGCACTGCGCCCTTAATGAGCAGCAGACCCTTCTCGAGGTCATAACCGGCGACCTCCAGGTTCTGCGTGGTAATGCGTTCCACACCAAGGTGGCCCGCCATCTTCTTGTTCTTGAAGGTCTTGCCGGGATCCTGACGGTTACCGGTAGAACCATGCGAACGGTGGCTGATCGACACGCCGTGCGAGGCTTCAAGGCCGGCGAAGTTCCAGCGCTTCATCGCACCGGCAAAACCCTTGCCCTGCGAAGTGCCGGTGACATCCACCTTCTGGCCCTTGGCGAAATGCGCCGCGGTCAGGTGCGCGCCCGGGGCGATGGTGGCGTCCGCGGCAACGCGGAACTCCACAACCTTCATCGGAGCCTCGACACCCGCCTTGGCGAAATGCCCGCGGTTCGCCTTGGTCACGTTCTTCGGCTTCGCCTTGCCGATGCCGAGCTGGACGGCGCAGTAGCCATCCGTCTCGACATCGCGCTGGGCGATGACGCGAACATCATCAAGGTGCAACACCGTGACGGGCACGGTGCTGCCATCATCGTTGAACAGCCGGGTCATGCCCAGCTTCTTCGCGATCAGGCCGGTGCGGCCATTCTTCGCGGCCATGGCAGGTATTCCCCCTCGGCCTTAGATCTTGATCTCGACGTCCACGCCCGCAGCGAGGTCGAGCTTCATCAGCGCGTCCACGGTTTGCGGGGTGGGGTCGACGATGTCGAGCAGTCGGCGATGCGTGCGAATCTCAAACTGCTCGCGGCTCTTCTTGTCCACGTGCGGCGAGCGGTTCACGGTGAAACGTTCGATCTCGGTCGGCAGCGGAACCGGGCCGCGTACACGCGCACCGGTACGCTTCGCGGTGTTCACGATCTCCCGCGTGCTGCCATCCAGCACGCGGTGATCGAACGCCTTGAGGCGGATGCGGATATTCTGACTGTCCATGATAGCGGACCTGATTCCCGTGCCTGCCGTTTACTTCGAGATGCTGGCGACGACGCCGGCGCCGACGGTGCGGCCGCCTTCGCGGATGGCGAAGCGCAGGCCCTCATCCATGGCGATCGGCGCGATCAGCTCGACGTCCATCGTCACGTTGTCGCCCGGCATCACC
>CAILMF010000068.1 GCA_903835235.1 uncultured Rhodospirillales bacterium
CCTCGCCGATCCCGGGCTAGCCGGCAGCGTCCACGCTTCCTGCACGCACAGGGCCGCACTACAGCACTATCCGCTCACGCTGAATCAGCGTGAGCGGATTTCGTGCTGTAGCTTCAATAGGTTGCAGAGCAAGAAATCCGTTCTGATGATTCCATCAGAACGGATATGGCTCTAGCGTGGCCGCATGGACCGGCTGACCGCATTCCGACTGTTCCTGCGCACGCTTGACCGGGGCGGCATCGCGGCGGCGGGGCGCTCGCTCGGCCTCTCGGCCACGGCAGCGTCGCGGGCGCTGCGCGAGCTGGAAGATGAGCTGGCCGTGCGGCTGTTCGACCGCACCACCCGCCATGTCGCACCCACCGAGGCCGGGCGGCGCCTGGCTGGCCGCATCGCGCCGCTGCTGGATGGCTTGGACGCCGCCATGGTGGAGGCGCGGGAGATGCACGAGGAAGCCACCGGCACGCTGCGCCTCGTCGCGCGGCGGTCCTACGCCCTGCGGCATGTGGTGCCGCATCTCGCCACCTTCCGTGCGGCGCATCCGCGGGTGGAGGTCGACCTGGCCCTGACCGAACAGACCGGCCTGGTGCCGGCGCATGGCGTGGACCTGGTCATCCGCCTCGGCCTGCCGGTGGGCAAGTCCTTCATCGGGCATCCGCTGGCATCGGGCCGGCGCATTCTCTGTGCCAGCCCCGGCTATATCGCGCGGCACGGTGCCCCGGCCACGCCCGATGCGGTCCTCCAGCATCCCTGCCTGACCTATCGGGAGGAGCAGGAAGCGCCGGTCTGGGTCTTTACCACGGCGGCGGGCGGGCGGCAGGAGATCACGGTCTCAGGCCCGTTCCGCTCCAACAGCGGGGAGGCACTGCGCCAGGCCGCGCTGGACGGCATGGGCCTGGTGCTGCTGCCTGAATGGATGGTGGGCGAGGATGTCGCCGCCGGCACCCTGCAAGCGCTGCTGCCGGGGCTGCCCGCCTGGCCGGAACGCTACCAGGCCGAGATCCACGCCGTGCATGCCCGCGCCGAGCGGCTTCCCGCCAAGATCGCCGTCTTCGTCGCGCACCTGCTCGCCAAGGCCGGGCCGGCCGCCTGACGGCTTCGGCTATTCTGCCGATTGCCGGCAGGGTGTTTCACGAAAATGCCGTCTGGTGCCCGGATGTGCCGAAGCGCCAAGCTGCGGCACGGAGGAAACACCCCATGGTCGAGACGACACCGCTCACCCCCATCCTCGGCGCCCGCATCACCGGCCTCGACATCGCCCGCGGCGTGGACGCGGCGACGATGGCCGCGCTGCGCGCTGCGTTCGACCGCTACTCGGTGCTGGTCTTCCCGGACCAGCGGATCGATGACGCGGCGCAGATCGCCTTCAGCGAGGGCTTCGGGCCGTTGGAACGCACCCGGCCGGGCGCGCCCGGGGCGGGCAGCGCGGTGGTCATCCTCTCGAACATCGGGCCGGCTGGCGAGATCGCGGCGCCCAGCGACAAGCAGCTGCTGAACAACAAGGCCAACCGCCTCTGGCACCATGATTCGTCGTTCAAGCCGGTGCCGGCCCGGGCCTCGCTGCTGTCGGCGCGGGAGATTCCCGCGGCCGGCGGGGACACCGAATTCGCCTCCATGCGCGCCGCCTTCGCCGCCCTCGACCCGGCCGAGCAGACGGCCCTGCGGGGCCGCGTCGGCATCCATGACTTCGGCTGGTCGCGCACCCGGGTCGATGCCGCGCTGATGAGCGAGGCCGAACGCCACCAGCATCCGCCGGTACGCCAGGCCCTGGTGCTGGAGGAGAATCCGCATGGCCCGGCGCTCTATCTCGGCGCCCATGCGCGCGGCATTGAGGGCATGGACGAGGCAGAGGCCCGCCCGCTGATCGAGCGGCTGATGGCGCTGGCGACGCAGCCCGCCTTCACCTACGCGCATCGCTGGCGGCCGCATGACCTGGTGATGTGGGACAACCGCGCCGTGCTGCACCGCGCCACCCCCTTCGCGACGGCGACAGAACGCCGCCACATGGTGCGCACCTGCGTCGCCGGCGCTGCGCCCACGCTTGCCGCTGCATGAACGCCGAGCCACTGCGGCCTGCGTGGCGTCAAGCGGGTGACCTCCGACGCCGATGAGCGGCTGAAGGCGGCCGTGCCGTCGCCAATCCTTCAGGTTGAGGTCGTCTCGGGCGAGAGTTCCCAATCGTACTGCTCCCGCAGCACCTTGATCATCTCGTCCTCCTCCCGCGGCGCATAGCTGAACAGCTGGAACTGGTTGTGGGCGCGAACATGGGCGAAGTGGAAGGCGAACATGGTGTCGAGCATCGAGCTGTTCAGGTAACGCGGGTTCAGCGCGGTGCCCACGGCGGGGCGACTATTTGTGGTGATCCCCGCTGGAGCAGCAGTAGTAACCAGGGTCCAATATTCTGTGGAACAACCAGCTATTCCGCCGGTGGAGAACCCGTCGTTCGACTTTCTCCCACATTACACTGTGAGTAGAGAGTTCTGGGGGCGCCCGCAGCGCTTTTGTCCGGCTACACCAAAATGAAATCCGTCGCGGCCAAGGCCGGCACCCCCGAAAGCGTCGCCACCAGCAGATGCGCCGCCGCACCGCTGCCGTCGGCATCCCACCACAGCTTGCCAACATCGGTTTCATAGACGAACTGGCCAGAGGCACTGGTCGCCGCGCCGGTGGTATTGGCGGCGAACCGCCCCGCCCCGCCCAGGTTCATCCCCGCCAGCAGCCCGCCACCGAACCCGCTGGCCAGGATCTCCAGATGGTCCTGGCCGCTGACGAAGCCGATGACGATATCCTCGTCGCCCAATACCGCAGCGCTGAACACGA
>CAILMF010000069.1 GCA_903835235.1 uncultured Rhodospirillales bacterium
CAGGAGAACGCCATGAGCAACGGCGATTTGCACGCGCGGGAGCGCGAGGACCTGGCGCTGCATGTCGAACGCTGCGCCGAGCGCTATGGCGCGGTGCAGAGCGAGCTTGGCAGCTTGCGCCAGCAGGTGCGGCGCATCGAGACCGCGATCTGGGGCATGGGCGCGCTGTTGCTGGCGCTGGGTGCCGGCGGTGCCCAGGTGCTGGCGGTGCTGCGCGGCCTGGCCAACATCGCCCCGCCCTGAGCCCACCCTGTCCCTCCTGTGCTGACCGGAGATCCTGATGGCGAACCTTCTCGGCGGCATCCTGGCCGGACTGCGCCTGCGCGCGTCGGGCGTGGGTTCGGATGCCGATCCCTACGTGCCGGTCGTCGGCGTGACACCGGCCTTTGGCGCGGCGGATGTGCTGGGGCGGCTCAAGACTACCCGGCAGCAGAACGTCTACGATGCCGATTTTGAGTACGGCCCGCAGCCGCTGCGCTGGGAAGCCTTGGCGCTGGGTTCGGCGACCATCACCCACCTCCCGGGCGATGGTGGTGTCCGCATGCGCGTGACGACCGCGGCCGGCGACGCCACCATCCGCCAGTCGCGGCCCTATCACCGCTACCAGCCGGGCAAGACCATGTTCATGGCGACCGCCGTGAATTTCGGACTGGCGTTGTCCGGCCAGGTTCAGCGCGTCGGCTTCCTCGATGACGGCAATGGCTGCTTCTTCGAGCAGGGGAACCCCACGGTAGCGAACCCCTACGGAATGGCGGTCGTGGTTCGCTCGGATGCCGGTGGTCTGCCGGTGGATACGCGCATCGACCTGACGAACTGGAATGGCGACGCCAGCCCGCGGCCGACCATCGACTGGTCGCGCATCCAGATGCTGTTCATCGAATACGCCTGGTACGGCGCCGGCATGGTGCGCTGGGGCGTCTTCATCGACGGCGTTCCGCAGGTGCTGCACCAGATCGGCTTCGGCAACCGCGCCGGCCAGGCGCGCCCCTGGGCGCGGACTGGCAATCTGCCGGTACGCTACGAGCAGCGGAACCTCACGGCGCAGGCGAGCAGCAACGACATGACGCATTACGGCGTCTCGGTCTGCATCGAGGGCGGCGTCGACGATCAGCGCGGCTTCACCTACGGCTACGGGATGGCGCTGCAGACGCCGCGGCGCACGGTCGCAGCCGCCACGACCCGCTTTCCCGTGCTCTCCATCCGGCCGCGCGCCATGGGCACGATCGAGTTCAACCAGGCCAGTTCGGGCGGCGCGGCGACCGCCGGCACCACGACGACGCTCACCGCGGCCGGCGCAGCCTGGACGGTGAACCAGTGGACCGGTCGCATGCTCTTCATTGCGGCTTACTCCAGCGGCACCGCCTCTGCCGGTGCCGGCACGACGCTCACCGATGCCGGCAAGGCCTGGGGCGTCAACCAGTGGGCCGGCCTTCAGGTGCGCACCACCGGCGGCACCGGCGCAGGCCAGGTCCGCACCATCGCCAGCAACACCGCCACGGCGCTCACAGTCGGCGTGGCGTGGACGACGAACCCGGATGCCACGACGACCTATGTGGTCGAGGGCGTGAACGGCGCCGGCGCGACGGCGCGCATCATCAGCAACACGGCCACCGTCCTGACCTTCCAGGATGTGATAACCAGCAACCCGGCGCTCACCGTGGCGCCCGGGCAAGGCGCGCTGTACCAGATCGGGCTGATCAATCGCGGCCAGTTGCTGCCGCGGCGGCTGCTGATCTCATCCTCTGCCTTGGCACAATGCGAGATCATCGTCAGCACGCCTGGCTCGCCCATTATCATCACGGGTGCATCCTGGGCGGCGCTGAATACGCTTGGCTCGGCCAATTCTCTGGCGGAGCGCGACGTGAGCGGAACCTCGTTGAGCGGCGGCGAAGTGGTCATGAAGTTCACCCTTCCGGCTGGCGGCTCGGGATTGCAGGACCTCGACCTGTCCCAGCTCTTTCCGCTGTTCACGACGATCCGCGGCAATCTGCCTGATGTGCTCACCGTGGCGATCAGCACCCAGGCCGGCACGCCGGCCGATGTGGGCGCCGACATGATCTGCCAGGAGGCGATGTCCTGATGAACCCCGCCGTCCTGGCCTGGGCGCTTGGCCAGCCCGCCGGCAACCGCTGGCGCGCCCTGGCGGAGGCTTTTGCTGGTGGCACCACGCGCGTGAGCTTCGACGGCCGCACGGTCGAATACCGCAGCCTGGTCGAGATCAGCACCGCGCTGGCCGCCGGCTATGCCGCGGAGAACAGCATCGCGCGCCGGCCCAGCACAACCTTCGCCAGTTTCACGAGGCCCGAATGAGTGACGCCCGCATCTGGCAACCCGCGGCGCTGGCAGCGGCGCTGGGCCTGCCCGACGAAGCCTTCCGCGCCTTTCTCCGGCTGCGCGGCATCGGCTGGGACGCCAGCCTCGCGGCGGGTGACGCGGCCGGGCTGGCGCTGGCCTGGCTCGCTGCCGATCGCTCCACGGCCAGCGGTCCCATTGCCGACGCCGCCAGTGCGCTGCTGGACGCTCTCGGCAGCAGCCGTTGATGGCCGTGCGGCGCTCAATCCATCGGGGCGATGAGTTGCACGGTCGGGAAGTAGGTTCGATAGCGGCGCACATCGCGCGTTAGCAGCGGCAGCTTCGCCACCGCGGCATGCGCGCCGATGAAGAAGTCAGGGAGCACCCCTGAGCGGGTGCCGCCACCAGCCCGGTAGCGCTGAAACACCTTCCCAGCGAGGAACAGCGCCTCCCTCGGCATGGCTGTCATCTCGATCTGCGCGGCGGACAGCAATGCCTCGACCTCCTCAAGCCGCAGAAAGCCGACCGAGAATTCGGCGTAGACGACGTCGTTGATCAGCACCGGGCCGCGGACGGCCGCTGCCTCCAACTGGCGCTGCGACCAGTCCGCCCAATCCGCATCGTTGGTGACAAGGTCGAGCAGGATGTTCGTGTCGACCAGTGTCACGTCAGTCGTCACCACGGGTCAGCGCCATGATCTCGTCGGTGCTGAGACCAGCGGTGGCAGTGCCGCGCAGCTTGGCAAAGCGGCTGGGTGGCCTGGCGGTGCGCGCCCGGCTACCGACCTTGCTCAGCAGCACCCGGCCATCATCGGCCACCTCGAAGGTGACGCTGCTGCCGGGGGTGATGCCCAGCAGGTCGCGGACCTCCTTGGGGATGGTGACCTGACCCTTGGTCGTGACCGTCGTTGCCATGGCCCGCTCCGGTAATACCCAACCTATCAAGAAGTCTTACTTAGGCGAAAAACACCCTGCTTTCCAGGGTCAGATGCCTCCCGGAGGAACCCAACGGCATGCTCGACCGCATCCGCGCAGCTTGGCATGCCCTGCGTGGCTATGCCGCAGCGTCCGACCTGCGCGCCTCTACCTGGGCGCCTTCCAGTGGCAGCGCCAATGCCGAGGTGGCCGGCGCTGCCGCGACGGTGGCGCGTCGCGCCCGCGATGCCGTGCGCAATGACCCCTATGCCAGCCGTATCGTCGATCTCTGGACCGGCAACGCCGTCGGCGCTGGCATCACCACCCGCTGGCCGGACGCTGCCCACACCGCGGCCTGGCGCCGCTGGTCCGACAGCACCACCTGCGACGCCGAGGGCCGGCTTGACCTCTACGGCTTGCAGGCCCTGGCCATGCGCGCCGTGGTGGAGAGCGGTGAGTGCTTCATCCGGCTGCTGCCCACCGAGGTGACGCCCGCAAACCCGGTCGGCCTGCGCCTCCAGGTGCTGGAAAGCGACCACCTGGATACCAGCCGCATCGGCGTGGTCGAGGGGCTGGCCACGCTGAACGGCATCGCGCTGGACGAGGCGGGGGCGCCCGCCGCCTATTGGCTGTTCCGCCGCCACCCCGGCGCCTGGTGGCCCGGTCTGCCCGGCCCCTGGGCCAGCGAGGCGATCCCGGCGCGGGACGTGCTGCACCTCTACCGCAAGCGCCGCCCCGGGCAGTTGCGCGATGTCTCCTGGCTGGCGCCAGTGCTGACCCGGCTGCGCGATCTCGGTGATTACGAGGCCGCCCTGTTGATGAAGGCCAAGATCGAGGCCTGCCTGGCCGCCGTTGTCACCGAGGAGGGCGATGAGGCGCTGACTGGCACCGCCGCCAACCTGCTGCGCGACGCCCAGGGCCGGGCGGTGGAAGCCTTCGAGCCGGGCATGATCCTGTACCGCCGCGGCGCTGGCAGCGTGGAGGTGGTGAACCCCTCCGGCGGTGGCAGCCATGCCGCCTTTGCCCGCCGCGCGCTGGAGGCGGCGGCGGTCGGCGCCGGGCTGACCTATGACCAGGTCTCCGGCGATCTAACCCAGGCCAACTACTCATCCCTACGCGCGGGGAAAATCGAGTTCCGCCGGCTCTGCGAGCAGGTGCAGTACGGCATGCTGATCCCGATGCTGGTCCGGCCCATCGCCGATCGCTTTCACGCCCAGGGCGCACTGCTCGGTCTCTGGGGCGCTGAGATGCCCGACGGCGTCAGCCATGTGCCGCCAGCGCATGAGATGATCGACCCGCTCAAGGACACCACGGCGTTGATCGCCCAGGTCCGCGCTGGCTTTGTGCCGCAGCCCGAGGCGGTGGGCGCCTTTGGCTACGACTTTACCGCGGTGGTCGAGATGATCCGCGAGGCCAATGCCAAGCTGGATGATGCCGGCCTGGCGCTGGATAGCGACCCGCGCCGGGTGGCCAAGTCCGGCTCGGCCCAGGATGCGGCGCAACTCGCCGCCATCGAAATCGCCGCCACCGGCGCCGCCGCGCCCGCCGCATCGCCACCCCAACAGGGCTGATCCCACATGACTGATGCTGCCGAAGCTGGCGCGGCTGATCCCGCGCCGGTCATCGCCGCGCGTGCGCTCGCCGCCCCGGCCACCGTCGATGCCGCTGCGCGCACCGTCGAGGTGATCTGGTCCACCGGCGCCCGCGCCCGCAACTTCGTCCCGCCGCTCGGGCCAATCCTGGAAGAACTCGACATGAACCCCGCCGCTGTCCGGATGGACGGGCTGCGCGGTGGCCGCGCGCCGGTGCTGGACAGCCATCGCCGTGGCGGCAGCCACGACGTGCTGGGCCGCGTCATCGCTGCCCGGATCGAGGCCGGTCGCGGCTACGCCACGCTGAAGTTCAGCCGCGCCCAGGATGTGGAGCCGGTCTGGCAGCGCATCGCCGATGGCACGCTGCAGAGCATCAGCGTCGGCTATCGCGTGCATCGCTACGAGCAACTCACCGACCCCGCGAGCGGCCAGACCGTGCATCGGGCGGTGGATTGGGAGCCCTACGAAATCTCGGTAGTGCCGATCCCGGTCGATCCCGCCGCCGCCATCCGGGCTCCCATGGCGATTGCCGGGCAATCGCCATGGGGACCCATCCGGGGGGAGGACGCCCAGGGCAGTCCGCTCCCCGCCGTTGAACCCGCCCTGAGCCAGGAACCACCCATGCCCGAGACCACGCCGGCTGCACCCGCGGCCACCGAGGCGCCGCCGGCGCCCGCCACCACCACCGAGGCTGAACGCGCCATGCCGCAGACCCCGCCCGTCGCCCCTGTGGCGACGCCCAGCCCCGACCCGGCAGCAGACGCCATCCGCGCCGAGCGCGACCGCATCGCTGGCCTCGGCCCGGTGCTGGCCGCCAGCCGCGGCCTGGTGGCGCCCGGCATCGGCGACGCGCTGCACCAGCGCGCCATCGCTGAGGGCTGGGCACCGGAGGCGCTGCGAGGTGCCCTCTGGGACGCCGTGGTGCAGGGTGCCAAGCCGCCGGCCATCCCTGCCGCGCCGGCCAGCACCACGGCCGATACCGCCAGCCCCGATGCCATCCGCGAGGCAATGGCCGAGGCGCTCGCCGTCCGCACCATGCCCGGCTACCAGGCCCAGGATGGCGGGCGCCATAGCGAGTTTCTCGGCTGGCGCCCTTCCGAGATGGTCGCCGAACTCATGCGCGCCCGCGGCGAACGCAACGTGCCGCGCGAGACCGCCAAGCTGGCCGAACGCGCCTTCCACACTACCAGCGACTTTCCGCTGCTGCTCTCGGCCGCGGCCAACAAGATGCTGCTGGCGGCCTACCAGCCGGCGCAGCCGACCTACCGCACCATCTTCCTCCGCCGCGACTTCCGCGACTTCAAGCCGCACCGGCACCTCCGCATCGGCGACTTCCCCAACCTGGTGGCGCTGAACGAGAACGGCGAAATCCAGGCCGGCACCATGTCGGAAAGCCAGGAGCTGGTGAACCTCAGCACCTTCGCCCGGCGCATCCGCGTCACCCGGCAGATGCTGGTGAATGATGATCTCGGCGCATTCACCGACTTCGCCGCGATGATCGGCCGCCGCGTCGCCGACTTCGAGAACGCCACTGCCTATGGCCTGCTGAACAGTGCCAGTGGCGCCGGCCCGACGCTGACCACCGGCAGCACCGCGGTCTTTGCCACTGCTGCCGCCCGCGCCAACATGGCCTCGGCCGGTACGGTGCTGGACCTGACCAACCTGGCGCTCGGCCGCGCCGCCATCATGAAGCAGAAGACCCTGGACGGCCTGCCGATCTCGATCGGCTCCTCCATGCGCCTGGTGGTGGGGCCGAACCAGGAAATGGCGGCACGGCAGCTGACGGTGAACGTCGCCGCTACCCAGACCAGCAATGCCAATATCTATGCCGGCTTCGTGCAGCCTCTGGTCGAGCCGCTGATCCCGTCGAACCGCTGGTACCTGTTCTCCGACCCGCTGGCGGCGCCGGTCTACGTCTATGGCTACCTGAACGGGGCCGAGGGGCCGCAGGTCACCACCGGCCCGGTCTCTGGCGTCGATGGCGTCGAGGTCAGCGTCATCTTTGACTTCGGCGTCGGCGCCATCGACTGGCGCGGCGCCTGGTTCAACGCCGGCATCTGATCCCACCCACCCACAGCATGACGACAGCAAGGGCGCCTCATCCGGCGCCTTTGCTGTTTCTGGAGACCTGCTTCCATGAAAAACTTCATCCAGCCCGGTGACAGCCTCACCGTGTCGGCGCCCTACGCCGTGACCTCAGGCCAGGGCGTGCTGGTCGGCGCGCTGTTCGGCATCGCCGCTTATGACGCCGCGATCAGCACCACGGTCGAGATCCAGACCGAGGGGGTGTTTGACGTCACCAAGGAGCCATCCCTGGCGATCACCGCCGGCGCGCGCGTCTATTGGGACAATACCAACCGGCGCATCACCACCACCGCCACCGGCAACTACCATGTCGGCATCGCCACCCTGGCGGCGCTGGCGGCCGACACCACGGTCCGGGTCTGGACCGAGCGCGTGCCGGCCTCGGGGGCGTGACCATGCGCTCGCCCCTCAGCACCCGCGACCAGCAGCGCCTGGCCGGGGTGCATCCCGACCTGGTGCGGGTGGTCGAACGTGCCCGCCTGGCCGTGCCCTTCATCGTCGTGGAGGGGCTGCGGACCAAAGAACGCCAGGCCGCGCTGGTAAAGGCCGGCGCCTCGCACACCATGAACAGCCGACACCTGACCGGCTACGCCGTTGACCTCGCCTATTGGCTGGATGACGGCGACGGCGTGCCAGAGAGCGGCGAGGTGCGCTGGGACTGGCCGCTGGCCCGGCAGCTTGCCGCGGCGATGAAAGCTGCGGCGGAGGAGGAGGGCGTCGCCCTGGCGTGGGGTGGCGACTGGTCGTCCTTCCCGGACGGCCCGCATTTCGAACTCGATCGGCGGAGCTATCCATGATCGCAGCTCTGCTGCCGGCGCTCCTGCCGGTTCTCGGCGACCTGTTCCGGCGCTGGTTTCCCGACCCTGCCGAGGCGGCCAAGGCACAGCAGGACATGGTCATGGCGCTGCTCAGCCAGCAGGGCGCGTTGAACGCCGCGGCGGGCGATATCATCAAGGCCGAGGCGCAATCCGAGCACTGGCTGGCGGCCTGCTGGCGGCCGGTGCTGATGCTGACTTTTGGCGCGTTGATCGTGGCCCGCTGGCTGGGCTGGTCGGCGCCGGGCATCTCGGAGGCCGAGGTGCTCAAGCTCTGGGATATCGTCCAGCTGGGGCTGGGCGGCTATGTCATTGGCCGCAGCATCGAGAAGGTGGCGCCGCAGATTGCCGCTGCCGTGGCGCCGCGGCGATGACCGCCTTTGAGGCTGCGATGGCCACGCTGTTGGCCGATCCCAACATGGGCAGCGACGCCGAATGGCAGGCGGCCGCGGGCGGTGCCTGGCAGCCCGTTCGCGCGCTGCTGTCGGCGCCGGCTGACCTGGTGCCCGGCCTCGGCAGCGCCGGCGGCCGGGCCATCGCGGTCCAGGCCACGCTGCACGGTGCCGATCTGCCGCAACAGCCTCGGCGCGGCGACCTGCTGCGCTGGGCTGGTACCAGCTACCGCGTCGAGATGGCGGAGCCCGATGCGCTCGGCCTGACCTGGCGCCTCGGCCTGGCGCGCACGTCATGACCGGCGCCACCCCGCTGCGCGAGGCCGCCCTGGCGGCCATCGCCGACCGGCTCACCACCACGCTGCCGGATGTGGTGGTGGAACGCGCCCGCCGGGCGCCAGTCGATGTTGATGCCGAGACCCTGCCGCGGCTGATTGTTCGTGGTGAGGACTGGCAGGCAGACGACACCGAGGAGCCCGGGCGCACCCATTACCGCATCGGCTTCTCGGTGACGGGCTTCGCCAGCGCCGCCACTGACCTGGCCGCCGAGCAGGCGCTGTCGCTGCTGCATGCGCGGGTGGTTGAGGCGCTGGCCGGCTGGACGCCCAGCACCGCCGGCCTTGGCGATGTCGCCGAACAATCCGCCGAGTTCAGTCTCTACGACGCCGAGGATTCCGCCCGCCCGGCCGGCGAGTTCCTCGCCCGCTTCAGCATGCTCGCCATCGGCCCCAGCAGCGGCCCTTGGGCAAGCTGACAACTCCCCTTCCTGAAGGACCAGTGCCATGAGCATTGACGTCGTCCGCATGCGCTTTGCCGCGGTCGCGGCCAAGGTCGAGACCACCCCCGGCACCGATGCCATCGCCGGCACGCCCGCCACCACCGACTGGATCGCCGCCGATTGCGAGGTGGAGTTCGACCCGGTCACGGTGGAGAACCCGGAGCTGACCGGCACGCTGGACAAGGCGCCGGCCATCGTTGGTGGTTTGCGCCCACGCATCCGGCTGCGGGTGCCGCTGCGAGGCTCCGGCACCGCCGGCACCGCGCCGGAATGGGGCAAGCTGCTGCGCTGCTGCACCTACCAGGAGACCATCACTGCCACCTCGGTAGGTGCGCCCACCGCGGCGGCGGCAGGCACCACCAATACGCTGACGCTGGCGACACCCTTCGCCGCGACGGCGCAGTTGTATCGCGGCATGCCGCTGTTACTCACTGGCGACCGCACGCTCACCACCGGCATCACCGACTACACCGCCGGCCGCGTCGCCACGCTGGGCGAGACCATGGCCACCGCCGGCAGCGTCTCCACCCTGGCGCAGGTGCCGATCAACGTGCTGTACGGCCCGACCTCCGACGAGGCGGTCTACAAGACGGCGACCATCTACTTCTTTGCCGATGGCCTGCGCTGGCGGTTCACCGGCGCCGTGGGCAACTGGAGCCTGGAGCTTTCCACCGGCGGCATCGGCTTTCTGGTGTTCGATCTGCGGGCGCAGTTCCTGGACAAGACCGCCATCGCCATCCCGACCGGTTGGAACACCGCCATCCGCCAGACGCCACCGCGCTTTGTTGGTGGTCGCTGCCAGCTGAATGGCGGCCTGGCCCGGGCGCGCCGGCTAATGATCGATGCCGGCGTCAGCGTCATCCTGCCCGACAATCCGGAGGCGGCCGAGGGCTACGATCCCGCCATCCCCGCGGAGCGGGACAGCCGCGGCAGCATCGACCCGCTGATGAGCACGACCACCTCGGTGGCGATCTTCAACGCCTTCCGGCTCGGCACACCGATGCCGCTGATGGCCGTGGTGGGCAGCACAGCCGGCAACCGCTTCATCGTCATGGCGCCGGCGGCCAAGGCCACGGGCCTGCGGCCTGGCGCGCGCGATGGCCTCGGCCAGATGGATATCGGCTTCCAGCTGGATGGCGCCGATAGCGACCTCTTCCTCGCCCAATTCTGAAGGAGCAAAGCATGTCCGTCATCATTAGCCGGCGTGACCCCATCGAGGTCGCGCCGGAAGGCTCCGGCCGCGTCTACACCATCGCCCCGCTGACCTTCCGCGAGCGGGCGGCGATGAAGGCGGAACTGGTCCGTGAGGCTGGCCAGCCGGCATTCCGGGAGCAGCTGCTGGCGACGCGCCGGGCCGCGCTGCAGGAGTTGGCGCCGGACAACTTGGCCGAGCTGCTGGCGGTGCTGGACGAGGCCGAGAGCATCACCGAGGCGGTGGATACGCCGGAGACGCGAGCCCTGGCGGCGCAGGTGTCGGTGATCGACGCCGCGGCGATGCAGGTGCCGGCCTATGCCGAGTTGGTGGCGCGGAATTACCGCAGTGTCTACCTGACGCCGCTGGTCGCTGCCCGCTATGGCCTGCGTGACTGGCGCGGCGATGGGCTGCCGACCTTCCGGCGCGTGCGCGGGCTGGTGCCGGACGAGTTGCTGGACGCCATCCCGCCGACCGAGGTGGAGGAGGTGGGCTGGGCGGTGTGGCACGCGGCGCATGTGAGCCCGGCCCAGGAAAAAAACTCCGCGGCGCCCTCGCCCTTGCCCGAGAGCCAGACGCCTACGCCGGCGGACTGACACCGGAGGACGGGGGCGCCTGGTTGGTGGGTGACGAGGCCTGGGGGGAGAACCCAGCCTGGGTCGTGGATCAGGCCAGCCGGGGCTTTGTGCGTCTGTGGACGGCGTGCCGGAGTGGCATGGGCGGCTACAGCCACTGGCCTGATGCTGGAGGCGTGGCGGATCAGGCGGCTTGGGTGGTGGACGGGTTCGGGGTGCTCACCGGTGCGTCGGCGCGGTGGGACGAGGCAGAACAAAAAAACCGAGCCTCACGGTAAGCAGACGGCTCATCGCGACCCTGCCCCAAGCCAGAAGGAGGTCTTCCTTGAGTGACCCTCGCGGAGCCGCTTTTCGTAGGCAGCATGGCTCTCAAACTGGCCAAAATGCTCAATCAGGGGCGCCAAGGAAGCGCATTCCGCGAGGTGCTTTGCGGCATGCTTGTAGCGCGGCGATTTGCCGCCCTCGAGTGTGTCGTTGATCAACGCTCGGCGCAGCAGCGTCGCAGCCAGCGGTTGGGTGTTTTCCAGCCATTGGGCAACGGGCGTCAGCAGGTAGTACATATTGCCGTCTATCTCGCCGTGCCTCTCGATCACGAGACGCGCGGCGTAGCGTGGTTCTGGCCAGTCATGGAAGAATGTCAGTGCCATCGGAAAGCTCGGGTACTTCAGCGCCAGTTCCATCGCACGATCGGATGCGATCACATCGTCAAAGTCCGGCAGAGCCCTCAGGTAAGTGCGCAGAAACGCGACCGACAGCCGCTCCTCGAAGCCGCTCCAGCGCAGTCGCTGGGCTTCCTCAGGCTGTCCTGTTGCGGCTACCGCATCGATGTAGGCAGCTTGCCATTGCTCATCCGGCGTATCCACATCGAGGAGATACAGCTCTGCGTCAGCCATCCGTCCTGCAGCCCGAGGCTGGGGTCTGGCTGCTTCAAGATATCGAATGGCTTCAGCAGCGCGGCCCGCGGCAACAAGACGCTGGCCAATCTGGGCGGCATAGAACGACAGCTTGGCCAAATCCTGCGGCAGCGCGGCGATGTAGGCGTCGACGTCGCCTTCAGCATCAGCCAGATCAGCAAGCGCCCGGCAGATACCGACGTCGCCGCCCATGGGGCCGCTCGCTGCCGAACGCTGCGCCAGCAGCGGTTGCAGCTTACGTCTCAGCGCTGTTGATCCTGCCTTGCCCAGCGCTGGGAATATGGCAGCGATGACCTGATCATACTCGCCGTAGTCGTTTTGCGTCACAGCCTGAAAGACCCGCTCTGCCAGCCCATCCGGCGAAGGCTTCGCCTTGACGGCCAAGGCCCCGAGGTCATCACAGGCGGCGCGAAACACCGCGCTGATCGTGCCCCGGCTATCATCGACGCGGGCGAACACGGCCTTGGCCAACTCCATGAAGCGCCACATCAGGTCGAGGGCGAGATCCGGTCGGGCTGCTGCCACCTTCTCGACTATCATGCTGCGCGTCATATCAAGGTCACGCACGAACTCCCGGCGACGCTGCCAATGCACGTAGGACTTCGCATTACGCAGGCTGGTGATCCGCTTGGTGATCTCCGCCGCGATCTGCTCGCCTCCTTCCTGGCCCGCCAGTTCCAGACGGAGTCGACGTTTGACCGCAGCCTGCTCGGCCGCGAGATCGAGCAGAATGGCAGCCAGACGTGGCGCCCCTAGGGTCGTCAGATTTTCTGCGTTGACCGTCTTTTTCGAAGCCATGCTGTCGAAGCCTGATGCGTCCGCCAGATCGCGGTGGCTCGGATGCTACTCCAGCTATTGCTGCAAGCAATCTTGGCTGCGCGGGAGTACGATCCATGCGCCTCGTCGCCACCATCAGCGACAACCTGCGGCCGCTGCTGGACGACCAGGCCGCGGCCATCAGCACCGCGCTCCGCGCCGCCATCGAGACCGCTTCCACCAGCCTGCTCGACGAACTCCGCGGCCAGGTCCGCGCCGCCGGCCTCGGCACGGGCCTGGAGAAAGCCTGGCGCCGCGAGGTCTATCCGCGCAGCCGCAAGCGCACCTTCCACCCGGCCGCCCTGGTCTACTCCAAGAGCACCGTGCTGCATGACGCCTTCGACCTCGGCCCGGCCATCACCGCCAGGCGCTCTCGCTTCCTGGTGATCCCGACCGAGGCAGGCCGGCGGCTTGGTCTCGGCACCGTGCCCAGCAGCCGCAAGGGCGGCGCGGTGCCCGGCGGACAGCGCCGCCGCTACGCCGATCTCGAACCCTTCGCCGACCGCCTGGACGCCGAGGTGGTGTCGGCCAGTCGTCGCGGTGGTGGCGGGCGGTCTCGCCATAGCGGCGCCCACCGCGGCCCCCGCATCGTCCTGGTGCCAGCCAAGGCCGGCGGCCTGGTCGCACTGCTGTACCTGCGCCGCGACGCCAAGCCGGTCGCTATCGCCCGGCTGGTCCCCACCGTGAAGCTGCAAAAGCTGCTGGATATCGCTGGCGCCGAGGCCCGGGCGGAGACCGCCCTGAGCGCTGCCCTGGCAGGAGCATGAGATGGCCCGTGAAATCTCCATCCGCCTGGCGGTCGAGGATGCCGACCGGGTCAAGGCCGTGCTGCAATCCGTCGGCGCCACCGGCGAACAGGCCTTTGCCGCTTTCGAGCGCGGCGCCACGTCCGGCGCGCAAAGCTTCGCCAAGCTGGAGCGCAGCCTGGACCCGGTTGTGGGGGCACAGCAGCGCTTTGCCGCCGCCCAGGCCGGCATCAACCGCGCGCTGGAGGCCGGCCTCGCCTCGCAGGAGCGCGCTGGCCAGCTGCTCGACCTGGCCCGCCGCCGCTACCTCGACCTCGACGATGCCACCACCAAGGTCGCCACTGGCTCCTCCAAGCTGGGCCAGGTCATCGGCCAGGCCGGCTTCCAGGTGCAGGACTTCGTCGTCCAGGTCGGCTCCGGCCAGAACGCCCTGGTGGCGCTTGGCCAGCAGGGCTCGCAGCTGCTCGGCGTCTTCGGCAATTTCGGCGCGGTGGCCGGCGCCGGCCTCGCCATCCTGGCCATGGCCGCCAACATGGCTGTCGGCAAAACCGCCGCCGAGAAGCTCTCCGACGAGCTGGACCGGCAGCAGGCGGAATACGAGGCGGTCAGCAAGCGGGCGCAGGACTACCAGACCGCACTGCGTGCCCAGGGCGACCAGTATCGCAACGCCGCCGAGGCCGGGCAGCGCTACCGCGAGGGGCTGCGCGGTGAGGGCGAGACGCTGATCCAGCTGACCCGGTACTATCAGGGGCTGAGCGAGGCCAAGCTCGGCTATGAGCGGGCGCAGTTCAGCACCACCACGCAGAACAACGCCACCAACACCTACCGCCTCGGCCGCGAGATCACCCGCACCCTGAACCGGCCCATGCTGCAGGCGGTGCCGGATGGCGCCGCGGCGCTGGACCCGACCGCCATCATCGGTGGCGGCGGGTTGGTGCCGAGCACCCAGCCTGACTACCAGCAGGCCACGGCCGCCATCGCCCGCTTTCGCGCGGAGAACAAGGTCACCGAGGAAGCAGTGCTGCAGCTGCGCCAGGCGTTGCAGGGCGCCGTTGACCTCAATGGCAGCTATGCCGCCAGCATCAATGCGATGATCGGCGGGCTGGACACGCTGATCCCGCAGCTGGAGCGGCTGGATGAGGCGCAGCGCCGGGCAAATAATCGCCGGCTCGCCATGGCCGGCCAGGCCAGCCCGGAGCAGTTGCGCGCGCTGGCGGATCAGGCCGCCAATGATGTCGGCGGCAGCTACCAGCAGCGCCAGCGCATCCAGGAGCTGCGCGGCGACCTGCGCGGCGGGCTGCCCGGCGCCAATCCGGAGCAGGCAGCGGCGATCCGCTCGTCCTTGCAATCCCTGGCGGCGCAGCAGGAGGGGCTGACCGCGGCGACGACGCAGATGCTGCGCGGGCTGCAGGACCAGGCCCGGCTGGCCAATGTTGCCGCCGGTGCGGCGCGGGACCTGGCTGCCTCGGACCAGGCACTGGACAATGCCGCCCGCCAGGCTGGGCTGGGCCAGGCGACCCTGGCGGAAAAGACCGAGGCGCGGCGGCTGGTGCAGCGCCGGCTGGACCGCCAGCTGATGGACAGCCTGGAGGCGCTGAACCGGCAGGTAAATGGCGCCCAGGATCTGGCTGCGGCGCAGTTGCAGGGCGCGGCAGCCGTGCGCGAGGTCGAGGCCCGGCTGCGCGCCGAGACGGAGGCACTCAAGACCCGGGCGGAGAGCGACGAAGGCTACACCCGCGTCGTCGAGACGCTCACCACGCGCTACGTCGCCCTGGCCGAGGCGCAGGCGCTGGCCCGGTCCAATGCCGCGGAACTCGGGCAGCAGCAGCAGTTGGAGACGCTACGGACCGAGGCGCAGCTGGTTGGCGCCACCGTGGCGCAGCGCGAGCGGGAGCTGGCGGTGCTGCGCGAGCGGCAAAAGCTGACCCAGGAGGGTGTCACGGACGGTGCCGCCCAGGCGCGCCGGCTGGCCCTGGCGGGGCAGATTGCCGACGAGACCCAGGCGCTCAAGCGGCAGCAGGATGCCTGGACGGAGTTGTCCAATGTCGGCGTGCAGGCGTTTGACCGGATCGGCCAGGCCATCACCACGGCGCTGAGCAATGGCCAGCTGAGCACCATCCGGTTCGGCAATATCGCCAAGGCGGTGATGGCCGAGGTGGTGCAGTATTCCGCCAAGGTGGCGCTGGTGAACCCGGTGCTGAACGCGGTGTTCGGCAGCAACCGCACGACGCTGGGTGATCTCGGCGGCGTTGTGGGCAGCGTGTTTGGCGGCAGTGGTGGCGGCGCCGCGGGCGGTGGCACCGGCAGCATCATGATTGATGGCATTCCGGCCGCGGCTTACCAGGCGCTGCCGGAGGGCACGTCCGGGCCGGTGCTGTCCATCCCCGCCGGCGCGACCTACAGCGTTGATGGCACGGTCTCCGGCCTCGGCGTGTTGCGCAGCGCCGGTGGCGTGGCGATGGCCGCGCAGGGCGGTGGCGCCATGAGCCAGTTCGGCATGCTCAGCAGCGGCGCCAGCGTGGTGAACCAGCTTTCCGGCGGCTCCCTCTATGGCGGCATCGGCCGCAGCCTCGGCCTCACTGGCGAGGGCGGATTGTTCAGCGGCGTCGGTGAGAGCATCACCAGCACCTACCAGAACATCGCTGCCACCCCGCTGTGGAGCTATGGCGACCTGACCGGCGCCACCAATAGTGCCCTCGGCGCCATGCCCAACGGCATGTACGGCCCGGCCACCGAAAGCGCGGTGGCCGCCCAGGGCGCCGGTGTCGGCACGCTCGGCCAGGTGGCCGGTGGTGCGGCCGGGGTCATCGGCGGTGCCTATGGCATCTATTCCGGCATTCAGAAGGGCGGCGTTGGCGGTGGTTTTCAAGTCGCCGGTGGCGCCGTCACCGCCGCGGCGGGCGTCTCCTCGCTACTGGCCTCGGCCGGCATCATCAGCGCATCGCTCGGGCCGGTCGGCTGGATTGCCGGCGCGGTGTTGGCGATTATCGGCGCGCTGCTGCCGGGGCAGAAGCCCTCCAACATGGAGGGCAATGCCACCTACGACTTCGCCACCGACAGCACCGTCATCGGCGGCCAGACCGGCAAGAAATACAGCCAGGGCAACCGCGACGCCGCTGCCTCGATGATCGGCGGCGTGGTCGACGTCGCCTCGCGGCTGGAACGCACGCTGGGCATCACCTTCAACCAGAAGGTCGCCATCGGCGTCGGCAACCGCGACGGCATCTATTACCGGGTCAATGACGGCGCCGCCGCGCGATACGGCCGCAGCGACCAGGGTGCGCAGGATTTGGCGCGCGACCTCGTGCACGAGATCACCGTCCAGAGCGCCGGGCAAATTCCCAATGCGGCGGTGCGCATCCCCATCCAGAGCGGCGTGCGGTGGGACAGCCTCAGCGGCGCGCTGCAACAGATCCAGCAGGTGCTGGACACCACCAACAATGGCCGGCCCAGCGCCAACCAGAATATCGCCGCCGAGCACATCGACTGGCGCGATTTCGGCAATGGCCTGGCCGACCTGAAATGGGTCAAGGACACCTATGACACCCTGACCGCAAGCCAACTACCGGCCGACAAATTCGCCCGCGCCGTGCAGCAGCTGAACGACCAGTTCGACGCGGCGGCCAGCAAAGCGGCGGAGCTTGGTTTGTCCGAGGCGGCGGTGAATGCCGCCCGTGCCCGGCAATTGCAGGGGCTCGCCGACCAGCGCGACCTGGAGGGGCTCAAGCTGGTCGCCAGCCAGCAAAACACCCTGACCAGCTTTCTCGACAACCTGACCTACCAGAATGCCAGCCCAGCCGAGCGGCTCAACCTGGCGCAGGGTGCCTTTGGCCAGGCGCTGGAGGCGGCACGGAGCGGCGATATCCGTACTGCCGACCTGTCGATGGTGACCAAGTCGGCCGCCACCTTGCTGCAGGCCGGCCAGGCCTATTACGGGACGGGCGGCGGCGCGGCGGATCTGGAACGCTTTGTCCGCTCGTCGATCGAGAGCCTGGGCGCGCAGCTGAACCTGCCGGCCTTTGGCGGGGATTTGGAGTCCAGCCTTTCGGCGGCGGTGAACCCGCTGAAGGATGAGTTGCAGCTGCTCCGCGACGAGGTGGCCGGGCTGCGGGAGGAGCTGCGTACCTCGCGGCTGCGGCTGGCGGCATGATGCTCGCTGGCGCTCCCCTTGCCGCCATCGCCCTGGCGGCGATCTGGCCCAGCGTCGCCGGGCTGAGTGCCGCCAGCAGCGCGCCGGTCGAGGCGCAAACAAACGAGCCGTCGGTCTGGCTGGCCGAGATCGGTGCCGCCGCGGCCAGTGCCGGCAGTGGGCCGGCCCCCATCGCCCTGCTGCCGTTGGCCATGGCGCCGATGGGCGCGCCGGACCGGCCCGCCGACCTCACCGCGACGCTGCCCATCGTCCGGGTCTCGGATCGGGGCTGGATCGGTGAGCCTGGCGACAGCCTGGCGCCCAACACGCCCTATGCCGCCCGGCTCGCTGAGCCGCCGGCCATCGAACGTAACCTGCCACTCTATCCCGACACCAGCCGCCGGCTGGCACTGACCGCCGGGGAGTTGCGGCTGGTGAATGGCGATGGCGCGCTGGATGCGCTGGCGGGCGATTGGTCGGTGGCGGGGCGGCGGGTGGTGCTGCGGCGCGGCCCGCATCGCCGGCCGCTGCACGCGCCGCTGACCGAGTTCAGCCAGGTGGCCGATCTGCGCGCCGCGGGCGCTGCCTCCGGCACCACCCGGCTGGCGGTGCCGCTACGCCCGGCGGCGGTGGAGTTGAATGTGCCGGTTTGCGGCCTTTATGCCGGCACCGGCGGGATGGAGGGGCCGAGCACGCTGGCCGGGCAGTTCAAGCCGCGGCTCTATGGCCTCAAGCGCAATGTCGAGCCGGTGCTGATCGATGCCGGGCTGCTGCTCTACCAGTTGCATGACGGCCCGCTGCAGCAGGTCATCGCCGTCCGCGACAAGGGCGTGGCGCTGACCGCAGGCGGTGATGTTGCCAGCTACTCGGCGCTGAGCAGCGCCACCGTGGCGTCGGGCACCTACAAGACCTGCCTCTCCGCGGGGCTGGTCCGGGTTGGCGCCACGCCTTCGCTGCTGACCGCCGATGCCCGCGGCGACAATGACGCCAGCACCGGCGGCTACAACACCGGCTCGGCCGCCAGCATTGCCCAGAAGCTGCTGCGCGGCCCGGGTGGCATTGCCGCCGCCTCTGGCACCGCCTTCGCGTGGCCGGTCGGCGAATACGGCTTCTGGCTGCGCGGTGGCACCGTCGGTGAGGCGATGGAGGCACTGGCCGCCGGCATCTTTGGCTGGTGGGGCACCAGCACCGCCGGGATTTACCAGGGCGGCCAGCTGGCGGCCCCGGAGGACCAGGCGCCCAGCCTGACCATCGAGCCCTGGATGTTGGCGGCGCCACCCGAGGAGATCGGCCCGCTGCGGGCGCCCTGGTGGCGGGCCCGGGTTGGCTACCAGGCGCTCGGCCGCACCCAGGAGGGCGACCAACTGGCCGGCGCCGTCACTGCCACCGAGCGGACCTATTGGGGCCAGGCCTGGCGGAGCGCCGTCTCGGCCAATACCGCGATCAGCGCCGCGTACCCGCTGGCGGAGGACGGGCCGGAGCTGATTGCCGGCTTTGACCTACAGGCGGATGCGCAGTCGCTGGCCGACCGGCTGCTGGCGATCTTTGGCAAGCCGCGGCGGCTATTCCTGGCCCGGCTGCGGGCCGGCGCTGCCGGCTATTGCTGGCCGACCTGCCAGCTGGGCGCCTGCGTCGCGCTGCGCTGGCCGCAACACCGGGCGCTGGCCACGGGCCGGCCGCTGATCGTCCAGGGCGTCTCCGCCCGCGGCGACGCGACGACGCTCGCCCTCTGGGGGTAATCCATGGGCATCCTGTTGAGTTGGTCGAACCTGGCGGAGGGTTCGGCGGCGAACCTTGCTGTCAGCAGCGAGGCGGCCGGGCTTGGCCTGCGCGCCGTCCTCACCCCGCAGATCAGCGACATCTGGC
>CAILMF010000070.1 GCA_903835235.1 uncultured Rhodospirillales bacterium
AGGGCATGAAAAACCCGGCGCCATCGCTGGCGGCAAGGGCATGAAAAACCCGGCGCCATCGCTGGCGGCAGGGGCATGAAAAACCTGGCGCCATCGCTGGCGGCAAGGGCATGAAAAACCCGGCGCCATCGCTGGCGGCAAGGGCATGAAAAACCCGGCGCCATCGCTGGCGCCGGGGTTCATGGTCGGCCGCTGCGGCCGGTCAGCGCTTGGCGTCGGTGGCGTCGCGGACGGCATCCTTGGCGCCGCCGACGGCGTTCTGCACCTTGCCGGCGGCCTTCTCGGCGGCGCCGGAGGCCTCGGTCTTGGCATCGCCCATGACTTTGCCGGCGACTTCCTTCACGGCACCCTTCACCTGGTGGGCGGTACCGGCAACACGATCCTTGTCCATGGCGTCTTTTCCCTTGCAGGCCGGCACGCAATGCGCCGGCTTCGGGGGTTCAACGCCTGAGCGTGGCAGAAGGTTGCCCGGCGCGCCTCAACGGAAGGGGATGGCGTACATCAGGCCGCCGTGGTTCCACAGCCCGTTCAGGCCGCGGGCCAGCTTCAGCGGGCTGCCCTGGCCGACATTGCGCTCGAAGATTTCGCCGTAATTGCCCACGGCGCGGATGGCGTGCAGCGCCCAGGCATTGTCCAGGCCGAGCGTCTTGCCGAACTCCCCGGTGGTACCCAGCAGGCGCTGGATGGTCGGGTTGGCACTGCCCCCTTGGCCGGCGGCCTGGGCCTGGGCATTGGCTTGCGTGACGCCGTATTCCTCGGCCTCCACCAGGGCGTTGTGAATCCAGGCGATGGTGTTGGTCCACTGCACGTCGCCATTGCGGGTGAAGGGGCCGAGCGGCTCCTTCGAGATGGTCTCCGGCAGCACCATGAAGGCGGCGGGGTCGCGGGCGCTGACCAGCGCGCCGGCCAGCGCCGAGGCGTCCTGCGTCATGGCGTCGCAGCGGCCGGCGTAGAAGGCCTCGTACATCGTGTCGATGCGCTCGAACACGACCGGGCTGAACTTCAGGTTCCGGCCGCGAAAAGTGTCGCCGAGGTTGAGTTCATGCGTGGTGCCCTGGGCCACGCAGATGGTGGCGCCATCCAGCCCCGCGACGTTGCGGACATTGGCGTCCCGCCGCACGGCGAAGCCCTGGCCGTCGTAGAAGTTGACCGGGCCCTGGGCCAGGCCGAGGCCGGTGGCGCGGGAATAGGTCTGGGTGCTGTTGCGGAACAGCACGTCGATCTCACCGCCCTGCAGCGCGGTGAAGCGGGCCTGGGCGGTGAGGGGCACGAAGCGGACCTTGCTGGCATCGCCCAGCACGGCAGCGGCGACGGCGCGGCAGTAGTCCACGTCCAGCCCGCGGTATTCGCCGCGTGAATCCGGGGCGGAGAAGCCGGCGAAACCTTGGGAGACGCCGCAGATCAGCGTGCCGCGCGCCTTGACGGCGGCCAAGGTCTGCTGGGCGCTGGCCGGGGCGGCCAGGGCAAAGGCCGCGATGGCAACAAGTAAAAGGCGTTTCATGCTTGGCGTCTCCGTTGAGGCTGCCCTGCCGCGGCGATTGTCGCCGGCCGGGGACAAGCTGGGTGCTAGATGCTGGCCAGCGCCGCTTCGACGGCGTCGCCGAAGCGGTCCACGATGGTGCCGATCTGCTCGGGCGTGACGATGTAGGGCGGCGCCAGGATGGCGTGGTCGCCCTGCACGCCGTCGATGGTGCCGCCCATGGGGTAGCAGGCCAGGCCGCGCTTGAAGGCTTCCTGCTTGACCCGGTCGTTCAGCTTCAGCCCGGGGGCGAAGACCTGCTTGGTCCCGCGGTCCTGGACGAACTCCACCGCCCAGAACAGGCCGCGGCCGCGGATATCGCCGACATGCGCCTGGTTGCCGAAGCGCTCGGTCAGGCGTTGTTCCAGCCGGGCGCCCATGGCCTGGACATTGGCCAGCAGGTTTTCCTCGCGCATCACCTGCTGCACCGCCACGGCGGCGGCGCAGGCGACGGGGTGCGCCTGGTAGGTGTGGCCATGCATGAAGGCGCCGGAGCCGGCGGCCAGCCCCTCGATGACGCGGCCACTCACAAGAATGCCGCCGATGGGCTGGTAGCCGCCACCAAGGCCCTTGGCGACGATCTGGATATCGGGCGCGATGCCCTCGGCTTCCCAGGCGTGCAGCGTGCCGCAGCGGCCGACGCCGGACATCACCTCGTCCAGGATCAGCAGGGCGCCGTGGCGGTCGCAGATCTCGCGCACCGCGCGGAAGTAGCCGGGCAGGGCGGTGACGCAGCCCAGCGTGGCGCCGACCACGGTTTCCGCGATGAAGGCGATGACGTTGGCAGGACCGAGGCGCTGGAACTCCGCTTCCAGCTCGGCGGCCAGCCTGGCCACGTAGTCCGCGTCGGTCTCGTCGTCGCGGCGGTCCCGGTAGGGGTAACAAGGAGAAACGTGGCTGAAGGCGTCCGACAGGATGGGCGCATAGGGCGCCTTGCGCATGGCGTTGCCGCCGGCGGCCAGGGCGCCCAGCGTGTTGCCATGGTAGCTCTGGCGCCGGGCAATGAACTTGGTGCGTTGCTTCTGCCCGGTCTCATAAAAATACTGGCGGGCCATCTTCAGCGCGGCCTCGTTGCCCTCGGAGCCGGAGGAGCAGAAATACGCATGGGTCAGGCCGCCGGGGCTGTGGCCGACCATCATGTCGGCCAGTTGCTCGGCGCTGTCGCAGCTGAAGAACCCAGTGTGAGCGTAGCAGAGCTGGTCCACCTGGGCCTTGATCGCCTCGATGACGCGGGGGTGGCCATGGCCCAGGCAGGCCACCGCGGCGCCGCCGGAGCCGTCGATGATCTCGCGCCCGGTTTCGTCGTAGAGGTAGATGCCCTGGCCACGGACGGCGCGCGGCGGCGTGCTGCGCAGGCTGCGATGGACGACGTGGCTCATGCGGCTTCGGGCTCCGGCAGATCGGCGGCGCGTTGCGCCAGCCTGGATTCGGGTTCGCGCAGGCGGCTGCGGGCGGGCTTGCCACCCAGGGTGAGGACGGTGGCGGCCAGGCGGGGGAAACAGGCCGGCGTGGCGGTGCCGAAGCCCGGCGGGTAGGTGGCGCCGGCGACAAGGGGCGCGGCCGGGCTGCCGGCCGGCACCACGGTGGCCGCCCCAGCTTCCCGCGCGGCGGCAAGTCGGGCAGCGCGGAGCCGGTCGGCGAGCATGAGGCAACTGTTCCACGCGCTGCCAGGGCACGCAACGGCTGTTTCAGTCCGGCGCCTTGTCCGGCGTTTCGACGCCGCAGCCGATCAGCAGCGCCAGCTTCTGCGCGTGTTCCTCCAGCCCCGGCACGCTGGTGGCGATGGTGCCGACCGGGACGCGCTGGCCACCGACCAGGCGCAGCTCGATCATCGGCGGCGAGGCCAGCGGGGCACGCCACTGCGGCATCAGCACCACGGCCTCGATATCGGCCAGGGCCCAGGACCAGGAGCCCCCATCCCGCTCCAGCCCCAGGCTGAGGCGGCAGAGATGGAGCCGGCCGCTGGCCTGGTCCACCCAGATGCGGCTGCCGAGGAAGGCGACCAGGTGCCACAGCCCCATCGCCAGCAGGACGCAGCCGAGCAGAACCCCGCCCCAGTTGGTCTGGGGGTGCCAGGGCGCCCATTCGGTCGCTTGGTGCATCACGACCGGCGCCAGCCCGAAGCAGAGCGCCAGGCGGCACAGCACGGGCAACCAGGGGTCGCAGCGCATGGCCGGCGGTGCGGCTGCGATGTTGTCTGGCCCGGGCGGCACTATTCGCTGGCCGGGCGCGGTGCGGCGAAATGCACCGACGTGCCAAGGAAGCTGGCGAGGTCGAAGGCCTGGTCCTCCACCCCCAGATGCGTCTTGAAGGTGCCGACGGGAATGTAGCGCCCGTCGGTCAGTTCCAGTTCCAGCCGCAACGGCTTCATCAGCCTGGTCTGCCGCGGCACCACGGCGACGGCGGCGATCTCGCTGCGGTCGCCGGCCCATTCGTCCTCGCCCCACAGGAAGGGGCTGCGGCTGAGTTCGACCAGGCCGGTGGCGGGGTCCAGGCTGATGCTGCTGAACAGGAAATTGGCCAGGTTCCACAGCCCCAGCCGATGACCAGCCCGCCGCCGATCACCTGGCGCCAGCGGTAGTCCCCGGTAACTTCCAGCTGCGCCAGGCCGTAGTGCAGGAAGAAGCCGCCGAGCGCGATGATGCCGAAGGCGCGGCCGAGTGCCAGCAGGGCGGAATCGCAGCGTCGGGTCTGCTTCATGACGCCGCCAGCATGAACCCGGCTACGGCGCGGTCAAGACCCCCACGGTTGCCCCGGCCAGGCAACAGGCAATGCTGGCGGCGACCAGGCTGGGCAGGCCGAGCGAGATGATCTCCCGCCGGCGGTCCGGGCACATGGCCGCCATGCCCGTCACCATGATGCCGACCGAGCCAAGGTTGGTGAAGCCGCAGAGCGCATAGGTCAGGATGACGCGGGAGCGCTCCGACAGGTCGGCGCCGTTGCTGGCGGCCAGTTGCAGGTAGCTGACGAACTCGTTGATGACGACCTTGATGCCGAGCGATTGCGCGACAGTGGCGCATTCCGCGGCCGGGATGCCCATGGCCCAGGCCAGCGGCCAGAAGGCCCAGCCGGCCAGGGTCTGCAAGGTCAGGCCGGTGAGTGGTTCCAGCATCGCGTTGATGAGCGCGACCAACGCCACGAAGACGATCAGCGAGGCCATGATGCCCAGCAGCAGTTGCAAGCCATCCGCGGTGCCCTGGACGATGGCATCCATGGCGGAGGCGTAGAGCGGCGGCGCGGCCTCCTCGGTGATAGCGGCCGTGGCGGGGCGGGTTTCCGGGATCATCAGCAGCGCGGCGAGCACCGAGGCCGGGGCGGCGATGAAGCTGGCGACCAGCAACTGGCCGGCGGCGTCCGGCACCACGCGGGAGATCATCTGCGCATAGACCACCAGCATGTTGCCGCTGATGGTGGCGAGGCCCGCGACCATGACGACGAACAGCTCCGCACGAGAAAGGCCGGCCAGCCAGGGGCGGATCAGCAGCGGTGCCTCCACCATGCCGACGAAGACGTTGGCGGCGACCGAGAGGTTGCAGGCGCCGGAGAGGCCGAACAGGCGGGACAGGCCGCGCGCCAGCACCGCCACCACCACCGGCAGCACCCGCCAGTGGTACAGCAGCGCCGACAGCGCGCCGACCACCAGCACCAGCGGCAGCGCCTGGAAGAACAGGATGAAGCTGCCGCCAGGCGTGGTTTCGGCGAAGGGCAGCGGGCCGCCACCGAGATAGCCGAAGACGAGCGTGGTGCCCTGGCGGGTGGCGGCGGCCAGCGTATCTACCGCATCCCCGATGCGGGCGAAGCCGGCGCGCAGCAGCGGTATGTGCAGCAACGCCGCGGCGACGGCCACCATGCTGCCGAGGCCAGCCACGACGACCCGCGCCCGCACGCCGCGCCGGAAGCCGCCCAGCGCCCAGGCCAGCGCGCAGAGCAGCGGCAGGCCGAGGGCGGATTGCAGTTGCAGCAGGCTCATGGCGCGTCCTCGACATCCAGGCTGTCCACGCGGGCGCCGGCCTTGACGATTTTTTCCGTCGTGATCTCGATGTCGCGCAGGTCTTCCTGCGCGCTGGCGAAGTGGCTGCGCAGCTTCTTCACCCGGTCGTCCAGGCGTTTCACTTCCGCCACCAGCTTGCTGGTCTCTGCCTTGATCCGCCCGGCTTCGGCGCGGATGCGGACATCCTTCAGCAGCGCCCGCATGGTGCCGAGCACGGCCCAGAGGGTGCTGGGGGAGACGATGTAGACGCCGCGGCGTGCGGCCTCGGCCACGACGTTCGGGTGGCTGGCGTGGAGTTCGGCGAAGATCGCCTCGGAGGGCACGAAGATCAGCGCGCCATCGGCGGTCTCCCCGGGCAGGATGTAGCGCTCGGCCACGTCCCGCACATGCTTCTGCACATCGGTGGCGAATTGGCGGGCGGCGGCGGTGCGGGCGGCGTCATCCGGCGCGGCATGCAGGCTGCGAAAGGCTTCCAGCGGGAATTTGCTGTCCACCACGATGGGGCCGGGCGGGTGCGGCAGGCGAATCAGGCAATCCGCGCGCTTCCCGTTGGACAGCACGTGTTGCAAGGCGAAGCCGGCTTCCGGCAGGCGGTCGCGCACCAGGTCTTCCAACTGGGTCTCGCCGAAGGCGCCGCGGGCCTGCTTGTTGCCGAGGATGGCGGCCAGCGAATGCACCTGGCTGCCGAGCGCTTCCATATTGGCGCGGGCGGCGTCGATGACGGCCAGGCGCGCCTGGATGTCCTGCGCGCTGCGGGAGACGCGGTCCGACTGGCCGGACAGCGCCTCGCCCAGCGCGCGGGTCTGGTCCAGCATCAGCGCGGTGACCTGCTGCGCCAGTTTCTCGGTGCCGCCGCTGGCGGGGGCGCGCAGCAGCAGCACCGCCAGCACCACCGCCAGCAGCACCAGCACCAGGATCAGCAGCGCGGCTTCCTGCGACATGGGATGGCCTTCGATTCGGAAGGGCCATCATGCGGGAAGTGCCGCGGAATGGCGACGCGCACGCCAAGGCCATGCCGGCGCCTTCGGGCGGGTTGGCTCTCGGCGGCGAAGAAAATTGGATTTTGCATTCAATATTCTTGATTCTGTGGTTCTATCGGAAACCTCGAAGGCGTTCCGCATGCCCACAGAAATTCGCCATATCCTGTTCACCTCGGGCGAGGTGGTCGAGGCGGCGGCGCTGTTCAGTCAGCAGCGCGGGCAACCGCTCCCGAGCGGCACCGTCACCGAAGCGGCGCCGTTGGAAACGGTTGCCGGCGACGCCATAGGTTTCCGCATTTCGGTCGAACTGGACCGGCCCGAGGGGAAGGAAAAGGATACTCGTGTCCGCAGCTTTGAGTTCGTTGGCGCGGACCTGGCGGCGATCCTGATCATGTACTGCAAGCGCCGGAATATCCCGATGCCGATGAAGGGAGCCAAGTCGCTTCAGCGCTTCGGATCCAAGATTGGTCTGATCGTTTCCATGAACAGCGGCGGCGACGAGGTTCTGGAACGGACCAAGCCGTGACAGGCTGAGCGGCGCGGCGCGGCGACATGGCCGCGCCGGCCGCTGGCGGCCCGTCAGTGCCGGAAGTGGCGCATGCCCGTGAACACCATGGCCAGCCCGGCGCGGTCGGCGGCGGCGATCACCTCGGCGTCGCGGATGCTGCCGCCCGGCTGGATTACCGCGGTGGCGCCGGCGGAGGCGGCGATCTCCAGCCCATCCGCAAACGGGAAGAAGGCGTCGGAGGCGACGACGCTGCCCTCGGCCAGCGGCGCGGCCAGGCCGGCGGCGTCGGCGGCGGCCTTGGACTTCCAGGCGGCGATGCGGCTGCTCTCGGCGCGGTTCATCTGGCCGGCGCCGATGCCGGTGGTGGCCAGGTTCTTCGCGTAGATGATGGCGTTGGATTTTACATGTTTGCAGACGCGGAAGGCGAAGATCAGGTCGGCCATTTCCTGCGGCGTCGGCGCGCGTTGGGTCACCACCTTCAGCATGGCCTCCGTCACCTGGCCGGCGTCGCGGGATTGGGCCAGAAAGCCGCCGCCGACCGACTTGAAGGTCAGGCCGGGCGAGGCGGCATCCGGCAGGCCGCCGGTCAGCAGCAGGCGCAGATTCTTCTTCCTGGCGAAGACGGCGCGGGCCGCGTCATCGGCGTCGGGCGCGATCACCACCTCGGTGAAGATGGCGGCGATCTTTTCGGCCGCCGCCGCGTCCAGCCGGCGGTTGGCGGCGACGATGCCGCCGAAGGCGCTGACGGGGTCGCACAGCAGGGCGCGGTCCCAGGCGGCGGCCAGCGTGTCGTCCAGCGCGATGCCGCAGGGATTGGCGTGCTTGACGATGACGATGGCGGCGCGGTCGAACTCGGCGACGCATTCATAGGCCGCGTCGGTGTCGTTCAGGTTGTTGTAGGACAGCTCCTTGCCCTGCACCTGCTGGGCGGTGGCGATGCCGGGGCGGGCGGTGCCATCGACGTAGAAGGCGGCCTGCTGGTGCGGGTTCTCGCCATAGCGCAGCCCCTGGCGCAGCGCGCCGGCGAAGCTGAGGCGCGGCGGGAAGGTTTCGCCCAGTTGCCCGGCGAACCACGACGAGATCGCGCTGTCATAGGCGGCGGTGCGGGCATAGGCCGCCGCCGCAAACTTCCGGCGCAGCGCCAGGGTGGTGCCGCCCTGGGCCTCGATCTCGGCTTGCACTTCCGCCAATTGCGCGGGTTCGGTCACCACCACCACGTCGTTGTGGTTCTTGGCGGCGCTGCGGATCATGGCGGGGCCGCCAATGTCGATATTCTCGATGCAGTCGTCGAAGGCGGCACCCTTCGCGACGGTCGCCTCGAAGGGGTAGAGGTTGACCATGACCAGGTCGATCGGCGCGATGCTGTGCTCCGCCATCTGCGCCTGGTGGTCGGCCAGGTCGCGCCGGCCGAGGATACCGCCATGCACCTGCGGCACCAGCGTCTTGACCCGGCCATCCAGGATTTCCGGGAAGCCGGTGTGGTCGGAGACGTCCTTCACCGGGATGCCGGCTTCGCGCAGCGCGCGGGCGGTGCCGCCGGTGGAGAGGATCTCCACCCCGCGGGCGGCCAGGAAGCGGCCGAATTCCAACAGGCCGGTCTTGTCCGAGACCGAGATCAGGGCGCGCCTGATGGGAGTAGCGTTGGGGGTGGTGGCGGACATGGAGACAACTTTCGGTCTTGTTACGGGGCCCCAATCTCAGCGATGCGCACTGGGGCCGCGCTTGTTTGATGGCGCCTCAAATAGCGGGTGCAACATAGGCTGACAACGAGCGCGGATGGACGCTGCAAGGCTACACACGTCGATCGAAAGCCCGCCCAGCCCTGAAACTTGACGAATATAAGCTGCTATGAAATAAGACTACCTTTGTATGCATGTTTGTTACCTGTGCGTCTTAATAGCACCTGTCGAGATCGATAGCACTATCTTTAACCCTACTGGAGATCGAAAAATGGATGTCAGTGAACTCCGGGAGCAGCCTTGGAGGAGCTACGCGGCCCCTCAAAAGGTCAATTTGCCGAAGGGCATGTTGGGAGCGCCTGAACGCACCTGTTTTTATTGGCTGGGAAAGTACTGGCTCTCGGGGGCTGGATGCGTCGTTGATGCCGGCGCCTTTATTGGGGCTTCCGCTTTTTGTTTCGCCTCGGGCGCCATAGACGGTGGGCACCAAAGTTTTAGTGGAAAGCCGCTCGTTCACTCATATGATTATTTCCAGGTGATCGATGAATATGTCGGCGAATTCATATCAAGGCATTTCCGGCCGATTTCTCCTGGCGAAAGTTACCTAGATATTTTTCAAGCTCAAACATATTCGTGTAGAGATGCTATTCAAACTTATTCGGGAGATTTTCTAAATCAGCAATGGTCTGGAGATCCAATAGAAGTCTTATTCATAGATGTTGCAAAAACAGATAAGTTGGGACAGCATTGTTGTGCAGAATTTTTCCCAAGTTTGATGCCGCAGCGTTCCATCGTCATCCACCAAGACTATTATCATTGCTGGCATCCTTTTATTCACATTAGCATGGAATTTCTGAGTGATGAGTTCGAGCTGCTGGATGAGCGGGTACCTTACCAGAGCAGGGTTTGGCTATTATCTAATCCAATACCACTGGAAAAAATTGCGAGAGTTGGACGTTATGACTTTACGGCGAGCGAGAAGCTTGGATTGCTTGATCGCCTTATCGAAAAATCTTCTTCAAAAAATCGGCCCATGATGGAGGTCGTGCGCGTTTGGCAGTTGTGTTTGGATCACGACTTCGCCACCGCACGGGCTCGTATTGCCGACATGCACCGGCAATACGACGTGGATAACATCAAAGACCTTTGGGTTGAGCAATTGCGGCAAATCGAGTCGGTGTCATTGACCCAGATGGAACTTCGGGCTGAAGGTCAATCACAGTTGTAACAGATCTAGCGTCCGCCCCACCACCTTGGCCTCGTCGAACCGCTCCAGCGCCCGGGCGCGGCCGGCGGCGCCCAGGCTGGCGCGCAGGCCGGGGTCGCCTGCCAGCCGGGCCAGCGCCTCGGCCAGCGGCGCCACGGTGGCCGGCGGCACCAGCAGGCCGGTCTCGGCGCCGGTGGAGGCCGCCCCAGGCGGCAGCGGCACCACCTGTTCGCGCGGGCCGCGGATGTCGGTCGCGACCACCGGCAGGCCGGTCAGCATCGCCTCGATGATGCTCATCGGCAGGCCCTCGAAATGGCTGGGCAGCACGAAGATATCCGCCGCCGCCAGCAGCCGGGCCACGTCGTGGCGGTAGCCCAGCCGGTGCAGCCGCCCGCCCATGGCGGCGGCGGCGCGGGCGAAGTGGGGTTCCAGGTCTTCGCCATGGTCGGAGGCCAGGCGTTCGCCGACCACCCACAGATGGGCGCCCGCGACCCGCGACATGGCGGCGAGCAGCTCCGGATAGCCCTTGTGCCGTACCAGGCGGGAGACGACGATCGCCACCGGCGCCGCCTCCGGCACGCCCAATTCGGCGCGGAGGGCGGCACGGGCGGCGGGGTCTGGCCGGAACAGGGCGGGGTCACGGCCGTTCAGCACCGCCTGCGCCCCGGCGTGGATATGCAGGCGCCGGGCGTCGGCGGCTTCCTCCGCTGAGACGGTCAGCAGCGTATCCGTCAGCCGCCCGCCCAGCCATTCCATGCCCAGCGACAGCCCGCGCCGCCACAGCGGGCCGGGCTGGTTGAACAGGAAGCCGTGGCAGGTATAGGCCACCCGGGGCACGCCCTCGGCCCTGGCCGCCGCCCGCGCCAGCAGGCCGGAAATCGGCATGTGGCCGTGTACGAGGTCGAAGTTTTCCGCGCGGAAGACCGCGCGCAGCGCGTTCAGCGCCCGCCAATTCGCGGCCGGCGACAGGCTGCGGGCGAAGGGCACGGGGATCACGCGAAAACCCTCGGCGCGGGGGATTTCCAGGAGTGGCCCCTCGGCGCTGATGCCGACCACCTCATGCCCGCGGTCGCGGGCGCCGCGCATCAGCGGCAGCAGGAAATGCCGCAGCGAGAAATCGACGTTGGTGACCTGGGCGATCTTCACGGGGGGGCGAGCTTCAAGGGGGCGGCCTTCGCGCGCGGGTTCCTGGGCAACGGGCGCGCGGCCGGGCGGCGGAGTGCCGCCCCTGGCCTTACGCCTCCGCCGGCGGCTCCTCGGGCGGCACATCCTCGCCGGCGGCGCCGATGCGGGTGATGGCCCATTGCAGGGCGGTCACCCCGGTCTCGGCCAGCAGCGCCACCTGGCTGGTGCGGCGCGGCTCGGCGCCCAGGTAGATGCTCTCCTCCAGCTCCACCCGGCAGCCCATGGCGCGCAGGCGCCAGCCCTGGCCGCTGGGCAGCCGCAGCAGCACGCCGCTTTCATCCTGTTGCAGGCTGGCATCCACGCCGGGGTGCAGGTGGAATCGCACGACGAAGGGCGGCACCTCGGCGCCCTCGGAGAGCTCCAGCAGGTCCTCGCCGCGCAGGTCCTCGCCATTCGCCGCCAAATACAGCCGGCGGCGATGCACCACGCCATAGGGCCGCTTCCAGCCGTCATGCGCCGCGTCCAGCCAGAACTGGCCATTGTGTTCCACCCGGTCGGCGGTCACCCGCTCCGGCCGGCGGCCCAGCCCTTCGTTCTTCAGCTCGCTGCTGTTGGTATCCGCCAGCACCAGGGTGGAATGCGCGGCGGTGGAGCGCAGCGCGTCGCGCCATTCCTCCTCGGCCGCCGGGGCGGCGCCGCAATTGACAATCAGGCGCTCGCGCCCGGCCGACATCTCGAAGCTCAGCGTGCCCGCATGGGCGAAGCGGTCGGCGCCCAGCGGCAGGCCATTGGCAATGTCCCGCCCGCGCCCGGCCGGGGGGGCGCCGCAATCCATCAGCACCAGCGTGCGTTGCGCCTGCAGGCGGTGGAAACCGGTCAGCTGCAGCGCCATCGGCGCCCGGCCGCGGCTCTGCCCCTGGGTCAGCACCAGGTCCAGCAGGGCGGCGGTTTCCTCGCGGCTGCCGTTGAACAGCGCCAGCGCGCCATCGCCGTGCCGCAGCATGCGCAGTGCCAGGCCGGCGCGGTCCAGCACATGGCCCAGCTGCGGCGGCGCGTTCAGCCCGGCGCCGGTGATCAGGTTGCGGATCTCGATCAGGTCCTGGTAGGCCAGCAGCTGCTGCAACGGGCTGCGCTCCACATGCCCGCCATCGCTGTTGAACTGGCGGCCAAGCTCGTCCGGCAGGTACTTCAGCACCTTGGTCAGCCAGCCCTCCTCCTCCAGCGCCACGGCGGCGGCCAGCGCCCCCTTCAGGGTCACCAGCGCGCCACGATGCGCGGCCTCGGCGGGCAGGGAGAGCACGACGCCGCGGGCATCCTGCGCCAGGCGCAGCAGCAGGCGGCGGCGGAAGCCGTCCTCGGCGGTGGCGGCCAGGAAGTCCCAGTGGCCCAGCCAGGCGGAGATGCGCGCGGCCGCCACCTGCGGCGCCAGGGCCAGGTCCTGCGTGCTGCCGCGCAGCAGCCAGTCCTCGGTCAGGTCGCGCGCCCGCAGGCGGGCGGCGTCGGTGCCCAGCGCCCGCAAATCCCGCAGCCAGGCGAAGGCATGGGCCGCGGCGCGCCAGGTGATGGGGCCGGAGGCGGCGTCCCAGCCCTGCGGCCCGGTCACGTCCTCGGCCGCGGGTTCCAGGGTCAGGGCGGTGCCGGCCACCTCGAATTCGCCGCGCAGCAGGGCGGCGCCGCGGGCGGCATCGCCGGGCCACAGGTCGCGGAACGACCGCGCCAGGGCCTCCGGCGCGCGGCCGGGCCTGATACCGGAGAACAGGCGGTCGAACAGGCCCATCTCGCTCCCTTCGCTCCCTTACCCTGCGCCGCGCAGCGCGGCGATGGCCGCGCCGTAGTCTGCCGCGCCGAACACCGCGGTGCCCGCCACCAGCACGTCGGCGCCGGCTTCGATGCAGCGCGGCGCGGTGGCGATGGTGACGCCGCCATCCACCTGCAACGCGATGTCGCGGCCCGATTCGTCGATCATTCGGCGCAGCGTGGCGATTTTCGTCAACTGGCTATCGAGGAAGGATTGCCCGCCGAAGCCGGGATTGACCGACATCACCAGGATCAGGTCGGTGAGGTCGAGCACGTTCTCCACCGCCGAGACCGGGGTGGCGGGGTTCAGCACCACGCCGGCCTTCCTGCCCAGCGCGCGGATGGTCTGCAATGAGCGGTGCAGGTGCGGCCCGGCTTCCGGGTGCAGGCTGATCCAGTCGGCGCCGGCCTTGGCGAAGGATTCCAGAAAGGGGTCCACCGGCGAGATCATCAGGTGCACGTCGAACGGGATGGGGCAGTGCTTGCGCAGCTTCTCCAGCACCACCGGGCCGAAGCTGATGTTGGGGACGAAGTGGCCGTCCATGATGTCGAGGTGCAGCCAATCGGCGCCGGCGGCGGCCACGGCGCGCACTTCCTCGCCGAGGCGGGAGAAGTCGGCGGCCAGCAGGGAGGGGGCGATTCGCACGGGCCGAGGAGCGGAAGACTGGGGCATGCGGCGTTCTAACCGCGCCGGTTTCCCAGGGGCAAGGATGCTGGCGGCTTCACCATTCGCGGAGGCGTGGGGAACCCGGAGCGTGAACGGCGGCTAACGCCTCAGCGATCCGCCATCCGGGAGCCGCCGCTTGTCCTCAGCCACGCACGCCCATTCCGCCGCCGCCGCAACCGCCGGGGCGGGGCTTTCGCCGCTCGCCTGGTTGGGCCTGGCGGCGCTGCTCACGGCTGCCTGCCTGGCGCCGGGGGTGATCAACGGCACGCCGCCGGTCTTCACCGACAGCCAGGGCTACCTGGACAACATGGCGCAGTTCCGCCCCAGCCACATGCGCGCCTTCGGCTATGGCGCCTTCCTCAGGGTTACCGGGGGCATGGCCAGCCTGTGGCTGCCGGCCTTCGCCCAGGTGGTGCTCTCGGTCTGGCTGGCGCTGCGCTTCGTTTCCCTGGAAGCAGCGCGCTGGCCGGCGCGCTGGCGCGGGCCGCTGGTGCTGGCGGCGGTGGCGCTGCTGCTGGCCGGGCCGCTGCCCTGGCTGGCCGGTTGGTTGATGCCGGACCTCTTTGCCGGGTTGATGGTGCTGGCGCTGCTGATCCTGGGGCTGCACTGGCGCCGGTTGGGCTGGCCGGAACGGCTGGTGCTGGTGGGGTTCCTCTGCGGCGCCGCCAGCATCCACCTGACCCACCCGCCGCTGCTGCTGGGCCTGGCGCTGGCGCTGGGCGGGCTGGCGCTGCTGGCGCCGCCGGTGCGCGCGGCGGCCGGGCGGCTGGCGCTGGTGGCGCTGCTGGCGGCCGGCATCGGCGCCGGGGCGCTGGTGGCCTCCAACCTGGTTACCTACCACAAGGCGACGATCTCGCTGGGCTCGCCGGTCTTCCTGTTCGCCCGGCTGCTGGAGGATGGCGATGTGCCCGCCGTGCTGGCGCCGCGCTGCGCCGCCGGCGCGCCCTGGGTGACCTGCCGCTTCCTCGACCGGCTGCATATCGGCGCCGACGAATTCCTGTGGGACGACAACTCGCCGATCCGCGAAATGGGGTGGTTCGAGCATTTCTACCCCGAGGCGGCCGAGCTTAACCCGATATTGCTGCGCGCGCTCTGGCCGGCCTGGGTCGGTGGCGCGGTGACGCGGAGCTTGCAGCAGATGGTGACCTTCGGCCTGGGCGACGGCTTCGACGCCGAGGGGCCGCACATGCTGGCGCGGGACATGCCGCGCTTCGGGCTGGCTTGGATCGTGCCGCTGATGACCGGCAGCAAGCAGTTCCACAACGGGTTGCTGCCCTATGCGCCGGTGGCGCTGGCCAATGCGCTGGGCGCGGCGGGGCTGCTGGGCGTGCTTGGTTTCGGCGCCTGGGGCCTTGTGCGGCGGCGGCCGGGGCTGTGGTGGCCGGCGGCGCTGTTCCTGCTGCTGTGGCTGGGCAATGCGGCGGTGATCAGCCTGGCCGCGCCGGTGCATGACCGCTACGGCACCCGGATGGTCTGGGTGGCGCCGCTGCTGGCGCTCAGCCTTGGGCTGCGCGCGGGCCGGCGGGGTGGGAAGGCGGTTCCGCCATGGGGCGGGGCGGACGCCGCGCCACGCCCCGGCCGGTTGCCCGCATCGCGTGCCGCGGCGGCAGGTGCAGGAACAGGTTTGAACTGAACGGCCCAAGCCGGATGCCGGTATAGCCCACGGTGGCGCCGGCCACCTTGGGCGCCAGCTCGGCCAGGCCGGACCAGCGCATCAGGATCAGGTTCTCCTCGCGCGCCCATTCGCCCTTGTTCAGCACCCGGCAGGCGGTGCGGAAGCTGCGGTCCCAGAAATGCGCCAGCGGGATCGCGGTATGGTGCTCCACCGGAAAGAAGCGGTTGGGCACGGTGACGAAGACCTCCTCCGCCACCCGATGCAACTCGGCCAGGAAGCGGCGCTGGTCGGCGCGGCTGCCGACATGCTCCAGCACCGCATTGGCGGTGGCGAAGCGGAAGCTGCGGTCGGCGAAGGGCAGCCGGGCGTTGGGGTGGATCTGCTGGTAGCTGACCGCCGGATGGGCCAGGCGGAAGCCATCGCCCTCCCCCAGGCCGAGCGCGGTGATGTCGCCGGGGTGGGGGTAGAGTCGTTCCAGCAGGTTGGCGGCGTCGGTCACCACGTCGGAGACCCCGACATCCAGGATGGTGTCGCCCTGGCGCGGGGTGCAGAATTCCAGGAAGTCGCGGTAGATGCGGTCCCGGGCTGCGATGACCAGGCGTTCGCCCAGGGATTGCGGCGGGGCGGCCTGGTAGAACTTGCCGTCCACGGGGGCTTCGCCCGGCATCGCCAGCCTCACGATCACGTTGGTAAGTATTTAGTATACTCACCAATCGCGGAGGCGGCAGCGCACGAGTCTGGGAGGTGCGGCTACCGCTTGGTGAACCGCGCGGCGAAGAAGCCGTCCATGCCGCCCTGCTCCGGCCAGTAGTCCGGCCGGGTGCGCAGCGCGCGATTGGCGGTCAGTGCATGCGCCAGGCCGGGCAGCTCGGTCGGCAGGAAGGGCAGCTGGGCCAAGCCGAACTCGCCGGCGCTGGCCATGTGCGCCTCGCCTTCCTCCGGTTGCAGGGAGCAGGTGGCGAAGACCAGCCGCCCGCCCGGCTTCAACAGGCGGGTGGCGTTCAGCAGCAGGCGGCGCTGCGCGGCGGCCAGGGTGGCGATGTCCTTGAAGCGCTTCAGGTGCGGCACGTCCGGGTGGCGGCGGATGGTGCCGGTGGCGGTGCAGGGCGCGTCCAGCAATATGGCGTCGAACCGGGCCTCGGGCGCCCATTCCGCGGCATCGGCTTCCACCACCTCGGCGGAGAGCTTCAGTCGGGCCAGGTTTTCGCGCAGGCGATCCAGGCGGCGGGCCTCGCGTTCCACCGCCACCACGGTGGCGCCGGCGGCGGCCAGCTGCGCGGTCTTGCCGCCGGGGGCGGCGCAGAGGTCGGCGACGAGTTCTCCGGGTTTCACCCCCAGCAGCGCGGCGGGCAGGGCGGCGGCGGCGTCCTGCACCCAGAAGGCGCCCTCGGCGAAGCCGGCCAGGTCGGTGACCCGGGTGCCCGCGGGGTAGCGCCAGCTGCCATTGGGCAGCTCGGTGCCGCCTTCCGGCGGCGTGGCGCCGGGGGCCAGGGTCAGGTCCAGCGGGGCTTCCACCCAATGCGCGGCGGCGATGCTGCGCACGCCGGTGCCATAGGCCTGTTGCCAGGCGCTGTAGAGCCAGCCCGGCGTGTCCAGCCGTTCGGCGTCCAGCCCCTCCAGCGCCTCCGGCCCGGCTTCCGCCACGCGGCGCAGCACGGCGTTGATGAGGCCGGCGAAGGGCTTGGGCACCAGCCCGACCGTGCCGTTGACCGCGGCATGCGCCGGCGTGCCCAGAAGCAGGATTTCGGCGGCGCCCAGGCGCAGCGCGTTGCGCACCTCGTCCGGCGGGTTGCGCCGTAGCCAGGGCTCCAGCGCCGCGTCCAGGCTGCCGTAGCGCCTGAGCGCGGCGGCGGCGATGCGGTGCGCGGCGGCCTTGTCGCGCGGCTCGATGCCCTTGGGCAGGCCGTCCAGCGCCTCCTCCAGCGCACGATGCCGGATCAGCACGGCGTTGAGCAGCGCATAGGCGGCGCTGCGGGTGGGCTGGGGGGCGGCTTGGGTGGGGCGGGATCTGGCCATCAGGCGGCGGGTTATGGCCCCGGGGAGGCCCGGGTGCCAGAGGGAAGGGCGGGATCAGCGCCTGCGCGCTTCCGCCCCACCCCGTTCTGCGTTAACTCGCCGGACATGCTCAGCCATGTCCTCGCCGCCACCGACCGCGTCCTGCCAGCCGTGGAGCGCCGGCCACGCCTGGCCTTGGTGCTGCTCTGCCTGGCGCTGTGGCTGCCGGGCTTCTTCAGCATTCCGCCATCCGACCGGGATGAGGCGCGCTTCGCCCAGGCGACGCGGCAGATGCTGGAAACCGGCGACCACGTCCGCATCCGCTACCAGGAGGAGGAGCGGAACAAGAAGCCGGTGGGCATCCATTGGTTGCAGGCCAGCACGGTGCGCGTGGCGGAGGTGCTGCACCTGGGCTGGCGCGGCGATATCTGGCCGTACCGGGCGCCTTCCCTGCTGGGGGCGCTGCTGGCGGTGCTGGCCACCTTCCATTGGGGGCGGGGCCTGGTTGGCCGGCGGGCGGCCTGGCTGGGCGCGGCCATGCTGGGCAGCACCCTGCTGCTGACGGTGGAGGTGCATATCGCCAAGACCGATGCCGCGCTGCTGGCCAGCGTGGCCGCGGCGATGGGGCTGTTCGGCGCCTGCTACCTGCGCCCGGCGGCCTTCACGCCCAAGGATGCCGCGGCCTTCTGGCTGATCCTGGGTGTCTCGATTTTGCTGAAGGGCCCGATCGGGCCGATGGTGGCGCTGCTGGCCGGCGTGACGCTGGCCATTGCCGACAAGGGCGCCACCTGGTGGCGGGCGCTGCGCCCGGCCTGGGGTGTGCCGCTGATGCTGGCGGTGGCGCTGCCCTGGCTGGTCGCCATCGGCATTGCCACGGAGGGGCGGTTCTTCTCCCAGGCGGTGGGTGGGGACATGCTGGCCAAGGTCGGCGCCGGCGAGGAGAAGCACTGGGGGCCGCCCGGCTACTACCTGCTCAGCTTCGCCATCGCTGCCTTCCCGAGTGCCTGGGTGGTGCTGGCGGCGCTGCCGGGCGCCTGGCGGGACCGGCTGAACCCCTCGACCCGCTTCCTGCTGGCCTGGGTGGTGCCGAGCTGGCTGTTGTTCGAGGCAGTGCAGACAAAACTGCCGCACTACGTGCTGCCGATGTTCCCGGCGCTGATGCTGCTGGGTGCGGCCTGGGCGCTGGACCCGCTGCGGCGGATGC
Source organism: uncultured Rhodospirillales bacterium (assembly GCA_903835235.1). Taxonomy (GTDB): domain Bacteria; phylum Pseudomonadota; class Alphaproteobacteria; order Acetobacterales; family Acetobacteraceae; genus CAIMOR01. The sequence continues at coordinate 18,288 of CAILMF010000070.1, forward strand.
CGCCGGCCTGGCTGCGCTGGCTTGGGCTGGCCGCGGTGGCGGGCGTGGCCGCCGGGCTGGCGCTGCTGGCCCTGGCGCTGCCCTGGCGGCTGGTGGTCAACCTGTTGTGGGGCGGGCCGGTGGCGCTGCTGGGCGCCGCGGCGCTGGTGTGGCTGGTGCTGCAGCTGCGGGCGCGCGGCGCCTGGGCCGGGGCGGTGCTGGCCGGCTGCGTGCTGGCGGCGCCGGTCTACCTGGGCGTGCTGGAGGGCGTCCTGCCGGGGCTGCGGCCGATCTGGGTTTCGGAACGCCTGGCGGCCACGCTGCACCGGGCCGCGCCGGGGCTGGAACCCGCGCGCTTCGGCGTGACCGGGTACAGCGAGCCATCGCTGGTGTTTGCCGTGGGCACCGCCATCAACCTGCTGGGCAATGGGCCGGACACCGCGCAGTTCCTGGCGGGCGGCCCGGGCCGGGTGGTGGCGGTGGCCAACCGGGCCGAACCTGGCTTCCAGCAGGAGATGACGCGGCTGGGCCTGGCGGCGCGGGAAATCGGCATGGTGACCGGGATCAACTACACCCGCGGGCGCTTTCTGACGTTGCAGCTGTATCGGGTTGCCGAAACCGCGGCGCGATGATATTGCAAGTCATTCGCAACTGAGGGGCGGGAACAAAGTCGGGGGCAACCCGGTCCTGGCTCTCGACGCCTGGGGACCGCGCATGACCGCCGAGAGCTACGACCGCACCACCATCCGCCTGCACTGGGCCACTGCCTTCCTGGTGTGCTGGCAATGGGGCCAGGCGCATCTGATCGACCTGGTTACCGCCGGCGGCACGCCGGGGCGCCGCGCCATGGTGGGGCTGCATGTGCTGGGCGGCCTGCTGCTGCTGGCGGTGCTGCTGGCGCGGCTGGCCTGGCGGCATCGGGGCGGCATCCGCCTGGCCCATGCCGCGGGTTGGGAAGGGCTGGCGGCGCGGGCCGGCCACCTGGCGCTGTATGCGCTGCTGGCAGCGGTGATGGGGCTTGGCCTGTGGCTGGAATGGGTGCGCGGCGACAACCTGTTCGGCCTGGTGCAGGTGCCGGCCTTCGACCCCGGCAACCGCGCGCTGCGCCGGGCGGCGGGTGACTGGCACGAGCTGGCGGCCAATGCCCTGCTGGTGCTGGCCGGGCTGCACGCGCTGGTGGCGCTGGCGCACCACTATATCAGGCGGGACGGCGTGCTGCGGCGGATGCTGCCGGGGCTGAAGTAGCGCTGGCTGCGGCCCCGAATTCGGCGGGGCCGCGCATCCGCGGCGGCCGTTGGGCGTTGGCGAGGGGGGTAGGCCGAGGCGAGAGTGCCGCAGGCCGTGAACCAGCCTTTCGGCCCAGCCGGGCACCACCGGAGAACGCCCATGCCATCCGACCCGCTGCCCCCCATTGGCCCGCCCGGGCCGGCGCCACCGCCGCCCATGCCGCCCCCTGGCCCCGACCTGCCGGACGCGCCGCGCCGTGACCCGCCGGGGGAAGACCCCTTCACGCCCCCGGCTGGCGACCCGCCAGAGCCGCATCCGCTGCATTCCTGAGGCCGGCGGGGTGTGTCGGGGGTGGTAAAGCCGCGGAGGCGGGGGCACATGCCGGGGATGAGCGAAGCAATCCCCCCGACCACGCCTGCCACTGGCCCTGCCCCGGCGCTGCCCGCCACCGAGGCCGCCGCCATTCCCCCTGCCCCGGACGCCAGCGTGGCGCAGCCCCTGGTGCCGCCGGCGGCAAAGCGGCCGCTGCCGCCCGAGATCGGCGGGCCGAGCGGGCCGGAGCCGACCCGCTACGGCGACTGGGAACGCAAGGGCCGCGTCAGCGACTTCTGAGCGTGAGAACACGCTGCCGAGTCGCACCAGGACTCAGCAGGTGCGACTCGGTGCAGCCCACGGGAACGTGGCGTGATTCATTGGCGAACGGCCTTGTGTCTTTGGCGCGGCGACCACCCCAAGCACTGGTGGCATGAGCCGTGCTACGGCTGCGCCATGCCGCCCCCTCTCCTCGTGACCTTCGCCGCCGGGCCGACCGGCCCCTGGCAGATCGACCGCCTCGCCACGGTGGTCGGCGACCCCTGGCCCCATGCCGCCCGACTGGCGATGCTGGAAGGGCAGCAGCCACCAACGCCCGATGCCGCCTGGCTGCTGCGCGGCAGCACCAGCAACCCGCGCTACACCAACCGGGCGGAGCTGGACCGGCTGGGCGCCGTGCAGCAGGGGCTGGGGCGGCCGCAGGCGCGCTGCGCCGCGCTGATCCCCATCCGCAAGACCGAGGCCTGGTGGGCCTTGGCGCAGGATGAGCGGCGGGCGATCCTGGAAGAGACCTCGCGCCACATCGCCATCGGGCTGGAATACCTGCCGGCGGTGGCGCGCCGGCTGCACCACAGCCGCGAGTTGGGCGAGCCCTTCGACTTCCTGACCTGGTTCGAATACGCGCCCGAGGATGCCGCGGCCTTCGAGGAGCTGGTCGCGCGGCTGCGCGCCACCGCCGAATGGGGCTTCGTGGACCGCGAAGTGGACCTGCGCCTGAGCCGGTGAGAACAGCGCCCGAGTCGGTCCAGGGAATCCCTGGTGCGACTCGGCGCTGGCGCTGGGCACGCAGCGTGATTCATTGGCGAACGCGCTTGTGGGTAACGCAGGCCGGCAGCCACAAGCCCTTGGGGTAATTGGGTTTTTGGCCCCGCCGAGTCGCGCCCGAGTCGCGGTTTTCAGGCCTGAGCGGAACCAGCGGTGAACGTCCTGGTGGGTTTGGCCGCGGCTGATCTACCAGGGATTGTGCCGCCGGGCGCCGGCAGCGCCCCGAGTCGCGGGTCAGCGATTCGTTCCTGCGACTCGGGCGAAGTTATTGATTCGACGGCATTCGTCGCGACCTCAGAATCACTTTCTGTTCGCGCCGGCGCCAACCCCCAGCCAAGTGCCCAGCGCCAGCGCGCCGACAGCGCAGGCCAGCAGGGTCGGCACCAGGCCCAGACCGGCCGTCGCCACGCCGAACACCGCCACCCCCGCCGACTGCCCGCAATAGAAGCTGAAGGCGTGCATGGCGGTGGCGGAACCGCGCGCCTTCGGCGCCACCTCGGTCACCCGCGTCTGGATGCTGTTGTGGATCATGTAGAAGCCGGTGCCGAGCAGCAGCCCGCACAGGATGAACAGCGCCAGCCACGGCGCGAAGGCGAAGAGCACGAAGCTCAGCGCCACCAGCCCGCCGCCCAGCACCACCATGCGGCCCTGGCCCAGCTTGGCCAGCAGCATCGGCGCCAGCGCGGCATAGACCAGCCCGCCGGCCCCGAAGGCGCCGACGACGAAGCCGGCCTCGGGCGGGCCGCCCAGCCCGTGCTGGGCCAGCAGGGGGGCGATGTAGGGGAACAGGCCGAAGACCATGATCGCCTCGACGAAGACCGCGGCGTAGCAGACCACCGCCGCCGGGGTGCGCCACAGCGTCACGTAGCGTTCGATTGCCAGGCCGGGGCTGAAGGCGGTGCTGGGCTCGCGCGGGCCGCGCCGGGCGGCCAGCAGCATCACGAGCGAGGCCGCGCCTGCCAGGATGGCGCAGAGGGCCATGACACCGCGCCAACCGGTGAAGCCCTCCAACAACCCGCTGACGAAGCCGCCGGCGGCCTGGCCGCTGATGGAGAGCACCAGCAGGCGGGAGATCGCGATCTGGCGCTGCGCCATCGGCACGCGGTCGCCCATCACCGCCAGCGCCAGCGGCATCACCCCGCCGGCCGCGGCGCCGGAGAGGGCGCGGAACCAGAACAGCATTGGCAGCGTGGTGGCGAAGGCGGAGGCGGCCAGCATCAGCGTGGTCAGCGCCAGCGCGATCAGCATGACGCGCTGCTTGCCATAGGCATCCCCCACCGGGCCGAGGATGGGCTGGATCAGCGCGAAGGGCAGCGTATAGGCGGCGCCCAGCAGCGCCACGTCCTCCGCGCTAGCGTCGAAGTGCTGCGAGAGGACGACGACCAGCGGGTCCGTCAGCCGGCCGGCGAAGGCGGTGGCGAAGGCGGCCAGGCCCAGGGTGACGACCAGGCTGCCGGAGGCGGCGGGGGAGGATTGGGCCATCTATTCGGGTTGCAGTCCCATCTGGCGGGTCAGGGTACGGAAGCTGGCGACCTCGCGCGCCATCAGGGCGGCGAAGGCGGCGGGGCCGAGGCCGACCGGCTCGGCGCCCAACAGCGCGAAGCGTTGGCGCATGGCGGGGTCCGCCATCACCTGATCGCAGAGCGTGGAGATGCGTTGCACCAGCGCCGGGTCGGTGGCCGGCGGGGCGAACAGGCCGAACCAGGTATCCGACAGGACGCTGGGCAGGCCGCTTTCGGCGAAGGTCGGCACGTCAGGCAAAAAGCTGCTGCGGCGCGGGCTGGCCAACGCCAGGGCGCGGACCTGGCCGGCCTGGATGAAGCTGAGCGCCGAGTTGGTGGACGACGCCACCATCGGCACCTGGCCGGCGACGCAGGCAGCAATGCTTTCGCTGGAACTGCGATAGGGGATGTCGCGCAGCGACAGCCCGGTGGCCTGGGTGACCATGCCCATCATCAGTTGCACCGTGGTGCCGATGCCGGAATGGGCATAGGCCAGCTCGTCCTTCGGCTTGGCTTTCACGTGCGCGACGAACTCCGCCACCGTGCGGGCCGGGAAGTCTGGGTGCACCACCAGCACGTTGGGGCTGGTGGCGAAGAGGTTGATCGGCGCCAAATCCTTCAGCACGTCGATCTGCTGGGTCTTCATCATGGACGGCACGATGGCGATGGTGCCGGGCGCGCCCAGCAGCGCATAGCCATCCGGGGCGGCGCGGGCGACCAGCGCGGCGGCGACCATGCCGGAGGCGCCGGAGCGGTTCTCCACCACGAAGACGCTGCCGGGCAGGCGTGGGCGCAGCCCCTCCAGCAGCAGGCGGGTGGCGACGTCCGAGACGCCACCGGCGCCGAAGCCGATGAGGATGCGGACCGGGCGGTCAGGCCATTCCGTGTTGGACTGCGCCAAGGCAGGCTTGGCCAAGGCAGGCGTGGCCAGCGTGGCGGCGAGCAATGTGCGGCGAGCGATCATCCCTGCATCTCCTGGCGGCGGCCTTCCGTGGCCGCTTCGTTGAGGGTTCCGTCGGGGTTCAGCACCAGGCCATAGGCCAGGGCGGCGTGGTCGGGGGTGATGTAGCCATGCGCCAGGTCGGCCAACACGGCGCCCGCGGGGCGCTGCCAGGCCGGGCCATAGCCGCCGCCGCCGCCGGAGACGACGCGCACGGCATCGCCGGGGGTGAGGTCGAAGCTGCCCTTCAGCGCCTTCGTCACCGTGCCGTCCTTCCGGGTGATCTCGACGAAGCAGGTGGCGCCGTCGCCGCCGCCGGCAAGGCCCCAGGGCGGGCATTGGCCACGCTCGAACTTCAGGTTCAGCCGGCAGGGATGTGTGATCTCGTAGTCCTTCACCACGCCGAGGCCGCCGCGTTGCCGCCCCGGCCCGCCACTGTCCGGCCGCAGCCGCTTCGCCCGCAGCCGATAGGGGTACAGCGCCTCCTGCATCTCGGCGGGAATGTCGGGCACGTCGCCATGGGCGTTGCTGCGCAGCGGGAAGGCGCCGTCTTCCTCGGCGGTGGCGCCCCAGCCGCCGGTGGCGGTGTCCAGGTTGTAGAACAGCTCCCCGGTGTGGGGCAGGCGGCCGGCCATGGAGTGCACGCCATAGGTGCCGTGGTGGGCGGCGCGGGCGCGGGCGGGCAGGGCTTCGCCCAACGCGCGCAGGATGGTGTCGACCACGGTGGGGATGGTGTTACCGGACCCGGCGATGGGCGCTTCCGGCCGTGCCGTCAGGAAGGTGCCATCCGGCGCCTCCACCACCAGGCGGTCGAAGTCGCCCTGGTTCACCGGCTCCTCCGGCGTCAGCAGGTATTTGGCGGCGATGCGGCTGGCCGCCACCGCGCCGCCATTGCGCCCGGCGTTGGAAGGCCCGGCCATCTGCGCGCCGAGGCCCGAGAGGTCGATGGTCAGGCGCTCGCCATCGGCGTGGATGGCGACCTTCACCGGGATGGTCTGGCCCAGGCGGATGCCGTCATCGTCCAGGTAGGATTCCGCGGTGTAGCGGCCGGGCGGAATGCTGCGGATGACGCTGGCGGCCTGGCTGTCGGCCTGGCGGCGCATGGTGGCGATGGCCTCGGCCAGGGTCGTGGTACCGCGGCGGCGCAGCACCTCCAGCACCATGTCGCGGCCCAGCAGGCAGCCGGCGATCTGCGCTTCAAGGTCGCCCAGCACCAGGCGGGGGAAGCGGGTATTGGCGGAGATGATGCGGAAGATCTCGTGCTGGCGCTCGCCGCGTGAGAGCAGCTTCACCGTGGGGTACTGGATGCCTTCCTGCCAGATGTCGGTGGAGGTGGTGACGGCGCTGCTGCCGACGGCCATGCCGCCCAGGTCCATCCAGTGCACCAGCACGGCGAAGAAGCCGAGCAGCACGCCTTCCGCCCGCACCGGCGTGTATAGCACCACGTTGTTCAGGTGCTGGCCCAGCGTCGCGGCTTCATTGCTGATGACGGCGTCGCCATGGTGCAGGTTCTCGGCGCCATAGGTGGCCAGGCCGGAGCGCACGGCGGTGCCGAGCGCATTGGCGACGAAGATCGGCAGGCTGCCGCGGGATTGGCAGACCAGCGCCCCCTCGGGGTCCACCAGGCCGACGGCGTAGTCCTTGTACTCCTGCACCAGGGGGGAGAAGGCGGTGCGCTCGATGTTCTTCTCGATCTGGTTGGGGATGGAGAGGAGTTCGTGGCGGATGATCTCCAGCGTGATCGGGTCCTGGGTCACTGAGCGATCTCCACGCTGATTTCGCCGAGTGCACCGACGCGGGCGGCATCGCCGCTGCCCAGCAGCATGGTGGCGCCGTATTCCTCGATGATCGCCGGGCCGGCGAAGGCGAAGCCGGCGGGCAGGTGTTCCCGCCGCCAGACCGGGGCTTCCACCCAGCCTTGCCGCGTGTGCAGCGGCCGATGCGCCACCGGCTGCGGCGCGGCGGTGGCTGTGGGTGCCAGGGCGGCCAGGGCGGGGCGCGCGGTCGGCGCTTCCGCGATGATGCGGAGTGCGACGATTTCCGGCTGGAAGTCGTCACCCAGGCTGCGGCCGTAGCGCTTGGCGTAGATCGCCTCGAAGGCGCTGCGGATGGCGGCGGCTTCCACCGTGTCACCCAACTCCACCAGCACGGTGTGGCGCTGGCCGCGATAGCGCATTTCTGCCTGCGCCCGCAGCGTAGCCGGCGCGCCGCCGAATTCAGCGGCGGCGGCGGAAAGGGCTTCGGCGCGCACGGCGGCCACCGCTTCGGCCAGGGTGGCAATGCCACTGGCAGAAAGGTCCGCCACCACACTGCGAGAAATGTCCAGCCGGGCGCCGGCCAGCAGCATGCCGAGTGCAGAGAAATTGCCCGGCTGCGGCGGGATCAGCACGCGGGGAATGCCGAGCGAGCGCGCCAGATCGCCAGCGAAGAGCGGCCCGCCGCCACCGAAGGCGCAGAGGACGAAGTCGCGCACGTCATGCCCGCGCGCCACGGTGATCTCCTTGATCGCGCCGGCCATCAGCGTGCTCGCCAGGTCCAGCACGCCGCGCGCCACCACTTCGGCGTTGTCGTAGCCCAGCGGCGTGGCCAGGTTGCGCATGATGGCAGCGGCCGCGCCGTCGCGGTCCAGCGCCAGCTTGCCGCCCAAAAAGTTGGCGCCGCCGATGCGGCCCAGTACCAGGTTGGCGTCGGTCACGGTGGGCTCCGTGCCACCCCGGCCGAAGGCCACCGGCCCCGGCTCGCTGCCGGCGCTGCGGGGGCCGACGCGCAGCCGCCCCTGTGGGTCCACCCAGGCGATGGAGCCACCGCCGGCGCCGACCTCCACGATGTCCAGCACGGGCGTGCGGATGGGGAAGCCGCGTTCATAGCCGCCGACCCAGTAGGTGGACTGCACCTCGAAGCCGCCATCCTCCACCAGGGCGCATTTGGCCGTGGTGCCGCCCATGTCGAAGGCGACCATGCGCGGGATGCCCAGCGCCCGGGCGTAGTCGGCGGCGGCGATGACGCCGCCGATGGGGCCGCTCTCCACCAGGGAGATCGGGCGCTGCACTGCGGCCGGGAAGGGCATGGCGCCGCCATTGCTGCCCATCATCGCCAGCGTCCCGGTGAAGCCACGCTCGCCCAGCCGGGCGCTGAAGCCGGCTGCATAGGCGGCCACCTTGGGGCCGACGAAGGCATTGGCGGCGGCGGTGCTGGTGCGCTCATATTCGAACCATTCGCGCGACAGGGCCGACCCGGTGGTGATGTAGGCGCCGGGCAGCGCGGCGCGCAGGAACGCGGCGGCCTGGTCCTCATGCGCCGGGTTGGCGTAGGCGTTGAGGAAGCTGATGGCGATCGCCTCCACGCCGCGCAGCGCCGGCACCAGTGCTTCCAGGGCGGCGCTGTCCAGCGGCGCGATCACCTGGCCATCGGCGGCGATGCGCTCCGCGACCTCGAAGCGCAGCGGGCGCGGCACCAGCGGCGGGTCACGGCGGAAGGACAGGTCGAAGGGAACGGGCCGGTTGCCGCGGGCAATCTCCAGCACGTCGCGGAAGCCCTCGGTGGTCACCAGGGCCGTCTTCGCGCCGCGGCGTTGCAGGAAGGCGTTGATCACATGGGTGGTGCCGTGGCGCAGCAGGGCGATGCCATCAGGCGCGGCGCCGGTTTCGCCCAGGCCGGTCAGCACGCCGTCCACCAGGTCGGCATAGGTGGTCAGGGTCTTGCCGAAGCCGAGGCTGCCCGTGGCGGGGTCATAGACCGCGACATCGGTGAAGGTGCCGCCGGTATCGGCGGCGACGAGCTGGCGCAACTTGGGCATTCCTTGGACCTGAGGCGGCCAGGGTCCGGGCTGGGGCCGGCGCCGTCAAGTTGCCGGGCGCGCATGGGCGCCGTAGAGGCAGCGCATGGACCTGCCCGAGCTTTCCAAGGACCTGCCCGTTGTCGAAGCCCTGCCGGCGCTGACCGCTGCGCTGCGGGAGGGCAGCAACGCCGTGCTGATCGCGCCCCCCGGCGCCGGCAAGACCACGCTGGTGCCGCTGGTGCTGCGGGACGAGCCTTGGGCGGCCGGGCAGAAGATCGTGGTGCTGGAACCCCGCCGCGTCGCCGCCCGCGCCGCCGCCCGGCGCATGGCGGATTTGTGCGGGGAGGCGCTGGGCGAGAGCATCGGCCTGGCCACCAGGCTGGACCGGGTGGCCGGGCCGGGCATGCGGGTGGAGGTCATCACCGAGGGGCTGCTGGTACGCCGGCTGCAATCCGACCCCGGGCTGGACGGCGTCGCGGCGGTGATCTTCGACGAGGCGCATGAGCGCAACTTGGACACCGACCTGGCGCTGGCGCTGTGCCTGGACCTGCAACGCGAGCTGCGGCCGGAACTGCGGCTGCTGGCGATGTCCGCGACGCTGGATGGCGGCGTCTTTGCCACGCTGATGCGGCGCGGCGTGGGCGAGAGCGAGCCGGCCCCGGTGGTGGAGAGCCTGGGGCGGGCGTACCCGGTGGCGCTGGAATATCGCCAGCGCGACCTGAAGGAGATGCGCGAGCTGCCGGACGCCATGGCCACGGCGATCAGGGGCGCGCTGCGCGACCACCCCGGCGACGTGCTGGCCTTCCTGCCTGGCTGGAGCGAGATCAGGCGCACTGCCGAGCGGCTGGACGGTATCGAGGCAGAGGTCTTGCCGCTGCATGGCGAGATGCCGCCGGCTGAGCAGGACCGCGCCCTCGGGCCTTCGACCCGGCGGAAGGTGGTGCTGGCGACCAGCATCGCCGAGACCTCGCTGACCGTGCCGGGCGTGCGGATCGTGGTGGATGGCGGGTTTCGCCGTACCCCGCAGCTGGATGCGGCGACCGGGCTTTCCCGTTTGGTGACCGTCCGTATCAGCAAGGCCGCGGCCGAGCAGCGCGCCGGCCGCGCCGGGCGGCAGGGGCCGGGTGTTGCGGTACGGCTGTGGAGCGAGGCGCTGCATCGCGGCCTGGCGGCGCAGGACCGGCCGGAGATGCTGGAGGCCGAGCTTTCCGGCCTGGCGCTGGACCTGGCGGCCTGGGGGACCGAGCCGGGGGCGCTGGCCTTCCTGGACCCGCCGCCGCTGCGGACCTTTCAGGTGGCGCGCGCGCTGCTGGCGGAACTGGACGCGTTGGACGATGCCGGGCGCGTCACCGCCATGGGCAGGCGCATGGCGCGCATGGGCACGCACCCCCGGCTGGCGCGCATGCTGCTGGCGGCGGAGAGCGAGGGCGAGAAGGCGCTGGCCGCCGACCTGGCTGCCCTGTTGGAGGAGCGCGACCCGATACGGGGGCGGGAGGCGCCGAGCGATATCCAGCTGCGGCTGGATTTGCTGCATGGGCATGGCAGCGCCGAGGCTGATCGTGGCGCGATCCATCGCATTCGCCGCGCCGCCAGCCTGCATCGGCGCCGGCTGGGCGTGCATGGCAATACCGAGGCCGAGGGCGATGCCGGGGCGCTGCTGGCCGCCGGCTTCCCGGACCGCATCGCGGCGCGGCGCGGGGTGATGGCCGGCGCCTTTCGCATGGCCAGCGGCCAGGGCGCCCGGCTTTCGGCAGCGGACCCGCTGAGCCGCCAGGCGCTGCTGGCGGTGGCGGATTTGGAATTGCAGGGCACCGAGGCGCGCATCCGCATGGCGGCGCCGCTGGACCGGGCGGTGCTGGAGGAACGCTTCCCCCTGCGCTTCGTGCGCGAGGAAGGCGCTGCCTTCGACGCCCGGGCAGGGGCGGTGCAGAGCCGGCGGCGGCTGCGCTTCGGCCCGCTGGTGCTGGAGGAGAGCACCATTCCCCACGCCGACCCTGCGGCGGTGGCGGCAGCCCTGGCTGCGGCGGTGGCGGAGCGGGGCTTGCGCGACCTGCCCTGGACCGATGCGGCGAAGCAGGTTCAGGCGCGGATCGGCTGGCTCCGGCGGGTGGAGGGCGAGGACTGGCCCGACCTGGCCGAAGCCGCGCTGCTGGCGGGCGTGCAGGACTGGCTGGCGCCGCATCTGCACGGCATGACCAGGCTGGGCGAACTGAGCGGGCTGAACCTGACCGACATTCTGCTGGGGGCGCTGCCGTGGGAGCGCCGCCAGCGGCTGGACCAGGCGCTGCCGACCAGGCTGCCGCTGCTGGTCGGCCGCAGCGCCGGCATCGACTATGCGCGCGAGACGCCGACCCTGGAGGCGCGGGCGCAGCATCTGTACGGGTTGGCCACGCTGCCGCCGCTGGCGGAGGGACGGGTGCCGATGCAGGTCTCGCTGCTGTCGCCGGCTGGGCGGCCCATCGCCATCACCGGCGATCTCGGGGCGTTCTGGAAGGCGGGGTGGCTGGATGCGCGCAAGGACATGCGCGGCCGCTACCCCAAGCATGACTGGCCCGAGGACCCCAGCACCGCGACGCCGCCGCCCGAGAAGCCGCGGCGGTGAAGGCATCGCCGCTGGCGGCGTTGAGGGCATCGCCGCTGGCGGCGTTGAAGGCATCGCCGCTGGCGGCGTTGAAGGTCCAGGCGCTTGCGGCGTTGAAGGAACGATGCGCCGGCCCCAGCTTTGGCGCAGCATGCATTCCCCCGACTCCAGGAAGCGCCCGCCCATGTCCCCCTCAATGAACCGCCGCGGCCTTGGCCTTGGGCTGCTCGGCCTTTCCGTCGCCGGCTGCGCCCAGCAGCCGGCACCGGCGGTGGCGCAGCGCGGCGCGGCCTTCCTGCCGGACTTCGCCGACCTGGCGGAGCGGGTGCTGCCGGCGGTGGTCAACATCGCCGTCACGTCGGAACAATCCGGCGAGATGCCGCAGGAGCTGCGCGGCACGCCCTATGAGCGGCTGTTCCGCAACCGCCGTCGGCAGGAGGTGGCGGGCGCCGGCTCCGGCTTCATCGTCGACCCCGCGGGCTTCGTCGTCTCCAACAACCATGTGGTCGGCAATGCCTCCCGCGTGGTGGTGGCGCTGCAGGACGGCACCGAGCTGCCGGCGCGGATCGTCGCGCTGGACGAAGCGACCGACCTGGCGCTGCTGAAGGTGGAAAGCCCGCGGCCGCTGCCCGCGGTGCCCTGGGGCAATTCGGCGGCGATGCGCGTGGGCAACTGGGTACTGGCGGCGGGCAATCCGTTCCGGCTGGGCGGCACCGTCACGGTGGGCATCGTCTCGGCGCGGGGGCGGGAGATCGGGGTCGGACCTTTCGACGATTTCATCCAGACCGACGCGGCGGTGAACCCGGGCAACTCCGGCGGCCCGCTGTTCAACGCCGCCGGCGAAGTCATCGGCATCAACACCGCGATCTATTCGCCCACCGGTGCCTATGCCGGCATCAGCTTCGCCACGCCGTCGGATATCGCCCGCCCGGTGATCGAGGCGTTGATGCGCGGCGGCCGGGTGGAGCGGGGCTGGCTGGGGGTTTCGGTGCGCGACCAGGCGGCGGAGCCGGGGGCCCCAGGGGGCGGGCCGGGCCGTGGCGTGCTGGTGGCCGGCGTGGAGCGCGGCAGCCCCGCGGCGCGGGCCGGGCTGCGGAACGGCGATACGGTGACGGCGATCAATGGTGAGCGGGTGGACAGTTCCCGGATCATGGTTCGCGCCGTGGCGGCGGTGGCGCCGGGGCAGATCGTGCGGGTGACGGTGCTGCGGGACGGTCGGGCGCAGGAAATCCCGGTGCAGGTCGGGCGGCGGCCGGCCACGGCGGGAACGGGCCGCATTGAGTGAAGCACCCGGGGCGGTGCAACCTTGGGGCAAATTAACCCAGGCCGCCGGGCCTGGCCTGTAGACTGGCCAGCCTGGACGACAGGAATTGAAGGCCCAGCCTTGGGCCGAAGGAGACAGTGATGCGCATCCTGCTGGTGGAAGACGATGCCGAGGTGGCGCGCTTCGTCCGCAAGGGATTGCAGGAAGCCGGGCATACCGTGGAGCACGCCGGCAATGGCCGGGACGGGCTGTTCCTGGCGGCGTCCGAGCAATTCGACCTGCTGGTGCTGGACCGCATGCTGCCCGGCGGCGTGGACGGCGTGCGCCTGGTGGAGACGCTGCGCAGCCAGGGCAACCGCACGCCCGTGCTGTTCCTCTCCGCGTTGTCGGGCGTGGATGAGCGGGTGAAGGGGCTGAAGGCCGGCGGCGACGACTATCTCACAAAACCCTTCGCCTTCGCCGAGCTGCTGGCGCGGGTGGAGGCACTGGGGCGGCGGCCCTCCGTGGACGCGCCGGCGACCAAGCTGCGCGTGGCCGACCTGGAACTGGACCTGCTCAGCCGCATCGTCATGCGCGGCGGCAAGCGGATCGACATTCAGCCGCGCGAGTTCCGCCTGCTGGAGCACCTGATGCGCCATGCCGGCCAGGTGGTGACCCGCACCATGCTGCTGGAGAAGGTGTGGGACTACCACTTCGACCCGCAGACCAACGTGATCGACGTCCACGTCTCCCGCCTCAGGCAGAAGATCGACAAGGGCTTCGAGAAGCCGTTGATCCACACGGTGCGCAACGCCGGCTACATGATAAGGGCGGAACCCTAGCGGCGCCGCCGGCATGTCCAATACCGCGCCGGCGACGGCGACCATCCGCCCGCCGCGGCTGCTGGCCAGCGCCGGCTTCCGCTTTGCCGTGCTGTTCGCCGCCATGTTCAGCGTGGCCGCCATAGCCATGGTCGGCGTGCTGTGGTGGGCCACGGCCATTGCGTTGGACCGCCAGACCGATGCCGCGATCCGCGCCGACGCCATCGCGCTGACGGAACGCTGGCGCGAGGCCGGGGCCGCCGGGCTGGCCGAGGCGATCGAGGACCGCATCACCGTGGATGTGGAGAATGAGAGCATCTACCTGCTGCGCCAGGTGGCGGAGGATGCGCCGCCGCGCCGCCTGGCCGGCAACCTGGACGACTGGCCCAGCGATACGCCGCCCGATGGCGCCTGGTTCCGCGCCCGGGTCACGCACGACAACAACGCCAGCCAGGCCCGGCTGCACCGGCTGGACCTGCCCGGCCTGCAATTGCTGATCGGCCGTGACGAGGACCAGCGGGTGGAGCTGCGCCGGCTGCTGACCGAGGGCGTGGTCTATGCCTCCGGCGCCGTGGTGCTGTTCGCGCTGGCCGGTGCCTGGCTGATCCGCCGCGCGCTGCAACGCCGGCTGGGCGCGGCGTTCGCGACCACCATTGCCATTGCCGGCGGCGACCTGGCGCATCGCGTGCCGCTTTCCGGCCGGGATGACGAGTTCGACCGCCTGGCGCAGACGCTGAACACCATGCTGGACCGGATCGCCACGCTGATGGCGGGGGTGCGCGGAGTCTCGGACGCCATTGCGCACGACCTGCGCACGCCGATCGCCCGCGCCCGCGCCAAGCTGGAGGAGGCGCTGGCCGCGGCGCCGCCGGCCCGCACCGCCGAGGGCGAGGCGCTGCGCGGCGCGGTGGAACAGGGCATTGCCGACCTGGACAACATCAGCCGGATCTTCCAGGCGCTGCTGCGCATCGCGGAGGCCGAGGCCGGTGCGCGGCGCGCCGCCTTCGCGCCCTTCGACATGGTGCCGGTGCTGGCCGATGTGGCGGAGTTCTACGCCGTGGCGGCGGAGGCGCGCGGCCAGACGCTGGAGACCGACCTGCCGGAGCACCTGCCGCTGGTCGGCGACCGCGACCTGCTGCTGCAGGCGGTGGCCAACCTGCTGGACAACGCCATCAAGTTCACCCCGCCCGGCGGCACCATCCGGCTGGCGGCGGCGCTGGGGGAGCAGGGCATCGGCATCACGGTCAGCGATGACGGCCCCGGCATGCCCGCCGAGGACCGCAGCCACGCCGGCGAGCGCTTCTTCCGCGCGGACAAGGCCAGGGCCACGCCGGGCAGCGGCCTCGGGCTTTCGCTGGTGCAAGCCATGGCGCACCTGCATGGCGGAGAGTTGGTGCTGGCCGATGCGCGGCCGGGGTTGGAGCCGCCGGGGCTGGCGGCGATGCTGCGGCTGCCGCGGCCGTAGCGCGCGTTGCGCCAGGTTGGGCGCAGTGCGTGCCCGGCAAGCTGTTGCTCCAGACCGGTCTTAACCAAGCACATGAGTTTTCGGCCGGCGGCCCGCTGGTAGGGGCCGAACGCCCTAGCCGGCGCCGCGGCTTGTGCTTTGTCACGCGTCAGCGTGCCTGCGCTTGGTATCAGTCCAGCACCCAGGGTTCCTCGTTCACCGCGGCCACGCGCCAATCCGCCCCGTGCTTTTCCATCCGGGTCAAGCCCAGGTTGCGTATGCTGAACGTCAGCGCCTGGTGCCCGCTGAGGTCCATCGCGTGCGCCAGCGCGGCGCGGATGCTGCCGCCATGCGCCACCACCACCACGTCCTCGCCGCTGTGCTGTTCGACCAGCCGTTCCAGCACCGGGCCGACGCGGGCGCGCACGCTCGCAAAACTTTCGCCGCCCGGGGGCTGTTCCTCGGCGGCGTGCGGCCAGAAGGGGTGCGGCGGGTGGCGCAGCTTCTCCACCAGGGCTTCGTGCGGAATGCCCTGCCATTCGCCCAGGCTCTGCTCGGCCAGGTCGGGTACCGTGGCCAGGGGCTGGGCCGGGTAGCCGGCGGCGAAGATGGCCGCCGCCGTGGCCTTGGTGCGCGCAAGCTGGGAGGTGACCCAATGCGCCGGGCGCGGCAACCGGGCGGCCAGCCAGCGATACAGCGCGGCTTCCTCCAGCAGCGCGACTTCGCACAGTGGCACGTCCATGCTGCCGTACAGCATGGCGCGGGCGCTGGGTTCCACCAGCGCATGGCGGATCAGGAACAGGCGGGTGGGCTCGGGCATCAGGGGTCCTACTCGCCTATGTTGAGCAGGGCACCACGCACCCGCGCGCCCTGGAACTGCGCCCGGAACACCAGCGCCATGACGCCGAGCCAGAAGAAGGCCAGCGCGAAGGCCAGGCCCAGATGCCCCCAGGCGATGCCACCGCCGGCCAGCGCCTGGCGCATGCCCTCAAAAATATGCGCCAGCGGCAGCGCCTGGGCCACCGGTTGCACCCACCAGGGCAGCGAGGCCAGCGGGTAGAACACGCAGGCGAAGGGGGTCAGGCCATAGACCACGGACCAGGCCAGCGCCTCGGCGCCGGCGCCGTGGCGCAGGATCAGCGCGGTCACGCCCAGCGCCACCGCCCAGCCGGTGATGGCCAGTGCCACGAAAAACAGCACCACCACCGGCCCCATGCTGAAGATGCCGAAGCCATAGAGCAGCCAGGCCAGCAGCATGGCGGGCGTGATGCCGACGCAGAGCCGCAGCACGGACATGCCCATCAGCCCCGCCACGAACTCCCACGGGCGCAGCGGCGAGACGCTGATATGGCCGAGGTTGCGCGACCAGATCTCCTCCATGAAGGAGAAGGTCATGCCCATCTGCGCCCGCAGCGTGATCTCCCACAGCAGGGCGCCGCCGAGCAGGGCCGCGACCGTCATGGTGGCGGCGCCGGGCGCGCCGCTGGCAGCCAGGTATTTGGTGGTCAGGCCCCAGACCAGCATTTCCAGCACCGGCCAATAGGCCAGCTCCACCACGCGCGGCCATGAATGCCGGTACAGCGAGGTGTGGCGGTAGATCAGCGCGTAGATGCGCCGCAGCGAGGCGCGGGTCATCGGCTGGCTTCCGGGGGTTGGGCGCCGGCGTGGGCCGGCCATGGCGCGGCGCGTGAACGCCCCGCGGGGCAGGCTGGCGGGGCGGCGGCGCGCTGGCGGGGCATCGGGGGGCTGATCCAGGCTTCGGGTTGCGGGCGGTCCGGCGGCGCGGCGGCAGACGGCGCGGCGGGGCCATGCCGTAGCGCAACGCGGCACGCAGAGGAACCGTTCTCGCGGGTGGCCCAAGGGGTGGCCTGGGGCGTGGCCAAGGGGGTGGCCAAGGGGGTGGCCAGGGGCGCGGCCAGGGGCGCGGCCGGGCGGATGTCCGGGCGGGCACCAAAGGCGGCGCCCAGATGGACGCCCCGATGGATGCTCAGATGGACGCTCAGTTGGACGCTCAGATGGGTGGCCAGGCGGGTGGCCCAAGGGGCGAGGCGGCGCATCAGCGCGGCTCTGGCGGGGCGGTGGCGGCCAGCCGCGCCAGCAGGTGGTCCTCCAGCGCGCGAAGCACCTCGGTGCGGCCATCCGCCAGCGGTGCCGCGGCGCGCAGGGCGGCGCGGCGCCGCGCCATCGGGTCACCGGCGCGGACCTCCGCGGCCAGGCGCTGGGCCAGGGCCAGGTAGTCGGCGGCGCTGCCGGCCACGGTCTCCGCCTGGTCGACCGCGCGCAGCAGGCCGGCGGCCAGGCGCTGGTGCAGCAGCGGGCCTTCCAGCGTGACGATCGGCAGGCCGCGATGCAGCGCCTGCCAGGCCGTGGTGAAGCCGGAAAAGGCGGGATGGTCCAGGTAGATGTCCATCTCGTCCAGCAGGCCCAGGAATTCGTCGCGCGGCAGCCAGGGCAGCGGGCGGACCCGGCCGGGGTCCAGGCCGGCTGCCGCGAAGGCGGCCTGCCAGCGCTCCAGCAGCCGCGCCGCCGCCCAGCCATGCTGCGCCGGCTGCGCCAGCCAGAACAGGCTGGGCGCCACCGCCTGCGCCAGCGCAACGAACAGGCCGTCATCCCCCGGGTCGGCCTTGTAGGGCGTCTGGCAGATGATGAAGCGGATGGCGTCCTGCGGTGGCGGCAGCACCAGGCGCGCCGGAGAGGGGGCAGTGGCGGGGATGGCCGGCAGCCTGGTCAGCACGCCGGTGCCGGGCAGGCAGGCCAGGGTCTCCACGTAGTTGCCGGCGGCATCCGCGGCTTCCAGCGCGGCGCCGGAAAAGAACAGGTCCATCGTCGGCAGCCCGCTGGTGACCGGGCAACCCCACAGCGCCGCCTGCACCGACGCCAGGCGCAGCGCCGCCAGCTGGGCGCTGGGTCCGTCCATGCCGATCTCGGCATACAGCAGCACGTCCGGCTGGTCGGCGCCGATACGGTCCAGCCAAGCGGCGATGGGCAGCGGCCCCTGGACGAAGGCGTCGGCCTGGCCGCGCGCCCAGTCGGTCTCGGCATCGGTCTCCGGCCGGGTGTGGTAGAGGAACAGCTCGAACCTGTCGCGGTCCAGCGCCTCCACCACGCCGCGCAGCACCACGTCCCAGACTGAATGGCGGCGGATGAAGCCGCAGACCACGCCGATGCGCCGGCGGCTGCGCGGCGGCGGCGCCACCGGGCGCGGGCCCCAGGCGGCCAGAGCGGCGCGATGCATCAGCGTGCCGAAGCGGGCCAGCAGCGCGCGCGGATGGCCGGGGCGATAATTCAGGTAGAACGGCCAGGCATGGCCCACGGCCCGCCCCAGCCGCGCCAGGTTGGCGGGGTCGGCGGCCCAGCCCTCCAGCCGGTCCAGCGCGGCGGCGAAGGCGGCGGCGGCGCCCTGGCTTTCCGCCACGGTGGCGGCGGCAATCGGCAGGCTGGCCATGCAGAGGTCGAGTTGCAGTTCGGCATCGGCCGGGTCCAGCGCCACGGCGCGGCGGCGGCAGTCCAGCGCGCCGGCCGCATCGCCCAAATCCTCCAGCGCATTGGCCAGGTTGTTCAGCGTGCCCGCATGGTCCGGCCGCAGCGCCAGCGCCTGGCGGAATGCCGCCGCCGCGGCTTCCGGCTGCGCCTGGTCCAGCAGCACGGCGCCCAGGTTGTTCAGCGCCTGCGGATAGGCCGGGCGCAGCGCCAGGGCGCGGCGAAAGGCGGCGGCGGCGGCGGCGAAATCGCCCAGCGCGCGTTCGGCCAGGCCCAGGTTGCCATGCGCTTCGGCATAGTCCGGCCTCAGCGCCAGCGCCTGGCGATAGCTGGCCGCCGCCGCCGCGGGCTGGTGCAGCGCGGCCAGTGCATTGCCCAGGTTGTTGTGCGCCTCCGCGTGGTCCGGTTGCAGCGCCAGGGCGGCGCGCAGGCTCGGGGCGGCCGCGGCCGGCTGGCCCAGGCGGTTGAGCAGGGTGCCCAGGTTGAAGTGAAGGGTCGCCTCGGCGGGGGCCAACGCGACCGCGTCACGCAGCGTGGCGACGGCTTCCGCCAGCCGGCCGGCGCGCTGCTGCACCGCCGCCAGGTTGGAGAGGTAGGGCGCATGCGCGGGATGCAGCCGCAGCGCCTGGCCAATCGCGGCCATGGCCTCCGCCAGCGCGCCGCGGTGCAGCGCGAGCACGCCCAGCAGGTTATGCGCCTCGGCATGGCGTGGGTCCTGCGCCAGCGCCTTGCGGCACAGCCGTTCGGCCAGGGCCGCCTTGCCGGCGCGGTGCTGGCGCAGCGCGTCGTCGAAGGCGGCGGCCGCGGCCCGCCGCTGGCTCACCGCGGCGCCGGCCGGCCGGCCGGGGCGGCCAGGGTCATGCCGGCACGCCCGCATGGCCCAGGGGGCGACCGCGGGCGATGTCCAGGAAGACCTGCTCCATGTCGTCGCGGCCGTATTTCGCCAGCAGTTCCGCCGGGCTGCCGCGGTCCACCGCCTGGCCCTGCTTCAGCATCAGCACCTGGTCGCACAGGCGCTCCACCTCGGCCATGTTGTGGCTGGCCAGCAGGATCGCGCAGCCGGTCTCCGCGCGGTAGCGTTCCAGCCAGCTGCGCACCCAGTCGCCGGTATCGGGGTCCAGGCTGGCGGTCGGTTCGTCCAGCAGCAGCAGGTCGGGCGTGTTGACCAGTGCCTTTGCCAGGGCGACGCGGGTCTTCTGCCCGGCCGAGAGGTCGCCGGCGGCGCGGTCGATGAAGTCGCCCAGCTGCAATTGCTCCGCCAGTTCGGCGATGCGCGCCTCCAACCCCGTCACGTCGTAGAGGTGGCCATAGACGCGCAGGTTTTCCGCCACCGTCAGCTTGGCCGGCAGCGCCAGGTAGGGCGAGGAGAAGTTCATCCGCGCCAGCGCGCTGAAGCGGTCCTTCGCCATGTCGTGGCCCAGTGCCACGACGCGGCCGGAGGTGGGCACCAGCAGCCCCAGCAGCATGGCGATGGTGGTGGTCTTGCCGGCGCCGTTGCCGCCGAGCAGCCCGAGGGTCTGGCCGCGCGGCAGGATGAAGCTGAGGCCGTCGACGGCCGGCCGCGCCTCCGGCCGGTAGCGCTTCACCAGGTTCTCGACCAGCAGGGCGGGGGTTTCCATGCCCTGCATATGCCGGCTTGGGTGCCGCGCGCCAAGCGGGGCGGTGTGACGGTTAGCCTCCGGCGGACTCTACCGCCCGCGCACGCCCACCAGGCTGCCCTGGAACAGCGTGATGCCCAGCTCCCAGCCCCAGCCGATGGCGGCGGCGCGGTCCACCGCGGTCAGCACCACGCCGTCGGGGTGGCTCGGCAGCGCCTCGGTCAGGCGGGGGCCCAGCAGGGTCAGCGCCGGCGACCAGCGCAGCTTCAGCAGGTCCACCGGCAGGTTGCCAATCGGCAGCAGCGTCAGCGTCGCCGCCTCCACCTCCTCCAGCGCCAGGCGATAGCCACGGCCGCGGCAGAAGCTGGCGGCGAAGGCGAAGCCCTCGGGGTCGCCCAGCAGCTCCGCCACGCTCAGCCCCAGCGTCACCTGGCGCCGGGCATCCTGGCCCAGCAGGCTGTCCAGCCGCAGGAATTCCGGGTCGGTCAGGCCCTGCACGGTCAGGGAAAGGCCGATCCGGCCGAGCTGGCGGATATCCTCGGGCCGGGCCAGTTCGGCCAGCAGCCGGCGGTCCAGCAGGCGCTTCAGCCGGCGGTTCAGCCAGGGCATGCCGGCCGGGGCGATGCCGGGCAGCAGCGTGGCGCAGAGTTCCGCGGTCGCGACGCGGTATTCCTGCCATTCCGGCTCTGGCCCCTGGCCGCCCGGGCGCAGCCGGCAGACCGGGCGCTGGCGCAGATGCGCGGCCAGGCTGGCGGAGCCGAGCACGCGCTCCAGCTCGGCCAGGCCGGCGGCGTCGAACCGGCCGCCGGGCGTGGGCAGCGGGGCGTCACTGGCCGGGCCGAGCGAATCCTCCACCACCGCCAGCAGCGCCGCGGCCTGGTGCGGCAGCCGCAGCACCGTATAGGCGTGGCCGGGCAATTCGCCGTCGACGTGCAGCAGCACGTCCAGCGCGGCGCGGGCGACATCCACATGGTTGCTGCGCGGCGGCACCACCGCCACCAGGTCGCCATTCGGCAGCTCGAACAGGCGGGAGCGGGTCGGGCGCAGCAGCGGCTCCAGTGCCTCCCGCACCAGGCGGTGGTGGTGTTCCGCCTTCAGCCGGTCGTTCAGGCCGGACATGCGCAGGTGCAGCGCCTGGCGCTCGGCGCCGGCGGCCACCGCCTCGCGCACCATCTGGGCCAGGGCCAGCGCGTCCTGCGGGCCGCTGCGGGCCAGGGCCGCCGTCAGCATGTTGGCGGCCTGGGGCGGGCTGGTCAGGTTGGCACTCATGCGGCGGCGGTCCCTGGGGCGGCCCCGGCGGGGGGCTTCGGCAACGGCAGGGTGGCGTCCAGCAGCGCCTGGTTGCGGCAGGCGGTGCGGGCGGCGCTGGCGGTGGCGGCGGCGCGTTCCCCGCATTGGCGCTGGGTGCAGCCGGCGGCTTCGCGGCAGCCGGCCAGCCGGGCGGCGGCCAGCACCGCTTCCACATGCGGGCCAACGAAGCGGTTGATGCCGCGGGACTGGCCCCAGGCAAGCGCATCCGGCGAATCGCAGCCCAGCAGCAGGCAGCGCCGCAGGGTGGCGGGGGCCAGCGCCGGGTCCAGCGCCGCCAGGGCGGGGCTCCAGTGCAGCAGCAGCCAGTCGGCCGGAATGGCGTCGGCCGCCACCAGGCGCAGCGCGGCGGCGTCCAGCCCGCCGATGGCCATGCCCCAGCCCTGCTCGGCCATGGCGGTGCGGCGTTCCTCCAGCGCATCCGGGTCCGCGGCGGCGGCCAGCGGCAGCACGCCGACCAGGCCGGGCCGGGGCACCGGGCCGGGGATGAGATCCACCGGCAGCGGCAGCAGCAAGGTGCCCTGCGGGCGCAGCGGCCCGGGCGCGCCGAGGCGCGGCAGCAGGCGGCGGACCAGCGCGTCCTCGGCGTGGCGGCGCAGGTCGGCATCCTCGGCCGGGGCGCCGAGTTCGGCCGCCAGCGCGGGGCGGGAAAGCTCCAGCAGGCGGCCGGGCAGCGCCATTTCGCTGCCCAGGCGCAGAATCGCGCGGCGGCGCAGCACCAGCTCCGGCGCCAGGTTGGCCAGCAGCGCGTCCAGCCCGGCGATGCCCGGGGCGGTGTGGGCCGGCCCGGTGGGTGGCAGCAGCGTGGCGGCCTCGACCCAGGCCATCAGGCGCGCGGCCTCCTGCGGCAGGGGCCAGGTCTCCAGCGCCAGCGGCGCGCTGCCGGCCAGGCGGCCCAGCGCCGTGGCGGCGCGGGCGGCGGCGGTGGGCTGGGTGCCCAGCAGCAGCATTTCACCGGTGGTGGTCTCGAAGACCTGGCCGCCGCCGGTCTGCGCGGCGTCCTGCAACAGCACCTTCAGCACCCGGCGCCGATGGCTGGCCTGGGGTACCCCGGCCAGGCGCAGCGCCACCCGGCCGCCAGCGCCGGCGCCCACGGCGCGGCGCGCGGCTTCCAACAGGGCGCCGCGGTTGGCCAGCTGGGTCGCCCCCGAAAGCCCATGCGCCAGACCATGCGCCTGCCCATGCGCCTGCCCGTGCGTCAGCCCTTGGGTCAGGGCCGCACTGCCCAGGGATTGGCCCAGTGCGGACGTCGGTGGAGGTGATGTCACGTTCATGCGCTATCCTGGCGCGGTGGTGCTCGGCGCGGTGCGGAGCGGCCCCGGTTCAGGTAAACTCGCGGTTCATGCTGAACGAAGACTTAGCGCCGGGCAGCTTGCCGCCGGGACAGCGCATTTACGCCGTGGGCGATGTGCATGGGTGCGCCGCGCAGCTGGCGGCGCTGCACGCGTTGATTGCGGCGGATGCCCGGCAGCGGCCCGGGCCACGCATCACCCTGGTGCACCTGGGCGACTACATCGACCGCGGGCCGGACAGCGCAGCGGTGCTGGAACGCCTGCTGGGGCCGCCGCCGGTGCCGGGGGCGCAGGTGGTGAACCTGATGGGCAACCACGAGACCATGCTGCTGGACGCGGCGGCGCCCGACGCCCACCCCGGGGCACTGCCCTATTGGCTGGAGAATGGCGGCCGCGCCACGCTGGCCAGTTACCATGCCGAGGCCGAGGACCCGCTCTGGCACCACCGCGTGCCCGCCGGGCACAGGGAGATGCTGCACCGCTGCCGGCTGCTGTGGGGCGCCGGCGACTACCTGTTCGCCCATGCCGGGCTGCGGCCGGAGGTGCCCCTGGAGGCGCAGGACCCCTTTGACCTGCTGTGGATCCGCGAACCCTTCCTGTCCTGGCGGGGCGAGCTGCCGGGGGTGGTGGTGCATGGCCATACCCCCAGCGCCGGGCCGGTGGTGCGGGAGAACCGGATCGGCATCGATACCGGCGCCTGCTTCGGCGGCGCGCTGACCTGCCTGGTGCTGGAAGCGCACCGCATGGGGTTCCTGGCGGTGTGAGCAGGTGGCCGCGGCCTTGCCTCAGGGCCGGGCGGTGCCGCGGGATGCAATCCTCGCGGGTATGAAACAGCGCGCCGCACCTTGCCACCGAACCGTAGCATGGGCTACCGCAGGGTGATGCACGGCCCCGCGCCCGAACTCCCCCCCGTCACGGAACCCACCCAGGCCCAGCTGGCCGATGCCGTGCGCCAATTGCGCCGCGGCACCGCCCTGGTCGTGGGCGACGCCATGCTGGACCGCTATGTCTACGGCCAGGTGCTGCGGATCAGCCCGGAGGCGCCGGTGCCGGTGCTCTCGGTGGAGCGCGAGCTGGCGCTGCCCGGCGGCGCCGGCAATGTGGTGCGCTGCCTGACCGCGCTGGGCTCCGCCGTGGCCTTCGTTTCCGTGGTCGGCGACGACCAGGCCGGCAGCGACCTGACCGGGTTGATCGGCGGCCAACCGGGGGTGGAGCCCTGGCTGCTGGTGCAGGGCGGCCGGGCCACCACCACGAAGACCCGCTTCGTCGCGGCGGGCCAGCAGATATTGCGGGCGGACCAGGAACAGGTGGCGCCGATCCACCCGCGCCTGGCGGACCGCCTGATCCGCATTGCCAGTGATGCCGCGGCGGCGACCGCCGTGATGGTGCTGAGCGACTATCGGAAAGGTGTGCTGACCGGGGATACCCCGGCCCGGCTGATCGCCGCCGCCCATGCCGGCGGGCGCAAGGTGGTGGTGGACCCGAAGGGCGGCGACCACGCGCGCTTCGCCGGTGCCGACCTGATCATTCCGGACCGCGACGAACTGGCCGAGGCGACCGGCCTGCCGGTGGGCAGCTCGGCCGAGGTGGCTGCCGCCGCGCGGACGCTGCGCGCGGTGCACGGCTTCGGCGCCGTGCTGGTGGTGCGCGGCGAGGAAGGGCTGACCCTGGTGCAGGCGGGTGCGACCCCTGGCTCGGACATGGTGCGGCACCTGCGCTGCGACGCCGCCGAGCTGGTCGACCCCGCCGGGGCCGGCGATGCGGTGGTGGCGGTAGCGGCGGCCGGGCTGGCGGCGGGGTTGACCCTGCCGGTGATCGCCCGGCTGGCGGCGCTGGCGGCGGGCGTGGCCATGGGCAAGACCGGTATCGCCGTGGTGCGCGAAGACGAATTGCTGGAGATGCTGACCCCCGGGCTGGTCGCGGCGCGCAAGCTGTGCGGCCGCGGCCAGGCGGTGGAGCGGGCCGAGCGCTGGCGCCGGCGCGGCTGGCGGATCGGCTTCCTGGCCGGGGAGGCCGGGCATTTCGCCAGTGTCGCCGGGCAGGGGTTGCTGGAACAGGCACGCGGCTGGTGCGACCGGCTGGTGGTCGGCGTGTCCGGCGCGCTGGACAGCCCGGAGGCGGTGGCGCTGGCGGAATTGCCGCTGGTGGACCTGGTGACGACGCTGGGCAGCGGCAGCGCGGTGGATATCATCCGCGCGCTGCGGCCGGACGTGCTGGTGCAGCCGCAGCAGAACGCGGCCGAGAGCATCCCGGGCGGCGACATGCTGTCCGAATGGGGTGGCGAGCTGCGGATCGCCGGCGTGGCCGCCCCGGTCTGAGGCCCTGGCCCGCCGGGGTACTGGCGCCAGGCTGGTGTTTGGCCGGCCGGTTCACGCCGGCGGTGTTTCCACCGACGACGATCAGACGCTAGGCTCGACCCCGGGGAAACGAGCCGGGGATGGCCATGAAACGCAGTAATCCGGGATTTTCCCGACGCGGGCTGGCGCTGGGCGGCCTGGCGGCGCCGCTGCTGGCCGGGCGCGCCTCCGCGCAGGCCCTGCCGGTGCCGCCCGCCATGCTGGAACAGGGCGCGCCGGTGGAGGCCGCGCCCTATGGCAAGCCGGCACCGACCGAGGCCGGGGTGGTCCGGCGCTCTCGCCTGGGTGCCGAGAACCAGCCGATCCTGGGCACCGCTGGCTCCACGCTGACGCCGCATGGTGACCTCGACGGGATCATCACGCCGAACGGGCTGCATTTTTTGCGCCACCACGCGGGCACGCCCAGCATTGCGCCGGAGCAGCACCGGCTGCTGGTGCATGGCCTGGTGGAACGCCCGCTGGTCTTCACCATGGACCAGCTGCGGCGCTTCCCCACCGTCTCGCGCCTGCATTTCCTGGAATGCTCGGGCAATACGCCGTTCTTCCAGCAGGCGCGCATCCGGCCGGACTGGACGGTGCAGGACACGCATGGCCTGCTTTCCTGCGCCGAATGGACCGGGGTGCGGCTGGCCGATGTGCTGGCCGAGGCGGGCGTGAAGCCCGGCGCCGCCTGGATGCTGGCCGAGGGCGCCGACGCCGCCGGGCTGACCCGCAGTATCCCCGTGGCCAAGGCGCTGGACGACGCCATGCTGTGCTGGGCGCAGAATGGCGAGGCGCTGCGGCCGGAGCAGGGCTACCCGCTGCGGCTGTTCCTGCCGGGGTATGAGGGCAATACCAGCGTCAAGTGGCTGCGCCGGCTGAAGCTGGACACCCAGCCCTTCATGACGCGGGAGGAGACCAGCAAGTACACCAGCCTGATGCCGGATGGCTCGGCCAAGCAGTTCAACTTCACCATGGCGGTGAAGTCCGTCATCACCCGGCCCTCCGGCGGGCAGACCATGGGCGCGCCGGGCTTCCGCGAGATCAGCGGCATCGCCTGGTCCGGGCGGGGCACGGTGCGGCGGGTGGAGGTTTCCACCGATGGCGGCGCGACCTGGCAGGACGCGCAGTTGCAGGCGCCGGTGCTGGACAAATGCCTGACCAGGTTCCGGCTGCCCTGGCAGTGGCAGGGCGGGCCGGCGCTGCTGGCCAGCCGCGCCACCGATTCCACCGGCGAGGTGCAGCCGACGCGGGCGGCGCTGCTGGCCGAGACCGGGCCGTTTCATGTGTACCACTACAACGGCATCCAGCTGTGGCAGGTGCAGGCGGATGGGAATGTGCGCAATGCGTATTAGCGGGCTGGTCGCCGCCGCGGCGCTGCTGCTGGCGGCCGGCCATGCCGGGGCGCAGCCGCGCTACGGGCTGGGCACGCCGGCCACGGCGGAACAGGTGCGCGGCTGGGACATAGACGTGCGGCCGGATGGCGCGGGCCTGCCGCCGGGGCGCGGCAGCGTGGCGGCGGGCGCCGGGCTCTATGCCCAGCACTGCGCCGCCTGCCATGGCCCGGCGGGCGCCGAGGGCGCGCTGGTGCCAGCGCTGCGCCTGGCGGGCGGCCAGGGCAGCCTGCGCAGCGCGCGGCCGCTGCTGACCGTGGGCAGCTACTGGCCCTACGCCACCACGCTGTTCGACTATGTGCGCCGGGCCATGCCGTTCAACGCGCCGCAGAGCCTGACGGCGGAGGAGCTGTACAGCGTGACCGGCTATGTGCTGCACCTGAACGGGCTGCTGCCGGCCGATGCGGTGGTTGACGCCGCGAGTTTGGCGGCGCTGCGCATGCCGAACCGGGACGGGTTCCGGCCGACGGCGGAGGGGCGCTGAGGGCGGGCAGCGGCGTCAGCGCCGTTGTGCTTCGCGCAGGCTACTTCAGGTTCAGCACCTTCATGCTGGCCTGCAGCCGGCGTTCGTATCCGGCGCGGGCCTCGGCGGCGCTTTCCTCGGTCCAGTCCCAGAAGCCGCGGCCGGTCTTCGGGCCAAGCCGGTTCTCCGCCACCAGCTGCTTCAAAATCGCTGCCGGCTCGGTGTTGTTGTGCAGGCTGGGGTAGATGGTGCTGGCCGCCGCCAGCTGGGTCTCAAGGCCCGCGAGTTCCTTCTGCATGATCGGGCCGCAGGCCAGGTAGCGGAAGCCGAAGCAGTAGCGCACCGCGTTGTCCACGTCCTCGGCGCTGCCCAGGCCCTCGTCGATCACCGCGAAGGCCTCGCGCATCATGGCGTGCTGGATGCGGTTGGCCAGGAAGCCCGGCACGTCCTTTGCCACCTTGATCGGCACCCGGCCCAGGCTGGCCATGATCTCCGACAGGCGCTCGCAGACCGCGGGGTCGGTATGCTCGCCGCGCACCACCTCCACGCCCGGCACCAGGTGGGCGGGCAGGAAGAAGTGCAGGTTGGCCATGCGCTCCCGCGTGGTGCAGTCGCCGGCGATGTCGGTGATGCGGTAGCCGCTGGCATTGCTGGCGATGGGGATGCCCGCCGGCACCAGCTTGTCCAACTCGGCGAAGACCTGCTGCTTCAACGCCAGCTTTTCCGGCGCGGCTTCCACCACCACCTGCACATCGGCCCAGCCGATATCGCTGAGCTTTTCCACGATGCTGGCATTGGCCGCCAGCGCCGGGTTTGCTTCCAGCTGGCCGATACTGCTGGCCATGCGGTCCAGCGCCTTCGGCCAATGCGCGCGGTTGGGTTCCACCGCGGTCACGCGCCAGCCACCGGCCAGGAAGATCGCGGCGATATCGCAGCCCATGAGGCCGCAGCCGATGATGGCGGCGTGGTTCATTGCTCGTTTCCTCAATCCACCTTCAGGTCCAGCGGCTCGATCACGCGCCGCCATTCCTCGACATCCTTCGCCATGTAGGCGGCAAGCCCTTCAGGCGTGCTGCTTTCGGCGAATTGCACCTGGGTCAGCGCGTAGTCGCGGAAGCCCTGGCTGTCCACCACCTGGCGCACCGCCTGGTTGAGCCGCGCGAGGATCGGCGCCGGGGTGCCGAGCGGCGCAAGCACCGCCAGCCAGGACATCACGCTCATGCTCGGCAGGCCCTGCTCGGCGAAGGTCGGCACATCAGGCAGTTGCGGCACGCGCACGTCGCTGGTGATGCCGAGCACGCGGACGCTGCCATCCCGGTGGAAGGGCACGATGTTGTTCACGCTCTCGCACGTCGCCTGCAGGCGCTGGCCGATGATGTCCACCACCGTCTGCTGGAAGCCGCGATAGGGCACGCTGAGCATGCGCGTGCCGGTGGCGGCCATCAGGCGTTCACCGACCAGGTGGCCGATGCCGCCGGTGCCGGTATGGCCGTAGGAATAGCCGCCCGGCGTCGCCTTCATGCGGGCGATGAAGTCCGGCAGGTCGCGCGCCGCCCAGGGGCTGGCGCCCAGGCCATAGGGCTGCTTCAGCACCAGCGAGACCGGGGCGAAATCCGCCCAGGAGTAGGAGAGCCGGCCCTTCCACACCAGCGGCGGCTCCACCACCGAGGAGCCGCCGGCGAAGTAGAGCGTGTAGCCATCCGGCCTGCTACGCGCGACGTATTCGGCGCCCACCGCCGTGTTGGCGCCGCTGCGGTTCTCCACGATGACGGGCTGGCCGAGCAGCGGGCCGACGCCCTCGGCCACCTTGCGCGCGGTGATGTCGGTGCCGCCACCGGCGGTATAGGGCACGACGAAGCGGACCGGGCGCTCCGGGAAGGATTGCGCGCGGCCGAGCGAGGGCGCGGCGAGCGCGGCGCCACCCGCGAGCAGTGCCCGCCTAATTAACATTCGCCCCTCCATCCACGTCCAGCACCTCGCCGGTCATGAAGCAGGGCTCCATCGTGGCCAGGAAGGCGACGACGACGGCGATGTCCTCCGCGGTGCCGACGCGACCCATCGGCGTGGTCTTGATGATGTGGTCCATGTGGGGCGCGAAGCCCTCCCGCGTGCGGTCGGTCTCGATGGCACCGGGGCAGATGGCGTTGACCGCGACGGCCGGCGCCAGGTCCTTCGCCAGCCCCTTGGTCAGGCCGAGCACGCCGGCCTTGGCCGCGGCATAGGCGAATTTGCTGATGCCATGCTGGCTGCCGCCGGTATGCGCGGCCACCGAGGAGGTCATGATGATCCGCCCGCCCAGCTGGCCCGGCCGCGCCTGCGCCAGCATGGTCGGCGCCACCGCCTGGCACCAGTTGAAGTAGCCCTTCAGGTTCACCGCCATCTCGCTGTCCCACTCGGCCTCGGTGATCTCCAGCAGGCGGCGGGTCTGCGGCACGGCGGCGTTGTTGAACAGCACGTCGATCCGGCCCCATTCCTGCACCACTTGCGCCGCCAGGCGCTTGGCCAGCTGGTGGTCGGAGGTATCGGCGACGAAGGACATGGCCGGCACGCCCAGCGCCTTCAGCTCCGCCAGGGTCTGCGCCAGCGGGCCTTCCCGCATGTCCAGCACCGCCACCGCAAAGCCGTGGCGGGCGAGCGCGAGCGCACTGGCACGGCCGATGCCGCGGGCGCCGCCGGTGATGATGGCTGTCTTGCGGGGGGCGGTCATGGGCGTCTCTCCTGCTTCGGTACGGAAAGGCTAGACCCGGGACGCAACGCCAGGGAAGCTTGGCGCATGACGATCCCGCGCCGCCTGCTGCTCGCTGCCCTGCCTGGTGCCGCCCTGGCCCAACCCGCCTTGGCCCAACCGGCCCCGTGGCCGGCGCATCCGCTGCGCCTGGTGGTGGCCTGGCCGCCCGGCGGTGGGGTGGATACGCCGTCGCGCCTGATCGCCGGGCCGATGGGCCAGGCGCTGGGCCAGCCGGTGGTGGTGGAAAATCGCGGCGGCGCCTCGGGCAGCATCGGCTGCGCCGCGGTGGCGCAGGCGGCGGCGGATGGGCTGACGCTGCTGGCCGATGCCTCCCCCCACGCCGCCAATGCCACGCTGCTGAAGGGGCTCAGCTTCGACTACGCCACCGCCTTTGCCCCGCTGACCCAACTGGTGGTGAACCCGCTGGTGCTGGTGGTGAATGCGGCGGTGCCGGCGCGCACGCTGGCCGAGTTCGTCGCCTGGGTGAAGGCGCAGCCGCAGCCGCCGGCCTATGCCAGCAGCGGCATTGCCGCCGCGCCGCACCAGGCCGCCGCGCTGTGGCTGCAACGCGCGGGGCTGCGGGCCACGCATGTGCCGTATCGGGGCAGTGCGCCGGCCATGGCCGGGCTGCTGGCCGGGGAGACGGCGTTCACCTTCTCCACCCTGCCGCAGGCGGTGCCGCTGGTGCAGGAAGGCCGGCTGCGGGCGCTTGCGGTGGCGACCGCCGAGCGCCTGCCCAACCTGGCTAACGTGCCGACCGTGGCCGAGCAGGGTTTTCCGGGTTTCGTTTGGAATGACTGGATCGGGCTGTGGACCGTGGCCGGCACGCCGCCCGCGGTGCTGGCCCGGCTGCATGCCGCGGCGGTGGGCGCGCTGCGAGAGCCGGCGGTGGCGCAGCGCCTGGCCGCGGTGGGCCAGGTGCCGCTGGGCAATTCGCCGGCCGAGTTCGGCGCCTTCGTCGCGCAGCAGCGCCAGCAGATGGCGGCGCTGGTGCGGGACGGGTTGCTGACGGCGGACTGACGCCCCGCCGGGCGCCCGGCGCTACCGCTTCCGCCACACCCCCGGCCGCACGCCCACCACGTTGATCAGGCCGAAGGCGGTGATGCCGAGCGCCACGCCGACCAGGTTGCCCTCCAGCCCCCAGCCAGCCTCGTTCGCCAGCCACCAGCCGCCGCCCACCGCAATGGCGATGCGGCTGAAGCCGGCCATCACCGGGTGCCCCATCCGCGCCGCGCCGATGGAGGCGAAGTACAGCGCCATGCCGCCGCCGAAGAACGGCATGGCCGGGCCGACGATGCGCAGCGCGCGCGTCGCAATCTCCTGCACCGCGGGGTCGTGGGAGAAGAAGCTGGCGGTGGCGGCCGGGAAGATCGCCACCAGCAGCGCCACCGGCACCGTGACCCCCAGCGCCATGAAGGTGCCGACCCAGGCGGTGCGCCGCGCCAAGGGCCAGTCCCCGGCGCCCACGGCGCGGCCGACCAGCGCGGTCAGCGCCGCGCCCACCCCGAAGGCCAGCGGGATCATCAGGAATTCCAGCCGGGCGGAGACGCCATAGGCGGCCACCGCGGCGGCGCCCTGCGCCTTGATCTGCGCGGTGACCAGAATGGTGGTCAGGTTGGAGATCGTCGCCATCATGCAGGCGACCAGGCCGACCGACAGGATCTTCCAGAACAGCCCGGGGCTGACCGGCCCCAGCAGCACCGGCACGAAGCCGGCGCCGCCGCGCAGCACGGTGAAGCTGAGCGCGACGGCGCCGCCGGTCATGGCCAGGGCGAAGGCCAGGCCGAGGCCGGCCAGGCCCATGCCCAGCGGTTCCATCAGCACATAGGCCAGGGGCGGGTAGCACAGCCAGGCGATGATCAGCGCCCGGCTGGCCAGCGCATGCTTGCCACCGCCCCGCAGCACACTGGCCAGCACGTTGGAGATCCAGGCCGGCAGGGCGCCGGCACCGAAGGTCCAGGCGGAATAGGCCGCCGCCGCGGCGGCGGCATCCGGCCCGCCCACCAGGCCCAGCACGGCATGCGGGAAGATGGCCAGCGGGATGATGAACAGCACGGCGAAGACCAGCGCGATGATCAGGGCATGGCGCACCAGCTGAGAGGCTTCCTCCGGCTTGCGGGCGCCCAGGGCGCGGGCGACGGCGGAGGAGACGCCGCCGCCCATGGCGCCGGCCGACATCATGCCCAGCAGCAGCGAGAAGGGCAGCACCACCGCCCAGCCGGCCAGCGCCGCGGTGCCCTGGCGCGCCGCCAGCCAGGTCTCGGCCAGCATGCAGGCGGATTGCAGCGCGGCGGAGACCGTGGTCGGCGCCGCCAGCTTCAGGATGCGGCGGGCCAGTTCCGCCCGGCCGGGCGGCGGGGCTAGGGCGGTGACGCTGCCTTCAGGCATTCTGGTCTTCCTTGGGTGTGAAGCGGGCGCGGAGCGTGGCGCCGGCCCCGGGGCCGGGGCGGACGCGGACCTGGTCCGGGGTAAGGGGTTGGCCATTGCTGGCCAGCAGGGGCGGGGCGGTCACCTCGCGTCCGGTGGCGCGTTCTTCCAGCAGGATCAGCGGGCCGCGCGCATCGGTCATCCAGCGGTCGCCCCAGCGCTTCAGCGCCAGGAAGGCGGGGAAGAAGTCGCGGCCCTTTTCGGTGATGCGATAGCCCCCCGCGGCGCTGGCGCCGTCAGACCCTGCGGCGCTGGCGCCGTCGGGCGCCGCTGGGCCGGCGCCACCCGCCCCGCGCGCTGGCGGCAGTTTTTCCAGCACGCCGTGCTGCACCAGGGTGCGCAGCCGGGCGCTGAGGATATTGGGGGCGATGCCGAGGTTGCGCTGGAACTCGTCGAAGCGGGTGGCGCCGTAGAAGGCTTCCCGCAGCACCAGGATCGACCAGCGTTCGCCCACCACCGCCATGGTGCGGGCGACGGGGCAGCGCATGGTGGCGAAATCGGTGCGGGGCGGCATGACTTGCATAATGAAAGCCACCGACTTTCAATTTGCAAGTACAAGCTTACCGCCGGGGCAGGGCTCGGCCGCGGTGTGGCCGTGAAGGCTGCCGGACTCGCGCCGCCGGGTTCAGTCCTGCGCGGCCAGGTTCGCCAGGCCCACCAGCGCGGCATCCGGCCGGGTTATCAGCCAGGTCGGGATGGCCGCCAGGTAGGGGCTGAGCCGGCCCTTGGCCTCGAACCTGGCGCGGAAGGCGGAAGCGGCCAGCGCCGCGGGGATGCGCGGCAGGATGCCGCCGCCGAGGAACACGCCGCCGCGGGCCCCGTAGGTCAGCGCCACATTGCCGGCGAAGCTGCCGAGCATGGCGCAGAACAGCGCCAACGTGGCGGGCGCGCCAGCGGTGATCTCGGCGGCGGTCAGGCCGGGGGCGGGCTGGCCGCGCAACTCCGCCAGGGCTTCGTGCAGCGCCACCAGGCCGGGGCCTGAGAGGATGCGCTCGGCCGAGACATGGCCGTGGCGGCGGCGCAGCAGGGCGATGACGGCGGCTTCCTGGTCATCGTCCGCGGCCAGGCTTGCATGGCCGCCTTCGCCCGGCAGCACGCGGTTGGGTGGCAGGAAGGCGCCGACGCCAAGCCCGGTGCCGGGGCCCAGCACCGCCAGCGGCGCATTCGGGTCGGCCGGCAGGGCGGGGCCGATGGCGACCAGGTCCGCCGGAGCCAGCGCCGGCAGCGCCCAGGCCAGGGCCTCGAAGTCGTTCAGCACCCGGGCGCGCGGAATGCCCAGCGTGGCGGTGATGCCGGCGCCACCGAGCCGCCAGCCGCGATTGGTCAGGGTGACGCTGTTGCCCTGCACCGGCCCGGCCACCGCCAGCAGCGCGCCATCCGGCGGCGTGGCCAGGGACTGGGCGCCGAGGTAGCGGGCGATGGCGGCCTCGATGCTGGTGAAATCGTCCAGCCGCATCGCCACCAGCGGCGTGGTGGCGCCACCCCGCAGCAGGGTGAAGCGGGCGTTGGTTCCGCCGATATCGGCCAGCAGCAGGGTTTGGTCCATGGCCGCAGGTTGCACGCGGCGGGGCCGCTTGCGAAGGTCGCGGCCAATCACAAGGAACGCCCGATGAAGATCACCCATGTCTCGCTGACGCTGTTCGCGTGGGACGGCATTCCGCCCACCAGCTACCACGCCTCCTCGAAGTCGGAGGGCGGGTCCTCCGCGCTCGGCCTGCTGCGCATTGGCACCGAGAGCGGGCTGGAGGGGCATGCCTTCCTGGGCAGCGCCATGCATACGGCGGTCAATGACGGGCCGGGGCTGATCCGTTTTCTCAAGCCGGTGCTGATGGGGCGCGACGCGCTGGACCGCGAGGCGATCAATGCGCTGTTATGGCCGTGGTCGCGCATTGTGACGACGCGCGCCATCGGCGCGGTGGACGTGGCGTTGTGGGATTTGGCCGGCAAGGCGGCGGGGCTGCCGATCCACCGGCTGCTGGGCACCACGCGGCACAGCATTCCCGCCTATGCATCCTCCGCGCGGCTGCCGAGCGTGGAGGCCTATGCCGAGGAGGCCGCGCAGTTCAAGGCCAATGGCTGGGCCGGCTACAAGATCCACCCGCCGCAGCACCCGCCGCTGGACATCAAGGTCTGCGAGGCGGTGCGGAAAAGCGTGGGCGACGACTACAACATCATGCTGGATTCAACCTGGGCCTATGACTTCCCGGCGGCGATGAAGGTGGGCCGCGCCGCCGAGGCGCTCGGCTTCCTGTGGTATGAGGACCCGCTGCACGACCAGGACATCACCAACTACGTCAAGCTGCGGCAGAAGCTGGATATTCCGATCATGGCGACGGAATACCCCTGCACGGGCCTGGAGAGCTACGCGCCCTGGATCATGATGCAGGCCACCGACTACCTGCGCGGCGACGTGGCGGTGAAGGGCGGGATCACCACGCTGATGAAGACCGCGCATCTCGCGGAAGCCTTCCGCATGAATTACGAGGTCCACCATGGCGGGAACTCGTTGAACAACGTGGCCAACCTGCATGTCTGCTGCGCCATCCGCAACACCACCTTCTTCGAGGTGCTGCTGCCCGATGGCGCGCACAAGTACGGCCTGGTGCAGGACCTGGCGCCGGATGCGCAGGGGCTGATCCACGCGCCGACCGCGCCGGGGCTGGGCGCGCAGATCGACTTCGAGTTGATCGCGCGGAAGCAGATTGCGGTGCTGGAGTAGGGGGCGTCAGGCTTCCCAGTCGCCAATCCCGGACCACGCCTCTTCCAACTCCACCCCGGCATCCGGCAGCAGGTCGTCGATGATCTCGCAGACCGCCTGCATGGCGGGCAGGCCGTAGGCCGCGTCCAACTCCTCGCCTACCTGGCGCGCGGCGGCCTTGCCGGCGCCAAGGAAGCGGGAAGCGCGGGCGGCATGGGGTTCAACCCAGCCGCCATTTGCCACCAGCAGGCGCATCACCAGGGCGGTCACGTCGCCCACCGGGGTGCCGTCGTCATCGGCCAGCACGAAGATCCCTTCGGTTGGCTGGCGCGCCATCAGGTCTTCCACAATCCGGCGCTGGTCCATCGGCGGGCTCGTGCGTGCGGGGGCGGTGGGCTTGTGCCTGTCGGTCGCTCAGGGAACCGTCTGACGGGCACAGGGCTGTTGTTCGCGCGGCTTGCTCAAGACGCTAGCGCGTCGGCGTCGGCGGCGTGGTGCTGTAGTCGTAGAAACCGCGGCCCGACTTGCGGCCGAGCCAGCCGGCCTCGACATACTTCGCCAGCAGCGGGCAGGGGCGGTACTTCGGGTCGCCCAGCCCGTCGTAGAGCACCTTCATCACCTCATACAGCGTGTCCAGGCCGACGAAGTCGCACAGCTCCAGCGGCCCCATCGGGTGGTTGGCGCCCAGCTTCATGCCCTCGTCGATGGCGCGCACATCGCCGACGCCTTCCATCAGCGCGAAGATCGCCTCGTTCAGCATGGGGCAGAGGATGCGGTTGACCACGAAGCCCGGGTAGTCCTGCGCCAGCACCGGCGCCTTGCCCAGGCGCTCGGCCAGCGCCTTCACGGCGGCATAGGTCGCGTCCTCGGTCGCCAGCCCGCGAATGATTTCTACCAGCTTCATCATCGGCACGGGGTTGAAGAAGTGCATGCCGATGAAGCGGCCAGGCCGGTCCGTCGCGGCGGCAAGGCGGGTGATCGGGATCGACGACGTGTTGCTGGCCAGGATCGCGTCCGGCTTCAGCAGCGGGCACAGCGCCTTGAAGATGGCGATCTTCACCGCTTCCTTCTCGGTCGCGGCCTCGATCACCATGTCGCACTCGGCCAGCGGCGCCTGCTCGGTGGCGGTGGAGATGCGGGCCAGTGCGGCCAGCTTGTCGTCGGCGGAAATCAGGCTGCGGGAAACCTGGCGGTCCAGGTTCTTGGCCACCGTGGCCAGCGCCTTTTCCAGCGCGGCGGCGTTGACGTCCACCAGGGTGACATCCAGCCCCGAAACGGCCGCGACATGCGCGATGCCATTGCCCATCAGGCCGGCGCCGATGACGCCGAGTTTTTGAATTGCCATTGGTGGAATCCCCGTGCGGCCGGTGCCGCTGTGCCGCGCTCGCCCGGCGTTCAAACGAAGCGGGGCGGCCCAGCGGCTGGTCGGGCCAGGTTTCGCAACCCGCCCCGCCCCGCCGCCGAAGCCGCCCCGGTACTGCTACTTCTTGTCCAGCTCGGCCGCGAGTTCCGGCATCAGCTTGAACAGGTCGCCCACCAGGCCGTAATCGGCCACCGAGAAGATCGGCGCCTCCTCGTCCTTGTTGATGGCGACGATGACCTTGCTGTCCTTCATGCCGGCCAGGTGCTGGATGGCACCCGAGATGCCGACGGCGATGTACAGCTCCGGCGCCACGATCTTGCCGGTCTGACCCACCTGGTGATCGTTCGGCGCGTAGCCGGCATCGACGGCGGCGCGGGACGCTCCGACGGCGGCGCCCAGCTTGTCGGCGACGGTCTCGATCAGGTGGAAGTTCTCGCTGCTGCCCATGGCGCGGCCGCCGGAGACGACGATCTTCGCCGCCGTCAGCTCCGGCCGCTCGCTTTTCGCAATTTCGCTGCCCTTGAACACCGAGAGGCCGGGGTCATCGCCGGTCGGCGCTGCCTCAACGGAAGCGTTGCCACCGGTGGCGGGCGCCGGGTCGAAGCTGGCGGCGCGGACGGTGATGACCTTCTTCGCGTCGGCCGACTTCACCGTGGCCAGCGCATTGCCGGCATAGATCGGGCGGATGAAGGTATCCGCATCCACCACGCCGGAGATGTCGGAGATCACCTGCACGTCCAGCAGCGCGGCGACGCGCGGCATGACGTTTTTACCTGCCGCGGAGGCCGGGGCCAGCAGGTGGGAATAGCCCGGCGCCATCGCCACCAGCAGGGCCGAGACCGGCTCGGCCAGGTTGTTGGCGTAAAGGGCATTGTCGCTGTGCAGCACCTTGGCCACGCCAGCCACCGCCGCCGCGGATTGCGCCGCCGCGGCCGGGCCCAGCACCAACACGGTCACGTCACCCAGCTTGCTCGCCGCCGCCACCGCGCTGCGGGTCGGCTGCGTCACCGCGGAACCGTCGTGGTCCGCCAGAACGAGAACGGCCATCTCAGATCACCTTGGCTTCGTTGCGCAGCTTGTCGACCAGTTCGGCCACCGAGGCGACCTTCTTGCCGGCCTGGCGCGTCGGCGGCTCGGCCACCTTCAGCACGGTCAGCCGCGGCGTCACGTCCACGCCGAGATCGGCCGGCTTGACGTTCTCGATGGGCTTTTTCCGCGCCTTCATGATGTTCGGCAGCGAGGCATAGCGCGGCTCGTTCAGGCGAAGATCAGTGGTGACAATGGCCGGCAGCTTCAGCTGGATGCGCTCCAGCCCGCCATCGACTTCGCGCGTCACCAGCAGCCCGCCATCGGCCGCTTCGATCTTGCTGGCATAGGTGCCCTGGGCCCAACCCAGCAGCGCCGCCAGCATCTGGCCGGTGGCGTTCATGTCGTCGTCGATGGCCTGCTTGCCGAGGATGACGAGGTCAGGGCTTTCCTTGGCCACCAGCGCCTTGAGCAGCTTGGCGACGGCCAGCGGCTCCAGCACGCCGTCATGCTCCACCAGAATGCCGCGGTCGGCACCCATGGCCAGCGCGGTGCGGATCTGTTCCGCACAGGCGGCGGGGCCGCAGGAGACCGCGACGATTTCCGTCGCGACGCCCTTTTCCTTGAGCCGCACAGCTTCCTCGACCCCGATCTCATCGAACGGGTTCATGGACATCTTGACGTTCGCGGTTTCCACACCCGTGCCGTCCGCCTTGACGCGAACCTTCACGTTGTAGTCCACCACCCGCTTGACGGGCACGAGCAGCTTCATCGTTTCCTGCGTTCTGTTGCCGTGTTTCGGGAGCGCGGATGCGCCGCCGGGAAGAAGGAGGCGAGGCAGCCCTGACCCGGGCCGCGTCGCACCTGCGAAAACCCGGCGCAAAATAGGGCGGGCGGTGCTGGGCTGTCAAAAGCCTGTCGTCGCGCCGGGTTCCGCCGGCGGTTTCGTTGCCCGCCCGGCCCGCCTGCTTCGGGGTTGCCTGGGCAAAGCCGGCCGGACGCGGCAAGGTCCGCGCCATCAGAGGAAGCCCCGCCCCATGCATGCCGTTGCCTATACCGCCTGCCACCCCGCCGACCACGCCGAAGCCTTCCTCGACCTTGAATTGCCAGCGC
The DNA here is from genome assembly GCA_903835235.1 of uncultured Rhodospirillales bacterium. Classification (GTDB taxonomy): domain Bacteria; phylum Pseudomonadota; class Alphaproteobacteria; order Acetobacterales; family Acetobacteraceae; genus CAIMOR01. The sequence continues at coordinate 56,385 of CAILMF010000070.1, forward strand.
CAGCGGCGCCCGAGGGCCACGACCTGCTGGTGGAGGTGCGCGCGGTTTCGGTGAACCCGGTCGATACCAAGCAGCGCCAGGCCAATGACCCCAAGGGCAAGCCCCGCATCCTCGGCTTCGATGCCGCCGGGGTGGTGCGGGAAGTCGGGCCGGATTGTTCCTTGTTTCGCCCCGGCGACCAGGTGTTCTACGCCGGCCTGATCACCCGCCCCGGCAGCAATGCCGAGCTGCACCTGGTGGATGAGCGGATCGTCGGCCGCAAGCCGGCCACGCTGGGCTTCGCCGAAGCCGCCGCGCTGCCGCTGACCAGCCTGACCGCCGGGGAAGCGCTGTTCGACCGGCTGCGGATCGCCCGCAACAAGGACCCTCGCCCGGGCGAGGCGGTGCTGCTGATCGGCGGCGCCGGCGGCGTGGGGTCCATGGCCATCCAGCTGGCGCGGCATCTGACCGGTCTGACCGTGCTGGCCACGGCTTCCCGCCCGGAAACGCGGGACTGGTGCCTGAAGCTGGGCGCCCACCACGTGCTGGACCACAGCGCCGACCTGCCGGCACAAGTAAAAGCGCTGGGCCTGAGCGTGCCCTACATCTTCAGCATCACCCAGACAGCGCGGCACTGGGACGCCAGCTGCGCGATCCTGGCGCCCTTCGGGCTGATCTGCGCCATCGACCAGACGCCCGTGCTGGACACCAACAAGCTGAAGGCCAAGGCGGGTGGCCTGGTGTGGGAGGCGATGTTCGCCCGGGCGCTGTTCCGTACGGCCGATATGGTGGCGCAGCACCACCTGCTGAACGCGGTGGCCGAGCTGGTGGATGCCGGCGCGGTGCGGACCACTCTGACAGAACACTTCGGCCCGCTGAATGCCGCCAACCTGGCCCGCGCGCATGCCCGGGTGGAAAGCGGCCAGGTCATCGGCAAGGTGGTGCTGGGCGAGGCATGAGCTTCACGCCGCCCTATCCGGACCGGCCGACCGGGCGGCTGCCGCTGCGCGAGCTGCTGCGGCGGTTCCGCGCCAATCAGTTGGCGGTCTGGACGCCCGGGCATTTCGCCGCGGATTTCTTCACCACGCGAATCTTCCTGCGCGACCTGGTGGTCTGCAACAGCCCGGAGACGGTGCAGGCCGCCTTCGTGCAGAACCCGGCGGCGCTGGAGCGGAAGTCGCCGCAGATGCGCCATGCGCTGGAGCCGCTGATCGGCGACGGGCTGTTCATCTCGGATGGCCTGGTCTGGAAGGAACGCCGGCGGCTGGTGCAGGCGGTCACGCATGTCTCGCGGCTGGACGCGCTGACGCCGGTCATGACCGAGGTGGCAGCGGAACGCCAGATGGCCTGGCGGGCCCGTCAGGGCGAGACGCTGGACGTGCTGGCCGAGATGGCGCAGCTGGCCGCCGAGATCATCTGCCGCACCCTGTTCGGCCGCGCCCTGGGGGCCGAGGCCGCGACCGAGGTGACCGAAGCCTTCAGCCGCTACCAGGCCATGGTCGGGCAGACCGACCTGCCCTCGCTGCTCGGCCTGCCGAACTGGTGGCCGCGGCTGGGGCGGCGGCGGTTGCGGGCGCAGGTGCGGCGCATCCACGCCGTGGTGGACCGGCTGATCGACGGCGCGCTGGCCGGGGCGGAGGCTGACTCGCTGATCGGCGCCATGGGCCGGGCCAGGCTGCCCGGCGGCGGCACGTTGCCGCGGGAAGCCCTGCGCAACGAGGCAGCGACCCTGTTCATGGCCGGGCACGAGACCACCGCCAATACCCTGGCCTGGGCCTGGTACCTGCTGAGCCAGGACCCCGCTTCGGCGGCGCGGCTGCGGGCGGAGGCGCGGGCGGTGCTGCAAGGCCGCGCCGCCGGGCATGACGACCTGGCGGCGCTGCCCTTCACCCGCGCGGTGGTGGAGGAGACGCTGCGGCTCTACCCGCCGGTGCCGCTGCTGGGGCGGGAGGCGCAGGCCGACTTCACCCTGGCCGGGCACCCCGTGCGCAAGGGGGCGCTGGTGCTGGTGGCGCCCTGGCTGCTGCATCGGCACCGGAAGTATTGGTCGGAACCGGACAGCTTCGTCCCCGCCCGCTTCCTGCCGGACGCGCCACCGCCACCGCGCCATGCCTTCATTCCGTTCAGCCTGGGGCCGCGGGTCTGCACCGGTGCGGCCTTCGGGCTGGCCGAGGTGATGATCTGCCTGGCCACGCTGGCGCAGGAGTTCACCGCGGTGCTGCCGCCCGGCGCGGAGGTGCAGCCGCTGTGCCGGCTGACCCTGCGGCCCGGCGAGACGCTGATGATGCGGCTGGACGCGGCGCCGTGACCTGGCTGGCCGGCGCGCTGGTGCTGGCCTGGCTGGGGCAGGCGCTGGGCGGGGTGTGGCTGGTGGGGCTGCATCGCCGGCTGCGGGACATGGCGCGACCGCCGGCGCTGGCGCAGCCCCCGGTCTGCGTGCTGGTGCCGGTGCGTGGCGACCCCGGCGGCTTCCTGGCGGCGCTGGCGGCGCAGGATTATCCGGACTGGCATGTGGTGTTCGCGGTGGAGGATGCCGCCGACCCCGGCTTTCCGGCGCTGGCCGCCTTCTGTGCCCAGGCCCCGGCGCGGCGGGCGCTGGTGCTGGCCGGGCCGACCACGCGCCGGGCGCAGAAGCTGCACAACCTGCTGGCGGCGCTGCCCCTGCTGCGCCCGGCGGACGCGGTGCTGGTGACGCTGGATGCCGACACCCTGCCGGCGCCGGACACGCTTTCCCGCCTGGTGCGGCCGATCTTGGCGGGGCGGGCCGACCTGGCCAGCGGCTATCGCTGGCTGTTGCCCGGCCCAGGGTTGGGCGGGCAATTGGCGGCGCTGGTGGACCATGCCGTTGCCACCCTGCCGCGGCTGGACCGGCTGAGCCTGGTCTGGGGTGGTGCCATGGCGGTGAACCGGGCGGCGCTGGCGCGGCTGGACCTGCCGGCGCTGTGGGACCAGGCGGTCTCGGACGACCTGACCGTCTCCCGCGCCGCGCGGGCGGCGGGGCTGGTGGTGCATGCGCCGTATGATGTGCGCCTGCCCAGCCCGGTGGACTGGACCCTGGCCCAGGGCTTCGAATTCGCCCGGCGGCAGTTCCGGTTGGTGTGGCTGCTGGCGCGGCCATTCTGGTGGGTTGCGCTGGCGGGCAGCCTGGTGCCGGTGGCCGGTGGTGCCGCGGCGGTCTGGCTGGGCTGGTGGCCGGCGCTGGCCCTGGCGCTGTTGGCGCAGCAATGGCGGCTGCGGCGGCGCCGCGCGCTGGGGCCGGCGCCGGCGCCGTGGCTCGCCCCTTGGGCCATGCCCTTCGCGCTGATGGCGGTGCTGGCCGCGCCGGGGCGGCGGCTGCGCTGGGCCGGCCGCCTCTACCTGCTGGGGCCGGGCGCCGAGGTCCGGGCGGTCCGCGGCTCGCCAAAGGCGTGCAGCAGCACCGGCAGCGCCACCAGCACGGCCAGCAGCGTGTAGAGCAGGCTCATCGCCAGCAGCACGCCCATGCTGGCGGTGCCGGGATGGTTGGACAGCGCCAGGGTGCCGAAGGCGCTGGCCGTGGTCAGCGCGGAAAACAGCACGGCGCGGGTCAGCGCATTCGGCAGCAACTGGCGTTCGCCGCCGCGCCAGGCGGTGACGTAGTAGATGTCGAACGCCACGCCGATGCCGAACAGCAGCGGCAGGGCGATGATGTTGGCCAGGTTCAGCGCCGGCCCCAGCAGCGCGCAGGTGGCCAGGGTCAGCAGCCCCGCCAGTGCCAGCGGCGCCAGGGCCAGCAGCGCCAGGCGCAGGTCGCGCAGCGCCGCCAGCAGCAGCACCAGGGTCAGCGCCAGGGCGATGAGGCCGGCCAGGATGAAGGCGTGCCGGATGGTGGCGGCGGAAGCCTGCACCGAGATGGCCGGGCCGGTGGCCTGCGGCGCCACGGCCTGGATCGCCTCGGCGAAGCGACGCATGGTGGCATTGCCGTCGTCCAGGTCCTTCGGGAAGGCCTCGACCCGGGCGCGGCCATCCGGCGCCACCCATTCGGCCACCAGCGCCGGCGGCAGGTCGGCCAGCGCCACGGGGCGGGCGGCCAGGGCGTCCCGCAGGCCCGCCAGCGTGGTGTCCAGCCCGGGCAGCACGGCTTCGGCAAACATCCGGCGTGGCGCGGTCGGGCCACCGCCCAGCCGGCGCAGCGCCGCCGCCAGGCGCCGGGTGGTCGCGGCCGCGGCGCTGTTGCCACCACCCTGGGCGGCCTGGTCCAGTGCCCGGGCCAGCTGGCGCAGCGCGGCGGAAACCGCGGCGTCGTCGGGCGGCGGCAGCATCGGGTCCGGGTTCAGGCTGGGGCCCAGCAGGTCGGCCGCGTCCAGGATCAGCGCCAGCTTGGCGTCCTGGTCCTCGGGGACGAAGCTGGCCAGGGTCATCACCTGCGCCACCTCGGGCAGGGCTTCCAGCCGGGCGACCAGGGGGGCGGCCTCGGCCAGGCTGGGGGCCAGGACGGAGAGCGTGTTCGGCGTGGTCTCCGCCACCTGCATCAGGTCGCGGAAGGTGGCGACCGATTCTGCCTTGGGGTCGCGCAGGTTCAGCGGGTTGAAGTCGAAGGGCAGCGCCGGCAGGCAGGCGGCGCAGGCCAGGGCCACGGCGCCGACCACCAGCGCGTAGCGGCGGGCGCGGGCGGCCAGCCGGTCCTCCAGCCGCGCCAGGGCGGGCCAGCCGAGTTCGCCGGCCTCGCCCGGCGGCTCGGTCCAGATGATCAGCGCCGGCAGCACGGTCAGGCTGAGCAGCGCGGCGGCCAGCATGCCGAAGCCAGCGATGGCGCCGAGTTCCGAGACGCCGCGGTATTCGGTGGGCAGGAAGGCCAGGAAGCCGCCGGCGATGGCGGCGGCGGCCAGCAATATCCCCGGCCCGGCCACCCCGGCGGCGGCGGCCAGTGCGGCGCGCAGCTCGATCTCGGCGGGGGCGCGGGTGGCGGCGGGCTCACGGTCCAGCAGGAAGCGCTGCTCGCGGTAGCGCACCGCGTACTGGATGCCGAAGTCGACGCCGAGGCCGATGAACAGCACGGCGAAGGCGATGGAGAGCGGGTTGTAAGGGCCGATGACCAGCACGCCGAAGGCGGCGGTGATGACCAGGCCCAGCATCAGCGTGGCCAGCACCGGCAGGATCAGCCGCAGGGAGTGCAGCGCCAGCCAGAGCAGCGCCGCCACCAGCACCAGGGAGAGCACGGTGTTGGTGACCGCGCCCTCGGCGACGGTGGCGAATTCCTCGTCGCCCATCACCACCTGGCCGGTCAGTCGCACCGTTACGCCGTGGTCCGGCGTCAGGCCCAGCTCTCGCGCCGTGGCGCGCACCAGGTCGCCGGCGGCGGCGCCGGGGGAGAGGTTGGCGAAGTCCAGCCGTGGCTTGGCCAGCACGAAGCGCCGCAGTTCCAGCACGCCGGCCTGGTGGCCGGTGAACAGGCTGCCCCAGTCGAGGAAGTGCCGACGCCCGGCCAGCGCCGCCTCGGCCGGCGGGATCAGCGCCGCCATGGGGGTGGCGATCTCGGCCAGGGTGGTCTCGCCGCGCTCCACGCCCTGCAGCAGCAGGCCGAAGGTGGTGGCGATGCCACGCAGCGAGGGGTCCGCGGCCAGGGTGCCCAGCAGCGGCTGGGCCTGGATGATGCGGTCGGTGGTGTCGCGCAGCTCCGGCTCGGGCATGAACAGGAAGGCGCTGCGGCGGAAGAAGGCGTCGCCATCCGGGCGACTGACCGCGGCGAACAGGTCCGTGCGGGCGGCCAGCGCCGCTTCCAGCCGGCCGGCGGCGCGGTCCGCCACATCGGCGGTGGCGCCATCCACCACGATGGCGATCAGGTCTTCCCGCTGCGGGAAGGTCTCGGCCATGGCGCGCTCGGTCTGGCGCCAGGGCAGGTCCTGCGCGAACAGCCGGGTGACGTCGCTGTCCAGGCTGAAGCCGTCCACCACCACGGCCAATGAGAGCAGCGCCGCCAGCCCGGCGGCCAGCAGCGTGCGCCCGGGGCGGCGGCAGGCGGTGCCGGCCAGCCAGGCGGCCAGCCGGGCCAGGGCGCCGGCGGGGGCCTCGGGACCGGCGTGGCCGGTGTGGGTTTTGGGGCCGGCGTGGCCGCCGGGGGCTTCGGGTCCGGCCACACGGCCGGCGGTGTCAGGCTTCACGGTAGATGAGCAGGAAGCTGCCGATGATGACCAGGCAGGTCGGCCAGACCCAGGCGGCGCGGCGGGCCAGTACGTCCGGCCCGCGCAGCTCGATCATCCGGGCGCAGCCGCCGACCAGGGCGCAGATCGCCAGCGGCAGGTGGGAGAGTTCCACCAGCAGCAGCTCCTTGAAGTTGGCGATGGCATGGGTATGCGCCAGCAGCAGCGCGCCCCCCGCCAGCATGGAAAGCGGAAAGACATAGCGGTAGCGGCCGGTCAGCTTGCCCAGCCGCACCGCCCATTCCGCCAGCGCGAAGCCAAGCACCAGGAAGGCCGCCAGCTTGTGCTGCACCACCTCGGGGTCGCGCAGGCTGGCGAACAGGCCGATATCGCCGAGCGGCCAGACCTCGGGGTCTGACCTGATGAACAGGAAGGCGAACAGCCCGAGGAACAGCAGCGGCCAGTGCCGGGTGAACGGCACCTTCCGGGAGGCATCCAGCAGCGCCGCCAGCCCCACCAGCAGCACGACGATGCCGGACCAATTATGGTTGTACTCGCTCCAGGCGATGTCCTGGGCATTGCGCGGCGGCAGCAGCCCCTCGCCGGGGGTGAAGGCCTGCGGGCGTTCGGCCTGACGCTGCTGGGCGGCCTGCCATTCGGCGTCCAGCTGGGCCTGCATGGCGGGAATCGCCAGGTCCTCATGGCTCGGGCTGGTCAGGCGGGGCGTGCCGGGGGTGAAGCGCTCCACCACCTCATGCCAGGTGACGCGGTCGTCCACCAGGTCCTTGGCCGGCGGCACGCTGGTCAGCGAGCCCGCGATGGCCAGCACCGCCACGCCCAGCGCCATCTCGGATTCCACGAAGCGCTTGACCCTGAGCAGGCCGGAAGGGACGGCCTCCAGCCGGTGCAGCAGCAGGTAGTTGGCGCCGCCCAGCGCCAGCAGCAGGCCGAGCAGGATCATCTTGGTGCCGGACATGGCGCCATAGGCGGTGCCGTAGACGGCGGGGACGCCGCCGATATAGCCCAGCCAGAAGCCCAGCGCGCCCAGCAGGATCAACCCCACCCCGGCCATGGCGAAGGGCGAGTAGCGCTGGCCGACCGCGCGGGTGGCACGCTCCGGCAGGCGGAAGCTGAGCCACAGCGCCGGCAGCCCGCCGATCCACAGCGCGGCGCCGACCTGGTGGACGAAGGTGGCGGCCATCAGCATGCCGCGGCTTTCGGTGCGGGCCATGGCGTGGCTGCCGGCGACGGCGGCGGCCAGCAGCGTGGCGGCGGCAGCCAGCAGGCCGAAGCGCCGGGCCGGCTCCAGCGCGCCTTCCGGCCGGGCCAGCAGCAGCAGCAGCAGGGTGGCGGCCATGGCGGCCAGCGCGGCGCGGACGAAATCGGCGCCCAGGGCGGCGGGGAGGCCGCTCTCCAGCGTGGCCGCCAGGGCCAGCACGGCCAGGGATGCCCCGGCGAAGGTGAAGCCGAGCGTCGCCAGGCCGGCACCCAGCACCAGGCGGCGGGCGGTGCCGGCCAACTGGTGAGCGGCGCCCGGCATGGCCTGGCCCAGCGGCACCACCAGCAGCGCCCAGAAGATCACGCTGCCCAGCAGCACGGTGCGGGAGAGCAGCAGCAGCGCCTGCAGCACCACCGAGAAGAAGCCATAGAGGTCGAGCAGCGATTCCATGGCCCTAGCGCCCGATCACGCTGAAGAAGATGTCGCCGCGGGTGATGTGGCCATCCACCGCCAGCACCTGCCAGCGCAGCCGGAAGCCGCCGGTGGCCAGGTTGGCGGGCAGTGGGGCTTCCACCAGGGCGGCGTCGGTTTCGGGCGCCAGGGTCAGCGGCATCGGCTGGTTGTCCGGGCCGAACAGCGTCATCCGGCTGCGGCCATGGTCGATGCGGCTGTTGAAGCGCAACGAGATCCGCGCCGGCGCGCTGGCCAGCCTGGCGCCGGGTTCCGGCGTGCTGGACATCACCAGGGCATGCGCCTGGGCGGGGCGGGGCAGCAGGGGCGCCAGGCTGGTGGCCAGCAGGGCGCCGGCCAGGGCGCCGGGAATGGCGCGGCGGCTGGGCCGGGAAGGAAGGGACAAGGTGGGCTCCGTGCTGGCGCGTGATCGCCGAAGGCGGCGTCACCCTAGGCGATTTTCACCCGCCCTGACAAAGGTTGGCCCTTGGCCGCCATGGTCAATGGCGCTCAGGGGCCGGTGCGCGCGCCGGGGCCGCAAGGCCGGGCCGGGGCGGCGGCAAACTAGCCACAGGCGCCGGCTTATGCCAGCCGCAAGCCCATTGCCCCGTTGCAATGGCCAGGGAACCTGTCGCAAAACCCACATCGCGCAATATTGTGTCAACTGGCGGGACCATCCTGACTTCTGGGACGGGGCCGCCCCTGAGCGGCCGGGGGACGGGATATGCGGATCATTCTGGCGCAGCCGCGGGGGTTCTGCGCGGGCGTGGTGCGGGCGATCGAGATCGTCGAGCGCGCCTTGGACAAGTACGGCGCCCCGGTCTACGTCCGGCACGAGATCGTCCATAACCGCCGCGTGGTGGAGACGCTGGAACGCCGCGGCGCCCGCTTCGTCGAGGAGCTGGACCAGGTGCCGCCCGGCGCCATCACCGTATTTTCCGCCCATGGCGTGGCCCAGGATGTGGAGCGCGCCGCCGCGGCGCGTGGCCTGCCGGTGCTGGACGCCACCTGCCCGCTGGTCAGCAAGGTGCATTCCGAAGGCCGCCGCTACGTGGCCCAGGGCCGCGTGGTGATCCTGATCGGCCATGCCGGCCACCCCGAGGTGGAAGGCACGCTGGGGCAGATCCCCGGCGCGGTGCATCTGGTGGCTTCGGCGGCGGATGTGGCCCGGCTGGACCTGCCGCTGGACACGCCGCTGGCCTATGTCACCCAGACCACACTTTCGGTCGATGATACCCGCGCCACGATTGAGGCCTTGCAGAGCCGCTTTCCGGACTTGATTGGTCCGGATACAAGGGACATCTGCTACGCTACACAGAACCGTCAGTCGGCGGTGCGTGAGTTGGCGCAACAGGTGGACGTGCTGCTGGTGGTCGGGGCCGCGAACTCTTCGAATTCGAATCGTTTGCGGGAAATCGGCGCCGAGCAGGGCATCCCCTGCTACCTGATCCCGGACGCGCTGGCGCTGGACCCCGCCTGGGTGGCCGGTGCCGAGGCGGTTGGGATTACCGCCGGGGCCTCGGCCCCGGAAAGCCTGGTGCAGGAAGTGATCGCGGCGCTGGAGAAGCTGGCGCCGGTGGCGGTCTCGACCTTGCCGGGCATTGTCGAGGATGTGCAGTTCAAGCTGCCTGCCGCGCTGATGGATGCGACGGCGAGCGCGGCGGAATAAGAGGATCGACTGACATGGCTGTTCCGCTGCACCAGCAGGCGAAGGTCGCTGCCTACATCGCCAAGCAGAAGATCATCGGGCGCAAGCGCTACCCGCTGGTGCTGATGCTGGAGCCGTTGTTCAAGTGCAACCTGGCCTGCGCCGGCTGCGGCAAGATCGACTATCCGGACCCGATCCTGGACAAGCGCCTGAGCGTGCAGGAATGCCTGGAGGCGGTGGATGAGTGCGGCGCGCCGGTCGTCGCCATCGCCGGCGGCGAGCCGCTGCTGCACAAGGAAATGCCGGAGATCGTCCGCGGCATCCTGGCCCGCGGCAAGATCGTCATCCTCTGCACCAATGCGCTGCTGCTGGAAAAGCGGGTGGAGGACTACGAGCCGCACCCGAACTTCACCTGGGACATCCACCTGGATGGCGACAAGGACCAGCACGACTGGGCCGTCAGCCAGAAGGGCGTCTACGAGCGCGCGGTCAAGGCCATCAAGTCCGTGCAGGACAAGGGCTTCCGGGTTGCCATCAACTGCACCCTGTTCAACAACGCCGACGCCGCCCGCACCGCCGCCTTCTTCGACGACGTGACCGCGATGGGCGTGGACGACATCATGGTCTCCCCGGGCTACGCCTATGAGCGGGCGCCGACGCAGGAGCACTTCCTGAACCGGCAGAAGACCAAGGAGCTGTTCCGCGACATCTTCGCCCGCGGCAAGGGCCACGGCTGGAAGTTCGGCAACTCCCCGCTGTTCCTGGACTTCCTGGCCGGCAACCAGACCTATGAATGCACGCCCTGGGGCAACCCCACGCGCAACATCTTCGGCTGGCAGCGCCCCTGCTACCTGGTGGGCGAAGGCTATGTGAAGACCTTCGCGGAGCTGATGGACACCACGGAGTGGGACAAGTACGGCGTCGGCAACTATGAAAAATGCGCCGACTGCATGGTGCATTGCGGCTTCGAGGCGACCGCCGCGATCGATGCCTTCAGCAAGCCCTGGAAGATGGTCGGCGCCATGCTGAAGGGGCCGAAGACCGAAGGCCCGATGGCGCCCGAGATCGACCTGAGCAACCAGCGCCCGGCCGACTACGTGTTCAGCCAGCACGTGGAAAAGGCCATGGCCGAGCTTTCGCACGAGCCGCCGCCGGCGCGCGGCGCCAAGCATGGCGCGACGGCGCCTGGGCCAAAGGGCGGGTCCGGCTCCTCCAAGGTCGCCGCCGAGTAGCATGCGCCGCGCCTGGGCTGGCCTTCTGTTGCTGGCCCTGGCCGGCTGCGCCCTGGGCCAGCCGATCGCGCAGCAGGCGGTGGACTACAACCACGCCGTAGAAACCGCGGCGAATTCGCTGCTGGTCACCAATATCCTGCGGGCGCGGGACGAGCAGCCGCTGCACTTCACCGCCATGCCGCAGATCCGTGGCTCGCTCAGCGTCGGGCTGGGCCAGCCTGGGGTGGGGCTGCCCATCGCCGGGTCCCAGCAGGGGCTGAGCCTGGGCCTGTCGGGCGCCAATTCGCCCAGCTTCGATGTCTCCGCGCTGGACACCCAGGACTTCATCCGCGGCCTGCTGGACCCGCTGGAACTGGGGGTGCTGCGCTACTACTTCGACCGCGGCTACCCCGACCCGATGCTGCTCATGCTGCTGTTCTCCGCGGTCACCGACCCCACCACTGGGCAGCGCCTGCACAATGACCCCCGCTGCTGGCTGAACCGGCCGGACTGCCCGGGCGGCCTGGGCACCGCCGCCGCGGTGCGGGCGTCTCTGGATGCCTCCCTGGCGCGCGGGCGGCCGGCCTTCAACACCTACCTGGCGCTGATCCCGCTCGGCGCCCCGCTGACCGGCGCGCAGGTGGCGGAGAATGGCGTGCTGCCGCTGGTGGCGGAGGGCAAGCTGCGGCTGGTGCCTGGCCCAGGCGGCCGCTTCCAGCTGTTCCGTACCGAATCCCGCACCGCAACCTGCTATCGCGTGCCCTTCCGTGGCGGCCAGGTGCTGGTGCCCTCCGGCACCACCGACCCGGCGGTGCTGGCGCGCGGCAACAGCCCGGTCTGCACCCAGGACGAAGTCGTCGAGACGCCGCGTGCCGTGCCGCATCCGGAACTGGCCCGGGCCCAGCAGGTCCATATCCGCAGCGTGCAGGAGATCATCCATTTCCTCGGCACGCTGGTGAAGGTGCAGGCCGACCTGCCGCGCCAGCCGGATGGCTCGGCCACCTGCATCCCGTTCGACCTCAGCCCGGACCACAGCCGGCAATCCTGCCTGTTCCAGCTGGTGCCCGGCCGCGGTGACGCTGGGAGTGTAACGGTGGAGCATGCCGGCCGACCCTGGCATGTGCCGCCGTTCCGCGACCCCGGACAGGGCGGCCGGCCCAGGGGGGATTATTCGATGCGTGTGCTGGCGCTGCTGAGCGACCTGGTGAACCTGAAGAAGTCGTCCACCGCCATTCCCGCCACCCGCGCGGTGCAGGTGGTGCGATGAGGGCGTTCGCGCTGCTGGCCGCGCTGCTGCTTGGCCTTGTCGCGGTCGAGGCTGCTGCGCAGCAGCCCTCCGGCGGGCCGGCGCCAGTGCTGCGCGTCATCACCGGCTACGCATCGCCCTTCGTCAAGCTGCCGGGCACGCCGGTCTCCGGCTACAGCATCGAAGTCTGGCAGGAGGTGGCGCGCCGGCTTGGCGTCGAGACCGCATGGACCGTGCTGCCCGACCTCAGCGATGCCGCGCAGCTGGACGCGGTGGCGCAGGGGCGGGCCGACGTCGCCATCTCGGCGCTGGCCATCACGGCCGAGCGCGATGGGGCGGTCGATTTCACCGTGCCCTATTTCCAGTCCGGCCTGCAGGTGTTGGTCGCCACGGGTGGCGAGAACGAGCCCTGGTGGGCGGCGATCCTGGCGCTGGCGCCCGGGGAGTTGCTGGGGCTGCTGGGGGCTGGCGGGGCGGTGATGCTGGTGCTGGCGCATGTGCTTTGGCTGGCGGAGCGGCGGCACAACCCGGTCTTCCAGCGCGGCTACCTGAGCGGGATCGGCGAGGCCGTCTGGGGCCTGGTGGAGATTGTCGCCAACGGCTCGCATGGCGCTCCCGAGAGTATCCGCCCGGTCAAGCGCTTCATCGTCGGCGCCTTGTGGTTGACTGGCGTCGTGCTGATCGCGCAGTTCACCGCCTCCGTCACCTCCGCGCTGACCATCGAGCAGCTCCGGCCCGGCATCACCGGACCTGCGGACCTGCCGGGCAAGCGCATCGCCACCGCGCCCGGCAGCGTCGCCGCGGTTTGGCTGGAGGCGCGCGGACTGCCCTTCGTGCCGCTGACCGATACGGAGGAGGCCTACAGGATGCTCCTGCGGGGCGACATCGACGCGGTGGTGTATGAGGCGCCGCAGCTGCGCTACTGGCTGGCCAACCGCGGGCGAAGCCTGGCGATGCTGGTGGGGCCGGTCTTCCGGCCGCAGCCCTATGCCATCGCCGTTCCACTCGGCAGCCCGCTGCGGAAACGGATCAACCAGGCGCTGCTGGATATGCTGGCCGACGGCACCCAGGATGAGATGCAGCGGCGCTGGTTCGGTTCCCAATGAGCCCCGGTGCGCGGTGGTGCACCGCGTGACTGGTGCTGAATGAAGGTGTGACGGTCCATCTCCGACTGGCATGGGCGGCAGCGGCACCGACAGCAGCCGTCCCGCCTCTCCTGCTTGCCGCCAGGCGGTCTCGCGCAGGGGGCAACGCAGCCTGGCCTGCCGGTCCCATCTGCTGCCGGGCGAAGGCGGCGATGGCGCTGTAACCGGCCGGCATGCTGGCCTGGAGTCTGGCAGGTGCTCACGAAAGCGTCCGACAGACTGTAGCTGTCTGTTTTGTCGAGTGATTCACGTCTCCGGTGATCCCACCGGCGACGATCAGACGCTAAGCTTTTGTTTGAGTGGCTGATTCCCGCGGCCAGTGATTCCACCGGCGACGGTCAGACGCTACGCTGCCATGTGCCGCCCTGCCGCAAACCGCGGAAGCAGGGCCGCAGGAGAGGTGATTATTCCATGCGGGTGTTGTCGCTGATCTCGGACCTGGTGACCCGGAAGACGTCGTCCAGCTCCATCCCCTCCACCCGCGCCGGCCAGATTTTCCGTTGAGGGCGCTCGCGCTGCTGGCCGCGCTGCTGTTGGGCGGCTGCTCGCTGGGCACCACGGTTGCCAGCCAGGCCGGCGACTACAACCTGGCGGTGGAACAGGCCGCCAATACCCAGTTGCTGCGCAACGTGCTGCGCGCACGGGACCAGCTGCCGCTGCACTTCACCACCGTCCCGCAAATCCGCGGCTCGCTGAGTGTCGGCTTGAGCCAGCCCGGCATCGGCATTCCCGTCGGCGGCACGCAGCAGGGCTTGAATTTCGGCCTCACCGGCACCTCCTCGCCCAGCTTTGACGTCTCGGCGCTGGATACCCAGGAGTTCACCCGCGGCCTGCTGGAGCCGCTGGAGCCGGACCTGTTCCGCTACTACCTGGAGCGCGGCTACTCGGAACAATTGCTGCTGCTGCTGATGTTCAACAGCGTGGTCGACCCCTCCAGCGGCCGCCGCGTGCTGAACGACCCGCGCTGCTGGTTCGAACGGCCGGATTGTCCCTCGCCGATGCCGGCCAGGTTGATCGAGGCCGCTTTCCTGACCGATGGGCCGAATGGCCGCTACGAGTTCCACGACTATTCCGCGCTGACCCCGCTCGGCCCGTCGCTGACCCAGGCGCAGGCCAGCGATCCCGGCCTGCTGGCCAGCCTGGGCGAGGGCAAGCTGACGCTGCGGCCGGTGGCTGGCGGGCGCTTCCAGCTGTACCGGCAGGAAGCCCGGCTGGCTGCCTGCCGCCGTGCGCCGCGGCAGCGGCCGGTGCCGGTGCTGGGCAGCGGGCGCTTCGGCGGCCGGCCAATGCCCAGCGAGCAATGCGCCCGCGACGAGGTGGTGCTGGGCGCCGGCGCCCCCGCGGCGGGGCCGGGCATTCAGATCCAGCTGCGCTCGGTGGCCGATATCATCCGCTGGCTGGGCCTGGTGCTGCGGGTGCAGCAAGAATTGGTGGCGGTGCCCGGCGAGGAACCGCCCTGCCTGGCCTTCCGCCCAACCCCCACGGCGGAGGGCCAGGCGGCGCGGGAGGTCTGCACCTTCCGCCTGGTGCGGCCGGGCGAGGCGGTGCCGACCGGCGTCGCCTTCGAGATCGACTATGCCGACATGCATTGGCGGGTGCCGCGCTTTGCCGAGGCGGCGCCGGATGGCAGCCGGCGCGGCGACTACACCACCCAGGTGCTGGCGCTGCTGACCGAGCTGGTGAACCTGAAGAAGGCCAGCTCCGCCATTCCCAGCACGCGGGCGGTGCAGATATTGCGCTAGAGAAATATCCGTTCTGATGGAATCATCAGAACGGATTTCTTGCTCTGCAACCTATTGAAGCTACAGCACGAAATCCGCTCACGCTGATTCAGCGTGAGCGGATAGTGCTGTAGCCTCCTGTCCACCACCTTCGCCTGATTCCTGGCCAAGGCCGCGGATGCGCCGGCCGGATGCTGCCGGCTGCCTGCCTTCCGCAGCAGGACAGCAGCACCCGATTCCCTGGCCGACCTGTTTGCTTTATCGGTTGGTCGAGGAAACCGACGTCCAGGAAGAATGGCGATGACCACGCAGGACCCGCCCGGCGGGCTGAAGCCGGTATCCACCCGCGTCAGCAACCTGGCGCATATGCTGACCCGCAATGCCCGGCGCTTCCCGCAGGCGCCCGGCTTCGTGCAGGGCGAGGAACGCTGGAACTGGCTGGCGATGGACCGCGCCTGCTCCGCCATGGCGGCGGGGTTGGCGGCGCGCGGCATCGGCAAGGGCGACCGGGTGCTGGTGCACGCCAAGAACGGCGCCGAGATGTTTCTCTCGATGTTCGCCTGCTTCCGGCTGGGCGCGGTCTGGGTGCCCACCAATTTTCGCCTGTTGCCGGAGGAAGTGGTCTTCCTGGCCACCTCCTCCGGCGCCAAGGGTTTTCTCTGCCACGCCGATTTCCCCGCCCATGCCGCGGCGGTGGCATCGCTGGTCGGCTTCGTGCTCAGCATCGGCGAGGCGTCGTTTGGCGAAGCCTCGCTGGGCGCACTGCTGGCGGCGCATGCGGGGGCGGTGGTGGCAGATGCGCGGGTGGAGCGCGATGACCCCTGCTGGTTCTTCTTCACCTCCGGCACCACCGGGCGCAGCAAGGCGGCGGTGCTGACCCATGGGCAGATGGCCTTCGTCATCACCAACCACCTGGCGGACCTGTTCCCGGCCACGACGGAGCAGGATGTCTCCCTGGTGGTGGCGCCGCTGTCCCATGGCGCCGGCGTGCACCAACTGGGCCAGGTGGCGCGCGGCGCCTGCACCGTGCTGCTGCCGACCGAGCGCTTCGACATCGCCGAGGCGTACCGGCTGATCGAGACGCTGCGCGTGACCAACATGTTCACCGTTCCGACGATCCTGAAGATGCTGGCCGAGCATCCGGCGGCGGCGCAGTTCGACCATTCCTCGCTGCGCTACATCATCTACGCCGGCGCGCCGATGTACCGGGAGGACCAGAAGACCGCGCTGGCGGTGCTGGGCAAGGTGATCGTGCAGTATTTCGGCCTGGGCGAGGTGACCGGCAACATCACCGTGCTGCCGCCGGCGCTGCACACGGCGGAGGACGGGCCCGAAGCCCGCATCGGCACCTGCGGCTTCGAGCGCACGGGCATGCAGGTGAGCATCCAGGACGATGACGGGCGCGCGCTGGCGCCCTTCGAGACCGGGGAAATCTGCGTCATCGGCCCGGCCGTCTTCGCCGGCTACTACGACAACCCCGAGGCCAATGCGAAGGCGTTCCGCGACGGCTGGTTCCGCACCGGCGACCTGGGCCATCTGGATGCGGAGGGCTTCCTCTACATCACCGGTCGGGCGTCGGACATGTACATCTCCGGCGGCTCCAACGTGTATCCGCGGGAGGTCGAGGAGAAGATTTTGCAGCACCCGGCCATCGCCGAAGTGGCCGTGGTGGGCATGCCCGATCCGCTGTGGGGGGAGGTGGGCGTGGCGGTCTGCGTGGCGCGTGCGGGCGAGGCGCCGGATGAAGCGGCGCTGATGGAATTCCTCGGCCCCAAGGTGGCGCGCTACAAGCTGCCGCGGCGCTTCCTGTTCTGGGCCGAGTTGCCGAAATCCGGCTACGGCAAGGTGCCGAAGCGCCTGGTGAAGGACGAAATTTTGGCGCGCGGCTGGCCATGAGGCGGATCGAGCAGCCCGGCCCGGCGCTGGCACCCCGCATCCAGGCGGCGCGGGGCGAGGGCCGCGCCTTCCGCTTCACGCTGCGCCCCGGCGAGGCGCTGTTGGCCGGCGCTGCCGCGGCCTTTGCGCGCGAAGGCTTTGCCAGTGGCGTATTGCGGCTCAGCGGCGGCGGCTTCGGGCCTTTTGCCTATGTGCAGCCCTCGCTGCCGGTTTCGCCGCGCAATGCCGCCTACTACAGCGACGTGTTCCGCCCCGCCGGCACCACCAGGCTGGACCAGGGCGCGATGACGCTGGGCCATCGCGATGGCCTGCCCTTCTTCCACTGCCATGCGCTGTGGACCGAGGCCGATGGGCGCCTGAGCGGCGGCCATATCCTGCCGGAGGAATGCCAGGTGGCGCTGCCGGTGGAGGTGGAGGCCCTTGGCCTGGAAGGCGCCGGCTTTGTGGGCGAGGACGATGCCGAGACCAATTTCCGCCTGTTCCAGCCCAGCGGCGGCAGGGGGGAAGGCCGGTTCTTTGCGTTGCGGATGCGGCCGAACCAGGAGTTTGGCGAGGCGCTGGAAGGCTTCTGCCGCGAACGGGGCATTGCGCGTGCCCGGCTGCATGGCGGCGTCGGCAGCACCATCGGCGCGCGCTACGCGGATGGCCGGGCTGTGACGAACTACGCCACCGAGATGTTCCTGACCGCGGGCGAGATCGACGCGGCGGGTGCCCGGCTGGATATCGGCCTGGTGGACTATACCGGCGCTGTTTCCAGCGGGCGGCTGCTGCCCGGCGACAACCCGGTGCTGATGACCATGGAACTGGTGCTGGAGGCGCTGGCTTGAGGAGGGCGCTGCCCTCCTCAAACTCACACCGTCACGTTGAGAGGGCTCCGCCCTCTCAAACTCTCCCGCCAAGGGCCGAGAGGCCCCTGGACCCCGGGTTGAAAAAAATGGTTTCCAAAGGCCCTGCGGCCTTTGGCAGGGAGAGCGCGAGAGGGACGGCGTCCCTCTCGCAAGCCGCACCTACCGGATCGGCGGCGCGTACATCAGCCCGCCGCGCGTCCACAGGTCGTTCAACCCGCGCGCCAGCTTGATCGGCGACCCCTGGCCCAGGTTGCGCTCGAAGATCTCGCCGTAATTCCCCACCGCCTTGATGGCGTTGAAGGCCCAGCGCCGGTCCAGCCCCATCAGCGGGCCGTGGTCGCCGCTGTCGCCCAGCAGGCGGCGGATTTCCGGGTTCTGGCTGTTCAGGTGGCTCTCCACATTCGCGGCGGTGATGCCGAGCTCCTCCGCCGTCAGCAGCGCGAAGAAGGTCCAGCGGACGATGTCGAACCACTGGTCGTCGCCGTGGCGCACGACGGGGCTGTGCGGTTCCTTGCTGATGATCTCCGGCAGGATCACGTGCTCCTCCGGGTTGGGGAAACTGGCGCGCAGGCCGGCGAGTTGCGACGCATCGGTGGAATAGGCGTCGCAGCGGCCGGCCAGGTAGCTGCGCCGCGCCTCGTCATTCTGCTCGAACACCACGGGCGAGTAAGGCAGGTTGTTGACCCGCGCCCAGTCCGCCAGGTTCAGCTCGTTGGTGCTGCCGGAGACGACGCAGATGCTGGCACCGCGCAGGTCGGTGGCCTTGGTCACGCCCAGCGACTTGCGCAGCATGAAGCCCTGGCCGTCGAAGAAGTTGATGGCGGTGAAGTTCAGGCCGTTGGCGGTGTCGCGCCCCTGGGTCCAGGTGGCGGTGCGCGCCAGCATGTCGATCTGGCCGGATTGCAGCGCCGGGAAGCGGGCGGTGCTGGTCAGCGGCACCCAGCGGATCTTGTTGATGTCGTTCAGCGCGGCGGCGGCGACGGCGCGGCAGATGTCGCTGTCGATGCCGCGGTAATTGCCCTGGCTGTCCGGCAGGGAGAAGCCGGCGGCGCCGGTGGAGGTGCCGCAGACCAGCACGTCGCGCGACCGCACGGCCGAGAGCGTCGGCCCCGCGGACTGGGGTTGTTGGGCGAAGGCCGGCACGGCTGACAGCAGCAGGCTGGCGAACAGGGCAAGTCGGAACACGCAGGACCCTCCGGGCAAGGCCGGCAGGGTGCCCTTGCGATGCGGCCGGAAGCAACCTTGCAATGCGTCGGCGCCCCCTGCGTTGACCCGTTGCGGGCGCGCGCGTAGTGGCTGGGGCAAGCAAACGGGGGGACCTGGTCCATGAACATCGCCACCATCAGCCGCCGTGCCGCGCTGGGCGCTGCGCTGCTGCCCTTTACCCGCGCGCGTGCGGCGTTGCCGGACCGTCCGCTGCGCATCCTGCTGGGCTTCGCCGCCGGCAGCGGGCCGGATGTGCTGGCGCGGCTGCTGGCCGATGGTCTGAAGGAGGCGCTGCCGGCCGGCGTGGTGGTGGACAACCGCCCGGGCGCCGGTGGCCTGATCGCCGCCGCCGAGGTGGCCAAGGCGACGCCGGCCGATGGCACCACCCTGCTGTTGGGCGAGGTCGGCCAGCTGGCCATGGCGCCCAGCACCTATGCCCGGCTGGCCTACGACCCCGCGAAGGACTTCGCCGCGGTGGCCGAGGTTGCCTCGGTTGATTTCTGCTTCGTGGTGCCGGAGAGCGTGCCGGCCACCGACCTGGCCGGGTATCTCGCCTGGGCCAAGGCGCAGCCGCGCTTGAACATGGGCACCTTCGGCGCCGGCACGCCCGGGCATTTCGGCGCCGCCATGCTGGCCCAGGCCGGCGGGCTGGCCATGGAGGCGGTGCATTTCCGCGCCACCGGGGATGCGATGACCGCGATCCTCACCGGCGCGGTGCAGGGCATGTTCGGCAGCATGGCGGTGGTGCTGCCGCAGGTGCGCGCCGGCAAGCTGAAGGCGCTGGCGGTGACCGGACCGGCCCGCGCCCCGGTGCTGCCGCAGGTGCCGACCATGGCGGAGCAGGGCCACCCCGGGCTCGGCTTCAGCGCCTGGTTCGGCCTGGTGGCGCCGGCGGCCTCGCCCGCGCCGGTGCTGGCGGCGCTGGAGGCCGCGCTGCTGCGCACCCTGGCCAGCCCGGCCTTGGCCGGCCGCCTGGTGGAGGCCGGGTTCCGCCCCTCGCCGCAGGACGCCGCCGGCTTTGCCAGGCTGATGCGCGGGGAGACGACACGCTGGGCCGAGGTGGTGCGCAGCACCGGGTTCCGCGCCATCGAGTAGCTGCGCCGGCGCCGGTGCGGCGTCAGGCTCGCTGCAGGTTGCCGCGCAGCAGGTGAACGCCATGGCCCAGCGCTTCCAGCGCGGTGCGTGACCGGGCGGCGACCACCCGCAGCGGCTTCAGGTCCCCGGGCTTGCGCGCCAGGGCCAGCAGCACGCGCAGCGGGGCGGGCCTTCCGTCCGGCGTCAGCCCGACAAGGGCGGCCTTCGGCAGGGTTTCCTCGGCGGTATCGGCCACGGCGCGCAGCGCGGTGAAAGGCAGGCCACGGCGGGCGGCAAAGGCGGCGGCGACCTGGCTTTCCATATCCACCGCCAGCGCCCCAGTCATGGCCCGCAGCGCCTTCTTGGCGGCGGCATCGGCGGCGGCGGCATTGGCGCCGGCGACCACGCCCAGCCGCGCCGCGGTGGCCCGGGCCAGCCGGGCGGCCCAGGCCATGTCGGCCGGCCAGGCCCCGGCCGTGGCGCGGATGCGGGTGGCGACGATGAGGTCGCCTGGCTGCAATTCGGGGTCCAGCGCGCCGGCGATGCCGAAGGACAGTACCGCCGTCACGTCCTCCCCCTGGGCGGCCAGCAGCTCGGCCAGCCTCTCGGGGTCGGCGCCGCTGACCAGCGTGCGGACGCCTGGGGGCAATAACGCGGCTTCGGACTGCATGCCGACGGTGACGAGAAGCATCAGCTATCTTAGGTGCGGCGCAGCAAAGCTGTATACCCCCGGCATGTGGCGGCCTGGGTCAGCCCACCGCATCCGGCCGAAACGTTCCTGGTCTTCGCCTTTTGCCGGCCAGGCGCGCGGTCAGCCCGGTTCGCGGCCCAGCGCGTCCATGGCGGCGGAAAAGCCGCGCACCGGCAGCGGCAGCGTCACGTCGTTGCCGCCGGCATCCTTCCATTCCAACCGGCCCGGGTTCTCGGCGGCGCGGTTCCGCAGCCGGCGGACCAGCACTTCGTCACGCATCTCCAGCTCGGCAACGCAGCTGTTGTTGGTGCAGACGGCGAAGGGCAGGCTGGTGGCCTCATTGGGTTCCAGCACCAGCCGAAGCGGGGTGGCAACCCGGACATTCGGCGGCACCACCACCACCAGGCGCATCGGGGTCTCGCGGCTGATCCGGCCCACGGCCACGGCGGCGCCCAGGCGACGCTGCTGGTCCTGCAGCTGCAACCCCACCTCGCAGCGGCGCGGCTGGCCGGCGGCCTGCACGCAGGTCAGCGACCAGTCGCCATACTGGGAAACCGTCCGCTCCGGAGCGGCGGCTGCGGCGGCGGCGGGCGCGGCCGGGGCGGCCGGAGCGGCAGGCGGAGTGGCTGGGCGCGGCTGTGCCACCGCTGCGCCAGCACAGAGCAGGCCCAGCGCCGCGAGCGACATCGACGAAAACGGCAGCTGCTTGGCCATGGTGTTCTCTCCTGGGGAAAAACGGGCCTGGAAAAACCCGGGGGTGGCGCCCCGGGGGGGCGCCAGGTTCAATGATGGCGCGGCCTATACTGCCAAGCTTCAACCGCTGTCGAGGCTGTGGCGAGGGGCCTGACCCGCCCAGGCGCCGTTGCTGGGGTGGTCAGATGCCGCCAGCCTAAAGCCCGAAGGCGACTTCCCGCGTGTTGCTGCGGCGCAGGTTGCGCAGCCGCGCCAGCGCCCAGAGCGGGAAGATCCGCGCATAGCCGTGGTAGCGCAGATAGAAGACGCGGGGGAAGCCGGTGCCGGTGTAGTCCAGCTCCGGCCAGCCGCCATCGGCGGCCTGATGCGTCACCAGCCAGGCGGCGCCACGTTCCACCGCGGGGTCGTCGGCCTGGCCGGCCGCCATCAGCGCCAGCAGCGCCCAGGCGGTCTGGCTGGCGGTGGAGACGCCCATCTGCACATCCGCATCCGGCGCGGTGCCGCCACGGCGGGGATAGGTGAAGCCATCCTCGCCCCAGCCGCCATCGGCATTCTGCACGCGCTTCAGGTAGGCGGCGCCGCGCGCCATGGCGGGGTGCTCGGGCTTCAGCCCGGCGGCGTTCAGCGCGGTCAGCGCGGACCAGGTGCCATAGACGTAGTTGACGCCCCAGCGGCCGTACCAGCTGCCATCGGCTTCCTGTTCGTCCAGCAGGTAATCCACCGCCTGCTTCACCGCGGGGTCGTCCGCGCCATGGCCCAGCTGCGCCAGCATGGCCAGGCAGCGGCCGGAGACATCGGCGGTGGGTGGGTCCAGCAGCGCGCCGTGGTCGGCGAAGGGGATGCTGTTGAGGTAGTGGTAGCTGTTGTCGGCGTCGAAGGCGCCCCAGCCGCCGCCCTTGGACTGCATGCCGACCACCCATTTGGTCGCCAGCTCCACCGAGGCCTCGGCCGCCGGGGTGTCCCAGCCGGCCTGCTTGCGGGCGCGGTCCATGGCCAGCACCACCACGGCGGTGTCGTCCACGTCCGGGTAGTGGTCGTTCCAGTATTGGAAGGCCCAGCCGCCGGGCGCGACATTGGGGCGGGCCCAGGCCCAGTCGCCCTTCACCTTGGTGATCTGGCGGCCCAGCAGCCAGTCAAGGCCCTGGCGGACGCGGGCATTGGCCACTGGTCCGCCGGCTTCCAGCAGGGCATGGCTGGCCAGGGCGGTATCCCAGATCGGCGACAGGCAGGGCTGGACGTAGGTTTCCCCGCCGGTCTCCCCGCCGGCTTCCACGCCGGCTTCCACGCCGGCTTCCACGCCGGCTTCCCCTGGGGCCTCGGCATCCACCCGGTCCACCACCAGCTTTTCCACGCTGGCCCAGGCGGTCAGCAGGCGCTGGTCATCGGCCGCCACGCCGAGGCAGTGGTACATCCAGATGGCATTGGCCATGGCCGGGTAGATGCCGCCCAGCCCGTCCTCGCCGTTCAGCCGCTCGGTCACGAAGCGTTCGGCCCACATTTCCGCCCGGCGCCGCGCGGTACGCGGGAACAGGTGGGTGATGCGCTGCAAGCCCTTGTCCAGAATGGCGAACAGGGTCTTCCACGGCTCGGCGGCATGGGCGCCGGCCGGCCAGTCCTTCACCTCGTTTGGCGGCGTGCAGAACAGCTCGTCCAGGGTCACGCCGATGGGCGCCAGCGGCAGCGGCCGGCGCGCCATCACCACGGTCAGCGGCACCAGCACGGTGCGCGCCCAGTAGCTGACCTTGGAGAGATGGAACGGGAACCAGCGCGGCAGCAGGCACAGTTCGGGCGGCATCACCGGTACGGCGTGCCAGGGCACCTGGCCGAACAGCGCCAGGGTGGCGCGGGTGAAGACGTTGGATTTTTCCGCGCCGCCGGCGGCCAGGATGGCGTCGCGGGCGCGCAGCATGTGCGGCGCATCCGGCGCGTCGCCGATCAGCCGCAGGCAGAAATACGCCTTCACCGAACAGGAGATGTCCATGGGCCCCAGGTGGAACAGCGGCCAGCCGCCGTGGCAATTGGGCGCCTCCAGCTCCTGCAGGCGGCGCAGGTAGCGGCCGATGCGGGCCTCGCGCTCCGGCTCCACCATGCCGAAGAAGCGCTTCAGCATGACGAATTCGGACGGGATCGTGGCGTCGGCCTCGAGCTCGAACACCCAATGGCCGTCCGGGCGCTGGTGGCTCAGCAAATGGCTGGCGGCCTGGTCCACCGCCTTGTCCAGCACGCCCGCAGCCAACTCGGCATCGGGGCTCAGGCTGGTTGAGGCGGCAGGGCGCAGCGCCAGCGAAGCGAGGTCCGGCATCGTCGACAAGGCTACGGCTTCCCCTTCGACCTTCCGCCCCCCGGATTGGTGCCCGGGGTCTGGCGGAGCAGTCTCTGCAAGACGGATGGATTAAGACCTTCTGGCGCTGTTGCGAAGGTGGGTGTGACAAAATGGCAGCGGTTTAATGCCCCACTGTGTCCCCGGCGCACCTTGGGCCGTGCGATGCCATCGGCGCCCCGCCCTGGCGCGCTGCCCACGCCTCAACAAGCCGCGCTCTCGGCACTGCTACTTCGCCGCGCCGCCGGCGCAGCTACTTTGCCGCGCTATCCGCGCAGCTATTTGGCCGCGCTATCCGCGCGAGGCCCCGCCTCGCCCTTCCACATCCCGCCCCGGCCCCGCCATTCGGCCCAGGCGCTGTCGAAGGTGAACAGCATATACACCAGCGCCACGCCCGGCAGCGCCAGCCCACGTAGGGCAGACAGGCCAAACCGGCGCAGCGTGGGCGCGAACCCAAGGGCCATCGCCGCCCAGGCGCTCAGGCCAATCCAGCGGGCCGGGCCCTCGGCACCCAGCGCCAGCGCCGGCGGCACCAGGAAGACCAGCGCCAGCGCCAGGATCATCCCCACCAGCAGCAGCGGATTGTAGCCCAGCTGGGCATAGGCGGTGCGCGCCACCATCTTGCGGATCGCGCCCACGCCGTCATAGGGGCGCAGGCTCTCCACCCGCTCGGTCAGGCCCAGCCAGATCGGCCCCTGGCGCTTCATCTGCGCCGCCAGGTTGCAGTCGTCGATGATCTTGCCGCGGATCGGCGCCAGCCCGCCCGAGCGCTGGAAGGCCCCGTGGTCCAGCAGCACGCAACCGCCGGCCGCCGCCGCGGTGCGCGCGCCGGGCTGGTTGGACCAGCGGAACGGGTAGAGCATCTGGAAGAAGAAGATGAAGGCCGGGATCAGCCAGCGCTCGGCCGCGCTGTTGCAGCGCAGTTTCGCCATCAGGCTGACCATCACCCGGCCCTCGGCGCGGGCGCGGTTGACCAGCATGCGCACGCTGTCCGGCGTGTGGCGGATATCGGCGTCGGTGAACATCAGGAAGTCCGGCGCGGGGCCGAGCGCGACGCTGTCCAGCCCCTGCTGCAGCGCCCACAGCTTGCCGGTCCAGCCGGGGGGCCGGTTGCCGCCGGTAGTGACGGTCAGCCGGTTGTTGCCGGCGGCGACGCGGCGGGCCACCTCGCCGGTGCCGTCCGTGCTGCGGTCATCCACCACCACCACGCGGAACTCACCCGGATAATCCTGCGCCAGCAGGGAGGCGACGGTGGCGCCGATGCTCTCGGCCTCGTCGCGGGCGGGAATGACGCAGACCACGCTTGGCCAGGCCGCCGGGGCGGGCAGGCGGGCGGCGTCGCGGTCGTCGTCCCGCGCCAGCCAGAACATGCCGCGGCCCAGCAGCAGCACCAGCCAGGCGATGGCCGCCGCCAGGGCCAGGGCGAGCGCCTCGGTCACAGCATCCGCTCCTGGCGGAACCAGGCGATGGCATCCGCCACGGCCTGCTGCCAGGGGCGCGCCTGGTAGCCCAGCACCGCTTCGGCCTTGGCACTGGAAAAATACATCCAGTGGCTGGCCATCTTCAGCCCATCGATGGTCAGCATGGGTTCCACGCCGGAAACCCGCGCCCACAACTCCGCGCCCAGGGCCAGGGGGTAGAGGGGAGCGCGCGGCAGCCGCATCGGGCGGCCGCGGCCCAGGCCGGCCGCGATATGCGCCAGCAGGTCGCCCAGCGGCACGTCCTGGCCGCCGAGGATATGGCGTTCCCCAATGGCCCCGGCGCTGAGCGCGGCGACGCAGCCGGCGGCGACGTCATCCACATGCACCAGGTTCAGCCCGGTCTCGACATAGGCGGGCATCTTGCCGCGGGCGGCTTCCAGGATCAGCCGGCCGGTCGGCGTCGGCCGGCGGTCGCGCGGGCCGATGGGCGTGCTGGGGTTGACGATGATTGCCGGCAGCCCGTCCTGCCCGACCATTCGCTCCACCAGGCGCTCGGCTTCGGTCTTGGATTGCTTGTAGGGGCCGATCGCCTCGGTGACCGCGGCGGCATCGGCCTCGGTGGCGGGGTTCCCGTCGTGGCGCGGCTTCAGCGTGGCCACGGAGGAGACGTGGACCACGCGGCCGACGCCGGCGGCCAGGGCGGCGCGCATCACCGCCTCGGTCCCCGCCACATTGACCTCGCGCATCCGCTCGGGGTCCGGCACCCAGATCCGGTAGTCCGCGGCGCAATGGATGGCGGCGGTGCAGCCCTTCATCGCCTTGGCGATGGAGCCATGGTCGGTCAGGTCGCCGGGCACGTAGGCCACCGGCACGCCGTCCAGCACGCCGCGCGGTGTTTCCGCCCGCACCAGCGCCACCACGGTATGGCCCTGTGCCACCAGGGCGCGGGCGATGGCGGAGCCAAGGAAGCCGGTGGCCCCGGTGAGCATGACGGTTTCGGCCATGAGGTCCCTGTCACCAAACGCGAAGCCGGCCTCTCGCCGAGGTGGCGGCAGTTGCGGGGTTGTGGCGGGAACGGCAGCGCAAATCCAGCCTTGGACACTGCTTGCCTGGCCTTGGCGGCGATGTCATCTCGCGGGCATCGCCTGCCAAACCGGCACGTGCTACACCCCTCACCGCCTGCGCTGAATCGGTGCGGGCGGAATTCGTACTGTAGTTTCAATATGTTGCAGATCAAGAACTCGGCTCGGGTGGTGCCACCCAAGCCGATATCGCTCTGACGGGGCCGCCATGAATCGCCTGAACCGCCGCACCCTGTTGGGTGCCTCCGCTGCCCTGCTGGCCCTGCCCGCCGCGGCGCAATCCGCGGCCGCTGCGAGCATTGAGGCGCTGCATGCCGCGCTGCTCGATATCATGAAGAATGCCGACCGCCTGGGGGTGAAGGGGCGGGAGCAGCGCATCCGCCCGGTGCTGCTGCGCACCTTCAACCTGACCGCGATGGCGCGGATTGCCTGCGGCCGGCCCTGGACCGACTTCACCCCGGCGCAGCAGGAAGCGGTGGCCAAGGCCTTCACCGACTGGTCGATCGCCACCTATGCCAACCGGTTCGACGGCTTTGGCGGCGAAAGCTTCGCCACCGATGGCGAGAGCGAGTTGCCCAATGGCGACCGCATGGTGCGGACGCATATCAACCGGGTGAACGACAGCCCGGTGGCGCTGAACTACCTGATGCGGCAGAGCGAAGGGCAGTTCCGGGTGGTGGATATCTACCTGACCGGCACGATCAGCGAATTGGCCAGCCGCCGGGCCGACTTCACCACCATTCTGCGGGATGGCGGGCCGGACCGGCTGGCGGCCGAGCTGAACCGGCGCACCGCCGACCTGCTGAAGTAGCGGTCAAGCCACCGCTTGGGGCTTTGACGGCACAGCCCTGATGCTGGGGGCGGCTGCCTGATGTTCCGCACAGACCGTCAGCGCCGTTGCGTGCGGGCTGTCGCAGCCGGGCGACCCTGCCGGGGTTCCTGAAACGACAATGCCCGCCAGGATCGGGTGATCCGGGCGGGCATTGCCATGGTGTGCGGCCCAGGCGCCGTGGCCCGGGCCGCCGCCGCGACTACAGCGCGGCGAGGATCGCCTCGGCCTTGCTGACTTCGAAGGCGCCCGCGGCTTCCACGGCCACGTGGGTCACCACGCCGTTCTTCGCCACCAGGGCAAAGCGCTGGCTGCGCACGCCCATGTTGCGCGGCGTCAGGTCCAGCTCCAGGCCCAGGGCCTTGGTGAAGGTGGCGGAGCCATCGGCCAGCATTGCCACGTTGTCGCCGGTGCCTTGGTCCTTGCCCCAGGCGCCCATCACGAAGGCGTCGTTCACGGACAGGCAGGCCACCACGTCGACGCCCTTCTTGGCGAAGTCGGCGGCGTGCTGCACGAAGCCCGGCAGGTGCTTGGCCGAGCAGGTCGGCGTGAACGCGCCGGGCACGCCGAACAGCACCACGGTCTTGCCGGCGAAGAGCTCCTCGGTGGAGACCTCCTTCGGCCCCTCCGACGTGCCCTGCATGATCTTTACCGACGGAATCTTGTCACCAACCTTGATTGCCATTTTCCGGTCCTCCTCGACTGTAGGGTCGATGTAGTGCTTCCTGGCGGGGATGTCACCGGGGCGGCAACGGCGCAGGTGGTTTTCGCCCTGCCGCAGGCCGCTTACCCATTGGCGTGCTTGGCCCGCCCTTGCGCTTGCGCCCGGGCCGGGCCACGGCCATCTTGGCTGCATGCCAAGACGCAGCCGCGGGGCAGACCGGTCGACGCCCGAACAGCCTGACGAGCCCGCCACCCCGACGCGTGCGCCTCGCCGCCGCCGGGCGCCACGAGCGCGCGCCGACAAGGGCGACTACCTGACCGGCCAGTTGCTGATCGCCATGCCGGGCATGCAGGACCCGCGCTTTGCCGGCAGTGTGATCTGCCTGTGTGCCCACAGCGCCGAGGGGGCCATGGGCCTGGTGCTGAACAAGCCGGTGGACGGCATCTCCTTCGACGACCTGCTGCGCCAGCTGGAACTGGAGCCGCGCCCGCCGGAGCGCCGGCTGCGCATGGTGCAGGGCGGCCCAGTCGAGAACGGCCGGGGCTTCGTGCTGCACACCTCCGACTGGTCCAGCGACGGGTCGCTGCAGGTGAATGGCGACCTGGCATTGACCGCGAGCCTCGACATCCTGAAGGCCGTGGCCACCGGCGGCGGGCCGCGCCAGGGCGTGCTGGCGCTGGGCTATGCCGGCTGGGGGCCTGGCCAGCTGGAAAGCGAGATCCAGCGCAATGCCTGGCTTTCGGTAAGCCCCGACGAGGGCCTGCTGTTCCGCGAGGCGGCGGACCGGATGTGGCGCCAGGCGATGGCCAAGCTGAAGGTGGACCCCCTGCTGCTGAGCGGCGCCGCCGGCCACGCCTGACCTGCCATTGCCGGCGATTTCACCGGCATAAAAACGCCGGAACCCGCTTGCCGCTGGCGCACACCGCCCCTATACCCCGGCGCCTGCGCCGGACGGGTGGCCGAGTGGTCGATGGCGCGCGCCTGGAAAGTGCGTATACGTTAACAGCGTATCGTGGGTTCGAATCCCACCCCGTCCGCCAGTTTTAGCCGACGTCGGAATCTCCGCCGCGGCGAGCCGCTCCGAAAACCCCAGGTTTAGCCGAGGTTTGCCGCCGGACCTGTTGACCGGCAGGGGCGCAACGACCGCTGATTTCGGCTCTCCCCAGGACCATTCTCTCCGGACCTGTTGACTTGGCCGATTAGGTACGCTTTTCAAAACCCCTTCTATTTCAATGGCTTCGACGCGACGGCGGAGCGGGCTGGTTCGAATCGCACTTGCCTGAAAGCGTACCGTGTTTTCGAACCGGTGGTACGCGGCCGTCGAGTCCGGTGCGACGGGCGGACATTGGCGACGCGAGAAATTTGCCGCCCCCCTCCGCCCTAACGGCTATCGGTCCCTCGCTTGGCTAAAATGTCTGCCACGCAGGCCGCCGCGGCAGCCGCGAAAGTTGTGGTTGGTGAAGCGAGCGGCCTGACTTCCAGTAGCTCCGGGGCCTTACCAATCCATGGGTTGCCTTCCATGATCGCTAACCACCCGTATAGTTTTTGAGAGAGCAGCGCCTTTTCAGCGGCCAGAATTTCTTCCTCGCTAGGGTCGCTATGCCGTCCAAGGGTTACGTATCGGCCATCAGGGGCGACAACCACCCATCTGCGCTCGCGAGATCGTTCGGTTTCTGACGCCATGGGCAGACTATGGCTCGGGTATCGTGAACCAGGAAGCGATAGTCTCTCACCATTGAAAAATGGCGTTATCCGGAAACTGGAAGTCCAGAAAACAATGTCTCTGCCATTGAGGATGTTAGTTGCGTTGGCGGTAGTCTTCGGTCACCCATTTCAGAAATACGTAGGCGGTGATCTTGGTGATTCTGACTGGTCAATGCACTCACAACGCACTGCATTACTGGCGGGCAAACCCCATTCCCCAGCATTTTTATCTTGTCTCGCCTAGACCCTTGATCGAGTATGTAGTCATCGCTGAAGCCCATCGCGCGCTGCAACTCGTCAACCTGCAGCATCCGCATACGCGGCTCACCATCAATCCACTCGACAAGCCCAAATCGATCTAGCGTCGTAAGCGTGCGGATTGGTCGATCGAGCGGCTGCCAGCCGCCGCCGCCGTCGCTGCTATAATAGACAATCAGGAACGGGATGTCGCGCCCAAGTACATCGATCGCTCGCTTGGCGCGTGCGACAGTCGGCTCGGCAAGGCCGCTGCCAAATACTGGCCGCGTCTTATATGTTCCGGTCGGCGCTAAAATATCCAACACAGTCCGCCTAGGCGCAGAAAGCGGGGTCGGAGGATCCGGTGGTCCATCTTTACTGCACATTAAAAAAAGCCGACGGCGAGTCTGAGGTGCTCCAAAGTCCTGGGCGTCGAGCACGTGCTCCGTTACGTGCATATGCTCCTTGAGCGCCGCCAAGAAGTTCGGATATCGTTCCCACGTCCGCATTTGAATTACATTTTCAATCACCGCCCAACGTGGATTTAGCTCCCTGATGAATTTGAGTACGTGGAAGGCTGTGGCCCGACTCCCCTCGTCCTTCACCCTCGCTCCGCGCGCAGGTGTGTGGCTCGTGCACTCGGGCGAAGCCAGGACGAGATCGATATGCCCGATGTCGCCAAGGAGGGCCTTGTCAGACCGGCGGTTCAGACGGGTCTCGACGACGTGCGCATCGGGAAAATTACGACGATAGGCCGAAGCCGCCATGCTCCAAGCGTCAACGGCTCCCACCATCTCGACACCCGCAGCGCGGGCACCCCAAGAGCTCCCACCACCGCCACAGAAAAGATCTATGCCACGAATCGCCATCAGGGACGATTCGTAACAGGCTGAGCGCAGAAGCGCGAGCCTCGGCGAAGGCTGGCGAAAGGCAGAGTATCAGGGCGTAGCGGCCAGGGCCTTTGTCACGCGGGCTAGGCTACCCCTGGGGTCGCGAGCAAGCTGGTGCTCCCAAACCCGGACCACTCGCCATCCAGAACGCCGCAGGCGACGGAAATTCCTTGAATCTCTGAGTCGTGTCGCCTCGATCTTTGCCTCCCAGGCTTCTGACAGCTTGTCGCGCCAAACCGGGAAGCGCCAGCCGTGCCAAAAGTCACCGTCTACGAATACGACAACGCGGTGGTCCCGAAACACGAAGTCAGGCCGCCCAGGAAGATCGCGAACGTGGGATTCCCATTCAAGGCCGGCCTCGGAGAGCAGCGCGGCAAGGCGAAGCTCCGGTCCTGTGCCTTTCCCCTTGATGCGGGCCATAACCCGACTGCGCGTCTCCACCGACATGATGTCCCCGCGGTGCCTGCGCTGGCCAGAAGGGCGCTCCGTTTCACCCGACCCGCTTTCTAGAATGATCGCCTTCTTTCTTTTTCGTATTATTGTCGGCCTTCTGATCATGCGCTTCGAATCGAGCCCCCTGCATGCCGTTTGAAATGGCCCCGCCTTCAGCGCATGCGCTGGTCGAAGCCATGCGCGGGCTCGGATACACGCTTTGGACGGCCATCGCCGACGTCGTCGACAACAGCATAGCCGCCGGTGCCCGCACTGTCCGAATCGACTTCCAGTGGGACGGTCCCCAGACCTGGATACGAGTGGCCGATGACGGCCACGGCATGGGTGAGGCAGAACTGACCCAGGCAATGCGGGCCGGAGCGCGGAACCCTCTCTCGATCCGGAATGCAACCGACCTTGGCCGCTTCGGCCTTGGCTTGAAGACCGCCTCGTTTTCGCAGTGCCGCCGGCTGAGCGTAAGCTCGCTACGTGCAGGCTTGGCCCCGGCCTGTCGCGTCTGGGATCTGGACGAGATCGCGAAGCACGACGAATGGCGCCTCGCAACCGAGCCGATGCCATCCTCAGTGCCACTTCTGGCGCCCATCCAGGACATGCCGCAGGGCACCGTCGTGCTTTGGGAGAAGCTCGATCGGGTCGTTGCAGCCGACGCTTTTGCCGACGACGCTCGTGCCGAAGACGCATTTCTCAGTCAGCTTGGTCGGACTGAGCGTCACCTTGCGATGATATTCCACCGCTATCTCGATGCTCCCGGTACTCCATTGCATATCCTGTTCAACGGGGCGGGGCCGCAAAGCAGGCTACGCGGATGGGATCCCTTCATGGATGCTCACCCGGCCACATCACGAACGCCAGATGAGCGCTTGCGCCATGGCGATGTCGAGGTTCGGGTGCAGGGGTTTATCTTGCCCCATCGTGACCGGCTGGACGAACGCGCTGCTGATCTCGGGGGGGGGCCGGAAGGGTGGGTCTCCCAGCAAGGCTTCTATGTCTACCGCAACCGCCGGCTTCTCGTGCCTGGCGACTGGCTCGGGCTCGGTCATCCCCGACGATGGGCCAAGGAGGACGCCTATCGCCTCGCAAGGCTTCGGTTGGACATCCCCAATTCTGCCGACGCCGCCTGGTCGATCGACGTGCGCAAATCGACCGCCGCCCCGCCCAGGTCACTACGTGGTCGCTTGACGGATCTCGCGGAGCGTGTCCGGGCAGACGCTAGGCGGGTCTTCCTGCATCGCGGGAGTTACGGCCCGCGCGCGCCAGCTCCCAATCTGCAGAGGGCATGGACCGCTGTCGAACGCCGTGACGGCATGGCCTACAAGATTGATCGCGCGCATCCCGTGGTCGCTCGAGTGCTGGCTGAATCAACCGGATCAACCGAGGCCGTCGAAGCGATGCTCCGGATCATCGAGGAGACCGTTCCCGTTCATCGCATCTGGATCGAAACGGCAGAACGAGAGGGGCTGGCACCAACCGGCTTCAGCGCAACACCACCGGCCGAAGTGAGGTCTGTTGCGGAGACATTGTTCGGCGACTTCACAACACGCATGGGATTGAGCGACGACAGCGCGCGAACCCTCCTGATGCGAACAGAACCGTTCAACAGCTTTCCCGACCTAGTTGCTTCGCTCGGGGTGCGCACCGTGGAGAAACCATGAGCGACACAATAGCCGCCGCCAGGGCCATGGCGCAGACGTTGATCAATGTCAGGCGCGCGACAGCACCAATCACGAGAGAAGTCATCGCTTCAGTGGTCGATGATGTCCTGAGATTGCCGGGCCTGGGAGCGAGCGCCCTTGAGCGCGCCACGCTGATCGCGGACCTCGAGAGTGCCTATACGGTATGGATCGGGCGCGCGACGCAGCTGACTGACAACGACGATCATGTCGCTTGGCTCACTGCCGAGCGGAAGCGCGACTGGCGATACTGGGCGCGGTATGAGCTTTTTCTGCGCTCGCGCCTGCCTGACGCAGCCCTTCGCGGCCTCGATCAGGAGACCGACAGAATCCTTGGCCTGATCGAGGATCCACTGCGGGCGGGCGCGTGGGATCGCAGGGGCCTCGTGGTGGGCCATGTCCAATCGGGCAAAACAGGCAATTACACCGGGCTGATCAACAAGGCCGCCGATGCCGGTTACACGGTCATCATCGTCCTGGCGGGGCTGCACAACAACCTTCGGAGCCAGACCCAACAGCGCCTGGATGAAGGCTTCCTGGGCTACGATAGCGGCGCGGTGCGAGGGGCCGATTCCCGTGCGCCGGAAGAAATCGGCGTTGGGACGTGCGATCCGTCCCTTCGGCCAGATACCATCACCCACCGCACTCAGAATGGGGATTTCAAGACTGCTCGGGCGAAGGGGTTCAACATCAATCCCGGTCGCGCCCCGCTGCTGTTCGTCATCAAGAAGAATCCCACGGTCCTCAGAAACCTATTGGACTGGGTGCGATGGGCAGCAAACAGCCATGATCCGGAGACCGGAAGGAGAATCGTCGTCAACGTTCCGCTCTTGATGATCGATGACGAAGCCGACCACGCGTCCGTCGATACGAAGGAAATGGACTTTGGCCCTGACGGAAGGCCTGACGAGGAGCACGATCCCACGAAGATCAACCAGCTGATCCGGCAGATACTCTACGCCTTCGAGAAGAGTGCGTATGTCGGTTACACCGCAACGCCATTCGCCAACATCTTCATTCACGAGAGCGCCCGCACGGTGGAGTGCGGCGACGACCTCTTTCCCCGCAGCTTCATCGTGAACCTGCCAGCACCATCCAACTATGCCGGCCCGGTTCGTGTGTTCGGTGTCCCGCTGGCTGACGGTCGCGAGGCACGACCGCCCCTGCCGCTCACGCGGACAATACCACCCGACGAGAGCGCGGCATGGGTGCCTCCGCGGCACCGGAATGGTCATCGCCCAGTTTGGCAGGGCGCGGCCGAAGTGCCTCCGTCACTCTCGGAAGCGATCCAGGCGTTCGTGCTTGTATGCGCCGTGCGCCGCGCGCGAGGTGAAACACGCGCGCACAACTCCATGCTCGTCCACGTCACGCGGTTCACGAGTGTGCAGAATGCGGTTCGAGATCAGGTACACGCCGAGCTCGACCGTATCGCAACACGCCTCCGGCTTGGTGAGCGAGGAGGCGGTTCATCGGTCAGGGCGGCTCTGAAACGGCTGTTCGAGGAAGACTTTCACCCAACCACCGAGGCGGTTCGGGAGGAGATGGACGATCCGACCTTGCGCGACATGTCCTGGGCCGAGGTCGAGCCGTTCATCTCAGCAGCAGCGGCAGACATTCGTATCATGGAGATAAACGGGACGGCGCGTGATGTCCTCGAATACACGACGCATCGGGATACGGGTCTGAATGTCATCGCAATCGGCGGCGACAAGCTGGCCCGCGGACTGACGCTGGAAGGCCTGTCAGTCAGCTACTTCCTCCGCGCCTCCCGGATGTACGACACACTGATGCAAATGGGGCGCTGGTTTGGATACCGGCCAGGGTATCTCGATGTCTGCCGGCTCTACACGACCGACGATCTCATAGACTGGTTTGAGCATATCACGCAGGCCAATGAGGAGTTGCGGGCAGAATTTGACCATATGGCGGCAGTCGGCGGCACGCCTCGCGAGTACGGTCTGAAGGTCATGTCGCACCCGGCGCTGCTCGTGACTTCGCGAGTGAAGATGCGGCACGGCATGGATATGCAGTTGTCGTATGCCGGGTCGGTCTCTGAAACGACAGTCTTCGACACTGCCGAACCGGTGCTGCGGCGCAATCTCGACGCCGCTCAGAGGTTCCTCGAAGCCCTCGGTCTGCCTGACCGCGGTGGCGATGAGCCTGGCGCTCCTGATGTGCGTCAGGATCGTCCGACCGGTGCGCATAGTTGGGAGGGGGCACGCCTCTGGCAGAACAAGCCGGCCAGCGACGTCCTCGCCTTCCTTAACGCTGTTTCGACTCATGCAGAGGCCACGCGCGCAAACAGTGCGCTCTTGAGAGAATACATTCTCCGCCAGAACGCGGTAGGCGAGCTCACCGACTGGACGATTGGTCTTCTGGCAGGCGACGGGGCCGAACTCACTGTGGCTCCGTTTGTGGGCTGGGAATCGATCACGCGCAGTCCGCGGAGCAAGGCAGAAATGGAGCGCGATACGTCACGCTATGTGATCCGTCGTCTCCTGGCACCACGTGACGAAGCCATGGATTTGGATTCCGCTGCCTGGGCTGCGGCCATGGCCAGGACGGTTCAGGACGCGACCACGCCGCAACCGCCGACAAGTCCAAGCGGGCCGAGCTTGCGCGATCAGCGCCCGGCAACCCGCGGCCTTCTTCTGATCTATCCCCTCAATCCGGAGCCCGCGTCGCTGCGCCTGCCCTTGGTCGGTTTCGGCATCAGCTTCCCCAGCAGCACCACGGCCAGGCGAATCACCTACAAGGTGAACAACACCTATCGGCGCCAAGAGCTCGAGGACACTGGCGCATGAGCGAGCTGCAGGCCGCGTGGTCTTCGCTTGGCGCATCCGACGCAGCGGGTGACGGATGGCTCGCCCGACGGGTGCATGCCGCGTCGTCGGTACCTCTCTTTGCGGCGCTCGGGATGCCAGCATCGATTCCTTCTCTGCTCATCGAGGTCGAAGCAGCCGTGGTCCCACCCATTGGGCAATGGCCGGCCGGACGGGGCTTCGACGTTGTTCCGCACCGGCGGTCGGCGGGCCCGAACGGTATGCTCTGGGTCGCACTCAGCCTGAAGGGTCCGCAGTTCCACGACACCTTCGCTGTCCTCGCGGAAGACGTGGCAACCCATGTTGCCGCGGCGGCGGATGCCGCGTCGGCAGTGAGGGCACTTCTGGGACGCCTTCGCACCTGGCAGGAATTCCTCCGCAGGCACGATCTCGGCGAACTTTCGACGCCGGAGCAGACTGGCCTCTTCGCCGAACTCGACATCATGGAAGTGCTGTTGTTGCCGCGACTGCCGGCAATGGATGCTCTCCTTGCCTGGAAGTCTCCGGACGATGGTCTTCATGACTTCCGCGTTCCCGGTGCTGCCGTAGAGGTGAAGGGGACAACCAGGATCCCGCCAGGTGAGTTTACCGTCTCGAGCCTGGCTCAGCTCGACGAGACGGCTGTCGGCTGGCTCGGGCTTACGCTTGTTGCGCTGGCTGAGGACGGGGATGGTGCCATCAACCTTCCAGGTCTCGTCGAGCGAATCCGCAACCGGCTTGCTGCGGAGGACCCAGCTTCATCGGGACGCTTCACCGAGATGCTTGCGTCCAGGGGCTACCTGGATGTGCACCGCGCCAGTTATGCCAGTCGCGTTCTCAGAGTGGTACAGCGCCGCGCCTTCCACGTGGAAGCAGGCTTTCCCCGCCTCCGGGTTGGCGATGTGCCGGCCGGAATTCGGGAGTGCAGATACGATGTGGCCATCGAGAGTTGTGCGGCATTTGAAATCGACCTCGACGCGTTCGGGACCGCAATTTTTGGGGGGGCACCATGAGTTCGGATCGAGAACTGCGGGAATTCGTTCGCCGTACCCATGCTGAAGTTCGGGATCGGGCCTCCCCCACGGATGACGGCGACGCGGATTTCCGTGAGAATGCTTTCGCCGGCTGGGTACTCGAATTTTTCGAAGAAGCGGGCGTGACGTCGGGTGGTGATGTATCGCACTTTGAGGGCCGTGTGGGCCGGGGCGTTGGCAAGGTAAATGGCTACGCCATAGGCGATGACGAGGACACGCTCTCACTCGTGGTTGCGATCCACAACGACACCGAGGAAGCCGTCACCGTCGCTCCGACCGACATCAGCAGGGCAGCAGGCCAGGCAGCGCGCTTTCTCGAAGGTGCCCTCGGAACTCTCAAGGACGCCGTCGAAGCATCTGCCACCCATGCGGAGATGGTGCGCCGAATTGCAGCCCTGACCGGCAGGCTTCGCTCGGCAACAATTCACGTGGTGACGGACGGTGTTTCCTCGGCAAAGGAAGTTCGGCCACTCGACGTGAAGGGTGTGCCGGTTCGCTTTGAGGTGTGGGATGCTGAGCGTCTGTTCCGTGTCATGCAGGCAGGGCGGCCTCGCGATGAGATCGAAATCGATTTCAGCGAGCTCTGTGGTGCATCTATCCCCTGCCTCCAGGCTGCCCGTCACGAAGGCAACTACGAAGCGTATGTCGCCATCATCCCGGGCGACGCTCTGGCTAAGCTCTACGACGAGTACGGCGCACAACTTCTCGAACTCAATGTCCGATCCTTTCTTTCGGCGCGCGGCCGCATCAACGCCGGTATCAGGAAGACGCTCCGCGAGCAGCCTCTTCGCTTCCTGGCCTACAACAATGGCATCGTCGCCACGGCAGATAGCATCGTGCTGGAAAAGCTGTCCGACGGCCGACCAGCCATTCGCTCAGTTCGGGGGCTGCAGATCGTGAACGGTGGCCAGACAACAGCTTCGATCCATCGAGCCTGGAAGACAGACCGCGCCGACGTGTCGCGGGTAATGGTGCAGGCAAAGCTCGCCGTCATCGATTCCGGCTACGAGGAGGAGGTTGTTAAAGAAATCTCCCGTTGTGCCAATACGCAGAACGTCGTGCAGATGGCCGATTTTTCGGCAAACGACCCCTTTCACGTGACGCTGGAAGGGTTGTCCCGAAGAGTTTGGTGCCCCGGAGAACAGGGGCGTTGGTTCTATGAACGCGCCAGAGGGCAGTACCAGGAGGAGAAGGCGAAGGCCTCGACACCAGCGAGGCAGCGTCGATTCACTGAACAGACGCCGCCGTCGCGGCGTTTCGTGAAGACTGACGTTGCCCGATATCAGAACACCTGGGAATTGAAGCCCCAAACAGTCTGCTTTGGTTCCCAAAAGAACTTCGACTCATTCGCCCAGGATCTGCGGGTTCGAAAGGGTGAATTCCTTCCCGATGAGCCCTGGTATCGAGAGTTGATCGCGAAGGCCATTCTCTACCGTGGCGCCGAGAAGATCGTGCGCGAAGCCAAGCTTCCGGCCTATCGCACGCAGGTCGCGACATATCTCATGGCGTTGCTCGTAGACCGGTCCGGCAGCAGGCTTGATCTCGACGGGATATGGAAGCGGCAGGGGCTGACGAAGGAGCTTTTGTCGCTGCTCGCATCGTGGGTCCAGCCTGTCCTGGCGGCGGTAACCACGTCAGCCGCTGGCCGTAACGTCACCGAGTGGTGCAAGAAGCGCGAGTGCTGGGATGCCGTCAGGCAGTCGGCGGTCCCCATGCCGTCTGACCTGCCCACCGAATTGTCGACGGGCCTGGCAACGGCCACTGGCGGCACTACGACGGCAGACGGCTCGGTGACATTGGCTGATCTTGAGAACATTGCAGCTTGCAAGCGGCTCGACGGTCCCACCTGGCTGCGTATCTCAGGTGATGGTCGCCGCCTTGGCCTCTTGAAGGAGTGGGAGGCCGGCATCGCCCATACTCTAAGTGGTTACGCTGCTAGTGGCTGGGACCGAAATCCGTCACCGAAGCAGGCAGGGCACGCCGTCCGCATCATGAACCTCCCCGAGATCCAAGACTTGATTTCTGATCCGGCCGTTTTTGCCTCGCAGGAGCCATGCTGAAGGGGTGTTCGCGTGCGACTTGGTCGTATCGTTGACGCTGTCCGTCCCACTCCACCGGCACCCCTTTCAGCAATCCTGGCAGCGTCATCTCCCCCGGCTGCCGCCCATCCAGGATCGCCTCCACGATGTCCGGCGCCAGCAGCGTCAGCCGCAGCACCCGGCTAACGTAGCTGTCGTTGATCTTCTCCGCCGCGGCGATCTCGTCGATGGTGGCGTACCGGCCGGTCTCCAGCATCCGCCGCCACCGGAAGGCCCGCGCCACCGCCTTGATGAGCGTGATGTCCTGCTGGCCATGCAGCGCCATGCCGCCGGGCGTCAGCATGGCCTTCCGCCCGCCCCGCCGTTTCACCTTGAGCGGGACGACGACGGTGAGGGTCGACGGCGCTTCGCTCATGCCGCGGCCCTCCTGGCCCGAGGCGCCTGGGCGGCGAGGTCACGGACAAGGCTGCCCAGCCCGTCCAGCCGCAGCCGCACCGCGGCGCCGTCGGCCCTGATATCGACCCGGTCCACCAGCAGCCGGACGATGCGTGCCCGCTCCGCAGGGAACAGTTCGTCCCATAGCGGCTCGATCCGTTCCAGCGCCTCCAGCACCTCCTGCTCGGTCACGGCAGGGTCCATGCCGCGCGCCGCCCGCCAGGTGCCGACCACCACCTCAGGCTGGCGCAGCAACGCCCGCACCTGGGCGATCACCGCCGCCTCGATCTCCCCGGCCGGCACGCGGGGGATGTCCGGCCCTTCCGCCGCGCCGCCTTTGAGCACCGCCTGGCTCACGTAGTAGCGGTACATCTGCCCCTTCCGGCCGCGGCTGTGGCTGGGGGACATGGCGCGGCCGTCGCTGTCGAAGATCAGCCCGCGCAGCAGTGGCGCCGTAGTGTTCCGCGTCCGGTTGACCCGCACGCGTGGGCTGATCTGCAGAACGGCATGCACCGCCTCCCACTGGCGCTGGGTGATGATGGCGTCGTGCTCGCCCGGGTAGGCCGTGCCCTTGTGCACGGCATCGCCGAGGTACACGCGGTTGCAGAGGATGCGGTAGGCGTCGCTCTTGGTCAGGGGGCGGCCGCGCTTGGTGGTGGCGCCCTCGGCGCGCAATGCCTGCACCAGGCGAGTGGCGGATTCCATCTCGACGAAGCCGCGGAAGATTCGCCGCACCAGTGCCGCTTCCGCCTCATTCACCACCAGTTTGCGGTCGCGCACGTCGTAGCCGAGCGGCAGGCAGCCTCCCATCCACATGCCGCGCTTGCGCGAAGCGGCCACCTTGTCGCGGATGCGCTCGCCAATGACCTCGCGTTCGAACTGCGCAAAGCTGAGCAGGATGTTCAGCGTCAGCCGGCCCATGCTGGTGGTGGTGTTGAACGCCTGCGTCACGCTCACAAACGTCACGCTGTTCACGTCGAACACTTCTACGAGTTTGGTGAAGTCGACCAGGGAGCGGCTCAGGCGATCGATCTTATACACGACCACCACGTCCACCAGCCCCTCCTGGATGTCGGCAACCAGGCGCTTCAGGGCGGGCCGCTCCAGCGTGCCGCCGGAGACGCCGCCATCATCGTAGTGGTCGCGCACCAGCACCCAGCCTTCGGCGCGCTGGCTGGCAATATAGGCCTCGCAGGCTTCGCGCTGGGCGTCGAGCGAGTTGAATTCCATGTCGAGCCCTTCCTCGCTCGACTTCCTGGTGTAGACGGCGCAGCGCAACTTGCGCGTGGTCGCCGGCATCATGCCGTCCGGCTTGGCGTCGCGCTTCATGCCGCGCTCCGGCTCGGGCGCAACCCGAAGAACACCCGGCCATTCCAGCGCGTGCCAGTGATGGCGCGGGCAATGGCTGACAGCGATTGGTAGGGGCGGCCCTGGTAGTCGTAGCCGGCGCGGGTGACCGTTACCAAATGCTCGACGCCCTGGTATTCGCGGATCAACTGCGTGCCAGCGATCGGCTTGTCCTCACCGCGCATCCGGCGCACCGCCACCTTGCCGCCGTCGAGTTGCTCGCCCAACGCTTCAAGCCGGGCCAGGGTCTCAGGCTTCAGGCCGCCATAGGCCAGTTCCTGAACGCGATAGGCCAGGCGGCTCTCCAGGAAGCGCCGGTTGTAGGGCGGCGGTTCGGCGCCAAACATTTCGCGCCATTGCTCGCGCAGCGCCGGCGTGGCGGTGGTTTTCAGGGCGGCCAGCCGGCCGAGCACGTCGGCAGGCGGGATGGCGGGGACGGTGAATGCCGCCGGGGTGGGTGTGGGCTTGGTGGTGCGCGTCATGCGTCTCTCCGGTTGGTCCGGTTCGCATGCAGGCGCTGGGGGGCCGGGAAGTGTAGCAACCGCTCTCCCTGGTCCTCGGCGTCGCGCGCGGCTTCCGCGGAAGCGCGGCTGCGCAGCCGCAGCAGGCCACGGGCGAGGATGTCGCAGACCTCGCGGAGGTCGGGCGGTAGGTAGGGGTTGGCGGGATTTGGGTGCATGGCTGGAACGCAAGATCGTGCTGCCCACCCGGAAAGAACAGCGAAAACAATCTCTTAGCGAAGCTCCGGGGAAACAAAGGCATCCCAGCGAAATTCCGCGTAGGGCATCGCCAGGGCAACCTTTCACACAACGCGGGTCATGCCGCCGCGAATCGGCGCAGGGGCAACCCAGAACCTAAATCCTCCGCCACATCATACTTCGCAGCTTGACGTAGGACTCAGCAGCCGACTACGCCATTCCGCTAAATGCCACAGGCAAGGAATTCCCTGGATGCAAGGGCGATGACAACGCCAACGACTACCCTGGGACAGGCCATAATTGCTGCCAGGAAAAAGCAGGGTATCAGCCAGAAGGATCTGGCGGCCGCTGTCCAGAAGGAGGACGGCACGGGGCCGATATCGCCGCAATATCTCAACGATATCGAGCATGACCGCCGCAGCCCGACCTCCGACCAGCTGATTAGAGAATTCGCCAGGGCACTCAGCGTGGACGCGGATGACCTGTTCGTCCTGGCTGGTAAGATACCCGAGGATTTGCGATCCGCAGCGACCGATTCTGCCAGCAGAATCAAGGCGTTTAAGGCGTTCCGGAAGGCCCTGACGAAGTAGGATTGGATGCGTGGCGAGCTGGTCGGTGGACAAATCGGGGCGCTTTCCGCAGCGGCTCTTCCTGCGTGCATCCGAGATCGACCGCGACTGCGAGCGGCTGGTGACGACCTTCCTGCAGCAGCGATACGGCCAGGTCCGCTTCCCAATCACGACCAACGACCTCACGATCCTGGTCGAGCAGCACTGCACCAGCCTTAACCCGTACGCAGACCTCTCCGACGAAGGCGATGACGTCGAGGGAATGACGTGTTTCCTTCCCGGCGAAATGCCGGAGATCCTCATCTCCGTGCTGCTGACGGAGCAGTCAAACCGAGAGAATCGGCTTCGCACGACGCTGGCGCATGAACTGGGCCACGCCTTCTACCACCGGGCGGTCTTTGATCAGCTGTTCGCCGCGCCACCCCATATGTTCGAGGCCGCGCGTGCCGAGCCACGGACCGTCTGCAAGCGCGGAACAATGGTGGACAGTGGTGAGTTCGATTGGTTGGAATGGCAGGCTGGTTACGTCAGCGGCGCCATCCTGATGCCTGCCCAGCAGGTGCGTCGGACGGTCGGGGACCTTCTCCGGGGCCAGGGTATCCATGGGGCTGCCGTCGTCGGCACACAGCCGGCCGCCGATGCCGAGCGGCATACCGTCACCAGCTTCCAGGTCTCCGCAGAGGCGGCACGGGTTCGGCTGCGGAAACTCGGCCTCGTTGCGGATTCGGCAGGGCCTCCCACGCTGTTCGGCTGAGTCGCCGAGACTACGCTTGTTTGCGTATTTTTTCGCTTGTCTTCGCACATGGAATCTTGATACGCAGATTAGCGGAGCGCCGGATTCTCTGGCGCGGCCCTGATCGAAAGACCACCTGTGCCGACAGTCCCGGATTTCATCCGGAGCACGCCTCCGGCGTCGCTCCGTTCCTATTTCACGTTCATCCAGGCCGAGATGCCGCCTGATGTAGTGTGGGAGGGCGCTGCCAACGAAGTCGTACCGCCCTTGCTGCGGGCGGTGGATGCGATGCACGACGCCGAGCGACTGCGCGTGATGAACGACGCCGACCGCGTCGGTGCGATGACCGACGAGGCCGGCCAGGCCGCGCTCTACTCGATTACAAATTCAGCCGACATTCTGGACTCCTTGGAAAACGCGCATGCCCGGGCGCTGTGGATGTTCCTCAAGGACCCCAGCGGTTTCGGTCACGCCGAGGAGGTCCGCTACGCGGATGACCGCCGCTATGGCCGCATGTGGGACGGCTTCGAGTGCCTGCCAGGCCTGACAGTGCCCCGCGACGGCGATCACTACACGGCATTCAAGGCGTCAATCGCCGCGCACTTCGACACGAAGCATGTCGAGGTCGAAATCTGCGACCGGTCCCGCCCCGCGCTGGATGGAGAGCATGCGGCACTGATCCAGGCCGCCATCTACCGCGAGGGCCGCGCCGGTGACCGCCGCGCCTTCGTCAATGGAAAATTGGACCGGCTCCCCTTCCGCCCGGTTGTCGAGGCCGCCATCACCTACGAACCAGCCAACGGCACCATCGAGGTGGTCGCACAGGCCCGGGAGACCCGCGAAGACTTGGTGCGCCTGTTCGCCGAGCACATGCTGGGCGCGCCGTTCGAGGGCGAGCGCATCCCTATCCGCCAGTACTCCCTGGACCACCTGCTGCAGCCCTTCGATTTCCCGACGGATGTTGAGGACAACATCGAATCCGTAAAGGTGACGTTGCTGCGGGTGATGCCCTACGAAACGCAGGGCGAGCGCGTGACACTGGAATGCATGCGAGGTGCGGAGCGGAACATCTGGCAGATGGCGCAGGCGCGCTTTGGTGACACCGATCCACTCGCTGGCGGCTACAAGATCACCCAGGCCCGCTTCACCATCAAGTTTCAAGCGACGCC
This sequence comes from uncultured Rhodospirillales bacterium, assembly GCA_903835235.1. GTDB lineage: Bacteria > Pseudomonadota > Alphaproteobacteria > Acetobacterales > Acetobacteraceae > CAIMOR01. Next base: position 99,605 of record CAILMF010000070.1, read on the forward strand.
AGGGGTGCGCGGCGGTCGGACGCTGCCGGTCACGATCTCGATGCCGAAGGGCTGCGATTTGAAGGACCGCACCGACCGGGAACGGCTGGTCGGTGAGAAGTACCTGAAGCGCTGGCGGATGCTGCGGGATGTCTGAAGAACCGCCCCGGCTTTCCGCCGAGGCTATCGCGCTGCTTCTCGAGGTGCTTGAGCTGGAGGAACCCTTTCTGAGCGGGGCCGTGGCGGAGATGTCGCCCGGCCTCGTTTCACAATTGCGCGCCAGGGGGCTGCTGGTGCCCCACGGTCACGAGACCGTCTCGGCATCGCTCGCGGATCACGACGACGTGCCGGTGACGTTGATTCGATCGGCGAAGGCGGGCGGGCTTGCCTATTTCAGCCCGTCCGGTGGCTTGATCGCGGTTCCGGCTGCGCGGCTGGCGCGGCATCGCGTGGAGATCAACAACACCCTCGCCGCCCTTGGAACTGATCTGGCGCTTCCTTCCACGCGCACGCCGCGGCCATTGATCGAAGGCGTCCTTTGGGAGATCGGCGATGCCCGCCTGGGCAGGCGAACGGCACGTGTCCAGACATGGTTGGCGCGCCGAATGTGGCACCCTGCGGTGAGGGCTCAGGTCGCGTCCGCAGTACAGGCACGGCCCTATCCGCGGGATGTCATCATTCTTTGCTCCAGTCGCGCCGCCCGACTTCAAGGGGTGGCCTTGCCTGGCACGATCCTGGTGCCGATCCGCGACGTGCTAGCCGCCGAAGACTGCCTGGCGGTGAGCGGCGAGATTCTCGATGCCCGCATGCGCGGCGTGCCGGTCGCAGTCAGCCCAGCGGCCGTGGCACTTTCGCCTGATGGAACGCAGCTGCGTATCGGAGGTGGGGATCCGATCTTCTTCAGGTCGGACGACCAGATCGCCGCCATCCGCAAGCTGGTCGAAGCGTTCCACGCTGGCACCGGGGTCCCAATAGGTGAGCTGACCCATCATGGAACCCTCCGACGTCTCTTTGGCGGGGAGAAGTGGTCGTTGCTGCAGCCCCACGTGAAGGCCGTGAACCGGCTCTGGAGCATCCGGCTGTAGCTGGATTTCTCCCTTTTCTTCTCCCTAGCGCCACCTCGTTCTTCTCCCTGCCCTGAAGCGATGTTCCCCGCGGTTGTTCGAACCGACGCGAGGGAAATCCTGATGGCATTCAAGCATTTGACGCAGGCGGAGGTGGCACGCCGCTGGTGCCTCAGCCCCCGCACGTTGGAGCGCTGGCGCTGGCTCGGCCAGGGGCCGCGCTTCCTGAAGATCGGCGGCCGCGTTGCCTATCGCCTCGAGGACATCGAGGCGTTCGAGGCGGCGCAGATCCGGACCATCAGCAGCGGCACGGGGGAGTATCACCCCGCTGCTTGAGCGCACTCGGCCTTCCTGCCGGGTCTTCCTGGGAATGCAACACCGCCACGAGGCGGAAATACCAGGACGGTCAGCTCCGCCGCGTCGGGGCCCGGCAGTACCTTCAACGACGGAACCGGAGCGCGACGACGAAGGAGTCACGCTTCCATGTTCAAAGCCAAACCGCCACCGCTCGACCAGTTGCGCCAATCCTATGGGATGGCGTCGCTGCCCGACTGCATTAAGACCGATGCCGTCGGCGCATACGGCCACGCGGACAGCAAGCCGATCGGCCAGGCCACGATCGACGACATTGCCTTCGCCATCCAGGCGCTGAGCACCGACAGCACTACGCTCTTCAGGCGGCTCGACGCGTTGCGCCAGTTGCATGATCGCGCCCGGTGCGCCGGCGGCCTCGGCGCGGACCTAGCAATTGACAGCGCCATGCGGATCCAGGAGGGCGGCCGTTGAGCGCGCCCTTCTCCCAGACGCAGCCGGGCAGGCTGCGCATCGTCACCGCCGACGAGCGGCTGGCCGAACCCCGCGGCGTCAAGGCGGTGATCTTCGGCAAGAGCGGCATCGGCAAGACCTCGCTGCTGTGGACCCTGCCGGCGGAGAGCACGCTCTTCGTCGATCTGGAGGCGGGTGACCTCGCGGTGCAGGGCTGGCCTGGCGCTGCGGTGCGGCCGCGCACCTGGGAGGAATGCCGCGACCTGGCGCTGTTCCTCGCCGGCCCCAACCCGGCGCTGCGTGACGAGCAGCCTTATTCGGTCGCCCAGCATGCGCGGGTGCTGCAGGATTATGGCGACCCGGCGCAGGCCGAGGCGTTTCGCACGCTGTTCATCGACAGCATCACGGTGGCCGGCCGGCTCTGCTTCCAGTGGTGCCGCGGCCAGCCCGAGGCCTTCTCCGAGCGCACCGGCAAGCCGGATGTGCGTGGCGCCTACGGCCTGCATGGCCGCGAGATGCTGGCCTGGCTGACCCACCTGCAGCACGCCCGTGGTCGCAACGTGATCTTCGTCGGCATCCTCGATGAGCGCACCGACGACTTCAACCGCAAGATCTACGTGCCGCAGATCGACGGTAGCAAGACCGGCCTCGAACTCCCCGGCATCGTCGATCAGGTCATCACCATGGCCGAGATCAAGCCGGAAGTGGCTGCCGGCGAGAAGCCTGTGCCGCCACTGCGGGCGCTGGTCTGCCAGACCATCAATCAGTGGGGTTACCCGGCCAAGGACCGCTCCGGCCGGCTCGACCTGCTGGAGCCGCCGCATCTCGGCCGGCTCTTCGAGAAGATCGCTGGCCCGGCCCGCCCGCTGGCCGAGCGCCTCGCCGCTCCCACCGATCCCACCACCACGCCCACGGCCTGACGGAGACCACCATGGCTTCCTGGAACGACTACAACGACGCCCAGCAGAACCCGAACCTGATCCCCAAGGGCACCATCGCCAAGGTGCGCCTAACCATCCGGCCGGGCGGCTTCGACGACCCGAGCCAGGGTTGGACTGGCGGCTTTGCCACCCACGGCAGCACCGGCGCGGTCTACCTCAACGGCGAGTTCACCGTGCTGGAGGGGCCCTACGCGAAGAGGAAGATCTTCACTCTGATCGGGCTGCACAGCCCCAAGGGGCCGGAGTGGGCGAGCATGGGCCGCAGCTTCGTGCGGGCCATGCTGAACTCGGCCCGCGGCATCTCCGACAAGGATGTCTCGCCGCAGGCGCAGGCCGCCCGCCGCATCAGCGGCTTTGCCGATCTCGATGGGCTGGAGTTCGTGGCCAAGATCGAGCACGGCACCGATGCCGGCGGCGAGACCAAGAACGAAATCCGCAGCGCGGTGACGCCGGACCACCGCGACTACGCCCAGGCCATGGGC
>CAILMF010000071.1 GCA_903835235.1 uncultured Rhodospirillales bacterium
CATGTTGGACCTGCTGCCGCTGACCCCTGCCATGGCGGCCGAGGTCGCTCACCGGCTGACCGGGTCCTTGTCAACATTGTTGCTGGATGCCGATCAGGCGACCGCGCTGACCCCGCGCGTGCTCCGGCTGGCGCGCCGGCCTGGGCAGGATGCCGACGCCTACCTCACCAAGATGCTGGATATCCTGGAGCGTGACCGCCAGGCCGCCGCTCTGTCGGCGCGGCGGACGACGCAGGGACGCTCTGCATCAGACATCACGCTCGATCGGCTGCACGGCATGGACGAGGCGGTCACGCTGGGCCGCGACGTCGCCCGGGATCTCGCGGCCTATGCCGCCGGTTAGCTCGGTTGGTCGCAGATGCCACGCGGTATCCTGCTGTCCGGTCCGCCGGGGTGCGGAAAGACCGCTTTTGCCAGCGCCCTGGCTGCCAGTTGCAAAGTGCCGCTGATCCATGGCTCCTACGCCGCCTGGCATGCCACCGGCAGCGGGCACCAGGGAGATTTTCTGATCGCCATGAGCCGGGCCTTCGCCGAGGCAGTGTCGCGCGCACCGCCCGTGCTGTTCATCGACGAGGTTGATTCCTTCCCCAACCGCGAAACCCTGACCCATCGGCAGCGTGAGTACAGCATCCAGGTGGTGAACGCGCTGCTGGCCGAGATCGACGGGGTCGCCGGGCGGGAGGGCGTGGTGATCCTTGCGGCCTGCAATCACCCTGGGATGCTTGACCCCGCCCTGGTCCGCAGTGGGCGGTTGGAGCGGCATATCCGTATCGGCAGGCTGGACCGGCCAGCCCGGGCGCGAATCCTGCGTGACTGTCTCGGCGCGGAGTTGCCCGACCTCGGCCTCGAGCCGGTGCTGATCAAGACCGAGGGCGCCACCGGCGCCGATGTCGTCCGACTGGTCCGCGACGCCCGCGGCCGGGCCCGCGCCGCAGGCCGATCGCTCGATGCTGCCGATCTGGTGGCGGCTCCGACTGAGACCCGCAGTGAGCGTCACCTGCGGACGGTCGCGGTGCATGAGGCCGGGCATGCCGTGGCCGCCTGCGTACTCCGCCCGGGGTCGGTCCGGGCGGTGAGCATCCGCGCTGCAGGCGAGGCCAGCGGCAGGCTGGTCGGCGAGATCGGCCGCGATTGCCTGATCGCCGCGGATATTGCCGATATCTTAGTGATCCTGCTAGCGGGAAGGGCCGCGGAACTCGAACTGCTCGGTGTGGCCTCGGTCGGCGCGGGCGGGTCCGACACCAGCGACTTGGCGCATGCGACCCTGCTGGCGACGAACAGCATCGTTTCCCTTGGCCTGGATCCGGGCGGGTCGTTGGTCTGGCGCGGCCATCAAACCACATCGAGTGTGACGTCCGTACTGGCCTACAGCCCTGCCATCGAGGCGCAGGTGCGCGACATGCTCGACCATGCCCTGGCGGCCGCCCGCAACCTGGTTCGCCAATACCTCGGTGCTGTCGAGCGGCTGAGTGGGCTGCTGCTGCGCGAGGGCAGTGTCGACGGGGAAATGGCGCAGCGGCTGCTCGGCGAGAACTGAACGACCGGCCGTGGCGCCAACCTGGCATGGGGTCAGCGATCGCCACCTCGATCCGACCCA
>CAILMF010000072.1 GCA_903835235.1 uncultured Rhodospirillales bacterium
GGTCAGCGGCCCGGCCAGCACCCGGGCGCCGGCGCCCAGCGCCTGGCGGGTGGCCAGGGCGGCGCCGGCCGGGGTGCCCGCGGTATCCTGCGGCAGGAATTCCACCCGCGGGTCGGCCTGGTCGAACAGCGCGAGCTGCGCCGCGTTGAACATGGCGTTGCCCAGGGAGCGGTTGGCGCCGGAGAGCGGCAGCAGCAGGCCGACCCGGGTGCGGGTGATCTGCGGCAGCGGCGGCGCGGCCTGCACCTGGGGGGAGCCGCCGAAACTGGGGCGCTGGGGTTGCCCGCCGCAGCCGATCAGCGGCAAGAGCAGCAGCAGCGCCGCAATGAGCCTACCCTTGGCGGGGCGAACAGGACTGGATGCAAGTGGCAAGCGAACCTCCCGAACCGAACCGGACCCCGACGGGTACTGCCCCCATTGGGCTTACCCCCGCCGGGTTGACGCTGGTGGCCACGCCGATCGGCAATATGGCGGACCTGTCGCCCCGGGCCCTCGCCAGCTTCCGCGACGCGGATGCGGTGCTGTGCGAGGACACCAGGGTAACCGGCAGCCTGCTCGCCCGGCATGGCGTTTCGGTGACCATGATCCCTTTGCACGAACATAATGAGGATGACCAGATTCCGCGTTTGCTGGCGCGGTTACAGGCGGGTGAGCGGCTGGCCCTGGCCAGCGATGCCGGCACCCCCCTGGTCAGCGACCCCGGCTATCGGCTGGTGCGGGCGGCGATTGCCGAGGGGCTGCCGGTTTCCGCCGTGCCGGGACCGAATGCCGCGGTCATGGCGCTGACGCTGTCGGGGCTGCCGCCGCATCCCTTCCTGTTCCACGGGTTCCTGCCGCCCAAGGCGGCGGCGCGGCTGGCGGTGCTGGCGGGGCTGCGGGCGGCGGAACGCGCGGGGCTTTCGGCCACGCTGATCTTCTATGAGGCGCCACACCGGCTAGGGGAAATGCTGGCCGGATTGGCCGAGGGGTTGGGTGGGGCGCGGCCGGCGGCGGTGGCGCGGGAACTCACAAAACGCTTCGAGGAGGTGCGGCGCGGTAGCCTGGCCGAGCTGGCCGCCTGGTATGCCGAGAACGAGGCGCGCGGCGAGGTGGTGGTGGTGGTCGGCCCGGCGCCGGAGGAAGCCACCGGGGAAGCCGACCTTGATGCCCAGTTGCAGGCGGCGGTGGCGGCGGGGCTGAGCCTGCGGGATGCCGCGGCAACCGTGGCGGAGGCAACGGGGTTGCCACGCAAGCAGGTATATCAGCGGGCCTTGGCGCTGAAGGGCTGATGGCTGGGCTGGCCGTCCAGGGGGCCGCCCAGGGGTCCGGCCAAGGGTCCGCCGAGCAGCCGCGCCACATGCGTCACCTTGCGGCGGCCATGGGTGCGGGCGCCCAGCAGCGCGCGGGAATGGCGGTTGTCGTGCACCGTGGCCAGGCCGAAGCCCTCATGGTGCAGCAATAGAAAATGGTCGGTGACGCGGAGCAGGTACCAGCCGGGCGCCAGCTTGCCGCGGACGAAGCGCAGCAGGCTCTGGCGCGGCAGGTCGGGCGCGGGGTCCAGCACCTCGTGCTCCACGCCGGCATGGCGCAGCGCCGCCAGCAGGTCGCGCCAATAGGCCGTGACAATCGGCCCTTGCCCGGGGTACCACCCCGGCGCGCTGCACCGCAGCAATTCGCTGGCCTCGTGGTAGCCGCGGCCGGTGGCAAGGGCGACGGCGGCGGGGCCGCACCAGGGGGTCCGGCCGCCATTCTCCGCGGTCAGCGCCAGGTGGCCGCGCGGTTCGGCGGCGCGGGCGCGGCGCGGCAGCGTGGGTTCGGCGTAGGCGCAGCAAGGGCTCAGGCCCGGCGCGGGCACCGGCAGGGACATATCGGGCATGATCTGCGGTTCCACCGGCAGGAGGGGGCGAGCCGGCCGTGATCGCAATATCGTGAATTAGAATATTGTAGTCAATCTTCAAATAGCGAAGATGTGAGGGAACCCGGCCGTGGTGGCGCCGCTGCCACAGCCTGGTTCAGCCCAGCAGCACCCCATGCTGGCGCAGGAATGCCAGCAGCGGCAGCAGCGGCAGGCCGAGGATGGCGCTGTGCTCGCCCTGTACTTGGCTGAACAGCTGCACCCCCGGCCCTTCCAGCCGATAGGCACCGACCGAGCCCAGCACCGCCTCGCCTTCCAGCGCCAGGTAGGCGGCGATGAAGCTTTCCGTGAGGGGGCGCATGGTCAGCTGGGGGCGTTCCAGGTGCTGCCAGACCTGGCGGCCGCCGCGCCAGGCGACGGTGGCGGTTTCCAGCACGTGTGGCCGGCCGGACAGGGCGCGGAGATGGTCCGCAGCGCCGGCCAAGCCTTCCGGCTTGTCGAACCAGACACCGTCGCAGACCAACAGCTGGTCGCAGCCGATCACCAGCGCCTCCGGGTCGCGCCGGGCGATGCGTTCCGCCTTGGCCGCGGCCAGCAGCAGGGCGGCCTCGCCGGCCGGCAACCCCTCGGTCTGGGCGGCCAGCTTGATCTCGGCCTCGTCCACCGCGGCGGGCCGGGCCTCGAAGGCCATACCGGCGCCGGTCAGCAAAGCGCGGCGGCTGGCCGAGGCCGAGGCCAGCACCAACCGCGGCTCGGCCGACTGCAAGGTCATGGCGTGCTGCCCAGCACGCGGGCGGCGGGGTCCAGCGCGTTCTGCGCCGGGGTGGCGCCACGGCGGACATGCCAGGCTTCCATCAGTTGCAGTACCGTCGCCGCGGTTTCCTCGATGCTGCGGCGGGTCACGTCGATCACCGGCCAGCCATGCTGGTTGCACAACCGCCGGGCCTGCAGGATTTCCGCCTTCACCGCCTCGGGGTCGATGTATTCCGTGGTGTCGTGCTTGACGCCATGGGCGCCGATCAGGCGCAGCCGGTGCCGGCGGATTTCTATCAGGGCATGCGCCTCGATGGTCAGGCCGACCACGGGAACGGTGCGCTCGGCCAGCTCCGGCGGCAGCTCGGCCCCGGGGACGATGGGCACATTGGCCGCCTTGATGCCGCGATTGGCCAGGTAGAAGCAGGTGGGCGTCTTGGAGGAGCGGGAGACGCCGACCAGGCAGACATCGGCCTGGGCGATGCCGGCGACGCCCTGGCCGTCATCATGCGCCAGCACGTAGTGCATGGCGTCGATCCGGCGAAAATAATCGGCATCCATGACGTGCTGGGCCGCGCGCTTTTCCTTGGCGCGGGCACCGAGCTGGCTCTGCAGCAGCTCCATCACCTGGTCCAGCACGGAAAGGCAGGGCACGCCGAGCCGGCCGCAATTTTCTTCGAGTGCATGGCGCAGGCTGCGGTCGACCAGGGTAAAGAGGACGGGGCCGGGTTCGTGCTCCAGCCCCTCCAGCACCCGGTCCAATTGCAGGCGGGAGCGGATCAGGCTCCAGCGGTGATGGATCACATGGGTGCCCTCAAACCGGGCCAGGGTGGCGCGGGCGATCGAGTTCAGCGTCTCCCCGGTGCTGTCGGAAACCAGGTGCAGGTTGATCTGGCGGCTGTTCATGGCGGGCACCCCAAGGGCGGGAGAGGGCTGTGGATTGCTGGGGAGCATGGGGAAAACTTGGCCGCGCCGCCAGCACCCGGGGAGTCATGGGGGCGACGGGCACTTTTTCGCCGGGACGGTATGGATCACGCCGCCCGGCGCCGTGAGATGGGTGCAACTGGAAGCGGGGCGCGATTCCAGCGGCTTGGCGGGCGAAGCTGCTGTGGACATCCGCGGGGATGGAATCAGCTGACGATGCCTCCCCGTTATCCACAGGCACCTACTACAGCTACACCCTATCAGATTCTTTGTTTTCTTGTGAAAAGAGGGGCATGGACGCTGTGAACTCGCCGAAACCCCTGCTGCGCGCCTTGGCCGGTGAAGCCGTGTGGCCGCCGCCGATCTGGCTGATGCGCCAGGCCGGGCGCTACCTGCCGGAATACCGCGAGATCCGGGCCCAGGCTGGCGATTTCATCAGCCTGTGCACCAACCCGGAACTGGCCGCCGAGGTGACGCTGCAGCCGATCCGCCGCTATGGGCTGGATGCGGCGATATTGTTCTCGGACATTCTGATGGTGCCCTGGGGGCTGGGCCAGGCCTTGCGCTTCGCCCAGGGGGAAGGCCCGCTGCTGGAGCCGATCCGCGACCAGGCCGGGCTGGACAAGCTGGACCTGGCGGGGCTGGGGCAGCGCGTGGCGCCGATCATGGCGACCGTTGGCCTGGTGCGGGAGGCGCTGGACCAGCACGCGCCGCGCGTCGGGCTGATCGGTTTCGCCGGCAGCCCCTTCACGGTGGCCTGCTACATGGTGGAAGGCCATGGCTCCAAGGATTTTGCCACGACGCGCGGGCTGGCCTTCAGCGACCCCGCCTTCTTCGGGCGCCTCATCCGCATTTTGACCGAGGCGACGACGGAATACCTGTGCGCCCAGGTGGAAGCCGGGGCCGAGGTGATCATGCTGTTCGATAGCTGGGCTGGCATGCTCTCCCCGGCGCAGTTCCGCCGCTGGGTGATCGAGCCAACGGCGATTTTGGTGCGGGCGCTGCGCAAGCGCTACCCGACGCTGCCGATCATCGGCTTTCCGCGCCTGGCCGGGGCGATGCTGCCGGAGTACGCGACGCGGACGGGCGTGAATTGCGTGGGCATGGACAGCAGCATGGACCCGCGCTGGGCCGCCGGGGCGGTGCCGGCCGGCGTGACGGTGCAGGGCAACCTGGACCCGCTGGCGCTGGTTGCCGGCGGGGCGGCGATGGAGGCGGAGGCGCGGTCGATTTTGGCGGCGCTGCGCGGGCGGCCGGCGGTGTTCAACCTGGGGCATGGGATAGTGCCGCAGACCTCGCCGGAACACGTGGGGGCGTTGGTGAGGTTGGTGCGGGGGGGGTGAAGGAGTGTAGGCCAGGGGCGCTGCCCCTGGACCCCTCCAGCGGATTGTTTCAATGTTGAGCGGGCCAGAGACCGGCGCAATCGGTCCTCTGACTGCTCGGTTGTCGGCATCCCGGGACGGCAAGCGGAGCGCACCCTTGCTTACCTAGGCCGATCTCGTCTTCGGTAACGCTTAGCGACCTACACGCGCCGGTGCATGCGCCGGTGTGCACGTTGCTGCGCAGGAACCGACCTGCTAGATTCCATTCGAACAGCGCCCCTGCCAGCACAAGATCGTTGCGAACGAGCGGGTGGCGAGGCTCGTGTCGATGCCGAGTGTCCTAGGGCCTCGCCCAGCCACCACAAAAGTTCCGTATGCCCGCCGGAGGCCCTTCAGGGCCACCGCTCTCCTTGACTCTCTTAAACATACGGTAATATTTTTGTTGGGTCCTGCTGGTTAGCTTATCGGGCGCTTTGTGGCTGACGCGGTTCGTGAACGTGCCGCCTCGGGCCTTAACGGCCAAAGCCTCTCGCGCTACCATTATACATGCCGGGAGCAGAACGATGACGACAGTTTCCACCCTGATCGGCACCAGTGGCAGCGATACCATCCACACGACCGACGGAGACGACTTGGTCTTTGGTCAGGCAGGCAACGACCAGATCACGACCAGTCTTGGTGCTGACACGGTGGACGGCGGAGACGGCATCGACAGTTGGAGCTTCGACTACTCGACCGCTACCTCTCCGATGACATTGAGGCTGTCCTGGCAAAACTCTTTCTACGTACCCGGCAAAGCAGAGGTACATAACGTCGAAATGATTGTGGGCACACTTCCGGCGAGATCATTGGCCTATCTTGGACTACTGCCAGTCTACGCGCCGTGGGGGCCGTCCTCAATCGCCTTTGCTGGCGCAGGCGGCGCACTGATACTTTATTTGTCTCCCGCGACGGCCTCTGTATTTATAGGTGGGAGTGTATATGGCTTTAACTATGTGGGTGACGGCAGCACCTTTTATCTTAGTGCGAGTAATGTATCTAACCTAGGGGTACGGACAGGCTACGGCGATGATACCATCTACGGGACAGATGGAAGAGATGATGTCACAGGTTCTAGAGGTAACGACTCGATCTTTAGCGGTGCGGGCGCTGACATGCTTCGCGGCCAAGCTGGTGCCGACCAAATCGCCGGCGGCGCTGGCAATGACTTTTTGATCGGGGGCACCGGCGCCGACACCATGACGGGCGGCACCGGCAACGATACTTACGAGGTCGACAACATCGGTGACGTAGTGATTGAACTACCTGATGAAGGCGTGGACTCGGTCCGGGCCAGCATAAGCTACGTGCTTGGTGCTCATGTCGAGAATCTGGCACTGGCTGGTACACGTGCGCTCAACGGCACCGGCAATTCGCTCGACAACGTTCTGCACGGCAACGTCAACGCCAACCGACTCTTCGGCGACGACGGCAACGACACCATCAGCGGCGGCGACGGCAACGACACCATCAGCGGCGGCGACGGCAACGACACCATCAGCGGCGGCGACGGCAACGACACCATTCGCGGCGACGACGGCAACGACACCATTCGCGGCGACGACGGCAACGACACCATCTCGGGCGGCGACGGCAACGACACGCTTCGGGGTGGGCTAGGCGAGGATTTCATGATCGGCGGTCCCGGTTCGGATGTGTTCCGCTATGCCTTGGCACGGGAGGGTGACGACCGCATCACCGGATTCACCCCTGGGGAAGATTGGCTGGAGTTCAGCGGATCGGGGTTTGGTGGTGGACTCTCCACCATCAGGAAGGGTCTGCCTCTGGATGACTACTTCGTGAAGGGGAGCAGTGCTCCTCTCGCTCACGGCCAATTCCTGTATGCCTCGACGGGTAGCCTTTACTGGGACGTGGACGGAACGGGTCCCTCCGCGCAGGTGCTGATTGCGACCTTCACGGGCAAACCCAGTCTGAACGCCAGCGACCTGCATATCATCGCGTAAGCTGAGCAGACCTGGGGCCTCTCGGCCCCAGCGGGAGGGTGCAGGGAGGGCTGGCCCTCCCTGCCGGTGCTACGCCGCAACCACAAGCCCCGCCCCCGCCGGCGCAAAGCTCTCCGCCCGCGCCATCGCCCAGGCCCGTGCAAACCGCGGGTCGTCGCAGCCGTCAAGCAGCACGCCGGGCGCCAGCGCCGGGTAGAGTTCGTCGAAGCCCTTCACCTCCTGCGCCGAGACGCGGCGGGAGAGGTGCCAGGGGCGCAGCTGGCTCGGGTGGGTCAGGCCGGCGGCGGCGGTCAGTTCGGCCAGCGCGTGCAGCGTGGCCTTGTGGAAATTGGCTACGCGCACCGACTTCTCCGGCACCACCAGGGCGCGGGCGCGGGTCGGGTCCTGGGTGGCCACGCCGGTCGGGCAGCGGTCGGTGTGGCAGCTCAGGCTTTGGATGCAGCCCAGCGCGAACATGAAGCCGCGGGCGCTGTTGCACCAATCGGCGCCGAGCGCGAAGGCGCGGGCCATGTCGAAGGCTGACGCGATCTTGCCGCTGGCGCCAAGCTTGATCCGGTCGCGCAGGCCCACGCCCACCAGCGCGTTGTGGACGAAGGAAAGCCCCTCGCGCAGTGGCATGCCCAGGTGGTCCATGAACTCCAGCGGTGCGGCGCCGGTGCCGCCTTCCTTGCCGTCCACCACGATGAAGTCGGGCGTGATCCCGGTTTCCAGCATGGCCTTGCAGATGGCCAGGAACTCATGCGGTTGGCCGATGCACAGCTTGAAACCGGCGGGCTTGCCGCCGGAGAGGCGGCGCATCTCGGCGATGAAGAGCATCATTTCCACGGGGGTGCGGAAGGCGGTGTGGCCGGGCGGGCTGATGCAGTCCTCGCCCATGGGGACGCCGCGGGTCAGGCTGATCTCGCGGCTGACCTTGGCGGCCGGCAGCACGCCGCCATGGCCGGGCTTGGCGCCCTGGCTCAACTTCAGCTCAACCATTTTTATCTGGGGATTGGCGGCGGTCTCGGCGAAGCGTTCCGCGGAAAACGAGCCGTCCAGGTTGCGGGCGCCGAAATAGCCGCTGCCGATTTCCCAGATGATGTCGCCGCCGGGGGCCTGGTGGTGCGGGGAATAGCCGCCCTCGCCGGTGTCATGCGCGAAGTTGCCCATGTGGGCGCCGGTGTTCAGCGCGCGGATCGCCTGGGGGGAGAGGGCGCCGAAGGACATGGCTGAAATGTTGAGCAGGCTGGCGCTGTAGGGGTGGGCGCAGTCGGGGCCGCCGATCATCACCCGGGGCTGCGCCTTTTCCGGCGGGCGGGCGGTGATGGAATGCTGCAGCCACTCGAAGCCGGTCTGATAGACCTCGTACTGGGTGCCGAAGGGGCGCTTGTCCAACACCATCTTGGCGCGTTGGTAGACCAGGCCGCGCTTGTCGCGGCTGAAGGGGGTGCCGTTCTTCTCGTCCTCGAAGAAGTATTGCCGCATCTCGGGCCGGATTTCCTCCAGCAGGAAGCGCATATGGGCGGCGATGGGGTAGTTGCGCAGGATGGCGTGCTGCCGGTTGAACAGGTCCTTCAGGCCCAGCAGCGTCAGCAGGCCGGTCAGCAGCAGCGGCGGCGCGAACCAATGGGCCAGCTCCGGCTGCTGATACAGGGCGGCGGCCAGGGCTGCGGTGGCCAGCGTGACGATGGTCAGGCAGATGAAGCGCGGCGTGAATGGCAGCAGCAATCTGGACATGGTTCGGCTCCCCCGGGCGAATGTGCCGCATCCTAGCGGTTGCCATCGGCCAATGTGACCCGAGCTTGGGTTAACATTCGGGGACGACGGGGCGACGGCGCCCAGGGGTGGTGCATCCGGGCGGCACCTGCGTTACAGCGGCCCTGCAAGGCATGGAGTGCGGCATGCGCCGAGTGGCGGTGGTTCTGTTCAACCTGGGCGGGCCGGATAACCAGGCGGCGGTGCGGCCCTTCCTGGAAAACCTGTTCATGGACCCCGCGATCCTGCGGGTGCCCGGCTTCATCCGGCCCTGGCTGGGGCGGTTCATAGCCCGTCGGCGGACCAAGGCGGCGCAGGCCAACTATGCCTTGATCGGCGGTGGCTCGCCGCTGCTGGAGCTGACCCGGGCGCAGGCGGCGGCGCTGGAAGCCGGGTTGAACGCCGCGGGCGATGGCGCGGAATATCGCTGCTTTGTCGCCATGCGCTACTGGCACCCCTTTGCCGCCGAGACGGTGCGGGAGGTGCAGGCCTGGGGCGCCGAGGAGCAGGTGCTGGTGCCGCTTTATCCGCAATTCTCCACCACCACCTCCGGCAGCAGCCTGGACGACTGGGCCGCCGCCAGCGCCAAGGCTGGCTTGAGCCTGCCCAGCACCGCGCTGTGCTGCTGGCACTCAGACGGCGCTTTTGCCGGGGCGACCGCCGCGCTGGTGCGCGCCGCCTACCTGAAGGCCCGGGCCGAGCTGCCGGCGGAAACCCCGCTGCGTCTGCTGTTCTCGGCGCATGGCCTGCCGGAGAGCATCATCAAGCGCGGCGACCCCTATCAATGGCAGGTCGAGCAGACCGTGGCCGCCGTGGTGGCGCAGCTGGACCTGCGGGGGTTGGATCATGGCGTGTGCTATCAGTCCCGCGTCACCCCGCAAAAATGGATCGGGCCTTCGACCGAAGCCGAGATCGAGCGCGCGGCGCATGAGAAGACGGCGGTGCTGATCTGCCCCATCGCCTTCATCTCCGACCATTCCGAGACCCTGGTGGAGCTGGACATCGAATACCGCGAAGTCGCGGAGAAGGCCGGCATCCCCGGCTATTTCCGGGTACCCGCGCAGAACAGCGATGCCGGCTTCATCGCCGCCCTGGCCGGGCTGGTGCAGCGCAGCCGGGCGGGGTCGCGCAGGTTGTGCAGTTTTGCCGGCGGGCGGCAATGCCCGAAGGCGCAGACCGGCTGCCCCCACACCAAGGCAGCGGCATGACCGCGCTGCCCAGGCCGCCGGCCGCGGTGCTGTTCGACTGCGACGGCGTGCTGGCGGACAGCGAGGGCCTGGTCAACGCCATAGTCGCGGCCGACCTGGCGACGCGGGGCTGGGTGATGACCCCGGCGGAATGCCAGGAACAATTCCTCGGTATGGCCGCCACCGACATGGTGCCGGTCATCGAGAGCCGCGTCGGCAGGCTGCCGGCGGATTGGCTGGTTGCGCTGTCGCACCGCATCGCCGGTTCGATGATCGCGGAGTTGCAGCCGGTGGAAGGGGCACCGGCGGCGGTGCGGGCCATTGCCGCTGCGGGCATTGCGGTGGCCGTCGCCTCCAACTCGGCGCGGGAGGAGCTGCACGCCAAGCTGCGCCGGCTGGGCCTGGCCAGCCTGTTCGAGGGCCGGGCCTTCAGCTTCCAGGATGTGCCCAGGCCCAAGCCGGCGCCGGACATGTACCTGGCTGCGGCGCTGGCCTGTGGCGCCGAACCACGGGACTGCGTGGTGGTGGAGGACAGCGTGCTCGGCGCCAAGGCCGGGCTGGCCGCGGGCTGCCGGGTATTCGGCCTGACGCGGGAGACGGATGCGAGCATTTTTGCGGGGATCGGCGCCGTGCCGTTTCTGCGCATGGCGGAGCTGCCGGGGTTGCTGGGGCTGCGGTAGAGCAATATCCGTTCTGATGGAATCATCAGAACGGATTTCTTGCTCTGCAACCTATTGAAGCTACAGCACGAAATCCGCTCACGCTGATTCAGTGTGAGCGGATAGTGCTGTAGCGCGGATGCCAACCAGGGGCATTGCCGGCGCAACCCGGTGGGCGGAACATGGCCGGGGCCGCTGCCCGGACGGAGATGAGATGATGCGCCGATTGCTGCTGTCCGCCTGCCTGCTGGTGGCGCCCATGGCCGTGGCGCAACCGCTGGCGGAACCGCCGGCGGCCCAGCGCCTGATGCCCGGTGGCCGCGCCGGCTGGGTTGCGGATGGCAAGGGCGGCTGCTGGGTCTGGGCCGGCGGGATCGAGGCCGGGGCGACCGGCATCCGCGCCAGCTGGTCCGCCGGTTGCCCCAATGGCCCGGCCGTGGGCACCGGGCGGTCCGTGGTGGAATGGCAGGTCCGCGGGCATCGGCGGGAGATGATCTATCAGGGCCCGCTGGTGGCCGGCAAGGCCGAGGGCCGCGGCGCGCTGGATGTGACCGAGGATGGCGAGCTGGTGAGCCGCGAGGCCGGTACCTACCGCGACGACCGGCTGGTGCAGGGCCGGCTGGAACTCCCTCGGGCCAATCTGGTGTTCGAGGGCAGCTGGCATCTGGGCCAGCCGCATGGCCCGGGCGAGCTGCGGGTGGGCGGCGAGGTGATTCAGGGCAACTGGGAAAATGGCTGCCTGCTACGCAAGGGCAACTGGGTCAGCTTCACCCGGCCGGCCGAGCAATGCGAGGGCCAGGCGACGTGATGGATTTTCTGGTCGCCTGGTACCCCTGGCTGAAGGTGGGGCATCTGTTCGCCGACTTCGCCTGGATGGCCGGGATTTTCTACCTGCCGCGGCTGTACGTATACCATTCGCAGGTGCCGGTCGGCTCGGCGCAGTCGGCGCTGTTCATGAAGATGGAACGGCTGCTGCTGCGGGCGATCATGAACCCGGCAATGGTCGGCGCCTGGGTGTTCGGCGCGCTGCTGGCGGCGACGCCGGGGGTGGTGGACTGGGGTGCCGGGTGGTTCTACCTGAAGGCGTTGGGGTTCTGCGCGGTGACACTGGTGCACCACCACCTCTCGCTGGCCCGCAAGGACTTCGCCGCCGACACGCGCCGCCACAGCGAGCGCTACTGGCGGATGCTGAACGAGGCGCCGACCCTGGCGCTGCTGCTCATTCTCGTGATGGTGTTCGTGCGGCCGTTCTGAAGCCTGGCTGCCCAGCGCGACCAGGGGGCTGCGCCCCCTGGACCAGCCAGGAGGCAGAGAGACGAAGATGCAAGAGGCAAGCCCGGCTACCCGCCGGGCGTCCTGGCAACACGGAAAC
Source organism: uncultured Rhodospirillales bacterium (assembly GCA_903835235.1). Classification (GTDB taxonomy): domain Bacteria; phylum Pseudomonadota; class Alphaproteobacteria; order Acetobacterales; family Acetobacteraceae; genus CAIMOR01. The sequence continues at coordinate 11,789 of CAILMF010000072.1, forward strand.
CGGCGACGCTGCCCCGGTCGTCGGGCCGGCCCCTGAAGCGACCGGCCGAGCGCAGGTCCGGCGGAAAGTCGTCCCAGGAACCGCCGCGCAGCACACGCGCAGTGCCGCCCGTCGTCACCGCAACCGACGCATCATTCGGCGCGCCCGCATAGCTCTCCCGATACACGTCCTCCACCCACTCCCACACATTCCCATGCAGGTCATGCAGCCCAAACCGGTTCGCCGGGTAACTCCCTACCGCCTGCGTCCGGGCAACATTCACACCGAAGTTCGCCTGCTGCGGCGTGATCGAGGCGCCAAACGCATAGGCCGTCGTGCTTCCGGCCCGCGCCGCGTATTCCCACTCCGCCTCCGTCAACAGCCGATACCGCTGCCCCGTCCGCCCCGACAGCCACCGCACATAACCCTGCGCGTCCTCCCAGCTCACATTGATCACCGGCTGCCGCCCGCGGCCCCATCCCTCGTCCGCCGGCCGGTAACCGCCGCAACCGCCCGCCGCCACGCAGGCATCCCACTCCGCAAACGTCACCTCATACTTCCCAACCGCCAAGGCCGCGCGAACCGTCACCGCGCGCTGCGGCCCTTCGTCGTTGGAGCGCCTTGGCTCGCCCGGGGGCGAGCCCATGGTGAAGGGCCCAGCCGGGATCACCACCAACTCCGGGCAGTCGGCGCAGTCGCGGAACGCCTGCCCAACCGCCACCGGGTAGCCGCTGCGCGCGGGCGGCGGCGCCGGGGTGGGGGCTGGCACGGGCGCAGGCACGGGTGCCGGCACGGGCAGGGGTGGCGTGGCGGTGGTCCCCGCCACCAACAAGAACCGCCCACGCAGCCCGGTGAAGTTCGTCCAAGGGCTTTGCCGGCCGCCGGTCGCGGTCTCGACACTGTCGGAGACATCGCCCAGCACCACGCGAATGTCCTCGCCGGGCTGCGGCAGTTTTTCCAGCAGCGCCAGGGTGAAGGGGCTGTTGCTGCCGGCACCGTCCGAGGCCACCCGCCCCGGCGCGGTGGCGAAGGCGATGACCGTGCCCGGCCCGGCATTCTCCACCGGCGCCAGGCCGCGCTCGCCGCTGCGGGAGCCGCCGGCGCTGCGCACCATGCGCCCCGCCAGCGGGTTGTTGCGGCAGGCATCCAGCAGCAGCACCCGCACCCGGGCACCGCGCATTGCCTTCATCACCTGGTCCAGCGCCAGGGTCTGGCGTTCAACGTCGCGTTCGTGTTCCAGCACCGCGTCCACCGGCACCAGGCGGTTCTGGCCGTCATGCTCCATGCCGTGGCCGGCGTAGAAGAACAGCGCCACCTCGGCGCCCTGCGCCGCGCGAGCAAAGCGTTCCAGCGCCTGGTCCATGTCGCGCAGCTTGCCGTCATTTACCCGGACCACCTCAAAACCCATGCGGTCACGCAGCATGGACTCCATCCGGCGGGCGTCGTTGGGCGGATTGGGCAGGCGGGCTACCTCGGCATAGGCGCCGTTGCCCACCACCAGCGCCACGCGCTTCTGCGCCCAGGCGGGTACCGCGACCAGCAGGGCCAGCACGGCCCCCAGCAATGCCCATGGTCGCATCGTTCGCCTACCCCAGCCCGCCTGGCGCAGGGAAGCGTAAACGGCGGGATCACGCAACGAGTACCGGGGCTTGACTCGCGCCAGCTTAAGGCCAATTGGGCGGTTGACGAGACGGTGGGCCGTGCCTAGGCTTCATTTGTTCTCCGCCGGTGGTTGGTGCGATTCCGCGCCGTGCCGCCTCCTCCCTCCCTCCTCCTCGGGACATCGCCGGCCAAGGCTCGGAACCCACGCGGGTGCCGGTTCAAGGCCCAGGCGCAAGGCCGGGGTCCGGTGCGGCTGATGCCGCAAACCGCCCGCCGCCGCACTTCGGGAAGGGTCCCACTTCCCCCCGCACACGGATACCGTTGCGCATGCATCTTTCTGAACTGAAGGCCAAGAGCCCCAGCGAACTGCTCGCCTTCGCCGAGGATCTGCAGATCGAGAACGCGTCTTCCCTGCGCAAGCAGGACATGATGTTCGCGATCCTCAAGCAGTTGGCCGAGAACGACCAGGCCATCTACGGCGAAGGCACGCTGGAGATTCTGCCGGATGGCTTCGGCTTCCTGCGCAGCCCGCAGGCCAATTTCCTGCCCGGCCCGGACGATATTTATGTGAGTCCCGCCCAGGTCCGTCGCTACGGGCTGCGGATCGGCGACACGGTGGAAGGCCAGATCCGCGCGCCGAAGGATGGCGAGCGCTACTTCGCGGCGTTGAAGATCAACGCGGTGAACTTCGAGCCGCCGGAAAACCTGCGGCACCGCATCAACTTCGATAACCTGACGCCGCTCTACCCGAGCCGCCGGCTGAAGATGGAGAATGCCGAGGCCGAGGCGGTCGCGAAGAGCCCGCAGAAGGACTATACCCACCGCATCATCGACCTGGTGGCGCCGATCGGCATGGGCCAGCGCGCGCTGATCGTGGCGCCGCCGCGCACCGGCAAGACGGTGATGCTGCAGAACATCGCCAAGTCCATCACCGCCAACCACCCCGACGTCTTCCTGATGGTGCTGCTGATCGACGAGCGGCCCGAGGAAGTGACCGACATGGCCCGCACGGTGCGCGGCGAGGTGGTTGCCTCCACCTTCGACGAGCCGGCGACGCGCCACGTGCAGGTGACGGAGATGGTGCTGGAGAAGGCCAAGCGGCTTGTGGAACACAAGCGCGACGTGGTGATCCTGCTGGACAGCATCACCCGCCTGGGCCGCGCCTATAACAGCGTCGTCCCGTCCTCGGGCAAGGTGCTGACCGGTGGTGTGGACGCCAATGCGCTGCAACGGCCCAAGCGCTTCTTCGGCGCGGCGCGCAACATCGAGGAAGGCGGGTCGCTGACCATCATCGCGACCGCCTTGATCGACACCGGCAGCCGCATGGACGAGGTGATCTTCGAGGAATTCAAGGGCACCGGTAACAGCGAGCTTCAGCTGGACCGCAAGCTCTCGGACAAGCGCATCTTCCCGAGCATCGACATCACCAAGAGCGGCACCCGCAAGGAAGAGCTGCTGGTGGACCGCGCCACGCTGAGCAAGATGTGGGTGCTGCGGCGTATCCTGAACCCGATGGGCACCCAGGACGCGATGGAATTCCTGCTGGACAAGCTGAAGTACAGCAAGACCAACCAGGACTTCTTCGACGCGATGAATACCTAGGGTCGCTGGGCGGCGGTCCGGGAGAGCGAGGCGCGGTCTTCGGCGGTGAAGACCTCGGCCGCGCAGGGCGCGGCGAGCAGCGCGGCGGCGGTGGCGGCGAACTCAGCATCCTCCGCGCGGTCGGAGGCAAGATTCGCGCGGCTGTCAGGCTCGTTGCTGAACAGGTTACGTAAGGCGCGATCCATTTCTCTACGGTTCAGCGCCACCTCGCCGAAGCGTCGCGCGAAACCCTGGGCGATGGCGCGGGTAAGCGCGTCTTGGCAGGCCAGCCGCGCTAGAAAGCCATCGCGCGCCGTCGCATCGGGTGCGGCGGGGTTATCCGGCCAGGCAGTGAAGACCGGCTGGCGGAGCAACACTAAGGGGCTCGGCGGGGTTGTGGGTTCAGCCGCCGTGATGCCTAGCGGCGTCGCGGTCAGCACCGCCAGCCGACGTGTCGCCGCGGCACGAGCTTCGCCCGGAATGTCCTTCACCCATTCGGCCACCCGCGCGTTCCAGTCCAGCCCGCCCGTGTCATCGCGGAGCAAGCGGCGCAGGTCGGCCAATTCAATCTTCGGTGCGCCTAGGCTGCGCCAAACCGCTGCCCCGTTGAGCGTAGCGCCCTGCATCTGCGCCCCGTTGAGCCTAGCGCCCTGCAGCTGCGCCTCGTTGAGCGTAGCGCCCTGCATCTGCGCCCCGTTAAGCGTAGCGCCCTGCATCTGCGCCCTGTTGAGCGTAGCACCCTGCATCTGCGCCCCGTTGAGCGTAGCGCCCTGCATCTCCACCCGATTGAGCGTAGCGCCCTGCATCCGCGACCCGTCGAACTTCGCCTTGCGCAAATCCGTGTCGCGTAAATCGGCGAAGGAGAAGTTCCGATCGGTCAGCACCAACGAAACCGGCCGCCGCGCCAACTCCTCGTCCTTCTCAGTCACGAAGCGTTCGTAGCGCAGGCGCAGGCTGCGCGGCGTCAGTAGCGGCTCGTCGCCATCCAACAGCCAAGCGCTCAGCTTGCGGCGGTCGCGGGCCACAAGGCCGGGCGCAGCGTCACCATCCTCAAGCGAGGCCAGGCTAACAAACCCGATTGTGGCCCGCTCCCAACCCGGTCCCTCTTCCTGCGGCAAGCTCGCAACATCGAAGCTGAACAGCAGCACCAGCCCCGCCGCCGTCACCCGCGCGCTGAACCAAGCCAGGTCCCAGCGGCCATGCTCCATCTCAATCCGCGGCCAGAGCTTCAGCAATAGGCAAAAATCCGCCAGCAGCGCCAGCCGGTGCCACATGGTCACCGCCTCGCTGTGGTAGGGCAAAAACCGCAGCTGGAACCACAGGAATACCGCCACCGGCGCCAGCAGCAGCGTGGACCAGACCAACACCTCCATGGTCCAGGCGCTGCCGCCAAAGCGCCGGGCCGCCAGCACCTGCAACAGCGGAAAACTGTCCAGCCGGTGCAGCAGCAGGCGCAGCGCCTTGTCGTCGCCGGCGGTCTCGGACGCCAGCCGGTCGAACAGCGCCTCGGCCTTCTCCGCCAGCGGCCCCATCGAGGCCAGCACATAGAAATGCATCGCCAGCAGAATGGCCGGGCCAACCCAGTAGAACCCCACGACCGGCAGGCTCACGCTGATGAAGGGCACCTGGATGTTTTCCTCCAGGAACAGCGTGCGGTGGCTGGTGGAGGCGATCACCGCTACCAGGGTCAGCAGCAGGGCCAGGAAGAAGAAGCTCTGTGCCGCCTCGCGCTTCGCTGCGGCGTTCACCGAATCGAACAGGTTCTTCAGCTCGAACAGGCTCTCCAATTCGGGCGTGCGCGGCGGCTGGCTCATGCGTAACGTTACCCATGCGGCGGCAGCCCGCACAAGCGCCGGCGCACCGCTACCCCCGGCCACACCGCGCGTGGTAACCTGCTGGCCCGAGGAGCCCTGCCCCATGCGTATCCCCGCCATCGCCCTGACCCTGGCCTTGCTTGCCACCGGCTGTACCAACCCGAACGACCCGGGCCAGCGCGTGCTCGGCGGTGCCGGCATCGGCGCGGTCGGCGGCGCGGCGCTGGGCGCCATGGCCGGCGGCGGGCGCGGCGCGGCCATTGGCGCCGTGCTGGGCGGGGCCACCGGCGCCGTGGTTGGCGGTGCCACCACGCCGCAGCCGCAGCCCCAGCCGGCCTATCACCAGGGCTATGCGCCGCCCCCGCCGCCGCCGAAATGCCCCTACGGCAAGTGCTGAACCCCGCCCGCCCTGGCCCCCGCGGCCGGGCCGGGCCAGACTGGACCCCATGACGACCGACACTGCTACCTTGCTCCGCGCTGCGGTCTTCGCCGCCCGCGCCCATGCCGGCCAGACCCGCAAGGGTGCCGCGGCCGAGCCCTACGTGAACCACGTGCTGGAGGTGGCGGAGATCCTCGCCACCCATGGCGCGCCCCAGGCCGCCATCATCGCGGGGCTGCTGCACGACACCGTGGAGGACACCGAGGTGACCCCCGCCGAACTCGCAGAAGCCTTCGGCGCCGAGGTTGCCGGGATCGTCGCCGAGGCGACCGACGACAAGACACTCGCCAAAGAGACCCGCAAGGCGCTGCAGGTCAGCCAGGCGCCGAAGAAAACCGACGCCGCCAAGCAACTGAAGCTGGCGGACAAGACCAGCAACCTCCGCGCCATGATGCTGAGCCCGCCGCGCAACTGGGACCACGCCCGGCGCTGCGAATATGTTGGCTGGGCCGGCCGCGTCGCCGCCGGGTTGAAGGGGGTGAACCCCGCGCTGGACCAGCTGTTCGAGCAGACCTACCGCGAGGCCATCGCCCACCTGGCCGCGCATGAGTGACACGGCACGCGTCGGCCCGGATGGGCTGCTGCGTTTCCAGGGCCAGGTGCTTCGCTGCGCGCTGGGCAAGGGCGGCATCCGCCGGGCCGAGGACAAGCAGGAAGGCGACGGCGCCACCCCGGCCAGCCTTATGCCGCTGCGCCGCGTACTGTTCCGCGCCGACCGCGTGGCGCCGCCCGTCTGCACCGTGGCGCGGGAGCCGCTGGCCCCCGGCGATGGCTGGTGCGACGACGTCAACAGCCGTGACTACAACCGCGCCATCCGCCTGCCGCATGATGCGCGGCACGAGGAGCTGTGGCGCGCGGATGCGCTGTACGACGTGATCGGCGTGCTCGGCTGGAACGACCAGCCGGTGCAGCGCGGCCGCGGCAGCGCGATCTTCCTGCATGTCTGCCGGCCGGACTATGCGCCCACCGAAGGCTGCGTCGCGCTGCCGTTGAAGGAACTGCTGGCGGTGCTGGCGGCCGGGCTGCGGGCGGTTGAGGTGGTGGCGTAGCGCCTCGGCGGCATGACGCTCCAGCAAGTCGAGAGGGCCTTGCCCTCTCGAACTCTCCCACCAAGGGCCGAGAGGCCCTTGGAACCCGGGTTTCAGGCCGGGTAGGCGCGCGCGCCGAAGATCGCACTGCCGACGCGGACATGGGTGGCTCCGCATTCGATCGCCGCCTCGAAGTCGCCGCTCATGCCCATGCTGAGCACGCCCAGCCCATGCTTCGCCGCCAGTTCAGCCAAAAAGCAGAAATGCGGGCGCGGGTCGCCTTCGGCCGGGGGGATGCACATCAGCCCCTGCACCGGCAGGCCATGCTCCTCACGGCAGGCGCGGATGAAAGCGTCGGCCTCGGCGCGGGGGATGCCGGCCTTCTGGCCCTCGTCGCCGGTATTGACCTGCACCAGCAGGTCCGGGCGGCGACCCTCCTTCGCCATGGCCTCGGCCAGCGCCACCGCCAGGCGGGGGCGGTCCAGGCTTTCGATCACGTCCGCCACCGCGACCGCGTCGCGCGCCTTGTTGGTCTGCAAGGCGCCGATGATGTGCAGCCGCATCTCCGGGTGGCCGGGGCGCAGGCCGGGGAACTTGCCCTGGGCCTCCTGCACCCGGTTCTCGCCGAACAGCAGCTGGCCGGCGGCCAGGGCCTCGGCCACCGCCTCGGCAGGGTTGGTCTTGGAGACGGCGACGAGCCGCACGCTGCCGGCGAGGCGGTTGGCGCGGGCGGTGGCCTCGGCGATCCTGTAGAGGATGCGGGCAAGGTTGGCGGCGATGTCTGACATATGCGGACGCTAGAAGCGCAGGCGCGCGGGCTCAAGGGCAAGGGCGCGGTGCCGCGGTTGTGGCTGCTCAGCGACGCCAGGCGGCTGCCCAACCCGCTGGCGGCGGCGGCGCGGCTGCCCCCCGGCAGCGCGGTGCTGGCGCGGGACCTGGCCCCGGCGCTGCTGCGGCCGCTGGCCCGGCTGGCGCGGCAACGGCGGCTGCGGCTGCTGGTGGCGGGGGATGGCCGGCTGGCGCTAGCGCTGGGCGCCGGGCTGCACCTGGCGGAACGCCGGGCGAACCAGGGATTGCTGGCCTTTCTGGCGGCCCGGCCGCGCGGCACGCTATTAAGTGTGGCGGCGCATGGCATGGCCGGGTTGGCGCGGGCCCGGCGGCTGCGGGCGGATGCGGTGCTGCTTTCCCCGGCCTTCCCCACCGCCAGCCATCCCGGCGCGCCGGGGCTGGGGCCGCTGCGCTGGGCCGGGCTGGCGGCGCGGGCGCCGCGCCGGCTGGCCGTGGTGGCGCTGGGCGGGGTGGCGCCCGGCACCGCGGCGCGGCTGCCGCGGCCCCGGCTGGCCGGGTTGGCGGCGATAGCGGGGTTGGGGCGGGTTGCGCCAGGGTGACAGGGGGCCTGTGGCGCCCTGGCCACAGTGTCTCACCTAAGTCGCGCATACGGCATCTGGGGCGTTGCCCGACTTCGTTGCACAGGGCCATAGTCGCCACGGGCCTGAGTGTCGGCGGCATGTGCCGTTGTCGGTTCCCCCATTTCTTCGGGGGGCAGGGGTCGAGGGAACAGCCGGGGCTGCCCGGCGCGTGAGGAGGATATACATGCGCAAGATTCTGCTGGGTACGACGGCAGTCATCGGCGCTGCGCTGCTGGCCCCGATGTCGGCCATGGCGCAGGACGGTGGTGGTGGCCGCACTTCCGCGGTTGTGAACCCCGCGATGCCGGACGGCGCCAGCTATGGCCGCACCGGTGGTCCGGCCCTGGTGCCGGGCGACGTGCAGGTTCGCGTTGGTGGCTACTTCGCTGGCTGGTACAGCCACACGACGCAGTCCAACCCGAACACCTTCAACCAGAACATGCCGGTTGGTAACGTCACCAACGGCCTGACCACGGCGACCCAGACCCCGGTGACGGCGTCGGGCTCGACCAAGACTGGCAAGAACGACTTCCACTCCGATGCCGAAATCCACGTCTATGTGGACGGCAAGGCCGCCAACGGCCTGCGCTACGGCGCCGTGCTGGAACTGACGTTCAACACCAACGAAGGCAGCCTGCCGGCCGGTGGCCGTCGTACCTTCACCACCAAGACCGCTGGCTCGATCGACGAGTACTACGCCTACGCCGCGCTGCCTGGCCTCGGCCAGATCCGCTTCGGTGACGAAGACGGCGCCGCCGGCCTGATGACCACCGGTGTGCTCACCGGCTTCGGTACGGGTGGTGTGTACGGTTCGTGGCAGAACTCGGTGGTTCGTCCGAACAAGACGACGACCAGCCCGGGTGACCTTGGTGACAACACCAAGATCATCTACCTGAGCCCGCAGATGTTCGGCTTCGACTTCGGCGTCAGCTACGCGCTGAACAACGGCACCGGTGCTGCCAATGGCTGCGCCGCCAGCGTCGCCGTCTACAACTGCGACCGCACCTATGCCTACTCGGGCGCCACCAGCAACGCCATCCAGGCCTACTCGGACCTGCCGCAGCGTCGCAACGAAGTGCAGGCCGTGCTGCGCTATCGTGGCCAGTTCGGGCCGGTCGGCGTTGCCGCCAGCTTCGGCCATGTCGGCTGGGCCGCCATCCGCGACATGACCGCGACTGGCAACTCCGTGAAGACCCTGCGTCCGGGCAATGTCTGGATGGCCGGTCTGCAGGCCACCGCCTATGGCTTCAGCCTCGGCGGCATGTACCAGTTCGGCCAGCAGAACTTCTTCTGGGGTTCGCAGACCCGCGCCGACAAGAGCATGTGGCAGTACACGGCTGGCGCGACCTACACGATGGGTCCGATCACGGTCGGCGGCAACGCCTTCTGGGGTAGCTACGCCGGCACCAACGGCGCCACGTTCTGCGACACCGCCGTTGCCGGTGGCAACTGCAACGCTGGCAACATCGGCCAGCTGGTTCGCAACACCATCGCCCAGGGCGGTGGCAGCTCGCGTCGTTGGGGCATGGCGGCCGGTGCCAACTACCGTCTGGCCCCCGGCATGGACCTGGTGGCGGAATACGTCCGTCACACGGTGCATGAAGCCGGTGCCAACCTGGTTGGTGGCACGAGCGGCAACCAGGACAAGATCCGCGCCGACGTGATCATCGTCGGTACGCGTCTGGCCTTCTGATCCCTCACGGGTTCAGCAGATCGGGGAGGGCGGCGGGGCAACCCGCCGCCCTTTCTCGTTTTTGCCCTCGAACGTGTCGTGCCGAAGGCGGGCCTGTGGTGTGTCGTGCCGAAGGCACGCCTGTAGCGGTACGTGCCGAAGGCAGGCTTGTAGCGGTACGCGCCGAAGGCACGCCGGCGGCATGACGCGCCGCCGCCCGGCGGCTTGGCTTGCGCGCCAAAGGGCGCGGCTGCCATTCGGCGGCTCGGCACGGGGCAAAGCCTGGTGCCGGTGGTGTTATATTGGGTAACGCTTCGACATCTTCGTTCCCTTGAATACTGCTTGATCTGGCAGCGGATTAGCCTCAGTTTCCCGGCCCATGAAGTACGTCCTCAATGCCCCCTTGCTGGCCCTTGGCCTGGCCCTGCCGCTGCTGGCGGCGTGCAACTCTGGCCAGCAGACCCGCCTGGTGGAAAACGACGAATACGGCGACTGGCGCGCCAACGGCTCGGTCCGCCAGCGCCCGCTCGGCGCCTCCGCCGGCATCACCGTCTTCGGCATCGAGAAATCTCGTGAGGACGCGGCGGGCGGCGGCGGCGTGGGTGGCGGCACCGGCGTGAACGTCAACGCCTATCTCTGGCGCGCCGCGCTGGACACGCTCTCCTTCATGCCCATTGCCTCGGCCGACCCCTTCGGTGGTACCGTCATCACCGACTGGTATTCGCCGCCGGCCGCCAGCAGCGAACGTTTCCGCGCCCAGGCCCTGCTGATGGGCCGCACCCTGCGGTCCGACGGCGTGCGCGTGCAGGTGTTCCGCCAGGTGCAGCAGGCCGGCAACTGGGTCGACGCGCCGGTCGCCGCCAGCACCGCCTCGGACCTGGAGGACAAGGTCCTGGCCCGCGCCCGCGAGCTGCGCAGCCAGTCCGCCGAACGCTGACCGCGGCGCCCCGAAGGGGGCTTCGGGGATATGTAGGGCCGCTCGGGGTAGCCTGAGCGGTCTTTTGCTTGTCTGCGGCGCCTTCGGCTTAGGGCGTGATCGCCGCTTCAGCAGCCGTCCCGCCGCAGACCGCGCGGCGCTTCGACGGCCGGGCGGTCCAGCCAGGCGCGCAGGCAGGGCGCCATGGCACGGGTAAAGCGCCAATCCTCGCCGCCGCCATGGCCTTCGACATCGCGCGGCCACAGCGCCAGCGCGGGGGCGCTGCGCGCGGCATCCAGCCGGGCCAGCATCTCCGCACGGCGGTCCGGCCCGGGGTCGTAGGGGTCGCCGTCGAAGACCGCCACCGCCAGCCGCACCGGGCTGGGCGCCAGCTGGGCCAGCGCGGCGTCGTAGGCGGCCATGGCCTCGGCGGCGCGACCATTGCCGGCGGCAACCCGGCCCCAGGACGCCGGCGAGAGCGCGATCACCGCCTCCACCCCCGCCGGCTGCCGGGCCGCCGCCAGCAGGGAAATCCAGCCGCCGCGGGAATGCCCGCCCAGCACCACCCGGGCATAGCCCGCCGCCCGCGCCGCCGCCACGGCCGCCAGCAGCCGCGGCAGCACGGCGTCCAGCGCGTCCTCGCCGGGGGCGCGGTCGAAGCGCAGCACGTCCCAGCCGGCCTCGTTCAACACGCTGACCAGGCCAGGCGTCGCGGTGGCCCGCAGGTCCGTGCCGCGCGGCCCGGCGGAGCCATGGCCCCAGATGACCACACCACGCGCCATGGCCGGCCCCTGGAAGCGCAGCAGCGGCGCCGCCCGCAGCTCCCCTATGACAGGGGGGTGCAGCAGCGCCACCGGGCCGGCCGCGCCCAGGGTGGTGTCTCGGGCGGCCACGCGGCAGGGCGCCGGGATCTGTTGGGCCGCGGCCTCGGCCATGCAGTCGGCCAGCGCGGCGGCCATGGCGGTCGGTATGTCGGTGGCGCCGCTGGAAAAGCCCCAGGCGGCGCGCCCGCTGGCGTCCTGCGCAAAGGCGAAGGCGGCATGCTCCACGGCGCCGGGGTAGTGCCAGGCGAAGGCCGTGGCCAGCGCGGGCGCCGGCTGCGCCAGCCCCAAGGCGGCGGCGGGCCAGTCGGGCTGCGCCCGCAGCGGCGCGGCCAGCAGCAGCAACAGGAAAGCCAGGGCCAGGCGGGTCATGGCGCTCCTTCGGCCGGCAGCCGCTGGGCGGAATGGCCACAGGCGGTGTCACGCCACGGCAGAATGCGATGCCAGGCGCCGCTGGTGCAACGCCCGGCCTTCCCTCATGGCGCCGCGCGGCTTATTCCCTCGGCCAGACCAGATTGAACGCAGCCATGAGCGACAGCAACACCACGCCCCGCGCCGAGATGCGCCACGACTTCCGCAACGCCGAACCGCGCTGGCAACAGGCGTGGAACGAGCGCCGCTGCTTCAGCGTCCCGGACGTACCGGTTGGCGACAAGCCCAAATACTACGTGCTGGAGATGTTCCCGTACCCGTCGGGCAAGATCCACATGGGGCATGTGCGCAACTACACGCTGGGCGACGTGGTCGCGCGCTACAAGCGCGCCCGCGGCTTCCAGGTGATGCACCCGATGGGCTGGGACGCCTTCGGCCTGCCGGCCGAGAACGCGGCGCGCGAGCGCGGCATCCACCCGGGCAAGTGGACCTACGACAACATCGCCAACATGCGCGCGGAGTTGAAGCGCATGGGGCTGAGCATTGAGTGGGAGCGCGAGTTCGCCACCTGCGACGTGGAATACTACGGCCAGCAGCAGGCGCTGTTCCTGGACTTCTTCAAGGCCGGCCTGGTGGAGCGCAAGGAAGCCTGGGTCAACTGGGACCCGGTGGACGGTACGGTGTTGGCGAACGAGCAGGTGATCGACGGCCGCGGCTGGCGCAGCGGTGCGCTGGTGGAAAAGAAGCTGCTGCCCAACTGGGCCTTCGGCATCACCAAATTCGCGCCGCAGCTGCTGGAAGCGCTGGACACGCTGGACCGTTGGCCCGAGCGGGTGAAGCTGATGCAGGCCAACTGGATCGGCCGCAGCGAGGGCGCGCGGTTCAGCTTTGCGCTGACCGCCGAGGCCGCGCCGCCGGCGCCGACGGTGGAGGTGTTCACGACGCGGCCGGACACGCTGTACGGCATGTCCTTCATGGCGGTTGCCGCCGAGCATCCGCTGGCCGCCGCCGCCGCCGAGCGCGACCCCAAGGTGGCGGAGTTCGTCGCCGAATGCCGCCGCATGGGCACCAGCGAAGCCGCGATTGAGCAGGCGGAAAAGCGCGGCATCGATACCGGCTTCCGCGTGGCGCATCCCTTCATCGAGGGGGCGAGCTTCCCGGTCTGGATCGCCAATTTCGTGCTGATGGAATACGGCACCGGCGCGCTGTTCGGCTGCCCGGCGCATGACGAGCGCGACTTCGAGTTCGCCACCAAGTACGGCCTGCCGATCCTGCAGGTGGTGGCGCCCGCCAGTGGTGCCGAGGTGAAGTTGCCCTTCACCGATGAGGGCGTGGCGGTCAACTCCGGCCCCTTCGACGGGCTGGGCACGGTGGAGGCCAAGCGCGCCGCCATCGCCCGGCTGGAGGCGCTGGGCGTCGGCCGCGGCGTGACCAATTGGCGGCTGCGCGACTGGGGCGTCTCCCGCCAGCGCTACTGGGGCTGCCCGATCCCGTTCATCCACTGCGATGACTGCGGGGTGGTGCCGGTGCCGGCCGCCGACCTGCCGGTGCGGCTGCCGGATGACGTGGACTTCTCCCGCCCCGGCAACCCGCTGGACCATCACCCCAGCTGGAAGCACGTGAACTGCCCCGCCTGCGGCAAGGCAGCGCGGCGGGAGACCGATACCTTCGACACCTTCGTCGACAGCTCCTGGTACTTCGCCCGCTTCTGCTCGCCCCGCGCCGCCGAGCCGGTGACGCGCGCGGCGGTGGATGCCTGGTTGCCGGTGGACCAGTATATCGGCGGCATCGAGCACGCCATTCTGCACCTGCTGTATAGCCGCTTCTTCACCCGGGCGATGCGCGAGACCGGGCATGTGCAGGTCAGCGAGCCCTTCGAGGGGCTGTTCACCCAGGGCATGGTCACGCATGAGAGCTACAAGAGCGCCGAGGGCCGCTGGCTCTACCCGGAGGAAGTGAACTTCGCGCTGAACGCCGATGGCAGCCGCACCGCCACGCTGAAGGAAGGCGACACGCCGGTCACCATTGGCCGGGTCGAGGCGATGTCGAAGTCCAAGCGCAACACGGTCGACCCCGGCGCCATCATCGACAAGTACGGCGCCGATACCGCGCGCTGGTTCATCCTGAGCGACAACCCGCCCGAGCGGGACATGGAATGGACCGAGAGTGGCGTGGCCGGCGCGCATCGCTTCATCCAGCGGGTCTACCGGCTGGCGGCGACCCCTGGCGGCGGCACGGACGCGCCAACAAGCAAGAAGCTGCGGCAGGCAACGCACAGAACCATCGCCGCGGTGACCGAGGCGTGGGAGAGCTTCTCCTTCAACGTCGCGGTCGCGCGCATTCATGAGCTGGGCAACGTCATCGGCGACGCCGAGGCGGCCGAGCCGGCGGCGCGGCAGGAAGCGCTGGAAGCGCTGGCGCGGCTGATCAGCCCGGCCATGCCGCATTTGGCGGAGGAGCTCTGGGCGCTGCTGCGGCCGGGCACGAACGAGCTGGTGGCCGAACTGCCCTGGCTGGAAGCCGACCCCGCCTTGCTGAAGGCGGAGACGCTGACCCTGGCGGTGCAGGTGCTTGGAAAACTGCGCGCCACCATCGAGGTTCCGGTCGACGCGGATGAGGCTACAGTGTTCGCCGCCGCCGAGGCGGAGGAGAATGTGCAACGTGCCCTTGAAGGCCGCCCCATCCGGAAGCGCATCCATGTCAAAGGCCGCGTTGTCAATTTCGTCGTCTAGCGCTGGCGGCGGCGCGGCTGCGGCAGCGCAGGGCGGGCCGCGCGCCCGGCGCGGGCTGCTGCTGGCCGCGGCCGGGGGGGTCCTGGCTGGCTGCGGCTTCCAGCCGATGTACGGCCCTGCCTCGGGCGCTGCCGGGCTTTCCGTGGACATGCGGCGGGAGTTGGCGGCGGTTCGGCTGGACTATATCGGCGAGCGGACGGGCGTGCTGATCACCCGGGCGCTGGAACGGCGCTTCATCGATGCCGCCGGCGGCGAGGTGGTGGCGCCGAAATACACGCTGCAGGTCAACATCGCCCTCGGCGCGGAAATCCTGGGTTATCGGTCCGATGGCGCGATCTCTCGCCTGCGGTTCACCGCGACCAGCAACTGGGTGCTGCTGCGGCGGGATAACCCGCCCGAGGAGATCAAGCGCGGCGTGGTGCGCACGATCGATGCCTTCAACGTGCCGGACTTCCAGTTCTTCACCGCCGAGATCTCCAGCGAAGCGATGCAGCGCCGCCTGCTGGAGGAGGTGGTCGAACAGGTCTTCCTGAATGTTGCCGCCAATCTGCGCGGCTACCTGCGCCCGTCGCAGGGCTGAGGGCGCCCCTTGGCCAAGCTGGACGCCAAGCGCGTCAGCAGCTTTCTGACGAATCCTGGCGAGACCCGAGTGGTGCTGCTGTTCGGCGACGACCCCGGCCTGGTGCGCGAGCGGGCCGAGGCGCTGGTGGCGACGGTGACCCAGGGCGATGACATGCGGCTGGTGGATGTGCCGGCCGAGAGTGCCCGCGATGTCGGCCGGCTGGCCGATGAGGCGGCGATGCTGCCGATGGTCGGCGGGCGCATGCTGGTGCGGGTACGCGACGCCGGGGATGCCTTCGCCAAGGCCGCGGCGGCCGCGGCCAATGGGCGCGGGCCTGGCCTGGTGGTGCTGGAAGCCGGCGAGCTGAAGCCGAACAAGACCGGCCTGCGCGGCGTGCTGGAGGCGGCAGCGGCAGCCCAGGTGATTGCCTGCTACCGCGAGCGCGGCGCCGAGCTGGCGGCCACCATCGGCCGTGTGTTGGCCGAGCTTGGCGTGGGTGCAGAACCGGCCGCGCTGGACTGGCTGGCGCAGCGCCTGGGCGAGGACCGCATGCTGCTGCGTCGCGAGCTGGAGAAGCTGGCGCTGTATGTCGGCGCCGGAGCGAAGGTGACGCCGGAGGATTGCCTGGCCTGCATCGCCGAGGGGTCCGCCAGCGACCTGGAGGAGGCGCTGCTGCATGCCATGGCCGGTGACGTCGCCAAGGCCGATGTGGCGCTGGACGCAGCCTTTGCCGAGGGCGCCAACGCCGTGCAGGTGGTGCGCAGCGCGCTGCGCCATGTGCAGCGGCTGCAGCTGGCGGCGCAGGACGGCATGGAGGCGATCCGGCCGCCGGTGTTCTTCCGCCACAAGCCTATGGTGGAGCGGGCGCTGCGGCAATGGAGCGCGGCCGGGCTGCAGGCGGTGGGGGCATCCCTGCTGGAAGCCGAGCGCCGCACCAAGACCACCGGCCTGCCCAGCGAGACGGTGGCGCGCTGGGCGGTGATGGTGCTGGCGCGGCAGGCGTCTCGCGGACGCTGAGGCCGGCTTGGCTGGCGTCGGCTGGCGGGTTTGTTGCGTGGGGCCGGGAGGTGGGCCGCTTCATACGGGCCTTCAAAAATGATGACCCGTATGCGTCTTCCTTCGCGCGCAGCCGCCGCACCAACCCTGCGCGGTTGATACCGGTCGACAGAAGTCAGGACTTCTGACGCCCGGTCTCAGCTGCCCTGAAGCAGGCGGATGATGCCGTCCAGCTGGTCCAGGTTGCGGTAGCTGATGGTGACCTGGCCGCCCTTGCCGGCATGGCGGATGGCGACCTTGAGGCCGAGCCGCTCCATCAGCTCCCGCTCCAGCGCCAGGGTTTCCGGCTCGGTCCGGGCGGGCTTGCCCGACGTGGCGGGGTCGCGCGGCTTCTGCGCCGCCAGGGCTTCGGTCTGGCGCACGTTAAGGCCGCGATCCACTACCTGCATGGCCAGCATTTCCGGCTGCGGCGCGGTCAGCAGGGCGCGGGCGTGGCCGGCGGTGAGGGCGCCGTCGCGCAGCAATTCGCGGACGCGGTCAGGCAGGCCGAGCAGTCGGAGCGTATTGGCGACATGGCTGCGCGACTTGCCGACCGCGGTGCCCAGGCCCTCCTGGGTCAGACCGAACTCGTCCAGCAGGCGCCGATAGCCCTCGGCTTCCTCCAGCGCGTTGAGGTCCTGGCGTTGCAGGTTCTCCACCAGCCCGGCGGCCATCGCCTCGCGGTCGTCGAAGTGCCGGATATTGACCGGGACTTCGTGCAGCTGCGCCAGCTGGGCGGCGCGCCAGCGGCGTTCGCCGCCGATGATCTGGTAGTGGCCCGGCGCATCTGGCTTCGGGCGAACCAGGATGGGTTGCAGCACGCCGTGTTCGGCGATGGAGGCCGCCAGTTCCTGGAGGGGAGCGTGGTCGATGGGGCCGCGCGGCTGGAACGGACCTGGTTCCAGGTTTTCCACGGGTACAGTGCGGGTGGCTTCGCCGGCGCTGGGGTTGGGCGCGGGCGCGTCGCCGATGAGGGCCGAAAGGCCGCGGCCGAGGCGGTTTGGCGGCTTGGTCATGCGCGGCGCCCCAGCAATTCCTGGGCGGCCTTGGCATAGGCCAGGGCGCCGGGGGAGCGCGGGTCGTAGAGGTTGACCGGCAGGCCGTGCGAGGGGGCTTCGGAGAGGCGGATATTCCGGGGAATGACGGTTTCCAGCACCTTGTCCTTGAAGAAGCCGCGGACATCGGCGGCGACCAGTTCCGAGAGATTGTTCCGACGGTCAAACATTGTCAGCAGGATGCCTTCCAGCGCCAGGCTGGGGTTCAGGGCGCGCCTGACTCGCTCGATGGTCTGGGTGATCTGGCTGACGCCTTCCAGGGCGAAGAACTCGGTTTGCAGCGGCACCAGCACGCCATCGGCGGCGACCAGGGCGTTCAGGGTCAGCAGGCCGAGCGAGGGCGGGCAGTCCAGGAAGACCATGTCATATGCCGCCAGGGCCCCGGGCGCGCGGATGGCGTCGCGCAGGCGCTGCTCCCGGCGCTCCTCGCCGACCAATTCCACCTCGGCGCCGGCCAGGTCGGGGTCTGCGGCGACCAGGGAGAGGTTGGGCACGGGCGTTGCCTGGATCACCTCGGCGAGTGTTTTCTGGCCGGTCAGCAAGGCGTAGCTGCCGGCGCCCCGGGCGGCGCGGGCAATGCCCAGGCCGGTGGAGGCATTGCCTTGCGGGTCGAGGTCGAGCAGCAGCACGCGGCGGCTGGCGGCCAGGGCTGCGGCCAGGTTGATGGCGGATGTGGTCTTGCCCACGCCACCCTTCTGGTTGGCGAGAGCGATGATGCGCGGCATGGCGCGATCAGGGGGGGTCGCCGGCAGGGCGGATCTCACTGAGTCGGAGGATGGAAGCGGCCGAGTCGGTGCGGCTCGGGAATTGCTCGATATGCATTGTCCAGTGGCGCGCGGCGGCGGTCAATTCCTCATCCGCCGTGCGGCCCTTGGGGAAGAGGGCAAAACCACCCGGCGCCAGCTTATTGACCGCGTAGGACAGCAGCAGGGGCAGGGGCGCCAGGGCGCGGGCAGTCACAATGGCCGCGGGCGGTGGCGTCGCGGCTTCGATGCGCTGCGGATGGATGTGGACACGCGTGAGGCCGAGGGTGCGTGCTGCCTCCAGCAGGAAGGCGCATTTGCGGCGGTCGGATTCCACCAGATGCGTCTCTCGCCCGCTGGTGGCGGCCAGGACCAGCCCGGGAAAGCCGGCGCCGGAGCCGAGGTCGGTCAGGCTGCCGGGCAGTTCCGGCAGCAGCGGCAGGAGTTGCAGGGAATCCAGGACGTGGCGCTGCCAGACGGCGTCGAGGGTGCTCTCGGCCACCAGGTTGATCTTGGCGTTCCAACGCAGCAGCAGGGCGACATAGTCGTGCAGCCGGGCCTCTGTTTCACGTGAAACACCGAGTTCGGCGGCCGTCAGCGGCATGGGGTGTTTCACGTGAAACGCTCGGCGGAGTGGCGCCGCAGATGCACTGCCAGGGCGGCCAGGGCAGCCGGGGTGACGCCCGCGACGCGCCCTGCCCCGCCCAGGGTTGCCGGCTGGGCGGCGGCGAGGCGCTGGCGCATCTCGGTGGAGAGGCCGGGGATGGCGGTGAAATCCAGCCCTGGCGGGATGCCCATCCGCTCCTCCCGGGCCAAGGCCCGCATCTCCGCCGCCTGACGCTCAAGATAGGGGGCGTAGAGAGCTTCCGCCTCCAGCTGGGTGCGCACCGCAGGGGCCAGTGATGGCAAGCGCGGGAACAGTGCCTCCAGCGCCTCCGGCGTGGCGCTGGGCAGGGCCAGGGCCTCCAACACGTTCCGCCGCCGCCCATCCTGGTTCACCGCCATGCCGGCCGCGGCGAATTGGGTCGGCGTCGCTGCCTCGCTGTGCGCCCAGGCCAGGGCATCCGTGACTGCCGCGCCGAAGCGGCGGAAGGCGGTGGCCCGCGCGGTGCCGACGCAGCCCCAGGCGATGCCCCGTTCGGTCAGGCGCAGCCCGGCATTGTCTGCCCGCAGCGCCAGCCGATGCTCGGAGCGGGCCGTCAGCATGCGGTAGGGCTCGCTGACGCCTTGCAGCACCAGGTCGTCCAGCATCACCCCGGTATAGGCCTCCGCGCGGGTCAACACCCTGTCGGCCGGGCCGTCACCCGCCAGGGCCGCGGCGTTCAGCCCGGCCATGAGGCCCTGGGCGCCGGCTTCCTCGTAGCCCGTGGTGCCGTTGATCTGCCCGGCCAGGAACAGCCCGGGGCAGGCGCGCAGTTCCAAGGTCGGGCGCAGCGCCCGGGGGTCAACATGGTCGTACTCGATCGCGTAGCCGGGCCGCAGGATCACCGCCTTGGCCAGGCCCGGCATGGTGGCAATCAGCGCCGCCTGCACTTCAGCCGGCAAACTCGTAGAGATGCCGTTAGGGTAGATGACATCGCCATCCGGCCCGCCCGGCAGCCCCTCGGGTTCCAGGAAGATCTGGTGCCGCCCCTTGTCGGCGAAGCGTACCACCTTGTCCTCGATGCTCGGGCAGTAGCGCGGCCCCACCCCTTCGATCCGCCCGCCATAGACCGCGCTGCGATGCAGGTTGGCGCGGATCACCGCGTGCGTCGCCTCGTTGGTCTCGGTGATGGCGCAGGCGACCTGCGGGTTGGTGATCCGCTCGGTCAGCCAGGAGAGCGGCTCGGGCGGGGTGTCGCCCGGCTGGGCCTCCAGCGCGGCCCAATCGATGGTCCGGGCGTCCAGCCGCGGCGGCGTGCCGGTCTTCAGCCGCGCCATCGGCAGGCCCAGGCGCCGCAGCGTATCGGCCAGGCCGATCGAAGGTGCCTCGCCCACCCGGCCGGCCGGGGTGCGCTCCTCGCCCAAATGGATGACGCCGCGCAGGAAGGTGCCGGTGGTGATGACCACCGCCCCGGCGCCGATCCGCCGGCCGGTGCCGGTCACCACGCCAGTGCAGCGCCCGGTGGCATCCAGCAGAATGTCCTCGGCGCTGTCGGCCAACAGCTCCAGCCCTGGTTGCGTCCGCAGCAGCGCCTGCACCGCCTGCCGATACAGCCCGCGATCCGCCTGCGCCCGGGGGCCGCGCACCGCCGGCCCCTTGCTGCGGTTCAGCAGCTTGAAGTGGATGCCCGCGGCATCGGCGGCGCGGGCCATCAGCCCGTCCAGCGCGTCGATCTCCCGCACCAGGTGGCCCTTGCCCACGCCACCGATGGCGGGGTTGCAGGACATTTCTCCAAGCGTTTCCAGCTTGTGGGTCAGCAGCAGCGTGCGCGCGCCGCAGCGGGCCGCCGCGGCCGCAGCCTCGGTGCCGGCATGGCCGCCGCCCACCACCACCACGTCATAGGTCTTGTCGAACATGGCGCGGGATATAGCCTGCCCGCCGGCGCGAGTCGCTATTCCGGGCGGTAGCCCAGCCCCAGCAGCCACAGCCCGCGCACGAAGCGCAGGTTGCCCAGCAGTTGCTCGGCCAGGTCGCGGTCGTCGCCGACCTCGCGCTGCACTTCCGTCGCCATGGCGGGGTCCAGCACCGCCACCACGCCGCAGGTGATGGCGAAGCCGCAGACCCGGCCGAGCCGAATACCCAGCACCGCCCCCGGTGCGGCATGTTCGGCCAGGGCCTCGTCCAGCACCCAGACCTCGCCGCCCAGCACCAGGTCTTCCAGCAGCAACCCGGCCTCAGGGTGCGGGCCGATCACCTGGAACAGCGACAGCCAGGAGCGCGACAGCGCGTTCAGCACCAGCGCGCTCTCCTCGCCCTCTCGTCCGGCATATTGCTTGGCGATGCGGTCGATGGCGCGGGAGCGGCCGGGCGGTGCCTGATACACCGCCAGGTCGAAGGCGAAGGCCAGCTCGCCCTCATCGGCCTGGTACAGTTCCCGGTCCACCGGCAGGCCCAGCGCCTTGCAGTGTTCCACCAGCTTGGCTGTCGGCAGGCTCTGCGCCGCCATGGTCTGGAACCGCATCCGCAGCTTGCCGCAGCGGCGGTAGAACTCCCAAAGCTCCTCGGCCGAAAGGTCCATGCTGCTCACTTCCCGATGCAGAACTCAGAAAACACCAGGTCGAGGATCGCCTCCACCCCCACCTGTCCGGTCAGCCGGCCGAGCGCTCTCAGCGCCGCCCGAAGGGCCTCGGCGCGCAGTTCCGGCACTGGCGCCGCGGCCAGCTCGTCCAGCCAGCCCAACGCGTCCCGAACGGCGGCCACATGGCGCGGGCGGGTCAGGGTGGCTTGCTCGCCGAGACCGGCCAGGGCTGCGGCTGCCGCTTCCAACCGTGTCCGCAGCGTGTCCAGGCCTTCGCCGGTCAGTGCCGAAATGGCCAGGGCGCCAGCCAGGCTGGGCGTCGCCAGGTCCGCCTTGTTCACCACCACCAGCGCATCCGCCGGCATCGCCGCCAGCGTCTCGGCATCCGGCGCCTGGTCGGCGGCGAAGACGGCCAGCACCAAGTCGGCCTCCTCGGCGCGGCGCCGGGCGCGGCGCACGCCCTCGGCTTCGATCTCGTCCACCGCCTCGCGCAGCCCCGCCGTGTCGGCCAGCGTCACCGGCACCCCGGCCAGGGTCAGCCGCGCTTCCACCACATCCCTGGTGGTGCCGGCGCGGGCCGAGACGATGGCTGCCTCCCGCCCCACCAGCGCATTCAGCAGCGAGGATTTGCCGGCATTGGGTGCACCGATGATCGCCACCATCAGCCCGTCGCGCAGCCGCTCGCCGCGCGGCGCCTCGGCCAGGTGCGCTGCCATCTCGGCCCGCAGCGCGGCGGCCTTGGTGGCGACGGCGTCGTCCAGCCCGGCGGGCAGGTCCTCGTCCTCGAACTCAATGAAAGCCTCCTGCCGGGCCAGCAGCCGGGCCAGCCGGGCAGACCAGCCAGCCACCAGCCGGGAGAGCGCGCCGCCCGCCTGGCGCAGGGCCTGGCGCCGCTGGGCCTCGGTCTCGGCCTCGATCAGGTCGGCGATCCCCTCGGCCTCGGTCAGGTCGAGCCGGCCATTCAGGAAGGCACGGCGGGTGAACTCGCCGGCTTCGGCCGGGCGGGCGCCGGCGGCGACCAGGGCTTCCGCCACGGCGGCGACCACGGCCGGGCCGCCATGCAGGTGCAACTCGGCACTGTCCTCGCCGGTGTAGCTGGCGGGGCCGGGGAACCACAGCACCAGCGCCTGGTCCAGCGCCTCGCCGCCGGCATTGCGCAGGCGCCGTAGGGAGGCGACGCGCGGCGCCGGCGGCCCACCGGCCAGCGCGCGCAGCACCTCGCCGGCGCGCGGCCCGCTGACCCGCAGCACCGCCACCGCCGCACGGCCGGCACCGGTGGCGCGTGCAAAAATCGTGTCGCCGGCGCTCACGCCTGGGCCTTGGGGGCCTTCTCCACCACGTCCCGCTCGGTCAGCATCAGCCGATCCACCCGGCCGCCGCCGCGCACGTGAATTTCCAGGATTTCGTCAACCTCCGCCGGTGTGGTCGGGCGATACCAGACACCTTCCGGATAGATAACCAAAGTAGGACCAAATTCACAGCGATCCAGGCAGCCCGCCTGGTTCACCCGCACCCGCTTCAGCCCCATCTCCTTGGCGCGCACCTTCATGTAGTCGCGCAGCTTCTCGCTGCCCTGGGCGGCGCAGCTGCCGCGGGGGTGGCCGTCCGGCCTTCGGTTGCAGCAGACGAAGATGTGGGCGTCGAAAAAGGGCGGCGGGTCGGTCTCGGGCATGGGCGTCTTCCTGTCGGGGCTGGGGCGCAGCCTGCATCCACCCCATTTAGGCGGAAAGCCCAGGGCAAACATCCTTGCTGGCCAGGCTTTGTCACACCCGCGCCGCCGGGGTCGTCACCACGCACTCGACGCTTGACTGGCGCGGGCGGTCGGTGTGGCATCCGCCCGCCCAAGAGATTGCCATGCCGCAACTGTCCCTCCATTCGCCGCTCGGTGACCTGACCGTCTCGGAAGAGGATGGGGCGATCGTGTCCGTCGACTGGGGGCGCGGGCCGATGCAGACCCCCACCCCCCTGCTGCGCGAGGCCGTGGCCCAGCTGCAGGATTATTTCGACGGCCGCCGCCGCGATTTCGACCTGCCCCTCAACCCCACCGGCACCGCCTTCCGCCGGAAGGTCTGGCAGGCGCTCTGCGCCATTCCCTATGGCGAGACCCGCAGCTATGCCGATATCGCTGAGGCGGTCGGCTGCAAGGCGGCGCGGGCCATCGGCGGGGCCAATGGCAGCAACCCCATTCCCATCATCATCCCCTGCCACCGCGTGGTGGGGGCGGATGGCTCGCTCGGCGGCTATTCCGGCGGCGAGGGACCGGCTACCAAGCGTTTCCTGATCACTCTCGAAGCCCATGCCCAAGGGCAAGGAATCCTCCAATGAACCACGCCATTCGCGTCCATGAAGTCGGCGGCCCGGAAAAGATGACCTGGGAAGAGGTGCCGCTGCCGGACCCGAAGCCCGGTGAGGTGCTGATCCGTCAGAAGGCGGTGGGGCTGAACTACATCGACGTGTATTTCCGCACCGGCCTGTACAAGGCGCCGCTGCCCACCGGCATCGGCATGGAAGGCGCCGGCGACGTGGAAGCGGTGGGCGATGGCGTCACCGACCTGAAGGTGGGCGACCGCGTCGCCTATGCCGGCTCCATCGGCGCCTATGCCGAAGCGCGCTGCGCCCCGGCCGACCGCGTGGTGAAGATCCCCGACGGCATCGACTACACCACGGCCGCCGCCATGATGCTGCAGGGCATGACCGCGCAGTTCCTGGTCAAGCGCACCTGGCCGGTCAAGGCGGGCGAGACCATCCTGGTGCATGCCGCCGCCGGCGGCGTGGGCAGCATCGTGGTGCAATGGGCCAAGGCGCTGGGCGCCACCGTCATCGGCGTGGTGAGCACGCCGGAGAAGGCCGCGCTGATCAAGGGCCTCGGCGCCGACCACGCGCTGCTGACCAGCGAGAACATCGTGGCGCGCGTGAAGGAGATCACCGGCGGCGCCATGCTGCCCGTGGTCTATGACAGCGTCGGCAAGGACACCTTCCTGACCAGCCTGGACTGCCTGCGGCCCTTCGGCCTGCTGATCAGCTATGGCAATGCCTCCGGCCCGGTGACCACCGACCTGGGCGTGCTGGCGGCGAAGGGCAGCCTGTATGTGACGCGGCCGACGCTGAACACCTACACCGCCAAGCGCGAGGACCTGGTCGCCACCGCGAACGACCTGTTCGAGGTGGTGAAGTCCGGCAAGGTGAAGATCAACGTCAACCAGACCTTCCCGTTGAAGGACGCGGCCAAGGCGCATATCGCGCTTGAGTCGCGGGCGACCACGGGCAGCACGGTGCTGCTGCCGTAGCGTGTGCGGGCGAGAGGGACGCCGTCCCTCTCGCGCTCTCCCTGCCAAAGGCCGAGAGGCCTTTGGAAACCGGGTGTTTCAAACCTCGACGCGCCTGCCCCGGATACGGGAATGCGTGGCGTTCAGGGTCATGTCCGGCACGATCTTCGCAGGGCCTGTCGGGAGCAGCCTGATCTCAAGGTCCAGCTGGCCCGAGTTATTGCCGGCGGTCTGCCACCAGTCATTGGCGAAGCAGTGCAGCATGCCATCCGCCGGGCCGTTGTAGAGCAGCGTGAGGCTGCCTCCCGGCTGCAGTGCCTGGCCAAGCGGCGCGACCTGGCGGCGCATGGCCAAGGGATCGCGCACGAAGAGGTACCAGAACGCCCGCCAGAGCGGGAATTCCCGCAGCGGCCAGTCTCGCGGATGGGCCACGGTGGCGCAAAGCGTCATCCAGTCCTGCCTTGGCAGTCGCCGATGCCATGCGGTGGCGCGGCGCAGCCAATCGGTGCGCCACCCGCCGCTCGGTTGCCCCGCGGGACCGCATGCCGGTTTAAGCGCGTCGCGCCATTGATCCTGGCCAAGCCAGGTCAGCTGGTAGGTCTCGCCCTTCTTCAGCACGATCCCGGTGCGATCCCATTCGTGCACGCCCAGCACCTGGAAGCCGATGGGGGCCGCACCTGACCGCCGGAAATCCGGCCGCCCGGCCGCCGCGCGGGCGGCGGCACGCCGATGCACCGAGGTATGCAGCCGCCCCGGCATCTCCCAATCGCTGCCTTTCCGCTTGATCGGCAGTGGCTCCTCGTTGCCCGGCACCGGGTGCCAGCGCGGCCAACTGCCGAAGATGCGCCAGCCGGGGTTGCGCACCAGCTCGTCGTGCAGCGGCGCCAGCGGGTCGGGCTTGAGCCCGGCGGCGAAGTCAGGCTGAAAGCGCAGGCCGAAGCGCTCGGCATACCGGTACATCCAGCTAAGCGTGATGTCGGACAGCCCGCTCTGGACATAGCCGCCGCCGATATCCGCGTGCGCGCCACGGAACCACACCTGCTCCAGCGTCTCGGTCCAGCCACGCTGGGCCTTGTCCCGCGGCCAGGTGAAGGGCGTGGGGAAGAACTGGCTGCGCCGCTCATCCATCGCCATGGCGTGGCAGACATGGCGGATGATTGGCGACGGGTCGGTGCCGAAGTTGCGGTTGCCCTGGAAGCTCCGCAGGTTGAACCACCAGCCCCATAGCGGCGCGCCGAGCGAACCCACCGTGTCGAACAGCCCGACGAATTCGATGGCGATGTCCATCGGTGGGTGGATCAGGCTCACTTCCAGCGGAACCCTGGCGTCTGGCTCACGCCGGGTCAGGTAGAGCCGCACCGCGTCCTCGGCCAGGTGGTAGTTACCCGGCTTCAGCAGCCCGCAGCGGCGGATCACGCCGGCGATGCAGCGCGCGGTATAGGCGCCGCGCGAAAAACCCATCAGGTAGATGCGATCCCCCGGACGGTATTGCCGGACGATCTCGGTATAGCCGGCGACGATGTTGCCGGTGATGCCGGTGCCGAAGGCATTGCCGGCCAGCGTCGCCAGTCGCGAAAAGAACCCGGCGATGGTGCCGGCGATATTCGGCCCCAGCACCAGCAGCACGTCGCGCACCCGCTGCGCGCCCTTTTCGGAGGAGGTTTCGCCCGAGCCGACGCCGGGCAGGTAGAGCACGACCTGGCCAGGTTCCTGCAGCAAGGCGCGGTGCAGCTTGACGATGTTGGTCAGCGCCGGCTGGCCGTCCTCGGATTTGTGGGCGCTGTTGCTGGCGCCATCGCAGAGGATGATGATGTTGCGGCCGGGGCCGCGCTTCGGGGCCGTGCCGGGCTTGGGCGTGAAGGGGTCGTTTTCCTCGAAGATGCCCTGTGCGGCGTGTTTTTCGCCGACCAGCGCCCGCGCCCGCGCAACCACAGCGCCCACGTCGCCGTAACCGAGCAGCACCGCGACCACCGGCGCCACCCGGCTGGCCCATACCGCGGCGGCATGTACCGCGCCGGTCTCGTCGAAGGCTGCGCGCTCAATGGCGATTGCATCGGCGATGGCTGCCATGGGGCAGGCTGGAGCCCAGCCGACCAGGCCACGGATACAGGCCTCGCCCGGGCACTGGAGCAGGGCACCAGGCTCGCCGCCCAGGCCATGCGCCAGCCCGTGCACCAGTCTGTCGCCGCTGGCGCCGATCTCGACGCACCAGCCATTCGCCCGCAGCGCGGCATCCACCCAGGACAAGCCGCGCAGGGCGGCATCGCCGATGAACTCCAGGGGCCAGGCCAGGCTGGTCAGCAACCAGGGGGCCGGCAGTGGCCCCGGTGGCCGTTCCGGCGCCAGGCTGGCGAACAACGCCTCCCCTAGCGGCGCCACCACCAGCAGGGTGGCAAGCGCCGAGAGCAACATGATTGCCGTGCGCTGCCAGGAGCGCCGGAAGCGCCAGAGCGGCCTGGCCGCCAGCATGACCCGCAGGCAGAGCAAGCTGATCAGGCCGCGGCCGAGAAACCAGGCGGCCAAGGTCGCCACCGCCAAGGCCAGGGCCAGTTGGCCGTACCAGACCGGCGCATGCAGCGCGCGGCCTGCCAAACCAGCGAGCCAGCCCAGCACACCGGCCAGCGCCACCAGCCCCGGCACGGCAAAAATCGTCCAGAGCACCAACCTGGTCTTGCTCATGCCTGCCCTCACCCTTTTGGGCAGCATGCCGAGGCAGCGTATTTATGACAATACCGTGTCTTTTGCAGGGGGCTGCTACCCCGCCCGCAGCCCCAGCCGCTCGATCAGCGCCTGCTCGCGCGCCACCGTCTCCCGCAGGAAGGCGGCGTAGGCGGCGCTGTCCTTGTATTCCACGGGCATGTCGTACTTCTCCAGCACCGCCAGATGCGCGGGGTCCTGCACCGCCGCGGCGAAGGCGTCGTGCAGCGTGTGCAGCACCGCCGGGTCCAGCCCGGCCGGGGCCACCAGGCCATAGGGCGTGGTCACCGCCATGCCGTAGCCCAAATCCATCAGCGTCGGTGCCTGCGGCCAGCGGGTCAGGCGCCGGGCGGTCCAGACGTGCAGGAACTCTGCCTGGCCGCCATCCACCAGGGCGCCCAGGCCGCTGCCGCCGGCGGTCAGGTCGATATGCCCGCCCAGCAGCGCCTGCGAGGAATCGCCATCTCCGCGAAAAGCCACCGGCTCGATCTGCACGCCCTCCTTGGCGCACAGCTCGGCGATGGTGACATGGGGCGTGCCGTTGGCGCCGGTATTGCCGCAGCTGAGCTTGCCGGGGTTGGCGCGGGCCTCGGCCACCACCTGGCGCCAGCCGCCGGGGAAGCGGCCCTTTTTGGCGATGCAGACATAGGTATAGCCGGTAACCCCCAGCACCGGGGTGAAGTCGCGCAGCGTGTCGTAGGGCAGGCGCTGGAGCAACTGCACCCGGATGGCGGAAGCCGGCAGCTGGCTCAGCAGGTAGCCGTCGGGCCGGGCCCGGGCCACGGTGGCGGCGCCCAGCGTATTGGCGGCGCCCGGCCGGTTGTCCACCACCACGTTCTGGCCCAGGCGGCGGCCGGCGGCCTCGGCCAGGACGCGCATGGTCACGTCGGTGGTGCCGCCGGGCGGGAAGGGGCAGATCAGCGTCACCGGCCGCTCAGGAAAGCGGGGCTGCGCCCGGGCGGGCAAGGCGGCCAGCGCCGGCAGGGCCAGGCCGGTGCCCAGCAGGGTCCGACGGGTCAGGTCTTGGGGCATAGCGTTCCTCGGTTTGCGGTGCCGGCCGGCCTTCTGGCGCGGCGCTTGGAGCGGCCTTGGGCCGTCTGCGGCATTGTAACCACAGCATTGCTGGCCGTGGCGCAGCTTTCATCCGCGCGCATGGCATGGCGACAGTAGCGGCGGCGCAGTATCCTCCTCAAGGCGCCGGTCCGGGCCGCCCGGGTCCCCCTCTCCTCCCCGGGATACTCCCCCCCAAGGGCCCACCGGCGCCGTAGGATCTCCCCGCATTGTCCTTGGCGGACGCTTCGCGCGCCGGGCCTTGCGGTGTTCTGCACCGCGGGTCTTGCGGCCCGGGTCAATCCAGACCAGATAGGTCTGGAAATAGTCGCCGGGACACCCAGCATGTTCATCGAGACCGAAGGTACGCCCAACCCCGCCACGCTGAAGTTCCTGCCGGGGCGGGATGTCATGGGTGTCAGCGGCACCGCCGACTTCGCCAGTGCCGAGGCAGCGCAGCGCAGCCCGCTGGCCAGCAAGCTGTTCGGGTTGCCGGGCATTTCCCGTGTGTTCCTGGGCGGCGACTTCATCACCGTGACCGAGGATGGCGAGCAGGGCTGGCAGGCGCTGCGGCCGCAGGTGCTGGGCGCCATCATGGAGCACTTCATGGCCGGCGCGCCGGTGGTGGATACCGCCGAGGATGAGGCCGAAGGCGATTTCGACCCGGCCGACGCCGAGATTGTCGAGCAGATCAAGGAGTTGCTGGACACGCGGGTGCGCCCGGCGGTGGCTGGCGATGGCGGTGATATCGTGTTCCGCGGCTTCCGCGAGGGCATCGTGAAACTGCATCTGCAGGGCGCCTGCTCGGGCTGCCCGTCCAGCCGCGCCACGCTGAAGCACGGCGTGGAGAACATGCTGAAGCACTACGTGCCGGAAGTGCGCAGCGTTGAGCAGGTCGACGCCTGACACGCGCCGGAGGCGGCGTAGACGTCGCCGGCTTTCACCTCTGTGGCCGGGCCATAAGCTAGGCAGCCCTTGCTTCCTTACATGGAAGGCACTGGCCCCGTCTCTGCACAGGCGCCAGCTAGAATACGGTAAACCGAAAGCTAGCTTAGAACGGGCGGAAACACATCACGCCACCAGGCCATCTTGGTGTTGACATGAACAAGCGATTTCACTTAATTTTTTGAAGATTAAAGGAAAAATTGCCCGTGTCCTGTGCACCTTTTCTAAGAATCATTGTGATCGTTCTGATGGCAGCCCTGGGAGGTTGTCAAACGGGCGCTCAGCGGCTGTCAGATCGCAACGAGCAAATTTACGTAGCGGCCAATGCGGCGAGGGGGGCTTGTATGGCTCCAATTTTAGCAGAGCCGTCTTATACGCCCATTCGGCGACGCGTTTCGAGGCCAACGTCTCCGGTTGCAAGGCCTGCATTGGAGCGGATCGGTGACCCAGACAAAATCTCTGATGCTGAGTTACCCCTTACCATCCGCCGCTTTGATGAACTCTCACGTTGTCAGGATGCCTGGATCACTGCACTTGCGCAGATATCGCCAGGAAGGGCGGCATCTCAGCGCCAAAGTGCAGCTGAAACTTCAGCTCTATACTTGAGGCTAGTTCGACGGGAGATCACATGGGGCGAGTTGAACCAAGCGATTGACAATATAGAGCTTCAGGCGGCAGAGCGTTGGCGCAAAATTGTAACAGAAGAAAGGCAGTATATCCAACGGCAGCACAATGCCGAGCTTGGGCAACGGCAGGCAGCAGCCGCTGCTTTTGGTGATTCAATGCAGAGGCAGCAAGACGCAATGCAGAGGCAGCAAATCATCAACGCGATTAATCGGCCAGTGATCAATCAGCCAGTGATTACAAATTGCTATCGAACGGGAAATACTATGAACTGTACCTCTAACTGACAAAATGACGCACTAACTCAGCGACGAAGATCGGAGGCGGCTTGGACGCGACGCGTAAGTGTCGCGGATCAGGCGGGGCCTCAGCACGCCGGCCGCCTGAACGGCGCGCGTGACCATGCCGCACAGATACCCCGCGCCCGCCTCAAATGAAGTGCGAGCGCGCCCAGGCGATGGCCAGGTCATCCGGCATGGGCTGGCGCAGGGCATAAGCGGTCAGGTTGAAGCCCTGCTGCCGGCAGACCACTTTGGCGAAACCAGCGGCCTGCAGCGCCTCGGTCAGTGATGCCGCGGTGAAGCCGCCCCGATGCGCCATGTAGGTGCGGCCCTCGGCGATGGCGCTGCCCAGGCCGTAGACCATGTCGTGCGGTGAAATTGGCCCGGCCGGTGCGACATAGGCCGGCTGCATCAGATTGCCGTCCGCCACCAGCCTGGCCACCGCCTGCAGGTCCGGCACGCCGATGATGGCGAAGCCGTCGGGCGCCAGCACCCGGGCGAATTCCCGCAGCGCCACCGGCACCTCGGGCGCGAACAGGTGTTCCAGCGTGTGGTGGGCATAGACCGCGTCCATGCTGCCCGGCGCCACCAGCGACAGGTCGGTCATGCTGGCGATGATATCGGGCCGCGCCGCGGGGTCGATGTCCAGGCGCACCTCCTGCCATTCCTGCCCGGCCAGCACCGGCGTGGTGTTGGCCTTGGTGTGGGGGCCGCAGCCGACATGCAGGAAGCGGGGCATCGGGCCTCTCTCAGGGCGTGAACAGGATGGCGGCGCCGCCGGCGTGTTCGGGCGGCACCAGCAGGGCGCCGCCGGGCATCTCCCTCAGGGGCAGCCCGGCCAGCACCTGCCGCGCGGCGGCGTTGCCGTCGCTGGTGCGCAGCACCATGCCGGCCATGAAGGGCAGGGTCGGCGCGACGACGCCGGGCAGTACGCGCGCCACCGCCTCGGCCGGCAGCATGCGCACCTGGGTCCGCAGCACCGGCGCGTTGGGGCCAGCGGCGCCGGCCATGCCCGGCAACTCCAGCAGGAAGCCGCCGGTGGGGTCCGGCACCACCGCCAGGCCGGTCAGGCGGGAAAAGCGCGCGGCGGTCTCGGCTGGGTTGGCGCAGGCGAGCACCAGGGCCTCCAGCGCATCCACCTTGTTGGCGTGGTTCATCCAGCGGTCCTGCCAGACCAGTTCCGGCGTCAGGTGGGTGATCAGCTGGACCCGGCCTTCCGGCGCATCCGGGAAGGGCAGCCGGGCGAAGCGGGCGATCGGCCCGCCGGCTTCCACCGGGCGTTCCAGATAGGCGACGCCGGGAATGGCCAGGCCGCCGGCGCGCAGCCGGGCCAGGTTGGCATCCGCGTCGGCCATGGCGAAGGCGGCGATGTGCAGCCCGTGGTAGCGCGCGACGAACTGGTCCACCGCGTTGGGATAAAGCGTGGGATCGACGATGCCGATCAACTCGACATAGCCATGGCGGAAGAAGGCGCAGCGATTGCCGCTGCCGAACAGCTCTACTGGCCCATCCGGCGTGCGCTTGCCGGATTGCTGCGCCAGGGGCGAGAGGTCGAAGCCCAGGCGCTGGTATTGCGCCAGCAGCGGCGGCAGGTCCCGCGCGGCAACTCCCACATGGTCCAGCGCAACCGCGGTTGGGGGCGCGCCTGCCGGCGCGACGGCGGTCGAGGGCGCGCCGCTCACGCTGGGTTCTCGTATTTGTCCAGCTGCCAGGCCAGCGGCTCGGCCAGGGCTTCGGCGTACCAGCGCAGCAACAGCGGATGGGCCAGCACGGCGTTGACATAGCCCTGGGCCTGCGGCGCCAGGTCCGGCCCCCAGGTGCGCAGCCGGCTGCAGACCGGCGCGAACATCGCATCCGCCAGGGTGAAGGCGGCGCCGAACAGGAAGGGGCCGCGATACCGCTGGAGCGCCGCGCCCCAGATGCGTTGCAGATGCGCCAGGTCGGCCATGCCTTCCGGCGTTTGCCCGCGGCCGGGGAAGGTGCGGCCGGCGTTGAAGAACATCGCCCGGCGCAGCCCGCCGAAGCCGGCATGCATCTCGCTGGCGATGCTGCGGGCATGGGCACGGGCAACGCGGTCGGCCGGCCATAGGCTGGGCTTCAGCTCGGCGCAGTATTCCGCAATGGCCAGGCTTTCCCACACCACGGCGCCCTGGTGTTCCAGGCAGGGCACCAGCCCGTTGGGGGAAGCGGCGGCGATGCCGGGCGTGCCGAAGGCGCCGGCGCTGTGCAGCGGGATCACCACCTCCTCCACCTGCAACCCCGCCATGTGCACCGCCAGCCAGCCGCGCAGGCTCCAGCTGGAATAGCGCTTGGTGCCGATGATCAGACGGCCTTCGGACATGGGGTGGCTCCGCTTTGGTCGATGCGCGGCCCGGGGGGGCGCGGGAAGGGGCAAATACCCTGCCACGGCGCCGCGCGCCGGCAAAACCCCCGCTTGCCCGGGGCGCCGCCTGGGTGTTCCCTGCCCGCCTCCAACGCCGATGCCCCGAGGGTTTGCCGCCATGAACGAGATTCCGCGTCCCAACAACCTGGACGCCTTCTGGATGCCCTATTCCGACAACCGCTACTTCAAGGGCACGCCGCGCATGCTCGCGCGGGCCAAGGGCATGCACTACACCACCACGGACGGGCAGGAGATCCTGGACGGCACCGCCGGCCTGTGGTGCTGCAATGCCGGCCATGGCCGCACCGAGATCATCGAGGCGATCCAGCAGCAGGCGGCGATCATGGATTTCGCGCCGACCTTCCAGCTGGGCCACCCCATCGCGTTCGAAGCGGCGGCGCGTATTGCCGAGATGACGCCGGATGGCATGGACCGGGTGTTCTTCACCAACAGCGGCAGCGAGAGCGCCGACACCGCGCTGAAGATCGCGCTAGCCTACCACAAGGCGCGTGGCGAGAGCTCTCGCGTCCGCCTGATCGGCCGCGAGCGTGGCTATCACGGCGTTGGCTTCGGCGGCATGTCGGTCGGCGGCATCGGCGGTAACCGCAAGCAGTTCGGCGCCCTGCTGCCCTATGTGGACCACCTGCCGCATACCCATGGCCTGCCGGAAAACGTTTTTACGCGTGGCCAGCCGGAGCACGGTGCGCACCTGGCGGACCAGCTGGAGAACCTGGTGGCGCTGCATGGCGCCGAGACCATCGCCGCCGTGATGGTGGAGCCGGTGGCGGGTTCCACCGGCGTGCTGGTGCCGCCGAAGGGCTATCTGGAGCGGCTGCGCAGCATCTGCACCAAGCACGGCATTCTGTTGATCTTCGACGAGGTCATCACCGGCTTCGGCCGCATCGGCACGCCGTTCGGCTGCGAACGCCTGGGCGTGACGCCGGATATCATCACCATGGCCAAGGGGCTGACCAACGCCGCGGTGCCGATGGGCGCGGTGGCGGTGGCCAATTTCATCTATGACGGCGTGGTGCAGAACAGCCCGGCCGGCATCGAGCTGTTCCACGGCTACACCTATTCCGGCCACCCGCTGGCCGCCGCCGCCGCCATCGCCGCCATCGATATCCACCGCAAGGAAGACCTGCCCGGCCGCGTGCGCGAGATTGAGCCGTATTGGCAGGCGGCCGCGCACAGCATGAAGTCGGCGCCGGGCGTGATCGACATTCGCGACTACGGGCTGATCGCGGGCATTGAACTGGCGCCGCGCGCGGGCAAGCCGGGGGCGCGGGCGATGGACGTGTTCCGCAAGTGCTTCGACGACGGGCTGCTGGTGCGGGTGACCGGCGATATCGTGGCACTGTCGCCGCCGCTGATCATCGAAAAGCCGCATGTGGACCGGATCTTCGAGACGCTGGACACGGCGATTCGCGCCATTGCGGCCTGAGGCAGGCCCAACGGCGCTTGGGCTTGAGCTGCGCTCAATGGCGTTGCGGCCTGACATCGGTATTGGCATAATCTGCCAATGCCCACGCGCAACATCGTCCTGACCGACCATCAGGCGGCCCTTGTGGAACGCCTGGTGAGCAGCGGCCGCTACCAGAACGCCAGCGAAGTGCTGCGCCAGGGGCTGCGGCTGCTGGAGCGGGAGGAGGCCGACCTGGCCGCGCTGCTGGCCAAGGTGGATGAGGCCGAGGCGGCCTACGCGGCGGGTGATTTTGTCACCCTGCGCAACGGCGAGGATATCCGCGCCTTCTTTGACGAAATCGAGCGCGAGATCGACGAGGCGGGTATTGGCCTGGATAGTTGAGCTTGCTGGCCCGGCGCGCGCCGATATCCGCAGCGTCCTGGCCGGGACTACCCGCGAGTTCGGTACACTCCAGCGACGACGCTACCGCGGCTTGATCGACAGCGCCGTCTCTCGGCTTGCCGAAGGCGGGCCCCTGTTGCCGGGCAGTCAAGCCGTCTCGCCGGATCATCCGGCACAGCGCCGCATCGCCCCGCCGGGCCGTGCAAGCCATATGTTTGTCTACCGCCAGTCGGCTCCCGGCCGCATCCTCATCTTGCGCCTGCTCCATGCCGGCCAGGACACGCCCCGCCACCTGCCCGACTAGCCCCGGCGGCCCGGCCGCCCCATATTCCCGGCCAAACCCCAGGAGACACTATCGATGAGCGACACTGATCCCGCTCCCGTGCCCGTCACGGTGCTGACCGGCTATCTCGGCGCCGGCAAGACCACCCTGCTGAACCGCATCCTGAGCGAGAACCACGGCAAGAAATACGCCGTGGTAATCAACGAATTCGGCGAACTCGGCGTCGACAACGACCTCGTGGTGGATACCGACGAGGAAGTCTTCGAGATGAACAACGGTTGTATTTGTTGCACCGTGCGCGGCGACCTGATCCGCATCATCAACGGGCTGATGAAGCGGCGCGGCAGGTTCGATGGCATCATCGTGGAAACGACGGGGCTGGCCGACCCCGCGCCGGTGGCGCAGACCTTCTTCGCCGATGAGGATGTGAAGCGCGCGACGCGGCTGGATGCCATCGTGACCGTGGCCGATGCCAAGCACCTGGTCGCGCGGCTCGGCGACAGCAAGGAGGCTGCCGAGCAGATCGCGTTTGCCGACATCATCGTGCTGAACAAGATGGATTTGGTGACGCCGGAGGAAGCTGACGCGGTGGAGAAGCGCATCCGCGGCATCAACCCATACGCAGAAATCCGCCGCGCGACGAAGTCCGACGTGCCCATCGCCAGCGTCATGGGCCGCGAGGCCTTCAGCCTGGAACGCATCCTGGAATTCGAGCCGGAATTCCTCTCGGGCGAGGATGACCACGAGCATGATGACGAGGTGAACTCGATCTCGTTCGAGGTTACGCGGCCAATCGACCCCGAGCGCTTCAACGCCTGGATCACCCAGCTGCTGGCGCAGAAGGGCCAGGACCTGCTGCGGACCAAGGGCATTCTGCACTACGCCGGCGACGACCGGCGCTTCGCCTTCCAGGCGGTGCACATGATCGCCGATGGCGACTACATCGGCCCCTGGAAGGAAGGCGACCCGCGCAAGTCCAAGCTGGTGTTCATCGGCCGCGACCTGTCCCGCCCCGCGCTGCGCCGCGGCTTTGAAGCCTGCCAGGTGGACGCATGAGCGAGGCTTCCGACTTTCTGTTGGACGAGCGCGGCGCCGGGCATGAGCTGGGCGCCTGGGTGGTCAGCGCCGCCTTCGGGCGGGATGGCTCGCTGGGCTTCGCGCTGGGCGATGGCACGCTGCACATCGCCAATCCGCGCGACCTGGCGGCGCCCTGGACCCGCAGCGAGGTGCATGACGGCGCCTGCCTGGCGATGGTGGCGGACTGCAAGGACGGTTTTCTCAGTGGCGGCGATGACGGCCGCCTGATGCGCGTGGCGCCGGATGGCAGCGTCAGCGAGATTGCGAATCTGGGCGCGATGAAATGGGTGGAGCAGGTGGCGGCGCATGAGGCTGGCGTGCGCGCCGCCAGCGTCGGCAAGCAGCTGCATGTGTTCAATGGCAAGGGGGAGAAGCAGAAGACCCTGCTGCACCCGAGCGCGGTCGGTGGCATCGCCATCGACAGCAAAGGAAAACGCATCGCGTGCAGCCACTACAACGGCGCCAGCCTGTGGTTCGTCAACGCCACGGATGAAAAAGCCAAGCTGCTGGAATGGAAGGGCAGCCACGCCGGCATCGCGATCAGCCCGGATGGCACCCATGTGGTGACCTCCATGCAGGAAAACGCGCTGCATGGCTGGCGCCTGGCGGATAGCCAGCACATGCGCATGTCCGGCTACCCCACCAAGACGCGGTTCATGTCCTTCACGTCAAAGGGTCGCTGGCTGGCGACCTCGGGCGCGGAATCCGTGGTGATCTGGCCGTTCTTCGGCGGTGGGCCGATGGGCAAGGCGCCCACCGAGATCGCTGGCGGCGATGACGTGATCTGCACCGCCGTGGCCTGCCATCCGCAGCATGAGGTGGTGGCGGCCGGCTTTCAGGACGGGCTGGTGGTGATGGCGGAAATCGCCAGCGGCAAGGTGGTGCCGGTGGCGGCGCCGGGGCGCGGCGCGGTCTCCGCGCTGTGCTGGAACGCCGCCGGTACGCACTTGGCCTTCGGCAGCGAAACGGGGTTTGCTGCCGTGGTCGATCTGTCCAAGAGGTAGGCACCGATGCCCGTTCCCGTCTTTGAAAGCGCGCTGACGCGCATGCCCCGGCTCGGTTTCGGCACTTGGCCGATGAAGGGCGCGGAGTGCCAGGCGGCGGTGGAATCCGCCATCGGCCTGGGCTACCGCCATATCGACACCGCGGAGATGTACGGCAATGAGGAGCCGGTCGGCGCCGCGCTGAACGCCAGTGGCGTCAAGCGCAGCGAGTTGTACCTGACCACCAAGGTCTGGTGGGACAAGCCGGATGGCGCCAGCTTCCGCCGCGCCTTCGATGCGTGCCTGAAGCGGCTGGGCCAGGACTATGTGGACCTGCTGCTGGTGCATTGGCCCAGTCCGCAGTTGGACCTGCCCAGCGTGCTGAAGGCGCAGGCCGCGGTCCGCGATGCCGGGCTGGCCCGCGCCGTCGGCGTCGCCAACTTCCCGCTTGGGCTGCTGAAGCGGGCGGTGGAGGCTGAGATCGTGCCCATCGCCGCCTTGCAGGTGGAGCATCACGTCTATCTCGACCAGCAGCGGCTGCTGGACTACGTCACGCCGCGCCAGATCGTGCTGACCAGCTACACGCCCGTCGCCAAGGGCGTGGTGCTGGAGGACAAGGTCATCCAGGGCATTGCGGCCAAGCATGGCGCCACGCCGGCGCAGGTGGCGCTGGCCTACCTGCTCTCCAAGCCCGGCGTTGCCGCCATTCCCAAGGCGCAGTCGCCGGCCCGGCAACAGGAGAACCTGGACGCGGTGAAGCTGGTGCTGGACGCCGCGGACCAGGCTGCGCTAGCGGCACTGCCGAAGGGCAACCGCATGGTCAGCCCGGGCTTCGCACCGGATTGGGCGGCTTGAGTCGGGCTCCGCCCTCTCAAACTCAGACCATTTCCTTGAGAGGGCTCCGCCATCTCAAACTCAGACCATTCCCTTGAGAGGGCTCCGCCCTCTCAAACTCAGACCATCCCCTTGAGAGGGCTCCGCCCTCTCAAACTCTCCGGCCAAGGGCCGAGAGGCTCCTGGACCCCGGGTGTTCAAACTATCGGTTTCCAAAGGCCCCTCGGCCTTTGGCAGGGAGAGTCTGAGAGGGACAGCGTCCCTCTCAGAGGGCCGGCGCCGCGCTCGCCGTTCGCTCGACGCCGCGCGCCGGCCGCAGCCCTTCCGCGATCAGCGCCGACATTGCCAGCCAGGTGCGGTCCCAGCTCAACCGCGCCAGCTTGCGGTCCACCCGGCGCAGCCAGGCCTCGCGCGGCTGGGCCATGACTTCCTCCAGCGCCTGGGCGAAGCCGCCGGCGTCGCAGGCAATCTCCACCAGGTTGGCGTCGCCCCAGTCGCGCACCACGTCGGTGATCGGCGTGCTGACCACGGGCAGCCCGGCCGCCAGGAATTCCGGCGTTTTCGTCGGGCTGATGAAGCGCGTGCTCTCGTTGCGGGCGAAGGGCATGAAGCCGGCATCCCAGCCCGCCAGGTAGGCCGGCAGTTCCGCGTATTTCTTGCTGCCCAGCCAGTGGATATTGGCCGCGCGCGGCAGCAGGGCCGGGTCTATCTTCACCACCGGGCCGATCATCACCAGCTGCCAGTCCGGCCGCAGCGCCGCCAGGGCGCCGACCAGGTCCAGGTTCATCCGTTCATCCACCACGCCGAAGAAGCCGATGCGCGGATGCGGAATGCCCGCCTGGTCCGCGGGTTCGGGCCGGCCGGCCTCGCGCGCCTGATGAAAATGCGGCGCGTCGATGGAGGAGGGGAAGCAATGCACCTGGGGGTGCCGGCCGCGCTTGGCCTCGTACAGGCTGCGGCCGCCGGTGAAGACCAGGTCGGCGCGGGCGAGCAACTGCCGCTCCAGCTCCACCAGCGCCGGCGGGGCGCCGCGGAAGGCCGAGAGTTCGTCCATGCAGTCGTACACGGTCAGGTCCGGCGCCAGGTGCGCGGCGAAGGTCAGCGCCATGGGCGTGTAGAACCACAGCGCCAGGCGGCGCCCGGCCTGGCCGGCCAGCAGCGCGTCCAGCATGCGGCGCTGCGCCGCCAGCACCGCGGCTTCCGGCAACCCCTCCGGCAGGTGCGGCACGCAGACCGTCACGCCTTCCGGCGTGCGGCGGCGTTCCAGCCGCGGCTGCGCGCCGGCGGCGAAGACCGGCTCCTCGAAGAACAGCACCTCGTAGCCCTCGGTGGCGCGGGTCAGCAGGTGCTGCGGGCGTTGCAGCACGAAGTCCCAACGCAGGTGGGAAAGGCACAGCAGCAGCGGGCGCTCGGCACGCGGGCGGGCGAGGGCAATGGTGCCCAGGGCGGCATCGGACATCGGCTTGCTCTCCGGCGGTGCAGGCCAGGCGCTGGCATGCACCCTGATGGGGCCAGGTCCTGCGGTTGGCGATGGCGCTTCAACGCCCCTGCCACGCCGCGGGTTGCCGGCACCATGCCGCAGTGCGTCAATCCGGGGCGGTGACCTTGTCGCGATAGTTGCAGTGGTCGCGCGCAACACAACGCCAGCATTCTGGCGCGCGGGCCTTGCAGACGTAGCGGCCGTGCAGGATCAGCCAGTGATGCGCGTCGCGCAGCAACTCCGGTGGGCATTTGCGGACCAGGCCGTCTTCCACCAGGCGCGTGGTCTTGCCCGGCGCCAGGCCGGTGCGGTTGCCCAGGCGGAAGATGTGGGTGTCCACCGCCATGGTCTGTTCGCCGAAGGCGATGTTCAGCACCACATTGGCGGTCTTGCGGCCAACGCCGGGCAGGGCTTCCAGGGCGGCGCGGTCGCCGGGCACCTCGCCACCATGCAGCGCCACCAGCTGGGCGGCGAGGGCGGCGACGTTCTTCGCCTTGCCCTGCCATAGCCCGATGGTTCGGATGTAGGGGCCGATGCCCTCGGCCCCCAGCGCCGCCATGGCGGCCGGGGTGGGGGCGGCGTCGAACAGGCGGGGCGTGCACTTGTTCACCGCGGCGTCGGTGGTCTGGGCGGAGAGCACCACCGCCACCAGCAGTTGGAAGTGGTCCTGGTAGAACAGCTCGGTCTCCGGCGCGGGGTTGGCCTGGGCCAGGGCGCGGATGAAGGCGCCGGCCTGGGCGGCGTTCATCCGGCGGGCGCGGCGGGGGTCGGTGGCGGTGCCGTGAAGCGGGGGGCGGGACATGATGCTTTCGACTATGGCAGGATGCCCGATGCGACCCAATTGCATCCGGCATCACCCGGGAACCGGCCATGTCCGCCACCAGCCCAGCCATTCTGTTCGAGGCCCATAGCGCCCCGCCGCTGGCGCTGGGCGACCGCGGGCTGTTGCTGTTGGCGGGCATGCTGGCGCTGGGCAGCCTGGTGACGGGCACGCTGTTCGTGGTGCTGGGGGCCTGGCCGGTGCTGGGCTTCACCGGGGCCGAGGGCGCGATGGTGATCGGCCTGCTGCTGCTGTACCGGCGCCGGGCCCGCCGCCGCAGCGAGCTGGTGCTGCTGACCGAGGAGGCGCTGACCATTCGCCGGCGCGACAACCAGGGCCGGCCGCAGGTGATCCGGCTGGACCCCTATTGGGCACGGCTGCGGTTGCAGGAAAGGCCCGGCCGGGTCAGCGCCCTGCACCTGGTGCAGCGCGGGGCGGCGGTGGAGATCGGCCAGTTGCTGGGCGAGGACGACAAGCGCGACCTGGCGGAAGCGCTGGGCGCGGCGCTGGCGCGCTACCGCAATCCGGTCTTCGACAACCCGCAGTTGCGGGACGCCGACCCTCAAAAATAGATGAGGGGTTCGGGGAGAATACCTTCTCCCCGACCTTATTCTGCGAGGGTCCGCATGGTTGGCTCAGCGTGTCGCGTGGATATCCCACCATTCGCCGGGCGGGCCGACATACTCCCAGGCGGCGTTGCGGATGCCCGTGAGATAGGCGGTTTCCGCCGCGGCGTAGCTCAGCCATTCCCCCGGCAATTCCGCGCCGAACAGCCCGCTGTCGCGGCCGTCCGACCAGCGCTTGGCGTAGCTGCCTTCGCGCGGTGGTTGCGGGGCTTCGGCCCAGGATTTGTTGGCCTGGGGCAGCAGCTTGAAGCGGCTGTAGCCCAGCGCCGCCAGGTCGTGCAGCGCCTCCACGCCGTATTCCTCCACCGAGATGTAGCGCGGCAGCCGCGCCAATTGCCGCAGCTGGGCGAGTACCAGCCGGTCGGCGCCTTCGATGTCGATCTTCAGGTAGCGCGGCACGCCGTAGTGCCGCAGCAGGTCCAGCACGGTGAGGCAGGGGATTTCCAGGGTTTCGTACCGGGTGCCCTGGCGAGTGCCGTAGGCGGGGTCGAAGGAGGACCAGTGGTCGTTTTCCTGGTTGGCGTAGAAGGTCAACGTTCGCGCCGCGTCCCAGATGCCGATGTTGAGCAGGGTGAGGCGCCCGTCGGCGATGGGTTCGGCCAGCTTTTCCGCCAGGGCGGCGTGCAGCACCGGGTTGGCCTCCACGCCGACCACGCGGAAGCCCTTGGCCAGGTAGAAGGCGGTATCCTCGCCCTGGTTGGTGCCGAGGTCGTAGATCAGGTCGTCATGGGACAGCATGGCCACCACGGGTTAGGCTGGACGGATGGCTGAGCCTATCACGATTTTGCGCCGCGCCTTGCTGGTGGGGCTGGCGGCGCCGGCGGTGGCGCGGGCACAGCCTGCGGTGCCGTCTTCCGCGCCGCCGGCGAGTGTATCTTCCGCGCCGCCGGCGGCGACCCCCCTGCTTCGCCTGGGCACCGGCCCGCGCGGCAGCGGCGCGGAACGCTATGGCGCGGCGCTGTGCGAGGCATTGCAGGGCGCCGCCGTGCGGCTGGCGCCGCGCCATACCCTGGGCAGCGTCGAGAATCTCTACCTGTTGGAGTCCGGCCAGGTGCAGTTCGCCATCGCAGGGTTGGAGCTGGCGCTGGCCGCCTTCAACGGCAGCGGCGGCTTTGCGCCGCGCCGGCTGCGACGGCTGCGGGTGCTGGGGCCGGTCTATGGCCTGCCGGTGCTGCTGCATGCCCGCCCCGGCCCCACCAGCTGGCGCGGGCTGAACCGCAAGCGCCTGGGCTGCGGCCCCGCCGGTGGCGCCGCGGAGGGCGTGGCCCGCGCCCTGGCGGAAGCGCTGGGCATTGCGCCGGAGGTGATGGTGGACTCGCCTGACGTGGTGGGCGAGGCCTTCCGCGCCGGGCGGCTGGACGCCGTGCTGCTGGCGGGCGGGCAGGACGCCGCCGGCTTCGGCCCGCTGGACGCGCCGTTGCTGCCGCTGGCGGAGGACGAGGCCAGCGCCGTGGTGGCCGCGCTGCCCGGCCTGGCGCCGGCCCGGCTGCCCGGTGACATCCCCGGCCTGGCCGCCTGGACCCTGCTGTTGGCCCAGGCCGGTCTTACCGCGGCCTGGGCCGAGCCTGTCGCCGCCCTGGCCCTGGCCTGGCCGCCGGCATTGCGCGCCGCGTTGCCGCCCGCGGTGCTGGCCGGCGCAGGGCCGCAGGCCAACCCGGCGCTGCCCTGGCACCCCGGCGCCTTCCCGGCCTGGGCCGCGGCGGGTATGCCGTTGCCGCAGGCGGCACCATGACGGTGTCGCTGGCGGCACCATGACGGTATCGGAGGCGGTGCCATGACCCTGCATCTCATAAAACTCTCGGTCGGGCCAAAGGATGTGGCGGAGCTGGCCGCGATCCAGGCCCGCCGCGCCGTGGCCGAACCGCCGCTGCGCCACCAAACCCGGATGAAGCCGAAGCGCGCCGCCGAGATCCTGGACGGCGGCAGCATCTATTGGGTGGTGGCCGGCTGGCTGCAGGTGCGCCAGCGCATCATCGACATCCGCGAGGAAGCCTGGGACGACGGCACCAGCTGCGCCGGCCTGGTGCTGGACCCCGAGCTGGTGCCGGTGGCGGCGCGGCAGACCAAGCCGTTCCAGGGCTGGCGCTACCTGCCGCCGGAAGCGGCGCCGCCGGACCTGCGCGCCATGGGCGCCGCCGAGGGGCTGGACGAGCTGCCGGCCAAGCTGCGCCAGGAATTGCGCGCGCTGGGGCTGCTATAGGCCGCCACCGCCAAGGGGCTTCCCCCGGCGCGGCCGGCGCGGTATGACGCGCTTTCTGGACCCGTAGCTCAGCTGGATAGAGCGCTGCCCTCCGAAGGCAGAGGTCGAAGGTTCGAATCCTTTCGGGTCCGCCAATTATTCAAAGGGTTAGCCGGTGGCTGACCCGGAACAAATTAGGCCGGGGTCACACCGGGGTCATGGCGGGGCGCTGTTGGCACCCCCCTGTTCCTGGTTCGGTCCTAAGCGCGCGCGACACGGTAGACCGTGTAGGACCCGCGGCTTCCCGCGCGATTCCGGCCTACCTGCCGAACTCGTTCGGCGACCTCGACCGTGATCCCCTTCTTTTTCAGGCCGGCGAAGAAGCCGCGCACCGTATCCTTGCCCCAGCCCGTGGCCTCGCCGACTTGCGCGACGGTAGCGCCCTCCGGGCGGCGCAGCATGGCCAGCACCGCCATCAGTTTGGTGCCCTCGCGGGGGCGGGGCAGCGACCCCGGCTCGCGCATGGGGCGGCCGGGCCTGCGGGCCAGGGCTTCGCGCAGCGCCTCCATCGGCGCGTCGAGGGCGCCGATGATGTCGCCATCGCGGTTGGTCTCGTCGTCCCAGGCGGCGAGGATCGCCGCGGCGGCGTCGCGCAGGTTGGCGCGCGGCGCGGCGGCCCGTGCCGTGAGGGCCTGGTCGAGCATGGCAATCTCCTCCGTCAGGGGCGCGGCCTGGGCGGATTCAGGAGCCGGGGCGCCCTCACCCTCCGGCGCCAATCCCTCCCCGCCGGTTGCTGCCGTGTCGGCCACCGCGTCCCCTTCGTTCGGGTCGATGCCGATGGCGCGCAGCCCCTCGTCGGTGATGCGCGCCACGATCCATGTGCCGTCTTCATCCTGCCGCCAGCCGAGCCCGACATGCTCGCGTGGGGCGTTGATCTCGGTGAGCAGGTTGTTCTTGATCAGGCTGCGGAACACCGCGTTGCGGGCGGCGGCCGGGAGGTTCTTCGGCGCGCGGGCGAGGCCATTCTCGTGCTGCGCGGCGGCGCTGAGGATCACGCGCTGCGTGTCGGAAAGCTTCGGCATGGGGGTCATTGGGGTCTCCGGGTCCAGCACCCGACCATCCGGGTGCTACGACCCCGAGCCCCTGCAGGCTTACGCGGGCCAGGAGCTGCGGCGGAGGAGGTACCAGGCCCGGAGCGTTGACAGCGAATAGACCGGCTTCGGATCCGCTTGCGCCGTGACGGCGGGCGGCATCGCATCATGCGCAAGGCTGACCTGTGCCAGCGCGGCCTCGGCAATGCGGACCTGGAACAGCACGACAGCGCCCAGGCCGTCTCGGGCGGTGTCGTCGGCGAAATGGGGAGAGAGGTGCTGCCAGGCTTCGGCGGCCACCTCGATGCGAGGACCGGTCGGGCGCTCGCGCGCCGTCGCAACCAGATCGCCACACTGCAATCGGCGGCGCAGGTCGTCCAGCAACTGGCAGCGCTGATATTCGGCTTCGAAATAGGCCGCGGATTTGAGCATGCCGCGATGCGTGTCCTGCCGGCCGGGAAGCAGGTCCATGGCCTCGAACCGGGCCGCCTCGGCCTCGGCCGTGGCGAGCGCCTCGAGGATGGCGGCGTCGCAGGAGCGGCGGGCCCCTTCGGCAAGGGGCAGGCCAGTTGGATGGTCGTGCTTCATGCGATTCCCTGGCTTGTGCGACGCGGACGGCTCGGTCGCCGGTACGGGGCCAGCGCGAGTCGCCGCAGGGATCGGATGTAGGATAGCGTTCCTGCTTTGTGTTATGCCCTTCATTGTAACAGCGTGATCCTGGAGGCTCCGGTTTGCGGATCAGGCTGGTTTGCCGTCGCCATCCTCAACTGCGACAGCTCGCTCCGACACCGCGGCTCGGCGGCTGCGAGCCGCGTCCTCTGGGGCCTTCGCGGGTGCGGCATGAGTGACGGCGCCGGGCACGACGTCACCGCGCGCCATGGCGGCGGCTTCTTCTGCGGCCTGGATCAGGCGGCTTCCCACGCGACTGGCCACGTCACGCCCTCCTCTGCGGCATCAGCACCTCGATCTATATGGGCTTCCTGTGGGCAAGGGCAGCGATCTGACTGCCAGCCCTGGATTCTGGTCGACAGAAACCCAAATCACCGATAGACGTAAGTACATTCGTGCTCACATTCGGTTTCAGGAGGTCGCAATGGCCGCTATTGCTGGCAGGAAGGCCCCGGCGCGCAAGGCGCAAATGACCGACCGCACCGGGGGCCTCAGCTTCACCGGATCCATGGGGCAGGCCGGAAACAGCCGTGCCTTCCGGATCGAGGCAGCCTTCTTCAAGGCAGCGCCGGAATTCGCCGCCGCCGAGCGGAAGGTCCGCGTCGACCTGATCGGTCCCGGCAAGGCGCTGGTGAGCATCGATGTCGAGCTCCCGACCGGCGAGGATCCGGTGATCGGCGCCTGGCTCAGCTTCCTGGCGCGCGACATGCAGGACAACCCGCAGCGCATGGCCTCCCTGACCGAAGCTGAGGCGACGGCGCTGGAGGATCTGGTGAAGGGCGTGACGGTCCGCGACGACGAGATCATCCCGGATGACGTGACCTTCTGACGTGTCGAAGGCGCCGAGGGAGCCGAAGCGTGCAACGCCGTCACTGGCTCTGTTGCGAAACGGATGGCGGATCATCCTGCATCCGCTGTTCCGCGATCGGTTGCTCGACCTCCAGCGTGAGGTCCAGGCATTGCGCCAGGCCGATCCAAACGG
The DNA here is from genome assembly GCA_903835235.1 of uncultured Rhodospirillales bacterium. GTDB lineage: Bacteria > Pseudomonadota > Alphaproteobacteria > Acetobacterales > Acetobacteraceae > CAIMOR01. The sequence goes on from CAILMF010000072.1 coordinate 56,787, forward strand.
CTGGGAGAGCAAGCCGCAGCCGAAACTGCTGAAGCGCATCACGGACCTCGTGCTCACTGAAATCCCGCGCGACCCGGGTGCGGCAGAGTTCGAGCAGGGGGCGACGCTCGGACGCGACGCGCAGGGGTGGCGGCGGGCCAAATTCCTCGCCCGCTTCCGGATGTTCTTCCGGTTCCACTCCGCCTCGAAGGTGATCGCCATCGCCTGGGTGAATGACGAAAACACCCTCCGAAAGGCCGGTGCATCAAGCGACCCCTACAAGGTATTCCGCGGGATGCTGGTCAGTGGCAATCCGCCATCCGCCTGGGATGCGCTGGTCGAGGCTTGTCGCATGCCTCCGAACGATCCGGCGCGAGGATTGGCTGAGGCGGCCTTGGGCCCGATGGGGGCGGTCGATGACTTGGGCGTTACGGAACCTACCGCAGCGCCGGCGACATCGAAACGGAAGAAGCGGCGCTGAATTGCCGGGGTGGCGACCGCCACGTTCAGGTGCCGAGAGCGCGAGGCGGGCTACGATCACGGCGCAGGTCACCGCCCTCGGGGAAACCAAGCAGCAGATCGGCGAAGCTTGGCCGCGCGCCGGTGAGGCGCTGCCATTCGTCGTGGCCGACAATCACCGCCACGAGCTTGCCGCGCCGGGTGACGATGGTGGGCTCGCCACTGGCGGCCTGTGCGTCTCGACCCGGCCGCGATCGGTCGCCAGCGTCGAGGCCTTCTTGGCGATGCCGCGCCGGGTCAGCAGCCGGCCCGCCTCGGCGTCCTCCAGGTACATGTCGCAGAGCTCGCCGACCGTCGCAGCGGCGCGCTTGGCCTTCTTTTCTGCCTGGGGGTCCTCGCCCTCGATCTTGGCGGCCATCAATACTTTCTGCGCCTTGGTCCGCGCCGTTACCGGCGTCCAGGGCGCGCCATGCGTGCCGATGGTGAAGCGGCGCTGCCGATCGTCCTGGGTGCGGTACATGATGAAGTAGCTGACCATCGGCCCGGCCCGTCGGCGCGCCCCAAAGCCAGGGACGGAGCCGGTTCCGCCGTCGAAGATGGTGGATTGCGGGGGCATGGCGCGGATCTCGCGCAGGCCAATTCGGGTGCGTGCTTTCGGCATTTTTGACCTCTGCTCTCACTTCAATTGTCGGCCCCGAAATCCGGGGTCACGACGGGGTAACCGGTGAGCGCAGATGGTCGCAAGTCGTATATTAGTATCTCATCGCCGCGCGCAACTGAAAGCGCGGACACTTCAGACAAAAGCAAATCATCAAGATCGAGAACAACAGTAAAAGATCCCACTCCGAAGGCAGAGGTCGAAGGTTCGAATCCTTTCGGGTCCGCCAATCCTTTCAAGCGCTTGCGTCGCGGCCACTGCCCGTTTCCGCGCTGCCGCGACAGGGCGGGTTTGGCGCCAACCCCTGGCCTCGGCTAAACCGGAGGCAAGCGGGGGGAAACCGAGATGCAGGCGGATTATGTCATCGTGGGTGCCGGCTCGGCCGGCTGCGTGCTGGCCAACCGGCTGACCGAGGACCCCGGCGTCAGCGTCATCCTGCTGGAGGCCGGCGGGCGCGACCTGCATCCGCTGATCCACATCCCCGCCGGCTACATGCAGCTGTTGCAGCACCCGAAGCTGACCTGGGGCTTCAAGGCCGACAAGGCCGCCGGGCTGAACGGCCGGGAAATCCCCTATCCGCGCGGCAAGGTGCTGGGTGGCTCCAGCTCCATCAACGGGCTGATCTACATCCGCTCCCAGCCCGAGGACTACGACCACTGGGCGCAGCTGGGCAATCGCGGCTGGTCGTCGGACGAGGTCTTCCCCTATTTCCGCAAGGCGGAGAATTGGGAAGGCCCGGCCGATGCGGTGCACGCCAAGGGCGGCCCGCTGTCGACCTCGCCGGGGCGGGACCGGCCGGAGCTTTGCGAGGCCGCGGTCCGCGCCGGCGTCGAGCGCGGCTGGCAGTACCGCGAGGATCTGAACGACCTGCCGCATGGCTTGGGCGACCATATCGGCTGGGTGCAGCAGACCCGCGGCGGCCGGCTGCGGGCTTCGGCGGCGCGGACCTATCTGCGCCAAGCGCAGCGCCGGCCCAACCTGAGGGTGGTGACCGATGCCATGGTGCATCGCGTGCTGTTCGAAGGTACCCGGGCGGTGGGCGTGGAGGTTTCGCAGGGCGGCGCCACCTGGCAGGCGCGCGCGGCGGCCGAGGTGATCCTGGCCGCCGGGGCCATCGGCTCGCCGCACCTGTTGCAGCTTTCGGGCGTCGGCGACCCCGCGCATCTCGGCCGCATCGGCGTGCCGGTGGTGCATGCGCTGCGCGGCGTCGGCCGCAACTTCCAGGACCACTTCCTGGTGCGGGTGCAGGCGGAGGTGAAGGGCATCGCCAGCCTGAACGAACGCTCCCGCGGGTTGCGCCTGGTGGGGGAGGTGGTGAAGTACCTGACGGCCGGGCGCGGCATGCTGACCTATGCCGCCTCGCTGCTGGCGGCTTCGGTGAAGGTGCTGCCGGAATCCGCCACGCCGGATGTGCAGGCGCTGTTCGCCTCGGCCAGCTATGCGCCGGGGCCGACCCGCCGGCTGGACAGCAAGCCGGGCATGACCAGCGGCATCTGGCAGATGCGGCCGGAAAGCCGCGGCCGGGTGGAAGCCCGCACCGCCGATGCGCGCGACCAGCCCAGCATCAACCCGAACTACCTGGCGGAGGAGCGCGACCGCCGCACCATCGTGGCCGGCATGCGCGCGGTGCGCGACTGGTTCAGCGCGCCGGCGCTGCAACAATACCTGGTGGCAGAGACCCTGCCGGGCCGGGACGTGCAGAGCGATGACGAGTTCCTGGCCTATGCCCGGCAGACCGGCACCACGGTGTTCCACGCCACCTGTTCCTGCCGCATGGGCCAGGACCCCATGGCGGTGGTGGACAGCGAGCTGCGCGTGCATGGCCTGCAGGGGCTGCGCGTCATCGATGCCTCGGTGATGCCGGCGGTGACCTCCACCAACACCAATGCGCCGACCATCATGATCGCGGAGAGGGGCGCCGACCTGGTCAAGGCGGCGGCCCGGGCGCGCCTGGCCGCGGCCTGACGCGGCGGGCGGATTGCCCGCGCTGCGACGCTGCGGCCACAGCATGATCCTCTGGCAGATAGTGCTGTAGTTTCAACATGTTGCAGAGCAGGAGAGCGGCTTGGGGGTTTCCACCCCGGCCGATATTGCTCTAGCTTCCGCGCCGTCCAGGAAGAACAACAAGGTCACCACACGCATGCTCGCCACCGCGGATCAACGCGCCGCCCAGGTTGTCCAGGCCTGGCTGGACCAGTTCAACGCCGCCCTGGCCATGGGCCAGACCACGCAGCTAGGCCTACTGTTCCGCGCCGATGGCCATTGGCGCGACATCGTCGCGATGGACTGGCGCATTGCCACCACCAGCGGGCGGGACGCCGTGGCCGCCGCGCTGCTGCCCGCCGCCAGCGCCCGCGCCGCGCGGGGTTTTGCGATCGACGCCACGCGTTACCCGCCGCGCCCGGTGGACCGCGCCGGGGAGCCCTGCTTCGAGGCGATCCTGCGCTTCGAGACCCGGCTTGGCACCGGCGCCGGCATCATCCGGATCAAGCAGGCGGATGCCGAGGGCAGCCCGCCGCAGGCCTGGACGCTGATGACCGCGCTGCACAGCCTGGCCGGGCATGACGAGGAAACCGAACGCCTGGCCCGCGAGGAGCCGGCCTTCGAGCGCGACTTCGGCGGCCCCAACTGGTTGGACAAGCGCCGCCAGGCGGTGCGCTACGAAGGCCGCGACCCCGCGGTGCTGGTGGTGGGCGGCGGCCATGCTGGGCTGACCGCGGCGGCCTCGCTGGGCGCGCTGGGGGTGGAGACGCTGGTGGTGGACCGCATGGCCCGCGTCGGCGACAATTGGCGGCTGCGTTACCACGGGCTGAAGCTGCACAACCAGGTCTACAGCAACCACCTGCCCTACCTGCCCTTCCCGAATACCTGGCCGCACTACATCCCCAAGGACAAGATCGCCAATTGGCTGGAATTCTATGCCGAGGCGATGGAGATCGACTTCTGGACGCGCACCAGCTTCGACGGCGCCGGGTACGACGCCGCCGCCGGCCGCTGGAACGCCCGGCTGACCCTGGCGGATGGCAGCACCCGCGTCCTGCATCCGCGCCACATCGTGATGGCCACCTCGGTCAGCGGCACGCCCAGCCTGCCGGTGATCCCGACGCTCGACCGCTTCGCCGGCACGGTGGTGCATTCCAGCGGCTTCACCGACCCCGCGGCCTGGCGCGGCAAGCCGGTCTTCGTCTTCGGCACCGGCACCAGCGCGCATGACATTGCGCAGGAACTGCACGGGCACGGCGCACAGGTGACGATGGTGCAGCGCAGCCCGACGCTGGTGACCAATGTGGAACCCAGCGCGCAGCTGTATGACGGCATCTACTACGGCGACGGCCCTTCGCTGGAGGACCGCGACCTGATCAACACCAGCTTCCCGCTGCCGGTGATGAAGCAGGCGCACAAGCTGCTGACCGACACATCGCGGGAGCTGGATGCGCCGTTGCTGGAGGGGCTGGAAAAGGCCGGCTTCCGCCTGGAATACGGCGAGGACGGCACCGGCTGGCCGCTGAAGTATCGCTCCCGCGGCGGCGGCTACTACTTCAACATCGGCTGTTCGGAACTGATCATCCGCGGTGAGGTCGGGCTGATCCAGTATGCGGACATCGAAAGCTTCACCGCGACCGGCCTGGCCCTGAAGGACGGCCGCCAGCTGGACGCCGGGCTGATGGTGCTGGCCACCGGCTACAAGGGGCCGGACCACCTGGTGGGCAAGCTGTTCGGCGCGGAAGTGGCGGCGCGCGTCGGCCAGGTCTGGGGCTTCGACCACGCCAGGCAGGAGTTGGCCAACATGTGGATGCGCACCGCGCAGCCGGGCCTGTGGTTCACCGGCGGGTCGTTCTCGCAGTGCCGGATGTATTCGCGCTACCTGGCCATGCAGGTGAAGGCGGCGGAACTGGGCCTGGGCTGAGCGCACCGCCACCGGCCGCGCGGCGACGAACTGGACCTGGAGCAGGACGCGGCCTGTCGAGCGCATCCTGCTCCAGCCTTGGTTCCAGTGGCCTGCTGATCCGCTGCGTTCGTGGATAACCCCGCGATGGCAGCGGGCAGGGCACTACGGCAATGTCGGCTCCAGCACCACGACCGGGATCTCGCGCTCGGTCTTCAGCTGGTAGTCGGCATAGGGCGGCCAGAACTCCAGCGACTTGGTCCATAGCCGGGCGCGTTCCTCACCGGTGGCGGTGCGGGCCTTCGCCTTCAGGTGGCGGGTGCCGACCTGGATCTCCACCTCGGCATTCGCCTCGATATTGCGGTACCAGCCGGGGTGCTGCGGCGCGCCGCCCTTGGACGCCACGATGAAGTAGCGGCCGTCTTCCTCGCCATAGAACAGCGGGAAGATGTACTTCTCCCCGGTCTTGCGGCCAGATGTGGTCAGCAGCAGGGAAGGCACCGTCATCTCCGGCCGGCCGGGCAGGGTGATGCGGTACATGTGGCCATCGGTGCCGCCGCTGTTGATGTAGCGGTTGGCGTGCTCCAGCATCCATTCAGGCAGGTTGGGGGCCAGTTTGGCGTCTGACATCATGGTCTTTCCCGTGTTGGTGCGGGCAGCCTATCATGGCCGCGCACGGCACCACGAGGCTGGCGGCGACCCTTACGCGGAAGGCGGATCACAGTGCAGTTCAACCACGTGGCCAACCGGCTGGACCCCCGGCACTTCGAGACCATCGTCGAGCTGCTGACGACGCAGCTGGGCTTTGTGATCCTGCGCCGGACCGAACGCTCGATCTGGTTGCGCCAGCCCGGCGCGAATGTGGATCTGCAGTTCAGCCGCAGCGAGACCGCCAACCGCGATGCCGACAAGCTGCGCAGCCAGGTCGCCTTCCTCAGCGAGACGCCGGAGGCTGCGTTGCAGGCGCTGGCTGCCTGGCTTGTGGCGAAGGGCGTGGCGGCCAGCGTCGGCAGCTATTCGCCGCGCGAATTCTACCTGGACGCACCGGCGGCCTTCGTCGATTTCGTCATCGAGGCCATGCTGCCGGAACTGGCCGATTACGGCGTCTGAGCCAGCCAGCTCTTGCGCTCCCCGGCATAGGCGGCGCCGGGGTTGCCGCTGACGGTGGTGCGCCACATCACCCGCTCCAGCGCCTGGGCGTCGAACCAGGTGGCGGCGTGGACGGTGCAGCGGTTGTCCCACACCACCAGGTCGCCCTCGGTCCATTCATGCGCGTAGACGAAGCGCGGTTGGGTCAGGTGCGCCATCAGCTCCGCCAGCAGGGCGGCGCCATCGCCATGCGGTCCCGGCTGCATGCCCACGAAGGGGCCGTCCAGCCAATCCATCTGGCCGTATTCGCACAGGTACAGGGCGCGCCTGCCGGTGACAGGATGCACCCGCACCACCGGCTGGTGCACCGGCCGCTGGTGCGGCGCCAGCACGCGCGGCGTTTCCCCGGCCAGCACGGCGGCGCGCTTGCGCCCGGCTGAGGAGCTGACATGCAGCCCTTCCAGCCCCGCGATGCGGGTCTTCAGCGCCGCCGGCAGCGCGGCATAAGCGGCGGTGGCATCGGCGAACAGCGTCTGCCCCTGGCCGCGCGGCACCGGCCGCACGGCCAGGAACAGCGAGACATCCGGCGGCGGGCGGCGATAGCTCTGGTCGGTGTGCCAGCCCAGCCGATGCGGGAACTGCACGGGCAGGTGGCCATCCGCGGTCAAGGGCGGGTCGGGCTGGGCGGGCGGCTGGCGCTCCACGCCGGGGATGTTGGAGACGACGAAGATCTCCGGCACCTCCGGGTGCACCCAGTTGGGCTCCATGCCGGTCTGGCGGTAATTCTCTAACTCGGTGCCGAAGAGCTGGCTGAGCCGCAGCAGCAGCTCCGGCGCCTGCACCATGCCGGCCATGCCCGGCAGCAGCAGCAGGCCATTGGCGGCGGCCAGCGCCGTCGGCAGCGCGGCGGGCGCGGCCTCCGCCGCCTGGACCAGCGCGGCGGCGCCGGGCGCGCGCCAGGTCAGGCTGGCACCGAAGCCGGCACCGGGCAGCGGCGCGGCCACATCGAAACCCTCGTGCATCGCATTCTCCAGGCCTGGGCGCACAGCACGCCAGCCGAGCGGCCCGCGGTCAACCGCCCGCCGGATTGACAGCGCCGCGTCGCCGGTCCGCACTGTGGCCAACCCGGAGGAAACCGCATGCCCGTCCTCGAACGCCCCGATGGCGTCATCCACTACCAGGTGCACGGCACCGGCTTTCCGGTGCTGCTGTTTGCGCCCGGCGGCCTGCGGTCCCGCATGGAGATGTGGCCCAGCCCGCCCGGCGGCCCGGCGCGGTCCTGGGTGGACTGGACCCGCGCACTGCCCGCGGCCGGCTTCTGCGCGGTGGCGATGGACCAGCGCAATGCCGGCCAATCCCGCACCGAAATCCGCGCCGACCATGGTTGGCACACCTATACCGCCGACCACCTGGCGCTGATGGACCACCTGGGCTTCCAGCGCTTCCATGTGCTGGGCGGCTGCATCGGCGGCAGCTACTGCCTGAACGCGGTGGCCGCCGCCCCCGCGCGCATCCCCTGCGCGGTGCTGCAGAACCCCATCGGCGTGCATCCCGAGCACGGCACCTACTTCCCGGACAGCCACCGCGAGTGGAGCGCCGAGCAGCGCGCCGCCCGGCCGGAGCTGGACCCCGCGGCGCTGGCCAGCTTCGGCCGCAACATGTGGGACCACGACTTCGTCTTCTGCGTGGACCGTGCCTTTGCCCGGGCCTGCCCGGTGCCGACCATGCTGCTGCCGGGCAGCGACATTCCCCACCCCGCCGCCACCAGCGCCGAGCTGGCGGCCCTGCTACCGGGGGTGGAGGTGCTGACCGAGTGGCGCGGGCCGCAGCACCTGGCGGCGCAGGAGGCTGCCGTGGTGGACTTCCTCCGCCGCCATACCCCGGCTTGACCGCACCATCCCGCCGCGTAGCCTTCGCGGTGACGCAACAGGGGGCGAACGCCATGATCATCGACGCGCAGGTCCATGCCTATGAGCGCGACCACCCGGGCCGCCCCTGGCACGCCGTGCTGCATGGCCCGAAGGAGGTCACCACCGCCGACATGGTCGCCGCGATGGACGCGGTTGGCGTGGACGCGGCCGTGCTGGTCTCCGCCTTCACCATGTACCGCTACGACGCCAGCTACGCGCTGGACACCTACAACGCCCATCCCGGCCGGTTCTGCGTGGTGAAGCCGGTGGACCCTACCGACCCCGGCGTGGCCGAGACCATCGCCGACTGGAAGCGCACGAGGGGCGCCGTGGCGATCCGGCTGATGATGACGCGCGGCATTTCGGAAGACCCGAAGGACCCCGGCCTCAACCATGTGCTGGCCACGGCCGGCAAGCTGGGCCTGCCGGTGAACATGCTGTGCTGGGGCCGGCTGCCGCAGGTCAGCCAGCTGGCGGCGCGCAACCCGGACACTCAGCTGGTCATCGACCATGTCGGCCTGCAGCAGCCCTTCGAGCTGCCGCGGCTGGAGGCCCCTTGGGCCGACCTGCCGGGCGTGCTGGCGCTGGCGCAGCACCCCAACGTGGTCATCAAGATCACCGGGGCCTGCACCCTTTCCCGCGGGGACTACCCCTATGCCGATATCTGGGAACCGCTGGGCCGCATTTTTGATAGCTACGGCATCGACCGCTGCCTGTGGGGCACTGACTGGACCCGCGCGGTGGAGCTGATGACCTATGCCGAGGGCGTCGAGCCGTTTCGCCGCAACGACAAGCTCTCCGCCGGCGACAAGGCCATGCTGATGGGCGGCACGCTGATGCGGGTGTACGGCTGGAAACCGACCCTGGCGTAGCGGCCTTGTAGAACGAAATACGAACATGCTAACCTGCCGGCGATTCGGCAGGAATGAGAGCATGGCTTCCAAGAAGCAGCGGGCGGTGCGTCCGCTCGACGCCGCGTTGACGCGGTTGCAGGCCCTGGCCATGCGCGCGGTGCAGCCGCATCGCATGGCGCGGGAAGTGGACATCATCGTCGGTGAATGGCGCGCCGCCGAGGATTTCGACGTGGTGCGGGAACGGTTGGGCGAGTTGCAGGAAATGCTGGCCGCCGGCGTGGCGGATGCGGAGGAGCAGCTCTCCTACGTCGATGCCGAGGAGCCCGCCGCGGCCAAGCAGGCCCAGGCAACGCTGGCGGCGCTGGTCGCCACGCTGGGCGCCGTGCGGCACGCCGCCTCCGCGCCGGAAGCCGCCGCCGCGTAGCCTTTGGGGAGGCTCTGCTCCCTCAAACACATCTGGGTTTCCTTGAGGGGGCTCTGCCCCCTCAAACTCGGGCCCGTCGCCTTGAGGGGGCAGAGCCCCCTCAAACTCAAGCCCGTCGCCTTGAGGGGGCTCTGCCCCCTCAAACTCCCCGGCCACGGGCCGAGAGGCCCCTGGACCCCGGGTTTAAAACATATGGTTTCCAAAGGCCTCTCGGCCTTTGGCTGGGAGAGCCCGAGAGGGACGGCGTCCCTCTCGGTCCCGCGCTACTCCGCGCGAATCCCGGCCTCCTGGATCAGCGTCGCCCATTTCCGCGTCTCCGCCGCCATGAAGCCGCGGAACTCGCCGGGCGTCTGCGGCATCGGCTCCAGCCCGCTGCGGGCCAGCAGCTCCCGCAGGGCCGGCCTGGCCAGCGCCTGGCGCAGCGCCGCCGACAATGCCTCGGTCACCGGGGCCGGTGTGCCGGCCGGGGCCAGCAGGCCAAACCAGCTGCCGACATCGAAGCCCGGCACCCCCGCCTCGGCCACCGTCGGCACGTCGGGCATCGCCGCCGCGCGCTGCGGGGTGGAAACCGCGATGGCGCGCAGCCGGCCGTCCCGCACATGCGGCAGGCTGGTGGACATGCCGTCGAAGATCATCGCCACATGCCCGGCGATGACATCCGCCACCGCCGGCGCATTGCCGCGGTAGGGCACGTGGTTCAGCCGAATGCCCGCCAGCTTCTCCAGCAGCGCCCCGGCCAGATGGGCGCCCTGGCCTACCCCGCCGGAGGCATAGCTGATGCCGCCCGGATTTGCCTTCGCCTGGGCGATCAGCCCGGCCATGCTGAGGATCGGGCTGTCCGGCCGCACCACCAGCATCAAGGGCAGGGTGGCGATGGCGCTGACCGGGGCGAAATCGCGCACGGGGTCGTAGGGCAGGCTGGCATAGAGCGCGGGGTTGACCACCAGCGTGCCGAAGAAGGGCACGAACAGCGTGGTGCCGTCCGGCTTGGCCTTGGCCACCGCCTCGGCGGCCGGGAAGCCGTTGCCGCCGCTGCGATTGTCCACCAGCACCTGCAAGCCCCAGTCGGCGGCCCATTCCCGGGCGATGGCGCGGGCAACCAGGTCGGCCGGGCCGCCGGGCGGGAAGGGCACCACCAGCCGCACCGTCTGGCCGGCGAAGCCCGGCGGCAGGGCCGGTGCCGGGGAGGGAACTTGGGCGGGTGCCAGGCTCGGCGCCTGCCCTTGTGCCAGGGCCGGCGTGCCGCCCACGAGCGTCCCGGCCAGTGTGGCGCCCAGCAGCGCCCGTCGTGCCATGCGTGCCATGGTTCAGCCCCCCGCCGCGCCGCGCCCGGCCAGGCGGCCGAAGATCGCGCTTTTCCCCAGGGACGACCCGGTCATGTAGGCCGCGCCATGCAGCCCGCCGATCACCTCGCCGGCGGCGAACAGGCCCTCGATCGGGGTGCCGAACACGTCCAGCACGCGCATCCCTGTGTCCACCGCCAGCCCGGCATAGGTGGCCAGCACCGCCGAGGTGCTGGGCAAGCCGTAGAACGGCGCCTCCGCGATGGGGTGCAGCCTGCCATAGCCCGCGGCCAGCGCGGTGCGGCCGAACTGGCTGTCCCGCCCGGCCAGCGCATCGGCATTGTAGCGCGCCACCGTCGCCTCGAAAGGCGCGACCGGAATGCCCAGCTTTTCCGCCAGCGCCGCCAGGGTCGGCGCCTGCACGACCCGCCCATCCGCCAGCCCGGCGGCCATGTCGGAGGTGGCCACCCCCGGCACGGATTGCGCCATCACCGGCGCATCGAACACCTGGAAGGCCAGCCCACCCGGCTGCTGCAAACAGGCGTCGCCGATGATCTTGTAGCTGGCGCTTTCATCGGTGAAGCGATGGCCCTCGCGGTTCACCGCAATGGCGCCCTTGTAGATCGGGTGGATGATCGAGAGGTCCTCCGGCCCCGCCGCCGGATGCACGCCGAAGGTGCCGCGCACATGGCCCATATCGCGCAGCCCGGCGCCCAGCGCGCAGCCCATCAGCAGCCCGTCGCCGACATTGCCGCGCCCGCCGATCCGCAGCGCCTGGCGCTGGGCGGGGGCGTAGATGGCCAGCAAGGCCTCGTTGCGGGAGAAGCCGCCGGTGGCCAGCACCACGCCGCCCAGTGCGCGGATGCCCTGCACCTGGTCGCCCAGCCGCACCACGGCGCCGAGCACCCGGCCCTCCGCGCCGCGCACCAGGCGCAGCACCGCCGTGTCCGTCGCCAGCACCACGCCGGCGGCGGCGGCGCGCTCGGCCAGCGCGCCGATCATCTGGCGCGTGTCCACCCGGTTGCTGCGCGGCACGGATTGCCCGCCGCCGAGTTGCACGGAACGGAACACGACGCCCATCGCCTTCAGCCAGGCATGGGTTTCCCGCTGATGCGCCACATAGGTCGCCACCAGCGCCGGGTCGTTCTGCCGGCCGCCGACCGAGAGCAGGTCCTCCGCCAGGCGCTCGTCGCTGTCAGCGATGCCCTGGGCGATCTGTTCCGCGGTGCCGGCAAAGCCCATGGCGCCGCCCGAGAGCAACGTGCTGCCGCCGATCTCCGGCTGCTTTTCCAGCAGCATCACCTGGCGGCCAGCCTGCGCGGCTTCCAACGCGGCGGCGAAGCCGGCCAGCCCGGCGCCGGCCACCAGCACCTCGGTCTCCCGCGCCCAGTCCGCCAGGCCGGCGGCCAAGGCCCTGGCCAGCTGGTCGAGTTCCGACATGCGCTGCCTCCCGTTTGTTGGGGCCAACGCGACCATGCGGGGCCAAGGGCGTCAAGCGCGGGGGTTACGCCGCGGGCCGGGCTTCGCCAACATGCCGCCATGGGTGGAAACGACGAGACCGCCGCGCCGGGCAGGGGCGCCCCCGAAGGTGCAGCGGATGCCGCCGCGCCGGGAGGCGGCGCGAGTGCCGCGACGGGCTTCGGCACAAGTGCCGGGGCGGGCGCGATCATCCGCCTGCTGCTGGTGGGGCTGGGCACGTCCGTGGTGCCGCTGGACAGCGCGCTGAACATCGCCTTTCCGGCGATGACCGCGCATTTCGGCCAGCCGGTGGCGGAGATCCAGTGGATCGTCATCTGCTACGTGCTGACCTATGGCAGCCTGATGCTCGGCATCGGCCGGCTGGGCGACATCTTCGGGCACGCGCTGGTGTTCCGCGCTGGGCTCGGCTGGAGCGCGGTGGCCTACCTGCTCTGCTCGGCGGCGCCCAGCTTCCAGTGGCTGATGGCCTGCCGGGTGTTGCAGGGCATCGGCGCCGCCTTGGTCATCAGCTGCGGCCCGGCGCTGGTCACCAGCCTGTTCGCCGAGGCCCTGCGCCCGCGCGTGCTGGGTGCCTATGCGCTGCTCTTCGCCACAGGGTCGGTGCTGGGGCCGTCGCTGGGCGGGGTGCTGGTGGCGTGGTTCGGGTGGGAGGCGGTGTTCTGGTTCCGCACCCCCATTGCGCTGGCGGCGCTGCTGCTGCTGCGTGGCTTGCCGCCCGCGCCACGCCAGGGTGCGCGCGAGAGCTTCGACCTTGCGGGTGCCGTGCTGCTGGCGGTGACGATCGGCAGCCTGTTGATGGCGGTGAACCAGGCGCGCCACGGCTGGCCGGCGCTGGTGTTGCTGGTACTGTTCGGCGCGGCGCTGTGGGGCTTTTTGCGGCAGTCGCGTCGCAGCGCGCGGCCGGTGCTGGCGCTGCATCACTTCGCGCTGCCGGGCTTCGCCGCGCTGAACCTGGCCAATGCGCTGGCCAACCTGGCGGCCTTCGCGGTGCTGCTGCTGGTGCCCTACTACCTCACCCGTATCGCCGCGCTGCCGGTGGGCGTGGCCGGGCTGTTCCTGGCCGGTTCGGCGGCGGGGACCATGCTGGTCTCGCTGCCCGGCGGCTGGCTGCTGGGGCGGGTGCCGGCGCGGGGCATGGCGGCGGCGGGCATCGGCTGCATCGCAGCCGGCCTTGCCCTGATGGCGCTGTGGGGCGCGGCCACGCCGGCCTGGTTGCTGCTGCCGCCGCTGCTGCTGCACGGCGCCGGACTGGGGCTGTTGCAGGTCAGCTATACCGAGATCGTCACCGCCACCCTGCCGCGCGCCGACCGCGGTGTGGCCGGCAGCCTGGCGATGATGACCCGCACGCTGGGCGTAGTGACCGCCGCCAGCCTGTTGACCCTGGTGTTCGAGGGGGTGCAGGCGGCCGCACTGGCCGAGGGCGCGGCGGTGGCCTTCCTGGCCGGCTTCCGCGCCAGCCTGGCCAGCGCCGCGGTGGTGGCGGCGCTGGCGATGCTGCTGCTGGCGTCCGGTCGCCAGCGGCGGCCACCCCAGGGCGCTTGAGGCAGCCGGCCGAAAGCGTCAGGCGCCCGGCGCGTACTTGCCGCTGACCTGCGGGGTCGGCGTATCAAAGCCCTGCTTCTGCCGGTCCAGCCGTGTCTCGCGGCTCCAGCTGCGCTTCAGGTCGTCGCGCACGTTGAATTCCAGCTTGCCCAGGCCCTCCACCTCCAGCGTCACCTGGTCGCCATCCATGAAGCTGGACAAGCCGCGATGGTTGGTGCCGGTGGCCAGGATATCGCCCGGTTCCAGCGTGTGGATGGACGACGCCCATTCGATGCAGCGGGGAATCTTGTGCGCCATGTCGTCGGTGTTGAACTTCTGCTTCACCACGCCATTCACGGTCAGCGTGACGCCCAGCTTCTGCGGGTCGGCGATCTCGTCGGCGGTGACCAGAAAGGGGCCGATGGGGGCGAAGGTCTCGCGCGACTTCATCTGGAAGAAGCTGTTGCGCTCCGGCTTCAGGCCGCGGGCGGAGCCGTCGATGAAGTTGATGTAGCCGAAGATGTAGCCCATGGCGTCGGCCTGGCTGACATTGCTGGCGCGCTTGCCGATGACCAGCGCCATCTCGGCCTCGCCCTCGAAGATCGTCGCGGGTACGTCCGGCAGCACCATGGTCTCGCCCGGGCCGATGATGGCGGTGGGCGCCTTGTGGAAGGCGTTGATCGCCGCCGGTTCCTTCAGCGTGCCGTCCTCCATGTAGTTGACGGCCATGCAGACGATGTTGCCTGGCTTGGGCAGCGGCGCGCGGATGCGCAGACCCTTCAAGGGGACGCACTTGCCGGTGGCGGCGGCGGCTTCCAGCTTGGGGCGATAAGCGTCGAAGCGGGCGATGAGGCCGGTCATCAGGTCGCCGGGGCCGGTGTGCGGAATATCCGCGACCACGGCGGAGACATCCACCGCCTCCTCCCCACGTACCACGCACAGCCGGTAGTCATCGGCGAACAGCAGCTTCATGGCAGCCTCCCCTTCACGGTTGTTGCGCCGATTGGACACCAGCGGCGGCCCGGCGGCAATGCCGCGGCCACTTCGTCAGGGGCGCGTAAGCTTGGGGCGGTAGAGCCATCGGTAACACCTGAGGAAGATAGCCGTGTCCAACTTCACCAGCTTCCCGACCGCCACCAGCTTTGCTCCGTGGCAGACCACGGTGGATTTCACCACGCCGCTTGGGGTGGCCAATATCCGTGGCTTCGGCGCCGTCGAGGCCTTCGGGTGCAGCGACGGCACCTTCGTGCTGCTGCACCTGCAATCCGCCCTGGTGACGGATATCGTCCATTCGCAGTCGATGGCGATCTTCCAGACAGCCAGCTGGATCGAGGCGACAATGACCCCGGCTGGTGTCAGCCAGGGTGGGCCGATGATCTATCTGGCTGACCTGAGCACCTATCTGGCGCAGCCCGGCGCGACCTCGGCCGGCGCCGCGGCACTGCTGATGCTGGGCAATGACAGCTTCGTCGGGACCACGGGGAACGAGACCTTCCTGGGCGGCGGTGGCATCAACACCGTGGACTACGGCGCCGCCGCCGGCCCGGTGCAGGCCAACCTGCTGACCGGGCTGGCCACCGGCCAGGGCACCGACCACTTCAGCAGCATCCAGAACCTGCTCGGCTCGGCCTTCGCCGACAAGCTGACCGGCGATGCGGGCGACAACCTGCTGGCCGGTGGCGCGGGCAACGACACGCTGCTCGGTGGGGTCGGCACCGACACGCTGGTGGGTGGCGCTGGCGTGGACCAGCTCTACGGCGGCGCCGGGGCCGATGCGTTCCGCTTCAGCGGCCTGGCCGATGCCGGGGACCGCGTCCGCGACTTCAGCCACGCCAGCGACTGGCTGGAGTTCTCCGCGTTGGGGTTCGGCGGCGGGCTGGTGGCCGGGATGGACATGACTGGGTTCTTCGTGGATGGCGGCAGGGCCAACCAGGCCCATGGCCAGTTCCTGTACAACCACAACAGCGGCGCGCTGTCCTGGGATGCGGATGGCACCGGGGCTGGCGCCAAGGTGCTGGTGGCCACATTGGTCGGCGCACCCGAGGTGACCGCGACGGACCTGCACATCATCGGCTGATCCGCCGGCCTTCCCCGCGGGCGATTGGACATCCGGCCCCGCCCGCGGGCAATCTGCCGGGAAACAAGGGCCGGCACAAGCGTATCGAAACTCTCCGCACCGGCGACAAGATCATGAGCGCAAGACCGTCAACCGTTCTTCTGCCGGGGCACCACCCCCGCTGAGCGAGTATGGCAGGCGCGAAGGCTTTGACCCTGCTCAGCGGCCACTTGGTCAGGGACGCCTCAACCTCCTGCGTTAGAGGCTTTCTCGACGTTAGAGCATGATGCGTTTAGGTTCGGCTATATCCTGAATGGGTTAGGTAATTGGTGCACTCTGCTGGTGTGTAGGTGCCGAGGAGTGTGCCGATAGTCGCGCAGACCGCGTCGCTGGTCCTGGCTGCAGCCTTTCGGAGTAGATGTTTGAGCTTGGCGAAGACCTGCTCGATGGGGTTGAGATCGGGTGAGTACTTCGGCAGCAGGAAGAGCTTTGCGCCGGCCCGCCGGATGGCGCTGCGGATAGCCTGACCCTTGTGGCTGCTGAGATTGTCCATGATGACGAGGTCGTCAGGCTTCAGGGTCGGCACGAGAATCTGCTCGACGTAGACCCGGAACCACTCGCCATTCATCGGACCGTCGAGCAGCCACGGCGCCACGATGCTGTCATGCCGCAGGGCGGCGACGAAGGTCATGGTGTTCCAGTGACCGAACGGCGCCTTGGCCAGCAACCGCGTGCCTTTTGCAGCCCAGCCCCGGAGCGGTGCCATGTTGGTCTTGGTCCATGTTTCATCGATGAACACCAGCCGCGACGGGTCAATCCGTCCCTGATAGCGCTGCCACTGGGCACGTCGACGAGCGACGTCGGGTCGATCCTGTTCGCTGGCGTGCAGCGTTTTTTTTGAAGCTGAGCTTCTCCGCGTGCACGAACTCCCAGACAGCGCGGTAGTCGACCTTCAGGCCGCGCTCAGACAGCTCGGTCACCAAGCCGCGCAGCGTGAAATCAGCCGACTGGCAACGCGTCGTCAGCCAAGTCCGGTGGTCACCTGCGATCTTACGCGGCTTGTGACCACCCATCTGCCCAGGCACCAGGCTGCTGGTCTTGCGGTAAAGCGCGACCCACGCGATCGCGGTGCTGATGGCTACGCCAAAATGCCGTGCCGCCTGATTGCGCGACATGCCGCTCTGTTCGACCGCTGCCACAACGCGCTGACGCAGGTCGAGGGAATAGGGTGCACCCATCGATGCTGGCCTCCTACCCAGCCAGCATCTTGAATCAGATCGCCCGCCGCGTCGGGAAGCAAATTCGATTCAGCCTGATCGCATCCCGCTCTA
>CAILMF010000073.1 GCA_903835235.1 uncultured Rhodospirillales bacterium
AGTAGGTTTTGCTGGAAGCGCGCGGAGTAGGTTTTGCTGGAAGCGCGCGGAGTAGGTTTTGCTGGAAGCGCGCGGAATAGGGTTTGCTGGAAGCGCGCGGCGCGGGGTCGCGCCGCCAGGGTGCCGAGCGGGCGCGGCGAAACGGGTACCGGAAGCGCGCCAGGCAGAATTGGCCGAACGCGCGCCGCGGCAAAGATGGCGGCGCTCAGAACCCGGTCAGCAGGATGTCCAGCGCGCGGGTGATGTCGTCGGCCTGGTCTGCCAAGGAGCCGCATGCGCGGCCGAGATCGCGCGAGGCCATGGCCGACATGTAGTGCGTCATCATCGCCAATCGCTCGCCTTCCACCTCAAGCAGCGGGTTCAGGTCGCGGATTGCGGGCAATGCGGAAGCCGGCAACAGCGGCACCACCATGCGCGACGGCAACTGGTACAGGTGGTCGGACTGCACATCCAGCAGCCAGGTGTCGCTGCCCTTCGGCCGATACAGGTCGAAGCGCGCCATCAGAACATGCGGTACTTTGCCAGTGGCAGCCCGTGTTCCTCCACGTAGCGGTGGTGCGCGGCAATCGCTTCGCGGTTCTCCTCGGCCCAGCGTCGTGCCTTCTCGTCGCCGATGGCCTTCTTCAGCGCGGCGGCGGCGATGCTGTCGGCGTTCAGGCCCAGCGCGTCGGCCTGGGCGTGCAGCGGCGTTTGCGCTTCGGCGAAGCCGCGAGGTTGGGGCTGCCGCGATGTACCGGCCGCGAAGTCATCGGCGGTTACGGCGCCCCGCGTCGCCCGGGTGATGGATTCAAGCTGCGCCGGCCGCGGGAAGATTGCCCCGGCGCGCCACTTGTACACGGTCACGGGGTGTACCCCGCACGCAGTTGCAAGCTGAGCAGGCGTCGTGCCGGAATTTGCCAACCAATCGGAGAGCTTCATTGGCTTAGGCTAAAAAGAATTAGCCTAATTCGCAAGTATCTTCGCTAAAACACCTGGGTTGCAAGGGCCTTTCGGCCCTTGCCGGGGTCCAGGGGCGGCGCCCCTGGCCTTACCCCCGTCGCACCGCCCCCCAAACCCGCGGCCCCACCAGCGCCAGCAGCGCCACCACCAGCAGCGCGGCACTCCCCGGCCGCGTGACAAACGTCCCCCAATCCCCCTGGCTGATCGTCAGCGCCTGGCGCATGGCCTGTTCCGCCATCGGCCCCAGGATCATCCCGATCACCACCGGCGCGGTCGGAAAATCAAACCGCCGCATGAACATCGCGACCACGCCGATGCCGTACAGCAGCACCAGGTCGATCACGCTGTTGGAAATGCCGTAGGTGCCGATGGTCGCGAACACCAATATGCCCGCGTAAAGCTGCGGCTGCGGAATCTTCAGGATCCGCGCCCATAGCCCGACCAGCGGCAGGTTCAGCACCACCAGCATGATGTTGGCCACGTAGAGGCTGGCGATCAGCGTCCACACCAGCGCGGATTGCTGCTCGAACAGCATCGGCCCGGGGTTGATGCCATAGCTCTGGAAGGCGCTGAGCATGATCGCGGCGGTCGCCGAGGTCGGCAGCCCCAAGGTCAGCATCGGCACCAGAATGCCGGCGGCGGCCGCGTTGTTCGCGGCCTCCGGCCCGGCCACGCCCTCAATGGCGCCTGTGGTGCCGAACTCCGCGGCGTGCTCCGGCGCCACCAGCTTGCGTTCGGCGTAGTAGCTCAGCATGGTCGGCATTTCGGTGCCGCCCGCCGGCATCACGCCGAACGGAAACCCCAGGAACGAACCGCGCAGCCAGGGCTTCCAGCTGCGCTTCCAGTCGTCGCGGCTCATCATGATGCTGCCCACCGGCCGCACCTCGGCCTTCTGGTTGTTGTGGCGCCAGGCCAGGAACAGCGTCTCCCCCACCGCGAAGAGCGCGACGGCCACCAGCACCACGTTCACGCCATCCAGCAGTTCCGGAATGCCGAAGGTCATGCGCGGCTGGCCGGTCTGCAAATCAATGCCCACCAGCCCCAGCAGCAGCCCGAAGGCCAGCGATGTCAGCCCGCGCAGCGCGCTGCCGCCCAGCACGGCGGAGACGGTGACGAAGCACAGCACCATCAGCGAGAAATACTCCGCCGGCCCCAGCTTCAGCGCGAACTCGACCACCACCGGGCCGAGGAAGCTGATCCCCAGCGTGCCGATCGTCCCCGCGACGAAGCTGCCAATGGCGGCGGTGGCCAAGGCCGGCCCGGCGCGCCCGTTGCGGGCCATCTTCGCGCCTTCCAGCGCGGTGATGATCGAGCCGCTCTCGCCCGGCGTGTTCAGCAGGATGGAAGTCGTGCTCCCGCCATACATCGCACCATAAAAAATGCCGCAGAACAGGATGAAGGCGCCGGTCGCCTCCACCTGGAAGGTGATCGGCAGCAGCAGCGCAATGGTCAGCGCCGGCCCGATGCCGGGCAGCACGCCGACGGCGGTGCCCAGGAAGCACCCCAGCAGCGCCCAGCCCAAATTGCTCAGCGTCAGCGCATGGCCGAAGCCCAGCGCCAGCCCGTCCCAGGCACTCATGGCAGCTCCTGCCCCAGCAGCCGCAGGATACTGCCCTCAAGCAGCCCGGCGCCGATATTCACCCCCAACAGCATGACGAAGCCGAACCACACCGCCAGCGTCAGCACCAAGGCCAGCGCGGCATCCCGCCCCATCCGGCTGCTGCCGAAGGCCGCCGCCACCAGCACGAACTGCACGCTGGCGGCCAAACAAAACCCCTGTGGCCCGATCAGCGCGACATTGGCCAGCAGCCCCGCGCCCAGCAGCACCAGCGCCCGCCAGTTGGTCGGCGCCGCGTCCTGCACCTCCTCCAGCGTATGGCTCCAGCCGCCGCGCAGCGCCTGCACCACCAGGCCCGCGCCCAGCAGCGCCAGCACCGCGGCCACGCCATAGGGCACCGCCTTCGGTCCCACCTGGCCATACAGCGGAGACACCGGAATCTCCGCCGCCTGCCACAGCGCCAACCCGCCCAGCGCCAGCACGAAGCCGCCCACCTTCAGGTCGGCGCGGGCCAGATCATGCAAGGCCGATCTCCTTCAGCACCGCCTCGGTCTGCGCCCGGTCGCGGTCCAGGAACGCCGCGAATGCCTCACCCACCATGAAGGCGTCGGCCCAGTCGCGGGTCTTCAGCATCTCGGCCCAGGCCGGCAGCGCGTGCATCTCCTGCATCAGCGCCACCAGCTTTGCCAGCGCCTCCGGCCGCACCCCCGGCGGCGCGAAGGTGCCGCGCCAGTTGGTGATCACCACTTCCACGCCGCTTTCCTTCAACGTGGGTATCGCGGGGTCGCTGCGCGTCGCCCCGGTGGTGGCCAGGGCGCGCATCCGCCCGGCTTTTATCTGTTCGGCAAACTCGGAAAGTCCGGACATCCCCGCGCTGACCTGCGCGCCCAGGATGGCCGCCTGGGCCGGCCCGCCGCCGGCGAAGGCCACGTAGCTGCCCTGCCGCGCGCTGTGCCCCAGCGCCTTCAGCACCAGGCCCAGCGCAATGTGGTCGGTGCCGCCGGCGCTGCCGCCGGCAATGCTGGTGCCGCCCGGGTTGGCCTTCATGGCCGCCAGGAAGCCGCGGATATCCTGGATCGGGCTGCTGGCGGGCACCACGATCACGTCGGCTTCCTCGGTCAGCCGCGCCACCGGGGTCACGTTCTGCAGGCCCACCGGCGTCTTGTTGGTCAGCACGCTGCCGACCATGATGCTGCCGCTGACCATCAGCGCATCGCCGCGCCCGCGCTTGCTGGCGACGAAGCGCGGCAGCCCCACCGTGCCGCCGGCGCCGCCGATATTCTCGAACTGGAAGGTGCCGACCAGGCCGGCCCCCCGCGCCACTTGTTCAATGGCCCGCCCCAGCCCGTCCCAGCCGCCACCAGGCCCGGCCGGGATGAACATGGACATGCTGGGGAAGCGCTGCTCCGCCCGCGCGGTGGCGGCGGCAAGCAGTGCAGGGGCGGCAAGCATCAGGTGGCGGCGGAGCATGATTCCTCCCGGGAAGGACGCGTTGATTTCCCTTAACGCCGGGGCCGGCCCGGCGGAAGCGATTCCGCCCGCGCCGGCCGGGGCGCCGCCCAACGTCAGCCAATCAGCGCGTAGCGAAACCCCCGATGCAGCACCAGGACGATGTCGTCCTGCCAGAATACCGGCGGCAATTGCCCGGCGTCGTTCTGGTGCAGGAACCGCATCGGGCTGAGCCCGCTCTCATGCCGCGACTGGAAGCCGAGCACGGACATCCGATAGAGATCGCGGACCAATTCCCGCATCTCCTGCTCGGGCAGATCGACCCCCTGCAGCCCCAGCGAGCGACGAAATTCGCTATAGGTGAAGTTCTGGCGCTGCGCCGCCGGCGGGTAGAGGTAGCGCAGCGCCTCGACGATCGAACGGCCGAAGTCGTACTTGAAATAGATCTCGTCGCAGAACTCGTTCAGCAGGAATTGCGCGAACTCCAGCGTGGTGCCGCGGAAGGCGGTGCCAGCGATCTTCTCGCTGCCGGCGTCGTTCTGCAGCTGGTACTTCGCCGCCAGGGAGAGGTACTCGACATAGTCGCGCGGCCGGTTCAGCGTCCGTTGCCGGATGAAGTCGAAGTCGAAGTAGCCGGCGACGGAAATGCGCGCCCAGGCGCTGTCGAAGCTGGCGATCTCCTTTGCCTCCTGCTCGGGCAGGGAACGCCGGATGCGGGTCAGCAGCAATTCCTTGATCCGGTCCTCATTGGCCTCCACCCGCAGGATGCGGCCATTCCAGGCATTCAGCTCGGCCCCGATGATGGCGTCGAAGATATCGGAGCGCAGGGCGATGATGCTGGAGACGACGTGGCGTTCCTGCAACTGCGCCGCGGTGTTCAGCAGGCCGCGCACGCAGTTGGTGTAGTCGTTGAACCGCATGTGGTCCTGGGTGTCGATCCGCAGGTCGATCTCGTCGCACAGCGCGATGCAGGGCTTGCCGATCTGGGCGGCGACCGCCTCGGCATCCGCCTTGCAGATCGCCAGGTATTCATGCCAGTCGCGGTTGTTGCGGTATTCGCGCAGCTGCGCCGGCTGGATCTCGCCATCCGAGGTCAGCTGGAAGCTGCGGAAGCCGATTGTCAGCGACCGCACGCCATACAGCAGCCGGCGGAGGAACTTCGCTGGGCCACCCGGGCCAGGCACGTCGTGCCGGATGGAGATATCGGTCTTCAGACTGCCCGAGATCGCCCCGCGGCTGACCGCAACGCGGCAGAACTCATGGTGGATGAAGGCGGTCCACAGCGACTCGTAGTCGGCGGCCGTCAGGGGGTTGGCGTTGTCCGACTGCCGGCCCCAGCCGCGCAGCAGTTGCGGGTTGAAGGTCAGCCGGAAGAAGAAGGCGCGTTCGGCGTAGTGCTGCTCGACGAAGTTCAGCAGCGCCGTCTTGCCGGCTCCCTTGCGGCCGAGCACCAGGGGGGTGCGGCCTTCGAACACCGCATCCAGCCCCGGCGGTGGCTGATAATAGCCAACCTCGGCCAGATCGGCCTTTTGCCGCCACCGCTGCACGTTGTGCAAAAACGACATCCGCCGCGCTCCAACCGCAGTGCCAACGTTGCACGAAAGCATCGTCGTTGGCAACGCGGGGATCGGCGGAGGCGCGGCGACGCCGCACCTCCGTCCGGCGGGTCGGCCGCGTGCTTCAGGCCGCCGGGGTCACGTCCCGCGCCAGGTCGCCCATGCCGCCCACCGACATCAGGTGGGCGTAGATCGCCTCCAGCCAGCCGCGGTCGCGCAGCGTCACCAGCTGCTCGGCCGAAAGCGTGGCCAGCGCGGCGCGGTCCACGGCGAAGAAGCCGTCCACGCGCATCGGCTTGTCGCCCTGCTGGAACTGCACCACCGAGGCCTTCAGCAGCCCCATCTCGGCCAGGCCATCGGCCATGGCGCGGGTGCGCAGCATGGCTTCCTCAACGCCCTTGGTGAAGTTGAAGGCGCGGTCCAGCATGGCCGAAGGCTTGCCGTCGGCGGTGAACATGTCATCGCCCTCGGTCGCCGAGACGTGCGGCGCCTGCGGGTCCACGCACAGCACCAGCTGCTGGCTCTCCGGCGAAACGCGCACCAGGAAGAACGGGTAGCGGCGCAGATAGGCCGGGATATAGGCGTTCTCCGCCCACTTGCCCTCGGCGTTGATGAAGTGGTTGTGGCCGGCCTGCAGCCCGCACAGCGCCAGCGGCACATGCGGCGCCTGGGCAGTGAACACGATGGGCATGCTGCGGCAGGCGGCGGTGAACTCCTCGGCGGCCAGCGGCACGGCATGCATTTCCGCGGCGTAGGCGAAGCCCGGGCTGTGCAGCTTCAGCTTGCCATGACGCTCCGGCGTCAGCGGCTCCAGGCCCTTGTAAAGTGGCGGGAGGTTGGGGGCGGCGACGGCCGTTTCAGACATGTGACAGGCTCCCTGGCGCCAGACCGCCAAACCGGCGGCTGGGTCGTACGCGATATCTCCCCGTGGCGTGTTTTGCGCAACAAGGCAATACTTGTGCAATCGGCGCGGCCGTATTGTCATGGCTGGCCAGCAACCCTTGGGAGGCATCCTGATCATGGCAGACGAAACGTCGCACCCAGCGCGCCTTGGCCAGGCCAGCACCGCGCGCCTGGGCCGCCGGCTTCTGGTGCTGCGGGTGGCCGGCCTCGGCGCCGCCGCCGGCACCTTGGCCAGCACCGCGGAGGCCGCCCCTCTGGCCGCCCCTCTGGCCACCCCTGCCGCCGCCGCACTCCCAGGTCACGCCCCGGCCGCCACGCCGGTGCAGTACCGGTCTGACAACGACCCCAACGACGCCCCCGGCCGCGGCATCCGCGGCGGCGGCTACAGCGGTGGCCGCAACGACAACGACCCGAACGACGCGCCCGGCCGCGGCATTCGCGGCGGTGGCTATGGCGGTGGCCGCAGCGTGACCGACAACGACCCGAGCGACGGCCCCGGCCGTGGCCGCGGCTACGCCCCGCCGCAGCGCAGCGTGACCGACAACGACCCGAATGACGGCCCCGGCCGTGGTCGCGGCTGGCGCTGACCGCGCCCCCGCATGACCCAAACCAGCACGCCCCCCACCAGCTTGGCCGAAGGCGCCTTCGCGCTGGCCTTCGGCGACCTGCCGGTGGAAGCCGTGCTGGCCATTCGCGAAACCGCCGAGTGGCGCCCCCTGCCGGACGGCCCGGCCAATCGCTACCAGGCGCTGCTGTCAGTCGCGGACCTGGACGCCTTCCTGCTGACCGACGCCGCCCGCACGCCCCGCGTGGCCATGGCGGATGGCGGCCGGCAGGGCAGCGCCTCGGTCCCCGCCGATGAATTCGCGCTGACCTCCGGCCATGTCGATGCGCCCCGCCTGCTGGCGCGCTTCGACGCCGGCGCCAGCCTGGTCGTCTCCCAATTCCATGAGATGCACGGGCCGCTGGCGCGCTTCTGCCGCGGCCTGGAAAAGCTGTTCCTGCACGCGGTGCAGTGCAACGTCTACCTGACCCCCGCCAGCGCCCAGGGCTTCCGCGTCCACTACGATACGCACGACGTGCTGGTGCTGCAGGTGGAAGGCGAGAAGCAATGGCGCGTCTGGCCCGGCCAGCCGCTGCCGCACCCCACCCGCCGCACCCCCTGGCAGCGCGACGTGCAGCCCGAGGGTGATCCGGTCGAGTTCACCATGACCCCGGGCCAGGCCATCTACGTGCCGCGTGGCGTGCTGCACGAAGCCCGCACCCAGGAAAGCGGCGGCCATTCCCTGCACCTGACCATCGGCCTGATGGAACCCTGCTGGGCGGAGGTGCTGCGCGACACCCTGACCATGCTGGAGCCCGGAGACGCCACGCTGCGCGAAGCCTTCCCCAGCTGGCGCCTGGGCGACCCCGCGGCGGCGCCCGCCCTGCTGCGCGCCATGGCCGCCCGGCTGGAAACCCTGGCCAGCGACGCCACGCTGGAACACCTGGCGGTGCGCATGCTGGACAGCCTGGCGCAGAACCGCATCCCCCTGCCGGGCCGCGGCCTGCTGACCCCACCCCCTGGCGAAGCCGACCGGCTGCGCCTTTCCGACGCCATGCACCACCACGTGGCCGCCCTGCCGGATGGCAGCGCCGAACTGCGCTGGGCCGACGGCACCCTGCCGCTGGACGAACAGGGCCTGGACTGGCTGCAACGCCTGGACGAAGGCGCCAGCGCCGCCGAACTGGGCGACGGCGCGCTGCGCTTCTGCCGCCGACTGGCCGCGGCGGGGCTGCTGGTGGCGGCGTAGAGGGATATCCGTTCTGTTCAATTGGCAAAACGGATTTCGAGGTTCGCAACATATTGAAATTACAGCAAGAAGTCCGCTCACACTTGGTCAGTGGGAGCGGACAGTGCTGTCGGGGCGGGGCTATCCCTGCCGTTCGAACAGCTCCATCAGGGCCGTGCGGCTTTCCAGATAGGACCAGAGGAAGCCGGCGAAGAAATAGGTCGCCAGTACCGCCACGCCCAAGGCGCCCGGCCCTTCCACGCCCGGCAGCATCGTGCTTACCGCGGCCGACAACTCGCCGAGCAGGGTTGGCAGGCTCTGCAACTGGGTCAGTCCCACGCCGACCAGTACCTTGGTGAGCCAGTCCGAGATCTGCTCCAGGTTCGTATTGGCCACGATCTTGCCGGGCTGGCCAGAACCGCTCGTCGTCGCCAAAGCGGCCGCGGTACTCGAAAGTGAACGAGGCACGCCGAACAGGAAGCCGACAAAGCCCCCGACGATCATGCCCGATGCGGACAGGAAACCGAGGGCACCGAGGGTGCGCCAGTCCCCGCTGCCACAACTGACCACAGCCATCCAGGCGACACCGCCCAGCAGGAAACATATGAAGAAAGCGCGTACATGGCCCTGCGTCCGCTGCGTCAGAAGCGCCTTCGCCTGCCCATAAATCCCGGTTGAGTGCGCTGGCGGCTGCGGCGGCGCGCCCTTGCCCGCCAAGGCGCTGTCCGGTGTCGCGGCCGTCTCGGCCGGAGGCGGCGTCAAGGGCATTGCCGCCGGCGCTCCGCCCGACTCTGCTTGGGCTGCCCGCTGCTGTTCCGACATCGCCTCTCTCCCGATTGCGAGGTCGATATGATAAACAGGAACGTTCCGATCTATAAGTGGGCTTAAACTCCCCGCACCAGGTACGCCGCCCCTGCGCCGTAGCTCGCCACCTCCGGCCCCACGGCCGGCCGAAACCCCATCCGCCGCCAGAACCCGCCGGACTGTCCCACTGCCACCAGCGCCACCTGGTCCAGCGCCGCCCCGCGCGCCAGCGCCAGCACGCGCTGCACCGCCGCCGCCGCCGCGCCTTGCCCCCGCGCCGCCGGCAGCAGCGCCAGGTCGTGCCAGTACCAGCAGCCCGGCGCCGCCGGCAGCGCGCCCAGCAGGCTGTCCAGCTTCGGCGCCGCGCCGGCGGCCCAGGGGTGGCTGATCACATAGCCGACCACACCCCCAGCGCCTTCCAGCCCCCGCTCCCCCGGTGCTTCCAGCGCGCGCCCTCGCGGTGCTCCCAGCCCCCGCTCCCCCGGTGCTTCCAGCGCGCGCCCTCGCGGTGCTCCCAGCCCCCGCTCCCCCGGCGCATCCAGCACCAGGCACCCCCCAGGGCAAAGCGCCAGCCGCTCGGCCAGCACCTCGGGTCCTTCCGGAAACCCCGGATGCACCTCCGCGGCGATCCGCTCGACCCTCGCCAGGTCGGCCGCCCGCATGTTCCGCCATTCCATGCCAGCCCCTTACCACAGGCTTGAAAACAGGACCATGTTCCTGTTATGTTCACTCTCCCTGCCGAGAGGGCCGCCATGTACCCCCGCCGCTACGCCACCCCGCGCCCCTGGCAGCCGCTCTCCACCGAAGACCTCAACGCCCTGCTCCCGTTCTTCCAGCGCCAGGGCGCCGGCCGGCCGATCTTCGATATCCGCGCCAGGCTGGACGCGGTGTTCTGGGTGGTCACCTCGCCCCACCCCTGGCGTTGCCTGCCGCCCGAGATGGGCCCTGCCGACACGGCCGCCCGCCAGTTCCGTCGCTGGGCGCATGCCGGGGTCTGGACCCGGCTGCTGAAGTCCATTGCCGCGCCGGACTGCCCGCCGGCGTTGCAGCGCCTGGAGCACTGGATCTGCCGTGCGTATCGCCGGGCGCTGCGCATCCTGAAGCTGGCCGGGATTGTCCTGGCGCGGCGGCTGGGCCTGTGTTCGGCGGTGAATGGCCCGTTCGAGATGCTGCCCGACCCGGATTTGTCCCAAAAGCTGCTGCCGCAGGTCCAGCGCATGGTGCAGCAGGCCCTGGCCGCCGGCGGATTGCCGGACCGGCGCATGTTGCAAACCTGCAAGGCCTTCCATTGGCTGGTTGGCGGGCGCAGGCATATCCCGAAATGGCTGGCGCCGCCGTGATCGGCGGTTGTTCCTGCACCAAACCCTGCCCAAGTCGCGCGATCTTCCCGCGCCGGCGGGGCAGCCGCGCCGCTCGACTCCTGGCGATCTCGGCTGGTCCCATGGCATGCCCTCGCGCACTCTGGCGCGACCCAGACTCACGCCGGTCCAGGGGGCGCCTGCCCCCTGGCGGGGTTCGGGGCAGAGCCCCGATATTCTTCCCCTTGGGCAGAGCCCCGATCTCTGTCCCCTTGGGCAGAGCCCCGATCTCTGTCCCCTTGGGCAGAGCCCCGATCCTTGTCCTCATACGGCAGCGCCCCCCGCGCTCACCCCGCCCAAACGGCCCGGCCATCCGGCGGATGGCGAAACGCCGGCGAAAGGCCCATTTGCTGGGGCATGGAGAACCCGCCGATGACCCCGACCAACCCGCTTGCCGCCCTCTCCGACCAGTTGGCCGCCCTGGCGGCTGCCGGTGCCGCCCGTGCCGTCAGCGTGCAGGGGCGGGAGGGTCGCGGTTTTTCCGGCATCCTGTGGCAGCAGGGCCTGGTGGTGACGGCGGCCGAGCCGCTGGAGCGTGACGACGATATCAGCGTGACCCTGCCGGATGGCAGCCGGGTGCCGGCCATGCTGGCGGGGCGGGATGCCGGCACCGATGTGGCGCTGCTGAAGCTGGAGACCGGCCCGGTGGCGCCGCTGGTGCTGGCCCCGCCGGACAGCCTGGCGCTGGGCCGGCTGGGGCTGGCGGTGGGCCGGGGGGAGGAGGGGCCGATTGCGTCGATGGGCGTCGCGGCCTTTGTCGGTGGTGCCTGGCGCAGCATGCGCGGTGGGTCGCTGGAACGCCGCCTGGTGTTTGACCTGCGGCTTTCCGCGCTGGCGGAAGGCGGCCCGCTGCTGGACGACGCCGGCCGCCTGATCGGCATGGCGGTGTTCGGCCCGCGCCGGCGGCCGCTGGCGATTCCGGCGGAAACCATCGCCCGGGTGGTGGAGGTGCTGCGGGTGCGCGGCCGGGTGGCGCGCGGCTATCTGGGCCTGGCGATGCAGCCGGTGCGCACCGGCAGCACGCGGGGCTTGATCGTGCTGGGGGTGGACCCCGGCAGCCCGGCGGCGCTGGCGGGGGTGCTGCTGGGCGACGTGCTGCTGGCCATGGACGGCCAGCCGCTGGCGGGCGTGCGGGAGATGCTGGGCCGGCTGGACCCCGAGAGCGTGGGCCAGCCGATCCGGCTGGAGGTGCTGCGCGCCGGCCAGGCGCTGACGGTCTCGCTGACGGTGGGCGAGCGCCCCGCCGCTTCCCATGGCGCCGCCGGGGTTGAGTCGGGCGGCTCCGCCGGGGCCGGGCCAAGCGGCTCCGCCGTGGGGCAGGACGGCTGAATGCCGCCGCTCAGCGTTGCGCTGCGCATCGGCGACCCGGACCTGCGCGCCGGCGTCACCGCGCGGCTGCACGCCATGGATGGCGCCGTGCTGGTGGCGGAGGAAGCGGCGGCGGAGCTGCTGATCTCCGATGCCGGGCCGGAAGCCGACGACCAGCCGGTCCTGGTGCTGGCCGAGGGTGCGGCGGCGGTGGCGGCCCTGCGCGCCGGCGCGGCCGGGGTGCTGGCGCCGGATGCCTCGGCCGGCGACCTGGCGGCGGTACTGCCGGCCCTGGCCCGCGGCCTGGCGGTGGTGCCGCCGGAAGCCCTGGCCGGGCTGCTCGGCCGCCGCGCCCAGGGGCCGAGCGCCAGCCTGACCAGGCGGGAACGCGAGGTGCTGGACCTGCTGGCCGCCGGCGCCAGCAACAAGCTCATCGCCCGCCGGCTGGGCCTGAGCTTCCACACCGTGAAGGCGCATGTGGCGGCGGTGCTGGACAAGCTGGGCGCCGCCAGCCGGGCGGATGCGGTGGCGCGCGGCGCCCGGCAGGGGTTGGTGATGCTGTGACGGTCCTGGCCGCCGCGCCAACCCCCCGCACCGAGGGTGGCGCGGCGGCCAGCGCGGTCCGAAACCGGTCGCGGCCATCTGCGCGCCACGCCGGAACGCTGGCCGGCCTGATGCTTTCTGGGGGGAACCGCAGGCCAGGACCCTCGCCCATGCCCCCCACCCCACAACCAACCGCCAAGGGCCTGCCGCACCCTGGCCCGGCCCCGGCATGCCGATGACCACCGGGGCGGCACAGCCGATCTTCGACAGCTTCTTCCTCGGCGGCTTCGAGTGCAGCACCCAGCGGCGCGGGGATGGCCGCCGGCTGGACCTGATCGCCGGCACCAGGCACGACCTGCTGGCCGAGGAGGACTACAAGCAACTCACCGAACACGGCATCCGCAGCGCGCGGGATGGCGTGCGCTGGCATCTGATCGAAACCTCGCCCGGCCAGTACGACTGGTCCCCGGTGCTGGGGCTGCTGCGCGCGGCGCGGAAGGTGGGCGTGCAGGTGGTCTGGGACCTCTGCCATTACGGCTGGCCGGATGGGCTGGACATTTTCTCCAGCGCCTTCGTCGACCGCTTCGCCGCCTATGCCGCCGCCTTCGCGCGATTGCACCTGGAGGAGACCGGCACCGCCCCGATGCTCTGCCCGGTCAACGAGATCAGCTTCTTCGCCTGGGCCGCCGGCGACATGGGCCGCTTTCAGCCCAAATGCCACGGCCGCGGCGGCGAGCTGAAGCGCCAGCTGGTCCGCACCGCGCTGGCCGGCACCCAGGCGGTGCGGCAGGCGGCGCCGGGCGCGCTGATCTTCGCCATCGACCCCATCATCAACATCCACCACAGGCCCGGCCAGGACCCGCGCCCGGTGGCGGCCTACAATGAATGCCAGTGGGAAAGCTGGGACATGCTGACCGGCCGCATGGCGCCGGAACTCGGCGGCTTCCCCGAGGCCTTCGACGTGATGGGCGTGAACTACTACTGGAACAACCAATGGCTGGACGAGGCCGAGCCGCTCTCGCCCTTCGACGCCGCCCGCTTCACCCCGCCGCATGTGCTGTTCGCCCGCGCCCACCAGCGCTACGGCCGCCGCATCTTCCTGGCGGAGACCAGCATCGAGGCCGCGCCGCGCGCGGCCTGGTTGCGCTACATCGGCGAGGAGCTGCGCGAGGCGATCCGCCAGGGCACGCCGATGGAAGGCGCCTGCCTGTACCCCGTGCTGAGCCACATGGGCTGGGACGAAGACCGCTACTGCCCGAATGGGCTGTTCGAGCTGGAGCCGAAGCATGGCCGCCGCCAGGTGCACCAGCCGCTGGCGGAGGAGCTGAAGCGCCAGCAGGCCGCCATGGCGGCGTTGGTGCCGCTGGCATGACGGCGCTGGCCGCACGGCCCCGGGCGTTGTTGGGTAGGCCCGCGCGGGCCACGGCGCCGAGGCGCCGAGAGCCGTGGTACACGCCAGCAGCGGCCGGGCCCGGCGGTGCAGGGCGCGCCGGGCGCCGTCGCGGCCATGGCGCGCGAGCTGGAAGCCTTGCTACACACGCCGACATGACCCGCATCCTCGTCGTCAACGGCAACACCACCGAGGCCGTCACCCAGCGCATCGCCGCCGCCGCTGTTGGCGCGGCATTGCCGGGGGTGACGGTGGAGACCATGACCGCGCCCTATGGGCTGCCGCTGATCGTCAGCCGGGCGGATTGGCTGGTGGGTGGCGTGGCCACGCTGGAAGCCCTGGCGGCGCGGCGCGGCAGCTACGACGCGGCCGTCATCGCCGTATTCGGCGACCCCGCGCTGGATGCGGCCAAGGAACTTCTGGGGGTTCCGGTGCTGGGCATTTCGGAAGCGGCCTTCCACGCGGCCTCCATGCTCGGCCGGCGCTTCGGCGTGGTCAGCTTCACCGCCGCGCTGAAGCCGATGTTCCAGGACTGCCTGCACCAGCATGGGCTGACCGCGCGCTGCGCCGGCTTCCGCATGGGGCCGGTGGACGCGACGTACCCGGAGACGCTGGGCGAGGCCGAGACGCAGCAACTGCTGGCCCTGGTGCAGCAGAGCGTGGCCGAGGATGGCGCTGAGAGCGTGATCCTGGCCGGCGGCCCGCTGGCCGGGCTGGCGCCGGTATTGCAGCCGCGCGTCGGCGTGCCGCTGGTGGATGGCACCGTGGCGGCGGTGCGGCTGGCCGCGGCGCTGGCCGGCATGGCGCCGGTGCAGCGGCCGCATCGGGCGCGGGCGCTGACCGGGTTTTCGCCTGAGGTGGCCGCCCTGTACGGGTCTCAACCCTGACGCCAGGGCGTCCTTGCCCACAACGCCCGGTACTGCACCTCCTCGGCCTTCAGGCGCCGAAACCACGCCTCGCCGGCTTGCCAGGCCGGTTCGGTGAAGCGGCTTTCCAGCTGCTTCTTGAAATCCGCGTCCTGGGCGATATCGGCAGTGGCCTCCCGCAGCTTGGCCAGCACCGCCGCGGGCATGCCGGCCGGCGCCACCAGGCCGCGCTCGCTGGCCATCTGCACGGGGAAGCCCAGCTCCTTCAGCGTCGGCACA
Organism: uncultured Rhodospirillales bacterium; assembly: GCA_903835235.1. Classification (GTDB taxonomy): domain Bacteria; phylum Pseudomonadota; class Alphaproteobacteria; order Acetobacterales; family Acetobacteraceae; genus CAIMOR01. The sequence goes on from CAILMF010000073.1 coordinate 14,726, forward strand.
TCCGGGCGGAAGCGGCTGCGGGTCGGCCCGCCCTGGCTGAGGATGCGGGTCTTCTCGGGGTAGGCGGTGACGGCGCCGAGGTTCAGCCCCATGCAGTCCACCTGGCGGCCGAGCAGCGCGGTGCGCAGCTGCGGGTCCCCCTGGAACACCACATGGGTGATGCTGACCTTGGCGGCGTCCTGCAGCAGCACCAGTTGCAGATGGTCGTCGGTGCCGACGCCGGGGGAGGCATAGGTGATCTTGTCGGGGTCGCGGCGGGCGGCGGCCAGCAGGTCCGCGAGCGTGCGGTAGGGGCTGTCCTCATGCACCGTGATGGCGCTGGGGTCGCTGACCAAATTGCCCAGCGGCGCGAAGTCGTCGAGCTTGTATTGCGCCTGGCGCTCGATGGGGATGGTGAACAGGCTGGGGTAGTTGGTGGTGCCCAGCGTATGGCCATCCGGCCGGGCGCGGGCCGTGGCGGCCAGCGCCAGTTCGCCGCCGGCGCCGGGGCGGTTGCTGACCACCACATTGCCGCCCAGGCGCTGTTCCAGCGCGCGGGCGTAGCTGCGGGCGTCGAGATCCGTGCCGCCGCCGGCGGTGAAGCCGACCAGGATTTCGATGGGCCGTTCCGGGAAGCGGTTGGTCTGCGCCAGCGCCGGCGCGACCGCCGGCGCCGCGAGGGCGCCGAGCAGGGTACGGCGGCGCATCACGAGCGGGCCTCGTTGCTGCTGTCCAGCCAGGCGATCAGCCGGGTCAGGCCCTCCCGCATTTTTACTTCCGGCTTCCAGCCGATGGCGTTGAAGGCTTCCTCATGAGCAATACGGAACGCACCGCCGGAGGTCAGCCGCACCTTGCCGTCATTGCCGACGAACTCGGGCGCCGGGCCGCCGCCGCCGAGTTCTGTCACCAGCTTGACCAGCTCCAGCGTGGTGATCGGCTCCGGCCCGCTGGTGTTCACCGCCACGTCGGTGGCCGCGCTTTCCAGCGCCATGCGGTTGGCGCGGGCGAGGTCGCCGACATAGACGAAATGCTTGGTCTCGGAGCCGTCGCCGAAGACCTGCGGGGCCTCGCCCTTCCTGATCTTGTCCAGCGTCTCGATGATGTAGAGCGCGTTGGCGGCGCGGTAGTGCTGGCGTTCGCCATAGACGGTGGAATAGCGCAGCACGACGTAGTTGAGGCTGTGCTTGCGGAACATGTCGCGGCAGAGCTGTTCGCCGATGATCTTCGTGGCGCCGTAGAGGATGGCGGCCGGGGGCGCGCCGACGGAGTGGAAGGGCGTGGATTCAACCAACTCGCCCTTCACGCCGGGGCCATAGCCGTACACCGCGTTGGAGCTGGCAAAAATCACCTTGCGCACCTTGCTGGCGCGGCAGGCTTCCAGCGCGTTCTGCACGCCGCGGATGTTCACATCCAGCCCGGCATAGGGGTCGCGGTCCATGTTCAGCGTCATGAAGGCGGCGAGCTGGATGACACCAGCGGCGCCTTCGGTGGCGCGCAGCAGGTCGGAGACGCGCATCACGTCGCCGCGCACCAGCTTCAGCCGCGGGTGGTCCTTCAGGTGGGCGATGGCGGCGTCGCTGCCCAGCGAGAAGTTGTCCAGCAGCACCACCTCGCTGGCGCCGTGGTCCAGCAGTTCCGCCGCGGTGGCGCTGCCCACCAGGCTGGCGCCGCCGATGATGACGAACTTGTTTCCCTGAATGGGCACGGCGGCCATGGCGGTTTCCTTCCCGGAGATTTCTGCGCCGCACTTGAACGCTTTTGGCGGGCCGCGCCAAGGCGGTTTCAGCCTTGGGCGGGGGCGCTGTGCCGTGGCAGGTCGGCCTGGCGGGCGGCTGCCTGGGCGTCTCGGCGCCGGCCCATGGCCAGGCCGAGCAGCAGCAGCACGCCTGGGGCCAGGCCGAGGGCGCTGATTGCCAGCCGATGCCCGAGGCCCAGCGCCGCGCCGTTGTGCAGCGCCATGAACCAGGCCCGGGCCTGCTCCACCGGCGCGGCCAGGCTGTATTCCACCAGGCCGGAGCGCAGCGAGGCGTGGAGCCGGGCCGGGGCGGCCACGCCGCCGTCGCGCGGCAGCAGCGCCATGTCGACGCCATCGCCGCCATCCATCGGCAGGTCCACCCAGGCCACGCGATGCCGCGGCAGCCGGGCCTCGGCCAGCGCCACGGCGGCATCCAGGGTCAGCGGGCCGGCCTTTTCCCAGCGCGCCGGCGGTGCGGCCAGCAGCGGGTCCAGCAGGGCGCGGGTGGTGTCGGGGAAGCTCAGGGTCATGCCGGTGAGGGCGGCGAGGGTGAGGGGCAGCAGGCTCCAGAAGCCGAGGGCGCGGTGCAGGTTGCGCCAGCGCCGCTGTCCGCGCAGCCCGGCGACGGGGCGGAGTGCTTCGCGCCAGGGCAGGGCGTACCGGCGCTGCCACAGCACCAGGCCGGCGGCGAGCATGGCCAGCAGGGGCAACCCGGCCAGGCCGGCGGCCAGGGCGCCGGCCTGGCCCAGCAGGGCGCCGTCATGCAGCTGGTACAGCACGTGGACCCAATGCTCGCCCTAGACCTGCCGGGCGAGCACCGCGCCGCTGCCGGCATCCACCCACAGCGTCAGGCGCTGGTCGGTGCCATCAGGCCCGGGCACCAGGGCCTGCACCTGCACCGCGCCGCCGGGGGTGGCGGCGGGCAGCAGGCGATGGATCAGGCTGTCGGGCGGGAGGCCCGCGTTGGTGCGCTTGAGCAACTGGCCCAGCGGCAGCGGCGCCGCCGAGGTGCTGGGCAGCACGGGGTCGGCCAGGTCATGCCACCAGACCAGCACGGTGCCGCTGAGGCCGGCGATGGCAAACCACAGGCCGAGGACCAGGCCGACCCAGCGGTGCATCGATGACAGGCGGGGCATCGGCGCTTGTGCTCCGGGCAGCGTGGAGCGTCGGAACTGGGGCCTGATACGGGCTTGCCAAGGGGGGCGGCTGGCGCAGCTTCAGCCGCGCGGGCGGGTGCCGGGCGCCCAGGCGCAGAGCCGTACGGTGGCGCTTTGCCAGCAGGCGCCGTTGCGGCGCAGCTCGCCCAGCGGTTCCTGCGCGTGGCTGGCGGCGACGGTGCCGTTCCAGCTGGCCTCCGCCAGGCCGGGCGAGACCACCGTGACATAGGCGAAGAAGCGTTGGCCGAGCAGGCGGAAGGAGCCGTCGGGGTCGGCATCGAAGTTGCAGCTGCCCTGGATGTAGGTCTTGCCCTGTACCGTCATCAGGCAGTCCGCCGGGCGGGCCTGGGCCAGGGTGGGCGCGGCCAGGGTGGGCAGCGCCAGGCCCAGCAGGGCGGCGCCGAGGCGGGCGAGGGGAAAGCGCATGGGTGGGGCCTTGGGTGGGATACGCACCGAGACTGCCGCGCCGGGGCGGGGCGGGCAATGCGGTCGGTGGCGGGTCTTCAGTCGGCGGGCGCCAGGCGGCGCAGCGCGGCCAGGAAGCGGCTGGCGGCCTGTTCCGGCGGCCAGGGCTGCCAGGGCGGCTCGCCGTATTCCTGCGCGAGGGGATCGGCGGTGAGGAGGGCGGCCTTGATGCCCAGCGTGCTGCGGACCTCGGCGGCGGTCCAGCCGGCGACGTGGACGGCCTCGGCGGCGGCCAGCGCGATGTCGCAGGCCTTGTGGGCGCGCTTGGTCTCCGCGGTCCAGGCGGGCAGGGCGTAGCGGCGGGCGACGGCTTCCGAGAGGCTGTGCTGGAGTTCGGCGAAGGCGGGGCCGAGGAAGGGCTTCAGCGGGCTGATGCAGTCGAAGTTGATCAGGCCTTCCTCGGCGTCGTGCAGCAGCTCGCGGCGTTCCTCGGCGTGGGTCAGCGGGCCGCGGGCGCGGCGGCGGCGCAGCGCCAGGACAGCCAGCGAATGCTGCGCGACGGAGAGTGGCGCGCCGGGCCAGACGGAGTGGCCGCCCCAGCGATAGGTGCGGGCCAGGCCGAGGGCCAGGTCCTCATCCGTCCAGTCCAGCGGCGAGGGTGAGAGCAGGTCCAGCCGGCGGCCGGAGGGGAGCCTCACCCAGGCGCGTTGGGCGGCGGAGGCCGGGCCGCTCATGCTCGCGGGCCGCGGTGCCGGCGCGCGCCGTGTTGCGGCTGGGCGAACGCGCCATCGGCCGAGCCAGTGCGAGGGCCGCTACGCCTGTGGGTTGGGCGGCGTCCCTGCCCCTGGCCGAAGGCGGTGGCCGCCGTGGTCAAAAACGCGGTGCCGAGATGTCGAACTCGTGCATCACTTCCAGGTCCTCGTTGAACCAGCTGGCGATACCGGCGCGGCGCTGGCCGATGTATTCGGGCTTGCCATTCGCATCCAGCCGCATGGTCAGGTCGTGGCCGGGGATCAGCAGCGTGCCCGGCCTGGCGCGCCACAGGCCCCAGATGCGGTGCAGGCTGGCCAGGCTGGCCGAGAGGTCCATCGTCATGTCGGTCTTCAGGCTCAGCAGTTCCGCGCGGTTCTTGGCGGAATCACCGGTGAAGACCACGTCGGTTTCGCCGTTGCTGAGCGTGAAGCTGAGGCAACCCGGGGTGTGGCCGGCGCAGAGATGCGCGGTGAAGCCGTGCAGGAATTCCTCGCCGTCTTCCAGCAGGTGCAGCTTGGGGTGGCGGGCGAGGTCGGCGACGTAGAGTTCCGGCAGCGGGTTGAAGCCGACCGGCGTGCTGGTGGCCCAGTCCATTTCGACCCGGCCGATCCAGACATCCGCATTGGGGAACAGCGTGTAGTTGACGCTGTGGTCCCAGTGGGCGTGGGTCAGGATGACGTCGGTGACGCTCTCGGGCGCGACGCCGGCGTTCTTCAGCTGCTTGCCGAACTCGCCGCGGATGCTGAAGGCGCCAACATCGATCAGGATGGTGCGGCCGTGGCCGCGCAGCAGCGCGATGGTGCTCCAGCCCAGGCCGCCATGGCACAGCGACTTGCCGGGGTAGCCCTGGACCAGGATGTCGATCTTGTACATGCGCTTCGCTTCCCGCTGATTGCCGCCGAGAGTCGGGCGGTGCGGCGGCGGCGTCAATCCTCAGCGCGGATGTTGCCGTCGCGGATGATGCGGCCGAACTTCTCGCTTTCGCTGGCGACGAAGCGGGCGAACTCCGCGGGCGGCAGCGGCGCGGCCTCGGCGCCCTGGTCCAGCAGCTTGGCAGCCAGCGCGGGGTCGCGCAGCGCGTTGGCGATGGCCGTGTTGATGGCGGCGATGCGCTCGGGCGGGGTGCCGGCCGGGGCGAACAGGCCGAACCAGTTGACCAGTTCGTAGTCGGGCAGCGTCTCGGCCAGCGCCGGCACCTGCGGCAGCGCCGCCATGCGGGTGCGGCTGGTGACGGCCAGGGCGCGGACGGCGTCGCCGCGGATCAGCGGTAGGGCGGCAGCCAGACTCCCAAAAGTCATGGTGACCTGGCCGCCGGCGACATCGGCCAGCGCCGGGGCGGTGCCGCGATAGGGGATGTGAATGGTCTCGATGCCCGCCAGGCGGTTGAACAACTCGCCATTCAGGTGCTGCAGGTTGCCGGTGCCGGAGGAGGAGAAGGTCAGGCGGCCGGGCTGCGCCTTGGCCAGGGCGATGAGTTCCGCTGTGGTGCGGGCGGGGACGCGTGGGTTGACGATGAGCACGTTGGGAATGCGGGTGATGAGGGTGACCGGCGCCAGGTCCCGGGTGGGGTCGTAGCCCATGCGGGCGCCTTGCAGGTGCGGCGCGACGGCAACCTCGCCGGAGGAGCAGAGCAGCAGCGTGTTGCCATCGGCGGGGGCGCGGACCACGGCCATGGCGCCGATCTGCCCGGCGGCGCCGGCGCGGTTCTCCACGACGATGGGCTGGCCGAGCGCGGCGCGCAGCGGTTCGGCCAGCAGGCGGGCCACGATATCCACGCCGCCGCCGGGCGGGAAAGGCACGATGATGTGCAGCGCGCGTGCAGGCTGTTGCGCGCGGGCGGCGGCAGCGGGGAGCAGGGTGGCAGTGGCGAGGAGGGCGCGACGATGCATGCGCGGCGTTTAGCAGTGCGCGGCGCGGGCGCGAAGCGCTGGCCGTGGCGGGGCCGCTGGCCGGGCACAAAAAAGGCCCTCGCGCGGACGCGAAGGCCTGATTCAGCGGGCGCCAAGGCGCGGCAGCGCCGCAACCACCTGCATACGAACGCGAAGGCTGCGGCGCGGACTCAGGCGGCCCGCTTGCGGGCCGAGAGGCCGAACGGCCGACGCGGGCCTATGCCCGCGCAAGCCAAGCGGCCGGACGGCCGCGCCCGGCGCTTGAGGGCAGAAAAACTAACGCCGCAGGTTGAGGCGCTTCAGCAGCGTCTCGTAGCGCGTGCGGTCCTTGCGCTTCACATAATCGAGCAGGCCACGGCGGGCGCCAACCTGCACCAGCAGGCCGCGACGACTATGAAAATCCTTCTTGTGGATCTTCAGGTGCTCGGTCAGGTAATTGATCCGGTCCGTCAGCAGCGCGATCTGCACTTCCGGGCTGCCGGTGTCGCCGGGCTTGGTGGCGAATGCGGCGATGATGGCCTGACGGCCCTCGGCGGTGGTCGACATCGGCTTACTCCTTGCCAGAGATGAACAGGGCGGCCCCGGGAGTTTCCTGCTGTGCCACCAGGCGTTCAGGCTTCATCAGCCCTTCGTCCAGTCGGCACAGTCCCACGAACCGCTCCCCCGCCATGGCGCGGACCAGCCCGTTGTCGGGGTTGGCGTTGCCTGGAATCCGCCCCATCAACTCAACCAGGCTGATGGCCTGGCCATGCATGAGGCGTGCGGCCTCGGCTTCGGTGAGGGCAAGCGCCGGGATGTCGGCCAGCGCTGTCGCCACCGGAAGCAGAAGGTCCGGGGAAGGGGGAGGCGTATCGGCCGAAAGGCGCAGCTTGTCCAGCGGAATCGCCTGCGCTTCCAGGAAGGGGCCGACGCGCAGGCGCCGCAGCACGGTGATGTGGCCGACGGTGCCGCAGGCGCGCGCCAGGTCGCGGGCCAGGCTGCGCATGTACACGCCCTTGCCGCTCTCCACGATGAAGACCGCGGTGTCGGCGTCTGGCCGGGATTCCAGCTCGAAGCGATCGATCCGCGCGGGGCGGGCTTCCAGCACCACTTCCTGGCCTTCGCGCGCCATGTCGTAGGCGCGTTCGCCATTCACCTTGATGGCGCTGTAGATCGGCGGCACCTGCATGATGTCGCCGCGAAAGGCCGGCAGCGCGGCCTGGATGGCCTCGTCGGTCGGGCGTTCGTCGCTGGTCGCGATCACGGCGCCATCGGCGTCATCGGTGTCGCGCGCTTCGCCGAACCTCAACGTAAAACGGTACTGCTTGGTGCCGTCCATGACGTAGGGCACGGTCTTGGTGGCGCTGCCGAAGGCGACCGGCAGCAGGCCGGTGGCCAGCGGGTCCAGCGTGCCGCCGTGCCCCGCTTTTTGCGCGTCAAAACTGCGCTTGACGATATTGACCACATCCGTGCTGCCGATGCCCGAGGGCTTGTCGACGATCAGCCAACCGTCCAGCGGCTGGCCCTTCGGCTTCTTCTTCTGGTAGCGGCGGTTGTTCATGCTTCGGGTTCTTCTTCGGCCGGCTTGGCCAGGTCGGCCTGCACCACCGGGTTGTTGAGCATCACGGTGGAGATGTGCATGGCGTAGTCCAGCGCGGTATCCGGCTGGAAGTGGATGTCCGGCGCGTAGCGCAGCCGGACCGCCTTGGCGACCTCATGCCGCAGGAAGGGGGCGGCGCGCTGCAATGCCTTGAACTGCTCCGGCGGCACGTTCTTGCCCAGGCCGCTGACGAAGGCGGTCATGTGCTTGAGATCGGGACTGGCGCGCACTTCCGTGACCGTGATGCGCGCGCCGGCGAGGCCGGGGTCGCGGAAGTCGCCACGCTCGAACAGCATCGCCAGCACGTGGCGGATTTCCTCGGCGACGCGAAGCTGGCGCTGCGACGGGCCTTCGGCGTTCTTGCGGCGGGGGGGTCTACTCATGGGGATTGAACCCTTTCAAAAAGCAAAGGGCGCGGAACAGCCTGTTCAACAGCGCAAATTACCCCGCCGGCCAAAGGCCGACGAGGTTTGCGCTGGCAGCGCCGCGCCCCTGGATGGTGGGTCGCGGCCTCAGTAGGCGGCGACGGTCTCGACCTCGTAGCACTCGATCTGGTCGTCGACGCGGATGTCGTTGTAGTTCACGAAGTTCATGCCGCATTCGTAGCCGTTGGTCACTTCCTTTACGTCGTCCTTGAAGCGACGCAGCGTGCCGAGTTCGCCCTGGTGGATGACGACGCCATCGCGCAGCAGGCGCACGCCGCAGCCGCGGCGGACCACGCCTTCGGTGACGCGGCAACCCGCGACATTGCCGATCTTCTTGACCTCGAAGACCTGCAAAATCTGCGCGTAGCCGATGAACTTCTCCCGATGCACCGGCGCCAGCTTGGACTTGAACATCTTCTCGATGTCGTCCTGCACCTCGTAGATGATCGAGTAGTAGCGGATGTCGACGCCGTCGCGCGTCGCCATTTCCCGCGCCTGGCTGGTGGCGCGGACGTTGAAGGCCACCACGACGGCACCCGAGGCCTTGGCCAGCTGGATGTCGCTTTCGGTGATCTGGCCGACGCCCGAGTGCAGCACGCGGACGCGCACTTCCTCGTTGCCCAGCTTGCCCAGCGTGACGTTGATGGCTTCCGAGCTGCCTTGCACGTCGGCCTTGACCAGCACGGCGACTTCCTTCTGCTCGCCGGCCTGGATGCGCGCGAGCATGTCGTTCAGCGTGCCGCGGCTGGCGCTGCTGGCGGCGCTGACCTTGTCGCGGGCGCGGCGCTGGCGGAACTCGCTGACCTCGCGGGCGCGGGCCTCGTTCTCCACCGCGACGAAGTTCTCGCCGGCGCCGGGCACGCCGGACAGGCCGAGGATTTCCACCGGCAGGCTGGGGCCGGCTTCCTTCAGCTGGCGGCCCTTGTCGTCGACCAGGGCGCGGACGCGGCCCCATTCGGTGCCGGCCACCACGATGTCGCCGGTGCGCAGCGTACCCTTCTGCACCAGCACGGTGGCGACGGGGCCACGGCCGCGGTCCAGCTTGCTCTCGATGACCGTGCCTTCGGCGGCGCGGTCCGGATTGGCGCGCAGGTCCAGCACTTCGGCCTGGAGGCTGATCGCTTCCAGCAGCTTGTCGAGGTTCAGCTTCTTGGTCGCGGAGACCTCGATCTCCATGGTGTCGCCGCCCAGGCTTTCCACCACGATCTCGTGCTGGAGCAGCTCCTGCTTCACGTTCTCGGGCTTGACGCCGGGCTTGTCGATCTTGTTGACCGCCACAATGATCGGCACGCCGGCCGCCTTGGCGTGGTGGATCGCCTCGATGGTCTGCGGCATGACGCCGTCATCGGCGGCCACCACCAGCACCACCATGTCCGTCACGCTGGCGCCGCGGGCGCGCATGGCGGTGAAGGCGGCGTGGCCCGGCGTGTCGATGAAGGTCACCCGGCTGCCATCGGCCACCTGCACCTGGTAGGCGCCGATGTGCTGGGTGATGCCGCCGGCTTCGTGCGCGGCCACATCCGCCTTGCGCAGCGCGTCCAGCAGGCTGGTCTTGCCGTGGTCGACATGGCCCATGATGGTGACGACCGGCGGGCGCACCAGCATGTCGGTGTCGACATCGGTCTCGCCTTCCAGGCCGATTTCCACGTCGCTGTCGGCGACGCGCTTCACCCGGTGGCCGAACTCCTGGACGATGAGCTCGGCGGTATCGGCGTCGATGCTCTGCGTCAGCGTCGCCATGACGCCCATGCGCATCAGCGACTTGACCACTTCGCCGCCACGGGCGGCCATGCGGTTGGCCAGCTCCTGCACGGTGATGGTTTCCGGCACCACCACGTCACGCACCACGCGCTCCCCGCCCGAACGGAGACGGGCGAGTTCCTGCTGGCGGCGCTCACGCTCACGGGCGCGGCGGACGCTGGCGAGCGAGCGGGACCGCTCATCCTCGCCTTCGATGGCGGCGTTGACGTCGATGCGGCCGGTGTTGCGGCGGTCAACCGGCGTCAGGGTCTTCTTCGGCGGCGGCACCACGGCCTTGCGGATGCCACCGGGGCCGGGCGGGCCACCGGGGCGGCGCACCGCGGGACGACGGTCGTCTTCCTCCTCGCCGCGCGGACGCAGCGAGAGGCGGGCGCCGGGCGTGCCCGGCGCGGCGGCCGCACCAGGGGCGGCGGGGGCGCCACCG
>CAILMF010000074.1 GCA_903835235.1 uncultured Rhodospirillales bacterium
GTCCAGCGTGTAGCCGACGGCCCTGGAGGTGGCCGCGATACCGGCCGCGTCCGTGTCGCGCGCGGTGATGCTGAGCGCGCCCTGGCCGGACAGCGTGACGCTGGCGGACCAACGCCCGGAGCCATCGACGGTGACGGCGGTGCCGAGCGGCGTGGTGCCGTCAAAGACCTGCACGGTGGTGCCGGCCTCGCCGGTGCCGGCGATGGTCTGGGCGGCCTGGTTGGTCAGCCCGCCGGTGGAGGTGATGGCGACGGCGGGCGCCACGCTGTCCAGCGTGTAGCCGACGGCGCTGGAGGTGGCCGAACTGCCACCCGAACTGGCTGTCGCCGTGATGTTGTGCGCGCCCTGGCCACTCAACGTGACCGCTTTCGACCAGGCGCCAGAGCTATCGGCCGTCACCGGGGTGCCGATCGCCGTGCTGCCATCAAACAACTGGATGCTGGCGCCGGCGCGGCTCGTGCCGCTGATCGTCTGCGATGCCTGGTTGGTGAGGCCGCCAGCGGAACTGATCGCCACCGTCAGCCCACCGCCGCCGCCGCTCGCCACCAGCGTCAGCGTCTGGTCGGTGAACTGCACCTTCGCCACGCCGGTCAGTACGTTGGTGCCGCCACCGCCGACAACCCGCCAGGTGCCGTCGCCCACTTCGGTCACGGTCGAAGCGGCGCGGGTGGCGGCGATCATCACCACGTCGCTGCTGGTGACCACCAGGCGATTGGTCCCGCTGCCGCCATCCAGCGTGTCGTTGCCGGCGCCGCCGGTCAGCGTGTCGTTGCCGACGCCGCCGGCCAGATTGTAGCCGGTGGTCGCGCCGGTGCCGACCGCGATGTCGTCAGCACCGCTGCCGCCGATCAAGCGCTGGAAACCAGAGAACTGGCTGACCAAGGTCGTGCCGGTCACGGTGCCGGCCAGCAGCCGCATCGTCAGGGCCGTGCTGGCGGCCGAGAGGTCCAGCGTGTTGCTGCCTATGCCGCCATCCAGCAGACCCGAAATGCTGCCGCCGTTCAGGATGACGAGGTCATCGCCACTCCCGAGGGTGACGGAGGTCAGGTTCGCAGCGCTGGCCAGGGTATGGTTACCGTCATTGAGCAGCACGACCTCAAAGCCGGTGATCACATCGGCAAAGCCGTTGGTCAGGTCGGGTCGCGTCCCGAGACCAAGGTTGAAGTCACCGAAGATGGCCGTCAGGTCCAGCGTATCCGTGCCGGCCCCGCCATCCAGCGTGCCGGAAACAGTGCTGCCATCCGCCAGCACCACCAGGTCGTTGCCACCACCCATGTTGGCGTTGGAGATGGCGCCGCCATTCGTCAGCGTGTCGGCGCCGCTGCCGAACAGGAAGCTTTCAAAGTTCTGGACCGTGCCATATGTCGTGAGCGTGCCGGTCAGGGTGCCGGCACCGGTGTCCAGGTTCACGGCTTCGGTCAGGCCGCTCAGGTCGAGCGTATCGATGCCGTCGCCGCCATCCATCAGCGTGGCAACACCCGTGCCGTCAGCCAGTACCAGGCGGTCGTCGCCGGCGCCGAGGTTGACGCTGTCCAGGACGCTCGTGGCATTCAGCGTGTCGTTGCCACTGCCCAGCAGGAAGCTTTCGAAATTCACGGCCGCCGCGAACCATCCCAGCCCCCCGAAGGTACCGAGATTGGTGTCGATGGTCAGCGATGCCGTCGCCGCGGAGACGTCGATCGTGTCGGTGTCGTCGCCGCCATCCAGGGCATTGGTGGCAGCGCCACCGGTCAGCGCCACGACGTCGTTGCCGCCGCCCATCGCCACCGTGCCGAAGTCGACCGACGCGGTCATGCTGTCGTCGCCGTTGCCGAAGGAAATGACCTCGAAGCCCGAGATCGCACTGACGGCATCGGTGCCGGAGAACTGCCCGGCATCACGGTCCAGCGTCGTGCTGTCGATCAACGCACTGAGGTCAAGGGTGTCCTGGCCGCCGCCGGCTTCAATCAGGTCGGTTATCAGGCCGCCGGTCAGGAAGACCTGGTCATCGCCGTCGCCGGCATCAATGGCGGTTCCGTTGCCGCCACTGATGGTGCCGGAGTTGACGATGGTGTCGTTGCGGGAACCGAGGATACGCAGGCCGTAGCCCGTGGTCCCGGTGATGGTGCCATCATTGCTGACGACGACGGCGTCGACCGCCGCCGTGGTCCTGTTGGTGCCGATGATGACACCGTCGTTGGCGCCATGGATCGATGCGCCGAGCTGGTTGCTCAGCACGCCGCCACCAAGCACCACGCCGGTGCTGGTGTTGGCGACGCCGCCGACGCTGCCCTTCGCGCCGGTGCCTTCGATCAGGCCGGAATTGTCGATGCTGCCGGTCTGGGTGATGAAGATGCCATCGCCCTGGCCGGTGCCGGTGCCGGTATAGGCGCCGCGGATCGTCGCGCCGGCTTCGTTGACGATGTCGCCGCCATTGTCCGAGAAGAAGCCGGCGCCGTTGCGGCCGAGGATGAGGGCCTGGTTGTCCAGCACGACCGACGCGAAGCGCGCGCCTGCCAGGGCTTGATGGGTGATGCCGTTCGTGGCGCCGGTGATGTTGGCGCCGGTATAGTTCGTCACCTGGCCAAAGGAGGCGTTCAGGAAGTTGATGCCGGAACCTTCGGTATTAGTGCCGGAAACGCTGGCCCTGATGATGCCGTAGTTATCGATCGTGGCGCCAACGCCGGGACGCAGGGCGTCAGCATCCGCCGACTGGATGATGCCGGTGGCGCCATTGTCGAGGTAGGTGGTCGCATTGCCCGAAACGTTCAGGCCGAAATCGATGGCGCGGGCCGATTTGGCGACGCCGGTGGCGCTGATGGTGCCGTTGTTGAAGACCTGCAGGTCGCCACTGCCGGAGATGTCGCGGAACAGGAGGACCGCGGTGCCGACGGAGGTGATGCTGCCGTCATTGGCCAGGTACAGGCGGGCATTCGCCGAGGTGAGCCTGATGGCGTTGCCGGTCGCGCTGGTGTTGCTGATCGTGCCGAAATTGTCGATCTCAGGGGCCGGGAAATCGCTCGACGCAGGGTTGCCGACAACGATCGACGCGGCCGAGGATACCGTCATCGACCCGCCGACATTGACCGTCAGCGTATCCTGGGACGTCAGCGTCAGGGCGGTCGTGCGAGAGCTGCCGCCGGCGATTGTCGTATCGGTCACACGCGAATTCCTACACCTGTCGGCCGAGCCGACGTTTGAAGGAACCGCTAACGTTCTCCCGGTAGGCTGTGTATGAAACTACGGTTGCGCTGCAACACTTCACGAAGCCGCGATAATATTGTCACCTTTCGCGGCTTGCTTTCGACCCTATTGGGCGTCCTGCTCTGAACCGCCGACGCCGATGACATCGACCGAGATGATCGCGGGCGCCTCACCGGGCCGGGCTTCGGCACTGCGCGCCGCCTGGCGTGCGGCTTCCTGACCCGCGCTGGCGCCCTGGCCGGCACTGGCGCTGGCGGCAACGGCGCCCACCACATTGGTTGAGGCCACCACCGGCACGCCGGTCGAGGCACCGGACACCTGCACGTTGGCGGCGTTCAGCACGGTTTGCGCTGCCACCACCAGGTTGCCGGCCGACCGCACGCCGGCGTCGCCGAAATCGACGATGCCGACAGGCGCGATCAGCGAAATGCTCGGCGTCGTGCGGCGCCGGGCTTCATCGGCCTGCGCTGCGGCTTCCACCGCGTTGGCCGGGGTGCGCAGCAGGCTGGCAACCTCCCCCAGCGGGGTGAACGGCGTGAAGGTCGCAATGCCCGAGCCGGTGACGAGACCGCTGCGGTTCGCCGACCAGCCGCCATCGACATTGTACGTCACCGAATAGGGCGGGATGTAGCGTGCGGTCTTGGCGCCGAGCCCGGCGTTGATGTCCTTGGTGGAGGACCACATCAGGATATCGCCGCCATCCACCGTGAAGGCGCGGCTCTGGCCCAGCTGGATATCGCCATGGGCGAAGATGTTCACGCTGCCATAGCCCAGCGTCAGCACGCCGATGCGGTCGGGGTAGCGGTCTGCCGTGGCGGAGGTGCCGCCCAGGAAGAAGTCGCCGCCCGGGCCGAGCACGTTGATGTCGCCGCCCTGGTCGGTGCGCAGGTAGGTGCCCTGCAGGTTGAAGCGGCCGCTGTAGCCGCCATAGGGGAACAGGCTGGCAATGGCCGAGAAGCCGCGGGTGTAGTTGCCCTGGCTGCTGCCGCCGCGGGCGGCCTGCGCACCGGAGGCCGAGATTTCGCGGAAGGCCAGGTCGATCGCCAGGCCCAGCCGCTCCGGCCCGGGCAGGGCCAGGATGCTGCCCAGCGTCGCGCTCGGCGTCGCCGTCGGCGAATCCTCGCGGATCGCCCAGGTCGCGCCGCCATTGGCGGTGCGGTTCAACTGCACCTCGTAGCGCCCTTGGGAGAAGGTGGGGTCCAGCACCCGGCTGAGGAAGCCGCTGCTGTCGACGCCGCCATTGCCGCCACCGCCGGTGCCCAGCCCGAACAGCACGTCGAGCGTGCCGCTGCCCTGGGCGTAGAGCGGCTCGGCCTGGTTGCCCAAGGCGTGGATGCCGTTGTTCGCCAGGCCCGCCGTGCTGGGGTCCGAAGGCTGGGCCGGGGTGCGGATCTGGTCGATGTCGCGCCCCGCCAGCACCTGCAACCGGCCCGGGCCGCGCAGGTCCATGGTCACGCCCTGCTGTTCCAGCGCCAGCTCGGCCGAGGAGGAGGAGCGGATGTCGCGGCCGGCCCAGACGAAGGAATAATCGCCATCGGCGCCGTGCTGCACCGTCAGCGTCAGGTCGGTGATGTCCCCCCCGGCGCGCAGGCCGATCCGCTTGCCGCTGGTGATGGTCGCGAAGGGGATGTTGCCGCCCAGCGCATAGATCAGCGCGCGGCTCGGGTCGCCGGCCCGCAACGGGGCCGCGGCCGCCGGCACGGTCGTGGCGCTGTCGACATAGCCAAGGCCATCGGGTGTCAGCAGGCCGCCGGGGCTGGCGGCCGGCGCGTCGTAGTAGGGCCGATACGGGCTGGAGACGGCCGCGGGGTTGCCATCGGGCAGGCTGATGTTCGGATAGAACACGCTGCCGGCGGCCAGCATCTCCAGCTGGCCGGTGGCAACGGGCGCCAGCGACACGCCGATGCGGCCCAGGCCACTGCTGCCGGGGGCTTGCGCGAAGCCGATGTTGCCATTGAAGGCGGTGATGCCGACCGAGGCGGGCAGGTGCTCCGTGGTGCGGTCGGTCAGGTCGGTGACGTTGTTGAACAGCGTACCCAGGTTGGCCGAGACCAGGTTGCGGTAGACCGGCACCACCAGGTTGCGGCCACCCGGGCCGGCACCGGCCACGGTGATGGTCGAACGTGCCGCGGTCTGCAGCACCTGCAGCGCGCCATAGGGCTCGGCCGAGCCCAGCGTGCCCTGCAGGTTCACGTCGCCGCCCAGCGCCGAGAGCGTCACCAAACTGCGTTCCGTATAGGTGCGGAACATGCCGGTGGCGGTCGGGCCGCTGTAGCCCCAGGCATCGGAGATCGCCTGCTCGCGGCCGCCGGGCACCTGCAACGGGTCGTAGATGCCGGTGGCGATGCTGCCGAGCGCCTGCACGCGGACTTGCGCGTCGCCAAGCGCCAGCATGGTGCCGACATCGGCGTGGATCGGTGACAGGTCGACCGGCGAGATGCCGCCGATGCTGCTGCTGGTCAGCGAACCGCCGACGCGCAGGTTGGCATTGCCGCGGCCCACCAGGAACTGGCTGCCGCCGATGATGTTGCGGCCGACGCTGATATCCAGGTCGCCGCCGCCATTGACCGCCAGCACCGCCTCGGTGCCGCCATTGGGCGTCAACCCCGTCAGCGTGGTCAGCCGGCCGGCGCTGGCGGTGTAGGTGGTGCTGTAGCTGGGTGCCAGGCCGCCGCCGACGCGGGCATTCGTGGGCACGGAGACCGAGGCGCGGAGGTCGCGCCCCGCGATGATGCGGGCGTCGCCGCCGCCGAGGACGCCGAAGCCCTGGCGGAACAGGCTGAAGTTCACCCACCAGCTGGTCTGCGAACTGGTCTCCACCACCGGCCTCAGCGAGGCGCCGGCGCTGTCGAAGATCGACCGCCGCGGCAACGCCGGGCGATACATGAACTGGCCGTCCGTATTCACCGCGCCCTGGCGCCACAGCCATTCGCTGGGGGCCTGGCCGGCATTGTTGCCGGCGGCGTCGGTGATGGTCTGCAGGATGTCGCGGCCGGCGGTGACCCGCAGGTTGCCGCCGCCTTCGCTGTAGGTGGGGCCATAGGCGGTGGCCGGCGGGGCCGGCGCCGGGTCGGCCTGGGTCGGCCCGGTGAACAGGGACGAATAGGCGGCGTAGGAAGGCGCCTGCGGCAGCACGAAGCGGCCGGTGCCGGTGCTGCCATCGGCCGCCACGCCCACCACGGTGGTGGGGTCGGCCAGCGGGCGGCCGGCGGTGTAGATCGCCGCATCGGGGTCGCGCAGCAGCACGTCGCGGGAGGCGCCCAGGCTGATGGCGCCGGTGCCGGTGCGGATGGTGACCGGCGAGGTGGCCGGGCTGCTGCCGCTGACCGTGGGGTCGTAGGTATAGACCCTGCCCACCAGGATGTTGCCGCCGCTGGCCCCGAGCCGGCCGGCATCGACGGTTGCCATCGGGTCGGCGCTGGCCATGTCCGCGCCACCGACCAGGCGGTAGGACCAGGAGCGGGTGTCGGAGATGCGCGCGGTCGAGACGGCGGTGGCGAAGCCGTCGCTCAGCGAGTTCAGCAGCACCAGGTCGCCGGCGGCACGCAGCGTCAGGATGCCGGGGTCGCCGGCCGAGGTACGGCTGGTCAGCAGGCTGATGGCGCTGGCGGCCGGCAAGGTGAGGTCGCCGGCGGCGTTGCGCAGTTCCACGCCGGGGGTCACGCGCCAGTTGCTGGGGAAGCCGCTGAAGCGCGAGGCCTGGAAGTTCTGGCTGCTGACGCTGTTGAAGGTGTTGGTGATGGCGGTGGTGGCGATGGTGGCGGAGGTGAGCACCGCATAGGGCTCCACCTGCACCAGGCGGGCACCGGTGACGCTGGTGGTGAAGACGCTGCCGGCCATCTGCGCCACCGGCAGGCGCAGCTGCACCAGGCTGCCGCGGGTGGCGTCGTTGCCGGAAACATCGATGCTGCTGCCGGCCAGCTGCAGCGGGCCGGCATTGGTGCCCAGTTCCACCACGCCGCCCGGCTGGCCCGCGGCGGTGCCGCCGGCGCTGATGCTGGCGCCACTTGCCAGGGTGAGCCCGGTGGCGCCGTAGAGCCTGACATCGCCGCCCTTGGCGCCACGGGTATCGATGCTGCCGGCAATGGTCAGGGTGCCGCCATCGGCGGTCAGGCCGACCTGGCTGGCGCGCATGGTCTGGCCGGCCGCCAGCGCCAGGTTGCCCGTGCGGGTCCAGACCGTGCGGGCGCCATCGAAGCCGGCGGCGTCCAGTCGTGCATTCACGGCGCCGAGGTCGGCGGCGGCCAGCGTATCCAGCGTGAAGCTGCCGCCGGCACCGGCATCCGCCGCGGTGCCGCGCAGCACCAGGCCACTGGCCTCGGCGCTGCCACGCTGCGCCGTCAGCCGCAGGCTGCCGGCGGTGACGCCGCTGATGCCGGTGGGGGCGGATACATCCAGGCCAACGCCGGGGGCGATGACGACATTGCCGGCCGAGGCCACCAGCGTTGCCCGCCCGCCGGAGGCATAGGCAGCCTGGTCGAAGAACACCCGGCTGTAGCCCGACAGGTCGATGCTGGCGCCGCCGGCCAGGGTCAGGTTGCCGCTGGTCGCCGTCAGGTTCAGGTCGCCGGAGCGGTTCACCACGGCTGTCGCCAGGGTCAGGTCGCTGCCGGTCAGGCTCAGCCGGCCGCCCATGGCAGGTGTGCCCAGGGCCGTCGTGGTGGCGGTCGCGGGCGCGGCCAGGCTCATGGCGCCGGTGGCGGTGATGCTGAAATCCGCGCCGGCGCCGCTGCTGACGCGCGCTGCGGTCATGGCCAACTGGCCCGCAAGGTTCAGGTCGCCGATGCCGGTCGTCGAAAGCTCGCCGCCGGTGCTCAGCGCGGCGGTGGCAAAGCCCTGCACCGCGGTGGACCCGCCGCCCAGCAGGATGCCGCCGGCGTCGATCGCCAGCGCGCCGCTGCCGGTCGCGCCACCGCCGGGCAAGGTGGCGTTGCTGTTGCGCAGGGTGGCCAGGCCGCCGACGCTGGCCGCAAGGCTGCCGGCCTCCGTGCCGCCACCGGTCAGGGCGATGTCGAAGCCGCGCAGCGCCGCGGCGTCCAGCGTCAGGTTGCCGCTGGCGGCCAGGGCCACGCCGCCATGGACGTCGATGCTGGACGTGCTGCGCAGCGACAGGTTGGCGATGGAATTCAGCTGCGCCAGCCAGGCGCTGCGCAGCACCAGCGCATTGCCGCCCAGGCCCGCGCCAGGCTGGCCGAGCAGGATCGCGGCGGCACCGAAGTCCAGGTTGGTGGCGCGGAACCCGGCGCTGCTGGCCACCTGCATGGTGCCCGTCGCATCCAGGGTTACGGTCCTGCCGCCCAGCACCGCATCGGCGCCGACGCTGAGCGGCGTGGTGCCGCTCGCGCTCGCCAGGTTGACGCGGGTAACCGGCAGCAGCCCACCGACCGAGACGCGGAGCAGAGCGCCGTTGCCGTCCACCGCCGGCGCGGTGACCACGCCGCGGCTGTTGTACACGGTGGTGCTGCCGATCAGCAGGCTGGCCGGGGCGTTGCCCGAGAGCGCGCCGCTGGCCACCAGGCTGGCGCCGGCCTGCACCTGCACGCCATCCGTGGCGACCGAGCTCGGCGACTTCGCCAGCAGGACCACTTCCGGCGCGGTCACGCTGGCACCGCTGGCCAGGATCACGCTGCGGGCCTGCACCACCAGCTGGTCGCCGGCATCGGTGCGGGTGCGCGTGCCGCCGATGGTCAGCGTCTCGGCGCCCAGGGCGGAGAGCGTGGCGTCGCTGAGTACCAGCGTGCCCGGCGTGGCGAAGGCGGCGCCGCCGGGGGTGATGGCGATGGCACTGGAGGAGATGTCCACCTGGCCGCCGCGGCCGCCGGCGGGGTGGTTGAACAGCGTCGTGCCGTCCATGGCCAGGGACTGGCTGGCGCTCAGCGAGAGCCGGCCGGCATCGATCGGCAACCGGTCCAGCGCCACGTCCAGCCGGGCGGCCCGCGCCGGGAAGTAGTCGTTCGCCGTGGTGGTGGTCAGGCTGGAATACTGGCTCCAGACATCCTGGGTCTGCAGCGTCACGCTCCGCGGCGCGGCTTCCCGCACCCCGGTATTGGCAATGCTGCGGGTGCCCTGCACCAGCCAGCTGCCGTCGCGCGCCTCGGTAGCGGCGCTGGCCAGGGAGACCACCGCGGGGGTGGTCGCCGCGGGCGCGATGGTCACGCGCACCGCCCCGGGCAGCATGGCGTAGCGGCCGGGCAGCAGGGTGTAGGTGCCAGCCGCCAGCGCCGGGCTGGACTGGGCAATGGTGATCTGGTCGCCAACCCAGGGCAGGGTCCCGCCAACCTGCTGGCCATAGCGGTTCACGCCCGTGCTGGGCGAAAGCGCCGTTACCTCGCCGCGGCCCAGCGAAGTGCCGCTGTCCAGGATATAGGGCGAGAGGGGCGCCGCCGGCGCCTGCGCGCCGGGCAGCACCGCGAAGACGTCGCGCTTGTCGGCGAACAGGTAGCTGCTGGCGGTGACGCCGCCATCGGCCAGGCTGTAGATGGCCCGCGCCAGCACATCGCGCGAGCCACCCGGCCCGGCGGTGAAGGTATAGGCCAGCAGGTTGCCACCGCCCGAGGCGTCCAGCTGCGCGCCCGCCGCCACGGTCACCCGCGGGCCGGAGACGTCGATCAGCTTCTCCGGCGCCGCGGTCACCCCGTTCGGCTGGCTCGGGTTCGTCGTCAGCAGGGAGACCTGGTAGTTGAAGCCGTCGATCTGCCCCAGCGGCACGCTGCGGCCCTCGGCCGAAACCGAGGTCAGGCTGCCGGCGGCGAACAGGATGTCGCTGCCTGGCTGCAGGAAGATCTGTCCCTGCGGCGCCCGCAGCACGCCGGCCTGGACAATGCTGTTGGCGGCCAGGGTCAGCGTGGAGGCCGCCGACAAGGGCGCCTGCGGTGTCGCGCCGCCGAGACCCTGGATCGTCAGCGTGTTCTCGGCGGTCACCGTGAAGGTGCTGGCGGTGCTGGTATAGACCTGCCCGGCCTGCAGCGTCAGGTTGCCGGCGCTGCGCAGCGCGCCCTGCACCTGGCCATAGGCATTGGCGATGTATTGCGTGCCGACCAGGCGGAGGTCGCCGCCGCTGGCCAGCGTGGTCTGCGCCGCGCCATCCAGCGTCACCCCGCCGAATACGTCGACCGCGGTGCCCGACAGCGTCATCGAGCCGGCCAGCGCAGCGCCGCTCAACGGCACCGCCGTGCCGCTGGCCTGGCCGTTCAGCGCCAGGTAGGCGGTGCTGATGCGCGCATTCGGCGCATTGCCATCCCGTCCGGGCGCGGCGGCGATGGTCGCGGCGTCAAGTTGCACCATGCGCGGCACGTTGAGCGCCACCTGGCCGACCAGGGTGATCGGCTGGCCGGCACTGAACAGCGTCAGCCGGTCGATCCCGCTGCCCTCGATCCGGCTGGCGGAAAGCCAGGCGCGGTCGGTGTAGTCGCCGCGCCAGGAGCCATCCGCCTGCCGCACCAATGTGGGGTCGGCGCCGGCGGCGCGGCTGGCGCCATCGGGCAGCGTCACCGCATCGGCCACCACCATGATGCCGAGCGTGCCGGTGAGCCCGTTGGGCACCGAGCTCAGCTGGCTGATGCCGCTCTGATAGGGCTGCGGGCTGGGGCCGGTGATGGTCAGGTTGCCGCCCTTGGCGCCCGGGCCGCCGGCCATGGCCTGCAGCGTTCCGTCCAGGAACAATCCGCGTGCGCCGTTGAGGCTGATGCTGCCGGCATCGCTGGCCAGGGCAAGGCTGCCGCGACGGCCAGCGGCCGGTGTCCTGCCGCCGACCAGCAGCGTATCGGTCCGCCCGGACACGCCGGAGACGTCGATCAGCGCGCCGGCTTCCACCACCAGGGTGCCACGGCTTTCACTGAGCGTGACGGTTCCGCCGGCGCGGACGCCACCCGCGGTCAGCCCCGCGCTGGAGAGCACCTGCTGCGCCACGCCAGGCGCCAGCAGCCGCGCGGTGCCGGCGACCCAGGTGCCTTCGCCGGCGCCATAGGTGGTGCCGTCGAACTCGCGCACCGGCGACTGGTCGGTTGGCGTGGTATAGGCCGAGGTATTGCCATTGCCGGTGATGCGGATCTGCCCGGCGGGGGCGCTGATGGTGCCCTCCACCAGCATGCCGCGCGCCGCGGTCAGGCTGACCAGGGCCGCTGTATCGCTGCGCGCGCCGCCGGGGTCTGCCCGCAGCTCGGTGGTCGGGCCGCCCAGCTCCAAGGCGTTCTGCGCGGTCAGCGTCAGCCGCGTCGCCGCGCGGTCCGGGGCGGCCAGGGTGGCCGCGCTGCCGAAGGCCGCAGCCGGGGCACCGCTGGCCTGCAACGGTGCCTGCGGCCTGACCAGCCATTGCGCGGCCACCGGGGCAACGACGCTGCCCGGGGCGATGCTGATGCTGCCGGCGGGCAGGCCGAGGAAGGGCAGGCCGCCGGCCGTTGTCGCGGTCAGCCGGATATCGCCGAAGCCGGCCTGCGCCAGCAGGGTCGGGTCGGCGCGGAAGGCGCCGTACTCCGCCTCGGCTGCCGTCGGCTCGCGACCGATGACGATGCTGGGGGTGGTCAGGCTGATGATGCCGCCTGCGCCATTGCTGGCGCCACGGCCCGGGCCGGCGGTGCCGAAGCCGCGCAGCACCGCGCCGTCGTCCCGGATGCTCGCGGCGTCGCCGGCGATCCGGACCCCCGCCTGGCCGACGCCCACCAGCGGCAGGCCGGACCCGGTCGGGTCACCCAGGCCACCGGTGGGGCTGGTGCTGCGGCCGGCATAGGTCGCCAGGCTGAGCTGGCCGCCCTTGCCCGTGGTCATCGCCCCGGTATTGGGCGCGAGGAAGCCGCCACCCGAAACGTCAAGCACCGCGCTCTGGCCGAGCACGATGTCGTGGCCCAGCACCGGCGTTGTCGCGGCATCCACCGTGGCGCCGGCGGGAATGGCGCTGCTGCCGCTGACCGGTGTCCAGCGCGTTGCCAGGCTGATGCTGCCGCCGTTGATCTGCCCGCTGCCGCCGAAGGCCGCGCCCAGCTGCGGCGCCAACCAGTCATTGGACCAGCGCCCGGCGGTGGAGAGCACCGCCCCCGACGCGATGGTGATGCGGCCGTCCCCCGGCGTCGTCGGCGCGGCATCGACCACGCTCCAGGTGGTCGGCGCCAGGTGCAGGCTCTCGGCCACCGGGGCGATGCGGTCGCCGGCATTGGCGGTGATGGCGATGCTGCCGCCGGGCACCAGGATGCTGCCGGCGATTTCGGCGCTGCCGACATTGGCGCTGAAGCTGCCGCCGGCCGCCAGCTGCACGGTCACGCCCTGCGGCACGCTCAGCTTGCCATCGGCGGCGATGGTGATGCTGGCGAAGCCACGATTGGTCAGGTTGCGGGTGGAGATCTGGCTGTCGAAGCGCGTCGCCGGCAGGGCGCCGCTGCTCAGCACGTAGCGCGTATCCGCGCTGGCCGGCGTGGCGGGGTCCAGCACCAGCTGCGACGCCAGGTCGGTCGGCAGCGGCACGGTCACGGTGTCGACCAGGGTCGGGTTGACCAGCGCGCCGATGCCGGTGGTGGTGGTGCGCGCCAGCACGGCGCCCGAGCGGTCCAGCCCATTGCCGAGGAAGTTGACCGAGCCGCCGAAGGGCATGTCGCTGGAAGTCAGCGCGTTGCCGTCATTGGCGGCGCTGGCCAGCGCCTGGCGCGTGCCGATGGTGACACCGCCCTGCACCACGCCATCGCCATACCAGCGGCCGGCGATGCTGACAGCGCCGGCATCCAGCCCTTCGACATAGCCGGCTTCATAGACCGAGCCGACGCCGCGCAGGCCCGAGGTGAACAGCCGGTTGATGCCCCAGCGCGACTGGGTGGTGGTGAACTGCGACGCCAGTGCCGTGTAGGTCAGGTCGGCGGGGGCGCTGCCGATGTCGTAGATCTTGCCGTCCGCGCCCTGCAGCCGGGTGGTCTGCGGCCGCAGCCCGCCGACATAGGTCAGGTAGCCGCCGGAGACGTCGATCAGCGAGCCCTGCGCGGTGAACACGCGCTCGGCCACCACGTCCAGCTTGCCGCCCACCGCCTGGCGCTCGGCCACGCTGCGCGCGATCAGCGCGGCGGCCGCCTGCCAGGACAGCAGCGGCGTGCCGGTGCGGATGTCGACCGTCACGCTCTCGGCGCGCTGCGCCATCTGGTACAGCAGCCCCGCGCGTTGCAGCGGCGAGTCCTGCAACTCGGCACTGCGCGCCTCGACCTTGATGAAATTGCGCGCGATGGGAACCTGGACATCCTTGAGGCCGGCCAGGTCGATGGTGGCGCCAGCGTCCAGCGAGACCACCTGCAACCGGCCCGCCCGCGCCACGCTGTCCGGGAACAGGCCGCGGTCGGTGATGTCGCCGGAGATGCGCAGCGACCCCGCCGGCGCATAGACCAGCGCGTCGCGGCCGAGCAGCACGGCGGCGCCGGTCAGGGCCAGGCTGCTCTGCTTGAAGGTTGCGGAATTGTCATAGACCGGCTGGTCGCTGGCGGTCTCGCCCCCCACCGTCGCCAGGCTGCCCTGGCCCAGCGTGACGGTGCCGAGGCGGTACAGCGCGGCATCGGCCGAACCGAGATTGACCGCGCCACCGATGTCGCGCGCTGTCAGGATGATGGAGCCGTTGCGGTCGTTGCCGGTGGTTGCCGTCAGCACGCCGAGGTTGCTGACATTGGTGCCGGCCAGGGTGATGTTGCCACGGCTGGCGCTGACGATGCCCTCGTTGCGCGCCTCGTTGGCGAGGCTGTCGAAGCGGACGTCGTCCGTCGGGCCGCGGCGCAGCGATTCGACCATCAGGCCGATATTGGGGCTGGTCGGCGTATTGGCCAGCGCGGGGTCCAGCCGAAGGCCGAGGCCGGCCGCCAGGATGGTCTGGCCCGCCGGCGTGGTGATGCTGCCGCGATTGACCACCTGGGGGGCCGCCAGGATGACCTGGCCGCTGTCGCTCGCGGTCAGCTGCGCGCCGGCCAGCACGTCCACCGCCACGCGGCGTGGCGCCCCGGTGGTGCCCAGCACCGAGAGATCATCCAGCGAGAAGGTCGGCACCATGTTGCCGGCGCTGGCGTCGCGGTTGAGGATGCCCGCGAGATACTTGGCGTTGCGCACGTCGCGCGCCTCGCCCCAACTGCCGACATCCAGCGCCGAGGCGATCAGCGTGCCGACATTGACCTGGGAACTGCCCTCGAAGACGATGCCGTTGCGGTTGATGACGTAGACCGCGCCCTGGGCCTTGATGCTGCCGAGCACGCGGCTGGGCGCCAGGCTGGGGTCTTCCACCCGGTTCAGCACGGACCAGTTGCGCGCATTGGTGCCGCCGGCGCTCTGGTCGAAATTCAGCGTGGTCTGCTGGCCGACATTGAAGCTGGACCAGGTCAGCACGGCGCGCTGCTGGATCTGCTGCACCGTCACGTTCACGCGCGAGGCGTCCGCCGCGGTGGTCTGCACCGGCACGCCGGCGCCGATCCACAGCGACGCATCGCCGGTCACCGGCACCAGGCCGCCCGGCGCCAGGCCGTTCGGCACGCCGCCGGCGCTGGCATTCGCCGCGGCCCTGGCCGCCGCCTGCACGGCGCTGGCGGCGGCACTGGCCTGGGCGGCGCGGGCGAAACTGCTGACGGCATTGTTGGTGCTGGTGGCGGCGCGGGCGGCATCCACCCCGGCGGCCTGGGCCGCGCGTGCGGCGGCCACGCCCGGGTCGGCGCCACGGCGGGCAAACACCGGCGATTGCGCGGCGGCGGGTCCCATCATGGCGGTCAGCAGCGCAAGGCCGCTGACCGAGGCCACGAGACCGGTGCGGTGGCGGGGTGCCGAGAATTGCAGCTTGGAAGTCATTAACGGCCCGTCAAAATTTAGCCCAGGCGTTCTTCACGTTGTTTTGTGCGACGCTTCCACCTCAGGACGGCCCGGAAAGAGTGATTTCACGCCGATGTCATGAGAAAGGCCGCCGCCGGGTGGGGCCAGGCCCCGAAGCGCGGTATCAACCGGACCATGCCGGACACTGCCTTGGTCATGATGTTGGTAGCCGCGCCCGCGATCGGCAGCTTTCTCGGCACCCTGGTGCTGCGCCTGCCCGAGGGGCAACCGGTGGTCGCCGCCCGCTCGGCCTGCCCGCATTGCCACCATCCGCTGGCCGCATGGGACATGGTGCCGCTGCTGAGCTGGCTGCTGCTGCGCGGTCGCTGCCGGCATTGCGGCGCGGCCATCGGCGCCTTCTATCCCGGCATGGAACTGGCCGCGCTGGGGATTGCCGCCGCGGCGGTGATGCTGGTGCCGGCCGCGGTTGTGCCATGGTCCTGCCTGCTGGGCTGGGCGCTGCTGGCGCTGGCCCTGATCGACCGCCGCGCCTTCCTGCTGCCGGACGTGCTGACCCTGCCGCTGCTGGCCCTGGGCCTGGCCGCGACGGCCGTGTTGGACACCGAAGCGCTGCCCGCGCACCTGGCTGGCGCCGGGCTGGGCTGGCTGGCCTTTACCTTGTTGGCCGCCGGCTACCGGGCGCTGCGCGGGCGGGAAGGGTTGGGCGGCGGCGATGCCAAGCTGCTCGCTGCCGGCGGCGCGTGGCTGGGCTGGCCGGCCCTGCCCGCCATCATGTTCGGCGCCGCCGTGCTTGGCCTGGCCGAGGTGCTGATGCGTCGATTACAGCACTATCCGCTCACGCTGAATCAGCGTGAGCGGATTTCGTGCTGTAGCTTCAATAGGTTGCAGAGCAATATCCGTTCTGATGATTCCATCAGAACGGATATTGCTCTAGGCGGCGGTGGGCATCGGTCGGACGAGCCCATCGCCTTCGGCACCTGGTTGGCCGCCGCGATCTGGCTGCTCTGGCTGTTCGGCGTGCCCGGCGCGTAGCGTGTGATCGGCGGCTCCGCCAGCAGCGCGCCACCCGGGTTTCGGCGCGCTCCGGCCCTCAGCGCCAGTCCTGCACCCAATAGGGCGCGCGTCGATGGCCGGTCAGCCGGACCACGGCCACATGCGCCACCCGGCCGGAGGGTCGCTGCGCCTCTATCCGCAGGGTGAAGGCCTGGCCGGCCAGGCCGGCGCGCCTGGCGCCGGCCGGCGGCTGCCCGGCCGGTGGTTCCGCCGGCGTGCCGGAGCGCCGGCGGGCGGCCAGCATCGCCGCCCGCACCAGGGGCGGCGCCAGCCGGAACTCCGGTTCCACCGCCAGGCCATGCACGGTCAGCCCCGTCGCCACCAGGTCAAGCAACTCCGGCGTCATGCCCGGCAGTTCCAGCAATTCCCGTACGGACTGGAACTCGGCGTCGCGCGGCAACACGGTGCGGCCCTGGCGCCGATACTCCGCCACCTCCATGCCGCCGCCCGCTTCGGGCGACTGGTCATTGTCCCGCCAATCCGTGATCAGCGCGGCCCAGGCCCGCGCCTGGGGGCGTGGCTGCCCAGCGGCCTCGAATACCGCCTGAAGCAATTCCGGCGCGGCGCGGTTGAGGTCGACCTTGCCGGCTTCCGGTTCCACCTGCACGAAGATGCGGCTGCCATCGAAGCTGTGCGGGCCGGCGGCATCGCCCGGCGGGGTTTGCAGCAGCGCCCGCACTGCCAGCGCCAGGCCCGCCTGGGCGGCGGCTTCCAGGCGGGCATGTTCGCCCATCTCAATCCGCTGGCGCGATTCGCGTCGGGCCGCCAGCAGCACGTCCATCGCCATCACCGCCAGCAGGCCGACCGCCCAGATGACGGCCAGCAGCGCCAGCCCGCGCTGGCCGCTGCGCGGTCCGGCCGGATGCCGCGCCCCGGCCCGCCGCGTCACCGCAGGGCGCGGCCCCTGTTGGTGGTGCCTTGCGGGGTCACGATCAGCGGCCGCAGGTCGCGGAAGCGCGCGCGCAACTCGTCGGTCGCCTGCTGCGCCTCGCCCGGGCTGCGCACCACCCGTGGCGTCAGCAGCACCAGCAATTCGGTGCGCTGCACGGTGTTGGCGAAGTTGCCGAACAGCGCCCCGACCCAGGGCAGCGCGCTCAGCACCGGGATGCCGCCGCGGCTGTTTTCCGTGGAATCGCGGATCAGCCCGCCCAGCGCGATGGTCTGGCCGTCCTGCACCGCCACGGTGCTGACCAGGCGGCGCTGCTGGAAAGTGGGCGACTGCACCTGCGACGTGGTCGCGGTCAGCGAGTTCACCACCGAGCTGACTTCCTGCTGGATGTCCATCAGCACCAGCCCGCTTTCGTTCACCCGCGGCGTGACCTGCAGGATGATGCCGGTGTCGCGGTATTGCAGCTGGGAGACGATGGGGCTGCCGCTGGTCAGCGTGGACTGCGCCGTGCCCACCGTGACCGGCACCTGGTTGCCCACCTGCAAGGCCGCGGTCTGGTTGTTCAGCACCATCACCTGCGGCGAGGACAGCACGTTGACCTTGGTGATCTGGTCCAGCGCATCCAGCACCACGCTGATGTTGGGGGCGCTGTAGGCAAAGGAGAAGCCCGGCACGGTCGGGATCGGCACCGCCAGGTCCAGCACCGAGGACGAGATGCGCCCGCCGGTGCCCGGGCTGGTGACCCCGCCCAGCGGGTTGTTGGTGCTCTGGTTCAACAGCCCGTTGGCGTTGCCGCTGCGCAAGGCCCATTGCAGGCCGAAGCGCAGGTCGTGGGTCAGCGTCACCTCGGTGACCGCGGCCTCGATCAGTACCTGCACCGGCTGGATGTCCAATCGGCGCAGCGCTGCCTCGACCAGTTCGAATTGCCGGCCGGTGCCCACCACGACCAGGGCGTTGTTGACCTCGTCCGCCGTCACCGTCAGCCCGGCGGAGCCGCCGATCAGCCCCGCGCCACCGCCCTGCTGCGTCGAGCCGAAGAGGCCACCGGCATCGTCGTTGCGCCCGGCGCCGCCCAGCGCCGCGCCGCCGGTGGCGGCCTGCCCCGGCAGCGACGGGAAGCCACCGCCGCCGCCCTGGCCGCCACCCTGGCCGCCGGCGCCGCCCTGGCTGTTCATGCCGAAGCCGCCCGAGGCGGCAGCGCCGGCACCGAAGGCACTGGCGCCCTGGCCGGCACCCAGCCCGGCACCGAGCGCGCCGCGGTTGCCGCCGGCCTCGGCACCGGCAATGCCGAAGGCGCGCGACAAGGTCCGCGAGAGGTCGCCGGCGCGGCCATTCTGCACCTTGTAGACGAAGACCCGCCGCTCATCGGCGTCGCCCTCGCGGTCCAGCCGGGCCACCCAGGTCTGCACCTGTTCCAGGTAGGCCGGCTGGGCCGAAACGGCGAGCACCGCGTTCAGCCGTTCCAGCGGCACCAGCCTGACCAGGCCGTTCAGGTTGCCGCCCTCGCCGCCCAGCATCTCGCGCAGGTCCTCGACCATCCGCCGGGCCTGCACCTGCTTCAGGCTGAACAGGCCGAAGGACATGCCGCGCATCCAGTCGACGTCGAACTGCGCCACGGTCTCCCGCACCGATTGGCGCTCCGGCGCCGTGCCGGTCACCAGCAGCAGGTTGCGCGCGGCATCCAGCTGGGCGACCTGGCCTTCCGGCAGCAGCGGCTCCAGCAGCCGCTTCAGCGCCGCGGCGCCGATGTAGCGCGGCGCCACCACCTCGGTGCCATAGCCTCGGCCGGCGCGGGCCAGGCCGCCGCGTTGCGCCGTGGGCAGCGGCACCACCAGGTGCAACCCGCCCGGCTGCACCGAGACCGCGAAGCCCTGCGGTCGCAACGCCGCCTCGAAGATGCCGAGCACGGCGCTGCGCGGCACCGGCTGGCTGGTTTCCAGCGTCAGCTGCCCGGTCACGGCGGCATCCACCGCGTAGTTCAGCCCCAGCGTGTCGCCCAGGATCACCCGGGCGACCTCGGGAATCTCGGCGGCATTGAAGCTGAGCGTCACTTCCTCGCCGCTGGCCGCCTGCACCCCCGGCGGTGCCAGGCCCTGGCCGGCCGGCAGACCGGTGCCGCGGAAGATGCGGCTGCCAAGCGGGGTGCGCGGCGGTGCGGTGGCCGCGGCCTGCGCCGGCGTGGCCAATGCCGCGCCGCCGCCCACTGCGCCGGCAACGCCCGGCAAGGTCGCCGCCCGTTCCACCTGCGCCGGCTGCGTTGTGGGCTTGAGGCCGGCAAACGGGCCTTCCGCGCAACCCGACAGGATCAGGACAATACCGATGGCCGCGGGCAGGCGATGGTGCAAGGTCATTTGGCTTCCGAGCTAGTCGAAGAGGTTGAGGCTGGGGCGGCGATGCTGAGTTCGGCCAGGTCGTCATCCCGTTGCAGCAGCATCACCCGCCGGCCCCGGCTGCCGAGGACCGTCCACCCACCGATCGTGTCGCCGCTGCGGACGGTCCGGGTGGCACCGCCGGGTCCTTCGCGCACCAGGGCGACGACGCGTTCCCCCTGGCTGGTCATGCCGATCAGGGTCCAGCCTTCGAGCGTCGTCGCCGTCGTCGTGTCCGGCTCGGGCGCGGCGACGGCTTTCGCGGCGGTGGTGTTCTGACGGGCCTGGCCGCGGTCCCGGTTGAAGATGGGCCGCTCAAGAATCTCGGCAAACTCGCCGGCGGGTTCGCCCGCGCCGCGCGGCGCCGGCCGTTGCAGCGGCATCGCCAGGGAGGCAGGCAGGTCCGGTGTCTCATCCCGGGCCAGCTGCCACGCGGCCAGCAGGGCCAGCAGCAGCAGCAGGGTTGCCAGGGCGCGTTCGTCGCGGCTGTTGCGGGGCTCAGCCATCGCCAGGCACCACCCGGCTCAAGGCGCGGATGTCCAGCCGCAGCGTCAACGGCGCCGCTGCCGCCGCGCCGTCGCCACGGCGGGCCGCGACCAGGGCGTCGCCCACCGAAAGCAGCGGCCGATGCGCCGCCACGGCCCGCAGCAGCGCATGCAATTGCTCCAGCGTCGAGTGCAGCTCGATACGCACGGCCACGCGGGTCAGCGCGCCTTCGGGCTGCGCGCCCAGCGCCTGGAATTGGTCGGCCGCCAACCCTTCGGCATCCAGCAGCCGGCGGACCATGGTCTGCAACAGGGCGCCGGCCTGGTTGGCGCTGGCGGCCCGCAGCAGCAGCTCCGGGCCGGCCAGTTCGGCGTCCAGCGCGTCCAGCTGGCGGCGCAGCATCGGGGCTTCGGCCCGCAGCGGTTCCAGCCGTTGCAGCAGCGCCAGCTGCCGGGTTTCCCGCTCATGGCGCTCCAGCAGGTCGTCCACCACGGGGCCGACCACGGCGAGCCAGGCGAAGCCCAGCATCGCCACCAGCAGCAGCAGCGCCAGGGCCCGGCGACGGCCGCAGCTGGCCGGCACGCCCGCCGGCAAATCCGTGCTGTAAGCCGGGGCTTCCTCGGCCACCGGTGGCAGGGCCGCGCCGGCCAGTCGAAGTGCTTCGTCGCTCATGCCGGCCGCCGCAGGGTCAGGGCCAGTTCGAAGCGCTCGCGCCCGCTGGCGCGGTCCGGCACCACGGGGGAACGGAACACCGCCTCCGTGAACAGCGGCGATTGCTCCAGCGGCCCCACCAGCGCCGCGGCCGAGATGGCGTGGCCGACCAGGTGCAGCGCGTCGCCCCGGAGTTCGACGCTGTCCAGCCAGGCGTCGTCCGGCAGCAGCCGCGTCAGTTCGTCCAGCACCACCAGCAGCGAGGCGGACTGCGCCCCGCCGGTCAGCCGGTCGATGAAGCCGCGGCGCTCCTCCAGCTGGCGCCGCAGATTGGCGCTGCTGTTGGCGCGGGTGCGGGCCTCCCGCACCGCCTGGTCCAGCCCGTCCAGGCGGCGTTCCTCCGCGCCTGACCACAGCGCCAGGTTCATCAGCCCGAGGACCAGGCAGAGCAGCAGCAACCGGGTGCGTCGCAGCCGCGGCAGAAGGGTTGCAAGGCGTCCGGCAGGCTGGCTCGTTTCGACCGCCGCGGTGAAGCCGAAGCGCGCCGGTGCGGAGGCGGGGCCACCACCGACGACGCGCGCGGCCTGCACGCCATGCCGCGCCGACAACTCCGCCAGCATGGGGGCCACCCGCTGCTCGGGCGTGACCGCCAGGTCCAAGGTAAGGCGCCCCGCTGCGGCGTCCCGCGAGACCACCGCCAGGTCGAAGCGCAGGGCCTCGGCCGGGAAGGGGGTCTGGCGGTCCAGGTCAAGCGCCAGGCTGCGGCGCAGGTCGGCCATGGGCAGCAGCGGCCAGTCCAGGCGCTTCACCAGCAGCGCCGAGCGCGGCAGCACCAGCCAAACCGGCAGGTCGGGCTCCGGCTGCGCCAGGGCGCGGAGCTCGCCGCGATGCAGCCGGTCGAAGCGGAAGCCCCCGGGGGTTGGCGTGGCCAGCACCACCGGCGGTGCGGCCAGCATCTGCCGCCGCAGCGCGGCCGGCAGCATGCCCGCCAACTCCGCCGTCCACCAGCGCCACAGCGCCGTCAGCCGGTCCAGCGCGGCGCCCATCGCCGGCGATGCTGCCAGGTCGCTCATCAGCGCCCCGCGCAGCGCAGGTCGTCGGGTGCCGGCAGGCATTCGCCGTCGGTATCGATCATCGGTGCCACCAGCAATTCCGGCCAGGCCCTGGGGTCGCCGGGCGGGAAGGCCAGCCTGACCCGCACCAGCCGCGGCTGACGCGCCTGGTTGCGCCAGGTGGGATGCCAGCGTGGCATGTCGTCGCCGTCCTGGATGCCGAAATAGCCCAGGTCCATCGCCGCCACACCGCCCAGCAGCACCGCCCGTTGCGGCACCGCGGCCAGCCGGCGGTCGGTCTCGGGCAACCAGCTCATCACCAGGTCGCCGTTGCGCGCCAGGCCCAGGCTGGCCCGGCTGCGGATGCCCTGGCCCAGCAGCGCCGGCGGCGGCGCGACAAAGTCCAGCCCGGCCGGCCCGCCCTGGAACGGCACCAGCCCATTGGCGGCCGCCGGCCAGGCCATGCGCAACTGCCGCCGCAGCAAGCCCTGCGCCGCTTCCACCGCTTCCAGCCGGGCGCCGCCGCGAGTGGTGGCGCCTTCCCAAACGCGCCGACCCAGGGTGAAGCCTTCGTGCATCATGCCGAACAGCAGCCCGCTGAGGGTCAGTGCCACCAGCAATTCCAGCAGCGCCAGGCCGGCTTCGCGCGTGGGCTCAACGCTCGGCATCGCGGTCCCCCGGGGCAATGCGCAGGGTCTGCAACCGGGCCAGCGGTTCCCCCACCGGGCCTTCGGTGCCCAACGCCCAGACTGCCACCTGCACCAGGCGCAGCGGTGGGCTGGCGTCGTCCGCCGTGCTCACCTCGGCCCGCCAGGCCAACGCTGGCCCCAGCCCCTGCAACCGCCAGCCCGGGCTCAGCGGGCCGGCCAGTGCCGCATCCATGGCGGACTGCGCCTGCAGCCAGGCCATCCGGCTGCGCGCGGCGCGGTCGGCCTGGCCATCGGCATCGCTGAACACCGACAGCAGTGCACCGATGCTGCCGGCGCCCAGCAGCAGCGCCACCACAACCTCGATCAGGCTGAAGCCCCGCGCCGCCTTGCCAGCGCGGGATGCGTCGAGGCGGAAGCGCCGAAGACGCTGCATCCCGCGACCAGACAAGGCCGCTGGAGCCGGATGCTTGAGCGAGCGCGAACGCTGCATGATCTAGCGCACCCGCCCGAGCACGATGGCGCCGGTCATCGGCGCCACCGCCACCAGCGCCGCCTCGCGCGGTCCGGCCAGCACCACGTCGCCGCCGCTGGCCGAACCATCCGGCAGGAAGTCCAGCCGCAGCGGCCCGGCGGCGAGTGGCCCGGGGGTGAAGCGCAGCGCCACGCCATCCGGCAGCGTCACCGGCGCGCCGCCGCCGGCCAGCCGATAGCCGCGCGCCTCAGGGTCCAGCAGCACCGAGACCGCAACGCCGCTCAGCAGCGCGGCGCCACGCGCGGCGCGCAGGTCGGCCGCCAGCGCCCGCGCGCTGGTCTGCAACCGAAGCGCGTCCGAGGCCGCGGCGAAGACCGGCATGGCCAGGCCGCCCAGCAGCCCCGCCACCACCAGCACCGCCATCAGCTCGATCAGCGTGAAGCCGGCCTCGCCGGCCCTGGCGCTATTGCCAGCTGCCGACATCCTGCGCCTCACCTGTCCCTCCTTCCGCCCGGTCCGACCCCAGGGTGAAGACATCCACCGGGCCATTGCGCCCCGGCGAGCGGAAGCCATAGGGATTGCCCCAGGGGTCCTGCAACCCGTTGCGGCGGCTGAGATAAGGGCCGTTCCAGTTGTTGACGGTGGCCGGGCGTTCCACCAGCGCCCGCAGCCCTTCCTGCTCGGTCGGGTAGCGGCCGGCATCCAGCCGGTACAGGTCCAGGCTGGACATCAGCGCCTGGATCTGCACCCGCGCGGTCTGGCTGCGCGAGGTTCCGAGGTAGCGCATCACCTGCGGCACCGCGATGGCGCCGAGCAGGCCGAGGATGGTCAGCACCACCAGCAGTTCCAGCAGCGTGAAGCCGGCCTGGCGGCGAGGCAGGGGGCGGAGGCGGAAGCGCGCAAGGATGGGCATGGGTCAGGCGGCCAATTCGTTGAGGCTGAGCATCGCGGTCAGGATCGCGCCGACGATGACGGCGACCACCAGGCCCAGCACAATGGTGATGACGGGAACCAGCAGCGCCATCAGCCGCTGGGTGGATTTCTGGATGTCGCGGTCCAGCGTGTCGGCCAGCCGGCCCAGCATGTCGCCGAGCCTTCCGGTCTCCTCGCCGGTGCGCAGGAAGGTCACCGCAATGGGCGGCAGCAGGCCGGTGGCCTCCAGCGGCCGCGCCAGGCCCTGGCCCTGCTTCAGCTGGTTGGCCACGCCGCCCACGGCCGCCGCCATCACCTGGTTGCCGAAGGTGCGGGTGGCAATCGCCAGCCCCTCGGTCAGCGCCACGCCGCTTTCCAGCAGCGTGCCAAGGGTGCGGGCGAAGCGCGCGGTTTCCACCTTGGCCAGCAGCGCGCCCAGCATCGGCGCCCGCAGCAGCCGCTGGTCCAGCCACAGCCGCCCCCCCGGCGTGCCCGCCAGGTGGCGCAGCCCCAGCACCACGCCCAGCCCGAGCAGCGCCAGCAGCGCGCCCTGGTCGCGCAGCAGCCGGCTGGCGGCCAGCACCACCTCCGTCGCCGCCGGCAGCGCCACGCGGCCATCCTCGAAGAAGGCCTCGAATTGCGGCACCACCACGCCGAGCAGGATCGTCACCGACCCCGCCGCCGCCACCACCAGCAGCACCGGATAGACCAGTGCCGAGCGCAACTGCTCCTGCAATTGCTCCGCCCGTTGCAGCATGGTGGCAAGCCGCGCCAAGGCGGCCTGCAACGCGCCGGCGGCCTCGCCGGCTTCCACCAGCGCCACCGCGATGGGCGGGAATACCTTGGGGTATTCGGTGATCGCCTGGCCCAGCGGCGTGCCGGCGCGGACCTTGTCCAGCACCTTCTCCAGCACCGGGCGCAGCGCCTTGTGCTCGGCCTCCACCATCAGGGAGGCCAGGGCGCGGTCCAGCGGCATGCCGGCATCCAGCAGCACCGCCATTTCCTCCACCAGCGTCGCCAGCCCCTTGCTGTCCGGCCCGCCGCCCAGCTTCAGGTCGCGCTGCCACCAGGGCTTGGTCTCGGCATCGCCGGGCACGGCTTCCACCGGCACCAGGCCCATGGCGCGCAGCCGGTCCAGCGCCTGCGGCTGGTCGTCGCCTTCCACCACGCCGCTGGCCAGCGCGCCATCCGGGCCGACCGCGCGATACCTGAAGCTGGCCATCGCCTCAGCTGTCCCGGGTGACGCGCAGCACTTCGTCCGGCGTGGTCACGCCGGCCAACGCCTTGCGCATGCCGTCCTCGTACATGCTGCGCATGCCCGCCGCGACCGCGGCCTCGTTGATCGCCCGAGCCTCGGCGCGGGCCAGCACCAGCCGGGCGATCTCCTCGCTCATCGGCAGCAGCTCCAGAATGGCGCTGCGGCCGCGATACCCGCCGCTGCACTGCGCGCAGCCCACCGCCTCATAGACCACCGCCTCACGCCCACAGGCCTCGGCGATGCGGCGCAGGTCCAGTGCCTCGGCGGCCTCCGCGGTCAGGCGCTGCGGCCGGCGGCAATGCGGGCAAAGCCGGCGCACCAGGCGCTGGCCGACCACGGCATTCAGCGTGGAGGTCAGCAGGAAGGGCTCCACCCCCATGTCCAGCAGCCGCGTCACCGCGCTGGCGGCGTCGTTGGTGTGCAGGGTGGAGAGGATCATGTGCCCGGTCAGCGCCGCCTGCACCGCGATCTGCGCGGTCTCCAGGTCGCGGATTTCGCCGACCATCATGATGTCGGGGTCCTGCCGCAGGAAGCTGCGCAGCGCGGCGCCGAAGGTCAGGCCGATCTGTGGCTTGATCTGGGTCTGGTTGATGCCCTGCAACTGGTACTCGATCGGGTCCTCGACCGTCAGGATCTTCCGCTCCGCGCTATTGAGCGCGACCAGGGAAGTATAGAGTGTGGTGGTCTTGCCGCTGCCGGTCGGCCCGGTCACCAGCATGATGCCATGCGGCCGGTGCAGCACCGAAAGATACTCCGGCATCACTTCGGCATCGAAGCCCAGCGCGTCGAATTCCAGCACCAGGCTGCCGCGGTCCAGAATGCGCAGCACCACGCTCTCACCATATATGACGGGCGTGGTGGAGACGCGGAAATCCACATCCTTGCCGCGCACGGCGAAGCGCAGCCGGCCATCCTGCGCCAGGCGGCGTTCGGCGATGTCCAGCTTGGACATGATCTTGATGCGCGAGACGATGGCGGTGCGCAGCGCCGCCGGCGGCGGCTCCACCTCATGCAGCACGCCATCCACGCGCAGCCGCACCCGCAGCTGGTCCTCGGTGGGTTCCAGATGGATGTCGGAGGCGCGCTGCTCCACCGCCTGGGCGATCAGCGCATTGACAATCCGCACCACCGGCGCGTCCGAGGCGGCATCGGCCAGGCGTTCGGCATCGGCTTCGGCGACGCCGCCGGTTGCCGCGGCCTGCGCCGGCTCTGCCCGGTACAGCCGGTCCAGCGCGGCCTCGATATCGCCGCCGGTGGCGACCATGGGAGCGGGCGTGAGGCCGGTGGCGAAGGCGACGGCCTGGGAGGGCCAGGTATCCAGCGGGTCGGCCAGGGCAAGCCGCAGCGAATCACCCTCCACGCCCAGCGGCAGCAGCCGGTGGTGGCGCAGGAAGCGGGGCGAGAGCTGACCCGGCAGCACCGCTTCCCGCGGCAGGTCGGTGGTCTGCACCATCGGCAGGCCGGCATGGTCGGCCAGCGCTTCGGCCAGGGCCCGTTCCGTCACCAGGCCAAGGCGGGTGAGGATGCGATCGAGCCGGTCGTGGCCGTCCTGCTGTAATCTTTCTGCCCGCTCCAGGGCCTCTGGCGCCAGGCATCGGCGGGCAACCAGGATTGCGCCAAGGCTGGCAGACATGGCCTGATTTCCGCGGAATTGCGACATGGCGGCAGCTTGTACACGCGGGTGTGTGCCAAGGAAAGATCGCTCCTCGGGCGCGGAGATTCGCAATAAAAATGCATTAAAATATTCATGAAACAGACTTATTTCAAACTATCACAATTGCTGCCGTTGATGAATCGGCGCATTTTCTTTAATATGCCTGCTTAGAATAATCATAAACGCGCAGTCATAAAAGAGCAATTGCCCTCGAAGCCGCCGCCGTCAAATTAACTTAAGATTTCCTTCATTTGTACTCCTGGGTTGAGATGGATATTAGGCCGTGCCCCGATTTTGGTTTTGGTTTGCGCGGTCTTTCGGCCCTTGGGCTGGTCACCAGCGGACCTGACAAGCCAGTGGCGCAGAAAGTCCGGGCACCGGGGAACCTTCCCCAAGAACACCTACCAGGAGACAACAGCATGATCGCCCTTCGTACCGGCCTGATCGCCGCGGTGGCGGTGATGGTTGCCGGCGCCGCTCAGGCGCAGAGCAACACCACCAACACTTCCGGCGCTACGACTCAGCTGAACGCCGGTGGCGCCAGCCTCCCGGCCCCGACCTATCGCTCGCTGTTCAACTGCTTCGGTCTGCCGACCGATGGCACCACCACCCTGCCGACCGGCTGCGCCGCCCGCGTGCGCACCGACGTCAGCATCAACTACGGTTCGGTGGGTTCGGGTGGCGGCCAGCGCGCCTTCTACACCGACTCGCGCTACCAGCTGACCAACAGCGCCGCTGCTGGCAGCCAGCCGGCCGGCACGATGGCGATCGCCGCCAGCGACGCCGCCCTGACCGCGGCGCAGATCGCCGTGTACAACGCCACCGCCACCACCGCTGCCGGCGCCAGCCCGCTGGCCAGCGGCCAGACCATCGTGGCCCCGGGCGTGACGCCGTCGGGCGCGACCCAGTTCGCCAACCCGCTGGCCTCCTACGGCCCGATGATCCAGCTGCCGGCCATGGGCTCGGCCGTGGCCATTGGCTACAACCCGGTCTACAAGCAGATCCGCAATGCCCGTAACGGCAATGTGGTCAACTATTCCTTCAACGTGCAGAACCGTGGTGTCGGTGGCGGTCTGCGCCTGGATGCCGCGACCTACTGCGCGATCTTCAGCGGCGAAATCACCAACTGGAACGATTCGCGCATCACCGCGCTGAACGTCAACCCGGCGACCGGCGTTGCCGTCTCCCTGCGCGCTGCGAACGACCCGGTGGCCGAGGCCGACTGGTCGCTGCCGATCAAGGTTGTGGTGCGTGACGAGACCAGCGGCACCACCGCCCTGTTCACCCGCCACCTGCGCGCCGCCTGCGCCCAGTTCCAGACCGCGACCGTTCTGCTCAACACCACCAAGAGCAACCTGAGCGCTGGCTTCAGCCAGGGCTTCCCGGGCATCGACACCGGCATTACCGTTGCGGGCAGCACGGCCGGCAACTGCGCCGCCACCGGCGCCGTCAACACCATCTTCGGCGGCACCTGGATGCGCGGCCGCGGCAGCGAAGGCGTCGCCAAGTGCATTGGCGGCAACGGCACCCGTCTGGTGTCCGATGCGACCAGGAAGTTCACCGAGACCGTCACCAACGGCGCGATCGGCTACCTCTCGACCGACTACGTGATGCCCTTCGTCACCGCCGCCAACCCGACCTACGCGCAGTACGGCGTGAACACCGCCTTCCTGCAGAACGCGGCCGGCAACTGGATCGCGCCGACCCCGTCCTCGACCCAG
This sequence comes from uncultured Rhodospirillales bacterium, assembly GCA_903835235.1. Lineage (GTDB taxonomy): Bacteria > Pseudomonadota > Alphaproteobacteria > Acetobacterales > Acetobacteraceae > CAIMOR01. Next base: position 28,120 of record CAILMF010000074.1, read on the forward strand.
CTGGCCCTCGGCGCCCTGCTGCCGCCGGTCACGTCGACCGACAAGGCCGACCCGTCCAAGTGGGTTGCCAACCCGTCGGGCGCCGTCGCCGGCACCGCCGGCCTGATCCCGGCCAGCATCACGGGCGGCTACCCGATCGTGGGCACCACCAACTTCATGGTGTACACCTGCTACGCCAACGACGCCGCCCGCAAGGCGCTGGTGAACGCGGCGAGCAACTCGACCGAAGGCTTCCTGAACTGGTTCTACCGTTCGCCGGCCTCGGTTGCCGCGATCATCAAGGCTGGTGGCTTCTCCGCCGTCCCGGCCGCCACCCGTCAGGCCATCACCAGCACCTTCCTGGCCGGCACCACCAGCCCGCTGCGCGTGCGCACCGGCCCGGTGAGCGGCCTCTGCAGCGCCGGCGCCTAAGCGCTGACGCATCCGCGCCGGGTCCTTCGCGGGCCCGGCGTAACGGAACGGCCGCCCCTTGTGGGCGGCCGTTTTGCGTTCAGGCCGGCATGGCGCCAGCAACGCCGCGGCGGCAGATGGACCGCAACATAGCTGCCACCAAACATTAACGTTCAACGCGGTGCGCCGAAGCGCCGGACGTGGCATTCACCGCTCCGTGAAGACCTCTCCACGACATTCAACCCTGGCGGCTTGCCGCACCAAAGCCCGCGCGAAGCGTCTGGCCGTGCTGATGGCCGGCGCACTCGCAGCCTGGCCGATCGCCTCGGTGCAGGCGCAGCAGGGGCCGCGCTTCCCGGTGCTGGAGATCCGCGTCCTCGGCAACACGGTGCTGACACCGCTTGCCGTGGAGGAGGTGGTGCTGCCGCATCTTGGTGTCGGCCGCACCGCCGCCGATGTCGAGAAGGCACGCGAGGCGCTTGAGGAAGCCTATAACCGCGCGGGCTACCCGACGGTATCTGTGGAACTGCCACAGCAGCGGGTGAACGGCGGCATCATCACGCTTCGCGTGGTGGAACGCCCGGTCGGCCGGCTGCGCGTGGTCAATGCCGAATGGTATTCGCCGCGCCAGGTGCGCGAAGGCGCCCCCGCCCTGGCTGAAGGCCGCGTGCCGCACATGCCCGCGGTGCAACGCGACATCGTCGCGCTGAACCGCCAGGCGGATCGCCGCGTGATCCCGGAACTGGTGCCGGGCAGCGAGCCCGGCACGGTGGATGTGAACCTCCGCGTCGAGGATCGCATCCCGCTGCATGCCAGTGTGGAACTGAACAACCGCCAGGTCCGCAACACCACGGAACTGCGCACCAGCGCCACCGTGCGGTATGAAAACCTGTGGCAGCGCGGCGACAGCATCAGCGCCGGCTTCCAGACCGCGCCGCAACGCACCGGCGACGCCATGGTGCTGCTGGGGTCCTACCTGTGGCGCGTCCCGGGCAGCGCGGTGTCCGTGCTCACCAGCTTCACCCATTCGGACAGCAGCCTGGCCTCCTTCGGCGGCAATGTCATCGGCCGCGGCACCACCTTGGGCATGCGCGGCATCGTGCCGCTGGGTGGTGGCGGCAACGGGTTCAGCCACACCTTCGTCGCGGGCATCGACCGCAAGGCCTACCGCGAGGGTCTGCCGGGCCAGACGCTGGGCGCCGACCGCACCGAAATCCCGATCACCTACTACCCCATCAGCGCGGCCTACCAGGCCAGCTGGGCCGGCGAGCATGCCGACACCGAGCTGGGCTTCACCGGCATCTTCGGCGTGCGCGGCCTGGGTTCCAGCGACGCGGTGTTTGAACGCAAGCGCGCGGATGCCTCGTCCTCCTTCGTCGTGCTGCGGGCGGACATGTCGCGGACCCAGCGGCTGCCGCATGACTGGCAGCTCTGGGGCCGGGCCAGCGGCCAGTTCACCCGCGATCCACTGGTCGCCAACGAGCAATTCGCCCTGGGCGGCCTCGATAGCGTGCGCGGCTATTACGAAGTCGCGGCCCTGGCCGATGGCGGTGCCTCGGTGCAGACCGAGCTGCGCACGCCGTCGCTGGCCGGGCAGGTCGGCAAGCCGATGAACGAGATGCGGCTGCACGGCTTTCTGGATGGCGGCTATGCCGCGCTGAACCGGTCGCTGCCGCAGCAGACCCGCAGCTACACGCTGGGCTCCGCCGGCCTCGGCGCCCGGGCCAAGATCTACGACCACCTGAACGCCGCGGTGGACGGCGCCGCCGTGATGACCGACGGGCCGGGCAGCCGCGCCGGCAGCATGCGGCTGCTGTTCCGCCTCTGGGGAGACTTCTGAACCATGCGCTTTGCTCTGTCGCGGCTCGTTCGGGCCGCCCTGCTGCTCGCCCTCTTTGCCGTCGCGCTGCCCGGCGCGGCGCAGGCCTGGTGGGATGACGCCTGGTCCAACCGCATGCGCATCGTCGCCGGTGGCGCCGAGCAGGGCCAGCCCGCCGGCGAGACCCAGTCGGTCGGTCGCACCCGCGTTCTCGTTCGGCTGCACCAGGGCGTGTTCAACTTCAACACGGCCAAGGAAGACGGCTCGGACCTGCGCTTCGTCGCCGATGACGACCGCACGCCGCTGCGCTTCCAGCTGGAACGCTATGACAGCCTGATGGACCAGGTTGCGCTGGTTTGGGTGGACGTGCCGACGTTGACCGTGGGCGGCACCGGCACATCCTTCTATATGTACTGGGGCAACCGCAACGCGCCGCCGGCCGCCGATGCCCGCGCCACCTTCGATGCCGACACCGTGCTGGCCTACAACTTCGGCGAGGACGGCGTCGCCCCGCGCGACTCCACCGCCAATGCCGTGCACGCCGAAAGCACCGCCCGGCGCGACGACGGCCTGGTCGGCTTCGGCCAGCGCTTCGACGGCACCACCGCGGTCCGCATCCCCACCTCGCCGGTGCTGGCCTGGTCGGCCGGCGGCCCGCTGACCATCTCGCTGTGGTTCCGCGCCGAGGGCGCCCTGGGCGGCGTGCTCTACCAGGCGAAGGAAGCCGGCAACGCGATCACGCTGGGCCTGGAAGCCGGCGTGCCCTACCTGGAGGTGACCACCGCCGAGGGCACCCAGCGCACCGCGCCGGGTGCGGCGGTTCCGGCCGAATCCTGGCGGCATATCGCCATGGTGGCCTCCGGCAGCAGCATGTCGCTGTATGTGGATGCCGAACTGCGCGGCACCCTGCCGGTGCAGCTGCCGGCCATGTCCGGCGCGGCCACGGTTGGTGACTATGTCGGCGGCGCCGATGACCCGGCGACCGATGGCTTCGTCGGCCTGATGGACATCCTGCGGGTCAGCAAGGCGGCGCGGCCGCCGGCCAGCTTCTCGGTGGCGCTGCGCGGCGAAGGCCCGCGTGCCGACCTGCTGCGCTTCGACGTGGCCGAGGAAGCCTCCGCCTTCGGCCACGGCTATCTCGGCATCATCGCCCGCAACCTGACCATCGACGCCTGGGTGGTCATCGGCATCCTCGGCTTCATTGCGCCGATCACCTGGTGGCTGTTCATCGCCAAGGTGCTGTTCCTCAACAGGCTGCAGGGCGCCAACCGGCGCTTCCGCGCGGCCTGGCGGCAGTCCCTGGCCAGCGCCGGCGCGGCCGGCTTCGCCGGCATCACCGACCTCGGCACGCCGCAGGCGGCGCAGCACTTCCGCAACTCCTCGCTGTTCCGCAGCTACCGTGTGGCGCTGGAGGAACTGCTCAGCCGCGGTGGCATCCAGCGCGCCGGCAACCTCTCGCACGCCTCGCTGGACGCCATCCGCGCCGCGGTCGACAGCCAGCTGACGGCCGAAGGCATGCGGCTCTCCTCGGGCATCGTCATCCTGACCATCGCCATCGCCGGCGGGCCGTTCATCGGCCTGCTCGGCACCGTGGTCGGCGTCATGATCACCTTTGCCGCCATTGCGGCTGCGGGCGATGTCAACGTCAACGCCATCGCCCCGGGCATCGCCGCCGCGCTGGCCGCCACCGTCGCCGGCCTGGCGGTCGCGATCCCCGCGCTGTTCGCCTACAACTACCTGCTCGGCCGGATGAAGGACGTGAATGCGGATACCCGCACCTTCTCCGACGAGTTGATCACCCGCATCGGCGAAGGCGCCACCGGCCACACGCCGGTGGGCCAGAACGGCCATGCCCTGGCGCAGGCGGCCCAGTAGATGTCGAAGGTCCAGGACGAAGACAAGCCGTACGACGACATCAACATCACCCCGATGTTGGACCTCGCCTACGTGCTGATGGTGATCTTCATCATCATGACCACGGCTTCGGTGCAGGGCATGAAGGTGGACCTGCCGCGTGCCAGCTCCGCTGCCAGCCTGGCGGTGCCGCGGACCAAGGTGGTCAGCGTCAGCGCCAATGGCATCGTCTCGCTGGACGCCGTCCCGCTTTCCCTGGCGGAACTGGAGCAGCGGCTGCGCGACCTGAAGGCGACCCAGGCGGACCTGCCCGTGGTGCTGCGCGGCGACCGCGCGGTGCAGTACGAAAAGGTCATGGCGGTGCTGGATATCTGCGCCCGGGTCGGCATCCAGTCCATTGGGCTGGCGGCACAGCGCGTCGTCGCGAACTAGCGGCACGACGGGACCAAGGCCGTGGCAGACTGGCGCGATGAAGTTGAGGCCAAGCCGTCGCGCTCGCGGCGGTTGCTGCTGTGGCTGCTGGCCATCGCGGTGCTTGGCGCGCTGGGCTTCCTGGCCTGGACGCTGCTGACCGGCAGCAAGCAGCAGCAGCAACGCCAGGTGGTCAATACCGTGACCCGCCTGACCCTGCCGCCGCCCCCGCCGCCCCCACCCCCACCGCCGCCCAAGGCAGACCCGCCGCCGGAGCCCGAGCCCTCCCGCATGCGTGAACCCGAGCGGCCGATGGAGCGCGTGGAGCCGCAGCAGGCGCCCAAGCCGCCCAGCCCGGCGCCCCAGGCACTCGGCCTGCCCGCCGGCCCGCCCGGCACTTCCAATGCCTTCGGGCTCGGCACTGGTGGAGACGGCACCATCGGCGGCCCGGGTGGCCCGGGCGGTGGTGGTGGTGGTGGCAGCCGCTTCGGTGGCTACGCCGCGGGCATCCAGTCCAGCGTGCAGTCGGCGCTGCAACGCGACGAGCGCACCCGCCGTGGCAGTTGGCGCGTGCCGGTGCGGCTGTGGGTTGGCGCCGGTGGCGAGATCACCCGAATCCAACTGGTCGGCACCACCGGAGATGCCGGGCGCGACCAGGCCCTGCAACAAACCCTGACCGGGCTGAAGGTGGCGCCGCCACCGGCAGACATGCCGCAGCCCATCGTCCTCCGCATCAACGCCCGGGCGAGCTGAGCGTGATGCGGAGCCCCGATTTTCCGACGAGGAGACCCACCATGGCGCGACATCGCACCCGCCGCAGCGGCGCCGTGCTGCTGGCCGCAGCCCTGGCCGCCGCCGGCGTGCCAGCCCAGGCCCAGGCCCAAGGCACCGGCGCGCAGGACGCCACCATGGTCCGGCTGATCGAATTGCTGGTGCAGAACGGCGTGCTGGCGCGTGACCAGGCCCAGGCACTGATGGCCCAGGCGCAGTGCGAGGCCGGCGGCGCCCGGCCGGCCGCACCCCGCCCGGCCACGCCACGCGGCGCCGTGCCGGCCCCCGTGGCCGCGGCCGAGGCGCCGGAAGGCGCCGTGCGCGTGACCTACGTGCCCGAGGCGGTGCGGCGCCAGATTGCCGAGGAAGTCCGCCGCGACCTGGCCGGCACGGGTGGGCTGCCGCCGGCGCGCCCGCTGGCCCGCATCGGCGATACCGCGGCGCCGCAGGGGATCGGCCAGTTGACCGACCATATCCGCCTGTTCGGCGACCTGCGCATGCGCGGCGAGGGGGTGTTCTTCCCGCGTGGCAACGCCACCGGGATCTTCCCCAACTTCAACGGCATCAACAACAGCACGGGCTTCGACACCAACGGCGCCAACAACGCGCCGTTCAACAATGTTACCGACAATCGCACCCGCTTCCGGCTGCGCGCACGCACCGGCATCGAGGTCACGATCTCGGATGGCATCAGCATGATCGTCGGCGCCGGCACCGGCAACGACAGCAGCCCGGTCTCCACCAACCAGACCCTGGGCAGCCCTGGCAACTTCTCGAAATACGCGCTCTGGCTCGACCGCGCCTATTTCCACCTGAAGCCGCTGCCGGGCGTGACCGTGGATGCCGGCCGCTTCCCCAACCCGTTCTTCTCCAGCCCGCTGCTGTATCACCCGGACCTGAACATGGACGGCGTGGCGGCGCAGGGGCATCGCGCGCTCGGCCAGGATGTCTCGCTGTTCGGCACCGTCGGCGCCTTCCCGGTGTTCAACACCGCCTTCGACTTCGGCACCACCAACACCAACAAGTATGGCAGCCGGGACGCCTATCTCGGCGCCGCCCAGCTTGGCGTGGATTGGCGCGCCCATCCGGAGGTCGCCACCCGCTTCGCCGCCGGCTACCACGCCTTCATCAACTCGGAAGGCAAGATGTCGCGGCCCTGCTTCCAGCCGGGCACCTCGGACAGCTGCTCCACCGACAACACGCGCCCGCTGTTCACCCAGGGCGGCAACACCATGTACGCGCTGCGCGACAACGTGCTGACCAGCAGCGCCTCGCCCAACCTGCAATACTACGGCCTGGCCTCGGCCTTCCGCGTGGTCGATGTCAACGCCCGGGCCGACATTACCAGCTTCGGCCCCTACACCATCCGGCTGGACGCCACGGCGCTGTACAACACCGCCTATGACCGTCGCCGCATCGCCGGCCGCAGCCCGGTGAACAACCTGGGCGCCAACGGCAACCGCTTCCAGGGCGGCGGCGCCGGCTACCTGGCCCGGGTCAGCTTCGGCGAGATGAACATCGCCAAGGCCTGGGACTGGAACGTCTTCGCCGAATACCGCTACCTCCAGTCGGACGCGGTCATCGACGCCTTCAACGACAGCGACTTCCGCCTGGGTGGCACCAACAGCCAGGGCTACATCCTCGGCGGCACCGTCGGCGTGGCGCGGAACACCCTGGTGCGTGGCCGCTGGCTGAGCGGGCGCGAGGTCAGTGGCGCGCCCTACCGCGCCGACGTGCTGCAGGTCGACCTGCTCGGGAGGTTCTGATGCGCTGGTTCGGCTTCACGCTGGCCCTGGTGCTGGCGCTGTTGGGCGCCAGTGGCGGTGCGCTGGCCCAGGGCGAGCAGGAGACCCGCCTGCGCGAGGCGCTGCGCCGCGCCACCGCCGACCTGCGGGCGACGCAGGATGGCCAGTCCAAGCTGCAGGCTGACCTGGCCCAGGCCCAGGCCCAGCGCGACCAGGCGCAGCGCCAGGTGGCTGCCTTGCAGGAACGCGTAGCCGGGCTGGAAAGCCGCGTCGCCGCGGTGCCTGTGCCCGTTCCCGTGGCCACCCCGGCCGCGGCCCCGCCCGCCAACCAGGCGGAGTTGGACCGCCTGCGTGCCGCCCTGCGCGAAGCCCAGGCCCAGGCCCAGTCCCAGCGGCCGCGGGTGGTGGTGGACCCCGCCGGCATGCAGCAGGCCAATGCCCGGTTGGAGGCTGCGCAGCAGGCGGCGGCCCAGGCCGATGCGGCGCTGAAGGCCTGCATCGACCAGAATCGCGCGCTGCTGGCTGCCAGCAGGGAAGTGCTGGCCCTGCATGAAAGCCCTGGCTTCCGTTGGCTGCAGCTGGCCAGCGCGGAGCCGGTGCTGGGTCTGTCCCGCGTCAGGCTGGAGAACCTGGTGCAGGACCTGGAGGACAAGCTGCGGCAGGGCCGTTGCGCCGCCCGATGAGCCGCCTGGCCCATCGCCTGCTGGGTCTGGCCCTGCTGCTGGCCGGGCCCGCCCTGGCCCAGTCGCCACCGCCATCATCCGCGGCGCCCGAGCCCGCAGGCGCCATCGTGGCCCGCCGTGGCGAGGTGACGCTGACCGACCAGCAGGTGCGCGCCCTGCTGGCCGAGTTGCCCGACGATTCCCGCCGCCAGCTGACCCGCGACCATGGCGCCCTGGGCGGCTTCATCCGCAACCGGCTGTTGATCATGAGCCTGGCGGCGGAGGCCGAGGCGGCGCAGGCCGAGCGCCAGCCCGAGGTGGCGCGCCGGCTGGAGCGGGCGAGGCAGGAAGCCCTGGCCGAGGCCTATCTGGAAAGCCTGACCATCCTGCCGGCCGACTACCCCGCCGAGGCTGAGCTGCAGGCCACATATGAGGCCAATCGCGCCCAGTTCATGGTGCCGCGCCAATACCGCCTGGCGCAGATCTTCCTGGCCGCCCCGGCCGGCGCTGGCGGCGAGGCCGCGCTGCGCCGGATGCGGGAGTACCGGACCCAGCTGACCGCCGCCCGCAACCGCGCCGACTTTGCCGACCTGGCCCGCCGCCATTCCGAGGATCGCACCACCGCGCCCCGCGGCGGCGAGCTGGAATGGACGCGGGAGGACCGGCTGCTGCCAGCGGTGCGCGACGTGGCCAAGGGGCTGGAGGATGGCGCCATCAGCGAGCCGATCCGCAGCCCGGATGGTTGGCACCTGGTCAAGCTGATCGGCACCCGCGCCGCGGCGCCGGCCGCCTTTGCCGATGTCCGCGCCGAACTGGTGGCGCTGCTGCGGCAGCAGCGCGGGGCGGACCTGCGCCGCCAGACGCTGAACGAATTGCTGAGGCGCGCCCCCGTGATGGTGGACGAGATCCAGCTCGGCCGCCTGGCGCCCTGAGCCGACCGCCTGGGGCATGGCGCCGGCCTGCCCGGCCCGTGCCAAGGCCCTATGCGCCTTGTTGGGCGCATAGGCCTCTATAACTTGTTGAAACTAGAGCAAGAAATCCCTTCTGATGATTCCATCAGGCCGGATATTGCTCTAAGGCGGGCCGGACCGATGTCCGACCCTGTTGCCCCGCCCCCCTCGCTGTCCCTGGCCCGCCTGATGCTGCGGGACTTCCGCAGCTATGCCGACGTCACGCTGCCGCTGCACGGCCGGCTGCACGTCATCATGGGCGAAAACGGCGTCGGCAAGACCAACCTGCTGGAGGCGATCAGCCTGCTCGGCCCCGGGCGCGGCCTGCGCGGCGCCCGCACTGCCGAATTCGCCCGCCACGCGCCGGAAGGGCCGCGGCCCTGGGCAGTGGCCGGCCGCTTTCGCTCACCACAAGGGGAGTTCCAGCTGGGCACCGGCACGCCGGAAGGCGGCCCGCTGGAACGCCGGGTGTTCCGGCTGGACAATGTGCCGCTGAAATCCCAAGCCGAGTTGGCCGAACGCGTCGCCGCCGTGTGGCTGACGCCACAGATGGACCGGCTGTTCCAGGACGGCGCCAGCGACCGCCGCCGCTTCCTGGATCGCCTGGTCTGGGCGCTGGAGCCGCATCACGCGCGGGAGGTCGCTGCCTACGACCAGGCCATGGCCCAGCGCAACCGCCTGCTGCATGAGGGTCGCGCAGCGGCGCGCGGGTCCAGCTTTGCCGACCCGGCCTGGCTGGCCGGGCTGGAGGACCAGATGGCCCGCCACGGCGTCGCCGCCGCCGCTGCCCGGCGCAGCCTGGTCGGCCGGCTGAACGCCACCCTGGCCGGCGGCCTCACCGGGGCCTTCCCGGCGGCGCGGCTGGACCTGGCCTGCCCCCTGGCCCAGGCACTGGACCAGCAGCCCGCCCTGGCGGTGGAAGACCACTGGCGCGCCACCTGGGCCGCCGCCCGGCCGCGCGACGCCGCCGCCGGCGCCACGCTGCAGGGGCCGCACCGGGCGGAGCTGGGCTTCATCCACGTGCCCAAGGGCATCCCGGCCGCGCTTTGTTCCACTGGTGAACAGAAGGCGCTGCTGGTGGCGGTGGTGTTGGCCCACGCCGCGCTGATCGCCGCCAGCCGCGGCTTCGCCCCCCTGCTGCTGCTGGACGAGGTTGCCGCCCATCTGGACGCAACAAGGCGCGAGGCACTGTTCGCCGCCCTGGTGGAGCTGCCCGCCCAGGTCTTCCTGACCGGCACGGATTCTGCGGTCTTCGCCCCGCTGCGGGGCCTGGCGCAGGGGCTCAGGGCCAGCCCCGGAATCCTCGTTCCGGATGCCGATTTCACGGTGCCCTAGGCCTGCGTAGTCACTATACTGCAACGCGAATCATCCCGATATTTTTCAAGGAGTTGTCGCTGGCATGAGCGACCCCGGCGATAGCGCCCAGACCCCCCCAGGGATAACCCCGGAAAACAGCCAATTCGGCGAGGGCGGCGAGGACTACACCAGTTCCTCGATCACGGTGCTGCGCGGCCTGGAAGCCGTGCGCAAGCGGCCGGGCATGTATATCGGCGATACCGATGACGGCTCCGGCCTGCACCACATGGCCTTCGAGATCATCGACAACGCGGTGGACGAGGCCCAGGCCGGCTTCGCCAGCCGCTGCGACGTGGTGCTGAACGGCGACGGCAGCGTGACGGTGCGCGACGACGGCCGCGGCATCCCGACCGATATCCACCACGAGGAAGGCGTATCCGCCGCCGAAGTGGTGCTGACGCGGCTGCATGCCGGCGGCAAGTTCAACCAAAATTCGTATAAGGTTTCCGGCGGCCTGCACGGCGTTGGCGCCGCGGTGGTCAACGCGCTGTCCGAATGGATGGAAGTTCGCATCTGGCGCAACGGCACCGAACACTTCATCCGCTTCGAACATGGCGAGACGGTGCAGCCGCTGAAGGTCGTCGGCCCGTCCGACAAGCACAACGGCACCGAGGTCACCTTCAAGCCCTCGTCGGGGACCTTCACCAAGGTGGAGTACGAGTTCGCCATCCTGGAACGCCGCCTGCGCGAACTGGCCTTCCTGAACAGCGGCCTGGCGATTTCGCTGAAGGATGACCGGCACGTGCCGGCGCAGGAAATCTTCTTCCAGTTCCGCGGCGGCCTGGTCGCCTTCGTCGAATGGCTGGACCAGGGGAAGGAGCCGCTGTTCCGCCCGCCGATCAGCCTGATCGCCAACAAGGAGGCCGAGGGCATCCGCGTTGAGCTGGCGATGTGGTGGAACAATACGCCGCGCGAGGTGGCGCTGTGCTTCACCAACAACATCCCGCAGCGCGACGGCGGCACCCACCAGGCCGGTTTCCGCCAGGCGCTGACCCGCGTGGTGATGAAATACGCGGAAGACCTGGCCAAGAAGGAAAAGGTCGAACTCATCGGCGACGACATGCGGGAAGGGCTGACCGCGGTCATCAGCGTGAAGGTGCCGGACCCGAAGTTCAGCAGCCAGACCAAGGACAAGCTGGTCTCCTCCGAGGTCACGCCGGTGGTGCACATGGCGGTGGCGGATGCGCTGACCCATTGGTTCGAGACCCACCCGAAGGAAGCCAAGGTGGTGCTGGAGCAGGTCGTGCTGTCAGCCGCCGCGCGCAAGGCGGCGCAACTGGCGCGCGACAAGGTGGGCCGCAAGAACGCGCTGGAGTTCAGCACGCTGCCCGGCAAGCTGGCGGACTGCCAGGAGAAGGACCCGAGCAAGTGCGAACTGTTCCTGGTCGAGGGTGACAGCGCCGGCGGGTCCGCCAAGCAGGGCCGCAATCGCGTGTTCCAGGCGATCCTGCCGCTGAAGGGCAAGATCCTCAATGTAGAGCGGGCGCGGCTGGACAAGATGCTGTCGTCGGCGGAAATCGGCACGCTGATCACCGCGCTCGGCACCGGCATCGGCACAGGCGAGCCCTCCAAGGGCGGCTTCGACCCGAACAAGCTGCGCTACCACCGCATCGTCATCATGACCGACGCCGACGTGGACGGCTCGCATATCCGCACGCTGCTGCTGACCTTCTTCTTCCGCCAGATGCCGGAGCTGATCAACCGCGGGCACCTCTACATCGCGCAGCCGCCGCTGTACCGGGCCAAGCGCGGCAATGACGAACGCTACCTGAAGGACGACCTGGCGCTGGAGAATTTCCTGCTCGAAAAGGCGCTGGCCGGCGCCCGGCTGCGGTTGGGCGATGGCCGTGAGGCCGCCGGCGAGGAGTTGCGCACCGAGGTGGAACTGCTGCGCGAAATCGCCATGCGCGTCCGCCGCCTGGCCGCCAATGTCCCGGCCGAGATCGTCGAGCAGGCGGCGCTGGCCGGCGCGCTGACGCTGGACGAGAACCGCGCCCTGGCCGCCGGCCAGGCGCTGGCGGCGCGGCTGGACGCCATCGCGCTGCCGAGTGAGCGCGGCTGGATCGCCTCCACCGGGCCGGAAGGCTTGCAGGTGGCCCGCACCGTGCGCGGCGTGGCGGAAAAGCACGCGCTGAACGCATCGGCCCTGCGCAGCGCCGATGCGCGCTGGCTGGATGAGCGCCGCGCCATCCTGCTGTCCGAGTTCGGCAACGGCGCCACGCTGCTGCTGGACAGCAGCGAACAGGCGGTGGGCGGGCCGATGTCGGCACTGGACCGGATTTTGGCGCAGGGCCGCCGCGGCCTCAGCATCCAGCGCTTCAAGGGCCTGGGGGAGATGAACCCCGAACAGCTGTGGAAGACCACGCTGGACCCCAATATCCGCACACTCCTAAAAGTGCAGGTGACGGATGTGGAGGATGCCGAGACGGTGTTCTCGACGCTGATGGGCGATGTGGTGGAGCCGCGCCGCGACTTCATCGTGACCAACGCGCTGAAGGTGGCCAACCTGGACATCTAGCCGCCAGCTTGGCAGCGCCCCCCGCCCAGGCCAACATCGGCCGAAAGCGGGGGAGCGGGGATGGATACGGACTACCTGGTCATCGGCGCCGGTTCGGCCGGCTGCGTGGTGGCGGCGCGGCTGAGCGAGACCGGCGCGCGGGTGACGCTGCTGGAGGCGGGGCCGCCCGATCGCCACCCGTGGATCCACATTCCCGCCGGCATGATCAAGCTGTTGCAGAACCAGAAGCTGGTGAATTGGGGCTACACCACCCAGGCGGAGGCCGGCAGCAACAATCGGGAAATCCGTTGGCCGCGTGGCCGCACGTTGGGTGGCTCCTCCTCCATCAACGGCATGCTCTACGTGCGCGGCAACCCCGCGGATTTCGACGGCTGGGCGCAGATGGGCGCGCGCGGCTGGAGCTATGACGAGGTGCTGCCCTTCTTCCGCAAGAGCGAAACCTACCACGGCAAGGGCGAGGCCGAGTTCCGCGGCGAGGACGGCCCTTTGCAGGTGGAGGACTACCGCACCATCCTGCCGCTGACGCACCGCTTCATCGAGGCGGCGCAGCAGGCCGGCCACCCGTTCCGCAAGGACCTAAATGGGCGGGAGCAGGAAGGCGTCGGCTATTCGCAGATGACCAGGCGCGGCCGCTGGCGTGGGTCGACCGCGCAGACCTTCCTGCGAGAGGCCAAGGGCCGGGTGCGGGTGGAGACGGATGCGCAGGCAACGCGCCTGCTGTTCGACGGCCGCCGCTGCATCGGCGCCGAGTTCCGCCAGGGCGGCGTGCTGAAGCAGCTGCGCGTCACGCGGGAGGTGGTGCTGTCGGGCGGGGCGGTGAACTCGCCGCACCTGATGCAGCTTTCGGGGCTCGGCCCGGCGGAACACCTGCAATCCCTGGGCATCGAGGTCCGCGCCGACATGCCCGGCGTTGGCGCCAACCTGCAGGACCACTACGTCACCCGCGTGCAGCACCGGGTGAAGAATGCGCTGTCCACCAACCAGTTGGCGCGCGGGGTGCGGCTGGCGGGCCAGGTGGCGCGGTTCTTCGCGCTGGGCAATGGCGCGCTGACCTTCGGCGTCACCACCGCGCAGGTCTTCGCCCGCAGCCGGGAAGGCCTGGCCAGCCCCGACCTGCAATTGCTGTTCACCCCGGCCACCTATGCCAGCGGTGTGATCAGCCAGTTGGAAAAGCTGCCGGGCATGACGGTGGCGATCTGCCCGGTGCGGCCGGACAGCCGCGGCACCATCATGGCGCAATCCGCCGACCCCTTGGCCCGCCCGGCGATCCGCCCCAACTACCTGAGTGCCCGCGGCGACCAGGACGTGCTGGCGGCCGGCATGCGGCTGGCGCGCGCGATCTTCGCGCAACCGGCCATCGCCCAGCACAGCGTGGAGGAGATCATGCCCGGCCCGCACGTGCAGACCGATGAGCAGATGCTGGCCTTCGCGCGCGAGGTCGGCACCACCATCTATCACCCCGTCGGCACCTGCCGCATGGGCGAGGACCCGCGCGCCGTGGTGGACAGCCGGCTGCGCGTGCATGGCATCCAGGGGCTGCGCATTGCGGATGCCAGCGTGATGCCGACGCTGACCACCGGCAACACCAACGCGCCGACCATCATGATCGGCGAGAAATGCGCGGCGATGATACGCGAGGAGGCGGCATGAACGACGAGGTTGCGGAACTTCGCGCCCTGCTGGGGGCAAGCAAACGCGCGGTGGTGTTCACCGGTGCCGGCATCTCCACCGAATCAGGCATCCCGGATTTCCGCAGCCCGACGGGCATGTGGGCCAAGGTCAAGCCGATCATGTACCAGGACTATGTCAGCTCCGCCGCCTGGCGGGCGGAGGCCTGGAAGCGCAAGTTCGAGCATGAGCACACCATGCGCGCGGCCGAGCCGAACCGCGGGCATCGCGCCGTGGCGCGGCTGGTGCGGGAAGGCAAGGCCAGCGCCGTCATCACCCAGAACATCGACGGGCTGCACCAGGCCAGCGGCATTCCGGAACGCCAGATCATCGAGCTGCACGGCAACAGCACCTACGCCCATTGCCTGGACTGCGCCGAGCGCTACGAGATCGACGACCTGCGCGTGGCCTGGCAGCGCGACGGCATGGTGCATGACTGCCTGAAATGCGACGGGCTGATCAAGACCGCGACCATCAGCTTCGGCCAGGCCATGCCGGAACACCAGATGATCCGGGCGCGGGAGGAGACGCTGGCCGCCGATCTGTTCATCGTGCTCGGCTCCTCGCTGGTGGTCTATCCGGCCGCGGGCTTTCCGGAGGTGGCGAAGCGCAAGGGCGCCACGCTGGTCATCGTGAACAATGAACCGACCGGGCTGGACGAGATTGCCGACCTGGTGATTCACCACGGCATCGGCGACGTGATGGGCGGCGCGGTCGGGGTGAACTGACACCTCCGGCGCGGGTCTCCGGCCCGTGCCGAGGCCGCGAACGCGGCCCGCCGCCAGTGCGGCGAAAGGCAAGCGGCCGGATGGCCGCGCCCGCCGTCTGAGGGCTAGGTTTTCTTGTAGCTGCCGCCCATGCCCAAGCTGGGGTCCATCTGGATGCCGTAGGGCGGGATCGGGTAGCGCAGGCCGTTCTTCGCCAGCACCTTCATGCCCTCCACCGCCACTGCCAAATCGGCCGGCGACAGCGCCATCAGCATTTCCTCATCCGGCACGCCGCCATAGCGCCGCTCGGCGAAGCAGGGCAGGGAAAGGCTGGGTTCGCCGGTGGCCAGGGCGCGGCCCCAACTGTCGGCGCAGGCGGTCTCCCCCACCACGGACCATTCGAACTTGCGGTAGTTGCGGTACTGCAGGCCGTTGATCAGGATGATCATCTGCCCGGGCGTTGCATAGACTAGGCAGATCTTCGGCGCCGGCAGCCTGCCGCTCTCCAGCGGTGAGACGGCCATGGCGGCGTACTTGCCATGGGGCACGCAGGTCAGCGCCTGTTGCCGGGCCGCCGCGCTCTCGGCATCGCCGTGCCACACGCCGACATAGCGCGCGCCTTCCTCGTCGCGCGGCGCCAGGCCGATGACGGCGCCGCATTGCTGGCCCACCAGGTCGGCCTGGGTAATCCCCACGGTCCAGCCCATGCGGCTGGCCATGGAGACGATCTGGTCCGTGGTGTGGACCGTCTTCGGCCGGCGGATGCGCGGGATCGCCTCCATCTCCGCCACGGTCTCGAACAACTGCATGCCGATGACGGTGGTCTTGATGCGCAGCAGCGCGTTCAGGTCCGCCAGCAGGGCGGTGTAGTCGGTCATCGCCATGTCTCCTCAACCGCGCCCGAGCTTGGGCAGCAATGCCGTCGCCAGGCCGAGCAGCGGCAGGAAGGAACACACCTGGTAGACGGTGCCGATGCTGGTCACGTCCGCCAGCGCGCCCAGCGCCGCGGCACCCAATCCCCCAAGGCCGAAGCTGAACCCATAGAAAATGCCGGCCACCATGCCGACGCGCCCGGGCAGCAGGTCCTGCGCATAGACCAGGATGGCCGAGAAGGCCGAGGCCATGATCATGGCGATAAGGATGGAGAACACCACGGTCCAGCCCAGCGGCAGGTAGGGCAGCGCCAGGGTGAAGGGCAGGGCGCCCAGAATGGAGAACCACATCACCGGCAGCCGGCCGACCCTGTCGCCGACCAGGCCGCCCAGCAGCGTGCCGATGACGACCGCCGCCAGATAGACGAACAGCAGCAGCTGCGCGTTCTGCACGCCGAGGTCGAACTGCTCGATCAGGTAGAAGGTGTAGTAGCTGCCCATGCTGGCGGAATAGACGTTCTTGCTGAACAGCAGCACGATCAGCGCGGCCACGGCGATGCTGACCTGGCGCTTCGGCAGCGGCAGCGCGGTGGAGACCACCGCCTTCTTCTTGCCGGCGATGGCGCCGGCCGCGCGCTGCGCGGCATACCAGCGGCCGACCACGAACAGCACCACCATGCCCAGCAGCGCCACCAGGGAGAACCACTGGATGCTGCCCTGGCCAGCGGGCACCACGATGAAGGCGGCCAACAGCGGCCCGCAGGCGGTGCCGCCATTGCCGCCGATCTGGAACAGGCTCTGCGCCAGGCCGAAGCGCCCGCCGGAGGCGATGCGCGCCACGCGCGAGGCTTCCGGGTGGAACACCGCGGAGCCGAGGCCGATCAGCGCTGCCGCCAGCAGGATGATCGCATAGGACCCCGCCTGCGACATCAACAGCAGGCCCACCAGCGTGGAGCCCATGCCGACGGCCAGCGAGAAGGGCTGCGGGTGCTTGTCGGTCCAGGCCCCGACCGCGGGCTGGAACATGGAGGCGGTGACCTGGAAGGCCAGCGAGATCACGCCGACCTGGGCGAAGGTAAGCCCGTAGCTCTCCTTCAGCACCGGGAATATCGCGGGCACCAGGGACTGCATCATGTCGTTCAGCAGGTGGCAGAAGCTGAGCGAGAGGATCACGGCAAACGTCGCCGAAGCGGCCCGTGGGGGATCGATGCTGCCGGCGGTGGCTGTCTGGTTCGCGCTCACGCGGCTCTTCCGTTCCTGGGTGTTGGTGCCAGTATAGCCGGGCACCAGCGGGGCGCCAGCGCACCCCCGGCACCAGGGAGAAACGGCGATGGCCGACAGCGAGAACATGAAGAAGGGCCGCGCGGTCCGCACCAAGCTGATCGGGGAGGCCGCGGTCGCGAAGATGGCGGCCCGCGTCTACGACGACCCGATGATGCAGAAGTTCGGCGACTACGCCACGGAAGCCGTCTTCGGCATGCTGTGGACCCGCCCGGGCCTGGACCTGAAGACCCGCGCGCTGATCACCTGCATCGCCGACACCGCGACGCATTCCTGGCCGGAGCTGGAGATTCACCTGCGCATGGCCCGCCGCCAGGGCTGGAGCGAGGACGAGCTCTCCGAGGCGCTGCTGCACCTGGCCGGCTATATCGGCGCGCCCGCGGTGCGGGAGGGCATGCTGGTGGCCAAGAAGCTGTTCGCGGAGATGCGCGCCGAAGGCGACCTGCCCTGATGCACTGGCAGGTCGGCGGCGTCCGCGTCACCAAGGTGGTGGAGCTGGAAAGCACCGGCGGCAGCCGCTTCCTGCTGCCGCAGGCCACGCCCGAGGAAGTCCAGAAGATCGACTGGCTGGCGCCGCACTTCGCCGATGAGCGGGGGCGGCTGAAGCTGAGTGTGCATGCGCTGGTGATCGAGACGCCCGAGCGGCGCATCATCGTCGATACCTGCCTGGGCAACGACAAGCAGGGCCGCGCCATTCCGCACTGGAATGAGCGGCAGGGCAGCTTCCTGGCCGACCTGGCCGCCGCCGGCTACCCGGCCGAGAGCATCGACACCGTGCTGTGCACCCACCTGCATGTCGACCATGTCGGCTGGAATACCCGGCTGGTGGAGGGCGCCTGGGTGCCGACCTTCCCGCAGGCGCGCTACATCTTCGGCCGGCGTGAGTTCGAGCATTGGCAGGCGCAACAAACTGATCCCCTTGGTCGCGCCGACCAGCGCACGGTGTTCGAGGACAGCGTGCGGCCGATTTTGGATGCCGGCCTTGCCGAGCTGGTGGAGACCGACCACCAGCTGTGCCCGGAGGTGCGGCTGATGCCGACGCATGGCCATACGCCCGGCCATGTCAGCGTCTGCATCTCCAGTAACGGAGAGGACGCGATCATCACCGGCGACCTGGCGCACCACCCCTGCCAGATGGCGCATCCGCACTGGAACAGCACGGCGGACATGGACCCGCCGGCGGCGGAAGCCACCCGGCGCGGCTTCTTCGCGGGGTTGGCCGGCAAGCCGGTGCTGGTCATCGGCACCCACTTCGCCGGCCCCACCGCCGGGCGGGTGCAGCGCCACGGCGATGGGTTCCGGTTGCTGGTGTGCAGCGCCTGATCCGCGGAGGCGCGGAGCGGCCGGCGCGGTGGATCAGTCGCTCAAGCCAGCCTACTTCACGCTGCTGAACGCGGTCGGCGCCAGGAACATGTTCTCCACGCGCTCCACGATCGGGCCGGCGGCCTCGGTCTCCGCGCGCTTGGTGATCCACTCCTGGTCGGCCTGGAAGGCGTTCCACTTCTGCTCGCGCTCGGCCAGGCTGTTCCAGGCCAGCAGGTAGTACAGCGCCTGGTTGTTCGGCCCCACCAGCGTGGTCCAGAACCCCGCCTGCTGGATGCCGTGGCGGGCCCAGATGCCCAGGGTGATGGTGCTGAAGCGGTTCAGCAGCGCCGGCAACTTGCCGGGCACGCAGTGATAGATGCGAAGCTCATGGATCATCGGACGTCTCCCGTTCTGCGGTGGCTTGCCTGTCGCCGCCGCGTCGTTGCACCCTGCCCAGCCTAAAGGGAGACGCCAAGCCATGAAATTCTACGATTCCGTCGGTCCCAACCCGCGCGTCGTCCGCATGTTCGCGGCCGAACGCGGCGCCAGCCTTGGTGAGAAGATCACCGTGGACCTGCGCGGCGGTGAGAACCGCCAGCCCGCCCATATGGCGCGCAACCCCTTCGGCCAGATGCCCACGCTGGAACTGGACGATGGCAGCTTCATCGCCGAGATCACCGCGATCTGCGAATACCTGGACGAGGTGACGCCGGGCCCCAGCCTGATCGGCGCTACCCCGGCGGAGCGCGCCAATACCCGCATGTGGGTGCGCCGGCTGGACCTCAACATCATCGAGAACCTGGCCAATGGCTTCCGCTTCTCGGCCGGCCTCAAGCTGTTCGAGAGCCGCATCCACTGCATCCCCCAGGCCGCCGACGACCTGAAGGCCACCGCGCAGGAATGGCTGGCCAAGCTGGATGGCATGATCGCCGGGCGCGACTTCATCGCCGGGCCGAAGCTGACCCTGGCCGATGTGCTGCTGTTCTGCTTCCTGGATTTTGCCGCCCAGGTCGGCCAGCCGATCAACCCGGCGCACGCCAACATCGTGGCGTTCCACGCGCGGATGAAGGCACGCCCTTCCGCGGCAGCCTAGAGTCTGCCAGGCGCAGATAGCAGCGCCTGGCAGCCTCCAGCTCTTTGTTTTGTCGTGTGATTCACGTCTTCGGCGATTCCGCCTGCGACGATCACACTCCAAGGCCTCAGCCCGGCGGCGCCAGCACCCGCATGGCGGCTTCCGGGCCACAGAGGATCTCCACCAGCCGCGCCAGGTCCATGCGCCGCAACTCCTGGTCCTGGTCGCCGGTCATCGGCGCCAGGCGGCCGAGTGCTTCGGTCAGGGTTGCCAGCGCCTTGTCGTAGCCGCTGCCGCCACTCAGGCGGCGGCCAACCTGTTCCAGCCCGCGCAGTTGCCGGGCGCCCAGTTCCATCGCCGTCACCGCGGCATCGTTGACGGTATCGGCGGCCATCATCTGCGCCGCCGGCTGCATCACCAGCGCCTCAAGCCCGCCCAGGAAGCGGTCGCGACAGGCTTCGTCCACGGCGCGGCGCAACCCCACCAGGCGGCGCTGCCTGTCGCCATGGATCAGGGAGCAGCGTTCGAGATCCTCGATCCGCATCACCAGGGCGGACACCGCCGTGGTGGCGGCGTTGAGGTCCAGCAGGTCCAGCTGCGGCGGGGCCTGGTCCAGTACCTGGTCCAGCGCAACCTGCGCCGCCGCGCGGCATTGCGGTTCCAGCTGGGCGGCCACCATCGCCAGTTGGCCTGGGCTGGCGGCCCGCATGACCAGCGTCATCAGCGCCGCGGTCAACGCCTGCGGTCCGGCCGGAACCACGGCCTGCAGGGCCGCGCGGGCCAACGGCTCGGGCGGGCCGGCCGCCCCGGCGGCCATGGCGCTCCACAGCAACTCGCCGTGCTGCCACAGCGGCCGGCACAAGGCGGCGGTCGCCTCGTAGTCGGCCGCGGCCAGACCGGTCTCCGCCCAGTTGGTGGGGGCGGCACTCGGCAGGGCCAGGGCCGCTTCGGGCCAGATCATGGCGCCCAGCCGCGTCACCTCGCCCAGGTCGGCGGTGGTGCGACCCTCGCATTGCGCGGTCATGGCCTCGGCGCGGGCCCCAAGGCGCTGCTGCACCAGCTGGGCCAGCGGGGCCAGCGCGCTGCGCGGCACCTGGGATTCGCCGCGGCGCCAACGGGCGGAGGCGACGATGGCACCGTCCAGCGGCAGGAACAGCAGCCGCATGAAGCCGAGCGGGCGCGCCGGGCGCAGCGCGCGCAGCCGCTGCCGCGCCATGGCCAGCACCTGGTCGGCGGCGCCGCGGTCCTTCAGGCCGTCCAGCATCCGCACCACGCGGGTCAGGGCCTGGTCATCGGCCTGGGCGGTCGCCTTGCCGAGCCAATTCACTTCGCGCGACAGGGACTTCATGCCGCCATCGCCCTCAGCTGCTCGTTGCGTTCCATGATCCGCCCGGTCGCCCAGTCCTGATGCGCCTTCACGGTGCGGCGCCAGGTGCGCAGCCCGCCGCGGGTCGCGTCCATCTCCCCGCTGGCATCGAAGCCGCACCAGTCGCCGACCTCGGCCGGGATCACCGGCACCAGCGCGGCCATTTCCAGCGCCGAGCCCAGCCGACCTTCCGGCTGGCTGCTGCGCCACAGGGCGCAGATCTGGCGCCAGCCATCCAGCAGCCACTCCCCTCGCTCGACCAGCGCCAGCACGCTGTCCGGCTCCACCCGCCAGCGATGCACCAGCGCCCAGATGTCTTCCAACTGCGCCTGGGCATTCGCCAGCGCCACCCGGGCGCAGCGCAGCGTCACTTCGGCGGCCTGGCCCAGCAGCCGCGCACAATGGCGCTGCTCGGTCGTGCCGGCATCGCCCCAGGCCATCACCTGCTGCACCACGGTCGCGATTTCCAGGCAGAGCAACGGCAAGGGCGCCCCGGTCGGGTTGCCGCGCAGGCCAGTCCCCTCGAAGGCGCTGGAGATTTCCTCCAGCGCATCCACCGCGGCGCTGGGCGGCAGGCTGTTGTCCTGGCGCAGCCCTTCCAGCACCTGGCGGGCGCGCCGTTCCACATTGCTGGGCGTGTCGCGTTCCGGCGGGGGCAGGCCAAGGGTGGGTGATTCCCCCTGGCGCACCAGTTCCAGCAGCAGGTGATAATGCAGCAGCACGCGCTGCTGTTCCGCCGAACCGCCCGCCACCTTGGCCGCCGCCGCGGCTTCCCGGCCCGCGAAGCCTTCGGCGGCCACCTTGCGTGCCGCCGACTGGACGCTGCGCGGGGTCAGCAACTGCAGGGCGCTGATGCGCGACCAGATCGCGCGGTCATGCAGGCTGGGCGGGCAGAAATCCGGCAGGGCCGACCAGGGCAGGATATACACCCCCTCGGCGCCGGCGGGATTGGCCAGCACCAGTTCCGGCATGCGCCTTTCGCCCGGGCGGATGCGGCCGCCGAGCAGATGCGGCGTGGTGAAGGGCACGGCGACGCCGCGTTCCAGGAAGGTGATCGGCCGATAGCGTCCCGCCGCGAAGCGCGAGAGCATGGCGGTGATGTCGGCTTGCATCCTGCCAGCTTGCGGCATCACGGGTGAACGCAACGTTACGGGCGGCAGTCCCGGCGCGGCCGAGGGGCCGGGACGCAGCCCCGTTGCCCGCTATTCGGCCCGCAGCGCCGCGCGCAACTCGGCAAAGCCGGTGGGGTCCGAGAGCGCCGCCAGCCGCCCCGCCGCCTGGCGGGCAAAGCGGTGCAGCAGGGCGCGGCGCCGGCTGGGCGCCAGCGGGTGGGGCGGCGCCTCCCGCAGCAGGGCGGCCTCCATCCCATCCACCACCACCAGCCCGGCATCCCCCGGCAGCAGCCCGGCCGGGAACTCCAGGTCGACCGCGAAGTAGAGCGCGTCGCAGTAGTCCCGGTATTCGGGCCATTTGGCGTCGCTTAGGAAGTCGCGCGCGCCGGACTTCACCTCGATGATGGCGAAGCCGCCATTCGGCAGCAGGGCCAGGATATCCGCCCGCCGGCCGTTCGGCAGTCGAACCTCGGTGACCGGCGCCCAGCCGCGGCTGGCGCAGAACCGCATCGCGGCGCGGCAGATGCCAAGGGTGCGTTCGGGCGCGCCGGGCACAGCAGCAGGTGCGTCCATGATGTCATAGCCCCGGCTTCATTCGTGAATGCTCAACCAAAAGCGGAACCTGAGGCCTGGTCGCGCTTTCGGCTCCTCGTCATGGTTCCAACACGATACGCGGTAGCGCTCCATATCCTTCTGCTTCTGGCCGACGGCGCCGAAGCGGATACCACAAGCGGCCGCATGGCCGGCAGCATCGGCACCAATCCGGTGGTGGTGCGGCGCATCGCCGGCCTGCTGGTGCGCGGCGGCCTGGTGAATGTTCAGCGCGGCCCAGGCGGTGCCGCCTTGGCACGGCCGGCTTCGGCCATCACCCTGGCGGATGTCTGGCGGGCCGTGCATGGCGGCGGCGCGCCGCTGCTGCGGGTGCATGGCCGTGCCGGCCAATCCGAAGCCCGCGGCCGGCGGATCATCGCCGTCCTGCGGGAACGCTTCGACCTGGCAGAGCAGGCGATGCTGGCCGACCTGAGCCGGACGACGCTGGCGGAACTGGCGGCCACGCTGCACGCCGCAGCGTCAACCGAACACTAGGTCGATCGCCTTGGCCAGCCGGACATCGCGGGCGGAAAGCCCGCCGGCGTCATGCGTGGTCAGCGTGATCTCGACCCGATTGTAGACGTTGCGCCATTCGGGGTGATGGTCCTGGGCTTCCGCCAGCAGGGCGACGCGGGCCATGAAGCCCCAGGCGGCCGAGAAATCGGCAAACCGGAAGCTGCGGTGCAGCGCATCCCGGTCCGGCAGCAGCCGCCATTCGGGCAGGGTTTGCGGCAGCGCATCGCGCTCCGCCCGGTCCAGCCTTTCCATCACGCAGCCTCCTCTTGACGCCGCCGGCGGGGCGGCGCTGGTTAGGCATATGGTTTCCGCGATCCGACACACCACCCCACCCTCCTGCGAGGACATCGTCGACCTGGCCGAGGCCGCGCTGGGCGCGATGCCGGAAATGCTGAGGGAGATGGTCCGTGGCACCGCCATCATCGTCGAGGAAACGCCGGACGAGGACACCATCGAGGAGATGGGGCTCGACAGCCCCTGGGAACTGACCGGGCTGTACCGCGGCGTGCCGCTGACCCAGAAGAGCCTGGGCGACGTGCCGGCCGAGCCCGACACCATCCTGCTGTACCGGGAGCCGATCCTGCTGGAATGGATCGAGACCGGGGAGGAGCTGTTCGCGCTGGTGCGCAACGTGCTGATCCACGAGATCGGCCACCATTTCGGCCTTTCCGACGAGGATATCGAGCGGCTGGAAGGCGAGTAGCCGCGGCCAGGCGCTCTGGCCCTCAGGGCAGCGCCCCGACCGACCCCGCCGGCACCGCCTGGCCCAGCGCCACGTCCACCTGAACGCGGGAAGCCACCCCCGCCACGCCCCAGCGGCCATCCGGCGCCTGCGCCAACAGCGGTGCACCGGAAGACCCCCGAGTGCCCGCGCAGTCATGCATCAGCACCGGCTCGCCACCCTGGCGGGAAAGGCCGAGCGCGCGGCAGCCGGTATCCGCCAGCAGCACCTCAGGCCGGTCCTGCTGGTAACCGCCCAGCATCAAGGCGCTGCGCGGTGCCGGAGCTTCACGCAGCAGCGGCAGCACGCGGTCGGCGGGCAGGGCGGTCTCCAGCGTCAGCAGCGCCCAGTCGGCGGCGGCCGGCCCGCCGGTGGCCGGGACATAGCCGGGCCCGATGCGGAAGCTGGCGACCCGGGCATGGGCCACGAACTCGCCCTGCCGATAGCCGAGCAGGAAATGCACCGTCCCCGGCTGCACCAGCTGGTGGGTGCGGCCGGAGACCACGCAATGCGCCGCGGTCAGCACCAGGCGCGGCGCCACCAGCGTGCCGGTGCAGCGGCCGCCGATCTCCAGCTGCACCCGGCCCAGCGCCCGCCACGGCGCCACCGTGCCATCCACCGGCCGGCGCGGGTCATCGGTGCCGATGCCCGGCAGCGTGCTGCGCGGGATCGGCCGCGGCTGGGCCAGGGCCGGCAGGGTGGCCAGCAGCAGCAGCGCCGCAAGCAGGTGCTTCATGTGGCTTCCTTCACGCCGGGCCCCGCGCTAATCCGGCTTCCCCGAGGGAGAGCCAGACCATGTTCCGTACCACCATTGCCGGCAGCCTGCCGAAGCCCGCCTGGCTGGCCGAGACCAACAAGCTCTGGCCGGCCTGGAAGTCCGAGGGCGCCGACCTGGTCGACGCCAAGCGCGACGCCACCCTGATGTGGCTGAAGGAGCAGGAGGATGCCGGCATCGACATCGTCACCGATGGCGAGATGTCGCGCCAGCACTTCGTCCATGGCTTCCTGGAGTTCGTCGACGGCATCGACTTCGCCAACAAGGTGAAGATGGGCATCCGCAACAACCGCTACGACGCCATGGTGCCCCAGGTTGTCGGCCCCTTGAAGCTGAAGGGCCGGGTGCACGAGGTTGAGGCGAAGCTGCTGCGCGCCCACACCAAGAAGCTGGTGAAGATCACCATGCCCGGGCCGATGACCATTATCGACACCATCCAGGACAGCTACTACGGCGACCGGGTGAAGATGGCGATGGCCTTCGCCGAGCTGCTGAACCAGGAAGCCCGCGCCTTGCAGGCCGATGGCGTGGATATCGTGCAGTTCGATGAACCCGCCTTCAACGTCTACATGGCCGAGGCCGCTGATTGGGGTGTGAAGGCGCTGGAGCGCTGCATCGAGGGCCTGACCTGCAAGACCGCCGTCCACATCTGCTACGGCTACGGCATCGAGGCCAACCTGAAGTGGAAGGAAACGCTGGGCGACAGCTGGCGCCAGTATGAGCAGGTGTTCCCCGCCCTGGCCGCCAGCAACATCACCCAGGTTAGCCTGGAATGCGCCAACAGCCATGTGCCGATGGAACTGATCGGCCTGCTGAAGGGCAAGGAAGTGATGGTCGGCGTGATCGACGTCGCCTCCGAGGTGGTGGAGACGCCGGAGCAGGTGGCGGCTGTCATCCGCGAGGCGCTGAAATACGTGCCGGCCGACAAGCTGTTGCCCTGCACCAATTGCGGCATGGCGCCGATGCCGCGTGCCGTCGCGGCGGCCAAGCTGCGGGCGTTGGCGGCGGGTGCGCGGCTGGCGTGTGAGCCGGCCTGAGGCTGGAAGCAGCGAACCACGGCCAGTCCAACAGGCTGGCCGGCCGCCTACGAAGTCGGTGCGGGCGGTGGTGAGCAGCGCGGCGGCGGACGCTGCGGGCGGTCCGTCCCGCTGCTCGGCGGTTCGGCCGGGGGTGGTGCGGTCTGCGCCACCGCGCTGCCGGCCAGCAGGGCCAGCAGCCCCAACACCTTAAGCGGCAAGATCATACTCAACCTCCGGCGTATAGACGCTGGCCTGCTTACCCAGCTGGCTGCTGAACAGGGTGAAGTGTTCCACGGTAATGGGCGCGGCGCGAAACAGATTATGCGCCTGCACCCAGCTGATCAGCTTGTCCGGTGAGGCCAGCCCGGTGCGGGCGATGGTGACGTGCGGCGTGAACTTCTTGCGCTCTGGTTGCAGGCCGATGCGTTGCAAGGCCGTCTCGATCTTGCATTGCAGGAAGCCCAGCGTCTCGTTGCGCTCGGCCGAGATGTAGAGCGACTGGATGCGCCCGGCCTTCTCAAACAGGCCGGCGCCGCTCAGCGCCAGTTCGAACGGCCTGGCGCGGATATTGGCCAGCGCGTCATCCACCTCCTGCGCCCGCCAATTCTCCACCTCCCCGATGAAGCGCAGCGTCAGGTGGTAGTTATCCGGCGGGACCCATTTGGCCCCCTGGATGCCGCCGGCCAGCATGGCCAGCTGGGTCCTCAGTTCCGCGGGTAGTTCGAGGGCGACGAACAGGCGGATCATGCGGGCCTCCTCAGGAAAGGCGTGACAACAGGGTTTCCACCAATGGCAGCAGGCGGCGCACCAGCAGGCGCACCCCCTCGGCATTGGGGTGGATGCCATCGGCCTGGTTGAGCGCCGGTTGACCGGCGATGCCTTCCAGGAAGAAGGGGTCGAAGATCACGCCGGGATGCGCCGCCGCCACCCGCTGGAAGGCGGCGGCGAAGTCGCGGCCATACGCCGCGCCCAGGTTCGGCGGTGCCAGCATGCCCGAGAGCAGCACCGGCATGGCGCCGAGCTTGCCCAGGATGGCCTTCAGGTTGGCCTCGGTCTGCGCCGGCGCCAGGCCGCGCAGCCCATCATTGCCACCAAGTTCCACGATCGCCGCCCGCGGCCGGTCGCCCAGCGCCCAGTCCAGCCTGGCCAGGCCGCCGGCGGTGGTGTCGCCGGAAACGCCGGCGTCCAGCAGCTTCGCCTTGGCCCCCAGCGCCGTCTGCAACTGCGGCACGAAGCCCTGGCCGGGCGGCAGCCCGAACCCGGCGGTCAGGCTGTCGCCCAGCGCCAACACCTTGGGGGCTTCGGTGGCGCGGGCCAGGTCGGTGATGCATCCAAATGCAACAACGCCTTTCGCAAGGGCGGTTCTGCGGCCATATGCGGCGCCAACCTGGAACGCAAACGGCGCCATGGATGCCATAACCAGCCACCCCCGACCGCTGCCCGAGCAAACCCCGACCGAATCGCTGATCGAGGCGCGGGCGCTGAGCTTCAGCGTGGCCAGCAGTGGCGGCGTGGTCAACATCCTCCGCGGGGTTGACCTTAAAGTACAACCTGGCGAGGCGCTGGGCCTGGTCGGGCCTTCGGGGTCGGGCAAGACCTCCCTCCTGATGCTGCTGGCCGGGTTGGAACGCCCGAGCGGCGGGACGTTGCGCGTGGCCGGTGCTGATCTCGCCGCCATGGACGAGGACGCCCTGGCCCGATTCCGCCGAGAGAAGGTGGGCATCGTGTTCCAGGCCTTCCACCTGATCCCCAGCATGACCGCGCTGGAGAACGTGGCCATGCCGCTGGAATTCGCCGGGCGGCGGGACGCCTTCGACCGCGCCGAGGCCAGCCTGCGCGCGGTCGGCCTGGGCCATCGCCTCGGCCACTACCCCGGCCAGCTCTCGGGCGGGGAGCAGCAGCGCGTGGCCCTGGCCCGCGCCACCGTGGCGGAACCGGCCCTGTTGTTGGCGGATGAGCCCACCGGCAACCTGGACCGCGCCACCGGCGGGCTGGTGATGGACCTGCTCTTCGGCCTGCGCGAACGGCTCGGCACCACGCTGGTGCTGGTGACGCATGACGAGGCCCTGGCCGCCCGCTGCGGCCGAGTGGTGCGGATGGAAGACGGCCTGCTCTCGGGCGGAGTCGCTTGAGCGCGCGGGCCGGCGCAGGCTTTGGCGGCTGGCCGCTGGCCTTCCGCCTGGCCCGGCGAGAGCTGCGCGGCGGGGTGCGCTCGCTGCGGATCGTCCTGGTCTGCCTGGCGCTGGGCGTCGCCGCCATCGCTGCCGTCGGCACGCTGCGGACCGCCATCGATGCCGGGCTGCGCGCCGACGGCGCCCGGCTGCTGGGCGGCGATGTCGAGCTGCGTGCCGGCTCCCAGCCGGTGCCGGATGCGGTGCGCGGCTTCATCAATGCCCGGGCGGCGCGGACCTCCGACATCACCATCCTGCGCAGCCTGCTGGTGGCGCCCAGCGGCGAGCGGCTGCTGGTGGAGGTGAAGGCGGTGGATGCCGCCTACCCGCTGCTGGGGGCCGTGGTGCTGGACCCGGCGGTGCCGCTGCGCGACGGCGAGGTGGCGGTGGAGCCGCTCATCGCCGAGCGGCTGGGGCTGAAGCTGGGCGACGAGCTGCGGTTGGGCGAGGCGCATCCCCGCCTGGTGGCGCTGCTGCGCGCCGAGCCGGACAAGGCGGCGACGCCGGCCTTCTTCGGCCCGCGCGTGCTGGCCACCAGGGCGACGCTGGACGCCACCGGCCTGATCCAGCCGGGCAGCCTGCTGCAGCACAGCCTGCGCGTACAGTTGCCGCCGGGCGGCGACGCCGCCGCCTTCGTCGCGGCACTGCGCCAGGCCTTTCCTGATGAGGGGTTGCGGCTGCGCACCGCCAGCACGGCGGAACCTGGCTTCTCCCGCTTCATGGACAGCACCGCCAGCTTCCTGGTCCTGGCCGGGCTGACCGCGCTGCTGGTCGGCGGCATCGGCGTGGCCACCGGCGTGCGCGCCTGGCTGGAGGCGCGGGCGCGCACCATTGCCACCATGCGCTGCCTCGGGGCGCCCTCCGGCCTCGTGCTGGCAATGTACCTGGTGCAGTTACTGGCGCTCTCGGCCGTGGGGATCATCGCCGGGCTGGTCGCGGGCTACGGGCTGACCTGGCTGGCGGCGCAATTCCTGGCTGGCAGCCTGCCGGTGCCGCCACGGCTGGCGCCCTATCCCGGCCCGCTGGCGCTGGCGGCGCTGTATGGCCTGCTGACCGCGCTGGCCTTCGCGCTCTGGCCGCTGGGCCGGGCCGCGCGCATCCCCGGCGCGGCGCTGTTCCGTGACGCCATTGCGCCGGAAGGTGCCCGGCCCGGCTGGGGCGTGCTGGCGGCGCAGTTGGCCGCGGCGGCGGCGCTGATCGGCCTGGTGGTCGCCACCGCCGGCGACCCGCGCTTCGCCGCCGGGTTCTGCGCCGCGGCGCTGGCCACGCTGGGGCTGTTCCGGCTGGGGGCCGCCGGGCTGATGCTGGTGGCCGGTCGGGTCTCCCACCGGCTGCGCGGCGCCTGGCGCTTGGGCCTGGCCAACCTGCACCGGCCGGGCGCGCCCACCGCGCTGGTCATGGTCTCGCTCGGCATCGGGCTGACCACGTTGACCGCCATTGCCCAGATTGAGGGCAACCTGCGCCGCCAGGTGGAGGCCGACCTGCCGAAGCGGGCGCCGAACTTCTTCTTTGTCGACATCCAGCAGGACCAGCTGGCCCGGTTTGATGCGCTGGTCGCCACCCTGCCCGGGGTGGAGGAAGTGCGGCGGGTGCCGAACCTGCGGGCGCGCATCACCGCGCTGAAGGGCGTGCCGGTGGCGCAGGTGCGCGCGGCGCCGGGCAGCGAATGGGCGCTGGCTGGCGATCGTGGCCTGACCTACAGCGCCACCCCGCCGGAAGGTGCGCGCATTGTCACCGGCGCCTGGTGGGCGCCGGATTATCGCGGGGCGCCGCTGGTTTCCCTGGATGCCAGCCTGGCCGAAGGCTGGAACGTCGGCATCGGCGATGTGGTGACGCTGAACATCCTGGGGCGGGACCTGGAGTTCCGCATTGCCAATACCCGGGCGGTGAACTGGCGCGGCATGGGGATGAACTTCGCCCTGGTCGCCTCGCCGGGCGTGCTGGAGGCAGCACCGCATTCCAACATCGCGACGGTCCGGGGGGACCCGGCGCAGGATGCGACGGTGCTGAGAAGCGTGACGGACGCCTTTCCGAATGTAACCGGCGTGCGGGTGCGCGATGCGCTGGAGACAGTGGCGGCGTTGTTGAGCCGCGTCGCCACGGCGCTGACTGCGACGGCCAGCCTGACCCTGGCCAGCGGCGTGCTGGTGCTGGGCGGCGCGGTGGCGGCCGGGCAGCGCCGACGGGTCCGGGACGCCGTGGTGCTGAAGGTGCTGGGGGCCACGCGCGGCCAGATTTCGGCGGCCTGGGCGGTGGAGTTCGGCCTGGTTGGCGCGACTTCCGGCCTGCTGGCGGCGGTGGCAGGCTGCGCGGCCAGCTGGGCGGTGATGCGCTTCATGCTCGGCTCGGCCTGGGTGCCGCTGTGGGGCGTGATGGCGGCGACGTTGCTGGGCTGCCTGGCGCTGGCGCTCGGTTTCGGACGAATCGGCACCGCCTTGGCGCTGCGCGCCCGGCCCGCGGGCGAACTCCGCGGCGAGTGAGCGCAACAATAAGTCACGTGCGTAACGCCCGCGCGCACCCTACACTTGGTTCATCTGGGCGCCCACGTCGCCCGGCACGGATGAGGCCCAAGCCCGCCCCGCCGAATAGGCTTGATTGGGATTAAAACCTCTCCATATTACGTGGGCGCGGGGATCGCCCTGCGCTAACCCCTACGGGAGATACCAAGGCTATGGCCCTTCAACCCGACTATCGGTCTACGACGGGAGCGCCAGGCTGGGGTCGTATTGCGACCGCCGACGCGGCCGCCGTCGATGCCGGGCTCCGGGCGTACATGCTCCGGGTCTTCAACTGGATGGCCTCGGGCCTGCTGCTCACCGGCGTCGTGTCGCTGGCGATCAGCATGAACCCGGACATCCAGGCGATGTTCTGGCAGGTCACGCGCACGGCCTCCGGCGCCCGCTCCATCAGCCCGACCCTGCTCGGCTGGGGCGCCATGCTCTCGCCGCTTGCCTTCATCCTGGTGCTGAGCTTCGGCATCAACAAGCTGAGCACGCAGGCGGCCCAGGGGCTGTTCTGGCTGTTCTGCGCCTGCATGGGCGCCAGCCTGAGCAACATCTTCCTGCGCTACACCGGCGGCAGCATCGCCAGCACCTTCTTCGTGACCGCCGGCATGTTCGCGGCCACCAGCGCCTATGGCTACACCACCGGGCGTGACCTGACCCGCATGGGCAGCTTCATGATGATGGGCCTGATCGGCATTCTGCTGGCCGGCCTGGTCAACATGTTCCTGCAGAGCACCGTGCTGGCCTTCGTCACCAGCGTCATCGGCGTGGTCGTCTTCGTTGGCCTGACCGCCTACGACACCCAGCGGATCAAGTCCGACTACCTGCAGTATGCCTATGCCGAGGGCACCGACGAGGCCGGCAAGCGCAGCGTGATGGACGCGCTGACGCTGTACCTGAACTTCGTCAACCTGTTCCAGCTGCTGCTGCAGTTCATGGGCGTGCGCAACAACGACTGAACCAAACCGGGTCCAGACAGCGAAAACCCCCGGGGAGCGATCCCCGGGGGTTTTTTGTTGCCGGCCTGCTGAGGCGAGAGGGGTTTGTCCGGGAGCCTGAACTGTCGCTTAGGCGATACCGCCGGGTCGGCTCATACGGGCCATCAGAAATGATGACCCGTATGCGTCTTCTTTTGCGCGCAGCCGCCACACCAACCCTGCGCGGCTGATGCCGGTCGACAGCAGTCAGGACTTCTGACGCCCGGTATCAGGCGCTACAGCACCGCCGGCGCGGCGGCGGCGGGCAGGCGGGCCATGCTGCCCTCGCCCACCAGGGCGGCACTGACCAGGCGCCAGGCGCTGCGGTCGGCGAAGAGCTTGCGCAGCAGCCGGTTGTTCAGCGCATGGCCGGAGCGGTGGCCGGTGAAGCGGGCGCGCAGCGGCGCCCCGGCCAGCGCCAGGTCACCCACGGCATCCAGCAGCTTGTGGCGCACGAACTCATCCGGGCGACGCAGGCCGCCGGGGTTCAGCACCCGGTCGCCCTCGACCACCACGGCATTGGTCAGGTCGCCACCCAGGGCCAGGCCGGCGGCGCGCAACGCTTCCACATCCTCGGCCAGGGCGAAGGTGCGGGCGCTGGCCAGGCCGGTGCGAAAGGCGTGCGGGGTCAGGCGCTCGGCGCAGTGCTGCCGACCGATGGCGCCGGCATTGAACTCGATCTCGAAGCTGCCCTCGAAGCGGTCGCCGCCATTCGGCAGCAGTTCCGCCCAGGCAGCGCCTTCCTCGACCCGAATCGGGCGCATGACTTCCAGCACTTCGGCCATGCCGGCGCGGGTGGTGGTGCCGGCACAATCGATCAGGAAGACGAAGGGGGCGGCCGAACCGTCGAGGATCGGCACCTCGGGCCCGTCCAGCTCAACCACGGCATCGTCGATGCCACAGCCGGCCAGGGCGGCCATCACATGCTCGACCGTACCGATGCGGATTTCCGGGCGGGTCGGGTCGCCCAGCACGGTGCAGAGGCGGGTATCGACCACATTGTCCCAGCGGGCCGAAACCTCCAGGCCGCCAAGATCCTTCCGGCGGAACAGGATGCCGCTGCCAGCTTGGGCGGGATGCAGGGTCAGCGAAACGCGGCGGCCGCTGTGAACGCCAACGCCCACGCAGCCAATGGCGGCCTTCAGCGTGCGCCTGCGTCCCAGATCCTGCGGCATGTACCCGTCCATCGAAGCCCCTGTCCATTTTGGAGCACGTAGGCTCCGCAGGGCCCGATTAGCCCCTGGCTTTGGGGCATCGGAATGTCGAGCCCGAGGCAAACTGCCATTCGGCGCTGGCCAGGGCGAGTCAACGCTTGTTTCTCCGTGTTTCCAGGCAGCGCTTTGAATATACGGGATCTTTTGCGCTGCAATGCACGGGATTAAGTCATACTACGATCAACTACTGCCTCATTCGAAGGCAATCGTAAATGAGAAAAACCTCCCGGCGCTGTCGCCGGGAGGTTTTCCTGAAGCGCGATACGGCCAGACGACCCCGTGGGGGGCGCCGGCGCCCCGACCTAAGGCAGGTTCTTCTGCTGCCGGAGGAAGGTCGGGATGTCGATCCCGCCCATCTCCGCCTGCTGCGGCGCGGTACGCCGGGCGTCGCTGGGGTGGATCACCAATGTCGCGGGCTGTTCGACCCGGGCCGGCGGCGGTGCCTCAACCTCAACGTTGCGCCGCATCAGACCGCCGCCGGAGCTGCCGGTGACCTGCTGAAACAGACCGCGCAGGCCACCCGGACGCGCCGGAGCCACCGCGGGTTGGGTTGGCTGACCCATCGGCCGGGCAGGCTGCATGGCGGGACGCCGTGCAGGCTCCGCGTTCGGCATGGCCGCCGGGCCAAGCACGACCGGGCCACGCTCAACCTGCGGCGCCTGGTCATGATCCTCGAACTGCACCACCGGCGGCTGGGCGTAGGCATGGGCCTGGTTGGTGGGGTGCTGCGCCGCCTGGGGCTGATGCGGCGCATTCAGGTCCGGGCGGACCTGCTGGCGCAGCATCGGCGCACCGAGCGGACCACCCATGCCCTGCTGGCCGGGACGGCGGGCCGGTTGGGCGGGCGGCGCCATGACCGGCGGCATGCCGGGGGCGCGCTGCGGCTGGGCATTGCCCGGCTGCTGCATGCTGCGGCCGCCGACCACCACCTTCAGCTGCTCCTGCTGCGTCGGCTTGCTGGCCTGGGCCTCCACCACGTCGATGCCGGTGGCGACCACGCTGACGCGGATGCGACCATTCATCGTCTCGTCGATCGAGGAGCCGAAGATGATGTTGGCTTCCTCGTCCACTTCCTTGCGGATGCGGTTGGTGGCGGCATCCACCTCGTACAGGGTCATGTCGTAGCCGCCCGTGATGTTGATCAGCACGCCCTTGGCGCCACGCATGGAGGTATCCTCCAGCAGCGGGTTGCTGATCGCCTTCTCGGCGGCGGTCACGGCGCGGTCGTCGCCCTCGCTTTCGCCGGTGCCCATCATCGCCTTGCCCATCTCGGCCATGACGGTGCGGATATCCGCGAAGTCCAGGTTCACCAGGCCGGGGTTGACCATCAGGTCGGTCACGCCGCGCACGCCCATGTAGAGGACCTGGTCGGCCATCTTGAAGGCTTCGGCGAAGGTGGTGCGCTCATTCGCCAGGGCGAAGAGGTTCTGGTTCGGGATCACGATCAACGTGTCGACGAACTGTTGCAGCTCCTCGATGCCCTGGTCGGCGGCGCGCTTGCGCTTTGGGCCTTCGAAGTCGAACGGCTTGGTGACCACGCCCACCGTCAGCACGCCACGCTCACGCGCCATGCGCGCGATGACGGGGGCCGCGCCGGTGCCGGTGCCGCCGCCCATGCCCGCGGTGATGAACACCATGTGCGAGCCGTCGATATGACGGGCGACTTCCTCGGTGGCTTCCTCGGCCGCGGCGCGGCCGATCTCCGGCTTGGCGCCGGCACCCAGGCCCTGCGTCAGATGCGGGCCAAGCTGCACGCGCCGCTCGGCCTTGCTGTTCAGCAGGCTCTGCGCGTCGGTGTTCGCAACCACGAACTCCACGCCATCGAGCCCTGCCGCGATCATGTTGTTGACCGCGTTGGTGCCACCGCCGCCGACACCGATGACGGTGATGCGTGGGCTGAAGTCGGTGTGCTGCGCGACCGGCAGCGAAAGATTCAGAGTCATGCGTGGAGGCCTCCTCCGAGAATGGTAATTGGCTGCGTCGATTCGTGTCTTCTGCTTGTTCTCGATTCGCCACGCATAGCTGTGGACAGAACCGCAGGTACCGTCAGGCTCATGCCATTCGTTCCCTGAACCATTGCACCGCGCGGCTGAGCACGCCGGGCGCGCGGTCCTGCCCAGCACCGGGGTCGAACAGGGGTTTGCCTTCGCCATTGGCCCAGGCCAGCAGGCCGCAGGCGGTGGCGAAGGCGGGGTTGGCGGCAATCTCCGGCAGGCCGCGTACCTGGTGTGGGCGCGCCAGTCTCACCTGGCGGTCCAGCACCTGCGCGGCCAACTCGCGCACGCCGACCAGCTGGCTGGCGCCACCGCACAGCACGACGCGCCGACCCATCTCATGCGTCACGCCGGCGGCTTCCAGCCTGGCGCGCACCAGCTCGAAGGTTTCTTCCAGCCGCGGCCGGATGATCCGCACCACCATGGCGCGCGGCACGCGGGCGATCTGGTCGGCTTCCTCGCCCATCTGCGGGACGTGCAGCCATTCCTTCTCGTCCTGCGGCGCCTCGTGCACGCTGCCGTACTTCACCTTGATGTGTTCGGCATCCGCCATCGGCGCCGACAGGCACTGGGCGAGATCCGAGGTCACGCGGATGCCGCCGATGGGAATCTGCGCCGCATGCACCAGCTGGCCTTCCTGGAACACCGCCAGCGATGTGGTGCCGCCGCCCATGTCGATGACGGTGCAGCCCAGCTGCTTCTCGTCCTCCACCAGTGTCGCCAGCCCGGCGGCATAGGGCGCGCTGACCAGCTCCTGCACCTCCAGGTCGCAGCGGTGCAGGCCGGCGGCCAGGTTGCGCAGCGCGGCCGAGCCGGCATCCAGTATGTTGACCCGGGCGCCGATGGTCTCGCAGATCATGCCGCGCGGGTCTTCCACGCCGCCGGTGGCGTCCACGCTGAAGCCGAGCGGGAAGGTGTGCACCGCCTCGCGGTCGGTGCCCTCGGCGCTGATGTTGCGGCGGCGGGCTTCCAGCAGCACGGCGCGCAGGTCGGCATCGGTGACGGCGCGCCCGCCGATCATCCATTGCAGGTTCTGGATGCGGCTTTCCGGCTGGCCGCAGCTGAGGTTGACGATGGCACCGGCCAGCTGCGTGTCGGCCATGTCCTCGGCCTGGCCGACGGCGGCGCGGATCGCGCGCTCGGCCTCCTCAAGGTCGGTGATGCTGCCGGCCTTGACGCCGCGCGAGCGCTGCCAGCCGAAGCCGAGCACGCGGGGTTCGCCATCGCCCTCGATCCGCGCGATCATGCAGACGATCTTGGAGGAGCCGATATCCAGCACGCCGAAGCTGCCGGTGCGCGGGTTGCGGCGGCGGCGCTGGATGGCCGGCGGTGCCGGGTCGAGGGTGCTGGGCAGGCGGGTGAGCTGGTTCATCCGCGCACGCTCCGGGCTCGTTGGATGGCGTTGGGGTCGGGTTGCGTCGTCTGCCCCTGGGCCGGCGCCGGGGCGCCGACCTGCACGGTCATCTTGTCCGGCAGGCGCAGGTCGATGACGGCAACCGGGCGATCCAGCAGGCCGATGGCGGCCTGCTGCTCACGCAGCTTGCGCAGCGCCGCTTCCTCCAGCCCCTCGGGCAGGCGAATCTCGGTGCCGTTGCGCAGCTTGATGTTCCAGCGCCGGTTGCCGACGCGGATCAGCACTTCCGCGCGGTCGCGCAGCGTGGGATCGGCGCGCAGCAACTCTATCATGCGTTCGGCATGCAGGTTGGCGCCGCCGCCGACCACCCAGGGCAGCAGGCCGAATTTCTCGATCTGCTCGCTGATCGGCCGGCCCGCGCGGTCGATCACCTCCACCACGCCGCCATGCTGCCAGATGGCGTAGGGCTGGCGCTCGGTGATGCGGACCAGGATGTCGCCGGGCAGGTGGCGTTCCACATGGGCGCTGGCAACCCAGGCATTGGCCTCCAGCCGCTTCCGCGCTTCCTGCGGGGAGAAGCCCAGGATCGGGTCGCCGCGCTGCACGCCCAGTGCCTCGCGCAATTCCCCCAAGGGTGCGTGCTGGCGGCCTTCCAGCGTCACGCTGCGCACCACCAGGCCGGCATTGCGGACGAAGCCCGGCATGGTGGAGAACAGCGATTGCACCCGCCCGGCGGGGTCCAGCGCCAGCACACCCATGACCGCACCGCCGATGACGGCGAACAGCAGCCCCAGTTGCAGTGCCGGCCGCACCAGCGCGCGGCGGCGGCGCAGCCAGAGGCGCAGGCCGGAAGGGCGGTCCGGCGTGGTTTCCCGCCCGCGCGGGCGGCGTTGCGTGGCGTTACGGGCCATGGGCAGCGTGCTCCACCATCCAGGCACAGAGTTGCGGGAAGGCGATGCCGCAATGCGCGGCCTGTTCCGGCACCAGGCTGGTCGCGGTCATGCCGGGCTGGGTGTTCACTTCCAGCAGCACGACGCGGCCCAAGGGAAGGGGGCCCTCGCCGACGGTGTCGTCGTAGCGGAAATCGGCGCGGGAGACGCCCCGGCAGCCCAGCGCCTGATGCGCGGCCACGGCGACGCGCATGGCTTCCGCGGCGGCGGCGGGGTGGATCGGCGCCGGCAGCACGTGGCGGCTGCCGCCATCGGCGTATTTCGCCTCGTAGTCATAGAAGGCCAGGCTGGTGGTGATCTCGGTCACCGTCAGCGCGCGGTCATGCATGACCGCAACCGTCAGTTCGCGGCCGGGGATGAAGGGCTCCGCCAGGATCGCGGGGCCGAATTTCCAGCCCTGGGCAATCTCGGCGCGGCGGTTGTCGCCGCCGCGCAGGATATGCACGCCGACGCTGCTGCCCTCGCTGACCGGCTTCAGCACGTAGGGGCGGGGGAAAGGGTCGGCGGCTTCCAGCTCGGCCGGCGCCAGCAGCCGATGCTCCGCCACCGGCAGCCCGGCCGCGGCGAAGACCGCCTTGGCGGCGACCTTGTCCATGGCCACGGCGGAGGCGCGCACGCCGCTGCCGGTATAGGGCAGGTGCAGCCAGTCCAGCACGCCCTGGATGCAGCCATCCTCGCCGAAGCGGCCGTGCAGCGTGTTGAACACCACATCCGGCCTGGCCGCCTGCAACGCCGTGAGCAGCGCGCCGAGATCGGCGGTGACGTCGATGGGCGTGACGGCATAGCCGGCTTCCCGCAGCGCCGCGATGCACTGCGCGCCGGAGTTCAGCGAAACCTCGCGTTCCGCCGAGATGCCGCCGTAGAGGACCGCGACGCGCTTCATGGCGCCGCTCCGATGGCCGGAGCACCGTCAGGCGCGCAGGGCTGAAGCGGTGCGGCAGACACCACGCCGATGCGCTTGATTTCCCATTCCAGCGTCACGCCGGACTGCGCCAGCACGCGGGCGCGGACCTGCTCGCCCAGCGCCTCGATCTCGGCGGCGGTGGCGCCGCCATTGTTGAGCAGGAAGTTGCAGTGCTTCTCACTGACCTGGGCCGCGCCCAGTGCCAACCCGCGGCAGCCGGCCGCGTCGATCAGCTCCCAGGCCTTGTGGCCCGGCGGGTTCTTGAAGGTGCTGCCGCCGGTGCGGGCGCGCACCGGCTGCGTCGCTTCGCGGGCGGCGCGAATCTCGGCCATGCGGGCGGCGATGGCGGCGCGCTCCCCGGGCTGGGCGTGGAAGCGGGCGCGGATGAGAACGCCGCGCGGCGGCAGCGTGGCGTGGCGGTAGCTGAAGGCGAAGGCGCTGGCCGGCAGGCGCTGGATGCCCGCGGCGGTGGCGACCTCGGCCCAATCCAGGCAGTCCGTCACCTCGCGGCCATAGGCGCCGGCGTTCATCGCCACCGCGCCGCCGATGCTGCCGGGGATGCCGCTGAGGAATTCCAGCCCGGTCAGTCCGGCGGCGGCGGCGTGTTCGGCCACCGTGGCATCCAGGCTGGCGGCGCCGGCGACGACGCCATCGGCTTCCACCACAACCTGGCCGAAGGTCCCGCCGAGGCGCAGCACCACGCCATCAAGCCCGCCGTCACGGATGATGAGGTTGGAGGCGGCGCCGAGCACGGTCAGCGGCGTTTCGGCGGCAAGGCCGGCCAGCAGCGCGACCAGATCATCGGCATCGGCAGGCCGCACCAGCCATTCCGCCGGGCCGCCGACGCGGAACCAGGTGAAGGGCGCCAGCGCGGCCCCCGCCTGCACGCGGCCACGGATGACGGGGATGCGCGACGCGTCCATGCGGTTGCTCATTGGCCGCCGCCACGCTGGCGCAGCGCGCTGCGGCCGGGCGTGCGGGCCTGCAGCGCGGTCAGCTGTGCCGGCAGCGCCGCAGCCCAGTTGGTGATGTTGCCGGCGCCAAGGCACACCACGAAATCGCCGGGCTTGGCGATGGCGTGCAGCATCTCCGCAAGCGAATCGGGTCCGGGCAGGGGCACGACGCTACGGTGCCCGCGCGCCCGCAGCCCGTCCACCAGCGCATCCTTGTCGATGCCCTCGATCGGCGCCTCGCCGGCGGCATAGACGTCCGCGATGATCACGGTGCCCGCATCGTTCATGCAGGAGCAGAAATCCTCGAACAGGGTCGCGAGGCGGGAATAGCGGTGCGGCTGCACCACCGCGATCACGTCCCGCGCGCCGGCCTGGCGCGCCGCCTTCAGCACCGCGGCGATCTCGACGGGGTGGTGGCCGTAGTCGTCGATGACGGCGATGCCGCCGGCCTCACCCACGCGGGTGAAGCGGCGCTTGACGCCCTTGAAGCCGGCCAGCGCGGAACGGATGGTGTCGCTGTCGATGTCCATCTCCACGCCCACCGCAATGGCGGCCAGCGCGTTCTGCACATTGTGCTGGCCCAGCATGGGCAGGCGGAAGGGCTGCAAGGCACGGCGGCGGCCGGTGACGCGGTCGCGCACCGAAACCTCGAAGCTGGCGCCCATGCGGTCGGTCAGCAGCTTTTCGGCGCGCACATCGGCCTGGGGCGAGAAGCCATAGGTCACCAGCCGGCGGTCCAGCTTCGGGATCATCGCCTGTACCTCGGGGTGGTCCAGGCACAGCACGGCGAAGCCGTAGAACGGAATATTGCCGACGAACTGGGCGTAGCCTTCCTTCATCGCCTCATCGGTGCCCCAGTGGTCCAGGTGCTCCGGGTCCATGTTGGTGACGATGGCAACGGTGCTGGGCAAACGGAGAAAACTGCCGTCGCTTTCATCGGCCTCCACCACCATCCAGTCGCCGCCGCCCAGGCGTGTGTTGGTGCCATAGGCGTTGATGATGCCGCCATTGATCACCATCGGGTCGTACTTGGCGGTTTCCAGCACGGCGCCGACCAGGCTGGTGGTGGTGGTCTTGCCATGGGTGCCACCCACCGCGATGGACCATTTCAGCCGCATCAGCTCGGCCAGCATCTCGGCGCGGCGCACCACCGGCACCAGGCGAGAGCGGGCCGCGGCAACCTCCGGGTTGTCCTTCTTCACCGCGGTGGAGACGACGACGACCTGGGCGTTGCCGAGGTTCTCCTCGGCATGGCCGATGGCAACGGGAATGCCGGCCTCGCGCAGGCGGGTGACGTTGTAGCCCTCCGCGATGTCGCTGCCCTGCACCGTATAGCCCAGGTTGTGCAGCACCTCCGCGATGCCGGACATGCCGATGCCGCCGATGCCGACGAAGTGGATGGGGCCGATGGTGAGGGGCAGGGCGCGCATCTCAGGGGGTCTCCGTCAGGCCAAGGGCCTGCTTGCGTTCGGCCGCCAGCTGGGGCGCGCGGGTCAGCCAGACCACCAGGTCGGCCAGGGCGCGGGCGGCCTGCGGCTGGCCGAGCCGGGCGGCGGCTTCGGCAGCGCTGGCCAGCGGGGCCGGCACGCCGAACAGCCCGGCCAGACGGACCGAAAGGGCTTCGGGGGTGAACTCGGGTTGCGGCATCAGCCAGGCGCCGCCGAAATCCGCCAAGGCCCGGGCATTGCCGGCCTGGTGGTTGTCGATGGCGCCGGGCAGCGGCACCAGCACGGAAGGCCGGCCGGCGCAGGCCAACTCGGCCACCGTGGAGGCGCCGGCGCGGGCGATGACCAGGTGCGCCATGGCCAGCCGCGTCGCCACATCCGGGAAGAAGCGGGAGAGTTCGGCGGCGACGCCGGCTTCGTCATAGGCGGCGCGGACGCGGTCCAGGTCCTCGGCGCGGCATTGCTGCGTCACCACCAGGCGCTGGCGTAGCTGGCTGTCCAGCCGGGCCACGGCCGGCGGCACCACATCGGCAAAGATGCGCGCACCGAGCGAGCCGCCGAGCACGAGCAGGCGGATCACGCCATCCGGTGCCGGGGCGACATAGCCCTGGCCGGAAAGCTCGGCCAGCGCGGGGCGGACGGGGTTGCCGACTACGCGCCGCTGCGCGCCGGCGGGCACCTTCTCGGTTTCGGCAAAGGAGAGCGCCAGCGCGTCCACCCGTGTGGCCAGCAGCCGGTTGGCGCGGCCCAGCACGGCGTTCTGTTCATGGATGACCGTGATCGGCCGGCGCGCGCCCATGGTCAGCGCCGCCAGCAGCGGCGGCACGCTGGGGTAGCCGCCGAAGCCGACCACCGCCTGCGCCTTCAGCCGCCGCAGAAGCCCATGCGCGGTGACGGTGCCGGTGGCGATGCCGATGGCGCCGCGCAGCTTGCCCACCAGCCCATGCCCGGCCAGGCCGGAGCCGGACAGCACGAAGCGCTCGGCGCGGGCGAAGGCCGGGCTCTCGAAGGCGGCCGAACGCGCATCGGTCATCAGCGCGACCACCTCGCCGCGCGCCAGCAACTCCGCCGCCAGGGCTTCCGCGGGGAACAGGTGGCCGCCGGTGCCGCCGGCGGCGATGACGATGGGGTGCCCGGGACGGCCGCTCATTCGGTGGCCTCGCTGCGGCTGATACGGCGGCGGGTCAGCGCCAGCAGCATGCCCATGCCCAGCGCAATGGCCAGCGCCGAGGAGCCGCCATAGGAGATGAAGGGCAGCGTCATGCCCTTGGCGGGAATGAGCTGAAGCGAGCTGGCCATGTTGATGAAGGCCTGCAGCCCGAACTGCGCCAGCAGGCCGGTGGTGGCCAGCACCACCACCTGGTCCTGTTCCGCCAGCAGCTTCAGCAGGCCGCGCACCACGACGAAACAGAACACCGCCAGGATCAGCAGGCACAGTACCAGGCCGAATTCCTCGCCGGTGACCGCGAAGATGAAATCCGTATGGGGGTCCGGCAGGGAGTTCTTTACCGTGCCCTCGCCCGGGCCGGTGCCCAGCAGCCCGCCATGGCCGAAGGCCTCGGCGGCGCGGTCCACCTGGAAATTGTCGCGGCCGCCCGGCGTGCTGGTGCCGTGCAGCCAGCGGTCGAAGCGGTCCCGGAAGTGCGGCATGGTGAAGTAGATGCCGATGCCGCCGAGGATGCCCAACCCGCCCATCATGGCCACGATCAGCCAGTGGATGCCGGCGACGAAGATCTGGGCGAAGAACACCGCGACGATGACGATGAGCATGCCGATGTCGGGCTGCGACTTCAGCACCAGCGCAATGGCGCCCAGCATGGCCAGGGCGGCTCCATACCAGACCAGGCGCGGCTTCAGCGTGGCGAAGCGGGAACTCCCGGCGGCCAGCGCGGCGCGGCGATTGCCCTCGGCCAGCAGCAGCGCGGTGGTGACGGCGAAGCAGGGTTTCAGGAACTCCGAGGGTTGCAGCTGCTGCCCGGCGATGCGCAGCCAGCGATGCGCGCCGTTGATCTCGGGGCCGAATTTCAACGCCAGCGCGGTGGCGATGAAGGCGACGGCGCAGCCGACCAGCGCCAGCAACTGCACCCGCTTGCGCTCGAGCAGGCTGATCGCGACCATCAGCGCCGCGGCGGCCAGGAGAAACACGACCTGCTTGCCGATGAAGATCGAGGGGTCGATGCCCTGGCGGCGGGCCGCCATCGGCGCCACCGCCATCATCGCGACGTAGCCGAGCACCATCAGCAGCACCAGCGCGTAGAGGCTGAAGCGGTCCACGGTCCACCACCAGCGGCCGAGCACCGAGGTATCCGTGCGGGAGACCGGCATCAGGCGCGCTCCTTCATGGCCAGAACCAGGTCGCGAAAGCGGTCGCCGCGCTGCTCGAAGCCGGTGAACTGGTCCCAACTGGCGCAGGCGGGGGAAAGCAGCACCACCGGGGCGGCGCCGGCGAAGGCGGCGGCGGCGGCGACGGGCAGGGCGGCGTCGAGTGTGCCGGCGATCTCATGCGGCACCCCGGCCTCGGCCAGCACCGCCGCGAAGGCGGGCGCGGCCTCGCCGATCAGCACGGCCCGGGCGATGCGCGGGAAGAAGGGCGCCAGCGGGCCGATGCCATCCGCCTTGGGCTGGCCGCCGGCGATCCAGACCACGCGGTCGTAGCTGGCCACGGCGCGCACGGCGCTGTCGGCATTGGTGGCCTTGCTGTCGTTGATGAAGCGCACGCCACGGATCTCGCCAACCAATTCCTGGCGGTGCGGCAGGCCGGGGTAGGTCCGCAACCCTTCGGCCACCTCGGCGCGGCTCAGCCCCAGCGCCAAGGCGGCGGCGCTGGCGGCGGCGGCGTTCTGCGCATTGTGGGCGCCGGGCAGGGCGCGGGCCTCCGCCAGGTCGGCGAAGACGCCGGCGCTGTCATGCAGCAGGCGGCCCTCGGCCCAGATGCCGTTGGGCTGCGGCGTGTGGGCGGAGATCGGCAGCAGGCGGGCGTGAACGGGCGTGGCCGCCGTCATCGCATCATCCTGGCCCAGGATGGCCAGGTCCTGCGGCGCTTGCCGGTCGAAGACATGCGCCTTGGCGGCGGCGTAGCCGGCCATGTCGCCATGGCGGTCCAGATGGTCCGGCGAAAGGTTCAGCAGCATGGCGATGTCGAAGCGCGCCGTGGCCAGCCTTTCCAATGAATAGGACGACATCTCCAGCACGTAGACGCCATCGTCGCCCAGCAGCGGCATGGCCAGCGCGGCCGGCCCCAGATTGCCGCCGGCCACCGCCTGCCTCCCGGCGCCGACCAGCATGTGGTGCAGCAGCGCCGTGGTGGTGGACTTGCCGTTGGTGCCGGTGATGCCGACGAAGCGCGCGGCGCTGCCGGAAGCGCGAACGGCCCGGTACAGGTATTCCACGTCGCACAGGATCGGGCGGCCCGCGGCGCGGGCGGCGGCGGCGGCGGGATGCACGCGCGGCAGCAGGTGCGGAATGCCCGGGGACAGCAGCAGCGCGTCGTAGTCGAAGGCGGCGGCCGGGTCGGCCACGCGCAGCCCGGCGGCGACAGCGGCATCCCGCCCGGCGGGCTTGTCGTCCCAGGCGGTCACCTCGGCGCCCCATTCCGCCAGCCGCGCAGCCGCCGGCAGCCCGGCCTTGCCGAGGCCGACCAGGGCAATGCGCTCTCCAGCGAAGGGGGCAAAGACGCCTTCGGCCGGCCGATTCACGCTGCGCGCCTGGGGCGCTATGCGACCCGACGGCGTCATCGGATCTTCAGCGTGCTCAGGCCGACCAGCGCCAGCACCATGGCGATGATCCAGAAGCGGATGACGATGGTCGGCTCGGCCCAGCCCTTCTTCTCGAAGTGATGGTGCAGCGGCGCCATCAGGAACACGCGGCGCCCGGTGCGCTTGTACCAGAACACCTGGATGATGACGGAAACCGTCTCCACCACGAACAGCCCGCCGACGATGGCCAGCACCAGCTCATGCTTGGTCGCGACCGCCACCGCCCCCAGCGCGCCGCCCAGCGCCAGCGACCCGGTATCCCCCATGAAGACCGCGGCCGGCGGCGCGTTGAACCACAGGAAGCCAAGCCCGGCGCCGATCAGCGCGGCGCAGAACACCGCCAGTTCGTTGGCGCCCGGCACATGCTGCAACTGCAGGTAACCGGCGAAGATGCTGTTGCCGACCAGGTAGGAGATCAGCACGAAGACGCCGGCGGCGATCATGGCGGGTACAATCGCCAGGCCATCCAGGCCGTCCGTCAGGTTCACCGCGTTGCTGGCGCCCATCATCACGAACATGCCGATGACCGGGAACAGGTAGCCGAAGTTCAGCAGCGCTTCCTTGAACACCGGAATGGCCAGCCGCGTGTCCAGCCCCTTCGGCAGCAGCCAGACGATCCAGATGGATACCGCCAGGCCAAGCCCCGACTGCACCGCCAGCTTCATCCGGCCGGAGACGCCCTTGGTATTGCGCTTGGTCACCTTCATCCAGTCGTCGGCGAAGCCCAGCAGCCCGTAGCCCACGGTCAGCACCA
The DNA here is from genome assembly GCA_903835235.1 of uncultured Rhodospirillales bacterium. GTDB lineage: Bacteria > Pseudomonadota > Alphaproteobacteria > Acetobacterales > Acetobacteraceae > CAIMOR01. The sequence continues at coordinate 72,576 of CAILMF010000074.1, forward strand.
GCACCGCCCAGACCAGGCCGCTGCGCAGGTCCACCCACAGCAGGGTGGAGGCGACCAGCGCCATCAGGATCAGCACGCCGCCCATGGTGGGCGTGCCCTTCTTCTCCACCAGGTGCCGGGCGGGGCCGTCCTCGCGGATCGGCTGGCCGCCCTTCTGGAAGGTGCGCAGGAAGCGGATCACGCTCGGCCCCAGCGCCAGCGACAGCACCAGCGCGGTCAGGCAGGCGGCGCCGGCGCGGAAGGTGGTGTAGCGGATCAGGTTGAACAGCGAGAAGCTGTCCGCCAGGGGCGCGAAGATATTGAAGATCAAGGGGAAGTCTCCGTCAGCGCCCGGATGATCACGGCCATGCGGCTGCCGAGGGAGCCCTTCACCAGCACCGCGTCGCCAGGACGCAGCGCCGCTTTGACGAGGGGCGCGAGGCTTGTCGAGTCCGCTGTCAGCGCGCCCTGCTTATCCACAGGCAAAGCGGCGAAAAGATGCTGCATTTCCGGCCCGCAGCAGAACACCAGGTCGGCGGCGGCGGTCGCCTCGGCTGCCAGCCCGCGATGCAATTCCGCCGAGAATCCGCCGAGTTCGCGCATGTCACCCAGCACCGCGACGCGGCGCGAGGCCTGGCGCAACGCCAGGTTGCGCAGCGCTGCCCGCATGGCGGGTGGCTGGCCGTTGTAGCTGTCGTCAAGCAGCAGGGCGGTGCCGCCGGGCACCGGAATGCTCTGCGCGGCGCCGCGCCCGGCGCCGGGGGCGTAGTGGGCCAGCGCAGGCGCCGCGCGGGCCACGTCGCCGCCCAGCGCGGCCACCACGGCCAGGGCGCAGGCGGCATTTTCGGCGTGGTGCAGCCCTACAGCCGGCATGGCGATGCTGAGCGGGAGGCCGAGGACGCTGAACCGGGCCGTGGTGCCGTCCGGGCCGGTGCTGGCGTCGTGCAGCCGGACATCGGCTTCGGCGTCGCGGCCAAAGCCGAGGATGCGCGCGCCGACCGCGCTGGCGGCAGCGGCCAGGCGGGGGAAGTGCGGGTTGTCCCGCGGCAGCACGGCGACGCCGCCCGGCAGCAGGCCGCTGACGATGCTGGCTTTTTCGTCGGCAATCGCCTCGACGCTGCCGAGATGGCCTACATGCGCTTCGCCGACCGTTGTGATGGCGGCGACATGGGGCCGGGCCAGCGCGGCGAGCGGGGCGATCTCGCCAGGGTTGTTCATGCCGATCTCGATGGCGGCCCAGGCCGTGTCGTGCGGCATCCGCGCCAGGGTCAGCGGTACGCCCCAATGGTTGTTGTAGGAGGCGACGGGAACATGGGTCGGCCCGAGGGCGCCGAGCATCAGGCGCAGCATTTCCTTGGTGCCGGTCTTGCCGACACTGCCGGTGATGGCGGCGACGCGAGCGCTGCTGCGGCCCCGGCCGGCAGCGCCCAGCGCGGTGAGGCCGGCCAGGGTATCTGCCACGCGCAGCAGCGGGCTGCCGGCCACGTCGCGGTCCACCATGCAGCAGGTGGCGCCGGCGGCGAAGGCGGCGGGGACGAATTCATGCCCGTCCCGCTGGTCGCGCAGGGCGATGAACAGGTCGCCCGGCTGCACCACGCGGCTGTCGATGGCGAGGCCGGTGACGGCCAATTCAACCGCCAAGGCGCCGGCGGTGGCGGCGCGCAATTCGGCGGAGGTCCAGAGCGGCTGGATGTTCATTTGCGCGGCCGATTCAGACCCGCGGGCCCTGCGGCGCTCAGGTCGTCGGAGGCGGCGTTGGCCAGGTCCTGCACCACGGCCACGTCGTCGAAGGGGTGGGTCACACCGGCAATGGTCTGGCCGCTCTCATGCCCCTTGCCGGCCACCGCCAGCACATCGCCGGGCTGCAATTCCGCCAGCGCCAGCGCAATGGCGTGGCGCCGCTCCCCGGCATCCATGCCGCCGGGGCAGCCGGCCAGCACGGCGGCGCGAATGGCGGCCGGGTCCTCGCTGCGCGGGTTGTCGTCGGTGACGAAGCAGCGGTCGGCCAGCTCGGCGCAGGCGCTGCCCATCAGCGGGCGCTTGCCGGGGTCGCGGTCGCCCCCGGCGCCGAACACCACCAGCAGGCGGCCGGCGGCGTGCGGGCGCAGCGAGCTCAGCAGCGTGCGCAGCCCGTCCGGCGTATGGGCGTAGTCGACATAGACGGCGGCACCGCCGGGCAGCGTGGCCGCCAGTTCCAGCCGGCCGCGCACCGGCTGCAGCCGGGGCAGCAGCGCCAGCCCCTGCGCCGCCGGCATGCCGCAGGCCATGGCCAGCGCCAGGGCCAGCAACGCGTTGTCCGCCTGGAAGCGGCCGACCAGTGGCAGATGCAGCCGGTGCGGCCCGCCGTGCAGCGAGACTTCCAGCTCCTGCCCATCCGGCCGGGGCTGCTGGCGGTGCAGGCGGAGCTCGTTGCCGGCTTCCCCCACCGTCAGCAGGCCCGGCCGGGTGCGCAGCGCCGCCAGCGTCTCGGCATCCATGTCCGCATTGGCCACCGGCACCGCGCCCACCGGCAGCAGCGTGTCGAACAGCCGCAACTTGGCGGCCCGATAGCCGGCCATGTCACCGTGGTAGTCCAGGTGGTCGCGCGTCAGGTTGGTGAAGCCGGCCGCTGCCAGGCGCACGCCATCCAGCCGGCGTTGCTCCAGCCCGTGGCTGCTGGCTTCCATCGCCACATGGGTGAAGCCGGCCTTCGCCAGCGCCGCCAGGGTGGCGTGCAAGGCCGCCGGGTCCGGCGTGGTCAGCGAAGGCCCGGGCGGAACACCCTCGGCCACCACGCCCAGCGTGCCGATGCTGGCGGCCCGTTGCCCTGCCAGGGTCCAGAGCTGGCGCAGGAAGTCCACGGTGCTGGTCTTGCCATTGGTGCCCGTCACGGCGACCACGCAGGCGGGCTGTGGCCCGGCCAGCGCGGCCGCGGCCAGCGCCAGGGCGCGGCGCGGGTCGGCCGCCCACAGCATCGGCGCGCGACCGGGCGGGGTACCTTCCGGCGCCAATATCGCCGCGGCGCCGGCGGCCTCGGCGGCGGGGATGAAGGCGCGGCCATCGGCGCGGCTGCCGGGCAGGGCGGCAAACAGCAAGCCGGGCGTCACCGCCCGGCTGTCGGCCGTCACCCCAACCACCTCGGCTTCCGCCAGGGTGGCCCCATCCGGCGGGCGGGCGCCCGCGACAGCAAGGAGGTCAGCGAGCCGCAACCGGCACCTCCGGCGCAGCGACCATGCGGACCGGGGTTTCCGTGGCGGTCCGGCGGATCACGCTGGGGGGCGGCAAAGGGGCCATGCTGGCCGGGCGGGCCGGCGCGGCCTGGCCGGGTGGCGTGGCCGGCTGGGCCGCAGCGGCCGGGCGCGTCGCATTGCCCGGCCGGGCCGGCGGGATCGAGATGGCAATGGTCTGCTGGATCTGCGCGGCCCGGTCGATCTCCGGCACCAGGCCCAGCACCGGGGCAACCCGGCTGATCACGTCGCGTGCCGCGGGTGCGGCAACCCAGCCGGCGGTGGCGAAGCCGTGGCTGGTCGCGTTGGGGTTGGGTTCGTCGACCATGACATAAACCGCATAGCGCGGCGCATTCATCGGGAAGGCGCCGACGAAGGCGGCAATGCGCTTGCCTTCCATGTAGCGGCCATGCGGCCCGGCCTTCTGCGCCGTGCCGGTCTTGCCGCCCACGAAGAAGCCGGCCACCTCGGCCGACTTGCCGGAGCCATCCGTCACCACCAGGCGCATCAGCCGCCGCATGATGTCCGAGTTGCGTTCGCTGATCACGCGGACCCCCGGCCGCGTCTCGCCCGCGGGCTGGGCGACGATGGTGGGCTGGCGCAGCGTGCCGCCATTGGCCAGCGCCGAGATGGCGGTCACCACGTGCAGCGGCGTGACGGCGATGCCCTGGCCATAGCCGATGGTCATGGTGCTGACCTCCTTCCAGGCCGAAGGCGCCGGGGCCATCGGTCGCCGGGAACCCGGCAGTTCCACGGCCAGCGAGGACAGCATGCCGAGCCGGCCGAGGAATTCGCGCTGCCGCGTGGCGCCCGCGGACATGGCCATGTGCGCGGCGCCGAGGTTGGAGGAGTGCTGCAGCACTTCCGGGAAGCTCAACCAACGCCCCTGGCCACGGAAATCCTTGATGGTGAAGCGGCCGATGGTGATGTTGCGGGAGGCGTCGAAGCTGCTGTTCAGGTTGGCGGTACCGTATTCCAGCGCCATCGCCGCGGTCAGCAGCTTGAAGGTCGAACCTGGCTCATAGACGCCGTTGATGACGCGGTTGTAGCGCTCGCAGCGGTTGGAGACGCGGTTGCGCGCCTCGTGCTCCGGGCCGCAGAAGCGCGCGCCCATCGGGTCGTTGCCGTCGTAGTCCGGCAGGCTGACCATGCCGAGGACTTCGCCGGTGTTGATGTCCAGCAGCACGCCGGCGCCGCCGATGCCGCTGTAGTCCGCGATGGCACGGCTTACCGCGTCGCGCAGCGCCAACTGCACGCGGATGTCGAGCGAGAGGCGCAGCGGCTGGCGCTCGATCCGCAACTGCCGGTCGAAGGTCAGCTCGGCACCGGCGACGCCGCGGTTTTCCAGGTCGATCACCTGGCCCAGCACGTGCACCGCGCTGCGGCCCTGCGGGTAGATGCGCCGCTCGGTGTTGCGGAACTCGATGCCGAAGGTGCCGGCGTTGATGACGCGCTGGTGCTCCTGCGGCGTCACGTCGTGGCGGATGTAGACGAAGCGGGCCGCTTCTTCCGAGCCGGGGACCTTGTGCGGGCTGAGCCGCGCGATCAGCGCCTCGCGGTTCATGTCCGGGTAGACCGTGCGCAGCAGGTCCGCCACGCGGGTCGCATTGGCTTCCGAGCCGATCGCCTCGGGGTCCGCGGTCAGCGAGAAGCCCGGCAGGCTGGCGGCAAGGGTCTCGCCGTTGCGATCCAGGATGCGGGCGCGGATCACCGCGGTTTCGGTGGGGGAGGGGAGGCGCACCACCGGGCGGGGGCGGGGCAGGGCCGGCTCCAGCACGGTGGCGCGGACCAGCTGCGCACCGACCGCGGCGAACAGGCCGCAGAAGCCGATGGCGGCCAACAGCAGGCGCCCCCGGCTCGTCTCGGCCTGATGGCGCCGTGCCAGGTCGGGCGCGGAATTGACCTTCTCCAGCGCACGCCCCGGGGTGCGCGGCGCGGCGCCGACGGTGCGGCCGATCGGTTGGGAATCCGGGGCCGGCGGTGGCCGGTCCGGCATGAACGGCTCGTTCATCGGCCGAAATTCCCGAGCGTGGCGGCGTTGGCGGTACCGTAGGGAACCGGCGGCGCCAGCAGCGGGGCGCCCAGGCCACCGAGCAGCGAGCGCGCCGGCGGCTCCGGCGCCGGCAGCGGGCGGGGCGGTGCCGGGCGGGCATAGGCGATCTGTCCCGGGGCCGGGCCAGGAGAGGGGGCCGGCGCGGGGGTGGCGACCCCGGCAGGGGCGGCAGAGGCCGGGAGCGACTGGCGCGGAGCCGGCGCGGCGATGGCGCGCGGTGTTGCGGGGAAGCTCGGGCGCGGATCCGCCATGGCCAGCAGATGCGGCGGCAGCGGCGGCGGCAGCGGCAGCACTTCGGCCTGCGCCTCCGCCACCGCGTCGGCCGGTGCCGTCATGGGCGCCGGCGCCGCCACCAGGGGCGCGGCGACGGTGGCCGCTGCCCGCGGCAGCGGGGCAGCGCTGGCGCTGGCCAGGATCACATGGGGCTCGCTCGGCGCCGGCGGCAGCAGGGCGATAGCGACGTCAGGTGCCGAAGCGCCGCCACGCTGCGCGAAGGCCGAAGGCGTGGCGTCCGGTTGCTGGGCTGCCGGCAGGCGGCGCTCCAGTTCGGCGAAGCTGCGGTTCTGCGGCGTCTGCGTCACTTCCTGCGGCAGCAACCGCTGGGATAGCTGGCGCAGCTTCGGCAGGTCGTTCAGCGTGCCCCAGACGGATTCCAGGGTTTCCTTCTGCTTCTGCGCTGCCCTGATCTGCTCGGCGATGCCGGCCAATTCCCGGTCCAGCTGGGCGGTGCTGCGCTTCACCTCGAACAGGTTCCAGCCGAAGCCGGCAGCGGCGAGCAAGCAGAGGACGGTGAAGGGTCGGAAGATCATGCCACGTCCATCCTGCCGCCAGGGGCGGCGCTTATGCATTCGAGCGCACGCAGGCGAGCCGAGCGCGCGCGCGGATTTGTTTCGGTCTCAGCGGCGCCAGGGCGTAATGCTTTCGGTGCCAGCAGCCGGAACGGGGCGGCAGCGCCACGGTTTTGCAGTGCCGCAGGGTTGTGCCGTGATGCGCTTCCTGCGCGACCACAGGCCTGCTGCATGAACCGCTTGACGATGCGATCCTCCAGCGAGTGGAACGCCACCACCACCAATCGCCCGTCAGGCGAGAGCAGGTTCAACGCAGCGGCGAGGCCGCGTTCGACCTCGCCGAGTTCGTCATTCACCACGATCCGCAGCGCCTGGAAGCTGCGCGTCGCGCTGTCGATGCCCGAGGGGTCGCGCGGCACCTTGCTGCGGATCACCTCGGCCAGGCGGTGCGTGGTGGTGATGGGGGCTTCGGCGCGGGCGGCGACGATGGTCTTGGCGATGCGGCGCGACAGCCGCTCCTCGCCAAAGGTGTAGAGAATGTCCGCCAGCTCGGCCTCGGGCAGCCTGTTGACCAGGTCGGCGGCGGTCTTGCCCTCGCGGCCCATGCGCATGTCCAGCGGGCCATCGGTGCGGAAGCTGAAGCCGCGCTCGGCCTGGTCCAGCTGGAAGGAGCTGACGCCGAGGTCCAACACCACGCCGTCCAGCCGGGTCACGCCGCGCTCGGCCAGCAGCGCCACCATGTCGCCGAAGCAGCCGGGCAGCAGGTGCAGCCGGCCGGGGAACTCGGCAACCAGCGCGGCACCGCGGGCTATCGCGTCGGGATCGCGGTCGATGGCGTAGAGTGCGCAGTCGGCGGCTTGCAGGATGGCGCGGGCATAGCCGCCCCCGCCAAAAGTGCCGTCCAGGTAGGTGGCGCCGGCGCGCGGCGCCAGCGTCTCGACCACCTCGGCCAGCATGACGGGGACATGGCCGCTCATGCCGCGGCCTCCAGCTCGGCGTCGCGGGCCAGTTGCTCGGCGTAGAGGGCGGGGGTCCAGATGTGGAACAGGTCCACCATGCCGACGAAGCTGACGGGGCCTTCCAGCTTCGCGTGCTTGATGAGGGCGTCAGGCAGGACCAGGCGGCCATCGCCATCCACCCGGGCGGTTATGGCGCTGGCGGCCCATTTGCGGCTGAGGCGGGCGAATTCGGGGGTGAAGCGGCCAACGCCGCGCAGCGCCTCGGCCAGCACTTCCTGGTAGACGGGCTGTGGCCAGACCTCGATGCTGGGCGCGCCGTCGCTGGCCCGCAGCATGACTTCCTCGGCGTTCAGCTGGGCCAGCTTCTGGCGGAAGGTCGCGGGCACGGAAAGACGCCCCTTCTTGGCGTCGAACGTGCCATCATAGCTTCCCGTGAATTGGGACATGGTCCCGTACCGCCCCCCAAGGCTCGTAACCTCGGCCGGGGGAAGCGGCCGGTGAGGAGCCCCCCGACCCCTCACCGGCTCGCCCGACCTGCCCGGTCTGAACGGCTCGCCCCCCCGAGCGTCGCGTTCATCACGGGCATCGCTGGGATAGCATGGGCCAGACTGGGCGTTCAAGGGAGAAGTCCGGGCTGGGCTGGGTTTCCAGCGGCGATATTTGGTTAATCGCCAGTAAGTAAGCGCCTTTCACCCAGCCCGCAGATATGGCTTAAAATGGCATCAAGTATACCGATTCGCCAGCGGGCCATGACCTGCCTGGCTGTGTACATGCTGTGGATAAACTTGTGGACAGGAGTGCGCCAGGCGGCCTGTAAGCCGGGTTCTGTACACCCGGGGGATAACCCCCTGATGTGACGACCATTCCTCTGCGGCGCGCCTTGCGGCGAACCTGTAGCGACCAACCCGAGGGACAGGGCGGGAACGCCCCCGCGCCAGCAGGCAAGCCTGCCGCGCCGGCCCCTCCTATTCGGTCTTGCTCCGGATAGGGTTTACCGTGCCGCCCCCATTGCTGGGCGCGCGGTGGGCTCTTACCCCACCCTTTCACCCTTACCCTTGGGCCCAAGGGATTAGTCCTGGACCGAAGGGCGGTTTGCTTTCTGTGGCACTTTCCCTGAAGGCGTTGCCGCCCTCGCCGGCCATTGGCCGGTATCCTGTTCCCGTGGAGCCCGGACTTTCCTCCAGCTTCGGTTGCCCGAAGCCCGCGGTCGTCCGGCCGCCTGACGCGGGGGCGTTCTGCGCCCTGCCGCCGGGTGTCGTCAATCAGTCACGCGGGCCGGTCAGGCGACGGCGCGCGCCAGTTCCGGCACTTCGTCGTTGGTCGTGCGGCGCAGTTCGCGCGGCTCGTCCAGGTCGTAGGCGCGGCCGCGATGCAGTGTGGCGCGATTGTCCCACATCACCAGGTCGCCGGGCTGCCACTGGTGGGCGTAGCGGAACTGCGGCTGGGTTGCATGTTCCAGCAGGTCCATCAACAGCATCTTCCCTTCCGCCACGCCCATGCCGAGGATGCGGCGGCAATGGATGCCGCAGAACAGCACTTCCCGGCCGCTGCCAGGATGCACCCGGTGCAGCGGCCAGACCACGGCCGGCAGCACGGCCAGTTGTTCCGGCGTATAGCCGTCATCGCCCAGCAGCGTGATCCGCGAATGCAGGGCGAAATGCTCGGCCTCCAGCCCGCGGACCTTCTGCTTCAGCCGTTCCGGCAGGGCGTCCCAGGCGGCGCGCAGGTCCACGTACTCCGTCTCCCCGCCCCAGCTGGGCAGCTTCACCGCCGAGAGCATGGAATAGCTGACCGCCGGCGCCTGGAAGCTGCTGTCGGAATGCCAGAGCTGGTTGGCCAGGCCGCTGACGATCTTGGGGTTGTCGCGCGGCAGCGGCACGCCGTCGGGGTCGACATTGGAGATATCGATCAGCGCCATGTCGCGCATGCGCTCCACCCGGCCGCCGATCTTCTTCAGCCCGGGGTTCAACGGGCCGAACTGCTTGGCCATGGCAACCTGCTGTTCCTGCTCCATCGGCTGGCCGCGCCAGACCAGCACGGCGTGCTCATCCAGCGCCGCGACCACGGCCTGCGTTTCGGTGGGTGAGAGCGGACGGGTCAGGTCCAGGCCGCTGGCTTCGGCGGCGAAATGGGCATGCAGCGGGCGCAGGGTGAGGGTCATGACGGGTTTCCTCAGGGCTTTGCGGGCAAGGCTAGCCCTGCTTGACCAGCCGCGCCACTGCTGCCAGCACCGCCAGCGTCTCGGCATCCGCCAGCCCGGTGACCGCGGCCGGGCGCCAATGGCGCTGGAACGCGGTCAGCAGCGTCTCCAGCGGCAGGTCGGTACGGTAGCCGATGGCCTGCAGCAGCGGCAGGGCGGGCTGGTCGGGCACTGGCGGCGCCTCGGTGGGCCAAAGCCCGACGCCGCACCCGGCCAACCCCTGCCAGTCGAACAACTCGCCAGGGTCCTGCTTGCGGTCCGGCGCGATGTCGCTGTGCGCCACCACGTTGCAGGCGGGGATCGGGTGCCGCGCCAGGATGCCGCGGCACAGCTCCGCCACCGCGGCCATCTGCAGCGCCGGGAAGTCGCGGTAGCCCCAGTCATGCCCGGGATTGACGATCTCGATGCCGATCGAGCGGCCGTTCAGCGCCTCCGCCCCGCGCCAGTGGGAGATGCCGGCATGCCAGGCGCGGCGCTCCTCCGGCACCAGGCAGTGGACCAGGCCGTCCTCCTCCACCACGTAGTGGCTGGAGACGGTCTTCGGCGCCGTGGGGTCGCAGAGCAGCGCAATGGCGGCGGCGGCGGTCTGCATGCCCGTGTAGTGCAGCACCAGGTGGTCCACCGGCTGGCCTTCCGGCCGGGCATCGTGGTTGGGGCTGGTGGTGTGGCGGATCATCGTTCCTGCGCTCCATGCCAGATGCGGAGGATAACGACGCCAGCCGCCTCGATGCGGTAGACGATCACGTAGGGCCATACCGCGGCTATTTCAGGCGTGCCGGGATACCGTCCTGGCCTGCCTCTTTCGGGGAGATATTCAAGCGTGTCGCAAGCCGCCAGGATTTGTATCGCAATGCGCGTGGCCGCCGCGGGGTTTTCCTGCCCGATATGCCGCCGCAGCGCGGCGAGGTCGGCGTGGGCGGCGCGCGCTAGTCGGATGGCCATTGCGGCGGCGGCAACTCATTCTCGGTGCCCCAGCTCAAGACCCAGCGGCGCACATCCTCATAGGGGATGGTGAGGCCGGCCGCGGCATCGGCGATGCCTTCCTCCACAGCGGCCAGGAAGGCCGCGTCATCGGCAACCTCCTGCGGCGGCGGGTTGGGCTGCGGCGTGTCCATGGCGGGAATATGGGGCGCAGGCGCAGGTTGGGGCAAGGTCAAAGCCCGCGTTCCCGTTTGATCCGGTCCCCGCCGGCCGGCTTTGCCGGGCGGTCTGGCATCAATGCCTGGGACCGGGGCACAGCGCTCACAATCCGCGTTCCCGCTTGATCCGGTCCCCGCCGGCCGGCTTTGCCGGGCGGTCTGTCATCAATGCCTGGGACCGGGGCACAGCGCTCACAATCCGCGTTCCCGCTTGATCCGGTCCCAGGCGGCGTTGATCTCGGCCACCTTGTCGGTGGCGCGCTTGACGAATTCCTGCGGCACGCCGCGGGCGGCCAGGCTGTCCGGGTGGTTTTCCCGCATCAGCCGGCGCCAGGCCTGGCGCAACTCGTCGTCGCTGGCGGCCCGGCTGACGCCCAGCGTCATGTAGGCATCTGCCTCGGAGGCGCTGGGAGCGGTGCTGCTGGTACCGGAACTGCCGCTGGCGCGGCCATCCCTCGCGCGTTCCCAGGCCAGCCGGTCCAGCCCCAGGCCGATATGCGCCTGCTTCAGGAAGCCCAGCTCCGCGTTGTTCACCGGCCCATCGGCGCGGGCGATGGCAAACAGCGCCGCCAGCACGTCCTCCAGCATCGCCTTGTTGTCGGCGAAGGCCTCGCCCAGGCGCTCGGCGAAGGGCTCGAAGCCCTCGGCGCTGTCGCGGGCGCGGTCGAACAATTGCGCCACCTCGGCCAGGTTCTCGGGCGGGATGCGGAAGCTGCGCTTGAAGGTGTCGATCTCCACCCGCTTCACCGGGCCGTCCACCTTGGCCAGCTTGGCCGAGAGCACGATGACGGAGATTGCGAACAAGGTCTCCCGGTTGCCCAGCATGGCCGCCAGGTCCGCCGGGCCGGGCAGGGCGCGGCCGGCGGCGCCCAGCGGGCCGCGGCCGAGCACGCCTTCATCGGCGGCATGCCCCATGGCCATGCCGACCATGGCGCCGAACGGTCCCCCCATGGCGAAGCCCGCCACGCCACCGATGATCTTGCCGAACAAACTCAAAGGCTGCCCCTGTCAGCGCGCGCCCCAGCCTTAGCACGGACCGAGCGCCGAGGGCATCACGGCGATGCCATGGTCTGGGCGGCCAGGGCCGCGGCGCCGCAAGCCGTGAAGTCGCCACCCGGCCAAGGACCGGGGGCTCGCGGCGCCCTGCCCGTGGCGGCTACCACCAGGTGCCGGTTTCCGCGAAGTGCTGCTGCACCAGCGCCGCCACCGCATTCCAGTCGATCGTGCCGGGGCCGACCTGGCCGGTGTGGCCGCCGACGTACATCAGCTGCAACTGGCCACCCTCGACCAGCTCCGCGCCATTCGGGTAGTGCGCCTGGGTATCCAGCAGGAAGACCTGCTGCCCCGGCTGATGGGTGAACAGGCCGGTCACGTCCACCACGCCGCTGCTTTCCTCGTCCTGGGTGAAGGGCGACGAGGCCGGGCTGTTGTCGCCGAAACGGGCCGGGTCGTGCCGGGCGATCTCGCGCAGCGTGTCGGTCTGCGGGTCGTACTGCCAGACCTTGCTGGCGCCGGGGTAGTTGCCGGGGTCTTCCTGCAATACCAGCTTGCCATCGGCGGCCACCGCGATGTTGTCCAGCATCTGCTGGCCTTCGGTGCCGTCCAGCAGCGCAGTGTAGCGCCCGCCCCATTCCGGGTGCTTCACGTCGTAGAAGTCCAGCGCCCACAGCCGGCTCGGCCGGTCGATGGCGTCGGTGGTGACGAAGTAGTAGCGGTTGGCGTCCAGCGTATCCCAGGCGCTATCCTCGGGGCGCAGCCATTGGGAAACGCCGCTGGCGTCGCTGTACTGTTGCAGTTCGGTGCCGTTGCGCGGCGAGACATTGCCCAGGTTGGCCAGGTGGAAGCCGCCGCCCAGCGAGGCGCCGGCCTGGGTCTCGATGCTGAAATCGGCGGCGATGCCGTAGAGCGTGCCGCCGACCAGCCCGGCCTTCTCGATCTCGGTGCCGCTGGCCTGCTTGTCGCCGGCGTAGAGGTAGAGCTGGCCCGGGGTGCTGTCGTCCTGGCCGATCACGATGGTACGGGCGCCGGCATTGGGCGAGGCGAGGATGTTCTCGATGCCGTAGTTGCCCAGGCCCGGCAATTCCCAGACCTCGCCCTGGTGGTCGCCGCTGGCGATCCAGGCCAGCGCGCGGCCGTCGGGGCTGGCCTCCTCGCCGTTCAGCAGGATGCGCGCCTGGGTGCCGAGCCCGGTGGTGGCGTCGAAGAAGGCACTGGTCGCCGGCAGGTCTGCCGAGCAGAGCCGGTTCAGCGCACTGATGCCGACCGACCAGGTGCCGGCGGCGGGATCGTAGAGATGCAGGCTGGTGCCGAGTTGATGCGCGCTCAGCACCTGCAGCGTGTTCGGGTCGACGGTGAGGATGTCCACATAGGCACCGGTGGCGCCGAGCGCGTTGACCGGGCCGACCGTGCTGGCGAATTCATGGTTGACCAGGACGCTGACGCTGCCATCGGCATTGGCGAAGGCGCCGATGCCGTCGGGCGTGCCGCCGAACCGCCAGGCCGAGCCGGGGACGCCATCGCCGGCGGTGATGATGGAGGTGATCGCGATGTCGTCGGCGCGCGGCGCCAGGTAGGCGGATTGGCTGCTGGACGGTCCGGTGGTGTCGATGGCCATGGCGGTCTCTCTCCTTGCGCCGTTAGGGCGTCAGGGACGTCATGGCAGAAGGAGATATACAATATACAAGACTTTATCGTGACAGCATTCTGCCGCAACGAAGCGGCGGCGGCGATGGCGGACTTCTGGTGCCGGGAGCCACGCGTGCTAAACCCCCCGATATGACCGTTCAACTCCGCACCGTGACCGCCGGCGACGCCGATACCCGGCTGGACCGCTGGTTCCGCCGCCATTTCCCGCAACTCACCCAGGGCGCGCTGCAGAAGATGCTGCGGACCGGCCAGGTGCGGGTGGATGGCAAGCGCGCCGAGGCCAATACCCGCCTGGCCGAGGGCCAGGAAGTCCGCATCCCCCCGCTGCCCGAAGGCCCGGCGCCGGAAACCCGCAAGACCGTGCGGGTGGATGAGCGCGAGCAGCGCGCGCTGGAAGAAATGGTGATCTACCGCGACAACGAGGTGATCGCGATCGACAAGCCCTCCGGCCTGGCGGTGCAGGGCGGCCCCGGCATCATCAAGAACCTGGACGCCATGCTGGACGCGCTGCGCTTCGGCTCCGAGGACCGGCCGCGCCTGGTGCACCGGTTGGACAAGGACACCTCCGGCGTGCTGCTGCTGGCCCGCACCCCGCATGCGGCGGCCAAGCTGGCCGAGAGTTTTCGTGGACGGACCATGCAGAAGACCTATTGGGCCGTGGTGGTGGGTGAGCCGACGCCGCCCGAGGGACGCATCGACCTGGCGCTGGCAAAGCAAGGCGGCCCGCGCGGGGAACGCGTGGTGGCGGTGGAGGAGGCGCGCAACGCCATCGGCATGCACGACCCCCGGCTGGGCGCCCGGGCCATTACCGATTTCACCACGCTGGATGCGGCCAAGCGCCGGGCGGCCTGGGTGGAACTGCGCCCCGTGACCGGGCGGACGCATCAGCTGCGCGTGCATTGCGCGGAGGCGCTGGGCTGCCCGATCCAGGGCGATGGCAAGTATGGCGGCAGTGCCGCGCATATGGAGGGGCTGGACGGCAAGCTGCACCTGCATGCCCGCAGCCTGGTGCTGCCGCATCCCGTCAGCGGCACGCTGGAGATCGCCGCACCGCTGCCGCCGCACATGAAGGCGACCTTCAAGTTCTTCGGCTTCGAGGAACCGCGCACGCCGAAGCCGCGCAAGCTGGCCTAGCAGGCTGATCCGCTTAGGCGCGAAGCGGCTGGAGCGGTGAATCAGCCTCTCAAACTATCGGCAGGTTGCGGCTAGGCTGCGCCCCAACATCTGGGGAGACGCCTGCCATGACCGATCTGCCGCCGCTGGAGGCCAGCGTCCTGCCCGCGGGCATCACTGCCCGCTTCCTGCCGGATATCAATGGCCTGCGCGTGCATATCCTGGAAGCCGGCAATCCCGGCGACCCGCTGCTGCTGCTGCTGCACGGCTTTCCGGAACTGGCCTATTCCTGGCGGCATGTGATGCCGGCACTGGCCGCGGCGGGCTACCACGTGGTGGCGCCGGACCAGCGCGGCTATGGCCGCACCACCGGCTGGGTGGGCGATTTCGATGGCGACCTGGCGCTGTACACCCTGCCCAACCTGGTGCGGGACGCGATGGGCGTGGTGCGCGCCACCGGCCACGACCATGCCGCCGCCGTGGTGGGGCATGACTACGGCGCCAGCGTCGCCGCCTGGTGCGCGCTGCTGCGGGGCGACGTGTTCCGCCGCATGGCGATCATGAGCGCGCCCTTCGGCGGGCCGCCCGCCATCCGCGACGGCATGGCGCCACCGCCTGACGTGCATGCCGCGCTGGCGGCGCTGCCGCGTCCGCGCAAGCACTACCAGTGGTACTACTCCGAACGCCGGGCCGGGCCGGACATGGAGAACCCACCGCAGGGCATGCACGACTTCCTGCGCGCCTACTACCACCACAAATCAGCGGATTGGGCCGAGAACAAGCCGTTTCCGCTGAAGGGGTGGGTGGCCGAGGAGCTCGCAAAAATGCCCACCTACTACGTGATGGACCTGGGCGAGACGATGCCGGAGACGGTGGCGCACCACATGCCCTCGCCGGCCGAGGTGGCGGCGAACCGCTGGCTGACCGAAGCAGAAATGGCGGTCTATGCCGCCGAATACAGCCGCACCGGCTTCGAGGGCGCGCTGACCTGTTATCGGTGCCGCACCACCGGGCGCTACACCGGCCTGCTGGAAGTCTCCGCCGGCCGGCGGATCGAGGTGCCCAGCACCTTCATTGCGGGCGCACAGGACTGGGGCATCCAGCAGAATCCCGGCGCGCTGGAACGCATGGCCACCGAGGCTTGCAGCGATTGGCGCGGGACGCATCTGGTTGAAGGCGCCGGTCATTGGGTGCAGCAGGAACAGGCCGCGGCCGTGGTACGGCACCTGCTGGCCTTCCTGGCCTGAGGGGCTTGTCGGCAGCAGGGCGAAGGCGCCACGCTGCCGGCCTTCCCTGAGGAGCAAGCCAATGCCGATCCAGCCGATCATCCCGCCGGGCTCACCGCCGCCGCTGGCGCCCTATAGCCCCGGCACCAAGGCGGGTGGCTTCATCTACGTCTCCGGCACGCTGGCGATTGGGCCGCAGGGCGAGACGCTGCACCCCGGCGATGCCGCGGCACAGACGCGCGACGTGCTGGAAGCCATCAAGTCCGTGCTGGCGGCCGGTGGTGGGTCGCTGAAGAGCGTGGTGTTCAACCAGATCTTCCTGAAGGACATGGCCGATTACGCGGCGATGAACAGCGTCTACAAGGAATACTTCCCGGAGGCGCCGCCTGCTCGCTACTGCATCCAATCGCCCTTGGTGCGGCCGGACTTCCTGGTGGAGATCGCGACCACCGCCTATGTCGGCGACTGAGCCAGCAACCCCGCCTTCAACCGGTGCGGCAGCAAGGGCAGCCGCACCGCGCGCAGGCCGGTGGCGTGGCGCACCGCGCCGACAATGGCCGCCGCCGTAGGCACCAGCGCCGGCTCGCCGACGCCCTTGGCGCCGTATGGGCCGAGCGGCTCGGGGTCCTCGACCAGGATGCACTCGATCGGCGGCACGTCCAGCGTGGTCGGCACCAGGTAGTCGTGCAGGTTGTCGGTGATGCCCGGCAGGTATTCCTCGGTCAGCGCGAAACCGAGGCCCTGGGCAATGCCGCCGCGGATCTGGCCTTCCACCATCGCCGGGTTTACCGCCCGGCCGACATCATGCGCCGCGACCATGTTCAGCACGCGCGCCATGCCGAGCTCGGTATCCACTTCAACCAAGGCGATCTGCGCGCCGAAGGCGTAGGTGGCGTAGGGGCTGCCCTGGCCCTGGGCGTCCAGCTTGCCGGCGGGCGGGTCGAAGCTGCCGGTGGCCAGCAGCACGTCACCATTCGGCAGGGGTGGCAGCGTGGCCAGCGAGACCAGGCGCTCTTGCCCGGCTTCGGTCAGCCGTACCTGCGTGCCTTCGAAGTGAACGGCGGCATCAGGCCCCGTATTCGCCAAGCGGCAAAGCTGGCGCCGTAGTTCCTGCGCGGCCTCCAAGGTGGCGCGGCCACTGATAAAAGTCTGGCGGGAGGCGGAGGTCTTGCCGGCATCCAGCGTGCGGTCGGTGTCGCCCATCACCACGGTGAGGGCGCCGAGCGGGACGCCGAGCGCCTCGGCGGCGATCTGCGCCATCGCGGTGCTGCCGCCCTGGCCGATCTCGACCACGCCGGAATAGAGGGTGAGGCTGCCGTCCGCGGCAAGGCCGAGGCGGATGCTGGACGGGTTGGCCTGCGACGTGGCGCCGATGCCGTACCACATGCAGCCGATGCCGACGCCGCGCCGCAGCGCGCCCGGCGTGGCGTTATGCGCTGCGCAGGCGGCCTGCCATTCCTGCCAGCGGGGGTGCAGCGCATCCAGGCAGGCGCCGAGGCCGGCGGAGTGTTCCAGAAGCTGGCCGGTGCAGGTGGTGTCGCCGGCGGCCAGCGCGTTGCGGCGGCGGATCGCCCAGCGGTCCAGGCCCAGCTGCCCGGCCAGGTCGTCCATCAGGGTCTCATGCGCGAAGGCCACCTGCGGAATGCCGAAACCCCGAAAACCGCCGGCCGGCGTGACATTGGTGAACCAGGCGCGGGCGGTGTTCGACTGGTGCGGCACGCGGTAAGGCCCGGCGGCATGGATGGGGATGCGGATCGCGACCGTGGGGCCGGCGCTGGTATAGGCGCCGGTGTCCAGTTCGGTGCTGACCTCCGCCGCCAGCAGCCGGCCTTCGGCATCAGCACCCAGGCGCGCGGTGACGCTGGCCGGGTGGCGCTTGGTGGAGGCGGCCATGCTCTCCTCGCGCCCGAACACGCAGGCGACCGGGCGGCCCAGCTGCCAGGCGGCCAGTGCGATGACGGGATGCACCGACATGTCGAACTTGCCGCCGAAGCCGCCGCCGACCGCGGTGGGCAGCACACGCACGCTTTCCGCCGGCAGGTCCAGCATATGCGCAACCAGGCGCTGCACATGGTACGGCCCCTGGGTGGAGACATGCACCTCCAGCCGGTCGCCCACGCGCTCGGCCCAGCCAGCCTCGGGTTCCATGTAGGCGTGCTCGACGAAGGGCGTGTCGAAGCTGCCGCCCGCGATGGCGTGGCATTCGCCGAAGGCGGCCGGAGCGTCACCGCTGCGGACTGCGCTGCGGATCAGCAGGTTGTCGGCGCGATGCTGCTGTACCAGCCGGTCGCCGGCCATGGCGGCCTGCACGCCGAAGATCGGCGCTTCCGGCGTGTAGCTGATGGGCAGCGCGGCTTCCGGGATGCGGTCGATGACATGGCGCGGGCCGACCAGCGCCAGCACTGGCTCGCCGAAGTGCCGCACATGGCCGGTGGCCAGCGCCGGCTGGTCGTAGCTGCTGGGCGTATAGCCGTGGCTGTTGTGGGGAAAGTCATGCCCGGTGTAGATCGCGACCAGCCCCGGGTTGGCCGCCAGCACCGGTGCCAGGTCGCCGATGCTGAACGCGGCACGATGATGCGGCGAGCGGATCAGCCGCACCCAGAGCGCGTCGGATGGCACGCCATCGGCGCCATAGCTTTCCTGGCCGCTGACCTTGCGCTGGCTGTCCAGCCGTGGCGCGCGTGTGCCGAAGCCATCCGCCACGGCCGCGGGCGCAGCGCCGACATCCAGGATGGCATCGATGATGGCCTGGTAGCCGGTGCAGCGGCACAGCACGCCGGAAAGTGCCTCGCGCGCCTCATCCACGCTGGGGTGCGGGTTGGTTTCAAGCAGCGCTGTCGCGGTCAGCAACATGCCCGCGGTGCAGAAGCCGCATTGTGCCGCGTCGTGCCGGCGGAAGGCCTGTTGCAGCGGCGAGAGCGCCGCGCCATCGGCCAGGGATTCAACCGTGCGGATCTCGCAGCCGTCCAGCCGCCCCACCGGCAGCAGGCAGGCGCAGAGCGGCGCGCCGTCCACCAGCACGGTGCAGGCGCCGCAATCGCCCTCGCCACAGCCCTGGCGCGTGCCGCGCAGGCCGAGCTCGTCACGCAGATAGTCGGTCAGGCGCCGCGCCGAAGGCTCGACGACGCAGGCCGTGCCGTTGACGGTGAAGCTGGTCATGCCGCGGCCTGCCTGGTCAGCGCGCCGAGCAGCCGGCGCAGCAACGTCACCGCCACGTCCTGCCGATAGCCGGCGGGGGCGCGAAAATCATCCAGCAGCGGCAGGTGCGCCAGCGCTTCCGCATTGACCAGGTCAGCGAGCGAAGCGTTGGCGGGCTGGCCAAGCAGCGCGGCTTCGAGCAAGGGCAGGCGCTGCGCCGCTTCCAGGCAACCGCCCAGCGCCAATCCTGCACCCCGTACGCGGCCCTGCGCGATATCCAGCCGCACCGCGGCAGTGACCTCGGCCACGTTCACGGCCTGGCGAGAGCCATGCTTGGCGAAGCCTGTGAGGGGCGCGGCCGGCACCAGGATGGCGGTAAGCAACTCGTCCGGCGCCAACCCAGCGCCGCCGAGGAAATCCACCAGCGGCAACTGCCGCCGCCCGCCGGCGCTGGCGACCTCCAGCACCGCATCCAGCGCCAGCAGTGTCGGGGCGCCATCGGCCGAAGCGAAGCGCGCTGCCAGGTTGCCGCCGATGGTGGCCTGGTGCCGCACCTGGGGCGAGGCCACGGTCAGCGCCGCCTGGCGCAGCGCCGCGACCGGCGCGGCCAGCAGCGCAGTCCAGCTGGTGGTGGCGCCGATGCGCCAGCCGTCGCCTTCCCGCGCGATGCCTTGCAGGGCAGTGATGCCGGTGATGTCCAGCAGGTCCGAGTCCCAATCCGCCGGTGTCGCCCCCCTCACCAGCCGGGTGCCACCCGCGAGGATGCGCGGGCGCTCCTGGTGCAGGATGTCCAGCGCTTCCCCAAGAGTGGCTGGCCGCCAGTACCGCCCCATGCGCTAGCGGAGTTCGGCAGGCTGGTTGGCAGGGACGGGATGCACGACGGGACTCCCCGGGCTATGGTGCCGCTTCCGGCTCTACACGGGAAAAGACTGTGATCACAGTAGGTGCTTGTCAACGCGCAAATCGCCGCCCCGTTGCGCCGGGCCGAGTTGGGGCAGGGCTGTGATCCGCCGCATTGCCGCCGTCGCCATCCGCAGGGACTCCGCCGCGCAGCAGGGCAGCGTGGAGGATCAGGTCTATTCCGAACTGCGCGACCGCTTCATGAGCGGCGTATACCTGCCAGGCGAGGTGCTGACCCTGCGCAACCTGGCGGCGAACCTGGGCGTCAGCCCCATGCCGGTGCGCCAGGCGGTGCGCTGCCTGATCGTGGAAGGCGCGCTGGAGATGCTGCCCAACCGCACCATGCAGGTACCACGCATGACGCGCGACCGCCTGGCGGAACTGCTGAGCGTGCGCCGGGCGCTGGAAGGCCTGGCCACGGAGGCAGCGTGCCGGGTGGTGACGCCCAGGCAGATCCTGGCGATCGAGAAGATCCACGCCCTCTCGCACAAGGCCTTCGAGAGCGGCGAGATGCGCCGCAGCCTGGTGATGAACCAGCGCTTCCACTTCGCCCTCTACGAAGCGGCGCAGTCGAGCGTGCTGATGCCGATGATCCAGGGGCTGTGGCTGCAGGCCGGGCCCTTCATGCACCTGGCGCTGAGCTCGACCGCGGGCATGCGCTGGGACGGTACCCATCACCTGGAGCTGCTGCAGGCGCTGCGCGACGGCGACCCGACCGAGGCGCGCCTGGCAATAGAGCGCGACATCAACAAGACCGCCGAGGCGCTGCTGGTGACGCCGCATTTCGCCGCCGGTCGCACCGAAGCGCCGGAACGGCGGGTTGCCCGGGGTTGACAGCGTTCGGGCTGTGATCACACGATGACCCATCGGTACGAGCGGGGGCATGGTGGACTGGAACCGGTTGGTCATTGCCATCATTGCCGGCGACAGGCGTGAGCAGGAAATCGCCCGATGCGCCGTCGCCACCGGCGCCACTGTCCGCGCCTTCGGCTTTCCCTGGCCGGCTGGCGGCATTGCCGGCGTGATGAACTGTACCAGCGCCGAGGAGGCGCTGGCTGGGGCCGATATCGCGCTGTTCCCCATTCCCGGCATCGCCGCCGATGGCGCGCTGTTCGCGCCGGCATATGACGGCCGGTTGATACCCTCGCGGGAGATGCTGGCGGGCATGCGGGCGCCGGCCAACATCATCCTCGGTTGGGCCGACCCCAAGCTGAAGGCGCATTGCGAGGCGCTTGGCATCGCGCTGCACGAATATGAGTGGGATGACGACCTGATGCTGCTGCGTGGCCCCGCCATTGTGGAGGGCATGCTGCGCGTCATCATCGAGAATACCGACATCACCATCCATCGCGCGCGTGTGGTCATGCTGGGCCATGGCACCATCGGCGGGCTGGCGTGCCGGGCGTTGGTGGGGCTGGGAGCGCGGGTGCATGTGGTGGCACGCAATCCGGTGCAGCGGGCGGAAGCCTATGCCGCCGGCGCCGAGCCGCATGAGTTCAGCGCACTGGCCGAGGTGCTGCCGGGCGCGGATATCGTCATCTCCAGCATTCCCGCGCGGGTGCTGCACGCGGATGCGCTGGCGCTGCTGCCGAAGCACGCGCTGCTGGTGGACCTGGCGGCGCCGCCGGGCGGCATGGACCGCGAGGCGATTGCCACGCTGGGTCTGCGCGCGGTCTGGGCGCGTGGCCTGGGCAGCCGCGCGCCCGTCACGGTGGGCCGCAGCCAATGGAGCGGCATTCGCCGCCGGATCGAAGCGCTTGCAGTCGTGAAGGAGTAGCCGATGCCGTTCGTGGTGGTTGAGATGTGGGAAGGCCGCACGGTGGAGCAGAAGCGCAAGCTGGTGCGCGCCATCACCGATGCCATGGTGGAACACGCCGGCTGCAAGCCGGACCACCTGCACGTGGTGATCCACGACACGCCAAAGGACAGCTGGGGTCGCGGCGGCGTGCTCGGCATCGACATGAAGGAAGGCTGAGGTGAGCGCGGGGGTGAAAGGCTTCGGCCACCTGCTGCTGATGGTCAGCGACATCGCGGCCTCCACCGCCTTCTACCAGGGGCTGCTGGGGTTCACACCCCGAACCGCCAAGCCACTGGCGGATGGCCGCCCCTTCACCGCGTTCAACCACGCCTTCGCGCTGATCAAGGGGCGCGAGGCAGGGCATCGGCAGTTGGACCACATCGCCTTCGAGGTGAGCGAAGTGCGCGCGCTGCGTGAAACGCTGAAGTCGGCCGGCGTCAGCTTCTTCGAGGACCTGCATGACGGCCCCTACGGGCTGACCGTCTATGTCGCCGACCCCGACGGCACCAAGGTTGAGTTGTACCAGGCGGGCGAGAAAGCCTGAGCCGCAGCGAGGAATTGCCGTGCCCGTCATCAAGGCCATCGACACCGTCCTGATCCAGCTGCCGACGCGGCGCGAGCACAAGTGGACCGGGCTGACCGAGCCCATCGGCCGCTATGTCATGGTGAAGATCACCGATGATGCCGGCCGGGTCGGTTGGGGTGAGGCGCCGGCGTTGAAGGATTGGGGCGGCGAGTTCGGCCGCTACTTCGGCGAGAGCCCGGCGATCACCCAGCTGGTGATCGAGAAGTACCTGGCGCCGGCCGTGCTGGGCGTGGACCTCGGCGATGCCGCGACGCTGCATGCGCGGATGGACGCGATCATCAAGGGCTACCCCTATGCCAAGGGTGCTGTCGACTTCGCCTTCCACGACCTGACCGGACGCTGGCTCGGCGTGCCCGTGCATATCCTGCTGGGCGGCAAGCACCGCTCGCGCGTGCCCGTCACGCATTCCATCGGGCTGATCCCGATCGAGCAGGCCGTGCAGGAAGTGGCGAAGGTGGCGGCCGAGGGCATCCGCACCATCAAGATCAAGGTCGGCGTTGATGCGAAGCGCGACATCGAGATGGTGCGCCAGATCCGCGCCGCGGTGGGGCCGGATGTGTCGCTCTGCGTCGATGCGAATGAGGGCTATGCCACGCCGGGCGAGGCGATCCGTACCATCCGCGTGATGGAGGAAAGTGGCATCATCTACGCCGAACAGCCGGTGATGGGGATCGAGCGCATCGCCGAGGTGGCGCATGCCATCGACACGCCGGTCATGGCTGATGAGAGCGCCTGGAACGCGCATGACGTGATCCAGATCATCGAGAAGCGGGCGGCGCAGATCGTCTCGATCTACACTACCAAGCCGGGTGGCTTGCTGCGCGCGATGGAGGTCGCGGCGGTGTGTCGCGCGGCCGGCATCATCTGCAACGTCAATGGCTCGGTGGAAACCGGCGTCGGCAACCTGGCGAACATCCACCTGGCGGCGGCGGCGGCGGCGGTGACGCTGTCGTGCGTCGTGCCGGTCTCCACGCCGGCGGCGGAGCAGCACGGCCAGGTCGGCGGCATCTACTACCGGGACGACCTGCTGGTTTCCGGCATGCAGTTGGAGGATGGCTGCATCCTGGTGCCGACGGCGCCGGGCATGGGCATCGATGTCGATCTAGCGAAGATCGAGACCTATCGGGTGAAGGAGTAGGCCATGCGGGACGATATCGCACAGCGCCAGGCGAAGGCGATGGTGGCGGCCGGGCTGGACGCCATGATCTCCTGCTCGCCGGAGAATTTCGCCTACGTCAGCGGCTTCGTCGTGCCGTCGCAGCCGCTGATCCGGCATCGGCACGCCATGGCCATCGTGCAGGCCAGTGGCACCGTGGCGCTGTTTGGCGTGGACATGGAAAGCAGCACCATCGCGCGCAATGCGCCGGGGGTGCCGACCACGATCTGGGCCGAGTTTTCCGACGACGCCATGCTGGTGCTGGCGGCGCAACTGGCCGAACTGGGCCTGGCGCGCGGCCGCATCGGCATTGAGTTGGACTACCTGCCGGCCGGCGACTTCATGCGGCTTCAGGCGGCGCTGCCGGGCGCGACCTTCAGCGCCTGCGAGGGTATATTGGCGCGGCTGCGGCAGCTGAAGACACCGGACGAGCAGGCGCTGCTGCGGCGCCTCTCGCGCATTGCCGACCAGGCGATCACGGACGCCATCGGCGCGGTCAAGGCCGGCGATACCGAGATGGATATCGCGGCGCACCTGACGCGCAACGTCTATGAACTCGGCGCCGAGCATTTCAAGCTGATGATTGTGGCGACCGGCGAGCGCAGCCAGTTGCCCAATGTCGGGCCGACCGACCGGAAGCTGGTGCGCGGCGATGTCTGCCGGGTGGAAATCTTCGCTGTCATCGGCGGCTACCAGGCCGGCGTCTGCCGCACCGCGGTGGTGCAGGAAGCGCCGGAGATGGCCGAGGAGATCTGGGCGCACCTGGTGGCGTGCAAGTACCAGATCCTGGAGATGGTGAAGCCCGGCGCCTCCTGCCGCGCGATCTATGATGCCTTCATCGCCAAGCTGGAGGAGATGAAGCTGCCGCCGATCTCCTTCGTCGGCCATGGCATCGGCCTGCACCTGCATGAGGACCCGTATCTCGGCGTCACGCCCATCCTCGGCAAGCCCGGCAGCGATGCGGTGCTGGAAGCCGGGATGGTGCTGGGCTTCGAGCCGCTGTGCTACCGCACCGGCTATGGCTACGGCATGCAGAACAAGGACATGCTGCTGGTGACCGAGAACGGCGCGGAACTGATCTCCGACTACGCCGATACCGACAAGCTGCTGGTGATCAGATAGCGTCTGATCGGCGGCGGCGGTATCGCCGCAAGCCGTGAATCAGCCGCTCATGCCAACTACTCGCGGAAGGCTTCCTGCCGGCCGCGGCGGATGCTGGGCAGCAGCACCGCCGCCAGCAGCAGCGCGGCAACGATGAGGAAGCCAAGGCTGATCGGGCGCTGCAGGAAGACCATCGCGTTGCCGTCCGAGAGCACCATGGCGCGGCGGAAATTCTCCTCCAGCAGCGGCCCCAGCACCAGGCCGAGCATCAGCGGTGCGGGTTCGCAGTCCAGCTTGCGGAAGACGTAGCCGAGCACGCCGAAGATCGCCATCAGCACCACATCGCCGGTGCTGCTATCGACCGTATAGGTGCCCACCGCGCAGAACACGATGATGGCGGGGAACAGGTAGGCGTAGGGCACCTGCAACAGCTTCACCCAAATACCGATCAAGGGCAGGTTGAGGATAACAAGTATAATATTGCCCACGGCCATGCTGGCGATCATGCCCCAGAACAGCTCTGGCTGCTTGGTGATGATGGATGGTCCCGGCTGGATGCCATGCACCATCATGGCGCCGACCATCAAGGCCATCAGCGCATTGGGCGGAATGCCCAGGCAGAGCATGGGGATGAAGCAGCTTTGCGTCGCCGCGTTGTTGGCGGCTTCCGGTGCCGCCACGCCTTCCACCGCGCCCTGGCCAAAGCGCGAGGGATCGCGCGCCACCTTCTTCTCCACGCTGTAGGCGCTGAAGGCGGCGATGGTCGGGCCGCCGCCGGGCAGGATGCCGAAGGCAGCGCCGATGGCGGTGCCGCGCAGCATGGCCGGGAAGGCCTGGCGCAGCACAGCGCGGGAGGGCCAGAGGCTGCCGACCTTCTTGGCGATGGCGGTGCGGCCGGCCATGGTCTCCAGGTTGACCATGATCTCCGCCAGGCCGAACAACCCCATCGAGATCGGCACGAAGCCGAGGCCATCGGCCAGCATGTCCAGGCCCATGGTCAGCCGGTAGTCGCCGCTGGCCACATCGGTGCCGACGGTGCCGAGCAGCAGCCCGAGCAGGATCATCAACAGCGCCTTCAGCACCGAGCCATGCGCCATGACCACGGCGGAAACCAGGCCGAGCAGCATGACCGCGACGTAGTCGGCGGACTGGAACAGCAGCGCCACATCGGCCAGCGGCGGGCCGGCGGCGGCGATAAGCAACGTCGTCGCAATGCCCGCGAAGACCGAGCCGATGGCGGCGATGGCCAGCGCGGTGCCGGCCTGGCCCTTCAGCGCCATCGCATAGCCGTCCAGGCAGGTGACGACCGAGGAGGTCTCGCCCGGCAGCCGCGCGAGGATGGCCGTGGTACTGCCGCCGTATTGCGCACCGTAGAACACGCCGGCCAGCATGATCAGCGCACCGGTCGGGTCCAGTGCGAAGGTGAAGGGCAGCAGCATGGCCACCGTGGGCAGCGGGCCGATGCCGGGCAATACGCCGATGGCGGTGCCCAGTACGCAGCCGATGAAGCAGAGCCCGATATTCTGCAGGCTCAGCGCCACGCCGAAGCCCATGGCCAGGTTGCTGATCAGGTCATGCATGCCGTCAGATCCGCGGCCAGAGGCGCAGCGGCAGGCCGAGCGCGTAGATGAAGAGGGCGATGTTCAGCATCACCAGCACGCCGGCCAGCACGGCGGCGCGCCAAATATTCAGCAGCCGCCCGGCCAGACTGGCCAGCAGCGCCACGACGAAGAGCGTGATGGCGAAGCCCGCCATGTCCAGCAGCGCAGCGAAGGCGACCGCGCTGGCGCTGACCATCACCAGCGGCCACCAGTGCCAGGTCTCCGGCAGCTCGCCCTTCTGCAACACGCCTGAGAGCACGGTGAGGCAGCCCAAGGCGACCACCAGGGCACAGACCAGGCGCGGATAGTAGCCCGCCTCCATGGCGCCGGCGGTGCCGGATTCCAGCGGCATCGCCAGCAGAAGGCCACCGGCGCCGATGCCGATGAACAGCAGCCCGGTCAGCAGGTCCTTGTTCAGGCGCAGGCTCAGCGCTTGCGGGCCTTCACCAGCCCGGCCTCGTCCAGGATGCCGTAGAGCAGCGTGTCGTCGGCGTGCCAGCGGGCCAGCGTTACCGCGGCATCGCCGGGCTGGATGGTGAAGCCGGCAGTGCGCGCCTTGGTGGCGAACTCCTCGGTCCGCATGCCCGCCAGCAGGCCGTCCTGCAACCGCTTCAGCCGATCCGCCGGAATGCCCTTGGGGCCGGCGACGCAGCGCCAACTGCCGACTTCCACGTCGAAGCCCTGTTCCTTGAAGGTGGGGATTTCCGGCGCCATGAAGTGCCGCGTGGGCGAGGAGACGCCCAGGATCTTCAGACGGCCCTCGCGGTGGTATTCGATGGTGTCGGGAATGGCGACGGTGGCGCTGTCCACTTCCCCGGCCAGCAGCGCCTGCACGGTCGGCGCATAGCCGGCATAGGGCACCTTCTGGATGCGGAAGTTCATCATCTTCTCGTAGCTGGCCACCGCCAGGAAGGAGGCGCCGCCCGGCTGGTCATTGCCGTTCTTGATCCTGCCGGGATTGGCGCGGGCGCGGGCCACGAAATCCGCCAGCGAGGTGATGCCGCTGGCCTTGCTGGCCTGGATGGCGCTGGGGTCGGCGCCGAAGAAGGCCAACGGCTCCAACTCGTCGATCGTGTTGGCGTTGGCGTTCAGGTAGGGCGCGGCGACCCCGGCGGTGCTGAACATGCCAAAGGTCAGGCCGTCTGGCCGTGCCGTGACAATGGCGCGGTGGCCGATGGCACCGGCGGCGCCGGGGCGGTTCTCCACCACGACAGGCACGCCGAACTGCTTGCTGGCGGCCTCGGCGATCAGGCGCATGGCGATGTCGCTGCCGCCGCCGGCGGGCCAGGGCACAATCAGCGTCATCGGCGCGCCGGGGAAGGATTGCGCGTGCACGCTGGGCGCGGCCAGGGCGCCCGCGCCCAGGAGCATCAGGTGGCGTCGGAGCATGTCAGGTCCCCTGCTTGCGGCGGGCCTTGATGAGGCCCAGTTCGTCCATGATCGGGTAGATGCTGGTATCGGCTTCGACCCAGGCGGCGGCGGTGCGGGCGTGGTCGCCCGGTGTTACCGCGAAGCCGGCGTGGCGCGCCTTGGTCTGGAACTCCGTGTCCTTGAACACGGCCAGCAGGTTCTCCCGCAGCACCGCCAGCCGATCCGCCGGCACGCCCGCGGGGGCGGCCAGGCTGCGCCAGCCACCGATGACCACGTCGTGGCCGAGTTCGCGGAAGGTGGGCACGTTCGGCGCCATGAAGTGGCGTTCCGCGCCGGAGACGGCGAGCAGGCGGAGGCGCCCGGCATTGTGGTGCTCGATGACGTCGGGCACCGGCACGCTGCCGCTGTCCACCTCGCCAGAGAGCACCGCGGTGACGGTGGGTGCATAGCCGGCATAGGCCACCTTGGTGACGCGGATATCCAGCTTGCGCTCGTAATAGGCCATGTAGAGGAAGGAGGCGCCGGGCGCCGGGTTGCCGCCATTGCGCAGCTTGCCGGGTGCCGCCTTGGCGCGGGCGATGTATTCGGCCAGCGTGGTGATGCCGGTGCCGGGGTGCACCTGCAGCGAACCAGGTTCTTCGCCGAAGAAGCCGAGTGGCACGAACTCCGTAAGCGCCGGCGCATTGGCGTTGCCGTATTGCGCGGTGATCGCGTCCTGCGAGAACATGCCGATGGTCTGGCCGTCCGGCCGCGCCGTGGCGATGGCGCGATGGCCGATGGTGCCGGCAGCGCCGGGGCGGTTCTCCACCAGCACCGGCACACCCAGGCGGCGGCTCAGCGCTTCGGCCACCAGGCGCATGCTGACATCGCTGCCGCCGCCGGCGGGCCAGGCGACAATCAGCGTGACCGGCCCTTCCGGAAAGCCGGCAGCGCGGGCCATCCGCGGGGCAGCAAGTGTGGATGCTGTGAGCGCGAGGATGGATCGCCGGTTCATCATGCCTGCTCCGCTGGTCCATTGCGGCAGGCTTCGCAAGAAGCGTGCCTATGCATCGGGGAAACCCTGTTCGAGCAACTGCACCACGCCCACGGCGTCGAGGCCGGCCAGGCCGATGCGGTCAAGCGTCAGGCCGCTGGCGCGATAGTCGCGGCCGGTGGCCAGGCAGGCCAGGTGGATCAGGTGGTCGATGCCGGGCGTGGCGACGCCGGTCAGCCGCGCCAGGCCCGACAGCAGCACCAGGCCGAAGGGGATGTCTTCCTCCAGGAAGCGGTGCTCCAGGCTGGCGGGGGCGCGGATCCAGCGGTCCGGCTCGCTCTGGTGGAAGGCCTCGTAGGCCAGGCCGCTGTCGCGCGCGGCGGCGGTGGTGTAGCCGATGCGGTGGAAATGCTCGACGAAGGGCAGCACCTCCACGCCGAAGGCGGCGCCGATCGCGCGGCGCTCGACATCCAGCGCGTCGATGACGCGGCCGACGGCGGGGCTGATGCCGTCGTAGTAGTGATGGTAGTCGCCCGCCGTCGCCTCGATCCGCCCGGCATTCATCAAGGTGGCGGGCGGGTGGTGGATGGCGTTGGTGTAGGGGAAGACCGTCTCCAGCAGGTGCCGATGCGGCGCGATGGCGGGAAACACCGGGGCAAGTCGCGCCGCGATCTCGGCGGTGCGATGCCCGGGGAAGGCGGCGAAGGGCAGGCGGCGCGCCGCCTGGGTAATGCGCACCGCGGCCGGGCCGGACTTGCGGGCAATATAGGGCAGGGTGGCGGTATCGCCGAACGGAATGGCGCCCTTGCCGTGCCGCCGCAGCACCCCGGGTATCAGCAGCACGGTATGGCCCGGCGCCGCCAGCAGCAGTTGCTCTGGCCGCAGCTGCGGCGCGACGGTTTCCGCCATGTCCTCATGCGCATGCGTCGGCCCCATCAGGATGACGAGGTCGGCGCCCTCCATCGCCTGCGCGGCGCTGTTGGTGACGAGCGCGAGCGGCACGAAGGCATCGCCCAGGCTGCCGCTGAGGCTGATGCCGCCAGCCTGGCGGATCGGATCGATGGTGCTGGGGCTGCGGCCATAGAGCCGCACCTCGAAGCCGCGCTGCGTCAGGTCCGCGCTGGCGGCGCAGCCGCCGTGGCCGGCGCCGATGACGGCGATGCTGCGGATGGGTGCGGACACACCGGCTCTCCTGCCCCGGGCGAATGGGGATCGCGCGGCCCTTGGATGTGATCACAGTGGCGCAGCGGATTGCAAGCGGGTTGGGCGCGGCGCGGCGTGCCCAGGCCCCGGGTGTGCCCTTCCGGTGGGCAACCGGCGGCACCGGAAGGCTGCGATATGTGCGTTCTTTGCGCGGCGCTGC
Organism: uncultured Rhodospirillales bacterium; assembly: GCA_903835235.1. Lineage (GTDB taxonomy): Bacteria > Pseudomonadota > Alphaproteobacteria > Acetobacterales > Acetobacteraceae > CAIMOR01. The sequence goes on from CAILMF010000074.1 coordinate 101,872, forward strand.
CACACGCTACCGGTGATGGCCTGGCTGATTGGATCGGCTGTTGACAGCGGGCCGCGGCCGAACGGAAGCTGGGCCAGGTTGTGATCACTCCGGACGGATGGGAGACACCCAGTGGCTGCTGCTGCGAGCATTGGCGTTGGCGCGGTGCAGCGCGTCGCGGTGCTGGGTGCCGGCCATGGCGGTTGCGCCGCGGCGGCGGACCTGATGCTGCGTGGCTTCAAGGTGCGGCTGCACGCCCGTAGCGCGGCACGGCTGGCACCGTTGCTGGCGCGCGGCGGTATCGAGGCGCATGGCGTGCAGACCGGCTTCGTGACGCCGGAGCTGATGACGACCGACCTGGCCGAGGCTGTCGACGGCGCCGACCTTATCATGCTGGTGGTGCCATCCGTCGCGCACAGCTTCTACGCGCAGGGGTTGGCGCCGCTGCTGGATGGCCGCGTGCCGGTGATGCTGAACCCCGGCCATACCGGCGGCGGGCTGCACTTCCTGGCCGACCTGCGCGCCGCCGGCTACAGCGGGGCCTTGCCGCTGTGCGAGACGGTTTCGCTGACCTACATCACGCGCATGGAAGGTCCGGCGAAGGTAGGCATCTACAGCTATGCCAAGCAGTTGCGCTTTGCCGCGCTGCCGGCCAGCCGTACCGCGGAGCTGTTCGCGCTGGTACAGCCACTGTATCCCGGCATCCGCGCCGCGGTGAACGCGCTGGAATCCGCGCTGGGCAACGTCAACGCGGTGTTCCACCCGCCGGGCATGCTGATGAATGCCGGCTGGATCGAGAGCACCGGCGGCGACTTTCTGTTTTATAACCAGGGCATCACCCCGGCCGTCGCACGCGTCACGGATGCGGTGGATGCCGAACGCATGGCGGTGGCCAAGGCGCTGGGCGTGCCGGCAATGCCCTTCCTGCAAACCTTCTTCGAGTTCGGCGCGACGACGGCGGAGGCCTATGCCAGCGGCGACATCGCCCGCGCCTGCCGCGAGAGCGCGCCGAACAGGACCATCAAGTCGCCGAAGTCTCTGGATGACCGCTACATCCACGAGGATGTCGGCACCGGCCTGGTGCCGATGGCGGCGCTGGGGCGGTTGGCCGGCGTGCCGACACCGACCATGGATGCGCTGATCCACCTGGCCAGCCTCTCGCTCGGCATCGACTTCAACCAGGCCGGGCTGACGCTGGAAAAGCTGGGCATTGCCGGCATGACGCCGGCGCAGTTGCTGCGCTTCGTCGAGGAGACGGCCTGATGGAACACGAGGTCTTCACCAAGCTGCGCCGCGCGTCGAAGGCGGCGGGGCTGGATGCGCTGGTGGCGTTTTCGCCCGACAACGTCACCTACACCGCGGGCTTCCAGGTGCCGAGCCAGTTGAGCAACCGGTTCCGCCGCACCATCAGCGTGCTGGCCGGCGACAGATTCGCCGCCGAACTGGTGGTGAATGTGGAGGAGAACCTGGCCAGGCAGCGGTCGCGCTTCAGCGATATCCGCAGCTACAACCAGTTCACCCAGGACCCCGCGGACCTGCTGGCCGACATGCTGCTGGAAGCCGGCGTCGGCGAAGGCCGCATCGGGATCGAGCTGGACTACATGCCCGCCCAGGATTTTGTCAGGTTGCGTGAGCGGCTGCCGAAGGCGCGGCTGCTGCCGTGCCGCGACCTCTACTTCAACGAGCGGATGATCAAGACGGCGGAGGAGATCGCCATCCTGAAGAAGGTCGGTGCGCTGACCGACCGCATCGCCGGCGAGGTACTGGCAGAAATACGCCCGGGCATGACCGAGAAGGCCGTGGCGCAGATGGTGACGCAGCGCATGATGGACGGCGGCTGCGACGGGCTGAAATGCCAGGTCGGCTCCGGCATCCGCAGCGGCATCACCAATTGCTCGCCGACCGCGAAGCAGATTGAGCCCGGCGACGTGGTGCGGCTGGAAATCCTTGGTGACATGGGCGGCTACCGCAGCAACGTCACGCGCACCGCCGTTATGGGCAAGCCGACCGAGGAAATGCTGCGCACCTGGGAGGTGATGATCGGCGCGCGCGATCTGTGCAAGACCTTGCTGAAGCCCGCCACGCCGGTGCCGCTGCTGTGGCAGACCTACCTTGAGTACATGCGCGGCCACGGCATCGAGCCGACACTGAAATTCCTCGGCCATGGCATCGGCCAGACGATCCATGAGGAACCCTACATCACGGATACCCGGACCATGGCCTTGCAGCCCAACGTGACCATGACGATGGAGCCGCTCTACATGATCCCTGGCCGCATGGGCTTCCATGTGGAGGACATGTACCTGATCACCGAGACCGGCTTCGAGCCGATCACCGGCATGCTCTCGCCGAACGACCAGCTGATCGAGATCGGCGCATGAAGATCAAGTCGCTCCGCACCTGGCGCATCGCGCTGCCGCTGCGCCGGCCGCATACCTGGGCCGGCAACTTCACCCCGGTCGGCTATGGCTACACCGTGCTGAAGCTGGAACTGGAAGACGGCACCGTCGGCTGGGGCGAGGCCCAGGTGCTGAAGGATTGGGGCGGCGAGTTCGGCAGCCGCTATGGCGAGGCGCCGCAGACCACGAAGATCGTCATCGAGGAGTTGCTGGCGCCGCTGCTGGTCGGCGAGGATTGCCGACAGATAGAATTGTTGCTGGCGAAGATGGACAAGTTCGTCCGCGGCTACCCCTACGCCAAGGCGGCTATCGACGTGGCGCTGCACGACGCGGTGGGCAAGCTCTACGGCATTCCGGTGTACCAATTGCTCGGTGGGATGTACCGGCGGGAAGTCGCGCTGGCGCACAGTCTCGGCCTGATGGACATCCAGGTGGCGGTGGATGAGGCCAAGCATGTGGTGGATGAGGGCATCACCACGCTGAAGGTGAAGGTCGGCATCGACGCGAAGCGCGACATCGAGCTGGTGCGCCGCCTGCGCGCTGCGGTGGGGCCTGACGTCAAGCTCAGGGTAGATGCCAACCAGGGCTACAAGTCCTGGAAGGAAGCCTTGCAGGTCACGCGGGTGATGCAGGGCGAGAACATCTGGTACATGGAGCAGCCTTGCGAGGGGCTGGAGAACATGGCCCGCGTGGCGCAGAACACCGACGTGCCTGTCATGGCCGATGAGAGCGCCTGGACCGCGCATGACGTGCTGCGCATCATCCAGTTCCAGGCCGCCGAGATGCTCTCGGTCTACTACACCAAGCCGGGCGGGTTGCTGAAATCCAAGAAGCTGCTGGCGGTGGCGGAAGCGGCGGGGTTGCGCTGCGACATCAACGGCAGCGGCGAGATGGGCATCGGCAATGCGGCCAACCTGCACCTGGCGGCGTCGAGCGCGGTCATCGACCTGCCGGGCACGATACCCGTGACCTCCACCGCGCAGATCGTCCGCACCAAGGTGGCGGGACACAAATACCTGGATGACATCATCGAAGAGCCCTTCATCTACCGCGATGGCTGCATGCTGGTGCCGGAGGGCCCAGGGCTTGGCATCACGGTGAACGAGGCCAAGCTCGACCAGTACAGCGTCGGCTGAACGGGGCAACCATGGCGAAAGTCGGACTGGCCTTCGATGGCTTCGTGACCCCGGCGGAAGCCATCGACATGGCCAAGCAGGCCGTGGCCGCCGGCGCGCAGAGCCTGTGGATGGCGGAACACCTGGGCTACCGCAGCGCCACCGGCAGTTGCATGGCCTTTGCTACAGCCGCGCCCGGGCCGCTGCTGGTGCCCACCGCGATCAGCCCCTATCTGTGGCACCCCATGCCGGTTGCGATGGAGATGGCGACGCTGGACGAGTTGGCACCTGGCCGCGCGGCGATCGCGCTCGGCGTCGGCAATCCGCTGTTCCTGGCGGAATCCGGCAAGGCGCTGGACAAGCCGATTCCGCTGATGCGCGAATTCGTCGAGGCGCTGCGTCGGCTTTGGAGCGGCGAGGCGGTGCAGATGCAGGGCGCGCATGTGCAGCTTGCCGGTGCGCGCATGGCGTTCAAGCCCAGCGTGCCGCCGCCGATCTACATCGCCGCAACCGGGCCGGACATGCTGAAGCTGACCGGCCGCATCGCCGATGGCGTGGTGCTCTCGGCGGCATTGTCGGTGCAGTCGGTGCGGGAATCGCTGGCGATCTGCGCTGATGCCGCGACCAAGGCGGGGCGCGACGCGCAGGCCTTCCGCTGCGCCGGCTACCTGTTCTTCAGCACGCAGGAAAGCAGCCGCGCGGCGGTGGATGCGGTACGCACCAAGCTCGCCTTCGTCATGCGCAACCGCTTCCTGGCGGCGAACGTGAAGGCCTCCGGCATCGCCATCGACCATGAGGCGGTGATCGCCGCCGTGGCGAAGCGCGACCTGGTGACGGCCGCCGCGCTGATTCCGGACGAAGCGGTGGAGGCTTTCGCCGTCGCCGGCACGCCGGCCGAATGCCGGCGGCGCCTGCAGGACTTCATCGATGCCGGCTTGGACGAGCCGGTGATCTCGCCGATCGGCGGCGCCGCGAGCATGGCGTTGATCCTGCCGATCCTGCGTGACTTTGCGAACTGAGTAGGGCGACCGGGGACAACCCTGGCGCCTGGGTGAGGGAGAGTGCCGGTCATCGGGCCAATGCGCCGATGACGGAGCGATGTGATGCAGCAGTTTTCACGGCGGCGCCTGCTGGCCGCCTCCATGCTGGCCAGCCCGGCAGCGGTGCAGGCGCAGCCGGCCTTTCCGAGCCAGCCGATCTCGCTGGTGGTGCCCTGGCCCGCCGGCGGTGGCACAGATGTGCTGGGGCGGCTGGTGGCCGAGGCGGCGCAGGCGGCGCTTGGCGTGCCGGTGGTGGTGATGAACCGCCCGGGCGCCAGCGGTGCCATCGGCCTGCGCGAGGTGAGCGCTGCCGCGCCGGACGGCTACAGCCTTGGCCTGGCCAGCAATGCCACCATCGGCAACCAGTATTCCAACCCGAATGCGAATGTCGTCGGCGACTTCGAATGGTTCGCCTTCATCGGCGAGGACGCCGCGGCGATTACCGCGCGGAGCGAGTACGGCAGTCTGGCGGAACTGATCGCGGCAGCCAAAGCGCGGCCGGGCGGCCTGAAGAACGCCAATGATCCGCCGGCCGGCAGCACCTTCGTCTGGCTTGCCATGTTCGAACAGGCCAGCGGCACGCGCATCAGCCGGGTCAACTACGGCGGCTACGCGCCCAGCGTCACCGCGCTGCTGTCCGGCGAGGTGCAGATGACCACCGTGCCGTTGACCGACGTGGTCGAGCATCACCGCAGCGGCAAGCTGCGCGTCCTGGGCGTGGCCAGCGAACGGCGGCACTTCCTGTTGCCTGAAGCGCCCACGCTGCGAGAGGCGGGCATCGACATGGTGGCCGGCGCCTTCCGCGCGCTGGTGGCGCCGAAGGGCACGCCGCCGCAGCGCCTGGCGGTGCTGGAACGCGGCTTCCTGGCGGCGCTGCGGGCGCCGGCCTTCGTCGCGCGGGCGCAGCATCTCGGCTTCGATATTTCGCCGCTGCCGGCAGCGGAAACCCTGGTGGCAGTGCAGGAGCGGGATCGGCAGATCTACGCGGTGATGGACGAAGCAAGAATGGTGAGGACGCGGGCGAAATGACGGACACGGCGATGACCTTGGACGATTACGGCCTGGGCGGCGACGCCTTCAACCAGGCGGACTACCGGCTCTACACCGATGCCGACATCGCGCGGCAGGAGCAGGAGCGCATCTTCGAAGGCCAAGCGTGGTGCTTCGTCGGGCTGGAGGTGGAGCTGCCGCAACCCGGCGACTACAAGACCAGCTGGGTCGGCGCGCTGCCGATCATCCTGGTGCGCGGCCGCGACGGTGCGCTGCGGGCGATGGTCAATCGCTGCACGCACAAGGGCTCCACCATCGTGTTCGACGGCAGCGGCTGTGCCGAACGCTTCGTCTGCCCGTACCACAACTGGTACTATGACCTGGAAGGCAACCTGACCGCGGTGGCCTTCGGCAACGGCGTCAAGGGCCAGGGCGGCATGCCGGCCGCGTTCGACAAGCAGGCGCATGGGTTGCGGCGGCTGCGGGTGGAAACCATCGCCGGCCTCATCTTCGTCAGCGCCGCCGAACAAGGCCCGGCGCTGGAGGAATACCTGGGCACACGCATCGCCCACCACATCCGCCGCACGCTGGGCTGTGGCCTGGTGGTGCTGGGCGAATACACCCAGGTAATGCACAACAACTGGAAGCTCTACATGGAGAACACGCGGGACAGCTACCATGCCTCCCTGCTGCACGTGTTCTTCACCACCTTCCGGCTGAACAGGTTGGACATGGCCGGCGGCATGGCGGTCGGTGAGAATGGCTGGAACACGCTGAGCTACACCCAGGCCACGCAGAGCTTCACCGACGAGGCCTATGCCGACGCGCGCGCGCTGAACACCGACATCAAGCTGAACGACCCGTCGCTGGTGGCGAATTGGCCGGAGTTCGCGGATGGCATCGTCAGCTCCATCACCTCGGTCTTCCCGGCGCTGGTGATGCAGCAGATCAGCAACTCCCTGGCGGTGCGGCAATTGGTGCCGAAGGGGCCGGACAGGTGCGAACTGGTCTGGACTCTGCTTGGCACCGTGGAGGATACGCCGGCGCAGACCGACATGCGCATCCGGCAATCCAACCTGGTGGGGCCGGCGGGCCTGGTTTCCATGGAAGACGGCATCATCGGCAACTTCGTCCAACGCAGCATCGCCAGCGCCCGCGGCGAACGCACGGTGATGCGCATGGGCGGCGATGGTGTGGCAAGCCAGGAAAGCCGCGTGACGGAAGCCGGCGTGCGCGCCTTCTGGAAGGCCTACCGCGACCATATGGAGCCGGCGTGATGAACGTGGACGCCGTGGCGGTGCAGCAGTTGATGCTGCGCTATGCCGACGCCATCGATGCCGACGACATCGAGGCCTGGCCGGACTTCTTCACGCCGGATGGCGAATACACCGTGATTTCGCGCGAAAGCCTGAAGCGCGGCCACCGCATCGGCATCATGCAGTGCCTCGGCCAGGGGATGATGCGCGACCGCATCATGGGCCTGCGCGACGCCAATGTGTATGAACCGCATTGCTACCGGCATGTCGTCAGCGCGCCGCTGCTGGGCGAGGCGGGGCCCGAGGGCGTGTCGGCGACCGCGAGCTTCCTGCTCGCCCGCATCATGCGCGCCGGCGTGCCGGAGCTCTTCCTGAGCGGCCGCTACGAAGACCTGGTCGTGGCGACGCCGGCGGGATTGCGCTTCAGGCGCCGGCGCGTCGTGCTTGACAGCACGGCGATCGATACCCTGCTGGTGATCCCGGTATGACCGCTGCTCGGCGCTGAAGGCGCGCGCCGCCCGGGCTCAGCCGGCAGCGGCCTTCAGGATATGCTCCGGCGTGGAGAGCACAACCTGCACGTAGCGCGGCTTGAAGGCGGCGGGTCCGCCTTCGATGTACTTGATGAACTCGGGCTTCATCTCCTTCAGGATCGGCAGGATGCGTGCATGTTCCTGGATGCTGGCCCATTCGGCGATGAGGAAGAAGCGCTGCGGGTCGGTCTCGTCGCGGCAGAGCACGCCATCCTTCACCTGGGCGGCGGATTTGTGCATCGGGTTGTCGTCGCCGTAGTCGAAGGCCTCGAACAGGCGGATGAACTCCTCCTCATGCCCCGCCTGCACGCGGAAATCATAGATGTGGAGGTAGTTTCCGGCGGTCGCGAGCGGTTCCTGCGCCATGCTGTCCTCGGTGCTGCTGTGTGGGAACAGGCTAGGACAACGGCGGCCCGGCAGGCAATGCCGCCGCGTTGCGCCGGCTGAAAAAGGTGGCATACTGAGCATTCCCAGGAGGGCACGACGATGGACATCTCCCCGGAGCATCTTAGCGATGTCGCTCGCCTGGCCTGGCCTGGTGACGACCTCACGCGCATCCCCGACTGGGTCTATACCGACCAGGGCGTCTATGAACGCGAGGTCGAGCGCATCTTCCACGGCCGCACCTGGAACTACGTGGCGCTGGAAGCCGAGCTCCCCAACGCCGGCGACTTCATCCGCAGCAATGTCGGGCCCACGCCGGTGGTGGTCAGCCGCGCCAAGGACGGCGCCGTGCACGTGTTTGAAAACCGCTGCACGCATCGTGCCGCCGAATTCTGCCGCGAGCTGACCGGCAATGTGAAGGAGTTCGTCTGCCCCTATCACCAGTGGACCTACGACCTGAAGGGCAAGCTGCAGGGCGTGCCGTTCCGCCGCGGCGTCGCCGGTGCCGGCGGCATGCCGAAGGAGTTTTCGCCGGCCAACCACAACCCGCGCCAACTGGCCGTCACCACCCATCGCGGCGTGGTCTTCGCCAGCTATGCCGAGGACATGGAGCCGCTGGCGGAGTATCTGGGACCGGAGGTGATGCGCGAGTTCGAGGCCACCTTCGATGGCCGCAAGCTGGTCATCCTCGGCCATTATCGCCACAGCCTGCCGGGCAACTGGAAGCTGTACCACGAGAACCTCAAGGACCCCTATCACGCCACACTGCTTCACACCTTCCTGGTTGCCTTCGGCCTGCTGGTGGCGGGCAACAAGTCCTTGATGCTGGCCGACGCCAGCGGCCGCCACGGCGTGATGTGCAGCGCCAAGAGCGACCCGAGCAAGGTGACGGCGGAAGCCAAGGGCGAGATGCGCGCCTTCCGCGAAGGCATGCGCCTGGCTGACCCGCGGATGATGGATTTCATCGACGAATTCGACAGCCCCTGGTCCGTCACCATGGCGACGATCTGGCCCAACCTGATCGTGCAGCGGGAGATGAACACGCTGGGCATCCGCCAACTGGTGCCCACCGGCCCGAACGAGTTCATCATGAAGTGGACGATGTTCGGCTTCGAGGGCGACAGCGAGGAGATGACGCGGCACCGCCTGCGTCAGGGCAACCTGATGGGCCCTGCCGGCTTCCTGGGGCTTGAGGATAACGAGGCGATCAAGTTCGTGCAGGACGGCATGTTGCGCGTGCCCGGCGGCGAGCATGTGGTGGCGCTGGACCCGGCGACGCCCTTCGGCACCTCCCAGACGCTGATCTCCGAAAGCGCGATCCGCGGAATGTATCGCCATTGGCGCGAGGTGATGGGCCTGTGACCGACGCGCGCATCGAGGCGCTGCTGCTGCGCGCCGATATCGAGGCCTTCAACGCCGAATACTGTGCCCGCCTGGACCGCCAGGACCTGGACGCCTGGGTACAGTGCTTCGCCGAGGATGCCTTCTACGTGGTCATCAGCCGCGAGAATTTTGAGCGGGGGCACCCTGTCGGCCTGATCTATTGCGAAGGCCGGCCGATGATCCAGGACCGCGCCTTTGCCCTGCTCAAGACCGCGATGTTCGGCCCGCGTTACCTGCGCCATATGGTCAGCAACCTCAGCGTGGCGCCGCAACCGGATGGCAGCGTGCAGGCCCGCGCCAACTTCGTCGTGTTTGAGGTGCTGACCGACCGGCCGGATGCACGCATCCTGCAGGTGGGCGAATACCGCGACATCTTCGTGCGCGAGGGCGCGGAGTTGAAGCTGCGCGAACGCCGCTGCGTCTACGACAACCTGCTGATCCCGACGGCGCTCTGCATCCCGGTCTAGGCCGCGGCGGGGCCTAGTGCCGCGCGCCCGCTGCCGTTGTTCGCATCCACCAGGCGCAGCAGCATGGCCATGAACATGTCGCGTTCGGCGCTGCCCAGTGGCTCCAGCAACCGCTCCTGCGCCCGCTTCATCGCCGCCAGCATGGCCCTTGTCACGCGCAGGCCCTCCGGCGTCAGGCGGGCCAGCACGGCGCGGCGGTCCACTTCGCTGCGCTGCCGTTCCACCAGGCCGCGCTGTGCCAGCCGCGCGAGCACATCGGCCACGTTGGTGCGGTCGATGCCGACATCCTGCGCCAGCGAATTCTGGTCCATATCCGGCTTCAGCGAGAGTGTGGTGAGCACGCCGTACTGTACCGGCGTGATCTCGAAGGCCTGACATTCCTCGAAGAACAGCGCGGTGTGGATCTGGTGCAAGCGGCGCACGAGATAGCCGGGCCGGCGCCACAGTGGCAGCCGCTCGATCAGGTGGCGAAGCTCGGGGTCGCTCACCGCTTCCGCCACGGTCGCGGAGCTGGCTTCGGCAACGGGACGGAGACGCGGCGCCGGCTTTTTCATCGCGGCAACCATAGGCGGGAAGCGGGCGCTGGCAAAGATGCGTTGACGGCGGCATGCGGTTTGCTCAGCATACCCCGTAAGTGCGGCGAGGGCGGTAATGGACGGCATGGACCAGCATGGCCCGGCTGTGGCCGGCGACGGAATTGGCGCCCGGCTGCGCCGCAAGGAAGATGCCCGCCTGCTGGCGGGGCGCGGCCAATATGTCAGCGACATCCGCATCGCCGGCATGCGCGACGTGGCCTTCCTGCGCAGCCCGGTCGCCCATGCGCGCATCCTGTCGCGTCGCAAGCCAGAGGGCGCCGAGGTCTTCTTCCTGGATGACCTGGCCGGCGTGAAGCCGATCATCACCCGCTCGGCCATCCCCGGCTACAAGCTCTCGGAATGGCCGGTCATGGCGGCCGACCGCGTGCGCTACGTCGGCGAGGTTGTGGCGATGTGCCTGGCCGACAGCCGCGCGGCAGCGGAGGATCTCTGCGAGCAGGTCGAGGTCGAGTACGAGGAACTCACGCCCATCACCAGCTGCGCTGCCGGCCGCGCCCCCGGCGCGCCGCTGTTGCATGAACATTGGGGCGACAACCTTTTCCTGCAGACGAGTTTCGACAGCGGCATTGCCCCGGTGATCGAAAGCGCGCCGGTGAAGGTGGAACTGGAACTCTCCTGCGCGCGGCAGACCATGCACCCGATGGAGGGCAAGGGCGTCGTCGCCTGGTGGGACCATCGTGCCGGCCAGCTGGTGGTGCACAGCTCCACCCAGGTGCCGCACGTCATCCGTGCCGGTCTGGCGGAGGTGCTGGGCATTCCGCAGGCCATGCTGCGCGTGGCGCCGCCGGATATCGGCGGTGGTTTCGGCTACAAATGCCAGTTGCAGCCCGAGGAGATCGGCGTCGCCTGGCTGGCGCTGACCCGCAAGGCGGCGTTCCGCTGGGTGGAGGACCGGCGCGAGCATCTGGTTGCCGGCGCCAATGCCCGCCAGCACCACTACAAGCTCACCGCCTACGCCGATACGCGCGGCCGGCTGCTGGGGCTGGATGCGGAAGTCTCCGTGGATACCGGCGCCTATTCGGTCTGGCCCTTCACCGCAGTGCTGGAAGCGGCGCAGGCCGGCGGCAATCTGCCGGGGCCGTATGACTTCCGCGCCTACCGCTGCAAGGTCTTCTCGGTAGCCACGAACAAGCCGCCCTTTGCGCCGTATCGCGGCGTGGCGCGGCCGGGTGTGTGCTTCGCGATCGAGCTAACCATCGACGCCATCGCCCGCGCCGTTGGCCGTGAAGCCGCCGATGTGCGCGCCGAGAACCTGGTGCCAGGCGCAGCGATGCCCTACGTCAACGTCACCAACAAGCACTACGACAGCGGCGACTATCCTGCCTCGCTCGCGACGGTGCGGGAGATGATCGGTCTGGACGCATTCCGTGCCGGCCCGAAGCGCGATGCCAAGGGCCGCTACCTCGGCATCGGCTTCGCCACCTACACCGAACAGTCGGCGCATGGCACCAAGGTCTTCGCCACCTGGGGCCTGCCGCTGGTGCCCGGCCACGACCAGGCGCATGTCAAGCTGACTCCGGACGGCGCGCTGGAGGTGAAGGCCGGGATCCCCACCATTGGCCAGGGGTTGGAGACGACGCTGGCGCAGGTGGCGCATGAGATGCTCGGCGTGCCCATCGGCGATATCCGCGTGACGCTGGGAGATACGGCGACGACGCCCTTCTCCACCGGCGCCTATGCGTCGCGCGGCATGGTGATGGCTGGCGGTGCGGTCGCCCGCGCGGCGGAAGTCGTCGCCGGCCGCGTCAAGGCCATCGCGGCGCATCTGTTGCAGGCGGAAGCGAAGGACGTGGTGTTCCGCGACGGCCGCATCCACGCCGGCGCCGCCAGCGTCAGCTACGCCGATATCGGCACCGCCTGGTACATCCGCCCGGAACAACTGCCCGAAGGCGTCGACACCGGCGGGCTGGAAGCCACCGAAGGCTACAAGCCGGAGACCGACAACGGCGTTTTTTCCTTCGCCAGCCACGCCGCCAAGGTGGCGGTGGATGCCGAGACCGGCCATGTCGAGATCCTCGACTACTGCATCGCCGAGGATTGCGGCCGCATGGTCAACCCGATGATCGTCGAGGGCCAGACCTATGGCGGCGCGGCGCAGGGCGTCGGCTCCGCCTTGTTCGAGGAGAGCCCCTACGACGAGGCCGGCCAGCCGCTGGCCTCCACCTTGGTGGACTACCTGCTGCCTGGCCCGGCGGAACTGCCGCGCTTCCGCATCCGCCATACCGAGACGCTGTCGCCGCACACCGCCCATGGCATCAAGGGCGTCGGCGAGGGCGGCGCCATTGCCCCGGCGGGCGCCATCGTCAACGCCATCAACGACGCGCTGTCGCCGCTGGGCGCGCTGCTGAGCGACATCCCCGCTTCGCCGGAACGGGTGCTGGCGGCAGTGGCGAGGGCGCGGGCGTGAAGGCCGCAGCGTTCGACTACCGCAGCGCCGGCAGCGTGGCGGAAGCGGTGGCGCTGCTGGCGGAGGGCGAGACGCGGGTGCTGGCCGGCGGGCAGTCGCTCGGCCCCAGCATGAACCTGCGCCTGGCCCGGCCGCAGCGCCTGGTCGATGTGAAGCGCGTCGCCGAACTGCGCGACGTGGCGGCGGATGACGCGGTATGTCGCCTCGGCGCCGGCTGGACCCATGCGGAGATCGAGGACGGTGCGATGGCCGATTTCTCGCAGGGCATGCTGGCGCAGGTGGCGCATGGCATCGCCTATCGTGCGGTGCGCAACCGCGGCACGCTGGGCGGCAGCCTGGCGCATGCCGACCCCGCGGCCGATTGGGTGAACACCGTGGTTGCCCTGGGCGGCACGCTAGTGGTGCAGGGCCCCAGCGGGCAGCGCCGCGTCGCGTCTGAGGATTTCATGCTCGGCGCCTTCACCACGGCGCTCAGCGGTGACGAGGTGCTGGTCGCGGTGGAACTGCCGCGCCTCGGCGCGCAGGCGCGCTGGGGCTACCACAAGCTGTGTCGCAAGACCGGCGAGTTCGCCAAGGCCATCGGCGTGGCGGTGCTGGACCCCGGAAGCGGGCTGGCGCGCGTGCTGGCCGGTGCGGTGGAAGGCAAGCCCGTGACCCTGCCGCAAACCGCTGAACGCCTGAGGGAAGGCGGCCCGGCGGCGGCCCTTGCCCTGCTGCCCGAGGAAGCCGAGGCGCGGCTGGCGCACCTGGCACCGAATGAGCGGGCGCTGCGCGTCGTCGCCGTGCGCCGCGCCATTGAAGCCATGGCGGAAGGCTGAACCATGCAGGTCAACCTTACCGTCAACGGCCGGCCGCACTCCCTGCTGGTGGAACCGCGCACGCACCTGGCCGATATGCTGCGCGAGACGCTGAACCTGACGGGGACGCATCTGGGCTGCGAACAGGGCGTCTGCGGCGCCTGCACCGTGCTGGTGGACGGCAAGCCGCAGCGTTCCTGCATCACCTTCGCGGTGGACTGCGGCGGGGCCGAGGTGACGACGATCGAGGGCTTCGACGCCGACCCGACGATGACGGCGCTGCGCGAGGCCTTCTCGGCGCACCACGCGCTGCAATGCGGCTTCTGCACGCCGGGCATGCTGGTGACGGCGCGCGATGTGGTGTTGCGGCTGGGGGAGACCACCGAGGCACGGCTGCGCGAGGAACTCGCCGGCAACCTCTGCCGCTGCACCGGCTATGTCGGCATCGTCGATGCCGTCACCGCGGTGGCCGCCGGCCGCCAGCCGCAGGCGCAGCAAGCCGTGGTCGCCACCGCCGCGCGGGAAGCGGCGCCGCTGCTGCAGGCCGCGGAGCGCGAGGCGACGCCCACGCTGATGCCCGCGGGTGGCGCCATGCTGGAGGAGCGCGTCGCCTTGGCGGCAGCGCCGGAGGCGGCCTGGGCTGCGCTGGCCGACCTGCGCCGCGTCGCCACCTGCCTGCCGGGCGCGCAACTGGACAGCATCGAGGGCGAGCGTGTGGCCGGCCGCGTCGGCGTGGCGCTGGGGCCGATCAAGGCCAGCTTCGCCGGCACCGGCAGCGTGACGCTGGACGAAGCCAGCCGCACCGGGAAGCTGATTGGCCGCGGCCGGGATGGCGCCAGCAGCGCGGAAGGCGAGGTGGGTTGGCAGGTCCTGCCCGGCGCGGGCGGCGGCAGCACGCTGGTGGTGCAGCTTTCCTGGCGGCTGACCGGGCCGCTGGCACAGTTCGGCCGTGCCGCGCTGGTGCGCGACCTGGTGCGCCGCCTGGCGCAGCAATTCGCCGCCAATCTGGATGCGATGGTGGCCGGCCAGGCAGCGCCGCCGGCCCGCCCGCTCGGGCTGTTCGCGCTGCTCTGGGGGTTGTTGAAGGCGAGGCTGCTCGGCCGCTGAGCCGGCATGCTTGCTGCATGGTGACGCACACCGAACCGGGGCTGAGGAGAGAGCAGATGGACCGCAGGAAGCTGTTGCAGGGCACCGCGCTGGGGGCCGCGCTGGCGACCCCCGCATTGGCACAGACCGCGCCGCAGGTGCGTTGGCGCATGGCCACCGCCTGGCCGCGCAGCCTGGATACGCTGTACGGCTCGGCCGAGGCGCTATGCCGCCGCGTTGGGCAGCTCAGCGAAGGCCGCTTCGAAATCCGTCCCTTTCCGGGCGGCGAGCTGGTGCCGGCCTTGCAGACCTTCGACGCCGTGCAGAATGGCGCGGTGGAATGTGGCCATATCCTGTCCACCAACTTCATTGGCAAGTCGCCGGCCTTTGGCTTCGACGGCGGCCTGCCTTTCGGGCTCAACTCCCGCCAGCAGACTACCTGGCTGCAGGAAGCCGGTGGTATGCCGCTGTTGCGCGCCATGTACGCCAAGTTCGGCGTGGTCAACCACGTGGTCGGCAATGTTGGCGTGCAGATGGGCGGCTTCTACCGCAAGGAAATCCGCGGGCTGGAGGACCTGAACGGCCTGAAGATGCGCATCGGCGGCTTCGGCGGGCGCATCCTGGCCAAGCTGGGCGCGGTGCCGCAGCAGCTGGCCGCCAGCGACATCTACGCCGCGCTGGAACGCGGCACCATCGACGCCGCCGAATGGGTCGGCCCGCATGACGATGAGAAGCTCGGCTTCAACAAGGTGGCGCCCTATTACTACACGCCGGGCTGGTGGGAAGGCAGCGGCAGCATCACCGGCATCGTCTCGGCGCCGGCGTGGGAAGCCCTGTCGCCGATCTTCAAGGAGATCTTCGAGGTGGCCGCGGCGGAGCAGAACAGCCTGATGATGGCACGTTACGACGCCCGCAACCCGGATGCGCTGCGCCGCATGATCGCGCAGGGCACGCAGCTGCGCAGCTTCCCGCGCGTGGTGATGGACGCCGCCTACAAGGCCAGTTTCGAGACCTTCGAGGAAACCGCGGCGGCGAACGAGGATTTCCGCACGCTCTACGCGCATTGGAAGCCCTTCCTCGACAGTTCCAACAACTGGTTCCGCGTGGCGGAATTCACCATGGACGCCTTCCGCTACGCCAACCCCATTCCGGGGCGCTGAGCCTGTTGCGGCCTGCCTTGCCGCGGGCAGGCCGCAGCTGCCCAAAGGCGGGGCAGCGGGCGCGGTGAAGTCGGCGCGGCAACAGGCCGCGGCACAACGGGGACGCTGAGATGCAGAGCACCATCATCGGCGGCGCGATGCTGCCGCACGCACCGCAATTCTTCACCCGGCCAGAGACGGAATCGAAGGAGACCATCGCCGCGGTGGAAGCGGTGGGCGCCGAGATCGGTGCCCGGCTGCTGGCCTTGCAGCCGGACCTGATCATCATGTTCTCCAACGATCACGCGGAACAATTCTTCCACACCGCGGCGCCGCCCTTCACCATCCATGTCGGCGGCGAGGCCACTGGCCACTTCGCCGGCCACGACTTCCGCTGGAAGGTGCCGGGGGAGGTTGGCCTGGAACTGGTGCGCCAGATGTACGCCCAGGGCTTCGACCCCGCCTTTTCCAGCACCGCGAAGATCGACTACGCCATCGGCATTCCGCTGACGCATCTGGGCATTCCCTCGGAAACGCCGGTGCTGCCGATCTACGTCAACGCCTACCTGCCGCCGCAACCGCCGATCGAGCGCTGCTACGCCTTCGGCCAGGCGGTGGCGCGCGCCGTCACCAACATGGGCCTGCGCACCGTCGTGCTTTCCAGCGGGGGCATGTCGCATTTCCCGGGCACGGACCGCTATTCCAGCCCAGAACTGGAAT
Source organism: uncultured Rhodospirillales bacterium (assembly GCA_903835235.1). Taxonomy (GTDB): domain Bacteria; phylum Pseudomonadota; class Alphaproteobacteria; order Acetobacterales; family Acetobacteraceae; genus CAIMOR01. Next base: position 118,160 of record CAILMF010000074.1, read on the forward strand.
GGGACAATGCGCTGCTGGCCAAGCTGCGCGAGGGCAAGCTGAAGACGCTGATCGGCATCGACGAGACCGAGCTGGACGAGACCGGCAATATCGAGCTGCGCTGCTGGGGCTGCGTCGCCGGCGCGCTGGGCGAACAGAAGCCGGATATCGCGGTGATGAACCCCAGCTGGCACCACAACTACGCCTCGCTCGGCTGGTTCGGCCAGCAGCCGCGCAACTGGCAGCCGCACTACCCCGCGACCAGGCCGGAACTGGTCGCGCTGATCACCGCCGTGCACGCCCTGGCCCACGAAGCCCCGGCACGCGCCGCCTTCGTCGCCGACCCCGCCGCCTATGCCGCGCGCTTCACGCTGACGGAGGCGCAGGCCGCGGCCCTGGTGGCGATGGACAGCCAGGCGATGGTCGCCATGGGCATGCACCCGCTGGTGCCCTTCCTGGCGGGCATGCAGGTCAACCGCGCCCGCAGTGGGCGGTAGAGCCTGATCGGCTAAGGCGGAATCGCCGCAAGCCGTGAATCAGCCTCTCGAAAACGGTTGGAGCATGATCACCGCTTCAGTGAACGGTGATCATGCTCCGGCGCTCAGGCCGCCGCCATCCGCGCGCCGTTGCGCTGCACCAGCAGCGGCCGCACCAGCCGCCCAAATCGCTCGGCCTCGGCATCATGCGTATAGCCGCTGAGGCAGAAGGAGGTGCAGCCCAGGTCGATGAAGCGTTGCAGCGTGCCAGCGCATTGCGCGGGGTTGCCGACCACGACGATGCCGGCACCGGCGCGCACCTTGGACACGCCGGTCCACATATGCGGCGCGATCAGGTCGCCATGCGTGGCCCGCAATTCCTGCACGCGCTGATTGGCCGCGCTGTTGGCGATGTTCCGCTGCAACCTGGTGGTCTGCTCCTCGGTGGCGCCGCGCATCAGCTCGTGCGCGGCGGCCCAGGCTTCCTCCTCGGTCTCGCGGCAGATCATTTGCAGCCGCATGCCGAATTGCAGCGTCTCAGCCCGGCCATGGCGGGCCGCCATGGCGCGGATTTCCGCCATGTTGGCGGCAATGCGCTCCGGCGTATCGCCCCAGAACAGGTGTACGTCGGAATGCCGAGCGGAGACTTCCCAGGCCTCGCGCGAGCCACCGCCGAGGTAGAAGCGGGGACCACCCGGTTGCAGCGGCTTCGGCTGCACCTGCGCGTTCTCCAGCGTGGTGAAGCGACCCGCGAAGTCGATCGGCCCCGTGGCATTCCACAGCGCCTTCATCACCCGCACATCCTCCTCCATCTGCGCGTAGCGATCCTCCTTCGCGGTCAGGATGCCGTCGGCGCGCAGTTCGGCCTCGCTCTGCCCGGCGATCAGGTTGACGCAGACCCGGCCGCCGGAAAGCTGGTCGAAGGTGCTGATCATCTTCGCCATCATCGTCGGCTTGATGAAGCCGGGCTTTGCCGCCACCAGCGCACGGATGCGGCTGTGGCGTGCCAGCATCATCGCGCTGGTGACCCAGGCTTCCCAGCAGGCGGCGGTGACGGGGATGAGGAAATACTCGAAGCCCGCGGCCTCGGCCGCGCCGATCACCCGGTCGAACATTTCCAGCGAGGGCGGCACCTGGCAGGCGGGGTCGCCATAGCAGGTGGTGTCGCCGCTGGTCGGCAGGTACCAACCGAATTCGAGCCGTTGCATGCTGGGGGTCTCCGCGCCTCCGCCGAGATTAGGCCCGGCCGGGTCCGCGCGCTACGGTGCCGGCAGGCGGCCGCGCGTGGCCGCCCAGGCCTCCGCCATCCGTGCCAGTGGGTCGGCGCGCGGTACGGCGCGCGCGGTGGCAACCTCGCCCCAATGCCGCGGTGGGCCGCTGTCCAGGTGAACGAAGCCGCGGCGGGGATAGCCGCCGACGCCGCCCTTGCCCAGGCGCAGCGCGGTTTCGAGGAAAGGCGCGAAGGCGGCGCTGGGCAGCAGCACATCCATGGCCGCCGCGCGCATGTGCTGGCTGTCGCCGGCGCCTTGGACCAGGGCGTTGGTCTGCGGCGTGCGATAGCCCGAGAGGATGGCAACTTCACCCATCTGCCCGGCGCGACACGCCACCAGCCAGAGCACATCCAGCGCCGCTGGGTCGAAGGCGCGGACGGCGCCGCTGTGGTGGTCTGCCAGCACGGCGGAGATATCCGCCAGCGCGATCGGGTCGGCTGCCAGGCCGTTATGGTAGGGGCCAGCGAAGCGCGCGCCGGTCGCCTCATGTCGCAGGGCCAGGCGCCGGATGCCCGGGCGTTCCGCGCCGGGCGTGGTGCTGGCCCGGGCGGGGTGGCCGGCCATGCCCAGGGCGGCGAGGAGCCAGGTTCTGCGCTGCATGCCCTTGGGGGTAGGGCATGGGCGCCGGCACGGGAACCGGACCTCCCGCGGTTGCGCGCGGTGGCGGCATCACGTCAGGCGGCGCCTCACCCCGGCGTCAGGTCGGCCTGGGCCTCGTGCAGCAGCGCCAGCAGGTAGGGCGAAAAGGAGCGCGCCACCAGCAGGCGCCATTCCGCTGCGCTCGGCCGCCACAGGATCACCTCCGCCTTGCCGAACACCGTGCGCGTGCAACTACCGGGCGGAAAGGCCGCGTCGGCCAGGTCCAGCGGGCAGCCTTCGTTCAGCAACGTGGCCGCGCCCGGCCCATGCAGGGCAAGGCCGCGATAGCGGTCGGATACATCCACCAGGCTGGCGGGTCCCTGCGGCACGCCAGGCTCGCCCAGCAGCAGCCACTCCTCCGGGCCAAGCCACAGCATTTCCTCGGTCGCGGTCAGCGGTGCCGGCACGGCCGGCCCGAGCGTCGCGGCAACCGCCGCCGAGGCCTGCAACAGCGTGCAGGCGAAGGGCGGCATTTCGCGGATCTCAACCACGCAGGCGATCCCCCTTCGGGTCGAGGAAGCAGGGCGCCACAACCTCCAGCGCCATCGGCGCACCGTTGAGGCTGGTGGCAAAGACCGTGTCACCGAGGCGTGCCCGACCGCCGGCCAGCAGTCCCAGCGCGATAGGGTGGCCCAGGCTGGCACTGCGATAGGCCGAGGTGACATGGCCCTCGGCCTCGCGCGAAGTCGCCGTGGCGATGAGTTGGGCGCCCTCGTCGGGCAGGTTGCGGCCGTCGTGGGGCCTGAGGCCAACCAGTTGGCGCCGGTCCGCCCGCAGCATCTCCGGCCGGGTCAGGCTGCGCTTGCCGATGAAGTCCGGCTTGGCCTTGCCGACCAGCCAGGTGAGCCCGGCATCATCGGGCGTCACCGTGCCGTCGGTTTCCTGGCCGACAATAATAAAACCCTTCTCGGCGCGCAGCACGTGCATCGCCTCGGTGCCATAGGGCGTGATGCCATGCGCCGCACCCGCCTGCATCAGCGCCTGCCACACCGCCGGCGCCTGGCTGGCGGGCACATTCACCTCGAAGCCCAGTTCCCCGCTGAAGCTGACGCGGAACAGCCGTGCGGCAATGCCGGCGACGCGGCATTCCGCCACCGCCATGTGCGGGAAATCCGCCCAGTCCAGCCCTGCCACCAGCGGCGCCAGCACGTCGCGGGCGCGCGGCCCCTGCAACGCAATCACGCCCCAATGCTCGGTGGTGCTGGTCAGCCAGACGTGCAGCTCCGGGAACTCGGTCTGGCGATAATCCTCCAGCATGTGCAGCACGCGCGCTGCCCCGCCGGTGGTGGTGGTGACGTGGAAGCGGTCCGCGGCCAGGCGCCCCACCACGCCGTCATCGTAGATGAAGCCGTCCTCGCGCAGCAGCAGCCCATAGCGGCAGCGGCCGATGCCAAGCTTCTGCCAGGCATTGACGTAGCAGCGTTCCAGGAACAGCGCGGCGTCGGGACCGACCACCTCGATCTTGCCGAGGGTGGACGCATCGAAGATGCCCACGCTCTCGCGTACCGCCAGGCATTCGCGGTCCACAGCTGCACGCATCTCCTCGCCGGCGTGGGGGAAATACCGCGCGCGCTGCCATTGGCCCACGGGCTCGAACACCGCGCCCTGCTGCACCGCCCAGTCATGCAGCGGTGCTGCCCGCACGGGGTCGAATTGCAGGCCGCGATGCCGGCCGGCGAAGGCACCGAAGCTGGTGGGCGTATAGGGCGCGCGGAACGTCGTCAGCCCCACCTCCGGCACGCTGCGACCAAGTTCCCCCGCGACAAGCGCAAGTCCCAGCATGTTGCTGGTCTTGCCCTGGTCGGTCGCCATGCCGTTGGTGGTGTAGCGCTTCACATGCTCGATGCTGCGGAAGCCCTCGCGCACCGCCAGGGCGATGTCGCGCGTGGTGACGTCGTTCTGCTGGTCGATGAAGGCCTTGGGTGCCCGCGCGCTGCCGGCCGCCATCTGGGTCACCGGCAGGCCCGGTGCCAGCCCCTCGCCGGCGCAGGCACCGACGCAGGTCACGGCCTCGCGCGCCTCCCCGGGCAGGAAGGCGTCCAGCGCCGCATCCCAGCGCAGCATTCCGCGCGCCTGGCTGAACAGATGCACGCTGGGCGTCCAGCCGCCGGCCATCAGCAACAGGTCGCAGGCAATCGGCGTGGCGCGCGCGGCATCCGGCGCGCCATCCGCGCCGCGCGGCGCTGCCAGCAGGCCGCTGATGCGCAGCCCGCCCCGCGTGCCGACCACGCCATGGTTGGCCAGCACGCGCACGCCGCGCCGCGCCGCTTCCGCCAGCAGCGCGGCGGGGGCGGCCTCGCGCATCTCCAGCACGGCGGCGATGACGGCCCCGGCATCCTGCAACGCGAAGGTCGCCGCATACCCCGTGTCATGCGCCACCACGGCCGCGACATTCCGCCCGGGCAACACGCCCCAGCGCTGCGCGTAGTGCCGCGCGGCGTCGGCCAGCATCACGCCGGGCCGGTCATTGCCGCTGAACGGAATGGGGCGCTCCAGCGCGCCGGTCGCCAGCACCACGCGCTGGGCGCGCACCTGCCATAGCCGTTCGCGCAGGTCATTCGGCTGTTCCAACACCTGCGCCAGCGCGACGAAGTTCTGCAACCCGTAGGAAAACGCGGTGGTGCGGGGCAGCAGCGTCACCGCGGGATTGGCGCTCAGCGCCGCCATGTCGGCAGCCAGTTGCGGCCAGGCGCGCGGTTCCGCCAGCAGGCTGCCGCCGAACTCGGCCTGCTCGTCGCACAGGATCACGCGGCCGCCCGCCGCCGCCGCCTCCAGTGCCGCCGCGATGCCGGCGGGACCAGCGCCCACCACCAGCACCTCGGCATGGGCGTAGCGATTGCCATAGCGGTCGGGGTCCGCGGCCTCCGGCGCGCGGCCAAGCCCCGCCATCCGGCGGATCAGCGGCTCCCAGCGCTTGTGCCAGGCATCGCGCCCCGGGCCGAGGAAGGTCTTGTAGTAGAAGCCCGCCCCCAGCACCGCACTGCCCAGGCCAGCCAGCGCCGCCAGGTCGAAGCGCAGCGACGGCCAGCGGTTCTGGCTGCGCGCCACCAGGCCTTCCACCAGCGGCACCATGGTCGCGCGCGCATTCGGCTCCCGCCGGCCAACGCCGCGGTCGATCTCGACCAGCGCATTCGGCTCCTCGACGCCGGCCGAAAGAATGCCGCGCGGCCGATGATACTTGAAGCTGCGCCCGACCAGGTGCACGCCATTGGCCAGCAGCGCGGAGGCCAGCGTATCCCCGGCAAACCCGGTGTAGTCGCGGCCATCGAAGCTGAAGCGCAGCGGCCGCGTGCGGTCGATGCGACCGCCGGTAGCAAGCCGCGTCATGCCGGTGGCTCCGGCCAGGCCTGGCCTGGTTTGTAGGTGGCGGCGAAGCGGTCCGTCTGCGTGTGGCGCAGCGCGTTGAAGAAGCGGCCGCAGCCATGCACATGGCGCCAGCGCTCGCGTGCCCAGCCGCGGGCATTGTCGCGGAACGCCAGGTAATCAGCCCATTGCGCATCGCTCAACGTGGCCGGGTCGGCGGGCCGCAACAGGTGCGCCTCGCCGCAATGCCGAAACTCCAGTTCGGCACGCGCGCCGCACCAGGGGCAATCGATCATCAGCATGGCGCAATGCCTCCGGCGGGGCCGGCCGGTTCAGACCTCCGCGCCTGCGTCGCTGCGGTCATCGGGCGGCTCAATGCGCCACTGCCGCAGCCGCGGCCTCATCGATCAGCCGTCCCGTCACGAAGCGGTCCAGCGAGAAGGGCGCGGCGATGGGGTGCGGTTCGCCCCGCGCGATGGTGGCGGCGAAGACATGCCCACTGCCCGGCGTGGCCTTGAAGCCGCCGGTGCCCCAGCCGCAATTCACATATAGCCCCGGCACCGGCGTCAGCCCGATGATCGGCGAGCGATCGGTCGTCGTGTCCACGATCCCACCCCAGCTGCGCAGCATGCGCATGCGCCGGAACATCGGGAACAGCTCGCAGATCGCCTCCAGCGTATGCGACAGGATCTGCACGCCACCGGCCTGCGAATAGCTGGGGTATTGGTCGGTGCCGGCGCCGATCACCAGCTCGCCCTTGTCGGACTGGCTGATATAGGCGTGCACCGTGTTGCTCATGACCACGCAGGGGAAGACCGGCTTCACCGGTTCGCTGACCAGCGCCTGCAACGGAAAGCTCTCCAGCGGCATGCGCACGCCGGCCATCGCCATCACCAGGCTGGTGCTGCCGGCCGCGACGACGCCGACCTTCCGCGTGCGGACCTCGCCCCGGCTGGTGCTCAGCCCGGTGACGCCGCCATCAACCCCGCGGGTGATGCCGGTGACTTCGCAGTTCTGGATGATATCGACGCCGAGCGCGGAAGCCGCCCGCGCATAGCCCCAGGCCACCGCATCATGCCGCGCCACGCCGCCACGCCGTTGCAGCGCGCCACCCAGCACGGGGTAGCGCTGCTGATGGATATCCAGCGGCGGGCAGAAGGCGCGGCAGGCCTCGGCGTCCAGCCATTCATTGTCCACGCCGGCCAGCCGGTTGGCGTGCACGTGGCGGCGGAAGCTCTGTTCGTCGTGCACGTTGTGCGCCAGCATCAGCACGCCGCGCGGGCTGAACATGACGTTGTAGTTCAGTTCCTGGCTCAGCCCTTCCCACAGTTGCACGGCGTGGTCGTACAGCGCGGCGCTTTCCGGGAACAGGTAGTTGCTGCGGATGATCGTGGTGTTGCGCCCGGTATTGCCGCCGCCGATCCAGCCCTTCTCCAGCACCGCAATCCGCCCGACGCGATGCTCCTTCGCCAGGTAGTAGGCGGTGGCCAACCCGTGCCCACCACCGCCGACGATGACAACATCGTATTCGGCCTGCGGCTGCGCCGGCGCGCGCCATTGCGGCTCCCAGCCGCTCTGCCCGCGCAACGCTTCCCGCAGCAGGCGGAAGGCGCTGAAGCCGCTCATGCCGGCACCTTGCCGTCGGCGATGTCCTCGGCCACCCGCGCCGCATCGCGTCGTTCGGGCGCGCCCCAGCCGCCACCGCCGGCGGTCTCGATCAATATACGGTCGCCACGGTGCATCCGGGTCACCCGCTTGGACGGAATGCTCTCGCGCGTGCCATCAGCGCGGATCAGCACGCTCTCGGCCATCGCGCCCGGCCCACCGCCAGCCGCCCCCTGCGGCGCAAAGTAATGCCGTTCCCCGCGATGCGTCAGCACGCACTCCGCCGCCAGCAGCTCATACTCCTTCACCAGCCCCAACCCGCCACGATGCAGCCCATTGCCGCCGCTGCCCTCGCGCAGCGCCACGCGATGCACGCGGAACGGCGTTTCCATCTCCATCGCTTCGGCTGGCAGATTCATGCAGTTGGTCGCATCCGTCTCGATCACATCCACCCCGTCCAGCAACATGGAAGCGCCGCTGCCGCCGGTGACCAGTTCGCCGGTCACATAGGGCCGGCCGGCATCGTCCATGCCACCAAAGGCCAGCGCCAGCAATTCCCCCGCGGGGTCCGCTGGCACGCGGTCCGGCACCGCCGCGCGCAGCGCGCCCAATATGGTGCCGGCGATGCGCTTGATCGTCGCCGTCCGCGCATTCACCGGCCCCGGCGCACGCGGGTTGACGATGCTGCCTTCCGGCAGGTCCAACGTCACCATCCGGTAGCAGCCGCCATTGTTCATGATGCCCGGGTCAGTGATGGCCCGCAGCGCGAAATACACCCCCGCCAGCACCGAGGACCGCACCGCATTGAACGGCCCGCGCGTCTGCGGCGAGGACCCGGTGAAATCGCAATGGAACCGCCCGGGCGCGACGGTCACCGCCACCTCGATCCGCACCGGCGTCTCCAGGTCTATCCCGTCATTGTCCAGGTAATCCGCGTGCCGATAGGTGCCGGCGGGCAGGTCGTCCAGCGCCGCCAGCGTCTGCCGTTCACTGCGTTGCAGCAGCTCGCCGAAGATCGAGATCGCCTGGTTCTGCCCCAGCCCGTCAGCCACTTCCCGCACCCGCCGCGCTCCCACCAGGCAGCAGGAAAGCTGCGCCCGCAGGTCGCCCATCACGGTATCGGGAATGCGGACGTTCTGCCGCAGAATGGCGACCAGCGTCTCGTTCTCCACCCCGGCATCCAGGTATTTCAGCGGCGGCAGGCGCAGGCCTTCCTGGAAGATCTCGGTGGCATTGGTCGGCACCGAACCCGGCGAGAGCCCGCCCATGTCCTGGTGATGCGTCATCGCCGCCGAATAGGCGATGAGACGCCCGTGGTGGAACACCGGCATCACCAGCGCGATATCCGGCAGATGCGTGCCGCCCAGATACGGCTCATTCATCAGGTAGGCATCGCCGTCGCGCATCTTGTCCGGCGGGAAATACTGCTTCATCGCCTGCAGCACCGGCACCAGCGTGGCCAGGTGGATCGGAATGGCGCAGGCCTGCGCCAGCGTCTCGCCCTCCGCGGTGAACAGCGCCGCCGAGGCGTCCAGCCCTTCCTTCACAATGGGCGAGAAGCTGGCGCGCAGCAGCGTCTGCTGCATCTCGTCGGCAATGCCGTCCAGCTTGTGCCGGCTGACTTCCAGCGTGATGGGGTCCAGGCTCATCGCGTCAGCACCAGGTTCATGGCGGCATCCACTTCGGCGTTCCAGCCGGCTTCCACCAAGGTCGTGGTGTCGGCCTGCTCGACAAGGGCCGGGCCCGGGAACCGATGGCCGACCGGCATCGTGGCGCGGTCCAGCACCGGTGCAAGCACGCCCTGCGGCCGGGCCGCGGTGATGATGCGTCGCCGCGATTTCTCGATGGCGCCGACCGCGGCGGGCAAGGCCATCTCGCGCAGCGTCTCGGCACCGCCGGCGCTGTGGACGACGCGCAGGTTCACCATCCTGGCCGGAACCCGCGCGGCGTAGCCGTAGGCGCGTTCATGCGCGGCGAGGAAGCCTGCGTAGAGGCGGTCTGCCAGGTCGGGCCAGGACGGGTCGAAGCCGACTTCCAGCGTATAGCTCTGGCCGATGTAGCAGAGGTCCGCGCTGCAGATGATGGTGCTGGCGGCGACGCCATCGGCCTGCATCAGCGTGGCGGCGCGCGCGTTCAACCCTGCCAGCGTCGCCCTCACGCTGGCCAGCTTCAGCGCCGAAAGGGGCACGGGCGCGGCGGTCGCAACCTCATGCTCGGTCGCGGCCGCGAGCAGCCCGGCGGCCGCCAACAGGCCAGGCAGCCGCGGCACCACGATACGCGTCATGCCGAGTTCATCCGCCAGCGCCGTGGCATGCAGGCCACCCGCACCACCCAGCGGCAGCAGCGCGAAGCCGCGGGGGTCCAGGCCCTGGCGCACCGAGACGCGGCGGATGCCTTCGGCCATCTGGGCATTCAGCACGCGGTGGATGCCCAGCGCGGCCTGTTCGACCGTCATGCCCAGCGGCGCCGCAACCTTCCGCAGGATCACGTCATGCGCCAGCTCCGCGCGCAGGCGCAGCGCGCCGCCGGCGAAGAACCCCGGGTCCAGCCAGCCGAGCATGAGCGATGCGTCGGTGACGGTGGCCTGCTCGCCGCCCCGCCCATGGCAGGCCGGCCCCGGCTCGCTGCCCGCCGAGTCCGGCCCGACGCGCAGTGCGCCGCCGCCGTCCACCCGCGCGATGCTGCCACCGCCGGCGCCGATGGTGTTCACATCCACCATGGCGACGCGGACGTCATACCCGGCGATCTGCGCTTCCGGCCGGATCATCGGCCGGCCGGAGGCGATCAGCGCGATATCCGCGCTGGTGCCGCCGACATCGATGGTGATGACATCCGGCGTCGCTGCCGAAGCGCCGACGATACGCCCGCCGATGACGCCCGCCGCGGGGCCGGACAGGAACAGCCGCACCGGCCGCAGCCGTGCCGTCGTGGCGCCCGCCAGCCCGCCGCGGGACTGCATCACCTGCAGCGGCGCGGGTACGCCGGCGCGCCGCAACCCATCCTCCAGCCGCGCCAGGTAGCGGTCCACCACCGGCTTCACATAGCCGTCGAAGGCGGTGACCACGGTCCTTTCGTATTCGCGGAACGCCGGGTCCACGGCATGCGAAAGCGACACCGCGATCCCTGGGTGGCGTGCGCCGATGATCGCGGCGGCGCGCAGCTCATGCGCCGGGTTGAGGAAGCTGAACAGGAAGCAGACGGCGATGCTGGTGCAGCCCTGCGCCACCAGGGCATCGGCGGCGGCGGCAACGGCCGCCTCGTCCAGCGACAGCAGCACGCTGCCATCGGCGGCCAGCCGCTCCGGCACCTCCAGCCGGCGGCGGCGCGGCGCCAGGAAGACCGGCGTGCCGGCGCCGGGCGTCGCCGAATAGAGCTCCCGCCGCAACTGCCGGCCGATCTCCAGGACATCGCGGAAGCCCTGGGTGGTGATGAGCCCCAGCGTCGCGCCTTTGCGCTCCAGCACCGCATTGGTCGCCACCGTCGTGCCGTGGGCGAAGCGCGTGATGTCGCCAGGCAAAACGCCATGGGCGAGCTGAACCTGCTCCAGCCCGCGCAGGATTGCGATGGAAGGGTCCTGCCTGGTCGACGGCGTCTTCAGCAGGTGCAACCGCCCATCCGGCAGGCGGCAGACCAGGTCGGTGAAGGTGCCACCGGTGTCGACGCCGATCTCGGCCATGGGATTCCTCCAGCAGCATCAACGCGGCTGCCGGCCAGCCGGGCCAGCAGCCGCGCCATCAGGGCGGCAAGGCGGTGCCCGGTGGCACCGCCCACGCCGCTCAGCCGCCGGCGGCCAGCTTGTCCTGCGTGCGCGTCAGGAAGTCACTGGCATCGTGGCGTTCATGCAACTGGCTGGCGGGGTCGCCCTGCACCCGGTTGACCATGCGCCCGCGCTGCACCGCCGGCCGGGCGCCGATGGCTTCCGCCCAGCGCAGCACATTCTTGTACTCATGCACCGAAAGGAACTCGGCGGCGCCGTACAGCAACCCCTTGGCCAGGCCGCCATACCAGGGCCACACCGCCATGTCGGCGATGGTGTAGTCGGCCCCACCCAGGTACGCGCTCTCGGCCAGGCGGCGATCCAGCACATCCATCTGGCGCTTCACCTCCATGGCGAAGCGGTTGATCGGGTATTCCATCTTGAACGGCGCATAGGCGTAGAAATGCCCGAAGCCGCCGCCCAGGTAGGGCGCGCTGCCCATCTGCCAGAACAGCCAGGACATGCATTCGGCCCGCGCCGCCGGCTCGGTCGGCAGGAAGGCGCCGAACTTTTCCGCCAGATGCACCAGGATGGCGCCGCTCTCGAACACCCGGATCGGGGCAGGGCCGCTGCGGTCCAGCAGCGCCGGGATCTTGGAGTTGGGGTTCACGCCGACGAAGCCGCTGCCGAACTGGTCGCCGTCACCGATCTTGATCAGCCAGGCATCGTACTCGGCACCGCTGTGGCCCAGCGCCAGCAGCTCCTCCAGCATGATGGTGACCTTCTGCCCGTTCGGCGTGGCCAGCGAATAGAGCTGCATCGGGTGCTTGCCGACCGGCAACTCCTTGTCGTGCGTGGCACCGGCGATTGGCCGGTTGATGTTGGCGAAGCGGCCGCCATTCTCCTTGTCCCAGGTCCAGACCTTGGGCGGCGTATACTCGTCGGTGCTCATGGGGTGTTCTCCGGTTTTGCTGCTGTCAGCGTGGGGGTGTCCGGGGAGGAGTACAAGCAGGGACGCCGTTGTTTCACCCCGGCGTCTCGATCCCGCCCTGGGCGCGGTCCACCGTCACCGCCTTCAGCACCGCCCATACCGCCAGGCCCGGCCGCAGCGCCAGCCGCTCGGCGCTGTCGCGGGTAATGCGCGCCAGCACCTCGGTCGGCCCGATGCGCAGTTGCACGAAAGCCTCGTGCGGCGTGGCGGCCGGCGCCAGGCCGACGACTTCCGCCGGCAGGATGTTCTGGGTGGAAAGCCCCTCGGGCTGCCGCGTCGCCACCGCCACGTCGCGGGCGCGCAGCCGGATGCGGATGCGCGTGCCCACGGCTTCCGCGCGCAGCGGCACCAGCAGTGCGCCGCCGGCAAAGCCAAGCCGCGTCAGCCCGCGCCCGGCATCATGCCCCTCGATGGTGCAGGCCAGTACCGCACCGGCATCGCGCCGCGCGGCCAGCGGCAGGTCGGTGCGCAGCGCCAGCGCCGCCACGCTGCCCTCGGCCAGCACCTGGCCGGCCTGCAGCAGCACCAGGTGGCTGGCCAGCGCATCCACCTCGTCCAACGCATGGGTCACGTACAGCACCGGCAGCCGCGAGACCTCGCACAGGCGGGCCAGGAAGGGCAGTACCTCGGCGCGGCGACCGGCATCCAGCGCGGCCAGCGGCTCGTCCATCAGCAACAGCTCGGGCCGGCACAGCAGCGCCCGGCCCAGCGCCACGCGTTGCTTCTCGCCGCCGGAAAGCCGCGCCGGCCGTCGCTCCAGCAGCGCCTCCAGCCCCAGCAGCGCGACCACTTCCTCAAAGCCCGGGCCGGTGGCCTGCGGTGGCGCGCGCTTCAGGCCGTAGCGCAGATTGGCGGCCACGCTGAGATGCGGGAACAGCCGGGCATCCTGGAACACCATGCCGCAGCGCCGCTGTTCCGGCGGCAGGCAAAGCCCGGCCGCGGTATCCAGCAGCACCCGCCCGCCCAGCGCCACCCGCCCCGCTTCCGGCCGCAACAGCCCCACCACGGCCGCCAGGATGGTGGACTTGCCGCAGCCGGAAGGCCCGAACAACGCGGTCACCCCGGCCTCGGCGGCGGTAAAGCCGACATCCAGCCGAAACCCCGGGAAGCCATGCCGCAACGCCACCCGCAGCATCAGTCCCGCCCCAGGGCGCGGTTCATCCGCCGGCCCAGGTACTCGGCCGAAAGCAGCCCCGCGATCGCCAGCGCGAAGGAGACCAGTGCCAGCCGGGCCGCCACTCCCTCGCCCCCCGGGGTTTGCGTGGCGCTGTAGATCGCCAGCGGCAGGGTCTGGGTCTCGCCGGGAATATTGGAGGCGAAGGTGATGACGGCCCCGAACTCGCCCAGGCCGGCGGCAAAGGCGGTCACCGCCCCGGCCAGGATCCCCGGCGACATCAGCGGCAGCGTGATGGTCAGGAAGCTGTCGAGCGGCCTGGCCCCGAGCGTCCGCGCCGCGGCCTCCAGACCACTGTCCACGTTCTCCAGGCTCAGCCGCACCGCCCGGACGATTAGCGGGAAGGACATCACCGCCGTGGCCAGGGCCGCACCATTGGTGGTGAAGACCAGGCGAATGCCGAACCAGTCCAGCAGCGGCGCGCCCAAGGGGCCGCGCACGCCGAACAGCAGCAGCAGGCACCAGCCGGTGACCACCGGCGGCACCACCAATGGCAGGTGCACGCAGGCATCCAGCAGGAACCGGCCGGGAAAGCGGCCGCGCGCCAGCAGCCAGGCAACGGCCACGGCCGGCAGCAGGGAAAGCAGCACGCTGCGCCCGGCCACCGCCACGCTCAACTGCACCGCCTGCCACTCCTCCGGGCTCAGCATCGGCGCGGGCCGCGGGCTGGTGCCACGGTCCCGGGCCGCGGCCAGGCGAACCCGGGCAGGAAAGGGCACGGCGTCATGGCGTCCCGGAGCGTTATATCCGGCCAAACCTAACGGTCGAGACCCCTGCGGTAAACCCTGCGGGTTCGGCTCAAAGCGGCACGGTCAGCGTGAAGCGCAACGCCACCGGCTCCACCGGATGGAAATGCCGGTCGGCCACCGGCGCCACCTCGCCGCGCAGTTGGGAGGCGTAGAAGTAGTCGATCTGGCTTGCCCGGGCGCCGAACAGGTTCAGCACATCCAGCCGCGCGGTGATGCCGTTCTCGAAGCGATAACCGCCGCGCGCATTGACCAGCGCCGAGGGCTGCGACCGCGCGCTGTTGTCCGCCACCAGCGGGCGGGGGCCGAAGAAGCGGAGCCTGGCGCTGCCGAACCAACCCGGCGTCTGGTCGCCCAGCGTCACGCCCGCCGCAGCGACCAGGTTCGGCGCGCCGGGAATGCGGTTGCCCGCGGGGTCGCTGCCGGTGAAGCGCGCCTGGGTGGCCGCCAGGTCGGCATCCAGCGCCAGCCAGGGCAGCATCTGCCAGCGGTTGCTCCATTCCACGCCAACCCGGCGCGAGGGGCGGCTCGCTTCCGTGGTGCCGGCATCACCGACGAACAGGATCTCGGAACCCAGGGTCAGCACGAAGAAGGCGAGGCTGCTCTCCAGCCCCTCCAGCCAGCGGGTCCGCAGCCCCAGCTCGGCCCCCTTGGCGCGGACCAGCAGCGGCACGCGGGAAAGCCGGCTTGCGGTATCGCTGGGGTCCACGCTGACCGTGGCGCCGCGCAGGTCGTTGCTGTGGAAGCCGGTGCCGGCGTTGAGGAACAGCTCCGTCGCATGCCACGGCCCCAGCACCAGCCCGGCCTTGGGGCTGGCGATGGCCTGCTGCGCGGTACCGGAATTGGCGGCCAGGTCGCTGCGGACGCTGCCGCCAACCACATCCCCCCGCAGGCCCAGGGTGACGCGCGCCCACTCCGTCGCCCGCAAGGTCGCATCGCCCCACAGCCCCAGGCTGGCTTCGCGCACCTGGTCCGACCTGATGCCGAAGAGCAGGCTGCGCGCCTGGGTGCGGGCCAGGCCCAGGGCAATGTCGTCGTAGCGGCTCTGCACGCCCAGGCGGGTTTGCAGCGGCCGGCCGAACACCTCGCCCTGCATGGTGTGGCTGGCATTCAGCCCCAGCAGCCAGCGCCGGTCGCGCTGATGGAACTGGTCGCCGCGCACGGGGTCTTCGAGGAAGTAGGTGAAGTTGTTGAACAGGTCGAGCGAGGAATGCACGGCATAGGCATTGACCCGGCTCACCCCATGCGCGCCCTCGCGGTGCCAGCTGCCGGAGAGGCTGAAGCGCTGGCTCTGGCCGCCATCGGTCGGGTCCACCGTGCCATAGCGGCTGGTCAATCCGCTCGCCACGGCGCGGGCGGGAACCTGGTCGGTGGCGTTCCACCGCGCGCTGTAGGCCATGGCGGTCAGGCTGAAGCCCTCGGCGGCGCCGCCCTGGCTGTAGCGGGCCAGGCCATTCAGCCGGCGCAGGTTGTCGCCGCGCTGCCAGGGGCCTTCATAGGTGGTTGCCTCGCCCGCCAGCAGCAACTGCCCCGGCCCCAGCGAGAAGCTGCCCGCCGCCAGCCCGCGCCAATGGCCGAAGCTGCCGATGGTGGCCTGGATGAACGGCCGCGGCAGGCTGTCCATCAGCGACAGGTCCAACTGCCCGGCCGTGGCGAAGTCGCCCTGGTTGGCGCCGTAGGGGCCCTTGCGCACCAGCAGGCCACCGAGCAACTCCGGCATCAGGAAGTTCAGGTCGGCATAGCCCTGGCCATGCGTATGGGTCCGCATGTTCAGCGGCATGCCGTCCAGGGTCAGCGCCAGGTCGGTGCCGTGGTCCAGGTTGAAGCCGCGCAGGAAATACTGGTTGGCCTTGCCCTCGCCACTGTGCTGGGAGGCGATCAGCCCGGGGGCGGCCTCGACGATCTCGCCCGGGCGCGAAACCGGCCGTGCCGCCAGTTCCTCGGCGGTGATGAGGCGATCACTGGCGGCGTTGCTGGGCGTTGTCGCCGGGGCCGTCACCAGGATGTCCGGCAACAATGCCGTGGGCGTCGCTTGCTGGGCCTGGGTGCCGGAGGCCAGCAGGCAGGCCAATAGCAGGCCGATGCGGCAGCCGGGCATGCGAACCAATCCATTGAATTTCCATGGTTAAATTGCCATGCGGCAGCCGGTTCGGCAAGCCTGCTGCGGCATGGTGCCCAGCCGGCGCCGCGGCCCGGCGCCAGCAGTCCTGGCCCGGCAACCTCGACCGGCCGGCGCCGCTGCCGCAGATTGCCTCGCTGGGTAGGGACGGGGCTGGCATGGAACATCTGATCGGCGGCGCGGATGAAGTGGGTTGGGTCGCGCTGAAGGCGTTGCTGCTCTACCTGACCGTGGTCATGGGGTTCAGGCTGGGGCAGCGCCGCAGCCTGGCGGACATGTCGGCCTTCGACTTCGTCGCCGCCGTCGCGGTCGGCTCCATCGTCGGCCGCGTTCCGAATGCGCATGATGCCAGCTACCTCGCCGGCTTTGCCACGCTGGTGGCGGTGCTGCTGGCCCATGCGGCGCTGACCCAGCTGCGGCACTTCCCCGCGGTCGGCCGGCTGCTGGACCAATCCCCACGGCTGCTGGTGGCGGATGGCCAGGCGCTGCCGGCCGAACTGCGGCGCTGCGGCATGACTATCGGCGACCTGCAGGCCCTGCTGCGCCGCCAGGGCATCGGCGAACTGGCGGAGGTCCGCTACGCCATCCTGGAGGCGCGCGGCCAGCTTTCAGTGGTCCGCCGCGTCGCCGGCACCGCGCCGCCGGAATTGGTGCGCGCCGCCCTGCAGTCCGTCAGGCGCGGTTAGCCGCGCCCCCCGCACCTGAGCCGCACCGGAACCTTGCCGGCGCCGGCCCGCTGTGGTGACCTCGGCGTTTCTGCCAAGCGAGGATACATGGGCCTGTCGCCGGTTCCCGCCATCGATGCGGTGGTCAACCTCTGGACCGAGGAGGCCCTGGCCGCCCGCCCGACCTGGCGGGACGCCTTCTTCGGCGACAAGATGCGCGTCGCCGCGCCAACCGTTCAGGGCGTTTCCCTGGAAGCGATGCTGGCACGCATGGACGCGGCGGGGATCGAGAAGGGGTTGCTGGTGGCGACCAAGGCGGGCCGCCTCGGCCATCCCAGCTGCTACCACCTGCCCTACGAGATGGTGGCCGACGCGGTGCAGAAATACCCGCACCGTTTCCGCGCCCTGGCCGGGATCGACCCGACCGAGGGCATGAAGGGCGTCCGCGCCTTCGAACACGCGGTGCGCGAATACGGTTTTGTGGGTGCCCACTTCTACCCGCACTGGTTCGAGATGGCGCCCGACCATGCGCGGGTCTACCCCTTCTACGCCAAGTGCTGCGAGCTGGACGTACCGATCCAGATGCAGGTCGGCCAGTCCATGATCTACGCGCCGGACTATCCGGTCCGCAGCACCGGCCGGCCGATCACGCTGGATGGCGTCGCCTGCGACTTCCCGGAACTTGTCCTGGTCGGCATCCACATCGGCATTCCCTGGCATGACGAGATGATTGCCATGGCCTGGAAGCACCCCAACATCTATATCGGCACGGATGCCCACTCGCCGCGCTACTGGCCGGCCAGCTTCATCCAATACGCCAATACCTTCGGCCGTTCGAAGGTGATCTTCGGCACGGATTTCCCGGTGCTGGACTTCGAACGCACGATGCGCGAGCTGCTGGCGCTGGGCTTCCGCGATGAAAGCCTGCGGGCCATGCTGCGCGACAACGCCGCGCGCATCTACAAGCTATGACGCTCGACGCCGTCTTCCGGCTGCACGCCCGCACCAGGCCGGACAAGCTGGCGCTGATCGATGGCAGCCGGCGCTTCGGTTTCGCCCAACTGGACCGGATGATCGACGGCGCCGCGCATCACCTGGCGGCGCTCGGCGTGCAGCGCGGCGAGATTGTCGGCGTGGCGCTGGCCGATACCGCGGAGCACCTGGTGGCGCTGCTGGCCCTGGCGCGGCTAGGCGGCGTGGTGCTGCCGATGGATTGCCGCTGGCAGCGGGCCGAAAAGCGCAACCTGGCCGATCAATTCGGCGCGGCGCATGTGCTGCTGGAAGCCGATGACCCCGATGCCGGCGCGCCCGGCTGGCACGCGCTGCCGCCAGGCTGGGCCGCCGAGAGCGCGACGCCGTACCACGACCCCGCGGTGACCGCGGAAAGCCCCTTTGTCCTCTCGCTATCCTCCGGCACCACCGGCCTGCCGAAGGGGCCGCTGGCCAGCCACCAGCGCTTCGAAAACCGCTTCATGGTCTACTGGATCAACCTGGGGCTGAACGCGCACGACACCTATGTGAACGCGACGCCGCTGTATTTCGGCGGTGGCCGGGGTTTCTCCCTGGCCATGCTGCATTGCGGCGGCACCGTCTCGCTGGTCTCGCCGCGCGCCGGCATGCGGGAGCTGGCCGAGCACATCGCCGCCGTGCGCGGGACGGCGCTGTTCCTGGTGCCCACGCAGATCAGGCGGGCCTTGCAGGAAGCGCTGCCGGCGCCGGCCTTCCCCTCGCTCCGCGTGCTGATCTCCTCCGGCTCCGCCCTGCACCCGGATGAGCGGCTGGCGATCCAGCAGCGGCTGACGCCCAACCTGTTCGAGATGTATTCCTCCACCGAGGGCGGCGGCATCTCCGTGCTGTCCCCGGCCGACTGCGCGCTGCATGGCGACAGCGTGGGCCGCCCGGCCTTCCGCGTGCAGGTGGAGATCGTCGACGAGACCCACGCGCCGCTGCCGCCCGGGGAAGTCGGCCGGCTGCGCTACCGCAGCCCTGCCTCCGCCACCGGATACTACCGTGCCGAGGGCGAAGAGGCTTCCCGCGCCGAGGGCGGCGACGCCTTCCGCGATGGCTGGTTCTACCCCGGCGACCTCGCGCGCATGGGGCCGGACGGCTTCCTGTTCCTGTCCGGGCGCGCCAAGGACATGATCATCCGCGGCGGCATCAACATCTACCCGCAGGATATCGAGCGCGTGCTGCTGGACCTGCCTGGCGTGCGGGACGCCTGCGTGGCCGGCATGCCCGCGGCCGAGATGGGCGAGGAGGTCGCCGCCTTCATCGTCGGCGACACCACGGAGCAGGCGGTGCGCGACGCCTGCCGTGCCCGGCTGGCACCCTACAAGGTGCCGAAGCTGATCCGCTTCGTGCCGGAGATTCCGCGCAACGGCGCCGGCAAGGCGCTGAAGCCGCAGCTGGTGGCCAGCCTGGCGCCAAGCTGAGTCACGCCGCCGGCGGTTTCACCGGCGACGATCAGGCGCAGCCTGGGCCGCCTATTGGCAGCTCAAGCATTCCTCGTAGTTCGTGCTCTCCACGGCCATCGCCACCATCGGCAGCGGCAGTTGCGCGTCATTCGCCACCGGCGGCGCGGTGGCGATGCCCATGTCGCCGCCCACCACCTTGGCGCTGACCGTATCGGCGCGCTGGATGCTCAGGCTGCGGCAGTAGTAGAGCGACTTCACGCCCTTCTTCCACGCCTGCAGATGGATCTGGTGCAGGTCGCGCTTATGCACATTGGCCGGCAGGAACAGGTTGACCGACTGGCTCTGGCAGATGAACGGCGCGCGGTCGGCGGCGTGCTCCACCACCCAGCGCTGGTCCAGCTCGAAGGCCGTGCGGAACACCATCTTCTCCTGGTCGCTCAGGAAATCCAGGTGCTGCACGCTGCCCTTGGTGACGGTGATGCTGGTCCAGGTGTCGTCATCGTCCCGCCCGTGCTTGGCCAGCAGCTTCTTCAGGTAGGGGTTGCGGACGATGTAGGAACCGCTGAGCGTCTTGTGGTTGTACACATTGGCCGCGATCGGCTCGATCCCCGGGCTGGCGCCGCCGCAGATGATGCTGATCGACGCGGTCGGCGCGATCGCCATCTTGTTCGAGAACCGCTCCATGAAGCCGTATTCCGCGGCATCCGGGCAGGCGCCACGCTCCTCGGCCAGCAGCTGGCTGGCGGTGTCGGCCTGCTCGCGGATGTGGCGGAACATCTTCATGTTCCACACCTTCGCGACAACGCTCTCAAAGGGAACATTGAGCATCTGCAGGAAGCTGTGGAAGCCCATGACGCCAAGGCCCACGCTGCGTTCCCGCATGGCGCTGTACTTCGCCTTGGCCATGCTGTCTGGCGCCCGGTCGATGAAGTCCTGCAGCACATTGTCCAGGAAGCGCATGACATCCGGGATGAACTGCTTGTCGTCCTTCCACTCGAACCAGGTCTCGCAGTTCAAGGACGACAGGCAGCACACCGCGGTTCGCTCGCGGCCATGCTGGTCCATGCCGGTCGGCAGGGTGATCTCGCTGCACAGGTTGGAGGTCTTGACCTCAAGCCCCGCCAGCTTGTGGTGCGCCGGCATCTGCCGGTTCACGTGGTCGGAGAAGATCAGGTAGGGCTCGCCGGTCTCGATGCGGGCCGTCAGGATGCGGATCCAGAGCGAGCGCGCCGAGATCTTGCGCACCACGGCGCCGTCCTTCGGGCTGGTCAGCGCCCATTCCTCGTCGTTCTCCACCGCGCGCATGAAGGCGTCCGGCACCAGAATGCCGTGGTGCAGGTTCAGCGCCTTGCGGTTCGGGTCGCCGCCGGTCGGGCGCCTGATCTCGATGAACTCCTCGATCTCCGGGTGGGAGACCGGCAGGTAGCAGGCCGCCGAGCCGCGCCGCAGCGAGCCCTGGCTGATGGCGAGCGTCAGGCTGTCCATCACGCGGATGAAGGGCACCACGCCGGAGGTCTTGCCGTTCTGGCCGACCTTTTCGCCGATGGAACGCAGGTTGCCCCAGTAGCTGCCGATGCCGCCGCCCTTGGCCGCCAGCCAGACATTCTCGTTCCACAGGCCAACGATGCCATCCAGGCTGTCATTCGCCTCGTTCAGGAAGCAGCTGATCGGCAGGCCGCGGGTGGTGCCGCCGTTGGACAGCACCGGCGTCGCCGGCATGAACCAGAGCTTGCTGATGTAGTCGTAGATCCGCTGCGCATGCGCGGCGTCGTCGCCGAAGGCGCTGGCCACGCGGGCAAACAGGTCCTGGTAGCTCTCGCCCGGCATCAGGTACCGGTCGGTCAAGGTCGCCTTGCCGAAATCAGTGAGCAGGGCATCCCGCGACCGGTCGATCTGGACCTGCGAATGTCCCTCTATCTGGATCGCATCAAACACAACCGCTTCCCCTTCAATCCCCCGGACCGGAGCATGCATGGTGCGGAGCCCTCAGACAAGATGGAGACACAAGATATTGGCACGAGAGAGCTAGTCTAACACCAGATCAGGTAAACGGTTGCGAAATTTCGGGGGCAGCGGAAGCCGTGGATAACTGCCGATGTTCGCTACGTGTTCACGGCAAAGTCGGCCAGCGCGACCCCCACGTCAAGCGCTCGTCGCAGGGGCGTCGCGGGCCATCCCCGATATCCCCGCTATCCACAGGCCGGGCTGCGAATCGCGTTTTCAAGGAGTCGCAGGCGCTTGCCGACGCAACTTCACACCGCGACTCAGCAAGCCCCGCCGGCGGGCACATCTTGTGGCCCCAGCGCCTCACGCAGCGTCCGGAGGCGGTGATCGGCTGGGGTCTGTCAGACGCGCCCGGAAGCGCCTCATGGTGCGGGCGGCTGGTCCACGCCGCCAGCGACGATCACTCGCTGGAGACTGCCAGGCGCAGACAGAAGCGCCTGGCAGTCGCCAGCGCCTTGTTTTGTCGGGTGATTCAGGTCTCCGGCGATTACGCCTGCGACGATCACGCTCTATCCCTGGCGCAGCGCCGCCAGCACCTCGGCCGGCGCGGTCAGCGCCGCCCACAGCACCGCGCCGGCGGTCAGCGTCGCCGCCTTCAGCTCCTGTGGCGGCACCAGCGCGCGGGTATCGGCCGCCGTCAGCAAATAGCGCAGCGCGCTGCCCGGCTGGTCGAAGCCGGCCACCAGGCGCAGCGCCGGAACCCCTGCCGCGGCGAAGTTTGCATGGTCCGAATTGGTCATCAGCGGCAGGTGGACGCCCAGCGGCGCCCCGGTTCGCGCCGCCGCCGCCCGCACAAAGCCGCCCAGCCCGCCGAAGCCGCTGGTCAGCGCCGTCAGGCCGGGGCCACCGGTGATGGAATCCAGGTTCAGGTTCAGCGCCATCCGCGCCTTCGCCTCGGCCGGTTGCGCCGCCAGCCAGGCGCGGCTGCCAGCCAGGGCCCATTCCTCGGCGCCAAACACGCAGAGCGTCAGCCCGCGCTCGCACCCCGCCACCAGCGGCGCGGCGGCGCGGGCGAGGGCCATGGCGCCGGCCAGGCCGGTGGCGTTGTCGATCGCCGACTCGCCCAAGGGGTGGCCGTCCAGATGGGCGCTCAACACCACCCGGTCCGGCCCGCGCCCGGGCAGGTCCAGCACCAGGGTCGGCGTGGTCGCCCGGGGCAGGTCCTCGCCCAGCAGGGTCAGGCGCACCCGGCGGCCCTCGCGCAGCAGCGCCCCCGCCTCCGCCGAAATGCCCATGGCCGGAATGCCCTGGCCACCGGCCCGGCCCGAACTACCGGAAACCGGCCCCACCCCCGGCTCCGGCTGCACGATCAGGAAAGCCGCGGCACCCGCCGCCGCGGCGGCATGCAGCTTCACCCGCCGATGCACCGTCCAGGCGGCAAAGGGATATTCATGCGCGGCCAGTACCGCCCGTCCCCGCACATCGGCGGCCGCCACCTGTTCCGGCGCGCCACGGCCGAGATCCAGCGTATCAAGCAAAACGCCTTCCGGTGGGGTGCTGGCGGTGCCCAGCAGCGGCGCGCAGCCCAGCAGCCGGCCGGTCGCCAGGTCTTCCAGCCGGGTCTCCAGCGGGCGCCAGCCGGCATAGCCCGCCGGCTCGTCCCGCACCGCGCCCAATGCGGCCAACCGTTCGGCCACGAAGGAAAAACCCGCTGCCTCGCTGGCGCTGCCGGCCAGCCGACCGCCGCAGTCGCACAGGCCGGAAAAATCCGCCCACAGCCCGGCATCGGCGGCCAGCGCGCCGAGGAAGCGCTCCAGGCTCATGGCGTGATCCCCGCGGCCGTCACCACTGCCTTCCAGCGCGCGACATCGGCGATGATCCGCTGGCGCGTCGCTTCGGGGCTTTCCTGCTTCGGCGTCACGCCCAGCACGGCCAGGCGCGGTGCCACCTCCGGCGAGGCCACCACCTTGGCCAGCGCCGCCGCCAGCCGGGCCAGCGCCGGTTGCGGCGCGCGGGCCGGGGCCAATACCGCCCACCAATGCTCCACCACCAGGTCGATCCCCTGGGCGCGCATGGTCGCCACGCCCGGCAACTCCGGCACCTCGGCATCGGCGAAGACCCCGATCGCGCGGATCAGCCCGGACTGCACCTGGGCGCTGGCCGTGGCCAGCGTGGAGAAGCTGCACTGCACCTGGCCCGCCGCCAGGTCCTGCATGGCCGGTCCGGCGCCGCGATACGGCACATGCGTCAGCCGGCACCCCGCCGCCTTCTGCCACAGCTCCGCCACCAGGTGGCTGGCACTGCCGCTGCCGCCGGAGGAAACCGCCAGCGCCTCCGGCCGCGCCCGCGCCTGGGCGGCGAAGTCGGCGGCATCGCGCGCCGCGAAGCGGGCATTGGCGAACATGGCAAACGGCGCCACGCCCAGCAGCGCAACCGGGGCGAAGCCGGCCACGGGGTCGTAGGGGATGTTCGGCTGCATCGCCGGCACAATGGTGTGCGGCATGTCCGAGAGGATCACCGTATTGCCATCCGGCGTGGCATGGGCGGCGGCCTCGGTACCCAGCATGCTGCCGGCGCCGGCGCGGTTCTCCACCACCACGGTCTGCCCCAGCGCGGCCCCCAGGCCGGGCGCCAGCAGTCGGGCCAGCGTGTCGGAGGAGCCACCGGGCGCATAGGGTACGATCACCCGCAGCACGCCGCCACCCTCGGCCCGCGCCAGGGCGGGAGCCGCGAGCGGTGCGGCCAGCAGCGCCCGGCGGCGCATCATACCTCCCGCACTCCGCAACTTCATACCGGGCGCGTCCCGCACCAGTCGGCGATGAAGGCAGCGATGCTGAGCGTCGTCGTCTCCAGTTGCGCCAGGTTGGTCCGCTCGTCGAAGGCGTGCGCGCCCTCGCCCTTCGGCCCGTAGCAGAGGCCGGGAATGTCGTAGTACAGGCCGTAGAAGCGGGTGTCGTTCACCGCGGTGGTGATCCGCGCTTCCATCTCGCGGCCGAAGGCCTGGGTATGGGCGGCGGCCAGCACGCGCTCGGCCTCGGTGCCCGGCTCCAGTACATAGCCATCGGCCAGGAAGCCGTGCCACTCCACTTCCGGCGGGTTGTTGGACAGGAAGTTGTCGGTCCGCGCCGCCGCCGCCACCGCCTGCTCCACGCCGCGCTGCGCTTCCGCCACATCGGTGCCGGGCAGCAGGCCGATGCGGCAATCCACCTCGCACCAGGCCGGCGTGCTGCTGGCCCAGTCGCCGCCGCGGATGATGCCGGGGTTGAACTTCAGCGGGCGGTCGATGCCGTTGTACCAGGGGTGGGACTTCGCCGCCTCGTTCAGCTTCTCGGTATGCTGCTGCAAGGCCAGCACCAGGTGGTAGGCGGACATGATGGCGTTGGAGCCGGACTGCGCCACCGCCACATGCACCGGCACGCCCCGCACCTTCACGCGGAACCACAGCGTGCCGGTATGCGCGCGGGTGATGGTGCCGCCGGTCGGCTCCGGGATCAGCGCCGCCTCGGCCCGGTAGCCGCGCAGCAGCGTGGCCAGGGCGCCGTTGCCGGTGCTCTCCTCCTCGGTCACGGTCTGCACATGCACGTCGGCGGCCGGGGCCAGGCCGGCGGTGCGCAGCGCGTCCATGGCGAAGACCATGGCCGAGACGCCGGACTTCATGTCGTGCGCGCCGCGGCCATACATCCAGCCGTCATGGATGTGCGCGCTGTAGGGCGGGTAGGTCCACATCTCCAGCGGGCCTTCCGGCACCACGTCGATATGGCCCTGCAAAATCAGGCTGCGTCCCGTTGCCTGTTCCGCGCGATACGTGGCGACAACCTGCACGCTGCGCGCGGGGTCGGCCTCCACCATCGGGCTGGCCTTGGGGTGGGCCGGCAGCGGCACGTCGGCCAGCGTGAACCGGTCCACGCTGTAGCCGCGCTGGGCGAATTGCCGCGCCATCCAATCCTGCAACGGCGCCTCGTTCCCGCGGGTGCTGGGGAAGCGCACGAGTTGCTGCAGGAATTCGGTCTGCGTGGCGAAGTTGGCAGACACGGCGGCGCGCAGGCGCGCCAGCAAGGCGGCATCAGGCATTGATTGGCTCCCGGGGTTCGGCGGAAGCGTCGTCCGCCGAGGCGCCCGGCGTCAAGGCACCGGCTTGGCCAGGGTCGGCTGGGTGTAGTTGGAAGGGCTGGGGTCGTAGACCACGCGGTCCCGCCGCCCGGCCCAGCTGTTGCGCAGATTGATCACCGGGATCACCCCCATGTCGTCGTACAGCGCCCGCGCGGCCTGCTGGGTCAGCGTCTTGCGGCGGGCCTCGTCCATCGTGGTCAGCGCCAGGTTCAGCGGCCCATCCACCGCGGGGTTGGAATAGCGCTGGCGGTTGAACGGCCCATGCCCGACCACGGGGTCGCGCGTCATCACCACCTGGCGCATGCCGCTCGCGGTCAGCGCGGAGGTGAAATAGGTCATGAACAGGCTGAACTCTCGGTTGGTGGCGCGGGTGAACAGGTTGGCCGGCGGCAGCGCCTCCACCCGGGTTTCCACGCCGATGCGGGTGAAGGCCTGCGCCAGCGCCTGCAGCAGGTTGTCGTCCGAGACGAAATGCCCGTTCGGCCCATGGATGGTCAGGCGGAAGCCGTTGGGGTAGCCGGCCTGGGCCAGCAACTCCCGCGCCCGGGCGGGGTTGTAGGGCAATTCCACCCCCTCCAGCCGATGCTCCGAGACCGGCGAGGCGAACTGGTCCGCCGGCGAGGCCATGCCGCTGTACAGCCGCTCCGAGATCGGCCCACGCGGAATGGCCAGGGCCAGCGCCCAGCGTACCCGCGCATCGGCCAGCGGGTTGCGGTCCAGCGGCCGGCCCTGCTTGTCGGTGACGAAGGGCGTCGTCTCGCGCATCGAATCGGGGAACAGATAGACCCAGGTGATGCTGTCCACCTGGAACAGCGCGAAGCGCCGATCCTGCCCCAGCCGCGCCACGTCCTGCACCGGCACGTAGTCGATCAGGTCCACCTCCCCGGCCAGCAGCGCGGCGGTGCGCGCGCCGGGATTGGGGATGTACCGGTAGACCACGCGGTCCCAGGGCTCGGCCGGGCCATGCCAGGCCTCGTTGCGTGCCAGCTCGATGCGCTCGCCATGCTGCCAGCCAGTGAAGCGGTAGGGCCCGGTGCCAACCATCAGCCGGCCGCTGTTGAACTCCGCCGTGGTCGGGCTCTCGCCATGCATCCGCTTGGAGAGGATCACCGGGGAGGCCATGTCGAACCGCATCAGCGGGTTCGGCTCCCGCGTGCGGATCAGGATGGTCTCGCGGTCCACCACCTCGATGGCGCTGATCGTCCGCACCGCCGGGGTGTACAGCGCCGGCGAGTTCGGCACCGTCGGCACCCGGGCGAAGGTATAGGCCACGTCCTCGGGCACGAAGGGCGTGCCGTCATGGAAGCGGGCCTGGGTGTTCAGCTTCACTTCCCAGGTGGTGTCGTCCACCAGGCGCATGCTGCGGGCCAGGCGGGGCTGGAAGCGCAGCTGGGTATCCAGCTCGAACAGCGGCTCGAACACCAGGCGCGCGATCTGCGAGTTCTGCTGGGTGTTGTGGTAGTGCGGGTCCAGCGCGCTGGGCGGCGTCTGCGCGCCGATGGTGAGGGTGCGCTCGGCCCGCGCGGGCAGGGCCAGCAGCAGCGCAAGGGCGATGGGCAGCAGGTGACGCATGAAGCCTCCCGTGGCGGCCGGTGTTCCGGCTCTGCGGCAAGCCTCCGCCCGAGGGTCGCTTCAGGTCAACGGGAAACCGCGGGGGGCACGACGCCGCCTCAGCCGGCGGTCGTCACGGCTGGGTGACCGAACCGCGCCGCATAGGCTTCCGGCTTGAAGCCGACCAGCAACGCGCCGTCCACGTCCAGCACCGGCCGCTTGATCATGCTGGGCTGCGCCAGCATCAGGCGGATCGCCTTGGCCTCGTCGAGGTTCTCGCGCTCGGCGTCGGGCAGCTTGCGGAAGGTGGTGCCGCTGCGGTTCAGCAGCGTTTCCCAGCCGACCTGCTGCGCCCAACCGCGCAGCGTGGCTTCGCCGATGCCCTGGGTCTTGTAGTCGTGGAAGCCATAGGCCACCCCGGCGGCATCCAGCCAGGCGCGGGCCTTCTTCATGGTGTCGCAGGCCTTGATACCGTGGATGGTGATGGTCATGCGTCCCAATCCTCGCAGCGCAGGCCGTCCACGCGTTGGAACTCGGCCAGGTTACCGGTGACAACGACCAGCCCGCGGCTGCGGGCATGGCCGGCGATCAACAGATCATACCCGCCAATGACCTGGCCCTGGCGTTCCAGGGCTGCGCGGATATCCGCCGCGTGCGCCGCCGCTTCGGCGTCGAAGGGCAGGACTTCCAGCCGGGCGGCAAAGCGCTCCACCTCGCGCCGATTCTCCACCGGCCGCGCCGACTTCGCCGCGCCGTGCAGCAACTCCGCCAGGATGATGGTGGAGATGCACAGGCCCTCGGCCTCGGCATTGAAGCGGGCGCGAAGGCTGGCCGGGCGGTCCCGCAGCACGCGGATGCAGAGGTTGGTGTCCAGCATGTGCCGCAGCATCAGAAGCTGTCGCGCACCTGCGCCGCAGGCTGCTCGCGCTCAGGCAACTCGGTGCCGGCGCTGTCGAAGAAGTCGTCCCATACCGCGTCCGCCGGCACGATGACGCGACGCTTGCCTTCGCGCAGCACGGCCACCTCGCGCACGCCTTCGGGGAAGGCGACGTCCTTGCCGAGGCGAACCGCCTGGGATCGGTTGGAGAGGAAGAGGGTGGTGCGGGTCATGGGCGGGAGGTTGCGGGGCGGGTGGGATATGTCAAGGGGATATGGCAGTGAGCAGCGCTCAAAATTGTTCTGATAGGCTGCGGAAATTCGGTTTTCGGCACCGGACGCCGCAAGATCCACTCGCGGCGCCGGCGCGGAGCGACAGGAAGATTCAGGCGAGCCCGCGGGCTAATTCCATTGCAGCCTTTGTTGCTCTTCCGGGGCAGGATTTCCGCAACCTGTTAATGCCGCGCGCCAGCGGCAACGGCCGCGAGCGGCGCGTGCACGGGCGGCAGGATTTCCTGGAACAGCGTAGGCAGCAGTTTCTCGCCGTCGCTGCTCGACCAGTCCTGGACAAGTTCGGCAATCGCGGTGTTCGTCGCGGTGAACTCGACGCCGGCGCGTTCCATGCGGTTGCGCGCGGTCTCTTCGGAAACCACGAAGGGCGAGCCGGAGATGTCGAGCATCGCCTGCACCCGATAGCCTGCTTCGACCGCGCTGATCGCGGGAAAGATCAGGCAAACATCGGTGGTGACCCCGGCCATCAGCAGGTTCCGGCACCCGGTTTTCTCTATGGCGGCGACGAAGCGCGCGTCGTCCCAGGCATTGACGATGCCGGGCCGGTTGATGCGGGCGGCGTAGGCTTCCGGGATGATGTCGGCGAACTCGGGCAGCAGCGGACCCTGGATGTGGTCCTCCTGGTCCGCGGTCAGGATGATGGGCATCCCGAGCAGCCGCGCGCACTTGGCCATGGCCAGCGTGAAGCGCTTCACGTCGGTGACGTCGAGCGTCTTGATGAGCTGCATGGTGCCGACCTGATGGTCGATCAGCACAAGCGCGGTGTCGTTGGGGCGGAAGGGTGCGGGCATGGCGAAGGCCTTTCTGGGTTGGTGATGATGGCAGCGAAGCCACGCTACGCCGGGGCTTCCTCGGCCAAGGCGCGCCGCACGCCGGGGTCGGCTTCGAGCCGCGCCGTGAAGGCGGCGAGGTTCGGGAAGGCGCTCAGCGGCGTCGGCGTCATGCCCTTCCAGCGGCACATGACGTAGAGGTAGGCATCGGCTACCGTGCGGTGGCCGAGCACGCGCCATTCCCTGCCGACCATGACCGCCTCGAGCCGCGCGTATTGCCGCTCAATCTGGCCATAGGCGGCAAGCTTCGCATCGGCCTCGCCCGCCGATTGCGTGGCGAAGCGGCCAGGCGCGAAGAACGGCGCCCAGGCCTTGTGCACGTCGCTCACCAGCTCGGCCAGGCTCTCATTCAGCTGGGCGCGTGCACGCAGATCGCCGGGCGCCGCGCCAAGCCGGGCGGCCGGCGCGCTGTCGGCGATGTAGTCGAGGATGGCCAGCGATTCCGTGATGACCAGGCCATCGTCAAGCACCAGCGTGGGAACTGCGCCCTTCGGGTTGATGCGCCGGAACGCCTCCCCGCCGACATCGTCATGGCCGAGGATCGCCAGCTCGAACGGGACTGCCGCCCAGACCAGCGCGATATGCGAGGCGAGCGAACAGGCACCCGGCATCACGTAGAGCTTCATGGGCGCGGCCCCGCGGGATCCGCGAGGTGGCCCCAGCGTGCGTCGAGGGGATGGTCCTTTTCAGCCTCCATGCGCATCGCGCGGACTTGAGGCGATGGCATGCGGTTGGCGGCCGCCAGCTTCAGGCCACGCAGGCACCGCGCTACCCGCGCCACATTGGCGCCGTGGTGGAAGAATGCCACCTGCAGCTCTGCCGGCATCGCGTCGGGGGCGACGGGGTGCATGTCCTCGGTCGTCGCCTTGATGGTCGGACCCCACTGGGTACCGCCATGCTCGGAACCCGGCGTGTCCTTGGGCAAAGGAACCAGGATCAGGCCGCAGGCCGCCAGGTTCGTGAGCATGCCCAGCTGCGCCGCCTCCGCGCCACCGCCGGCGCCACCAGCACCGCCGCCCGCGGTGAATACCGCGCCGACCCGGCCGACCAGGTCATCATAGAACCAAGCGGGCTCGCAGACCTCGTCCACGAAGCGCTTCATCTTCCATGTCATGGCACGCTGATGGACGGCGGAGCCCATTACCAAGGCATCGGCGGCCAGCAGGTCGGCGCGTGTTGCGTCATCTGCCGAGCGCAGAGTGACGGTGCCGCCTTCCGACCGCACACCATCCGCCACGCGTTCGGCCACGCGCGCGGTGTGCCCCTGCCAGCTATCCACCACGACGAGCACGCGCGTTGCACCCTGCGTCATCTCGCTCATGTGGTTTCCCCCGGGCCGCGTCAACGCAAGGCACCAGGCACAAAACAGTGCGCGGGGGAAAGAGTTCCCGGACCTACGCCCTCACGGCTGCGGGGCGCTCCTCACTCCCACTCAATCGTCCCCGGCGGCTTGCTGGTGATGTCATACGTCACCCGGTTCACGCCGCGCACCTCATTGACGATCCGCCCGGCCACCCGCGTCAGGAAGGCCATGTCGTACGGATACACATCGGCGGTCATCCCATCCGTCGACGTCACCGCCCGCAGCGCACACGCGCTCTCATAGGTCCGCCCGTCGCCCATCACGCCTACGCTGCGCACCGGCAGCAGCACCGCGAAGGCCTGCCAGATCGCATCGTACAGCCCGGCGCTGCGGATTTCCTCCAGGTAGATCCGGTCCACATGCCGCAGCACGTCGCACTTCTCGCGCGTCACCTCGCCGGGGATGCGAATGGCCAGGCCTGGCCCCGGGAAGGGGTGGCGGCCGACGATCTCCTCCGGCATGCCCAACTCGCGCCCAAGCGCCCGGACCTCGTCCTTGAACAATTCTCGTAATGGCTCCACCAACTGCATCCGCATATGCGCGGGCAGCCCGCCGACATTGTGGTGGCTCTTGATCGTCACGCTCGGCCCGCCGGTGGCGGAAACGCTCTCGATCACGTCCGGGTACAGCGTGCCCTGCGCCAGGAAGTCGGCGCCGCCCAGTTTTGCTTGTTCCTCCTCGAATACCTCGATGAACAGCCGGCCGATGGTCTTGCGCTTCACCTCCGGGTCGGTCACGCCGGAAAGCTGCCCCAGGAACAGGTCCGAAGCGTCGCGGTGGATCAGCTTGATGTTGAAGCGGTCGCGGAAGGTGGCCACCACCTGGTCGCTCTCGCCATGCCGCATCAGCCCGTGGTCGACGTAGATGCAGGTCAACTGGTCGCCGATGGCTTCATGGATCAGCACCGCCGCCACGCTGGAATCAACGCCGCCGGAGAGCCCGCAGATCACCTTGCCGCTGCCGACCTGGGCGCGGATGCGCGCCACCGCCTCGGCGCGGAACGCCTTCATGGTCCAGTCGCCGCGGCAGCCGCACAGCGTGGCGAAATTGGCCAGCAGCGCCGCGCCATGCGGCGTGTGCACCACTTCCGGGTGGAACATGGTGCCGTAGAAATGCCTGGCATCGTCGGCGATCAGCGCAAACGGCGCGCCCTCGCTGGCCGCCACCACGCGGAAGCCCGGCGGCAGCTTGGTGATCCGGTCGCCATGGCTCATCCACACCTGTTCGCGGGCGCCCTTGGCCCAGACGCCCTGGCTGATGGCGCATTCCCCGGTCACGTCGATGAAGGCGCGGCCGAATTCGCGGGCATGGCCCGACTCGACCGTGCCGCCCAACTGCTGCGCCAGGGTCTGCTGGCCGTAGCAGATGCCCAGCACCGGCAGCCCCATCTCGAACACCGCCTGCGGCGCCCGGGGCGACTCGCCCTCGGTCACCGAAGCCGGGCCGCCGGACAGGATGATGCCCTTGGGGGCGAAGTCGCGGATGCGCTGCTCGCTCGCGGTATAGGGCCAGATTTCGCAGTACACGCCGGCTTCGCGCAGCCGGCGGGCGATCAGCTGGGTGACCTGGCTGCCGAAATCCAGCACCAGGATGCGGTCATGCGCCGCAGCAGGGGAGGGGGCGGATGCGGGGGCGACGGGGCTGTTCATGTCGCCTTGCAGCACGCCAGGGCAGGGCGGGGCAAGGGGTTGCCCCCACGCCGCCGCCTGGCCGGGCTCAGGCCCCGGTGAAACGACGCAGCGCCGCGCGCATCACGCCCTGTACCGACACGCCGTCGGAGGTCATCGCCTCGGCCGCGTACCAATGGTCCCGGCCCAGCACCACGGAGTGCTGCGCGTCCACCCCGGCGGCCCGCAGCGCCGCCACCTGCGCCGCCATTGGTTCCGGCCGCAGGTAGGCGATATCCTCCTCGGCACTGATGATCTGCACCGGCGCGTAGGGCCCCGGCCCGCCGAGATGGCGCGGGATGTCCCCGGGCTGCACCAGGCTGGACATGGCGATGATGCCGGCGCAGGGCACCTTTTCGCCGTAGGCGGCATAGAGCGCGCAGCGGGCGCCGGCCGACCAGCCACCCAGCACCATCCGCGTGGGGTCCAGCCGGTAGTCGGCGGCGCGGGCGGCAATGGCGCGGGTGGCGGCGGCGAAGTCGTCGATCGCCGCCTCCATCACCTGGGCCACCGCTTCCGGCGTGGTCGCCGGCAGGCCCAGGATCTCACGGACCACGGCAATGCGGTCCAGCGGCGTCTCGGCGTGGTTGCCCAGCACCTGGGTGTCGCCCGGCACCGGCTCATCCCCCGCCAGGCGGTAGCGGATGGAGAAGCAGGCGAAGCCCTCGGCGGCGAAGCGCCGGCAATACTCGGCCTGGGCGGTGTTGGGGCCGTACTTCCCGGCGCTGGGGTAGCAGTCATCCTCCTTGCTGCCGCGCAGGAAGGCGCCGCCGAAGGCCAGCACCACGGCGGGGAAGGGGCCGGGGCCCGCCTCAGGTCCCTCTGGCAGGTAGGCGTCATAGGCCAGGGTCAGCTTGTGGCGCCCGCCGGCCACCAGGGCCTCGGCATAGGGAACGTCGCGCAGGATGCGGAGGGCCATGCTCACTCAACCTCTATCCTTGCCGCGCGGGCAACGGCGCCCCAGGCGGCCACGTCGGCACGGAAGCGCGCCTGCCATTCGGTGGCACTCAGCGCCGGGTCCACCGGCACCGAGCCGCCGGCGATGATGGCCTCACGCACCCGCGGCACCGCCACGGCACGCACGAAGGCGTCGTTCCAGCGGGCCAGCAGTTCCGCCGGGGTTCGCGCCGGGGCGAAGGCGCCGTGCCAGCCCACCGTGTCGAAGGCCACCCCGGCCTCGCTGAGGGTCGGCAGGTCGGAGAAGGCGGTGCTGCGCTTGGGGCCGGTGATGGCCAGCGCCCGCAACCGGCCCTCCCGCACCTGCGGGCTCATCGCCACCGCGTCCAGTATGGCCAGGTCCAGCGCGCCGGAGAGGATGTCCGGCAGCGCCGTGGAGCTGAGCCGGTAGGGCACATGCGTCATCGGCCGACCGGCGTCCTGGGCGATGCGGGCACCGACCAGATGCGGCGGTGAGGCGATGCCGAAGCTGCCGTAGCTGACGCCCTCGCCCTTCTGCCGCACCAGCGCCAACAGGTCGGCGATGCTGCGCAGCGGGCTCTCGGGCCGCACCACGATCAGCAGCGGCACCATGGCCAGCAGCGCCACGCCGGTCAGGTCGTCCAGCGGGCTGTAGCTGAGGTGCTTGTTGACGGAAGGCGCGATGGCGATGGCGCCGGCGGTCAGCAGCACCGTCTCGCCATCGGGTGCCGCACGCGCCACCACCTCGGCGCCCAGGTTGCCGGAGGCGCCGGGACGGTTCTCGATGACGATGGTGCGGCCGAGCGTCTGCTGCATCGGCTCGGCCACCAGGCGGGCGACGATGTCACCGCCGCTGCCGGGCGATGCCGCCACCACCAGGCGGAGCGGCCGGCCCGTGGGCGCCGGTTGCGCCAGCGCCGGGGCGGTGGGGGCCGGCGTGGCGAGGGCACCGGCAAGCCCAGCCAGCAGGAGGTTCCGCCGGCCTGGCGCGGTGCCCTCGGTCATCGTTCAGGCCCGTTCGTAGGGCAGGCGCTTGAACTTCTCCATGTTCAGCCCCTCGATCCGCAGCAGGCGGGTGGCGCCATCGCGGCGCGGGCTGTGCAGCACGCCCGGCTCATACAGGTAGGCGTCGCCCGGCTTCAGGCTGTAGTCGCGGGTCGGCTTGGCGCGGCCGGGGCTGGTGCCGTCTGGCCGGGCCAGGCATTCGTAGTCCGTCATGATGGTCTCGCCCATGGCCTGGCCATAGATGGCCCAGCTGGCGGCGTGGTCGTGCGGGCTGCTGTTCTTGGCGCCCTCATAGGCATGGGCCAGGATGGTGAAGCCGTAGGTCGGGTCCTCGTAGATGACCTTGCGCTCCGGCGTGCCCTCGGGCAGCGCCTCGGCGACGAAGGCCGGGTCCTGCAGGGCGCGGCGAACGGCCAGGACGACCTTCTTGCGGCCGTTATGGTCGGGCTCGGCGTAGAGGATGCGGCGGGTTTCGGCGACGAAGTCGGCGACGGTCATGGCCATGGTCTCAGGCTCCTCCGGACGGTGGTTATCGTGCAGGCTAGGCCCAGCGGTCGGCCGGCTCAAGGGTCGCGCCCCCCCTCAGTTCACCAGCCCAGCGCCGAAAATCTCCACGATCTCCGCCTCCACCCGCGGGCTCAGCGCCAGGGCGGCGGCGATGTCGGCCTGCGCGCCCGCCGCATTGCCCCGCCTGGTCCGCAGCACCGCGCGCAGTCGCAGGGCCTTGTCAGCCTGCGGGTCGCGCTTCAACGCCTCGGTCAGGTCGGCGGCGGCCTGGCCGTCCGAGCCGCGGCGCAGCGCCAGGCCGGCGCGGGCCACGTGCGGAAAGGCATTGCCCGGTTCGGCCCGGCTGACGGCGGTGTCGCAATCCGCCAGCGCAGCATCGCCCTCGCCCATGCGGCGCCGCGTGATGCAGCGGTTGGCCAGGATATTGGGGTTGCCCGGTGCCGCCCGCAGCGCGGCGTTCAGGTCCACCAGCGCATTGGCGCGGTCGCCCAGGGCGCGGCGGACAATGGCGCGGTTCAGCAGGGTGGCGGGGTCATTCGGCGTAACCGCCAGCGCCGCGGTGAAATCCCGCAGCGCGGCTTCATGCTGGCCGATGCGGCGGCGCTCATTGCCGCGATTGTACAGCGCGACCGCCGCATTCGAAGGCGGTTCGCGGTTCTGGTCCAGCAGCCAGGTGCAGGCGGCAATCGCCCGTTCCGGCGAAACATCCGGCAATTCGCGGGTGCAGGTCTGCCAGCCGGCAACACGCAGTTCCGCCGCGGTCGGCTGGGCTGGGTCGGCGGGGGCTTCGGCCTGTGGCGCTTCCGGCTGTGTCGCTTCCGGCCCGGGCGCCTCGGCAGGCGGTGTCTCCGGCTGGGGGGCAGCGGCCTGGGCGGCCGGAGCGTCCGCCGGCACTGCCGTTGGAACGCTCTCGGCACCGGCGACGGTCGCAGCCGGTGTCGCGGCCGCCGGCGCTTCCGCCGTGGCCTGGGCCAGGGCGGCGGTGATCCCAAGGATCAAGGCGAGGCAGATCGACAGCAGCGGCATAGAGCGCATCCAACCAGCAAGGCCGCACGATACAAGGTATCGCGAGCAGGCGGGAAGGGCTGCCGCTGGCGTCTGTCAGGCGCTGCCGTGAGCGTTGGGCAAACTCTACAGCACTATCCGCTCAAGCTGAATCAGCGTGAGCGGGTTTCGTGCTGTAGCTTCAATAGGTTGCAGAGCAAGAAATCCGTTCTGATGATTCCATCAGAACGGATATTGCTCTAGCCCTCCCGCGCCGGGGCGGTGGCGGCCAGCAGCGCGTCGATCGGGTCCCACAGGAAGGACATCTGCGGCAGGTCCATCCCGGCGAAGCGGATGATCTCCTGCGCCGTCAGCCGGCCGCCCAGGTGCTGGTAGAACCAGCGCGTCGGGTTGGCCGCCAGCACCCAGAGCATCACGCTGCGGCAGCCCACCGCCGCCAGGTGCGCCGCCATGGCCCGCATCAGCCGCCGGCCAACACCACGGTCGCGGAAATCATCCAGCAGGTAGAGCGTCTCGACCTCGCCCTCCGCCACCGCCGGCCGGCGCGACCGCCCGCCCGAGGCGAAGCCGATGACGACCCCGGCTTCACGACCCGGTGGCGCATCGGCCCCGCTGGCCACGGCGACGAAGATGGCGTGGCCATCGGACCGGTCGGCAATGCCACGACTGTACTGCGCGGCGTGCCGCACCACCGAGAGATTGGCCAGGTAGGAATCCGGCAGCATGCCGGCATAGGCGCTGCGCCAGGCGGCCACGTGCACGGCGCCGATGCCGGCGGCGTCACCAGGTCGGGCTCGACGGATGCTGATCATCTGGCGCCTCCCTGGCTGCCTGCGGGAGAATGCCACACCAATCCGCGGGTTCCGGCTAGGCCCAATCGACATCGGGCACCGGGATGTGGTCGGCGCGGCATTTTGCGCGCCAGGTTGCGCAAGGAACCGGTGCCAATGCGGATGCATTGGCGAGGGGGCTGAGTCCGAGGATGCCCCAAGGCCCAGCGGGACGCGCCCGCCGGCCAGCTGCCGATCGGCGCTGGTTCGACCTCGCGGGTGCCTACCGGCCCGCCCGGTTTACGCCGTGGCGGCCCGGCGCAGCACGGCGGCGAAGAACCCATCCGTGCCGTGTGCCGCGGGGGAAAGCGCCATGTAGGGGCCAGGGCAGGGCGGGGTGCCCGGCAGGCCCGCGGCGGCCCAGGCCTCGGCCAGCGGCACCGCTGAAAAGGCCGGGTTGGCGGCCAGGAAGGCGGCCACCTGGTCCTCATTCTCCTCGGCCAGCAGGGAGCAGGTGGCGTAGACCAACTGCCCGCCCGGCCGCACCAGCCCGGCGCCGATGGCCAGGATGTCGGCTTGTTTTGGCAACAACTCCGCCAGGTCCTGCGGGCCGGTGCGGAAGCGGCCATCGGGGTTGCGGCGCCAGGTGCCGGTGCCGGTGCAGGGGGCGTCGACCAGAACGCGGTCGAAGGTGCCGGCGCGGCGCTTGGCCCAGCGGTCGCCGGCCTCCAGCAGGTGGCGTTCGGCATTGTCCACGCCGGCGCGGGCCAGGCGCTTGACCGCGCCTTCCAGCCGGGGGGCGGAGACGTCGCAGGCGGTGATGCGGCCCTTGTTCTGCATGGCGGCAGCGAGTGCGAGGGTCTTGCCGCCGGCGCCGGCGCAGAGGTCCACCACCTTCATGCCCGGGCGCGCATCGGTGAGCGCGGCGATGAGCTGGCTGCCCTCGTCCTGCACCTCGATCAGCCCGTCCTGATAAGCGCGCGTGGCGGTGACGGGCCGGCGGCCGGGCAGGCGCAGGCCCCAGGGGGAAAACGGCGTCGGCTGGGTCTCCAGGCCCTCGCCGGCCAGGGCGGCGGCGGCCTGGGCGCGGTCGATCTTCAGCGCATTGGCACGCAGGTCCAGCGGCGCCGGCTGGTCCAGCGCGGCGGCCTCGGCGGCCAGCGTCTCGCCGAAGCGGCGCGTCAGGCTGGGCAGGGCCCATTCCGGCAGGTTCAGCCGGACCGGGTCGGGCATCTTCGGGTGGACCGGGCCCTCGGCGCCGAAGCGGGCATTGTCCAGCACCGCCAGCAGCTTCTGTTCGGGAATGGTCAGCGGCGCCGCAGCGTATTGCCCGCCCGGAAAGGCGCGGGCGATGGCGGCCACGTCCAGCCCCTCCACCAGCAGCAGGTGGGCCGCGACCAGGAAGCGGGCGGAGGGCCGCGCCTTGATCTTCTCCAGCCACCAATCCAGTCGCAGCCGCTGGCGGATGATGGCCCAGGCTCGATCGGAAACATCGCGCCGGTCGCCGCCGCCGATGTAGCGGCGGGTGCGGAAGAAATCATGCGCGACGGCATCGGCCGGGCGGCGGCCTGCGGCTTCCAGCGCGTCCAGCAGGTCGATGGCGGCGGCGAGCCGCGCGGCGGGGGTCATGCGCGGGTTGTCATGCGGTGGCTTTCATTCGGCCAACAGCGCCGGCAGCGCGGACAGGTCGGCCAGCTCCGGCACCGCGCCGCGCAGGTGGTATTCGTCCGGCGCGCCGTCCCGGTTCACCCGAATGGCCTGGTAGCCATAGGCCAGTGCCGCCTGGGTGTCCCAGGCATTCGCCGAGACGAAGGCCATGACGCTGGCATGCAGGCCGAAGCGGCGTTCGGCCAGGCGGTAGACGCTGGGGTGCGGCTTGAACACGCCCACCGCCTCCACGCTCAGCACATCGTCTAAAAGCTCGCCGATGCCGGCGGCCTGCACCGCGGCGGCCAGCATCACCGGCTCGCCATTGGAGAGGATGGCCGTGGCCAGGCCGGCCTGGCGCAGGGCGCGCAGCATCGCCGGTGCCTCGGGATAGGCTGGGCAGGCGCGGTAGGCTTCAAGCAACGCGGCATGCAGGCCAGCATCGGCCAGGCCGTGCCGGGCAAACACCCAGTCCAGCGCATCCTGCGTGCAGCGCCAGAAATCCTGGTGCTCGGAAGGGCCGGTCAGGCTGCGGACCCAGCTGTATTCCAGCTGCTTCATGCGCCAATCGGCCGAGACCTGGCGCCAGTTCTCGCCGATGCGCCCGGCCAGCGCCGCCATTGGCGCGTGCACGTTCAGCAGCGTGCCATAGGCGTCGAAGATGACGGCGCCAATGGCAGGAGCAGCCGCGGCCATCAGTCGCCCTGGCGGTAGTTCGGCGCTTCCCGGGTGATCGCCACGTCATGCACATGGCTTTCGCGCAGGCCGGCGCCGGTGATGCGGCGGAAGCGCGCGTTCTGCTGCATCTCCGGCAGGGTGCCGCAGCCGGTATAGCCCATGGCCGCCTTCAGCCCGCCGACCAGCTGGTGGATGACGTTGCCGACCGGGCCCTTGTAGCCAACGCGTCCCTCGATGCCCTCGGGCACCAGCTTCAGGCTGTTCTGGACATCCTGCTGGAAGTAGCGGTCCGCGCTGCCACGGGCCATGGCGCCGATGCTGCCCATGCCGCGGTACGACTTGTAGCTGCGGCCCTGGTACAGGAAGACCTCGCCGGGCGCTTCGTCGGTGCCGGCAAACAGGCTGCCCATCATCACGCAATCGGCGCCGGCGGCGATGGCTTTTGCCAGGTCGCCGGAGGTGCGGATGCCGCCATCGGCAATGGCCGGCACGCCCTTTTCCCGGGCCGCGGCGCTGCTTTCCATGACAGCGGTCAGCTGCGGCACGCCCACGCCGGCCACGATGCGCGTGGTGCAGATGGAACCAGGCCCGATGCCGATCTTCACCGCGTCGGCGCCGGCCTCGATCAGCGCCAGCACGCCTTCCGGCGTGGCGACGTTGCCGGCCACCACCTGCACGCTGTTGCTCAGGCGCTTGATGCGTTCGATGGCGGCCAGCACGCCGCCGCTGTGCCCATGGGCGGTATCCACCACCACCACGTCCACTTCGGCATTCACCAGGGCTTCGGCGCGGCGGAACCCGTCCTCGCCCACGCCGGTGGCGGCGGCCACGCGCAGCCGCCCCAGGCTGTCCTTGGCGGCGTCCGGGTGGGCCTGGGCCTTGTCCATGTCCTTGACCGTGATCAGGCCGATGCAGCGGTGCTGGTCGTCCACCACCAGCAGCTTCTCGATCCGGTGCTTGTGCAGCAGCTCGCGGGCGCGTTCGGGCGAGACGTCGACCGGCACGGTCACCAGGTTGTCGCGCTGCATCAGCTCATAGACCCGGGTGTTGGGGTCGGTGGCGAAGCGCACGTCGCGGTGGGTGACGATGCCGACCAGGCGGCCGGTGCCGCGTTCCACCACCGGCAGGCCGCTGATGCGGTGCTGGTCCTGGATGGCGCGGATATCCGCCAGGGTCTGATCGGGGTGGATGGTGACGGGGTTCACCACCATGCCGCTTTCGAACTTCTTCACCCGGCGGACCTGGGCGGCCTGTTCCTCGGCGGTCATGTTCTTGTGGACCGCGCCGATGCCGCCGGCCTGGGCCATGGCGATGGCCATGTTGGCCTCGGTCACGGTGTCCATGGCCGCCGCGAAGAGCGGGATGTTGAGGTTGATTTCCCGGGTCAGCCGGGTGCGCGTGTCCACCTGGTGCGGCAGCACGGTGGAATAGGCGGGCACCAGCAGCACGTCATCGAAAGCATAGGCTTCCTCGATGATGTGGCGGGCCGGGCGGGAGACGATTGCATCGGAAGCCATGGAGGGACCTTTCGCGTGGCGCGATCCGCGACCTTGGCGGCCCCGCTTACCCCCGAACCGGGCCGCGCCGCAAGCGGGGCGACCGAGGGCGCCATGTGAAAATCTCGGGGCGGCGCTGCCGAGGGCTGAGCAAATAGCGGCAGTCGAGGGCTTCCCCGGCGGATAGGGTTGCCGGGAACCAAGGGGAATCGATGCCGATGCTTGCTGATCGCCTGGCCCGAGCGCTCGCCGCCCGCGGCATCCATTACGGCTGGGTGATGGTCTTCATCGCCTTCCTGAACGCGGTGTTCTCCTCCTCGGCACTCGGCGTGCCGGCGGTGCTGATGCTGCCGATGGCGCAGGATCTGGGCTGGACCATCGGCGAGATGTCGGCGCCGCAGGGGCTGCGCCTGGCGCTGTTCGGGCTGGCCGCGCCCTTCGCCGGCGGGCTGATGCTGCGCTACGGGCCGCGGCGGATGCTGGGCTGGTCCGGCCTGCTGCTGCTGGCCGGGCTGGCGCTGACGGTGGTGATGACCGAGCGCTGGCAGATGTGGCTGGGCCTTGGCGTCATTCTCGGCATCGCCCCGGGGCTGACGGCCATGCAGTTGGGCGCGGTGATATCGTCGCGCTGGTTCGCCGCGCGGCGTGGCCTGGTGGTGGGGCTGCTGAGCGGCGCGGTGGCGACGGGCACGCTGATCTTCATGCCGCTGGGCGCCTGGCTCAGCGAGAATTGGGGCTGGCGCGCGGCGCTGCTGCCGCCCTTCATCGGCGAGGCGGTGAGCCTGGTGCTGTTCCTGCTGCTGGCCAAGGACCATCCGCAGGAGCTGAATCTGCCGCCCTATGGCGAGACCGCGGTGGCGCCGATGCCGCGCCCGAGCCAGGAGAACTTCGTCATGCTGAGCTTCCGCGCGCTGGGGCTTGGCGTAAAGCGGCGGGTGTTCTGGGTGCTGGCCTTCACCTTCTTCATCTGCGGTGCCACCAGCTTCGGCCTGACCCAGACGCACTTTGTCCCGTTCTGCGGCGACCTCGGCATCCCCATCGTCGCCGCCGCCGGCCTGATCGCGGTGATCGGCATCTGCGACCTCATCGGCACCATCGGCTCCGGCTGGCTGTCGGACCGCTATGACAATCGCTGGCTGCTGGGCTGGTACTACGGGCTGCGCGGCGTATCCCTGGTCTGGCTGGTCTATGCCGATGTTTCGATGGTGGGGCTGACCATCTTCGCGGTGATCTACGGGCTGGACTACATCGCCACCGTGCCGCCTTCGGTGCGGCTGGCCGTCACGGCCTTCGGGCGGGAGATGGGGCCGGCGGTGTTCGCCTGGATCTTCGCCGGGCACCAGTTGGGAGCAGGGCTGATGGCCTTCGGCGCCGGTGTCTCGCGCGACGCGCTGGAGAGCTACGTGCCGGCCTTCCTGTTCGCCGGGGTGCTTTGCCTGCTGGCGGCGGCGGCCTTTATGCTGGTGCGCAAACCCGCCACGCCGGCCACCGCCTGAGGGAAAGCCCGATGAAGATCGCCATACTCGACGACTATTTCGACACCATTCGGACGCTGCCCTGCTTCCAGATGCTGGCCGGGCATGAGGTGGTGATCTTCAACGACCATGAGCCGGACGTGGCGAAGCTGGCGGCCCGGCTGGCCGGCACGGAGGTGCTGGTGCTGATCCGCGAGCGGACCAAGGTGCCGGCGGCGCTGCTGGAGCAACTGCCGGCGCTGAAGTTGATCAGCCAGCGCAGCGTCTACCCGCATATCGACGTGCCCGCCTGCACCCGGCAGGGTGTGGTGCTGAGCAGCAGCCAGCACCCGGGCACGCCGAGCTACGCCACGGCGGAGTTCACCTGGGGCCTGGTGCTGGCGGCCATGCGGTCCATTCCGCAGCAGATGGCCAGTCTGCAACGCGGCGAATGGCAGTGCGGCGTGGGGCGCACGCTGCGCGGCAAGGTGCTGGGCATCCATGGCTATGGCCGCATCGGCCGCGAAGTGGCGGGCTATGGCCGCGCCTTCGGCATGCAGGTGCTGGTCTGGGCGCGCGAAGCCACCCGCGAACGCGCCCGCGCCGAGGGCTGGGCGACCGCGGCCAGCCAGGCCGCGTTCTACGCCGCCTGCGACGTGGTGAGCCTGCACATGCGCCTGGTGGAGGCGACGCGCGGCGTGGTGAAGGCAGCCGACCTGGCGGCGATGAAGCCGACCGCGCTGCTGGTGAACACGTCGCGCGCGCCACTGATTGAACCCGGCGCGCTGGTGGCAGCCTTGCAGGCGGGGCGCCCCGGCATGGCGGCGGTGGACGTGTTTGAGAACGAGCCGATGCGGGACACGACGCACCCGCTGCTCAACATGCCCAATGTGGTGGCCACGCCGCACCTGGGCTACGTGACCTCGGACGAATATCAGGTGCAGTTCACCGAGATCTTCGAGCAGATCCTGGCCTATGCCGCCGGTGCCCCGAGCAACGTCATCAACCCCGAGGTGCTGGCGCGCTGATCAGCGCTCCGGCGCCTCGCCCCGCGCCTTGAAGCCCGTCGCCACCACGTAAAGCTCGGACGAATCCTTGCGGCTGGCCGGCGGCTTGGCGTGCTTCACGCTGGCGAAGTTCTGCTTCAGGCGGTCGAGGAAGGCCTTTTCCCCGCCGCCCTGGAACACCTTGGCCACGAAGGCGCCGCCGGGGGCCATCACCTTCAGCGCGAAGTCCAATGCCAACTCCGCCAGGCCCATGATGCGCAGGTGGTCGGTGGCGCCGTGGCCGGTGGTGTTGGGGGCCATGTCGCTCATCACCAGGTCGGCGGGGCCGGCCAGCGCGTCCAGCACCGCCTGTTCGGCCGTATCGTCCTGGAAATCCCCCAGCAGCACGATCGAGCCCGGCAGCGGGTCCATCGGCAGGATGTCCAGCGCCACCACCTTGCCGCGGTCGCCGACCACGCCGATGGCCACCTGGGTCCAGCCGCCCGGCGCGGCGCCCAGGTCGACCACCCGGCCACCCGGCTTCAGCAGGTGGTATTTCTCGTCCAGCTCCTTCAGCTTGAAGGCGGCGCGGCTGCGCAGGCCGGCGGCCACGGCGGCGCGGACATAGGGGTCGTTCAGCTGGCGTTGCAGCCAGATCTGGCTGCCGACGCTGCGGCCCTTGGCGGTCTTGACGCGCGTGGTCAGCCCGCGGCCGCCGCCGGTGGCGGAGGGTGGCTTCATGGTGGAGTCTTCCTAACTGGCGCGGCGGCGATGCGCCTGGTTGCCGCGGTCGGCGCGCATCATGCGCAGCAGCATGCCCTCCCGCAGCCCACGGTCGGCGACCGTGAGACAGGGCAGGGGCCAGACCTGGCGGATGGCGGCGTAGATGGCGCAGCCTGGCAGCACGAACTCCACCCGGTCCGGCCCGACGCAGGGGTGTGCCGCCAGCCCGGCGCGGCCAAGGGCGAACAGGTCGCCCAGCGCCTGGTCGGCAACATTGGTGTCCAGCGTGCGGCCATCCACCAGCGGGCGGCGATAGCGCGGCAGGGCCAGCGCCACGCCGGCCAGGGTGGTGACGGTGCCTGACGTGCCGATGAGGCGCACCCCGCCGGCGCGGATTTCCTGGCCGATGCAATGCACCGCGTCGAACCCGCGGAGATGGCCGGCCACTTCCTCCGCCACCGCGGCGAAGCCATTCTGGGTGAAGCAATCGGCGCCGGCGCGTTCCGCCAGCGTGACCACGCCGAGCGGCAGCGAGATGTAGCCGATGAGTTCCGGGATCGAGTCCCGCCCGCATACCCTGATCCAGGCGATTTCCGTGCTGCCGCCGCCGATGTCGAACAGCAGGGCACGCCGGTCC
Organism: uncultured Rhodospirillales bacterium; assembly: GCA_903835235.1. Taxonomy (GTDB): domain Bacteria; phylum Pseudomonadota; class Alphaproteobacteria; order Acetobacterales; family Acetobacteraceae; genus CAIMOR01. The sequence continues at coordinate 161,697 of CAILMF010000074.1, forward strand.
CCGGGTTCCATCAGCGGCGCGCAGGATTCCATCGCCAGCTCGGCTTCCTCCCGCGCCGAGATGATGCGCGGCTTCAGGCCGGTTTCGGCCGCGACGCGGGCCAGGAAGGCGGCGCCATTGCCGGCGCGGCGGCAGGCTTCCGTTGCCACCGCCTGGAATTGCCGCACCGGCCGCCTGGCCAGCTTGTCGGCGCAGGTGCCCAGCGCCCCGATGGCGCGCTCCATCGCGGCTTCCGAAAGCTGGCCGGTGGCAGCCAGGCCTTCGCCCAGGCGCACGATCCGGCTGAAGCTGTCCACCACCCGGAAGCCGCTGCCCGACGGGGTGCCGACCAGCAGCCGGCAGTTATTGGTACCCAGGTCCAGCGCCGCAAAGGCCAGGCCGCCGGGCACAATACCGCGGGCCGCGTCCTGGCGGCCTGGCAGCACGGTGTGGGAAGGGGCGTCGTCTGGCATGGCGATGGCCGAGGGCAGCTCCGGTTCCGGGGGGTTTCAAGCTCAGGTTCCGGAACCGGCTATACTCAGCACCCTTGGGCGCGGCGGCAAGCAGTTTCCGCATCGGAGGCGGTTGCGAAGCGCTGCGGAGCATGATAGTCCCCGCGGCCTCGGCGACGAGGGCGGGTTTTCCCGCCGGGCACGACGGGTCCCTGCTGGGGGATAGTTTAACGGTAGAACTTCCGACTCTGACTCGGACAGTCTTGGTTCGAATCCAGGTCCCCCAGCCAGCCCGCCGAGAACCCTAGGACGCTCAAGGGCTACAGGTCCCGGCCATACGCCGGAGAGCGCCGATGGCGGCCACTGCACCACAAGACCCGCCGCGCCGGGGTCTATCACGACCGTCGCTGGATACCTGGCGACGGGCGCCCCGAGGTCTCCTTGAGCCTTCGGACGCGCAGCCGCCGGCGGGCCGAGACGTTGGGCGATGCATTGGCGCCTCGGCTTCCGCCTGAGGCCGCCAGGACCCCGATTGCCTCTCCCCGCGCCCGCGCATCAGGCACCATTGCCGGCGGCTACCGCCCTTCGCGGTTCAGCGCCCCAAGATAGGCCGCAAGCGCTTCCCGGGTGCCGCCCGATGGCGGGGAGCCACCCGCCGCATTGTCGCTGGCGGCGCGCGCCAGCGCCAGGTTGGCGGCAACCCGCGCCGGCACGGCCCCGCGTTGCGCCAGCGCCTCCAGCAGGGCAAGCGCCTCGGCGCGCTGCCCGGCCAGCAACAGGGACAGCGCCAGGTTGTTCTGCACGGCCACGCTGTCCGGTGAAAGCGCCAGCGCCGCCCGATGGCTCGTGGCAGCCTCGGCGTGGCGGCCCAGCAGGTCCAGCGCTACCGCCTTGCCCTCCAGCGCGGCCACCTCGCGCGGCGCCTCGGCCAGCACGCGCTCGAACACCTCCAGCGCGCGCGCAGGCTCGGCGGTCAGCAGCCGCAACCGGCCCAGCTGAACCAGCAGCGCCGCGTCCCCGGGGTGCCGCGCCAGCGCGCGGTTCACCACCTGCCCAGCCTGGGCGACATGACCGCCGCGCAGCAGCGCCGCGACGAAGCGCGCCTGGATCGGGGCTGACCCCGGTTCGGCCGCGGCGGCGGCGGCGTACATGGAAAGTGCCACCTGCGCCTGGCCGGACTCCTCGGCCGCGGCGGCCACGCGCAGCCGGGCATTGCCGGTATCGGCCTGCCGGCCGCCCTCCTCCAGGCCCGGCAGGCCGCCGCAGCCCGCGGCCAGCAGGCAGCTGAGAAGCGCGAGACAACGCAGCGGCCGGGTCATGGCTGACCTCCGAAGGATTTGCCGATTTCAAGGATGGAAGGGCCGATCAGCGCGATGAACAGCGCCGGCAGGATGAACAGGATCAGCGGCCCGATCAGCAGGGCCGGCAGGCGAATGGCCTTTTCCTCGATCCGCAGCATGCGGTCCTGCCGCATATCCGCGGCCAGCACCCGCAGCGCCTGGGCCAGCGGGGTGCCGTAGCGGAGCGTCTGCGCCAGCGTGGTGCCCAGCCGCTTGAAGCCGGGCAACTCGGCGCGCTGCGCCATGCGGTCCAGCGCCATCCGCCGGTCCGGCAACATGCGCAACTCCTGCACCAGGGTGTTCAGCTCCAGCGCAATCGCGCGGTTGGAGGCCTCCATTTCCCGCGCTACCCGGTCCAGCCCGGATTCCAGGCCAAGCCCGGCCTCGGCCGCCACCACCAGCAGGTCCAGCGCATCCGGCAGGCCCTGGCGCAGCTGGTTCTGGTAGGGGCGGCGCAGCCAGCCGAGCAGCCAATTCGGCCCCAGCACCGCCAGCACCAGCGCGCCGAGCAGCAGCTTGGCGGCATCCGGCCGTTCCAGCTCCAGCGCCAGCACCGCGGCCAGCGCGGCCAGGGGCAGCGCCACCAGCAGCAGCGCCTTGGCGCCGAGGAACAGCGGCACGGCATGGCGCGGGTCGTACCCCGCCGCGGCCATGGCGCGTTGGAAACCCGCCACCTCCTTCGGCGAGATGATGGCACTGTCGCGCAACGCCTCGCCCAGCCGTACCACCGGGCGCAGCAGGCCATGCGTCCTGGCCAGCTTGTCGCCACCCAGCGGCACGGCGGGGCGCAGCAGCAGGCGCAGGCGCGTGGCCAGGTCGCGCTCCTCGGCGCCCTGCGCCAGCAGCGCCGCGGCCAGCACCGCCAGGCCGATGGCGCCAGCGGCGGCCGCCACCGCCAGCAGCAGGGTACCCGGCCCCGGCATCAGTCCCGCCCGGCCTGGCGGATCAGCCAGCGGATGGTCAGCAACCCCAGCAGCATCAGCCCCAGGCCAATCATGGCCATGCGCTGCCCCGTCGGGTTCTGGGTGAAGGCCTGGATGTAGAAGGGCTGGATCAGCGACATGCCGAGCGCGGCGAGGAAGGGCAGCACCACCAGCAAGCCGGCCTGCGCCTTGGCCTCCCCGGCCAGGGCGCGGGCCCGCTTGGCCATGGCGACGCGCTTGCGCACCATCTCCGCCAGGTTGTCCAGCGTCTCCGCCAGGCTGCCGCCGGTCTGCGCCTGCAACCCCAGCGTCACCGCCAGGAAGGCGTATTCGGTCAGCCCGGTGCGGTCATGCAGCCGGGCCAGCGCGGCTTCCACGGGCCGGCCGATGGCCATGTCGCCGACCACCCGGGCGAATTCGTCGCGCGTCGGCGCCGGCATTTCCGTGCTGATGTTGCGGATCGCCTCGGCCAGCGGCAGGCCGGCGCGGATGGCGCGGACCATCAGCCCCAGCGATTCCGGGATTTGCAGGAAGATGGCGTCGCAGTAGCGCCGGTGCTGCCAGCCGAACACCCAGCGCACCACCAGCAGCCCGGCCAGCGGCGCGGCGAGGAATGCCACCGCGGCGCCCGCGATACTGTCCAGCCAGGCCGCCGCCAGCCCGGTAGCGACCACGCCCAGCAGCGCCACCAGCGGCCATGCGATGACCTGTTCCTGCGGAATGTCCGGGTGGTAGTGCAGCGCGCGGAACAGCCGCAGGCGCATGCGGCCCCCTGCCGGCCGGCTGAGCCGGATGCTCGGCGCCGCTGATGTGGCGCCCACCGGCCGCGAAAGCCCCTGCACGCGCGCCCGCAGCTCCCGCCCGCTGCCGCTGCGCAGCAGGGCCAGCATGCCCAGCAGCAGGCTGAGCAGCAGCAGGCCGGCCAGCAGGATCAGCAGCGCGTGCGGCATGCTCAGCCCTGCCGCAACGCTGCCAGCCAGGCATCGCCCAGGCCGAAATACTCCAGCCGGTCATGAAAGCCGGGGCGGATGTTCGGCGAGGTCCAGCGGCCCCTGATCCGCCCGGTGGCATCGTCGCCCAGGTATTCGAAGCTGAAGACGTCGTTCATGGTGATGACCTCGCCCTCCAGCCCGCAGACCTCCGCCACCTGCAGCACGCGGCGGCCGCCATCCCGCATCCGCGCCACCTGCACGATGATGTCGACAGCACTGGCGATCTGGGTGCGGATGGCGCGGCTGGGCAGCGTGGACTGGCCCATCAGCACCATGTTCTCGATCCGCACCAGCGCATCCCGCGCGGTATTGGCGTGCACCGTGCAGTAGCTGCCGTCATGGCCGGTGTTCATCGCCTGGAGCATGTCGAAGGCTTCGGCGCCGCGGACCTCGCCGACGATGATGCGGTCCGGCCGCATCCGCAGCGCATTGCGGATCAGGTCGCGCTGGGTGATCTCGCCGCGGCCTTCCAGGTTCAGCGGGCGCGTTTCCAGCCGCACCACATGCGGCTGCTGCAACTGCAATTCGGCGGCGTCCTCGATGGTGACGATCCGCTCGCCGTGGTCGATGAGGCGGCTCATCGCATTCATCATGGTGGTCTTGCCGGAACCGGTGCCGCCAGAGATCACCACGTTCAGCCGGCACCGCGCGGCAATCTCCAGTATCCGCACCATGGCCGGCGACATCGAGCCGCCGGCGGCCATGCTGTCGAGGTCCACTTTGCGCTTGGCGAATTTGCGGATGGAGATGCAGGCGCCATCGATCGCCAGCGGCGGGAACACCACGTTGACGCGGCTGCCATCGGCCAGCCGGCAATCCACCAGCGGGCTGCTCTCATCCACCCGACGGCCGACCGTGGCGGCCATCTTCTGCGCAATGGCGCCCAGCTGCGCCGCGCTGCGGAAGCGCACCGCGGTCTGTTCCACCTTGCCGCGGCGTTCGATGAAGACGCGGTCCGGGCCGTTGACCATGATGTCGCTGATGCTGTCGTCCTGGAGCAAGGGCTCCAGCGGGCCGTAGCCCAGCATGTCGTCGGCCAGTTCCTCGGCGATGCGGCCCTGTTCCAGCGCCGAGATCTCGATGCGCTCGCGGTCGGCGACCTCATGCACCAGGGCTTCCAGCTCGGTGCGCAGCGCCGCTGCGTCCAACTCGGCGGCGCGCACGGGGTCGACGCGTTCCATCACCTGGCCGCGCAGCCGCTCCACCTGAGTGGGGGCGCTGGGCGCGGCGCGTGGCGGGGCGGGCGCCGCCGGCGGCTCCGGCTGGGATGGCGGCAGCTGCAAGCGGCCGAAGGCGCGCGTCATGCCTGGCCCCGGCCCAGCAGGCGATGCAGCAGCGAAGGCGGCTTCGTCGTCGAGACCGCCGCGATCTCGCGCAGCAGCGGCGCCAGCGCGCGGCGCAGGGCGGGGCTTTCCCGCAGCGCCGGGCGGCCGAGATTGGCGGCGCGGGGCAGCTCGCGGGGCAGGTCTGGGATCACCACCTCAGGCGCCGCGCCCAGCCCTTCCGTCACCAATGCCCGCTTCAGGCCGCCGGGCAGGCCATCCCGATTCAGCACCACGGTGGGGCGCGCCTGGCCGCAGCCGGCGACCAGCTTGCGCATGGCCAGCGTATCGCGAATGCCCGCCAGGTCCGGCCCCAACACCAGCACCGCGTGCCAGGCGGCGGCCAGCGCCAGGCGCTCCATCGGGCCGGGCGGCATCGGCAGGTCGATGACCACATAGTTGGCGCGGCTGCGCAGCATCTCCAGCACCCGGCGCATACCGGTTTCCACCGGCTGGGGCAGACTGTCCATCGGGTCCTCGGCGGCAATCAGCCGCAGCCGGTCGGCAATGGGAATGCCGGCGCGGTCGAGGAACAGTGCATCGACGCGCTCGGGCTCCTCCAGCGCCACGCGCAGCCCAGTGCCGGGGCGGACGCCCAGCATCAGCCCGGTGGTGCCGCCGCGCAGGTGGAGGTCCAGCAGCGCAACATGGCCGTGGCTGCGCTCCGCGAGTTGCAGCGCCAGGTTCACCGCCACGGTGGTGGCGCCGCAGCCGCCGCGCATGCCGCAGACCGCGATGACCTTGCCGCCCTTGCTCGCCTCGGTCGCCTCGCCGGCCAGCTGCGGGCCGAACAGCCGCGCCACCATGTCGCGCGTCAGCGGCTTGTGGGCGTATTCGGCCACGCAGAGGTCGCGGGTCAGCTGGCGGTAGAAGCCGATATCGGTCTGCTCGCCGATGACCAGCACGCGCACATCCGGGGCGCAGACCGCGGCCAGGGCTTCCAGCGCGGCGAAGGGCTCGGCGATGCCGCTGATATCCACCAGCAGCGTGTGCGGCGTTGCCTCGCGTTCCAGGGCGCGGGTCGCGGCGTGGACATCGCCGCGACGCAGTTGCGTGGCGCCCAGCAGGTTGGGCAGGCCGCCGCGCAGCGCCGCCTCGCTGGCGTCATCGGTCACGAAGGCCAGGCAGCTCGGGCGTTCGCCGGCCTGCCGGGTGGCACCGCGGCTGCTGTCCGGCGCCTCCTGCAGGGCAGGGCGCTCACGGCGCATGGCTGGCCTCCGGCGGTGCGGCAGGGGCCAGCGCGGCGGCGGGGGAAATGCCGACGCGCGAGGCATTGGCATTCGGCAGTGCCCGCCGGGCATCGCGCTCCAGCCGGCGGATCGCCAGCGTGGCCGGCGCGGCGCGCTCCGTGCTGGCGGCGCGGCCCTGGATGGCATCGGCGGGGTTGGCCAGCATGGCGCGCAGATTGGCGTCGTTGACGCCGCTGGGCGCCCAGGTGCCGGGGCGGGCGAAGTCGTCGCCGCCCCAGGAACCACCCGGGGTGCAGCCGGCCAGCAGCAGCAGCAACACGCAGAATCTCGGCATCGCGGCGGCCCTCAATCCAGGATGAAGCCTGCATCCAGCCCCGGCGGCAGCGGCACCGCCGGGCCACCCCGCGCGGCCTGCCGGCGATAAAGGATGCGATCCAGGTCGGTCGCCGGGCGGAAGCCATCGGTCGGCGCCGCCAGCGCCGCCTGGCTCGACACCGGCCGCACCAGATAGGGCGTGATGATGATGACCAGCTCGGTCTCGTTGCGCTGGAACCGGTCCGAGCGGAACAGCGCGCCCAGCACCGGCACGTCGCCGATGCCGTTGACGCCACTATTGGTCAGCGTGTTGCTGCGCTGGAGCAGCCCGGCGATGGCGAAGCTCTGGCCGCTGCCGACTTCCACCGTGGTCTCCGCCCGGCGCACGCTGAGCGCGGGGATGGTGACGACGCCATTGGCCAGCGGCAGGCTGATGGCGCCGTTCTGCGATAGCTGGCTGACCTCCGGCCTGACGCGCAGGTTCAGCCGCTCCGGCCCCAGCACGGTCGGCACGAAGGAGAGGCTGACGCCGAACTGCTTGTACTCCACGGTGATGGAGCCGTTCAGCGAACTGGCCGCCACCGGCACCGGGAATTCGCCGCCGGCCAGGAAGCTGGCGACCTCGCCGGACTGCGCGGTCAGGTTCGGTTCCGCCAGGATGGTGATGAGCTGGTCGGAGGCCAGCGCATCGACCACCGCGTTGATGTCGAAGCGGGACGAGCTGAACCCCGCGCCGATGCGGCTGACGGTGGCGGCCGTGCCGGTGCTGGTGGCGGTCAGCGCGTTCAGCACGCCGCCGATGCCGCCGGTGTTCAGGCCGATCAGCATGCCCGCGCCGTTATTGGCCAGCGCCTGCCAGTTGAAGCCCAGGTCGCGGCTGACCTGGCGCGAGATTTCCGCGACTCGGACCCGCAGGTTGACCTGGATGGAGGACAGCAGCGCCAGGCTGTTGATGACCTCGCGTCCCTCGCCGCCGAAGGTGCGGGCGATGGCCTCGGCGCGCTGGGCGTCGGCCGCCGTTGGCACCTGGCCGCTGAGCACCAGCGTGGTGCGGCCGCTGGCGGTCACCACCAGCCCCTCGGCGCCCGGCACCAGGCGGCGGATCATGCTCTGCACGGCGGCCGGGCTGGGGGCCGCGGGGCCGCCCGCCTGCGGCGCCGGCGCTGCCCCGGGCGCGGCCGGTGCCGTGCCGCGGCCAGGGTTCACGGTGATGTCGTATTCCGCCACCGGGGAGCCATCCTCGGCCGCGGCGATGACGGTGGTGCGGCCGGCGCCGACCGCCATCAGGAACAGGCTGGTGGGAGAGACCGGCTGCACCCGGGCAATGCGCGGGTCGGCGGCCATGACGGTGATGGCCGGGCGCGGCAGGCGAAGCAGCCGCCCGGCGCCGGCTTCCAGCAGCAGGGAGACCGGCAATCCCGCGGGGGCCACGGCCGGCGTGGCAGGCACCACCGCGGCCGGCCGGACCAGCGCCGCCTGGCGGCCGGGCCGCGGCATTGTCGACGTCGCGCGGGCCAGGCGCTCCGCCGGCTCCGGCTGGCCCTGCGCGCCGGCCGGCGCCGGCTGCCCCCGCGCGCCTTGCGGCGCGACGACCAGCAACAGCGCCAACCCCACGAAACCAAGGGCACGCAAGGTCATGGGAAGCTCACATTCTGCAATTCGTCGCCCTGGATCACCCGCATGCGGGCGCCCTGTGAAAGCCCCGCCCCCGCCAGCGCCGCCGAGACATCGGCGCCGAACACCGAACCGCCCTTGGCCACGGGCTCGGCCGCCTGGCGCTCCATGGCGCGAACGGAGAGCGCGATGCGCCCCAGCCGGCCCGCCACCGCCACGCGCTCGGCCTGCTCGGCGGTGACCTCCAGCGTCACGGTGCGGGCGATGCGGCCGGCGACGGCGTCCTCGGCGCTGGCGCCACGGGTGAATTGCTGGTCGATCGCGACCACCCGCACATCGGTCAGCACGGTCTCGCCGACAACGCGGCGGGCCAGCGGCGCCTCGTTGGCGGCCAGTTCCTGGGTCAGGATCAAATCCACCTGGTCGCCCGGCCAGATCAGCCCGGCGGCGCCGGTCACCACATCCACCCCCACCGCGAAGGCGCGGGTGCCCGGGCGCAGCACGGCGGCGAGGAAGCCGTTCTCCCGCGGGCGCAGCACGTCGTCGCGCAGCATCACGCTGTCGGCTTCCAGGTAGCGCCGCAGCAGGGCGCCGCGCAGTTCCAGACGGATGTCGTCGCCGGGCGCGATGAAGCCCTCGGGCGCCTCGGCGGGGCCGACTTCCCGTGTGGTGAAATCGCTGTCCTTCAGCAGGGTGCCGGCCAGCAGCGGGCGGGCGGCGACCATCAACCGTATCCGGGCCGGCGGTGGCGGCGCGGCAACCATGGCCGGCGCCCCGACCGGGGCGGTGGTTGCCAACAGCTGGTAGCCCAGCGTGCCGAGGCCGACCGCGCTCATGGCCAGGGAGAGGATGATGAGCAGGCGCAGGACCATGGCTCAGATCTGCGCGATCAGGGTCAGGATGCCGCCGCAGGCGATGGCGACGCCGTAGGGCACCGGCCCGCCGCGGCGCAGGCGGCGCGCCTCGATGCGCAGCAGCCGGCCGAGGTGGCGCGGCGCGTGCGGGTGTGGCTGCCGCAGCAGCCGCGGCCCGGCGAGGTAGCAGAGCCCCAGCACGCCGCCCGCCAGCACCGTGTTGCCGAGGAAATCCAGCGTGGCGAGCGGTGGCAGGCTCAGCGCCAGGGCCGCCGCCAGCTTGACGTCGCCGCCGCCGAGCCAACCCAGCATGGCGCAGCCCAGCAGCACCGCGAAGACCACCGCGGCGGTCAGCACCGCGTGCAGCAGCGGCAGCCAGCCGGCGCCGAACTGGATCATCAGGCCCAACCCCGCCAGCAGCAGGGCGAAGCGATTGGGAATGCTGCGGGTCAGCAGGTCGTACCACGCAGCGGTTGCGAGCAGGGCGCCGAGCAGGATCGTTATCGCCACATGCATGACAGGCTTGTCCTGGTGTTCCTGGCCCACCGCCTCGGCCAGCCGGCATCCCGCGGGCCGGCCGAGGGTGGCTGCGGTCAGAGCGTGATGCCGGCGAAGACGGCGGAGATGCGGGTGCCGAAGCTGGTGGCGGCCAGGCCGACGGCGACGACGATGCCGGTGGCGAGGACGGCGTATTCGGCGGCGGTGACGCCGCGACGGTCGGTGATGGCGCGGGAAGCGGCGGCGATGATGATGTTGATCATGGCGTAGGTTCCTGGTTCCGATGAAGGAGTGCGACGCCCCGATGCCAGCGGCGGTTTGCCGTGTGGGCCGGGGAGCCGCGCCATGCGCAAAGCTTGCATGCGCCTGACGAATACAACCCTAACGTGCATTTCTGGGCATGTGCAACGGAAATGAGCCGTATTCTCGCCCCTTGAGACTATTTGATACAACCCTTGGTTGCGTCTCGCTCTAGGATGCGGCCGTGCAGTTTGGAAGCCACCTCATGCCCGGGCCCCCTCGGACCCCTCGCCGGCAGCGCGCCGGCCCCGACCGGCTGCGGCTGCGCGACCGGCGTGGCATCGCCAGCCTGGAATTCGCGCTGGTCGGCGGGGTGCTGCTGTCGCTGCTGCTGGGGGGCATCGACCTGGCCCGCTACATGTTCACCCAGCAATGCCTGCGGGCCACGGCGGCCGAGGCGGTGCGCCTGGCCACCTTGCAGGGCAGCCGCAACCTCAATGCCGGCAGCGCCGCCTGCACCAGCCTCAGCGGCAGCCTGGCCGGTGCCTCGGCGCGGGTGCCCTTCCTGCGGGCCAACCTGGTGACGGCAACGCTCAGCGGCTGCGCCACCCAGGCCGGGGTGACGACGGTGACGGTGACGGTGCGGTATCCGTTCAGCTTCGCGGTGCCCTTCCTCGGCACCGCGCCGGCCATCACGGAGACGGCGCAGGCGCTGTTCAACTGAGCCGGCGCGCCAGGCTCAGTGGAAGCGCAGCGCCACGCTGCCGCGCAGCGTCGCCATGGTGGGAAACAGCGCGGCGGTCAGCGGCGAGATGAAGCTCAGCGGTTGCGTCACCGTGACCGTGATGTAGCCGATCGGCGAAACCGTGCCGGCCCCGAAGGGGCAGGTGCCGGTGCTGCAATTGGCGGCGGTGCCGTTGTCGCATTGGCAGGCCATGGTGGGGGAGGCGATGGTCAGTCCGGTCCAGCCCGCCAGGCTGGCCTGCACCCGGCTGGTGATGCCGGCGGTGTCGGTCGGGTTGGCAAAGGCGTATTGCGCGCCGATCCGCGCCGCGGTCTCCAGTTGCATGGTGCGCCACACCGCGCGGCCGACATCATAGACACTGAGGAAGACCAGGATCACCACCGGCGCGATCAGCGCGAATTCGGCGGCGGCAATGCCGCGGCGGCTGGCCAGGGCAGGGCGCGGCGGGGCCATGCGGCTCACTCCATCAGCCGGGCGGTCTGCGTGCCGGGCACCCGCGTGCCCTGGCTGGCGCAGGTGGAGACATCGAAGCGGTAGCTGCTCAGGCTGCCGATCTCGATGGTGCCGCCAACCAGCGCCAGGCAGCCGGTATTGGCGTTGGAGCTGACATTGCCGATCTTGATGTAGGCGTTGGGGAAGTAGATGCCGCCGCTGAGGTTGAAGGACGATACGCTCTGCAGGTTCAGCGTCGGCGCGCCGCTGCTGCCGGTGGCGCTGGGGCCCAGCCGATGGAACAGCACGCCGTCGTAGTCGGAGTCGCTGCTGTTGGTCGTGGGCGCCGAGATGGTGACGGTGGAGGTGTTGCTGATGCTGAGCGTGCCGGGGTTGCTGCCCAGGAAGATGAAGCTGCACCCGGCACAGGCGAAGCTGGCGATGCTGCCGATGGTCAGCGAGGCGTTCTGGAACACATAGGTGCCCGGCGAGAAGGTGACCGCCGAGGTGTTGGAGACCGTGACCGAGGCGCAATACGCCTTCGAGGTGCCGCTGGGCAGGATCGGGCCGCGCGCGTTCAGCGGCGTGGTGTTCAGGCAACTGGCGCCGCTGATGGTCGGGTGTGCCTTGCTGTCGAGGAAGGCATAGGGGTTGGACATGGGCGGCGAATGTTCCTGGTAGCCCTGGGCGAAGCTCCAGCGGACATTGTTGCAGCCCGAGCAGGTGCCCACCGCGGTGATGCCCTGCGCCACCACCTGGTTGTTGGACTGCGGGATGTTCACGCCCACGCCCGGCAGGTTGGAGCCGACATAACAGTTGGCGGCATTGAAGCTGCTGCTGTTCTGCACCGTCACGCTGCCGCTGGTGGCCAGGATGCAGGCGCGGCTGTTCAGTTGCAGGCCGGCGACGCTGCGGCGCGACGCCATGACGCTGGCGGCGCCGAGGAAGGCGGTGCTCAGCGAGACCGGGACGGGCTTGTTGATCAGCACCTCGAAGGCGTTGGTGTTGCCCGTGGCGCTGCCGCTGGTCGGCGGGTTGTTGACCGTGACCATGGCGGCGGTGAAGCCGTTGCGGCCGGCGACCTCCACCGCGGCGGCCAGCGCCGCGCTGCGGCCGCGATACTGATAGGCCGAGGCGGCGGCCATGGCGGCGGCGTCGGCGCTGGTCTGCGCGTTCAGCCGGTTCAGGTAGATGTCGCCACCCTCCATCGCCAGGGCGGCCATGCCGAGCAGGACGCTGGCGGAGACCGCGACCAGCGCTGCCGTTGCGCCGCGGCGGCCTTGCGCTGCGGACTGTATCCGGGGCCAGGCGATGTGCTTGAACCCGGCCGCGGCCCCGATGGCGAGACGAGCGACGAACCGGGTTCCTGCCCCCCTGAGCATGCCGTTCACACCTGTCCTTGAGGCTGGATCAGCGGGCAAGGTAAGGGGGGCCGTCCTTAAGAAAGGCTGAAGCCGACCTGCCACGGACCCTGGCGCGAGCGATCAAGCAGCAGCCGAGCCTTGGCCGGCTGCCGCTTGCGGGCGCCCCGAACCGGCAACCCGGGACGTGGGCCCCGGGCGGGGGTTTGCGGATGACCAGCGGTGGTGGCCTGAAAGGCGGCATGACTGGCGGCTGGCCGAGCAACCCGCCGGGCTTGGCAGCCGGTCTGGCCCAGTCCCCGATCCCCGCGAGCGCGTCGCAGAGGCAGGTCGAGACCCCGGTTGCATCAGGGCCAGCGGAGGCGGCGAAGGCTGATCCGGAGTTCGCGGGGCAGCTTATTCACGATGAAGGGGCGTGCAATTAATGGCCGTGATCGGGCCGGCCACATATTCGCCGCACGGGCCACAATTTTGCCTTGCGTTAATTCCTATAAAATCTATAGATTTAAATTGTTCAAGCAGCCAGGCTGAAGCTGGCGTCAGGAGATCCCATGGTGGCACGCCCTGTCCAGGACCCCTCTCACGCTTCCAACGGCAAGAAAGCCGGGGAGAACACGGCGAAAGCCCGTGATGCGGCAGGTGGCGAAGACCACCCGTGCCGGCCGAGCGCGGCAGCGCCCTACCACAACGCCAGGATCGGCGATCTGGCAGCGATTGCTCAGCTTCTGATCCGCGGCCATGCACCGCTCGGGTCAATCTGCCCGGGCAGGGGTGGCCCATGGTCCAGCAAGGGTGAATGCCCTTCGGCCAATACACCTTAGAAGGTAGTCGATCTTAAAATTTACCACCTCACAACGCATAAATTCCAGGGCATGCCCGCCCGGCACCAGTGGAGAGGAGTTGAACCGATGCAGCCCGCTTCAGTCCCCCCCCTGCTCACCGCACCCCGTTGCCAGCGCGCCGGCATGCGCGGCCGTCCCCGAATGCGCTGTCGGCGCTGATCGCCGCCGGCGAACCGCGCCGGTCCCATCGCCCCTGCTGCCTCATTCCATCCAGTCGGCGCGCGCCAGCGTGCCCGGAGCCTGCCGCATGCAAACGTCCCGCCCCATCGAGGTTCATGGTCGCTTCCTCGGCATCGCCGTCACCCTCGCCGGCGCCTGGCGCTTCATCGCCACCGACCCGGTGGTGGAGGACCTCGACGGCAACGTCTTCGCCACCCCGGCCGAGGCGCAACGCGTCGCCAGCCTGGTCCTGAACCGTGCCAGCCGGCCCGCGGGCCAGGGAGGGGTTCGATGAGCCGTCTGACCCTGCGCAGCCTGCTGGCCATCAGCCTGACGCTCGGCGCGCTGGCCATGGCCGACCTGGCCAAGCCACCCACCGTGCTGACGCAGGCCACCCGATGACCGCGCCGCCGGCGGGAAGCCAAGCGGGAGCACGGCTCAAATCCCCGGCTACACCAGGGCCGTAGCCGCACTGATGGCAATATCAGAGTGGATTTCCCACTCTGCACCATACTGACATTGCGCCACGGTCCGCGCACTCTGCTTCAGAGCGAGCGGACCCTGCTGCAGGCTTCCGGCCAGGTGCCCCCGACGCCGCCACGCCTGGATCAGGAAAGACGCACCAACGTCAGCTGGCCATGGCCGCCGCCAGCGGCTGGGCCCGGGTGGAACCACCTGCCGCCGAAAACACATGGCCCCCGCGCAGCGTCAGGCGGCAGGCCTGGCCGCGCGCGAAGACCTCGCCCGGGCCACTCGTGGCATCCAGCACGACGTCGCCGGCCTGCACCACCAGCCGGTTCGGCGCCTGGTCTTCCTGCCGCACCAGTCTCACCTTGGCGGCGCCATCACCGCTGCGCGCGACAATGTCATGCGGCCGCACGAAGGCCGTGGCCGGGCCATCCGGCAACGCCGCGCGTAGCGGTGTCATCGGCAGCGGGTCGAAATGCGCCACGCCGCCGCGCACAGTGCAGGGCAGCCGCGCCGCCTCGCCGACGAAGCCGGCGACGAAGGCCGTGGCCGGGGCGCGCAGCAGCGTCTCGGCGGTGTCGAACTGCACGATCCGCCCGCGCTCCATCACCGCGATCCGGTCGGCCAGCTCCATCGCCTCCTCCTGGTCATGCGTCACCAGCACGCTGGTGATGCCCAGCCCGTCATGCAGGCCGCGCAGCCAGCGCCGCACATCCTTGCGCACCAGCGCATCCAGCGCGCTGAAGGGTTCGTCCAGCAGCAGCAGCCGCGGCTCGATCGCCAGCGCACGGGCCAGGGCGACACGCTGGCGCTGGCCGCCGCTGCATTGCTCGGGGTAGCGCGTCTCCAGCTCCGGCACCTGCACCAGCTCCAGCAGGCGGCGCACCCGGGTCGCGATCTCGCTGTGGTGCGGCTTCTGCGCCCGCACCCGCAGGCCGAAGGCGATGTTGTCGAACACCGTCATGTGGCGGAACAGCGCGTAGTTCTGGAACACCATGCCGATGCCGCGTTCCCGCGCCGGCACGCCGGTCAGGTCCCGGCCGCCGACGCGGACCACGCCCGCATCGGTGCCTTCCAGCCCCGCGAGGATGCGCAGCAGCGTGGTCTTGCCGGACCCGGAGGGGCCAAGCAGCGCGATGAACTCGCCCTCGCGCACGCTCAGCGAAACGCCTTCCAGCGCCGCGGTGGCGCCGAAGCGGCGGACGATGCCCTGGACCTCGACGGTCATGCCCGTGCCCCCGTGCTGCGGCCGGCCAGGCGTTCCAGCAGCGTCTTCGCCGCCAGCGTCACCAGGCCCAGCACCGCCAGCAGCGCGGCCACCGCGAAGGCGCCGGCGAACTGGTATTCATTGTAGAGGATTTCCACGTGTAACGGCATGGTGTTGGTCTCTCCGCGGATATGGCCTGAGACAACGGAAACCGCGCCGAACTCGCCCATGGCGCGGGCATTGCAGAGCAGGACGCCGGCCAGCAGCCCCCATTTCACGTTGGGCAGCGTGACGCGCAGGAAGGTCTGCACGCCGCTGGCGCCCAGCGTCGCCGCCGCCTCCTCCTCGGCCCGCCCCTGTTCCTGCATCAGCGGCAGCACGGTGCGGGCGACGAAGGGAAAGGTGACGAACAGCGTGGCCAGCACCAGGCCGGGCAGCGCGAAGACCACCTGGATGTCCCGCGCCTGCAACCACGGGCCGAACCAGCCTTGCGCACCGAACATCAACACGAAGACCATGCCGGCGATGACCGGGGAGACCGCGAAGGGCAGCTCGATCAGCGTCACCAGCAGGCGCTTGCCGGGAAAGTCGTGCTTGGCGATGCACCAGGCCGCGGCCACGCCCCCCACCAGGTTCAGCGGCACGGTCAGCACCGCCACCAGCAGCGTCAGGCGGATCGCCGCCATGGTATCGGGCTCCGCGATCGCCGCCAGGGCCACGCCCAGGCCGCGCCGCAGCGCCTCCGCCAGCACCGCCGCCAGCGGCAGCACCAGCATGACCACCGCCACCAGTACCGCGGCCCCGACCAGCAGCCAGCGCACCAGTGCGCTGTCCTGGTTGGCCGGGCGGAAGGCGGCGCTCACGCCCGCCCCCGCCGCAGCAGCTGCTGCACCTGGTTGATGCCGAACAGCAGCGCAAAGGACAGCAGCAGCATCGCCATGCCCACCACCGCGGCGCCGGCGTAGTCGAACTGCTCCAGCTTCACCACGATCAGCAGCGGGGCAATCTCGGTCAGCATCGGCAGGTTGCCGGCGATGAAGATCACGCTGCCGTATTCGCCGACCGAACGGGCGAAGGCCAGGCTGAAGCCGGTCAGCAGCGCCGGCAGCAGCGCCGGCAGCACCACGCGCCCCAGGGTCTGCATGCGGCTGGCGCCCAGCGTGGCGGCGGCCTCCTCGGCATCACGCGCCATGTCGCGCAGCACCGGCTCAACCGTGCGGACAATGAAGGGCAGGCCGGTGAACATCAGGGCGAAGACGATGCCGGCCTGGGTGAAGGCGATCTTCCAGCCGAACATCGCCTCCAGCGGGGCCCCCAGCCAGCCATTCGGCGCGGTCAGCGCGGTCAGCGCAATGCCGGCCACCGCGGTGGGCAGGGCGAAGGGCAGGTCCAGCGCCGCGTCCAGCGCGCTGCGCCCGGGGAAGCGCAACCGCACGATCACCCAGGCCAGCAACAGGCCCAGCGGCAGGTCCAGCAGCGCGGCCATGGCGGCGGCGCCGAAGGAAAGCTGCAACGCCGCCAGCACCCGGGCATCCGCCAGCACCGCCAGCACGCCGCCCAGGCCCAGCTCCCAGGGCCGCAGCGCCAGCGCCGCCAGCGGGATCAGCACCACGCCGCCCAGCCAGGCGAGGGTAATGCCGAGCGTCAGCCGGAAGCCGGGGATCGCCGCGATCGGCGAGGGGCGTCCCAGGCTCAGCGTGGTCGCGCTCATCGGCCGCGGCCCAGCCGGTCGAACACGCCGCCATCGGCGAAGTGGGTGCGCTGCGCCGTGCCCCAGCCGCCGAACATCTCGTCCACCGTGGCCAGTTGCATGGCCGGGAAGCGCGCGGCATTGGCCGCCAGCACCGCAGCGTTGCGCGGCCGGTAGTAGTGCTTCGCCACCAGCGCCTGGCTTTCCGGCGTGTACAGGCCGCGCAGATAGGCCTCCGCCGCCGCCCTGGTGCCGCGGCGGTCCACGTTGCGGTCCACCACGGCCACGGAGGGCTCCGCCAGCATGGAGACGCTGGGGTAGACGATGTCGAACTTGTCGGCGCCGAACTCCTGCAAGGCCAGATGGGCCTCGTTCTCCCAGGCCAGCAGCACGTCGCCCTGGGCGCGCTGGGCGAAGCTGGTCAGCGACCCGCGGGCGCCGGTATCCAGCACCGGCACGTTGCGGTACAGCGCGGCCAGGAAGGCTTCGGCCGTTGCCGGCGTGCCGCCAGGCTGGCGCAGCGCCCAGGCCCAGGCGGCCAGGTAGTTCCAGCGCGCCCCGCCGGAGGTCTTGGGGTTGGGGGTGATGACGCTGGTGCCCGGCTTGATCACATCCGCCCAGTCCCGCACTGCCTTCGGGTTGCCCTTCCGCACCAGGAAGACGACCGTGCTGGTATAGGGCGCGCTGTTGTTCGGCAGCCGGCCCATCCAGTCCGTCGCCAGCAGGCCACGCTCGGCCACGGCGTCGATGTCGTAGGCCAGGGCCAGGGTCAGCACATCGGCTTGCAGGCCATCTATGACCGCGCGTGCCTGGCTGCCGGAGCCGCCATGCGAGGAGTTGGCCCGCAGCGCCTGGCCGCTGGCTGCCCGCCACGTGGTGGAAAACTGCGTATTGTACTCACGGTACAATTCCCGCGTGGGGTCATAGGAGACATTGAGCAGCGTGGCGGCCTGCTGCGCCGCGGCGGGGCTGGCAAAGGCTGCGGTGGCGAGGGCAAGCATGGCACGTCGGCCGAGGCCGGGGCGTTCAGGGGTCGAGTGCATCACCATCTCCCGAGGGGGTTGAGGTCAGGCTGTCACGCGTTGACCAATAAACCCTATCGGTTTGATGGGAGTTTAAGCAAGCCTTAATTCAGCCATGAATCGCCAGGGCTGCCGCCTCGCTTGCGGCCAGGTCCGCCAGGGTGGTGCCGTCCAGCACGGCCGCGGTGGCGTCGCGGACCTGGCGCATCAGGTGCTGGATCGCGCAGTCCTTGGGGTTCTCGCAGTCCAGGCACGGCTGATAGGCGGTCAGGCTGGCGCAGGGGATCGGCGCCAAGGGGCCATCCAGCGCCCGGATGATGTCGCTGACGCGGATCTCGCCGGGGTCGCGCGTCATGCTGTAGCCGCCGGCCTTGCCGCGGCGGCTTTCAACAAAGCCATGCCGGCGCAGGTCCAGCAGGATGGCCTCGAGGAATTTGTGCGGCACATGCGCCCGCTGGGCGACCTCGTGGATCGGCAGCGGCTGGTGCGCCCCCGATTCCGCCGCCAGCACGCAGAGGGCACGCAGCCCGTATTTTGCCTTCTGGGTCAACATGCACTGGGTATAGGCGATCCATGCGGAGACGGTCACCTCGGGAAATCCGGGTTCCGCCCCTTGGTCCCGGCGGCGGCACCATCCGACCAGTGCCGGGCCAAGGGCAGGGCTGCGCCTGAAGGCCTGCCGTGGCAGGGGCGGCGCAGGTGAGCAGGCAGGCCCCCCGGTGCCGCCACCGGGGGGCTCAGTGCGTCATCAGCACGGCAAGCGGTGCGCCGCGCAGCAGATGCTGGGTAACGCCGCCGAACACTGTTTCACGCAGCATGCCGTGGCCATAGCCGCCGGCCACCAGCAGGCCGGCCCCAACCTCGTGCGCCGCGCCGAGCAGGGCTTCGGCCGGTGTTGCGCTGCCCTGGTCGATCTCGCGCGCGGCGACGTTGGGATTATGCCGTCGCAGCGCGCGGACCAGGCGGTCCAGCGAGTCGTCCCGTGCCGGGCCTGCCTCGCCAGCCTGGGTTTCGCCCACGGTCATGACCAGCACCTCGGCCGCGGCTTCGATGAAGGGCAGGGCGCCGGCGATGGCGCGTGTCGCCGCCGCGCTGTTCTTCCAGGCGATGGCGACGGTGCCGCCGCGCACTGTCGGCGGCTTGGCGGCCGCCAACAGCACCGGGCGGCCAACGCCCAGCAGCACATCCTGCAGCAGCCCCATGTCCACATCGCCCTCGCCGCGTTGCCGCCCGAGCACGACGAGATCGGCGGCGCGCCCATGCTCGATCAGCCAGAACGCCTCCTGGCCGGTGCGCAGGCCGAACTCGGCCGCCCGACCCAGGCCGGAGCCGGCACAGAAGGCGTCGAAATCGCGGCGCGCCCTGGCCTCACCCGCATTGGCCTGTTGCTCCACAACCTCCATCATCTGCGCGACGGCATAGCCACCGGCCATGTCGCCGCTGGCCATGCCCATGGCGGCCGCACCCGGGTCGGCGCGGACGTGCAGGCATTCAAGATCGGCGCCGAAGCCGCGTGCCAACGACAGCGCCGCGGCAAGGGGGTCGGCGTCGAAGACGGTGCCGGTCAGCGGCACCAGGATCTGTCTGATCATCACACCGGCTCAGGCTACCGCGGCGGCCGGCGCGTGGTCGGCTTCGGCATGCGTGTCCAGCTGGATCGGGCCGGTCAGGTGCAGCAGGCTGCGCGCGCGTTCCATCTCGGCGGCGGGGCCATTGGCCAGCACCAGGAACTGGTCCGCCTTCAGCGCCTGTTCGTACTGCAGCACGCTCTTGGCCGGAATGCCGATGCCGTAGAGCGCCGCGCCCAGCACGCCCAGCCCGCCCATCACCACGGCGCCCTCGATGCCGCCGGCCAGGGCGGTGAAGACCAGGCCAGCGACATGGCCCAGCACCATCACCGGCCCGACAACCGGCAGCGTGAGCATCATGCCGCCGAACAGCAGCCCCCAGATGCCACCCCAATAGGCCCCGCGGCTGCCCCAGAACCGCACCCGGTCACCGCTGCTGTAGAAGCCGACGACCTTCTCCTCGGTGTGGTAGCCTTTGCCGATGATGCTGAAGTGCTGCATCTCCAGCCCGGCATCGGCAACGCGACGGATCGCCGCCTCGGCGGCGTCATGCGTGGCGTAGATCGCGACGATCGAATCCTGCTGCGTCATGCTGGTCTTCCTTCTGATTGCCGGGCTGCTCAGCCGATGCGGATGTCGTTTTCCACCGCCATCACGCCGGGCGCGGCCCAGGCGGTGACAATGGCGATGCGCTCCTCGGCCATGGAACGCGCGGTACCGCCAAGCCGCACCTTGCCGCCATCGGCATGCACGGTGACCGTGTTGGGGTCGAACAGCCAGGTGCGGCCCAGTGCCTCGGTGATCGCTTCCTTGATCCGGCTGGTGTCGACATGCGGCCTGACCGTGACCTGGTCCGAGACACCGAGGACACCCCAGAGGCTGCGCACGTCGTGGGCGGCGGCCTCCTTCTGGAAGAACCACTTCACCTCGCCGCTCAGCGTCACCCAGCCCTTCTCCACCTTCACATGGACCGCGTTGGCGGGAATGGAGCTGTCCCACATCATGCGCTGCACCGCGGCGGCGCCGATTTCCTCGTCGGTGCGCGTGGTCTGGCTCGGGAGCTGAACCTCGATCTCCTCGGCCACGGCGCGAACGCCCTTGACCCGGGTGGCCGCCGCTTCAGCCGCGTGCTTTTCGGCATAGGTGGCGACATGGCCGCTCAGCGTGATGACGCCGTCATGCGCGGCCACGCCGATATGCGCGGCGGTCACGCTCGGCTCCCAGCTCAACTCGTCCAGGACGGCCTGCTTCAGCTTGCTGTCGTTGCTCATGATATCCCTCTCGGATGATGTCCGGGCGATGCTGCCGCGCGGCCTGGCCTGCTTTCAGGTGCCCGCGCGTGGCGATGCGCATCGCCATGCGCAGGGCAGTGCTACGCCCATTGGCGAAGCTGCCGGGATGGGTGTTTGCGGGCCTCGGCTGTGCGTTTCTGCAACCCCGCGCCAAGGCAGGTTCCAGAGCAATATCCGTTCTGATGGGATCATCAGAACGGATTTCTTGCTCTGGTTTCAATATGTTATGGAGCACGAAATGCGCCCGACAGGGCGCATGGTGCTCTATGCCGGCTCGCCCATCATCGGATCCAGCCGCGACCGCATGGCCCGCACGCTCTCGGTGATCAGCGACAGCACCACGCGCACCCGCGGCGTCCGCCGGCTGTCGCGGTGCACCACCAACCAGATCCCGGCGCTCGGCGCCGCGCTGGGCGGCGCGAGGCGGCGCAGCCCCGGTTCCTGGTCGGCCCGGAAGCAGGCCAGGCAGGCCAGGCCGGCGCCGTGCACCGCCGCCACCACGGCCGCCTCGTGGCTGGTGGTCTGCACGGAGATGCGCGCGTGCCGCATCAACTCGCCCAGCCAGGCGGTCTGCGCTGCACCCTGCACGTCCTCGTGCTGCGTCACGCAGTGATGCGCGAGCAGGCCGTCGGCGAAGTCGACCTGGCCGTGGCACGCAAGATAGGCTTCGCTGGCATAGAGGCCGAAGCCGAGCGTGCCGATGCGGCGCACGACCAGGTCGTGCTGCTCCGGTTGTCGCAGCCGCACCGAGATATCCGCCTCCCGCATGGCCAGGCTCAGCTCCCGCGGGTTGGGGATCAGCTCCAGCATGATGTCGGGATGCCCAGCGTGCAGCGCGGCCAGGGCAGGGGCCAGGATATGGGCGGCCACCGTCTCGGCGCAGGTGACGCGCACCAGGCCCGCGAGCGTGGTGTCACGCCCGCTGACGCTGCGTTCCAGCAGCAACGCCACCGCTTCCAGCCTGACCGACTGCTCCAGCACCTCCTGCCCGGCCAGCGTGACCTGGTAGCCGCTTGGCGTGCGGTTCAACAGCCGCACCCCAAGCGCGGCCTCCAGGGATGCCAGCCGGCGCCCCACCGTGGAAAGCGCGACATGCAGGTCCTTGGCTGCGGCCGAAAGGCTCCCGTGCCGCGCCAGCGAGAGGAAGAAGCGCAGGTCGTCCCAGTCAAGCACCGGCGCGGCCCTGGGCGTTTCCGCACATCGGGTCAGCGGTAATGCGCGGCCGGGCGCCGTTCAAAGCGCGTATGACTGAGCCGGAAGCCTGCATGCGGCGGTGCTCCTGCGGTGCAGCGGAAAGGGTTTCCGCCGCGTGCCTCGCGCGGCAACGCGGCAGGCCGCGGCGCGGCACAAGGCGGAAAGGACAACGTGATGGAAAAGCCGAACGGTCCGCCCAAGGCAGCCACCGAGGCCCAGCAGAGCGATGCCCTGGCGGCGCATGGCAAGGCCGACCCCGCGGCGATCCGCACGCTGCGCTGCCGCACGGTGGCGCAGGGCCGCTTCAGCCATCTAAACTACATCCGCCACCTGGCACCGCAGCCGGTGATGGAAGCGGAGCCCATGGGGCTGCTCGCGGAAGCCACGGCGCCCAATGCCTCGGAAGCATTGCTGGCAGCCTTGGGTTCCTGCCTTGCCGTGGGCATCCACGCCAACGCCGTGGCGCAGGGGCTGGCGATCCGCAGCCTGGAGTTGGAACTGGCGGCCGATATCGACACCACGGCGGTCTGGGGCGCCGGCGACCTGCACACGAAGACCATCGGCTTCGAGGCGATCCGCGTGCTGGTGCGGATCCAGGCGGATACCAGCCGTGCCATCCTCGACGCCCTGGTGAGGCACGCCACGCTGTGGTCGCCGGTGGCGAATACGCTGCACAACCCGGTGCACCTGGATGTCGCGCTGGCGCCGGCCTGATCCCCCCGAAACCCGAAGGAAGCAACGCCATGGCCACCCCCCCGATCCGTGCACCCGAGGATTCCGCCCAGCTGGTGCGGGCGCTGTCCCGCTGGGACAATGAAGGCGGCGCCGGCGATGACGGGCCGCAGGTGGATACCGCGATCGACCTGCCGACGACCGCGCTTGAGCGCGAGGTGGTGGCGCTCCGCATCCGGGTGATCGCGTTGGAGAACATCGCCGTCGCGCTGCTTGCCGCCGGCAGTGCCGGGCAGCAGCAGGTGGCGCAGGGCATGGTACGCGAATTGGCGCCGGAAGCCGGGGCGCAGCAGCCGATCACCGCCCATGCGGCCGCGCATATGTGCGACCTGATCGACCACGCCTCCAGCATCCGGGCGCAGCATCTGGGCTGACACAGCAGGTGGCGAGCGGTCACGCCGCCCCGCGCCAGCCGGCCCATGGCTGGCGCGACAGGACCACCCGGCTACAGCGTCGCCCGCAGGATCAGCGGCATCGGCTCCAGCCGATCCTGCACCGAGGTGACGCCGGGGACGCCCTGCGCCAGCGCCATCAGGGCCTGGCGCGCGGCGTCATGCCGGGCAAAGCCATACAGCGTCACCACGCCTGCGGTGACATCGGGGTACACCCAGTAGGTATCCACCCAGGGTTGTTCGCGCATCGCCGCCATGGTGGCGCGCAGCAGGGCGGCGTCGTCGGCAGCGGGTGCGGCGGTGGGCTGTGCGCGCAGGATGGCGCGCAGCAGGTCGGCCCGGCTGACCAGGCCGAGCAGCCGCCCGTCGCGCACGACAAGGACGCGGCGAATGCCATGCGCCTCCATCAACTGGGCGATGCGCTCGGCCGGTTCAGCCTCGGTGACGCTGACCAGCCCGGTGGACATGACATCGCGCGCCGTGGCGCCATGCGCCTTGGCAAACCGCTGCGCCAGCGGCTTGGCATCGCGGAAATGGTTCAGGAACCAGGTGAAGGCGCCAGGCGGCTGGTCGGCCAGGCGACGGATCAGGTCGCCTTCGGTGACGATGCCGAGCGGCGCGCCCGCGGCGTCCACCACCGGCACGGCCGAGATGCCGCGGGCGGCCAGCAACTCCGCCAGCGCCGTCACCGGCATGTCCGGCGGCACCACCACCAGGTTGGTCGTCATCAGGTCTTTCGCCTGCATGGCAGTCTCCTTGTCCAGGGCGCCACCGGCCAGCGGCACGGTGGAGAGCAACGCACGGCGCGGCACGGTCGGCTGCCGCGGCGGCCGATGCAGCAGGGCAGCCGCACCATGCGCATCGCGCCACCGCGCCGCCCTTGCTGCAGATCAACGCGCCGAAATCGTGAACGACGGTTCCGTCCGGGAATATCTTTTCAGCGGAGATACGGTTGCAGGCCGGCGGCGTTGCTGCCGAACGGCACCAGGCCGTCGACAGCCATGCAGCACCGTTGAACCCGCGGCGCTTTAGGATCACTGCCATGCCGGATGCCCCCGCACCTGCCGCCATCGGGCTCAGCGCCGCGCAGGCGGCCGCGCTGCTGCGGTCGGAGGGGTACAACGAATTGCCGCAGGCGCATCGGCGGACCCCGCTGCGCATCGTGCTGGAAGTGCTGCGCGAACCCATGCTGGCGCTGCTGCTGGTTGGCGGCGTGCTCTACCTGTTGCTCGGCAGCAAGGCGGAAGCCCTGATCCTGCTCGGCTTCGCCATGTTCACCATCACCATCACGGTGGTGCAGGAAAGCCGCACGGAGCGCGTGCTGGCAGCCCTGCGCGACCTCACCAGCCCGCGCGCCCTGGTCATCCGCGACGGCCAACGCCAGCGCATCGCCGGCCGCGAGGTGGCCCGCGGCGACCTGGTGGTGCTGACGGAAGGCGACCGCATACCCGCCGATGCGCGACTGCTCGAAGCGCAGGACATGCAGACCGATGAGTCGCTGCTGACGGGTGAATCCGTGCCGGTGCGCAAGCTGGCCAGCCAGGCCGGCACCGCGCCGGCGGCCATGCGCCCGGGCGGCGATGACCTGGCCTGCGTCTTCTCCGGCTGCCTGGTGGTGCGCGGCAGCGGCCTGGCGGAGGTCACCGCCACCGGCCCGCGCAGCGAGATCGGCCGGATCGGGCAATCCCTCAGCGCGCTGGAGGCGGAACCGCCGCGGTTGCAGGCGCAGATGCGCCGCCTGGTGCGCCTGTGTGCCATCTTCGGCGGCGGCGTCAGCATCCTGGCGGTGGTGCTTTACGGCACGCTGCGTGGCAGCTGGCTGGAAGCGCTGCTCGCCGGCATCGCCATTGGCATGTCGATGCTGCCGGAGGAATTGCCGGTGGTGCTCACCGTCTTCATGGCCATGGGCGCCTGGCGCATCTCCAAGGCGCGTGTGCTGACACGGCGTGCGGCGGCCATCGAGACGCTGGGTTCCGCCACCGTGCTCTGCACCGACAAGACCGGCACGTTGACGCAGAACCGCATGACGGTGGCGGCGTTGCGCCTGCCCGATGGCAGCAGCTTCACGCCGCAGGACGGCGACATGCCCGCGGCGTTCCGGCCGCTGGTGGAAGCCGGGCGGCTGGCCAGTGCGCCAGAGCCGTTCGACCCGATGGAGCAGGCCTTCCATGCCTTGGCCGCAGCGCGCATCGGCGGCGCGGAGCCCGTGGCCGCCGACCTGCTGCGCAGCTACGGCCTGCGCCCCGACCTGCTGGCCATGACGAATGCCTGGCGCGCTGGCGCTGCCGGCGACGTCACGGTGGTAACCAAGGGCGCGCCCGAAGCCATTGCCACGCTCTGCCGGCTGGATGCCGCGCGCCGCACGACGCTGCTGGCCATGGCTGAGCAACTGGCCAGCGACGGCATGCGCGTTCTGGGCGTGGCCAGGGCAACGGGGGAAGCCGGCGCCTTGCCGGACACGCAGGCGGGGTTTGCCTTCAGCCTGCTCGGCCTGGTCGGCCTGGCCGACCCGCTTCGCCCCGGCGTGCCCGAAGCGGTGGCCGAATGCCGGACGGCCGGCATCCGCGTGGTGATGATCACCGGCGACTACCCGGCCACCGCCGCCGCCATCGCCCGCCAGGCCGGCATCGCGGCGACCGATATCGTCAGCGGCACGGCGCTCGCCGCCATGGACGACGCTGGCCTGGCCCTGCGCGCGCGCACCGCGACCGTCTTCGCCCGCATCATGCCGGAACAGAAGCTGCGCATCGTCACCGCGCTGAAGGCGGATGGCGAGGTGGTGGCGATGACCGGCGATGGCGTCAACGACGCACCATCGCTGAAGGCGGCGCATATCGGCATCGCCATGGGCGGGCGCGGCACCGATGTGGCGCGCGAGGCATCATCCCTGGTGCTGCTGGACGACGATTTCGGCTCCATCGTCACCGCCGTGCGGCTCGGCCGCCGAGTGTTCGACAACCTGCGCAAGGCCATGGGCTTCATCGTCGCCATCCACATCCCCATCGCCGGCCTGGCGCTGCTGCCGCTGATCTTCGGCCTGCCGGTGCTGTTCGGGCCGATGCACATCGCCTTCCTGGAGATGGTGATCGACCCGGTCTGCACCCTGGTGTTCGAGGCCGAGACCGAGGAGGAGGGCATCATGCAGCGGCCGCCGCGCGACCCGGCCGCGCCGCTGTTCTCGCTCGGGCTGCTCGGCTGGAGCGTGCTGCAGGGCCTGGTCGCCCTGGCGCTGGTCACCGGCATCTTCCTGGTGGCGCTGGACCGCGGCATGCCGGAGACCGAGGCCCGCGCGCTGACCTTCTTCGCGCTGGTGCTCAGCATCGTCGGCATGATCTTCGTCAACCGCTCCTTCAGCGCCTCCGTCGTCACCGCCTTCCGCCGGCACAACACCGCGCTGCGCTGGGTGCTGCTGGGGGTGGCGGGCATGCTGGCGGTCACGCTGCT
Source organism: uncultured Rhodospirillales bacterium (assembly GCA_903835235.1). Lineage (GTDB taxonomy): Bacteria > Pseudomonadota > Alphaproteobacteria > Acetobacterales > Acetobacteraceae > CAIMOR01. The sequence continues at coordinate 187,964 of CAILMF010000074.1, forward strand.
GGTGCCGCCGGTGCGGCAGATGTTCCGCTTCGGCCCGCTGCACCTGGACGACATCGCGGTGACGCTGGCCGCGGGGCTGCTGACCATCGGCATCCTGGAGGCGCTGAAGCCGCATTGGCGCAAGCGGCTGATTGCCTGACAGACCCTAAGCCTGGCCGTCCAGCGCAACCCCAAGCTCCCGCAGGCGGCGGCGCAGCGCATAGACCTGGTCCAGCAGCGAGAGCACCACCGGCAGCGCCTCCTCGTTGACCGCCATGCTGCCCCGCAGGTCCAGGATCAGGCGCACGCGCTCGACATCGATGTCGTGGAACACCAGCTCATGTGGCCGTGCCTCGGCCTTCACATAGCCTGCGGCGATCCAGCGTTGCAGGTCGTGCGGGTCCAGGCCGGCGAAGCGGGCGCACAGGATGTCCAGCGTGATCATGCCAAGGCCTCCAGCCCCGCGCGGGGCTCGGCTGGGTGTTCGGGCTGCCAGTCGCGCAGGAAGGCTTCCAGCGCCGCGTCGGGTTGCCCGACCACCACGCGCAGCGTCAGCAGCAGGTCGCCCGCCGGGCGCTTGCCGTGCCCGGCCACGCCCTTGCCGCGCAGGCGGATCACCCGGCCAGCATCGCTTCCGGCCGGCAGCGTCACGCGCAGCGCGCCGCCGGGCGTCGGCACCTCCACCTGGCCGCCCAGCACCGCCTCGCGCAGCGTCACCGGCAGGTCCATGTGCAGGTCGAAGCCGTCGCGCCGGTACAGCGGATGCGCGGCGATGCTCAGCTCGATCATGGCATCGCCCGCCGGGCCGCCGCGCCACCCGGGCCCGCCCTGGCCGCGCAGCCGCAGCACTTGGCCGGAGATGACGCCGGGCGGGATCTTCACGCTCAGGGTGCGGCCATCGGGCAGGGTCAGCGCCTCGGTCGCGCCCAGCACCGCGGCGCGGAAGCCGACATCCAGGCGAAAATGCTCGTCCTCGCCCTGGCGCGGCGCCGCTTCGCTGCGCGCCCGGGCGCGGAACATGTCGTGCAGCAGGTCATCGAACATGCCGGAGTCCGCTGCCCCCGCGTCGTAGCGGGCGCCCTGCGCGCCCTCGGCGTGGTGCCGGTAGCCGCCGGGTGGCGCCTGTTCCTGGCCTTCCGCGTCGATCTCCCCGCGGTCGTAGCGCGCCCGCTTCTCCGGGTCGGACAGCACTTCATTGGCTGCCGAAGCCGCCTTGAAGCGGGCCTCGGCCCCTGGCTTGCCGGGGTTCAGGTCCGGGTGATGCTGGCGCGCCAGCTTGCGATAGGCCTGCTTGATCGCGTCCGGCGTCGCGTCCCGCGCCACGCCGAGTACCGTATAGGGGTCGTCAGCCATGATGCGTCCTGGTGTGCCGGCGGCGCCGTTGCCACCGCGGCGAGGCGCAACAGATAGCCTGCCTGCCACCGCACGGGCATGCGCGGCGGGCCAGCCACCGGCAATGTGATGCCGGGGGTGGCACGCGCCGCAGCGCGCGGCTGCACGCCTGGTACCTGATCGGGAGCGGCTGGAACGCTGCCCGCTCATCGACGCGCAGCAACCCCAGCGCCGATGCTGTCCCGTGCCGGGACAGAGGCTGGAGTCACGTGTTGGGCTGATCGTGCATCCGGTTCGCCAGCGCGGCCTATTCCTGGAAACCCACGAACACCGTGGCTTCGGCGACGGATTTCCGCTCGGACACCACCGCATTCGCCGGGAAGTCCTCGTCCGGCCAGCCCAGCGCGATGCTCTTCATGATCACCTGGTCGTCGGCGATCCCGGCATGCTCGCGCACCACCGGGGACTGCATGATGCCCTGGCTGTTGATGACCGTGCCCAGCCCGCGGGACCAGGCCGCGTTGACCAGGGCATTGGTCACCGCGCCGCAGTCGAAGGGTGTGTCGTCGCTGCCATCCAGCACGCGGTCATAGGTCACGATCACGCAGACCGGCGCGTCGAACTGGCGGAAGCCGCGCAGCACCCAGTCCTGGCGCATCACCTTGTCGTCGCGGGCAATGCCCATCGCCGAGAACAACTGCTTGGCGACGCCAACCTGCCGGTCGCGATGCTGCGCGGTGAAGCCCTGGCCGGTGCGGAACTCGCGCGACTGCGGCACGCCCGCCACCATCCGCTCGGTATTGCCGGCGCGGATGCGGTCCAGCGGCTCACCGGTGATGACGTAGAAATTCCATGGCTGGGTGTTCATGGAGGAAGGGGCGCGCATCGCCACGCCGATGATCTCCTCGATCAGCGCCCGCGGCACCGGGTCCGGCTTGTAGCCGCGGATGCTCCGGCGTCCCAGGAGTACGTCGTCGAATTGCATGCGTGCGGCATCCCCAAGCGATTTTTCCTGTCCGGCTGTCATCGCGGTTTCCCGGCCGCTCGGCAAGATGCGGCGGCGGCCGGCCCGTCACCGCACCGCTGGTCCCGGCGGGACGGATGCCGCCCTATCGCTGGGAAATACCCACCGGCACCGCGGTGCGGCCGCCATCCACCACGTATTGCGCGCCGGTGATGTTGCTGGCCAGGTCGGAACACAGGAACAGCACCAGGTTGGCCACCTCCTCCGCCGTGCCGTAGCGCCGCAGCGGCAGGCCGGCCGAATAGCGCTCCTCCACGCCTTCCGGGTTGTTCGGCGAAACCTGGCGGGCGATGTCCTGCACCATGCGCGTGGAAATGGGGCCGGGGCAGATCGCGTTCACCCGCACGCCCTGCGGCCCCACCTCGCCGGCGGCCACCTTGGTCAGCCCGATCACCGCATGCTTGGAGGCGACATAGGCCGGCATGCCGACGGTGCCGACCAGCCCGGCGATGGAAGCGGTGTTGACCACCGCGCCACGCTGCTGGCGCAGCATCACCGGCAGCACGTGCCGCAGGCCCAGGAACACGCCCTTCACGTTCACGCCCATCACGGCGTCGAACACCGCCTCGTCGTATTCGGCGGTGGGCGCCACCTTGCCCTCGATGCCCGCATTGTTGTGGAAGCAGTCGATGCTGCCGAAGCGGTCCAGCGCCGCCTGCACGTAGCGCTGCACATCGGCCGAACGGGTGACGTCCGCGGGGCAGGCCAGGGCGGCCTGGCCGATCTCGGCGGCCACCGCGGCGGCGCCCTCGGCGTCCCGGTCCACCACCACCACGCGGGCGCCGTGCCGGGCGAAGCCCAGCGCCACCGCGCGGCCAATGCCGTTGCCGCCCCCGGTGACCACCGCCACCTTGCCGTTGAAGTCCATGCTGCGTTCCTCCTGCCGCGCCTTGCCGGCGCCTTGTGCAGCACAGCCTAGCGGGGCCTGCGCCCGTCGACCAACCCCGTGCCTGCCGCCTGCATCGCCTTCTGGTAACCACGGCTGACATGCCGCAGCCCCAAATCCAGGCTTTTGCGGGCGACGGACCGCCGGGTGGCCTCGGCGTGCCGTTCCGCCTGATTGCGAATGGCGGTGCGGATCGAAGCCCCGCGGCCGCCGATTCCCGGGGCTGTGGCGGCCAGGCGGCCCTGGCTCACGCCTCGGCCGGCGTCCCCGGCAGGCGCAGGCCGTCCACCGCCACCGGCGGCGGGGCCGGGGCGGCCCGCCGCAGCGCCAGCCCGTACAGCGCCGGCACCACGAACAGCGTCGCCACGGTGGCGACCGTCAGCCCGCCGATCATCGCCATCGCCATCGGCCCCCAGAAGGCGCTGTGGGTCAGCGGGATGAAGGCGAGGATCGCCGCCAGCGCGGTCAGCAGCACCGGGCGAGACCGCCGCACCGTGCTCTCCACAATCGCCTCGCGCAGCGTATGCCCGGCTTCCAGGTCCTGCCGCACCTGGTCCACCAGGATCAGCGTGTTGCGCATGATCATGCCGGCCAGCGCAATCACCCCCAGCAGCGCCACGAAGCCGAAGGGCGCATCCAGCAGCAGCAGCGCGGCGGCGGCGCCGGGAATGCCCAGCGGCGCCGTGGCCAGCACCAGGAAGGCCGGGCCGAAGCGCCGCAGCTGCAGCATCAGCAGCACCATCATGACCGCCAGCATCACCGGGAACAGCGCGAACAGCGACGCATTGGCCTTGCCGCTTTCGCCGGCCGCGCCGCCGACCTCCATGCGGTAGCCAACCGGCAGCGCCTGCACCAGCGGCGCCAGCACCGGCAGCGCGGCGTTGGTCACATCGGGGGCCTGCAAGCCTGGCGCCACCTCGGCGCGCACGGTGATGACGGCCTGGCGATTGCGCCGCCACAGGATCGGCTCCTCGCTCTCCGGCACCAGCCGCGCCACCTGGGAAAGCGGCACCGGCCCCAGCGACGTGGCCAGGGTCAGGTCGGCCAGCGCCGCCAGGCCCAGCCGTTCCTCGGCCGGCGTGCGCAACACCACATCCACCAGGCGATTGCCCTCGCGCAGCTGCGTCGCCACGGCGCCCGACAGCAGCGCGCCGGTGCTGGTCGCGACGGCCTGTGGCGAGAGGCCGAGCTGCGCAATCCGCTCCAGGTCCAACTCCAGCCGCATGCTGGGCGTGCGCTCGCTCCAATCCAGCTGTGCATCGCGGATGCCGGGCACGCCACGCAGCGTCGTCACCCATTCATCGCCCAGCCGCCGCAGCACATCGGGGCTTTCCCCCAGCAGGCGGAACTGCACGGGGTAGTTGACCGGCGGCCCGAAATCGAGCCGCGAAACCCGTACCCGCGCCTCGGGGAAGGCGCCCTCGGCGACCAGCGCCAGCAGTCGGTCGCGCAGCCGTTCGCGCGCCTCGATGTCGGTGGTCTCGATGATCAGCTTGCCGAAGGCCTCGTTCGGCAGGTCCGGGTTCAGCGCCAGGAAGAAGCGCGGCGCGCCGGCGCCCAGATAGGTGGCGTGGTGGCGCACATCGGCATCGCCCTCCACCAGCTGTTCCAGGCGCTTCAGCACGGCTTCGGTGGCGGCGAAGCTGGCGCCCTGGCGCAGGTTCACGTCCACCAGCAATTCCAGCCGCTGGGAGATGGGGAAGAACTGCTTCTTCACCGCGCCCATGCCGGCGAAACCGCCCAGCATCACCAGCAGCGTCAGCCCCAGCACCAGGCCGCGATGCCCGACGCACCAGCTGACGGCCGCCCGCAGCATGCGCGAGGTGAAGCCCTGGTAGGCCTCGTGCCCGGCATGCGGCTTCACCTTCAGCAGCGCGGCACCCAGGTAGGGCGTGAACACCACCGCCACCACCCAGCTGCCCACCAGCGCCGCGCCGACCACCCAGAAGATGCCGCCGGCATATTCGCCAGAGGTGGATTGCGCGAAGCCCACGGGGATGAAGCCGGCCACCGTGATCAGCGTGCCCGTCAGCATCGGCCCCGCCGTGCTGGTCCAGGCGAAGCCGGCGGCGCGCAGCCGGTCCCAGCCGGCCTCCAGCTTCACCAGCATGGCCTCGATCGCGATGATCGCGTCATCCACCAGCAGCCCCAGCGCCAGGATCAGCGCGCCGAGCGAAATCCGCTCCAGCTCGGTCCCGCGCCACAGCATGAAGCCGAGCGCCATGGAGAGCGTCAGCGGCACCGAGAGCGCCACCACCACCCCCGCCCGCAAGCCCAGCGACAGGAAGGACACCACCAGCACCACGCCCAGCGCGGCGCCGAGCTTGACCAGGAACTCGTCCACGCTCTCCTTGACGATATGCGGCTGGTCGGAAACCAGGCTCAGCTCCAGCCCGGCCGGCAGGTCGCGGCGGATCGCCGCCAGCTCCGCCTGCAAGGCGGCACCGAGCCGCAGCACGTCGACGCCCTTTTCCTTCACCACGCTGATCATCACCGCGCCCTGGCCGCGGAAGCGGATGGCGGTGCTGGGCGGGTCCTGCACGCCGCGCGAGATCACCGCGATATCGCCGAGGCGGATGCTGGCGCCGTTCAGCGGAATCGGCACCGCGGCGATGCTGGCCAGCCCGTCCAGCCCATCCGGCAGGCGCAGGTTGATGCGGGTGCTGCCGGTCTCGACCGTGCCGCTGGGCTGCACCGGGTTCTGCCGCGCCAGCGCGTCCAGCACCGCCTGCGGCGTGATGCCGAGCGTCGCCAGCCGGGTGTGGCTGACCTCCACCCGCACCTGCTGTGGCTGCTCGCCATCCAGCACCACCTTCTCCACGCCGGGCAGCCGGCGCAGGCGGACGCGCAGCGCCTCGCCCTGGCGTGCCAGCTCGGCATTGTCGGCGCCGGTCAGGGCGATGACGGCCGAGTAGACGTCGGAATACTCGTCGTTGAAGAACGGCCCCTGCACGCCCGCCGGCAGCAGGTGGCGCATGTCGCCGACCTTCTTGCGCACCTGGTACCAGAGGTCCTGCACCCGGGGCGGCGGCGTGTCGTCGCGCAGCAGCACGGTGATGGTGCCGCTGCCGGGGCGGGCGTAGGTCTGCAACACGTCCAGGTAGGGCAGGTCCTGCAGCTTGCCCTCGATGCGGTCCAGCACCTGGTCCTGCACCTGGCCGGCGGTGGCGCCGGGCCAGCCGACCGAGACGATCATCACCTTCAGCGTGAAGGAGGGGTCCTCCGCCCGGCCCAGCCGCAGCCAGGCCATGGCGCCGGCGACCAGCACCAGGATGATGGCGAACAGCGTCAGCGCGCCATTGCGGATGGCGGCTTCCGAGGGGTTGAAGCGTGGTGCCGCCATCACCGCAGGCTCCCCGCCAGCCGGGTGGAGACCACGCGCACCCGCGTATCCGGCGCCAGCAGCTGCGGCCCCAGCGCTACCACGCGGGTGCCCTCCGGCAGCGCGGCGGTCACGGTGGCGGTGGTCTCCGCCAGCGCCAGCACCTGCACCGGCACCGCGCGCAGGCGGTCCTCGCCCTCCAGCGCCCACAGCATCGGGCCCTGGCCGCGGTCATGCAGGGCGGTCAGCGGCACCCGCGCCGCCTCCGGCCCGCGGGCGGAAAGCCGGATCGTCGCGGTCATGCCCAACTGCACCCAGTCCGGCGCCTCCGGAATGCTGAACCGCGCGGCATAGGTGCGCAGCCCGGCATCGGCCTGGCCGGCCACCTCGCGCAGCCGCACTGGCAGGGCTTCCGCGGGCCGCGCCCAGAAGGTGGCGCGGGTGCCGGGCTCGGGCAGCCGGGCCAGCAGGGCTTCCGGCGCCTGCACCAGCACCTCGCGTTCCCCAGGATTGGCCAGGCGCAGCACCGGCGTGCCCTCGGCCACCACCTGGCCGGCCTCGGCCAGCACCGCCGTCACCAGCCCGGCTTCGGGCGCCAGCAGCACCGCATAGCCCAGCCGGTTGCGCGCCAGGGCCAACGACGCCTCGGCGCTGCTCACCTTCTCCCGCGCCGCCGAGGCGGCCGCCTGGCGCTGGTCGTTGAAGGCCGGCGCCACATGCCCGGCGGCCAGCAGTTGCGCGGAACGGTTGGCGTCGTTGTTCGCCTGCTGCGCCTGTGCCCGGGCGGCGGCCAGGTCGGCTTCGGCCGAGCGCGCCGCCAGGGCCAGGTCGCTGGGGTCCAGCCGCGCCAGGGGCTGCCCGGCTTCCACCCGCTCGCCCAGGTTCACCAGGCGCTGGGCGATCCGCCCGCCGGCGCGGAAGCCGAGATCCGCCTCGCGCCGGGCGCGGACCACGCCGGTCAGCTGGGTCTGCGCCTCGGTCGGCGCGGGGTGGAACAGCACCACCTGCACCGCGCGCGGTGGGTCCACCGGTTGGGCGGCGGCCGGCAGCGCGGCCAGGGTGGCGAGGAGGGGAAGCAGGAAGCGATGCGGCATGGGAGGTCTCCGTGCCGCACGAATATGGAGTGATGATTTTCGAAAATCAACAGTGGTCAGTCAACACCATGCTTCAGGCCGGCGACCAGCAGGCGCAGCGTGGTCTCCATGCTGGCGGCCATCTGCTCGGCCGCGATTCCCATGCGCAGGCATTCCTGCACCATCACCGGGTGGTGCCAGGCCAGCATGGCGTGCTTGAAGGCGTCCGCCGCCAGGGCCGGGTCGCCGGCGGCGAACTCGCCGCGCTGCATCCCCTCCGCCACCACCGCCGCCACCATGGCGCGGTAGCGGCCGATGAAGCGCTCGATCACGCCCCAATGCTCGGTCATGGCGACGCTGACCATGTCGTGCATGCGGCGCTCGGTGAAGAACAGCTCGATCTCGGAGGCGCGGAAATGTTCTGCGAGGGCGAAGAGCCGCGCCTCGGCGCTGCCCGGGCGGGCGGCGATCGCCTCGCCGGCGCTGGCCAGGCCGTCCAGCAGCCGGTCGGCGATGGTCTCGTTGATGGCGCTCTTGGAGGGGAAGTAGCGGTAGATATTGGCCGGCGACATGCCCAGTTCGCGGGCGATGTCGGCCACCGCGGTCTTCTGGTAGCCCATGGTGCGGAACAACCGCTCGGCCACATCGGCGATACGGAGGCGGGTCTGCTCTGAGGCGTTTGGCTCGGTCATGCTTTACGTCTGACTGATTCTGTCAATCGTCACTTAGCGCCACGGCGCCGCCGAAGTCCAGTTGCAAGACCGCATGCCGCTCTTTGCCTTTTCGGCCGGAAGGGGCAGAACCTTCGGCCAATGCCGCGTGGTGGGGAGGTTGCGATGGAACTCGGTTTTCTCGGCCTGGGCCAGATGGGCTCGGCCATTGCGGAACGCCTGCAGGCCGCCGGCCACGCGCTGCATGTCCATGACCCCAATGCCGGCGCGATGGCGGCTTTCCTCAGCCGAGGCGCCACCGGCCATGCCAGCGCCACCGCGGTGGCCAACGCCGCCCCGCTGGTCTTCGCCTGCCTGCCCAATGGCCCCACCAGCGAAGCCGTGGCCCGGCAGGTCGCCGCCGGCAGCGCGGTCAAGCTCTATGTCGAGATGTCCACCATCGGCAGCGCGGCGCTGGAGCAGGTCCGCCTGACCGTCGCCGCCAGCGGCATCGCGCTGGCGGATTGCCCGATCAGCGGCGGCCCCACCGGCGCCCGCGCGGGCACGCTGACCATGCTCTGTGCCGCCCCGCCGGAGGTCCGCGCCCAGGTGGTGCCGCTGCTGCGCCAGGTCGGCCGCACCGTGTTCGAACTGGGCGACCAGCCCGGCCAGGCCCAGTTGATGAAGCTGGTCAACAACCTGATCAACGCCGCCAACATGGCAACCGCGTTCGAGGCCCTGGTGTTGGGCGCCAAGGGCGGGCTGGACCCCGACCAGATGGTGGCGATGCTGAACGTCTCCACCGGCCAGAACAGCGCCACCCTGACAAAAGTGCCGAATTCGGTGCTGACCGGCCGCTTCAACCACGGTGCCAGCCTGACCACCATGCTGAAGGACGTGGAACTGGGCCTGGCCGAGGCCGAGGCGCGGGCGGTGCCGATGTGGGTGCATCGCCAGGTCGGCACGCTGTGGCGCCTGGGCGAGCAGCAGGGCCTGGGCAGCCAGGATTTCACCAACCTGATCAAGGTGATGGAAGGCTGGGCCGGGGTGGAAGTGCGCAGCCGCAAGCCTGGCGTCTAGGCACGGCCGGCACCACATATGGGTTGACGAAGCCGCGCAGACCGCAGCATGTTGTGTGTCGCGGTCAGAGTTGGCCTTGCTCGGCTGGGCTTCCGGCTGCGCGGGGTGGTTGGGGGTTTCGGATGCGGCAAAGGCTGGCCAGCCAGGTTGATGCCACCCCTTGCGCAACCCTGGTGCCGCCACACCCTTAGCCTCCCGGCGGGGCGATGGTCTTCGAGTCCCGGCTTTCTCATTCACTGGAAACAGCACTCATGCCCGACGGCGTTCACTCCCCTGATGAATATCCGGTCCGTGCCGACCTGCTGACTGCCAACCCGGTCTACAAGCCGTTCCGCTACCCCTGGGCCTATGACGCCTGGCTGACCCAGCAGCGCGTCCACTGGCTGCCGGAAGAAGTGCCGCTGGCCGATGACGTCAAGGATTGGCAGAAGAACCTCAGCCCCGGTGAGAAGAACCTGCTGACGCAGATCTTCCGCTTCTTCACCCAGGCCGACGTCGAAGTGAACAACTGCTACATGAAGCAGTATTCACAGGTGTTCAAGCCGACCGAGGTGCTGATGATGCTCAGCGCCTTCAGCAACATCGAGACCATCCACATCGCCGCCTATTCCCATCTGCTGGACACGGTGGGCATGCCGGAGATCGAGTACAGCGCCTTCCTCAAGTACAAGGAGATGAAGGACAAGTACGACTACATGCAGAACTTCTCGGTCAGCAACAAGACCGAGATCGCCAAGACCCTGGCCGCCTTCGGGGCCTTCACCGAGGGGCTGCAACTGTTCGCCAGCTTCGCGATCCTGATGAACTTCCCGCGCTTCAATAAAATGAAGGGCATGGGCCAGATCGTCAGCTGGAGCGTGCGCGACGAGAGCCTGCACTGCGACAGCATCATCAAGCTGTTCCGCACCTTCGTGCAGGAAAACCCGGAAGTCTGGACCGAGGAGTTCCAGCGCGACCTCTATTTGGTCTGCGCCACCATCGTGGACCACGAGGACGCCTTCATCGACCTGGCGTTCGAACTCGGCGGCGTCGAGGGGCTGAACGGGGCGGATACCAAGCTCTACATCCGCTTCATCGCCGACCGCCGCCTGCAGCAGCTGGGCCTGCAACCGCTGTTCCACATCGACAAGAACCCGCTGCCCTGGCTGGACGAGATGCTGAACGCGGTGGAACACACCAACTTCTTCGAGAACCGCTCGACCGAGTATTCCAAGGCCAGCACCGCCGGCAGCTGGGAGGACGCCTGGTCCTCCGGCACCGAGGCCGCGCTGGTGGAGGCCCGGCCGGGTCGCATGTAGCCGGGGCAATCCTGCGCGATTGCCTGTAGCCGGCCTGGCGCCGGCGGGGGTATCAAGCCGGCATGCTTCGCCTGGTCAGACTTCTCGCGCTGTTGCTGGTACTGCTGCTTGGCGGCACCTGGGCCTTTGCCTGGGTGACGCGGGCGCCGGGCGAAAGCCTGGGCGATGCCTTCGCCGGCCGGTTGGCCCTGCTGTTCGGCACCGCGCCGACCGGCGGCGCCAACCTGGGCGGCCTGCAACTGCCGCAGGGCCTGTCGCTGGGCGGCGCCTTCACCCTGGTGGACCAAACCGGCCGCACGGTGACCGAACGCGATTTCGCCGGCCGCTGGATGCTGGTGTATTTCGGCTACACCTATTGCCCGGATGTCTGCCCGACCGAACTCGGCACCATCGCCGCCGCCGTCGACAGCCTGGGGCCGCTTGCGGAAAAGTTGGTCCCGGCGCTGGTTACCATCGACCCGCAGCGTGACACGCCCGCCCAGTTGGCGGATTATGTCTCCCGCTTCCACCCCAGGATGATCGGCCTTACCGGGTCGCCGGAGCAGGTGGCGGAAGCGGCGCGGCGGTATCGCGTCTACTTTTCCCGGGTGAACCGGGCGGAAGCGGGCGACTATCTGATGGACCATTCCAGCTTCGTCTACCTGGTTGGTCCGGACGGGCGGGTGCGTTCCCTGTTCCGCCCGGAAGCCAGTCCGGACGACATTGCCGCAGCGGTTCGGATACAACTAACGCGCGCTGCTGGCGCATGAAGACTACCAGGGGTTTGCGAGTGATCGATTCGGTAGCTATTCTCGTGGCGCGAGACCACGGCATGCACCTGCTGGGTGCGCATGGTGACGGTGCGCTGGCGGGGCAGGGGATTGCGCATGGCTGATGACGACCAGGACCTGGATGCCCTGCGCGATACCCGATCCGCAGGTGCGCCACGCCACAGCCGCCGGCTCTCCGACAAGATCCTGATCGCCTTTCATCACGCCTGCGACCAGGGTGATTTCGAGGTTGCCGAGCAGCTGCTGCGCATCCTCGAGATGATGCTGACCCGGCGCCCGGTTTCGCCGGACACCAATCGGCGCCGCAACATGGAAAGCCTGGTGGCCGCGCATGAGCGGCTGTGGCACCTGCGCCACCCGGAATTGCGCGAAGGCGGCTGACCGGGCGGCGCGGATGCCCGCGTCGGGCGTCGCCGCCTCAGTCCGCGGGCCAGCCTTCCGGCGGCGGGTAGCTGTCGCGGCTGGCGACCCAGATGACCGTCGCCGGGCCGTCGCCTTCCTGCACCAGCACCTCGGCGTCCTGCTGCAACTGCGCCGCGGCATGGGCCATGTCGATCGCTGACCTGATGGCCTCCTGCCGGGTCGGGTAGAATTTGCTGTAGAAATTGTACCGAACTTTCCAGCGCTCCCCATCCGGCAACACATTCACCCGCGGAACCGGCATCCTGCTCCCCTTGAACCTGGAAGCCCCGCAGCTTCGCGGCGGGCTCCCCGTCTTGGTTTCTGCTTCGAATTATATGCCAGCCTGGGTATCATCTGGCCCGGTTCAAGTCGACCACGGAATTTTCGCCGCGTCATGCGGCATCGTGCGGCCCCGGCCCCGGCCCCAGCGGCGCAGCCTCCTGCAACACCGCGGCCGCGGCCGGGGTCCAGGCGCCATCGGCCTCATGCAGCACCAGGCCGGGCAGCACCCGCGCCGGGCCGCGGCCTCCCTTGCGCGCCAGCAGCAGCACCCGCTTGGCCGGCGTCGCCACCCGCGGCCACAGCGGCAGCAGCGTTACCCCGCCACAGCCGGCGGCGCGCAGGGCCGCGGCCCCGGCGTCGAATCGGGCCGCCGGCAGCACCAGCGCCAGCCAGCCGCCATGCCGCAGCCCGGCCGCCAGGAAGCCGGCCCATTGCCCCAGCCCTGCCCCCTGTTCATGCGTGGCGGCGGCCCGGCCAGGCGCCGGCGGCGCGGTGCCGGCGGGCCAGTAGGGCGGGTTGGCCATGGCGTGGTCCCAGGGGCCCAGGCGCCGTGCCAGCGCCAGGTCGGCGACATCCCCGGTGACCACCTCGGCCGCCTGGCCGTTCAAGGCGGCATTCTCGGCCGCCAGCGCCGCCATCCCGGCGTCGCGCTCCACCGCCAGCAGCGCCAGCCCGGGCACCCTTGCCGCCAGGCACAGCATGGCCGCGCCGCTGCCGCAGCCGGCTTCCAGCACGCGCTGGCCGGGGCGGGCGGGCAGGGCGGCGGCCAGCAGCACCGCGTCCAGCCCGGCGCGCAACTGCCCGGCAACCGGTTGGCGCAGCCGCACCCGGCCGCCCAGCAGATGGTCCTCCGTAGTGTCGCTCACGCCTCGCCGGCCTCCCGCAGCAGCCGCAGGGCGCGGTCCGCATCGGCCTGGCGCACCGCCAGCCGGCGCGGAAAGGCGCCGATCCCGCCCTCCAGCGCGCTGATATGTTCGTCCAGCACCTGGCAGGCCACGCCGGCATCGCGCAGCAGCGCCGCGAGGAAGCCGATGCGGATCGGGTCGCTGTCAACCACAAGCACATGCATGGCCTGGTGAAATCCTTGGTTTGCCTTGGCTTGCCGCCGGGCGGGTGCGCCGTTATGTTCCCGCCCCCCATGCCAGGGTCAAGCAACGTGGACGCGCTACCGGGCCAACAGCCTGCCGTGCCGGGCGCCGAGGACGCGCTGACGGCCCTTACCGATCTCGTGCGCGAGGACCTTGAGGCGTGCAACCGCCTGATCGTCCAGCGCATGCAGAGCCCGGTTGCGCTGATTCCGCAACTGGCAGCGCATATCGTCGCCGCCGGCGGCAAGCGGCTGCGGCCGCTGCTCACCCTCGCGGCGGCGCGGCTGTGCGGCTATGGCGGCGAACGCCATGTGAAGCTGGCCGCCTGCGTGGAGTTCATCCACACCGCCACCCTGCTGCACGACGACGTGGTGGATGAAAGCGCGCTGCGCCGCGGCCAGGCCAGCGCCAATGCGCTGTTCGGCAACCAGGCCAGCGTGCTGGTGGGGGATTTCCTGTTCGCCCGCGCCTTTGAGCTGATGGTCGAGGACGGCAACCTGAAGGTGCTGGCCATCCTCTCGGCCGCTTCCGCCACCATTGCGGAAGGCGAGGTGCTGCAGCTGGTCACCCAGAACGACACCGGCACCACCGAGCAGCAATACCTGGAGGTGATCCACGGCAAGACCGCGGCGCTGTTCGCCGCCGCCACGCGTGTTGGCGCTGTGGTGGCCGAGCAGCCGATGCCGGCCGAGGAAGCCATGGACAGCTACGGCCGCAACCTCGGCATCGCCTTCCAGCTGGTGGACGACGCGCTGGACTATTCGGCCGCGCAGGAACAGCTGGGCAAGACCGTCGGCGACGACTTCCGCGAGGGCAAGATCACCCTGCCGGTGCTGCTGGCCTTCGCCCGCGGCACCGAGGAGGAGCGGGTGTTCTGGCGCCGCGTGCTGGAAGACCGCGACCAGACCGAGGCCGACCTGCCGCAGGCCCAGGCGCTGATCGCCCGGCACCGCGCGCTGGAGGACACGATCCTGCGCGCCCGCGACTATGGCGATGCCGCGCTGGCCGCGCTGGCCAGCTTCCCGGATGGCGCCGAACGCCGGGCGCTGGCCGGCATCGTCGAGTTCTGCATCGCCCGGGCGCGCTGAGGCCAGCGGTCGACTGAGGCTACCCCCACGGCCAGGTTGCGGCCACATCATGAGGTCATCTCCATGGCGCGGCATCGCAGCGGGTTGAAGCGTCTCTACGACCTCAAGCCGAAGGCCCACGCGCTGTGCTCCCTGCTGACGCGTGGCAGCCCGGCCATGGCCCGGGCGCTGGATTTCTTCCCGGCCTATGCACCGCCGCCCAACGTCCAGATGCTGCACGACACGTCCATCGCCTCGCCGATGGCGGCGCCGCGCTACGCCGAGGAACTGGCCCGCAACCAGCAGTTCAACCGCGAACACCCGCTGACCGGGGCCGGCGTGCCGCCCTATCCGATGATCCGGCGCATGCTGTGGGAAGCGCGCGACATCTACGTGCCCGGCCGCATCATCATGCCGGTGGACCGCGGCATCGGCCGGATCGTCAGCCATGAGCGGCGCGGCAACACCAATTGGGCGGTCACCCGGCCGCGGCCCTTCCGCAAGCCGCCCATCGAGATCGCCGGCCGGGCGATGGGCTTCCTCTACATGAAGCATTACGGCCACCTGCTGACCGATGTGCTGGGGCCGATCGCCCTTGCCGTGCAGCAGGGGCTGGTGACGCCCGAGAACCCCGTGACGATGGTGGTCGCCGCCCGCGACAACCCGGTCTCCGTCCGCTTCGTGGAAGGCATGTTGCGGCTTGGCCTGGCGCGGGACGTGGTGCGCCTGACCCATGAGGACAGCGCCATCTGCGAATCCTGGCTGCAGGGGGAGGTGCTGGTGGCGAGCGGCGAGCACAAATACGGCATGCCGGAAGCGACCGACACGCTGCGGCGGATCTTCATGGCGGCCGATGACGCGGGCGCCCCGCCGGCGGTCGCCCACCCCAAAGTTTATTTCCAGCGCGGCGCGGTGAAGCTGCGCCAGGTTGCCGGCGAAGCCGCCCTGATCGAGGCGCTGCGCGACCGCGGCTGGCACATCTTCGAGTCCAGCTGGGGCAACCACGCGGAGCAGCTGGCCGTGTTCGGCGGCTTCCAGACCATGGTCGGGGTGCATGGTGCCGGCCTGGCCAACCTGATCTTCGCCCGCCCCGGCGCCAGGGTGGTGGAGCTTCAGGCCGGCAACGCGCGCAAGACCACGGGGCTGTTCTGGGCCGCCTGCGCCGGGCTGGACTATGTCTCGGCCTATGGCGGGCCGGAAGGGGCGGACCAGAGCTTCACCATCGACCCCGCCGAGGTGCTCGCCCTGCTGGACCGGCTGGACGCGTAATGGCCGCCTGGTACGCCCGGGCAGCGGGCCAAGGGGTAAGCCAGGGGGGGCGCCTGGGGGCGCTGGCGGAACGGCTGGCTCCGCCGCTGGCGCTGCTGCTGCTGGGCAACATGTACCTGCTTGGCTGGCGGCCGCTGGGGGAGGTGGTGGCAGCCGGGCTGGCCATCCTGGCCGTGGCGGCCCTGGCCGGCGGCGTGCTGGCGCCTCGGCTGGGCTACGGGCTGTTGCGCTGGCTGGGCGGCGGGGTGGTGGTGGTGTTGGTCGGCGGCCTGGTCTCGCCGGCGGTGACCATGGCTGCCGCCGGGCGCGGGGCCTGGCTGCTGGCGTTGGCGGCGGCCTGCCTGGTGGTGGCCTGCCTGCTGCTGCGCCGCTGGCCGGCGGAACGCCTGCTGCGCTGGCTGTTCCTGGCCGGCGCCGCATCGGCCGCGGTTTCGTCCGGTTGGTTCCTGGCGCAAGGCCTGGCCGGGGCGGAGCGGCTGATCCCGTTGGGCCGCGCGCACAACCCCATTCCCGCGGCGGCGGCGCTGGCGGCGGCGGGGCTGGCCGGGGTGGCGCTGTGGCGTGGCAGGGCCTTGGCCGCGCCGGCGGCCCTGGCCGGGCTGGTCGCCATTTTCCTGGCCATGCTGCTGACCCAGAGCCGCGGGCCGTTGCTGGGCTTCCTCGCCGGCCTTGCGCTGCTGCTGGCGCCCATGCGGGCCTGGCGCTGGTGGCTGCCGCCGCTGTTGTTCCTGGCTGCCAGCTGCCTGGTGCCGGCCGAGGGCGTGCTGCGCGACCTGTTCTGCACGGATGAGTTGCTGGCCTGCCGCCCGAGCCTGCGCCAGGACCTATGGTCGCGCTCGGCCGCGCTGATCGCCACGCATCCCCTGGCGGGCCTTGGCGTCACCTATCGGCTGGGGGCCGATTGGCTGAACAACCCGCAGAATGCGGTGCTGGGGCTGGCGCTGTATTTCGGCCTGCCCTTCGCGGCGCTGGCGCTGGCGGGCTGGCTGCGGCTGCTGCGCGCCACCCCCGCGGCTGCCCTGCCGGGCCCGCGCTGGGCCCGGGCCATGATGGCGTTCTCCGCGGTCTACTTCGCGTTCGAGCCAAGTCCCTTCGGCTACTACAACGCCCACTACGTGTTCTTCTGGCTGCCGCTGGCCATGCTGTCGGTCGAGGCCACCAGCCCGCGCTGAGTCGAAGCCCTGTCGCGGGAAGGTGGCCGGACCAGCAGCCCTCGGGTATCAGACGGCGGCGATGCTCTCGCGGCGCAGCTGCACCGTCAGCTCGTCCAAGGCGCGGCCGACGCGGTCCAGCATCTCGTCCACCTCGGCTTCCGTGATGATCAGCGGCGGCGAGAAGCCGATCACGTCGTTGGTCATGGCGCGCAGGATGACGCCATGCTGCTCGCCCAGCTTCATCAGCCGCGGGCCGACCTTGGCGGTGGGCGAGAAGTTGCCATGCGTGGCCTTGTCCGCCACCAGCTCCATGCCGGCGATCAGGCCGACGCCGCGGACTTCACCCACCAGCGGATGGCCGGCGAAGCGTTCCCGCAACTGGCGCTGCAGATGCGGCCCGACGCGGGCGACATGCCCGCCGATATCCATCTCGTCGTAGATTTTCAGCGTCTCGATCGCGACCGCTGCCGGCACCGGATGGCCGGAATAGGTGAAGCCGTGGCCGAAGGTGCCCACCGAGGAGGAGCCTTCGCAGATGCCCTGGAACACCTGCTCGTTGATCACCACCGCCGAGATCGGCAGGAAGGACGCGCTGAGCGCCTTGGCGCAGACAAGAATATCCGGTTGGATGCCGAAGGTCTGGCAGCCCCAGTAGTTGCCGGTGCGGTGGAACCCGCAGATCACCTCATCGGCCACGAACAGCACGTCGTGCTTGCGCAGCACGGCCTGCACCTTCTCGAAGTAGGTGGCGGGCGGCACGATCACGCCGCCGGCGCCCATGACGGGCTCGGCCCAGAAGGCGGCGACCGTCTCCGGGCCCTCCTGCACGATCAGGTCGTCGATCTCCTGCGCCAGGCGGGTGGCGTAGTCGGCCTCGCTCTCGCCGGGGTTGGCGCCGTGGTAATGGTGCGGCGTGGAGACGTGGTGGAAGCCCGGCAGCGGCAGGTCGAACAGCTTGTGGTTCGCCGGCAGGCCGGTCAGGCAGGCGCTAGCCAGGGTGATGCCGTGGTAGCCCTTGATCCGCGCGATGATCTTCTTCTTCGCCGGCCGGCCCAGCGCGTTGTTCATGTACCAGATCATCTTGATCGCGCTGTCATTCGCCTCGGACCCCGAATTGGCGAAGAACACCTTGCTCATTGGTCGGCCTGCGGCCGTGGGGCTCATCGGCCGGCCTGCGGTCGAAGGCGGGGCGCGCTCCAGCACCATCTCGGCCAGGTCCACGAGGGGATCGTGCGACTTGCCGCCGAAGGCGTGGTAGAAGGGCAGCTTGCGCATCTGGGTGGCCGCGGCCTGCACCAGGCGTTCATTGTCGAAGCCCAGGCTGGCGCACCACAGGCCGGCGACGCTTTCGATGTACTCCTTGCCCTGGTCGTCCCAGACCCGCACGCCCTGACCACGGCTGATGACCACCGGCCCCACCGTCAGGTGCGCCTTCGCGTCGGTGTTGGGGTGCAGCACGGCCGCGATGTCGCGGGCGGCGGTGGAATTGCGGGGCGGGGTCATCGACACGGTCTCCGGCAGGGTGCGACCAAACCTTACGCCCGGGTGGGTGCAGCCGGCCAGGGTTGCGCTATCATGTCCGTGCAGGCGTGGGGCCGGAGGCAAGCATGACCGAGAGCGAAGGGGCGACCGGGGCCGGTGCCCGGCAGGCAAGCGCGCGGCACGAGGCGGAAGAAACCACCATCCGTACCCGGATCGAGAAGGCCCGGCGCAACGACCCTGTCTTCGGCCTGCCGCACCCGGTTCAGGGGCCGATCCTGGCGCTGCTGGCGGTGCATCCGCTGGCCTGGGCCGCCTGCTGGGCCGGGCTGCTGGCGCTGGACCCCGGGGAGCGGCTGCCGCTGCTCTCGCTGACCCGCGACAGCCTGATGCAGGGCAGCCTGTTCTTCGCCCTGGCGCTGTTGGCGCAATGCCTGCTGCTGCTGCCGCCGGTGCTGCTGACCGCCGCCGGCGCCTTCTGGGCCTGGACCCTGCTCTCCCTGGCCGGCCGCGCCCCCTGGCCGCCGGTGCCCTGAATGCGCGCCATCCTGCATATCGGCGGCGAGAAGACCGGCTCCACCTCGATCCAGTGGCTGCTGGAGGCCAACCGCGCCGCGCTGGCCGCCGCCGGCTTCGGCGTGCCGCGTGGCCTGGGTGGGTCCAACCACGTGGCGCTGGCGGCCTATGCCGGACGCGAGATGATGGTGCGGGACCTGCTGGGCATGCTGGACGAACCGCAGGGCCTGGCCGGGCTGCGCGCCTGGCTGCCGGCGCGGCTGGCGATGCTGCTGGGCGGGCAACCCGCTGGTATCCACACCATGCTGTTCAGCAACGAGCATTGCCAGAGCCGCCTGCACACGCCGGAGGAAGTGGCCCGCCTGCGCGACCTGCTGGCGCCGCATTTCTCCCAGGTGGTGGTGCTGGTCTATCTCCGCCGCCAGGACCAGGTCGTCATCAGCTCGCGCAATACCTCGCTGCGCAGCCATGGCCGCCTGCCCGCCGCCTGGTTTCCCACCGAACCCGGCCAGCTGGCGCTGCTGGACCACGCGCTGCTGCTGCAGCGCTGGGGCCAGGTCTTCGGCGCCGCGGCGCTGCGGCCCCGGCTGTACCAGGCCGACGAGGCGACCCATCTGCAGGACTTCCTGGACGCCATTGGCGCGCCACCGCTGCCGTTGAACCCGCCGCGCCGGCTCAACCGTTCGCTCGGCCCGGCGGCCGAGGCCTGGCTGGTCGGGCAGGGCGCCGGTGGAGCCTGGCCGCTGCCGGGCATGGCGGCGCTGCTGAAGGTGCTGGAAACCGAGTACCCCGGCCCCGGCGCGCGGCCCGCCCGGGCCGAAGCCGCCCGCTTCCTGGCCCGCTTCGCCGCCAGCAACCAGGTGGTGCGCGACACCTGGTTCGCCGACCGGCCCAGCCTGTTCGATACCGACCTCTCGGACTACCCCGAGCAGGCGACGCCACCGCCCAGCGCCGCCGAGATCGCCGCGCTGGCCGAGCGCATGGCCCTGGTGGCGCAGGGCTGAGCGGATGGCGCCGCCGGCCCCGCGGTGGCAGAATGGCGGTTCCTCCGCCAACCAGGGTTGTGCATGTACGACATCAAGCCGCACGCGGCGCATTGGGGCTATTTCGAAGCGCTGGTGAAGGGCGGCCGAATGGTCGGTGCCCGCGGTTTCGAACACGATCCCTACCCCGCGAGCCTGCTGGACAGCACCGCGGACGCCGTCCATTCCCCGGTGCGGATCGACCAGCCCCATATCCGGCGCGGCTGGCTGCAGGGCAGGCGGCGCGGCGCGCTGCGCGGCGGCGATCCCTTCGTGCCGGTCTCCTGGGACCGGGTGACGCGCATCCTGGCCGATGAACTCGCGCAGACCCGCGCCGAGCATGGCGACACCAGCATTTTTGCTGGTAGCTATGGCTGGTCCTCGGCCGGCCGCTACCACCACGCCAAGTCCCAATTGCAGCGCTTCCTTGGCCAGGGCGGCGGCTTCACTTCCTCGGTGCATTCCTATTCCTATGCCGCGGCGCAGACCCTGCTGCCGCATGTGCTCGGCACCAACGAGGTATTGCTCGGCCGGGTGACGGATTGGCACGCCATCGCCCGCTACGCCCGCGTCATGGTCTGCTTCGGCGGGCTGGCGGCGAAGAACGGCCTGGTCAGCTCCGGCGGCGCCGGCCGGCACGACTACCGGCTGCTCATGCAGCGGGCCAGGCAGGCCGGCGTCCGCTTCGTCAACATCTCGCCCTTCCAGGGCGATACCGAGGCCGAGCTGGACGCCGAGTGGATCCCCATCCGCCCCGGCACCGACACGGCGATGATGCTGGCCATGGCGCATGTGCTGATCGACAGCCACCGCTACGACGAAGGCTACCTGAACCGCTGCACCACCGGCTTCGACCGGCTGCGCGCCTATGTGGTGGGCGAGGCCGAGGACGGCATCGCCAAGACGCCGGAATGGGCCGAGCGCATCACCGGCGTGCCGGCCCAGCGCATCCGCCAGCTGGTGCTGGAGATGACGGTCAACCCGGCCATGCTGACCGCCGCCTGGAGCCTGCAACGCGCCGACTACGGCGAGCAGCCCTACTGGATGCTGGTGGCCCTGGCCGCCATGCTCGGCACCATCGGCAAGCCGGGGCTGGGCGTTGCCTTCGGCTATGGCAGCATCAACGGCATGGGCACGCCGCGGCAGGAACTGCCCGCGGTGGCCGGCCCGGCCATTCGCAACCCCGTCGGCCTCAGCATCCCCGTGGCCCGCATCACGGAGCTGCTGGAGCGCCCGGGCGAGCTGATGGACTTCAACGGCCAGCAGATCGTGCTGCCGGATATCCGCATGGTCTGGTGGGCCGGCGGCAACCCGTTCCACCACCACCAGGACCTCAACCGGTTGCAACGCGCCTGGAGCCGGCCCGAGACCATCGTGGTGCAGGAACCCTGGTGGACCAGCCTGGCGCGGCACGCCGATATCGTGCTGCCCGCCACCACCACGCTGGAACGCAACGACATCGCCAGCAGCAGCCGGGACCGCTTCGTCGGTGCCATGCACCAGGCGATCAAGCCGCTGGGCAAGGCTCGCAACGATGTCGACATGCTCGCCGATATCGCGGACGCGCTGGGCTACCGCGACCGCTTCACCGAACAGCGCGACGAGCGTGCCTGGCTGCGCTTTATGTACGAAGCCTGGCGCCAGCGCTGTGCCGGGCTGGGCTTCGACGCCCCCGACTTCGACCGCTTCTGGAAGCTCGGCCATGTCGAGGTGCCGGAGCCGGCGAATGGCCAGGAATACACCCAGTTCGCCGACTTCGCGGCCGACCCCGAGGCAGCCCCGCTGGACACGCCGAGCGGCAAGGTCGAGCTGTTCAGCGAGACCATCGCCGGCTTCCGCTATGCCGACTGCCCCGGCCATCCCGTCTGGATCGCCCCGCGCGAATGGCTGAAGGCGCCGCTGGCAAAAGCCTATCCGCTGCACCTGCTGACCATCCAGCCGGCCACGCGCCTGCACGGCCAGCTGGATACCGGCCGGGTCTCGGCGGCGGACAAGATCGACGGCCGCGAACCCATCCTGCTCCACCCCGAGGACGCCAAGTCCCGCGCGCTGGAGGAAGGCATGGTGGTGCGCGTGTTCAACGCCCGCGGCGCCTGCCTGGCCGGGCTGCGCCTGGCGCCGGGGCTGATGCGCGGCGTCGTCGCCATGGCCACCGGCGCCTGGTTCAACCCGGAAGTGCCGGGCCAACCCGGCAGCCTCTGCCTGCATGGCAACCCCAACGTGCTGACCAACGACATCGGCACCTCGCGCCTCGGCCAGGGCCCCTCGGCGCAATCCTGCCTGGTGCAGGTGGAACGTTGGGATGGCCCGTTGCCACCGGTTTCGGTACACGAACCCCCTCCCGTTGAGAAAGAATGAGGCCCCGCCCGTGACCTCTCGCCGCCAGTTGCTCGCCGCCACCGCAACCGCGATCCCCCTGGGCCTCGCCGCGCCAGGGCTGGCGCAAGCCCAGGTCTTCCGCAGCGACCTCGCCCCCATGGCCCTGCCGATGAAGCAGGACGACACCATCGCCCAGGGCTATCGGCGGGACCCGCTGGTGCGCTGGGGCGACCGCGTCGCCTTCGACGCGCCGGGCTGGAACCCGCAGGGCCAGGACCCCGAGGCCGCCGCCGGCCAGTTCGGCTGGGACGCCAAGGTCATCGGCATGGCCCAGGCGCCGACCGCCGCCGATGGCGTGCCGCGCGGCGTGCTGGCGGTGATCCACCCCACGGTGGACCCGGCCATGGCCTTCCCGCGCGGCGGCTCGGCGGCCATGGCCTCGGCCATGCAGGGCGCCAGCCTGCTGAACATTGAAAAGCGCGGCCGCTGGGGCGTGGTGGATGGCGGCTACCAGAACCGCCGGCTGCATCGCGGCACGCCGGTGCGCATCTCCGGCCCGGCGGCGGAAGCGGCGGCTGGCGGTGCCGGCGGCGCCAACGGCTTCTCCCGCGGGATCCTGGCGCCGCAGGGCGGCACCGTCACCCCCTGGGGCACGCTGCTGCTGGCCGAGGGCAACCCGGCCGCGGCGGTCGCCACGCTCGGCGCCATCACCCCCGGCAGCGAAAGCCTGACCCAGTTCGGCTGGCTGGTGGAGCTGGACCCGCTCGACCCGCGCTCGGTGCCGGTGAAGCGCACCGCGCCCGGCCGGATGAACCATGGCGACGTGGTGGCCACGCTGAGCCGCGATGGCCGGGCGGTGATCTACCGCGTCAACCGCGATGCCGATGGCCACCTGGTCCGCTTCGTCTCCGCCGGCCCGGCGACCGACGCCGATGCGCTGGACAACGGCACGCTCTCGGTGGCGGTGGTGGATGCCCAGGGCCGGCTGAGCTGGGCGCCGGTCGGCAGCGCCGGGTCGCCGCCGGCGGCCCAGCAGCTGGTGGAGATGAACGGCGTGGCCAAGGCCGCCACCCCCGGCACCGTCTTCCCGATGCCGAGCGGCCTGGCGCTGGACCCGCGCAAGCCGCGCCTGCTGATGGTCTGCCGCGGCGGCGCCCGGCGCCCAGCTGGCTTCGTGCTGGAGGTGACGCCGGATGGTGGCGACGACGCGGCGGCGACCGGCACCGTCTCCACCCTGTTCGCCGCCGGCGACCCGCAGACCGTCTCGGCGCAATATGGCCGCGGCGGGCTGCCCGCCGGCAGCGCCTGGCTGGAGAACCCGGAGACGGTTGCGATCGA
This sequence comes from uncultured Rhodospirillales bacterium, assembly GCA_903835235.1. Taxonomy (GTDB): domain Bacteria; phylum Pseudomonadota; class Alphaproteobacteria; order Acetobacterales; family Acetobacteraceae; genus CAIMOR01. Next base: position 211,314 of record CAILMF010000074.1, read on the forward strand.
CACGCGCGGCCGTGCCTGGATCGGCACCGACCGCGGCGGCGCGCCGGGCACACAGGCGAATGGGTTGTTCGTGGTGGACCTGGAAGGCCCGGGCCGTGGCGTGCCGCTGCCGATTTACGGGGCGCCGCGTGGCGCTTCGGTGGGCGGTGCGGCGCTGACGCCGGATGGCGAGGTGGTGTTCACCGCCGTGCGCCACCCGGGCGCCGAGCCTGGTGCCAGCTTTGCCCGCCCCGGCACGCGCTGGCCGGCCTTCGAGGCCGGGGTGCCGCCGCGCACCACCTTGATCGGGATCGAGCGGCTGGCCGGCGGACCGGTCGGCGGCTAGGGCAATATCCGTTCCGGCGGCATCGTCAGCACGGATTTCGTGCTCCGCAACCCATTGAAGCTAGGACACGAAATCCCCTCTCACCGATGCAGTGAGAGGGGATGGTGCTGAAGCGACTGTGAGAGATGGCCGGCCTTGAGGCCTGGCCGTCCCAGGCGCCTTGTCTGTTCAATCCCCGGCGCGGCTGGCCGCGCCATGGGGCGGTTAGGTCCCGGCGCGGCTGGCCGCGCCGGGGGGGTAGACCTGGTTCAGCGCCGGCCGCGGCCGGGGCCGTCGTTCGGGTCGTTGTCGGTGCGGCCGCCGCTGTAGCCGCGACCACGGCCGGGGCCGTCATTCGGGTCGTTGTCGGTCACCGTGCGGCCACCGCCACCGCCACCGCCACCGCCACCGCGGATGCCGCGGCCCGGGGCGTCATTCGGGTCGTTGTCGTTGCGGGTACCGCCGCTGCCGCCGCGAATGCCACGGCCGGGGCCGTCATTCGGGTCGTTGTCGGTACGCCCGCCACCGCCGCCACGGATACCACGGCCCGGGGCGTCGTTGGGGTCGTTGTCGTTGCGCTGGGCTGCCGCCGGCGTCGGTGCCGCCGTGGCGGCCAGGCCGGCCATCCCGGCCACTGCCGAAAGGCTGGGCAGGCGCAGGATCAGCAGGCGGCGCCCAAGGCGCGCTTTAGGTTCATCGGCCAAACTGGCATTCCCCCGAAGACTGGATGTTTTAGCTCCGCGATATATGACAGGCAAATGCTGCCACTTGAATACCGAAGCGGCGACAGGGCTTGAAAGATCGGCAGGCGGCTCGACTTCCGGCTTCTGCGGGTTCATGCGATCGTCACGCACCCGCCGCCTGCCGGGCGGCAGGTTGCGGCACGCCGCGCTGCCTGGCCCCCTGGCGCCAGGCCGCAACCCGGCCCCGAATGACCGCTGATGGACCTGCCATGACCGACCTGCCGATGCCCCGCGACCTGCCCGAGATCGAGGATACCGGTCGCAGCAACCCCGACCCGCGCCGCCCGATCGGGGAGCTGATCGCGGAACGGCTGTCGCGGCGCGCTGCCCTGGGCGGGCTGGCCGCCGCCGTCCTGGCGCCTGCCGTGGCCCAGGCCCAAGCGCCCGCCCCGGCGCCGCGCGCGCATGACACCGGCAATGCGAACGATGCCGGCCCCTCCAGCCTCGGCTTTGCCGAGCTGCGCCACCGCTACAGCCAGCGCGACTCGGTGGCCGAGGGCTATGAGATCCAGACCCTGATCCGCTGGGGCGACCCGCTGTTCAACGACAGCCCCGCCTTCGACCCGCTGAAGCAGACCGCCGCCAGCCAGTCCCGGCAGTTCGGCTATAACTGCGACTTCATCGCGGTGCTGCCGCCCTTCCGCCCCGGCACCGCCCAGGGCCAGCGGGATGTCGACCGCGCTGTCATGTGGGTGAACCACGAATACACCAACACCAACCTGATGTTCCCCGGCGTCGGCACCGGCCCCGAAGCCCGCGCCCGCATCACCGCGGCGCAGGTGCAGGTGGAGCTGATGGCCCATGGCGGCAGCGTGGTGGAAATCCGCCGCGAGGCCGGCCGTTGGCGCCACGTGAAGGGCGCCCGGCTGAACCGCCGCATCACCGCGGAAACGCCGATGCGCATCAGCGGCCCCGCCGCCGGCCATGCCCGCATGAAGACCAGCGCCGACCCCGCGGGCACCCTGGTGCTCGGCATGCTGAACAACTGCGCCGGCGGCACCACGCCCTGGGGCACGATCTTGACCTGCGAGGAGAACTTCAACTTCCTGTTCGGCGGCGCCGCGGCCGACACCGGCGCCCAGGCCGCCGCCTACAAGCGCTACGGCATCACCGCCAGCCCGCCCTATGCCTGGTTCCGCCACGTCGACCGCTTCAACCTGGACCGCGAGCCGAACGAGCCCAACCGCTTCGGCTGGGTGGTGGAGATCGACCCCTACGACCCCGCCAGCACCCCGGTGAAGCGTACCGCGCTGGGCCGCTTCAAGCATGAGGGCTGCACCCATGCCGTGGCCGCGGATGGCCGCGTGGTGCTGTACAGCGGCGACGACGAGCGCTTCGAGTTCATCTACCGCTTCGTCACCGCCCGCCCGTGGGACCCGAACAACCTGGCCGCCAACCGCGACCTTCTCGATGAAGGCACGCTGAGCGTGGCGAAGTTCGAGGCCAATGGCACCCTGGCCTGGCTGCCGCTGGTCCAGGGCCAGGGGCCGCTGACGCCCGAGAACGGCTTCCACACCCAGGGCGACGTGGTGATCGAGGCGCGCCGCGCCGGCACGCTGCTGGGCGCCACGCCGATGGATCGGCCGGAGGACATCGAGACCAACCCGATGAACGGCAAGGTCTATGTCGCGCTGACCAACAACGGCAACCGCACCGCACAGCAGGTGGACGCGGCCAATCCGCGCGCCCGCAACACCCACGGCCACATCCTGGAGATGACGCCGACCGGAGGCGACCACGGCGCGGCCACGGCCAACTGGGCAATCTTCCTGGCCGCCGGCAAGCCGGGCGTGGACCCGGGCACGCAGTATCATCGTGCAACCAGTGACCAGGGCTGGCTGAGCTGCCCTGACAACGTCGCCTTCGACAGCAAGGGGCGGATCTGGATCGCCACCGACGGCGCCCCGGACGCGGCGGGCATCGCCGATGGGCTGTATGGCGCCGACACGGCCGGCCTCGGCCGCGGCCTGACAAAACTGTTCTACCAGGCGCCGGCGGGGGCCGAGGTCTGCGGCCCCGTCCTGGCCAGCGACGACAAGACGTTGTTCCTGTCCATCCAGCACCCCGGCGAGGAACGCGGCAGCACCTACGAGACGCCGACGACGCGCTGGCCGGACTTCACGCCGGGCATGCCGCCGCGGCCCTCGGTCATCGCCATCGTCAAGAAGGATGGTGGCGCCATCGGCGGCTGACAGCCGGGCCTGCCGCACCGGCGGCGGCCTGGCGTCTGATCGTCGCCAGTGGAATCACTGGCGACGTGAATCAGTCGCTCGAACAATAGCCTGGAGGCTGTCAGGCGCTTCCGTCTGCGCCTGACGGCGTCCCGGCGTTCCCGGCGGTCAGATGCCGTTCGGGAACAGCCGGGGGATGCTGCCCAGCACGGCCAGGAACTGCGCCGCGTTGTAGGCCATGCCGCCCACCTGCAACCGGCGCAGGCGGCGCACCGCCGTGGCGTCGCCGGCATCCCGCGCCCGCACTTCCTGGTCGATCCGGCGCAGGAACCAGGCTCGGGCGGCGAAGGCCACCAACGCCACCACCCCGGCGCCCAGCGCAACGGCGCCGCGCCCGCTGCCGGCAAAGCCCAGCGTCGCCAGCGCACCGATCACGCCCACCGCCAGGAAGCAGACGCTGAACACCCCGCGCAGCAGGATCGTCGCGCTGTTGTGCTCCAGGCTGCGCAGGAAGAAGGCGAAGCTGGTGACCAGGAAATAGAACATCGGGAAGATCAGCAGGATCGAGGCGGCGAAGGCGAGGGCTTCCATGGTCGTGGCTCCGGCGCGGCTGCGGCGGCGGCAGGAAGCCCGGGCCAGCAGCCCGGCCAGCCTGCCCAGCCGCCACCCCATGGTCAAGCAAGGCCGGCCTGCTTCAATGCGTGGTGTGGTCGTGCAGCAGCGCGAAGATCGCGGTGGCGATCGCCGCCGCACAGCGCGCCCGGTCCTCCAGCGCCGCGTCCTGGCGCGCCACGGCCAGCGCCGCCGCGGCCTGCGTTGTCTCCACGCCGGGGTCCAGCAGCGCCGGGTGATTGCCGGCCAGGGCCAGCAGCAGCGCGGCGGCGGCCAGGCGGCCATTGCGGCATTCGCCATCCGCGGCCACCAGCAGCATCACCAGCGGCAGGGCCGGGTGGCCGCCATGCTCGGCCAGGATTTCCCGCAGCAGCCGATGCGCCGGCGGGCGCCGCTCGGCTTCGGGCGCGAACAGGCCGAGGAACGGGTGGTGGCGATGCGGCATCAGTGACCCTCCGCCGCCACCATCGGTCATCCGGCATTGCCGCAGCCGCCGCTGGCGATGAAAGCTGTGACAGCGGCGGTTACGCCCGGGTTACCGGACCCGCCATTCCCACACCCAGTGGCTGGACGCGTCCTGGTGGCCGGTCGGCCGCACGCCGTCCAGCCAAGTCGGCCAGATATGCGCGTCCGAGCGGAAGAACAGCGGCAGGCTGGGCAGGTCCTGCGCGTAGATTTCCTGCAGGCGGCGCCACAGCACCCGGCGCTTGTCGCGGTCCAACTCCAACGGCAGCGCCTCCAGCAGCGCGTCCATCTCCGGGTTCACATAGCCAGGGCTGTTCTGGCCGGACCAGTTGCGTGCCGCCGAGGGGATTTCCTCGGAATGCAGCGTGGTGCGCGGCACGTTCTCGGGCGCCGAAATCCAGGCATACATCGCCAGCCCGGTGTAGCGCCGGCGAGAGACGGTCTCGCCGAAGAACACCCGCGGGGTCTCGTTGCGGATGCGCGTCTCGATGCCCACCTGGCGCCACATGCCCTGCAGCACCTGCTGCACCGCCTCTCGCCCGCGATTGCCGGCGGTGGTCATCAGCTCCAGTTGGAAGCGTTCGCCGGCCGCGTTGCGCCTGATGCCGTCGGGGCCGCGCGGAAAGCCGGCCTGGTCCAGCAGCGCATTGGCCCGCGCTGGGTCGTAGCCGTATTGCGGCAGGCCTTCCGCGTGCACGCCGTCCAGCGGGTTGACCAGGCTGTCGGCGACGCTCTGCTTGCCCTCGAACAGCCGGGCGACGATCTGCGCCCGGTCGGCGGCGTGCAGCAGCGCCTGGCGCACCCGGCGGTCGGCCAGGAAGGGGTTGTCCAGCCGCACGTCGATATGCTCGAAGATCAGGCCGGGGCGATAGGCGAAGCGGAAGCGGTTTGCCGCCCGCCGTTCCAACGCCGCCGCCTGCTCCACCGGCAGGCCCAGCTCGCCGGCGATCATGTCCACCTGGCCCGCCAGCAACTGGGCTTCCAGCGCCGCGGTATTCTCTACGGTGCGGATGGTGATGCGGCGGAAGGCCGGGGCCGGGCCGTTCCAGTGCTGGTTGCGTTCCAGCGTGACGGTGCTGCCGGGGGTCACGGCGGCAATCCGGTACGGCCCGTTCCACAGCCCGGGATTGGTGGTCTCGGTATCGAAGGCGGTGCGGCTGCGATAACCGCGCGGGTCGGCCAGCCAGCGTTCCCGGTCCAGATGCGCCGGCAGCGGCTGGAAATCGCCCATGGCGGCGAAGTCGTAGGTCACCTTGTCCTGGTGCAGCACCACGGTGCGTGCATCCACCACGTCCAGCGCATAGGTGCTGCGGTAGAACTCGGCCGGGCCGAAGCCGGTCTCCCGGTTGCGCCCGGCTTCCCAGGCGAAGCGCAGGTCGTCGCTGGTCACCGGCCGACCATCCGCCCAGGCGGCGCCGGGCCGCAGCCGATAGGTCAGGCGGATGCCGGGCTTGCCATCCGGCGTGGTCTCCCGCACCGCCAGGCCGTTCTCCAGGGTCGGCAGCGTCTCGCACAGCAGGCAGGTCAGCTTCCAGTCCGCGTCATAGGCGGTCAGCGGTTGCAGCGCGAAGCCCTCGACATAACCCTTGGCCGCCATCGGCTCGATATTCGGGTGCCAGGTGGCGGGGTACTGGGTGATGCCGATGGCCAGGTCGCGCGCCGGCTGGGCGCTGGCCGGGGTGGCCAGGGCGAGGAGCGCGGCGACGATCAGGGGGCGGGCGGCCATATGTCAGATTCCAGATGCAGGCCGAGGTGACGAGTGGGCGGAGAGGCCAGTCGGCGGCATCAGTCGCCCTGGTCGTCTTCATCGCTGCTGAGCGCCTGTACAAGTTGATCTAGCACGAAATCTTGTAGACTGAGGCCCTGTCGCTTCGCTGCTGCTGTCACGCGGGCCTTCATGCCGAGCGGTAGGTTGAGGGAGACTGTCTCATCGGCTCGCCCTGGTCGCGGGGCTAGAGTTTCAGTCGCTGCCTGCCGAGCCGCATCCTTGCACCGTTGGCGCGCGGCCCGAACTGAAGCGCGGTCAGCCTTGCCAACATCATTCAGGTTGAGGGGCGGCATAAGGTCAATCAGAAGCCTGAGTTCCTCTGTACGCACGTCCGTTGCTGCAACTTCGGCGTAAGAATAGGCGCAGTTATCAATGAGCCAATCAGTGAGTTTTTTCTCGCTTTCAACACTGAACTCGAAGTCGCGGCCAGTAATGTTTGGTCGCATTTCCAGCAAAAGATGCTGAAAAAGCAAGGATCCAAAGCTGAAGCGCGGAGATGAACTGCGGCTTGTCGCCGCAGTTATGTGGTACCTACCGCGCAGTGAAGCGGAACTTTCCGCTCGCGGCATACCAGCCTTCCCGATATACAGAAGACCATCCAATGCCGCTTCCACACCAAGCTGTGTGGTAGCGGATGGATCATCCTTGCGAGCAAAGATGGCATAGACGCCAGGGCAATTCGGCGGTCCGTTGTAGTCTCGGCAGTCAAATCTATTCTCAGGGCAGAGTAGCCGATCACGAATCAACCGCATTGATGTCGCCTCACCCCTCGTTCTTCGCTTCCATCAGCGCACGGGCTTCCTCGGCGCTGCCGACGCCGCCATGCGCCTTGGACCAGGCCACCGGGTCCTCCAGGAACTTGCGCACTTCCACCATGGCGCTGTCGCTGAAGTAGGGGCGTTCCCGGCACACTTCCAACACGTCCCACCAGGTGGCCAGGTGATGCAGGTTGAGGTCCATTTCCTTCATCTTCTCGAAGCTGCCGGGGAAGACGCCGTAGTAGAACACCACGAAGGTGTGGTTGCAGATCACCCCGGCTTCCCGCAGCGCATTGGCGAAGCGGATCTTGCTGCCGCCATCGGTGGTCAGGTCCTCCACCAGCAGGGTGTTCTTGCCCACGGGCACCTCGCCCTCGATCTGCGCGTTGCGGCCGAAACCCTTGGGCTTCTTCCGCACATAGGCCATCGGCGCCAGCATGCGGTCGGCGATCCAGGCGCCGAAGGGAATGCCGGCGGTCTCACCGCCCACCACGGCCTCGATCGTCTCGTAGCCGACATGGCGGTGGATCTTCTGCACGCCCAGGTCGCAGATCTGGTTGCGCGCCCGGGGGAAGGAGATGATCTTGCGGCAGTCGATATAGACCGGGCTCTTCCAGCCGCTGGTAAAGGTGTAGGGCTCCTCGGGGCGGAAGTTGACCGCCTTGATCTCAAGCAGGATGCGCGCGGTCGTCAGGGCGGCGTCGCGGTCCCAGTCGGAAGCATGTGTGGCGGCCATGGGGCTTTCCTCTGATCTCTCAGGCGTTCGTAATCGCAGGGCGGCGGGTAGTCCATGAGTGACGCACGCATCTGGGTGCTGGCCGACCCGCGCGCCGGAACGGCGGCGCAGGCGCTGGGCATTGCCGACGCGCTGGATGAGCCCTACCGCGTGCTGCCGCTGGGCTGGAGCCGCTGGGCCGGGCTGCCGCTGCCCGGGCCAAGCCTGGCCGGGCTGAGCGCCGCGGCCCGCGCCGGCTTCGTGCCGCCCTGGCCCAGGCTGGTGATCTCCGCCGGGCGAAGGGCGGCGCCGGCGGCGCTGTGGCTGGGCGCCCGCGGGGCCGCCACGGTGCACGCCATGCGGTCGGGCTTCGGCGCCGGGCGATTCTCCCTGCTGGTGCTGGGCCAGCATGACGCGCCCCGTGACGCGCCGAATGTCCTGCCGATTCTCGGCGCCACGCATCGCATGTCCGCCGCCCGGCTGGCCGCGGCGCGCACCGAATGGGCTGCGCTGGCCGAGCTGCCGCGGCCGCGCGTGGCGCTGCTGGTCGGCGGCCCGGTGAAGCAGGCCGGCGCCGGGTTGGACCCCGCGCTGGTGGCCGAGCTGGCCCGGGCGGCGCAGGCCATGGGCGGCAGCGTGATGGCAACCACCAGCCGCCGCACCGGCAGCGCTGCCGGCGCGGCGCTGGCGGCGGCACTTCAGGGCACCCCGCATCGGCTGTTCGCGTGGGGGCAGGGTGGGGCGAACCCCTATGCCGGCTTCCTCGCCTGGGCCGATGCGGTGGTCGTCACCGGCGACTCCGTCTCCATGCTGTCCGAGGCGATGGCGACGCCGGCGCCGGTCTTCATCGCGGAACTGCCGGCCGGGCGGCGCCAGGGGCTGCTGTGGCAGGGGCTCTACGCCAGCGGCCAGGCCAGGCGAGTGGGGGAGGCGATGTTCAGCCGCGCCCCGCTGGATGAGACCGCCAGGGTGGCAGCCGAAATCCGCGCCCGCGGCCTGCTGGGCTGAGGCGGGGGGCCTCACGCCTTCTTCAGGAACTCGGTCCGCAGCACCAGGCCTTTTACCTTTTCGGCGTTGCATTCGATCAGGTCGTCGTCATCCGTCAGCCGGATGTTCTTCACCACGGTGCCGCGCTTGAGGGTGACGGACGTGCCCTTCACCTTCAGGTCCTTGATGACCATCACGCTGTCGCCATCGGCGAGGGGCGTGCCGTTGCTGTCCTTGGGCGGCATCAGAAGAACCCCTTCAGATTGGCGCGGATGCGGTCCAGCACCGGCCTGGCCGGGTCCGGCAGCGGGAAGGGCTGGCCGGTGATCGCCTCATACACCTGGATGTATTTCAGCGCCGCCTCCAGGTTCACCTCGGCGGGTATCGGCGGCACCGGGTCCTTGTAGGGGTCGCAGCGGGCAACCACCCAGCGGCGGACATGGTCCTTGTCGAAGCTCTCGGGCGGGGTGCCGGCGGCCAGGTGCTGCGCGTAGGTGGCGGCGAACCAGTAGCGGCTGCTGTCCGGCGTGTGGATTTCATCGGCCACCAGCATGTTGCCCGCGGCGTCGAAGCCGAACTCATACTTGGTGTCCACCAGGATCAGGCCACGCGCCGCCGCCACCTCTCGCCCGCGGGCGAACAGGGCGAGGGCCATGGCCTGCGCCTGGTCCCACTGCGCCGGGGTCAGCAGCTTCTGCTCCATGATCTGGGCCGGCGTCAGCTCCTCGTCATGCCCGGCGTCGAAGGCCTTGGAAGTCGGCGTGATGATGGTGGCGGGCAGCTTCTGGTTGGCGACCAGGCCGTCCGGGAAGCGGTGGCCGTACATCTCCCGCCGGCCGGCCTTGTACATGGACAGGATGGAGGTGCTGGTGGTGCCGGCCAGGTAGTCCCGGACCACGATCTCCACCGGCATGATGCTGAGGTGCTTGCAGACCAGCACGTTGGGGTCCGGGTAGGCCAGCACATGGTTGGGGGCGATGTCGGCCGTGGCGTCGAACCAGAAGCGCGCCAGCTGGGTCAGCACCTGGCCCTTCAGCGGCACGGCGGTGAGGATGATGTCGAAGGCGCTGAGCCTGTCGGTCGCGATGATGATGCGGCGGCCATCCGGCAGGTCGTAATTCTCCCGCACCTTGCCGCGGTAGTGGTTGGGCAGTTCCGGGATGGCGGCGTCCTTCAGGACGTAGCCGGCATAGGGGGCGAGTTGTTCGATGCTGGGCATGCGCTGGTTTAGCCCCAGGCCCGGCGGGGGCGAAAGGGTGCGGCGCGGGGGCGGACGACGGGAAAGCCAGGAACCGCCGGTTTCGGACAAATGCGCCGGGTGGGGCGAGGGGGCCTGTTGCGGAGGATCTGCCTGGGCGGGGGCTGGCCTGGCGACCGGGCGGGTTTTGGACGAAGGGGCGGGGCGGGGCGGCGCCCCTGCCGCGGGGGGCGGGGGCGGCTTACGGACAACCCGCCTGGCGCGACCGGCGTGCTGCGGGAAGGCGGCGTTCGGACAAATGGCCGAGGCAGGCCATGGCGGGCCTGGTGTTGCGGTTCACGCGAGGGCGTGCCGCTTTCGGACAAATCCGCCGGGGGTGCCGGGAAATCGGGGGCGTGCAGGCTTCGGACAAATGCCAGGGGCGGGCGGCGACCGGGCGCTGCGGGCGGGGCAGCGCGGGTTTCGGACAAATCGGCCGGAGGCGGCAGGCAACCGCGGCCGTGCAGGTTTCGGACACATGCCGGGGTAGGGCGGCGACCGGGCGCTGCGGGCGGAGCAGCGCGGTTCTCGGACAAATCGGCCGGGCGGGGCGGCAAGGCGCCGGGGCGGCGGACCAGGGCTGGGCGGTGCCCGGCCCGGCGGTGCAGCGCGGTCGCCGGCCGTGGGTCGGCGCGCCGGGGGATGGTGAAAGGGAGGAGCGCGCGGGGCATCGCTGGACCGGACCAGGGGTGCGGGAACAATATGGCAACATCGGCCGAAAGGGAAGCGAATTGCGCTGATCACGCGCGGCTTGACGACCCCGGCCCACCTGTATCAGCATGGAACATATAAAGAACACGAGGCACCCGATGCGCCTGGGCTATGTCATTCTCTACGTGCCGGATGTGGCGGCGGCGCTGGCCTTCTACGAAGCCGCCTTCGGCCTGCAGCGCCGCTTCCTGCATGAGAGCGGCACCTATGGCGAGATGGAGACCGGCGGCACCGCGCTGGCCTTCGCCGCCGAGGAGCTGGTGCGGGGCAATGGCGTGGCGTTCCGCCCGACCCGGCCGGGGGAGCCGCCTGCCGCCGCCGAGGTGGGTCTGGTGACCGCCGACGTCGCCGGCGGCTTTGCCCGGGCGGTCGCGGCGGGTGCCTCGGCCTGCCAGGCGCCCGGCGAAAAGCCCTGGGGGCAGACGGTCGCCTATGTGCGGGACCTCAACGGCTTCCTGGTGGAAATCTGTTCGCCGCTGCGTTGAAGCGCGGCCCGGCCTGCGCCATGGTGCCCGCCCCGCCGGAGGAGACCCGCCCATGAGCGCCCGCAACAAGTACAAGATCGCCGTCATCCCTGGCGACGGCATCGGCAAGGAAACCACGCCCGAGGGGCTGCGCGTGATCGACGCCGCCGCCCGCCGCTTCGGTTTCGACCTGGAACTGGTGAACTACGACTGGTCCTGCGAGACCTACACGAAGACCGGCAAGATGATGCCCGATGACGGCCTGGATCAGCTGAAGGACTCGGACAGCGTGTTCCTGGGCGCGGTCGGCTGGCCTGGCGTGCCGGACCATGTCTCGCTCTGGGGCCTGCTGATCCCAATCCGCCGCGGCTTCGACCAATATGTCAGCCTGCGCCCCTGCAAGCTGCTGCCGGGCAGCAAGTCCCCGCTGGCCGACCGTGGGCCGAAGGACATCGATTTCTACGTGGTGCGGGAGAATACCGAGGGCGAGTATTCCAGCGTCGGCGGCCGGATGTTCCCGGGGACGGACCGCGAATTCGTCAGCCAGCAGAGTATCCTGACCCGGATCGGCACCGACCGGATCATGAAATACGCCTTCGAGCTGGCGATGACCCGGCCGCGCAAGAAGCTGACCAGCGCCACCAAGTCCAACGGCATCACCTTCACCATGCCCTATTGGGATGAGCGCTTCGCCGAGATGGCGAAGAACTACCCGGGCGTGACCACGGACCAATTCCACATCGACATCCTCTGCGCCCACTTCGTGCAGCACCCCGACTGGTTCGATGTTGTCGTTGGCAGCAACCTGTTCGGCGACATCCTGTCCGACCTTGGGCCGGCGGTGGCGGGCAGCATCGGCATTGCTGCCAGTGCCAACATCAACCCGGAAAAAGTCTTCCCGAGCATGTTCGAGCCGGTGCACGGCTCGGCGCCTGACATCGCCGGCAAGTGGATCGCCAACCCCATCGGGCAGATCTGGTCCGGCGCGATGATGTTGGAACACCTGGGCGAAAAGGCCGCGGCGGATGCCATCGTGCAGACGATCGAGAAGCTGCTGAGCGAGGGCGGTCCGCGCACCCGCGACATGGGCGGCCAGGCCGGCACCGTGGATGTCGGCCGCGCCATCGCCGAGGCGGTCGCGCGCTTCTGATCCGGCGCTTGCGCCAGGCCAAGGCGGCCTGGCCCGGCCGGTGCCATCCGGTGCGGCGAGGGGCGCCATGCTTCTCGCCAGCAGCGGGGTTCCGGCCACATGCGCATCGTCATCATCCAGGGCCATCCCGACCGGGCCGGGCATTTCTGCCATGCCCTGGCCGAAGCCTATGCCGCAGGGGCCCGCGACAATGGGCATGAGGTGAGGCTGGTGGCCGCAGCCGAGCTGGACCTGCCGTTCCTGCGCAGCCAGCAGGAGTGGGAACATGGCCAGGCGCTGCCCGCGGTGGGCGAGGTGCAGCACAGCCTGGCCTGGGCGGAGCATTGGCTGGTGGTGACGCCGGTCTGGCTCGGCGACATGCCGGCCATGCTGAAGGGCTTTCTGGAACAGGTGCTGCGCCCCGGCTTCGCCTTCACCTACCCGAAGGCCGGCTTGCCGAAGCCTAAGCTGGGTGGGCGTTCCGCCCGCATCGTGGCCACCGTGGGCATGCCGGCGGTGATCTTCCGCTGGTGGTTCGGCAGCGGCGGCATCAGCGTGCTGGCCCGCAATATCCTGGGCTTCGTCGGGCTGAGCCCGGTGCGCACCACCCTCATCGGCACCATGGGCGAGATGCCCCCGGCCCGGGCCAGCGCCTGGCTGGCGCGCCTGGCGGCGCTGGGTCGTCGGGGCGATTGAGACCCCCGCCGGGGCCGCTTGCCCTCGGCCGGAGCCGTCAGTAAAGTAGACGCCACTTGCGAGTTATTCTCAACTGGCTCGCATCAAGGGAAACCTATGGGCCGCGACCTGAACCACATCACCCGCCGCTGCGAACGTGCCGTGGTGACCGCCTATCGGTCCCTGCGGGAAGCCGGTTCCGACGACCTGCACGCCTTCCGCAGCTGCTCCGACCTGTACCGCTTCCACCACCCGGAGGCGTCGGAGAACGAGGCGCATCGGCTGGTGGCGGAATGGATCGACCACCATGTGGTGCAGGGCGCGCTGGGTCCGACCGATGGTTGCGCCTGCGACTGAGGCCAGCCGGGCGACCGCGGCCGGCCCCTCCTGGGGCGTTCAGCCCGCCGGCCGCGCCCAGGCCAACGCGGCGCGGGCCAGCGCGTCGATGGTATCCACCACCGGGAAGGGCAGCGCCGGGCCGGCGATGATGCCCAGCGGGATTTCAGTGCAGCCCAGCACCACCGCGCGGGCGCCGCGGCGCATCAGCGCGGCGGCAACCTCGGCCAGCGGGGCATAGGCTTCGGCGACGCGGCCGGCCTTCACCAGCTCGATGGCGGGGGTGACCAGGCGCTGCATCTGCGCTTCGTCCGGCACCAGGCAACTGTAGCCGCGCTGGTCCAGCCGCTGCTGGTACAGCCGCATGGCCAGCGTGCCGGCGGTGCCCATGATGCCGACCTGGCCCTCGCCGATGCCCTGGCCGGCCAGTTCGTCGGCGGCGGCGTCGACGATGTGCAGGATCGGCAGGCGGGTCGCGGCCTGCATCTCCTCGAACCAGCCATGCGCGGTGTTGCAGGGAATCGCGATGGCGCCGCAGCCGGCAGCCTCCAGCCCGCGGATGCCGCGCAGCAGCGCGGGCAGCGGGTCCGGCCCGCCGGACAGGCGGGCGGCGGTGCGGTCGGGCACGCGGGGGTCGGACCAGAGGATGGTGGGCACGTGATCCTGGTCGCGCTCGGCCGGGGTCAGCTGGGTCAGCCGCAGCACGAAATGTGCGCTGGCCAGGGGCCCCATGCCGCCGAGCACCCCAAGCATCCGGTCCACCATCGTTGCAGGCTCCCTCGCTGTCCGCTGCCGATCTTGGGCCTGGCAGCGGCGGCGGCAAGCCCTGGCGCTACGGCAACACCATGAAGTTGGCGGTGGCACTGGCGCGGCTGATCAGCGCGCGCATGTCCGGGTTCTCATGGCCGCGTTCGGCGGTCAGCGCTTCCATCGGGCAGAAGAACTCGTGCGGCTGCGGCACCTGGCTGCGGGCGAAGCCTTCATAGTGGCGGCGGTTGAGGCCGAAGACCACGCGGATGTCGCGCACCGGCAGCACCAGCGGCACCAGGGGTTCCGCCTTCAGGCAACGGATCATCTGCCAGCGCTGCGTGGCGTCCCCGGGTTGGGCGGGGGAGAGCAGCCAGGGCACCGGGCAGAGCGCCAGCAGCGAGGAGGTGGTGGGCCCGAAGCGGGAGCGCTTGTCGAGCAGGTTCTGCAGGCTGGAGCAGGCCTCGATGCAGAGGATGTCGACATAGGGGTCGGTGGCCTCCGGGCTGAAATGCAGCCAGAGGCCGTCCGGCAGCGTCTTCAGCCGGTTGGAGCCAGGCAGCTTCAGGAAGGGATGGGCGGCAACCGAGGCCTCGCCAGGCCGGCCGCGCAGCCAGGTGCCCGGCTGCTTCGGGCTGACCACGACGCCGGGCGGGCGTTGCGGCCACTTTTTGAGTTGTAGGCGCACCAGCTGATCCAGGGCCAGATGGCGCGATGCTGGGTGAGTTTCACTCATGGGGGTGCGATGCCTGTGGATTTCAACTACAGATAGAGTGAACATTGGATGCTTCACCTGCGCAAGGTAAATTATCCACAGGCGCGCATTTAGTTCATTGCCGGTTATATACCGCTGGCGAGGGCCTGGTGGCCGAGGCGGAGGCGCCGCGGGCTGTGAATCGGCCGCTCGAAGACCGCGGCAGCCTGACCATCGTTCCGGCCAGCGGTGATCAGGCTCCAGCGCCCCCCGAAACGCAGAACGCCCGCCAGGTCTCCCTGGCGGGCGTTCCGGTCCGAAGCGGGTGGCCAGCTCAGCGGCTGGCGACATCCGTGTAGTCGCGGGCGGCGGCGCCCGTGTAGATCTGCCGCGGGCGGCCGATGCGCTGGCCGGGATCCTCGACCATTTCCTTCCACTGGCTGACCCAGCCGACAGTGCGCGCCACCGCGAACAGCACGGTGAACATGCTGGTCGGGATGCCCATCGCCTTCAGGATGATGCCCGAATAGAAATCGACGTTCGGGTACAGCTTGCGCTCGATGAAGTAGGGGTCGCTCAGCGCGATCCGCTCCATCTCCATCGCCATGTCCAGCAGCGGCTCGTTCTTGATGCCGAGCTCCGCCAGCACCTCGTGGCAGGTTTCCTTCATGATCGTCGCACGCGGGTCGAAGTTCTTGTAGACCCGGTGGCCGAAGCCCATGAGCTTGGTGTGGCTGTTCTTGTCCTTCACCTCGTTGATGAAGGCGGGGATATTGGCCGGCGAACCGATCTCGGCCAGCATCTTCAGCACCGCCTCGTTGGCGCCGCCATGCGCCGGGCCCCACAGCGCGGCAATGCCGGCGGCGATGCAGGCGAAGGGATTGGCGCCGGTGGAGCCGGCCAGGCGCACGGTGGAGGTGCTGGCGTTCTGCTCGTGGTCGGCGTGCAGCACCAGGATCCGGTCCATCGCGCGCGACAGGATCGGGTTGCTCTCCCACGGCTCGGCCGGGACGGCGTTCATCATGTACAGGAAGTTTTCCGCGTACTTCAGGTCGTTGCGCGGGTACATGAAGGGCTGGCCGATGGAGTACTTGTAGGCCCAGGCGGCGATGGTCGGCACCTTGGCCACCAGGCGGAACGCCGCGATCTCGCGCTGGCGCGGGTCGTTGATGTCCAGGTTGTCGTGGTAGAAGGCCGCCATGGCGCCGACCACGGCGCACATCACGGCCATGGGGTGCGCGTCGCGGCGGAAGCCGTTGTAGAAGGTGCGCAGCTGCTCATGCACCATGGTGTGGCGCATCACGCCCTTCTCGAAGGTGTCCAGCTCCGCCGCGTTCGGCAGTTCGCCGTTCAGCAGCAGGTAGGACACCTCGATGAAGTCGCTCTTCTGCGCCAGCTGCTCGATCGGGTAGCCGCGGTACAGCAGCACGCCCTCGTCGCCGTCGATGAAGGTGATCTTCGAATCGCAGCTGGCGGTCATGCCGTAGCCGGGGTCGAAGGTGAAGATGCCCAGCTCGCCATTGAGCTTGCGGATGTCGGCCACCGGCGGGCCGAGGGTCCCGGTCAGCAGGGGCAACTGCATGGACTTGTTGGTGCCGTCGATCGTGACGGTGATGGTGGGCTTCGCCGTGCCGCTCATGCTGACTTTCCTTGAGGACCGGACAGGGTCGCCGTGCGCGACCCTACCATGGTGCGGTGCAGGATAGGGCCGCGTGGCAGGGCTTGGCAACGGAGGGGCTGAGCCCCCCGGCTGCGGCGCGCCCGCCCGCGCTGGAAACCGGTGATGTGGTGGCCGCGGTCAGCGGCGCCAGCTGTCCGGCGGGGTGAACCCACCGGCCCAGAGCCCGCGGCCGGATTGCCTGGCCGCCGCCTCGATCGGGCCGAGGGCCGGCACCACGGAGGCATCGGCCAGCGCCCAGCCGGCGGCAACCATGGAGGCATTGAGCTCCACGCCGCCGGCGCGGCAGACGCCCAGCGCACGGCCATGGCGGTCCCGGCCATGCAGCCGGCAGTCCACGCCGCGTTCGGCAACCAGGTGGGCCAGCGCCTGCGCCGCGGCATTGCCGCAGTCCAGGTCGCGCACGCCGTCGTTGCAGCGTTCGCCACGGCCGGGCGCACCCAGGCCGTAGAGCCGCAGCGGACGGTCGCCCAGCATCAGTGTCTCGCCGTCAACCACCAGGACTTCGGCCGAGGCCGCGGTCCAGGTCTGGTTGCGCGGCGTGCTGCCGATCAACTCGGTGGGCAGGCCCACGGCGAGAAAGATCAGGCCACCGACAAGGCCCACGGTCCAGGCAAGGGACCGGAAGGCGCGCTGGGTGGGGGAGGGGGAGAAGATCCGGCGCCGGTACATGGCGGAACGCCTAGCCCAGCCCCATGGTGCCCTGCAACCTCTGCGACGCGATATGTCCACGGCTGAATTGTTTCAGCCTCATCCAGCGTCCCAGAAGGGCTTCGCATCCCTCAGTTTTTCCCAGGCATCCAGCGCTTCCGCGCGGGTGCCGCCGGCGCGTCCCAGGGCGAAGCCCTCGGCCAGGCCGACCGCCCAGGGCAGCGCCGCCGGAGTCCCGCTGGCGAGTCCGGCGACCAGGGCGCGGGCCACGCTGAGGTCGTTGGCGTGGCCGAGCGCTTCCTGGGCGCCGGCCAGGCGGCGCAGGAAGCGGCGGGCGGCGCGGCCGGGCCAGACCGGGGCGAAGAGTTCGGCGGCATAGCGCAGCCGCTTGCAGCCCAGGCGCAGCTCGTGCAGCGCCTCGGCGTCCAGTGTCTCCGCCTCCTCGCCTTCGCGGCACAGCTTGTGCCAGCGCTTGTCCAGCAGGCTGGCGCCGAATTCGGCCACCGGCTGGTCCAGCTCGGCGGCGGGCTGTTCGGCCTGGCGCCAGGGACGCAGCGCCGCCAGGGCCATGCCGTCCAGCACCAGGTGGCGGAAGCCGGGGCCGTCCAGCGCCTCCCGCAGGGCGGCATAGGCGGCGTCGCGCCGGGCCTCGGCGGCCTTGATCAGCTGGGTGCAGCGCTTGTCGCCGGGCGCGGCCTCGGCCAGCGCGGCGCCAAGCCCGCCCAGGAAGACATCCCAGTCCCGCGCCGGGCCCAGCCGCCGGGCGAGCAGGCCGAGTTCCTTGTCGAAGGCATCGACCGCGGCGCAGCGGATGGCCGGGCGGAAGTTCTTCAGCGCCGAGCGCAGCCGGCGCAGCGCCACCCGCAGCTGGTGCACGCCTTCCGGCCCGGTGCCCAGCACGCAGCGCGGCGCCTGGTGCAGCATGACTTCCAGCAGGTGGCCCAGCACCGCGAGCACGGCGGCTTCCACGCTGGCGCCGGCGGGCAGGGTGGGGATGCCGCGGCGGCGCGGGCGGGGTGCCTCCTGCCGGGCCAGGGCGCGGCCGGCTTCGGCCAGGGCGGGGGCCGGCAGCAGCGGCAGGTCGGTGGCCAGCAGGCCCGCCAGCGCGAAGACCGCGGCGGGGTCGCCGGCCAGGGTCAGGCGTGCCGCGGGCTGTTCGTCGGCCACGGCGCGCAGGCGGCCATGGACCAGTTCCAGCGTGACCGGGTGCTCGCCGCCCAGTTCGATGGTGCTGCGCCGGCCGGTGAAGGCGGCCAGCGGCACCGGGGTGAGCTTGTCCCAGCCCTCGGGCGCATGGGGTTCGGCCGCGGCGGGCTGGCCGGGGCACCAGGGCATGGCCTCGGCGGGCAGGGTGCGGCGGAAGCTGGGCGGGGCGCGGCGGCGCTGTTCCAGCACCAGGCCATGCGCGGCCAGCAGGCCCTCCGCGCTGTCCAGCCAGACCACTTCCTCGGCGCTGCCGCGGCTGCGGCCTTCCCGCCGGGCTGATATGGCGGGGTGGCGGCCCAGCCGCGCCGCGGCTTCCACCGGCAGCGCGAGTTCCAGCCGGAAAGGCGGGGGCTGGTCGGGCTCGGGCGCCGGTTCGGGCGCCGATTCGGCCTCGGAGGCGGGCGCCGGCTCGACGGCAGGTTTGAGCGCCGGTTCGGCGGCAGGTTTGAGCGCCGGTTCGGCGACGGGCTCGGGCGCCGATTTGCGCGCCGGTTTGCGCGCCGTTTTGGCGACGGGCTTCAGCGCCGGGTCGGCGACGGGCTTCAGCGCCGGTCCGGCGACGGGGGCAGGCGCGGCGGGCGGCAGGTCGGTGGTCAGGCGGGCAACTCCAGCTCTGCCGTGGGCAGGTCTCGCGGCGCCAGGAACCTTACCAGTTGGCCGCCCCCGGCTTCCAGCAGGTGCCAGGGGCTGGCCAGGGTGAATTCGGCCAGCGCCCCGGTGGGGTAGCCTTCCGCCAGGCGGCGGGCTTCGGCCGTGGGCGCGGCGCTGGCGCCCAGCAGCGCCAGGCCAAGGTCGTGCAGGCCGGGGTTGTGGCCGATCAGCAGCACGCTGCGCGCGGTCTGCGGCACGTTGCGCAGCAGGTCCAGCAGGCGCTGCCAGGGGGCCAGGTAGAGGTCGTCCATCGGCTCCACCAGCGGCCCGTCCTCGAACGGGGCCAGCGCCTCCAGCGTTTGCAGGGTGCGGCGGGCGGAGGAGACCAGGACGATGTCGGGCGACAGGCGGAGGTCGCGCATGACCTGGGCCATCGCGGTCGCGGCCCGGCGACCGCGCGCATTGAGGGGCCTGGCGTGGTCGGAAAGCCGCGGATCGTCCCAGGAAGACTTGGCGTGCCGCAGCAGCAAAAGCTGACGCATGCGGCCATGGTGGCATGGCGGGGCGCAATTGTCGCCCCCTGCGGGGCGGATTTGCGGTGGCCAGGCGCGCACGGCATCGGCATGGGCTTGGCGGTAGACATTTTCGCCCCAACTGGCGCTGTTGTCGCCCCCAGTGCTGTTGTCGCCCTTTTTGCGGAGGAAGCCCGGTTGCCCACCCTGAAGACGCCGCGGCGCGCCCTGCTGCTGGCCCTGCCCGCCCTGCTGGCGCGCCCGGCCTTGGCCATGCCCGCGCTGCAAACCTTCAAGGTGGTGCGGGAGGGGCGCGAGATAGGCACCCATGTGGTCACGGTGACGCCGACGGCCGACGGGATGGTGGCGCGGAACGAGGTGGCGATCCAGGTGCGGCTGATGGGGATAACGGTGTTCCGGCTGACCCACAGCTATGAGGAGACCTGGCGCGGCGACCGGCTGGTGGCCTATGCGTCGCGCGAGGACCGCAACGGCACGGTGAAGCTGCTGGCGGCGCGGCAGCAGGGCCAGGCGCTGGTGTTCGACGACGGGCTGCGGCTGCCGGCGGATGCGGCGCCGCTGGGCTGGTGGGACCCGCGGCGGCTCGGCACCCGGCCGCTGTTCGACAGCGACAGCGGCGCGGCGCTGGCGGTGCGCTGGCAGCGCCAGGCGCTGGCGGGCGGCGAGGTTGTGCTCACCGCCAGCGGCGACGCCAATGGCGAGGCGCGCTACGGCGCCGATGACGGCTGGCTGGCCTTCCGGCAGACCGCCGAGGATGGCTCGGCGGTGGAATATCGGCGCGCCTGATGGGCGGGACACTGCGGCTTGTCCTGGGCGACCAGTGCAGCCAGGGGCTGAGCGCGCTGGCCGGGCTGGACCCGTCAGCGGACGTGGTGCTGCTGGCGGAGGTGATGGCCGAATGCACCTATGTGAAGCATCACCAGCAGAAGATCGTGCTGGTGCTTTCGGCCATGCGGCACTTCGCGGCGGAACTGCGGGCGCGGGGCGTGCGGGTGGATTATGTGAAGCTGGACGACCCGGCCAATACGCATACGCTCTCCGGCGAGGTGGCGCGGGCGGTGGCGCGGCATGGCTCGGCGGGGGTGGTGTGCACCGAACCCGGCGAATGGCGCGTGCTGGAGCTGATGCGCGGCTGGGAAGCCGCATGCGGCGTGGCGGTGGAGATCCGCGAGGATGGTCGGTTCCTGTGCGACCTCGGGCGGTTTCGGCGCTGGGCGCAAGGGCGCAAGCAGTTGCGGATGGAGTATTTCTACCGCGAGATGCGCGAGGCGACGGGCCTGCTGATGGCAGGCGACCAGCCCGAGGGCGGCCAGTGGAACTACGACGCCGAGAACCGCAAGCCGCTGGCCAAGGGCGTGCAGCCGCCGCCCGCGCCGCGCTTTCCGCCGGATGAGGTGACGCGGGAGGTGATGGCGCTGGTGGCGCAGCGCTTTGCCGACCATTTCGGCACGCTCCAGGGCTTCAACTGGCCGGTCACGGCGGGGGATGCGCAGGCGATGCTGGCCGACTTCGTCGCGCATCGGCTGCCACGCTTCGGTGATTTCCAGGACGCCATGGCGGTGGATGAGCCGACGCTGTTCCACGCGCTGGTCTCCACCAGCCTGAACTGCGGCCTGCTGCTGCCGCGCGAGGTCTGCGAGGCGGCGGAGGCGGCGTATCGGGCGGGGCGGGCGCCGGTGGCCGCGGTGGAGGGTTTCATTCGCCAGGTGCTGGGCTGGCGGGAATATGTGCGTGGGCTGTACTGGCTGAAGATGCCGGCCTACGCCGCGACCAATGCGCTGGAGGCGACCCGGCCGCTGCCGTGGTTCTACTGGTCCGGCGAGACGCGCATGGCCTGCCTGCGCGCGGCGGTGACGCAGACGCGCGACCTGGCCTATGCCCACCATATCCAGCGGTTGATGGTGACCGGCAACTTCGCGTTGCTGGCCGGGCTGGACCCGGTGGCGGTGAATGAATGGTACCTGGTGGCCTATGCCGATGCCTATGAATGGGTGGAGTTGCCGAACACCCATGGCATGGCGCTGCATGCCGATGGCGGGGTCATGGCCAGCAAGCCCTATGCGGCCAGCGGCGCCTACATCAACCGCATGAGCAACTACTGCGGCGGTTGCCACTACGACGTGAAGGACGCCACTGGCGAGCGCGCCTGCCCGTTCAACGCGCTGTACTGGGATTTCATCGCCCGGCACGCGGAACGCTTTGCCGGCAACAACCGCATGGCGATGCCGCTGCAGACCTGGCGGAAGATGGCGCCGGCGAAGCAGCAGGCGCTGCGGGCAAGGGCGGCGGCCTTCCTGGCCGGGCCGGAGATGCGCGCCGAGGCTTGACCGCGCGGGCTGGCGTCGCAACATCGGCCTGAACAGGAGTTCATGCATGCCGATCCCTCGTCGCCTCGTTCTTGCCGCCGGCCTCGCGCTGCCTTCCTTGGCACGCGCGCAGGCCTTCCCCAGCCGCACCGTGCGGATCATCGTGCCCATTGCCGCCGGCGGCGCCAACGACCTGATCGCGCGGATGCTGGCGGAACGGCTGGCGCCGGTGCTGCATCAATCCGTGGTGGTGGAGAACCGGCCGGGCGCCGGTGGCAATATCGGCGGCCAGGCGGTGGTGCAGGCCGAGAAGGACGGCCACACGCTGCTGCTGACCTCGGCCAATGTCATCACCGCCAATACCTACCTGTATGGCGCGCGCATGCCCTTCGTGCCGCTGCGCGACCTGGCGCCGGTGACCACGGTGGGCAAGGGCACGCTGCTGATGGTGTGCAACAGCAATGCCCGCTTCCGCAGCGCGACGGAGCTGCTGGCCTATGCCAAGGCCAATCCGGGCAAGATCAGCATGGGGTCGTCCGGCACCGGCACCATCAGCCACCTGTACATGGAAAAGGTGAAGCGCGCCGCGGGCGTGGACATCACCCATGTGCCGTATCGCGGCGGCGGGCCTGCCTTTGCGGATTTGCTGGCGGGCAATATCGACATCATGTTCGACGTGATCCCCGCCATGCTGCCGCATATCCGCGAAGGCCGCTTCCGCCCGTTGGTGGCCGGCAGCGCCAGGCGGATCGACTACGTGCCGGAGCTGCGCGAGGTGCCGGGCATGGAGGAGGTGCTGCCGGGCAAGGGGATCGACGCGCTGAACTTCTGGTGCATGCTGGCGCCGGCCGGCACGCCGGCCCCGGTGCTGGCGCAGCTGAACCAGGCCGTGGGCGAC
Organism: uncultured Rhodospirillales bacterium; assembly: GCA_903835235.1. Classification (GTDB taxonomy): domain Bacteria; phylum Pseudomonadota; class Alphaproteobacteria; order Acetobacterales; family Acetobacteraceae; genus CAIMOR01. The sequence goes on from CAILMF010000074.1 coordinate 233,693, forward strand.
CTGCTGCGGGGCGAGGAGCTGAAGCGCAAGCTGCTGGAGCTGACCATCCTGGCGGCGCCGGATGCCTCGCCGGAAGCCTTCGGCGCCTTCTGGCGGGCGCAGGACTCGGTGTGGAAGGCGCTGGTGGTTGAATCCGGCGCAACGGCGGAGTGAGCGCGATGACGCATGACTGGATGAAGCTGACCGCCGAAGAATTGCGGGCCAAAGCGGCGGCGGACGCGCTGGTGATCGTGCCGGTCGCCAGCCTGGAACAGCACGGGCCGCATTTGGGCACCGGCGTCGATATTGTCTGCGCCACGGGCGTGGCGGAGGCGGTGGCGTCGCGCATGGTGGCGGCGGGGCAGCCTGTGGTGGTGACGCCCTGCGCCTGGGCCGGGCTGGCCGAGCACCACATGAGCTTCGGCGGCACCGTCTCGCTCGACTTCGACGAGTTCCGCGCGGTGCTGCGGGGCATCGTGCGCTCCGCCGCGCGCTGTGGCTTCGGCCGGGTGTTCCTGCTGAACGGCCATGGCGGCAATGCCGAGGCGGTGGGCGTCTGCGCCATGGAGTTCCAGCGCGACCTGGGCGTGCGCGTCGGCGCCGGGACCTATTGGCACATGATCGAGGACGCCTTCGCCCCCGTGCTGGATAAGCAGTCTGGCGTGATGCACGCCTGCGAGGCCGAGACCAGCCTGGTGATGGCGCTGGCGCCGGATCTGCTGCGGCCGGAGCGGCTGGCGGAGGCGCATGGCCCGTTCAGCACGCGGGTGGAGGGGCAGCCTTCCGCCCTGCTGATGCGGCGCTCCTTCAAGGAGGTGTCGCCGAGCGGCGTCATCGGCGATGCGCGACCGGCGACGGCCGAGAAGGGCGAGAAGCTGCTGGCGATTGCCGGCGAGCGGATCGCGACGATGCTGGCCAACCCGCGCCTTTGGGGTTGAGGGCGGGGGCGGTACGGCCCTAGCCTGCCTTCCGGCACGGCGCTTGCGTGGCGTCGGGCATCCGGAGGGGAAGAGATGGCCGCCGATCCTGCAACCGCCCGCTATCGGCTTGGCTTCGATATCGGTGGCACCTTCACCGACTTCGTGCTGCTGGATGCCGAGACCGGCGCCATCCGCCTGCACAAATGCCTGACAACGCCGCAAGACCCGGCGGATGGCGCGCTGGAAGGCATTGCCGCGGTCTGCGCCGCCGCCGGTATTGCGGTGGCCGAGGTGGGCGAGCTGCTGCACGGCACCACGCTGGTGACCAACGCGCTGATCGAACGCCACGGCGCGCAGCTGGGGCTGCTGACCACGCGCGGCTTCCGCGACGTGCTGGAGTTCGGCATCGAGCAGCGCTACGACATCTACGACCTGTTCCTGAAATTCCCGGACCCGCTGGTGCCGCGCCGCCGGCGGTTGGAGATTACCGAGCGCCTGGCGTATGACGGCCGCGTGCTGGAGCCGCTGGACGAGGCGGCGGTGCGGGCCGAGGGCGCGCGATTGGTGGCCGAGGGCTGCACCGCGATTGCCGTGGTGTTCCTGCACAGCTACGCCAATCCTGCGCATGAGCAGGCGGCCGGGCGGATTTTGCGCGAAGCCTTCCCGGGCATTTCGGTTTCGCTGAGCAGCGAGGTGGCGCCCGAGATCCGCGAGTATGAGCGCTGCGCGACCACCTGCGCCAACGCCTTCGTGCAGCCGCTGATGGACCGCTATATCGGCCGGCTGCTGCGGGAGCTTGAGGCGCAGGGTTTTGTGGGCACGCTGCGCTTGATGCAGAGCGATGGCGGGCTGTGCGCGCCGGAAGTGGCGCGTGCCTTCCCGATCCGCCTGCTGGAGAGCGGGCCGGCCGGCGGCGCGCTGGCCACCGTGCTGTTTGCGCGCGAAGCCGGGCTGCCGGATGCGATTGCCTTCGACATGGGCGGCACCACGGCGAAGTGCGCGATGATCGAGGGTGGGCGCGCCGCTGTCGCGCCGATGATGGAAGCGGCGCGGGTGCATCGCTTCAAGCGCGGCTCGGGGTTGCCGATCAAGTCGCCGGTGGTGGACATGATCGAGATCGGTGCTGGTGGTGGTTCGATTGCGTCGCTGGACGAGACCGGGCTGCTGAAGGTGGGGCCGCGCAGCGCCGGCGCCGCGCCGGGGCCGGCCTGCTACGGCCAGGGCGGCGTTGATGCCACGGTGACCGACGCCAACCTGCTGCTGGGCTACTACGACCCCGGCTTCTTCCTGGGCGGCACCATGGCGCTGGACAAGCCCGCGGCGGAAGCGGCGCTGGCCCGGCTGGGCGGCAAGCTGGGGCTGCCGGCGATGGAGGCGGCGGCCGGCATCCACGCCGTGGTCTGCGAAGCGATGGCCGGTGCGGCGCGCGTGCACCTGGTGGAAAAAGGCAAGGACCCCCGCGGCTATGCGATGGTCGCCTTCGGCGGTGCCGGGCCGGCGCATGCGGCGGATGTGGCGCGCATCCTCGGTATCACGCAGGTGCTGATTCCGCCGGCTTCGGGTGCGGCTTCGGCGCTGGGCTTCCTGGCGGCGCCATTGGCGTTCGAGCAGTCGCGCAGTGCCCTGACGCCGCTGGGTGCGGGCACCGATTGGGCGGCGGCGAATGCGGCGCTGGCGGAGTTGGAAGCGCAGGCGCGGGGGCGGCTGCGCGTGGCCGGGGCGGCGGATTCCAGTGTGGGCGTGGAGCGCAGCGCCGAGATGCGCCTGGCCGGGCAGTTGCATCAGATTGCGGTGCCGTTGCCGGAGGGCGCGCTTTCCGCCGCCAGCCTGCCACTGCTGACCGAGGCCTTCGCCGAGACCTACCGCACGCTGTACACGCGCGTGGTCGAGGGTACGGAGATAGAAATCCTGTCCTTTCGCGTGCGGGCGAGCGCGCCGGAGCCGCAGATTGCGCTGTCTGGCGCGGTCGCCGGCAATACCGCCGGCGAGGCGCTGAAGGGCCGGCGGCCCGCGTATTTCAACGGCGGCTTCCACGATACGCCGGTCTATGACCGCTACGCGCTGGCGCCTGGCCAGGTGGTGCCGGGGCCGGCGATCATCGAGGAGCGCGAGGCGACGACGATCATCGCGCCGGGCGACAGCGTGACGGTGGACAGCGCGCGCAACCTGCGGATTTCGGTGGCGGCGGCGCGGGCTGCGGAGGCGCTGGTGACGCCGGGCATGGCGCTTGAGGAAGCCAAGGCGCGGATCGAGGCCGACCCGATCGGGCTGGAGATCATGTGGTCGCGGCTGATCTCGATCGTCGAGGAGATGTGGCAGACGGTGTGCCGCACCGCGTATTCGCTGATCATCTCGGAGAGCCAGGATTTCGCCAACGAGATCCTGGACCCCAGCGGCAACCCGCTGGCGCATTCGCCGCGGGCGATGCCGCTGTTCAATCTGACACTGACGCGGTGTGTGCAGGCGCTGCTTGAGTTTTTCCCGCCGGAGACGCTGTCGCCTGGCGATGTGCTGGTGACGAATGATCCGTGGCTCTGCGCGGGGCATCTGTTCGACATCGCGTTGGTGACGCCGGTGTTCCATGAGGGCCGGCTGGTGGCGCTGATGGGCACGGTTGGCCATGTCAGTGATATCGGCGGGGTGAAGGACCCGAATGCGGCGCGCGAGTTGTTCGACGAGGGCGTGCTGATTCCGCCGATGAAGCTGTACAGCGCGGGCAAGCCCGACAAGTCGCTGCTGCGGCTGCTGCACAGCAATGTCCGCAACCCCGACCAGGTGCTGGGCGACGTGGAGAGCATGGTGACCGCGAATGCGCTGGGCGCGCAGCGGCTGCTTTCCTTCATGGCCGAGTATGGCTTGCAGGACCTGGCCGCGCTGGCCGCGGTGGTGCAGGGCCGCAGCGAGGCAGCGACGCGCGCCGCGATATCAGCCGTGCCGGATGGCGTGTATGAGAGCGAGATCGAGAACCGGCCGGTGGGCACCGAACTGCTGCGCTTCAAGGTGCGCGTGCACAAGGCCGGCGAGACCATTCATATCGAGCATGTCGATCCGCCGCCGGAAGTGCCGCGCGGCGGGGTGAACTGCACGCTGAACGTGACGGCGGCGCATTCCAGCTACCCCGTGAAGTGCATGCTGACGCCGAATGTGCGCGGCAATGCCGGCTGCTACGCGCCGCTGAGCGTGACGGCGCCGCCGCATTCATCCTTGAACTGCGACCCGCCGGCGGCGGTGGCGTATCGCACGCGGATTTCCTGGTGGTTGGGGCCGAACCTGTATCGCGCGCTGGCGCCGGCGATTCCGGACAAGGTGCAGGCGTTTACGGGTATGCCGAAGGCGTTTGGCTTCTATGGGCGCAATATCCAGGGGCGTGTCGCCAGCGACCACTTCTTCATGGGCGGCGGGCAGGGCGCCAGTCAGCGGCAGGATGGGAAGTCGGGGCTGTTGTTCCCGACCTCGGCCGCGAATACGCCGGTGGAGCTGCTGGAAAGCCGCATGCCCGTGCTGATTTTGGAAAAGGGGCTGGCGGCGGATAGCGGCGGTGCCGGCAAGCGGCGCGGTGGCCTCGGCCAGCGCATGCGGGCGCGGCGGCTGGAGAGCGGCGCCGAGCCGATCAGCGTCGGGCTGTTTCCGGAAGGCCATGGCATTCATGTGCAGGGTCTGTTCGGCGGGCAGCCTGGTGGCGGCGCCATCGGCATCGTCAAGCGGCCGGGCGCCGAGCCGCACAATGTGACGACGGGCGAGATGGTGGCGCTGACCGACAATGGCATCGAGATCGACGCCACCATCGCCGGTGGCAGCGGCTTCGGCCCGGCGCGGGAACGCGCGCTGGAGGATATCGCGGCCGACCTGGAGGATGGCTACATCACGCCTGATGGCGCGGTGCGGGATTATGGCTGCGTGCTGGATGCGGATGGCCGGTTGGATGTTGCGGCGACGCTGCATCAGCGCGCGCTGACCACGACGGGGGGCTGAGCGATGAACACGACACGACGCGGGATATTGGCGGGCGCTGCGCTGTTGGCGCCGTGGCAGGCGATGGGCTTCGAGCGCGAGGGCGGGCGCAAGGTGCTGGTGTTCTCCGGCAACCAGGCGGTGCCGGTGCTGGACCCGCATGTGCGGTATGATTGGTCGACGCGGATGATCCAGCAGGGCGTGTATGACGCGCTGCTGAAGTATGTCGGCGACCCCCCGCGGATCGTGCCCTGGCTGGCCGAGCGGTATGAGGCGAGCGCCGATGGGCTGACCTATACCTTCCACCTGGCGGCGAACGCGACCTTCCACAATGGCGACGCGGTGGATGCGGAAGCGGTGCGGTTTTCCTTCGAGCGCGGGCTGAAGCTGAACGCCGGCATCGCCTGGATGCTGAAGGATTTTTTGAAGCCGGAGAAGATCGTCGCGGTGGATGCGCGCACCGTGCGCTTCACGCTGGAACGCCCCTTCGCGCCCTTCATCAGCTATGTGCCGTGGTGGTACATCGTGAACCCGAAGCAGGTGCTGGCGAATGTCAGCGAGGGCGACTACGGCCGCAAATGGCTGACCGAGAATGCCGCGGGGTCAGGCCCGTTCAAGCTGCGGCGCTTCGATGGCAATTCACTGATCCACATGGACACCCACGCGGCCTACTGGAAGGGCTGGCCGATGGGCGAGGCCAACCGGCTGGCCGGCGCGATCTTCCGCATCGTGCGCGAGGCGGCGCCGCGCCGTGCCGGCTTGCAGCGGCGCGAGATCGACGTCATCACCAACATGTCGCCGGATGACATGGAGCAGCTGGCGAAGCTGCCGGGCATCCGCAACGAGGACCATGCCGGCTTCACCACCTTCGGTATCAAGTTCAACTGCCAGACCGGGCCGACCGCGGATGTGAACCTGCGCAAGGCCATCGCGCACGCCATGGACTACGACGCGCTGATCGCCATCCACAATGGCGGCGCGCGGCTGATGGACAGCCCGTTTCCGCCGGGGATGGAGAGCCATATCAGCGTGCCCGGAATTCCGCGGAAAGACCTGGACAAGGCGAAGCAGTACCTGGCGCGCAGCCGCTTCCCCAATGGCGATATCGAGCTGGAATACGTGCATGTGCAGGGGCTGGAGGACCCGCGGCGGATTGGCCTGGCGCTGCTGGACAGCCTGCGCCCGCTGAACATCCGCCTCAACATCGTGGGCCAGCCCTGGACGACGATGGTGGCGCGCGGCAGCAAGGCGGAGACGGCGCCGAACATGACCAGCGTGTATGTGACGCCGGTGGGCACCGACCCCGACACCGTGGCCTACCAGTACCACCGCGAAAGCTGGGGCCTGTACTACGGCATGTCGCACTACGAGAACCCGGAGGTCTGGCGCATGATCGGCGAGGCGCGGGGCATGGTGGACAAGCCGGCGCGGCTGGCGATGTACGCGGAGATTCAGCGCCGCATCGTGGCCGACCAGCCGGAGATCTTCGGCATGATCCCGAACCGCACCTGGGCGATGCGGGACTATGTGAAGGGCTTTCAGTTCAGCCCCATCCGCTTCACCGGGGAGGTTGATCTCTACCCGATGTGGATCGAAGCGTGACGTGATTGCCGCCTATGTCGCGCGCCGGCTGGCGCTGGCCGGCGTCATGCTGTTCGGGCTGGTCTGCCTGACCTTCGTCATCGCCAATGTCGCGCCCTCCGACCCCGCGGCGCTGGCGGCGGGGCCGGATGCCGGACGCAGCCAGATCGAGCAGGCGCGGCGCGACTACGGGCTGGACAAGCCGCTGCACGAGCAATTCCTGCGCTATGTCGGCGACCTCGCGCAGGGTGAGTTTGGCCGCAGCGTGGCGACCGGGCGTTCCGTGGGGCGCGACCTGGCGCGGTATTTTCCGGCCACGCTGGAATTGTGCCTGGTGGCGATGAGCATCGGGCTGGTCGTCGGCATTCCGCTCGGCATGCTCTCGGCGCTGTTCAAGGACCGCTGGCTGGACCATGTGACGCGGATTTTCGCGGTCTCCGGCATTGCCTTGCCGCCCTTCTGGTTCGGGCTGCTGCTGCAACTGGGCTTCGCCACCTGGCTGGGCTGGCTGCCGACCAGCGGGCGGCTGGGCGTGGCGACGGAACCGCCGGAGCCGATCACCGGCATGCTGCTGCTGGACAGCCTGCTGCGCGGGGATGCGGCGCTGTTTTGGGAGAGTGCGGGCTATATCATCCTGCCCGCGCTAGTGCTGTCGCTGCCGTGTCTCGCCAGCATCCTCCGCGTCAATCGCAGCGAAATGGTGGAGTGTTTGCGTGCCGATTACATCACCGCGGCGCGGGCGCACGGCACGGTACCGTGGCGGCTGGTTGCGGTGCACGCGCTCAAGAACGCCATGCTGCCGACGCTGGCGATCATCGGGCTGCGCTGGGGCTGGATGATGAGCAGCACCGTGCTGGTGGAGACGGTGTTCGATTGGCCGGGCACCGGGCTCTACGCGGTGTCCTCGGCCATTGCCGGCGACTTCAAGCCGGTGATGGGCGTGACCTTGATCGTCGGGCTGAACTTCATGCTGGCCAACCTGGTGGTGGATTTGCTGTACGGCGTGCTCGACCCGCGGCTGCGCGACGCATGATGGGCCGCCGCACGCGCCTTGCGCTCTGGCAACTCAGGCGCAGCTTTTCGTCGATGCTCGGGCTGGGGCTGGTGGCGGGCATCGTGCTGCTGGCGCTGTTGGGGCCGTGGATCGTGCCCTATCCGGATGATGTGGCCGGTGCGGTGAACATAAGCGGCAAGCTGAAGCCGCCGAGTGCGACGCATTGGTTCGGCACCGATGAGGTGGGCAACGACATCCTGACGCGTGTCATCATCGGCGCGCGGCTGTCGCTGCTGGTGGGCGTGGGCATCACGCTGGCGGCGGCGTGCATCGGCGTGCCGCTCGGCATCCTGGCCGGTACGGCGGGCGGCGTGGTGCGGGAAGCGGTGATGCGGGTGACCGACCTGTTCCTTTCGGTGCCTGGCCTGGTGCTGGCCATTGCGCTGGTGGCGGCGCTGGGGCCGGGCATTGTCAACGCCATGGTGGCGCTGGTGCTGGTGTGGTGGCCTGGCTATGTGCGGCTGGCCGAAGCCAAGGCGCTTTCCTTGCGGGAGGAACCCTTCATCGAGGCGGCGCGGGTGGCCGGTGCCTCGCGGTTTCGCATCCTGTGGCGGCATGTGCTGCCGAACAGCTTGTCGCCGATCATCGTCAAGATGAGCATGGATGTGGGGCAGGCCATTCTGGCTGTCGCGTCGCTCGGTTTCCTCGGCCTGGGGGCGAAACCGCCGACGCCGGAATGGGGGGCGATGATCTCCATTGCCCGCGGCTACCTGCCGGATTGGTGGTGGTACGCGATCTGCCCGGGCGCCTTCATCTACGCCAGCGTGCTTGGCTTCAACCTGCTGGGGGATGGGCTGCGCGACATTCTTGATCCGCGGAGCAATCGCGGATGAGCCCCGGGTCTGATGGTCGGAGCGCCGACAGGCGCGGAGAGCTGAATCAGCCCCGCGAAGCGCTGCTCGCCATTGATGACTACCGTCTGGCCTTCGACAGCTTCGATGGCACGGCGCAGGTGCTGGATGGCGTTTCGCTGCGGCTGGCGGCCGGGGAGACGCTGGGCATTGTCGGTGAGACCGGCTGCGGCAAATCCGTGCTGGCGCGCAGCCTGCTGCGGCTGAACCCGGCGCCGCCGGCGCGCGTCGTCTCCGGCAGTATTCGCTTCGAAGGGACCGATATCCTCACGCTCAGTGAGCGCGAAATGCGGCGGTTGCGTGGGCGGCGCATCGCCATGGTGTTCCAGGACCCCGTCAGCTACCTGAACCCGCTGCTGGCCATCGGCACCCAGATGGAGGACGCGCTGCGCGGCCAGCACCAGGCCGCCGGCGAGCCGCAGCCCTCGCGGGCCGAGGCGCGGGCGCGGGCGGCGGCGCTGCTGGCCAGCGTGGGCCTGGCGGAGCCGGCGCGGCTGCTGGACAGCCATCCGCACCAGCTCAGCGGCGGTATGCGGCAACGCGTGCTGATCGCCATGGCGCTGGCTGGCAACCCCGCACTGCTGGTGGCGGACGAGCCGACCACGGCGCTGGACGTGACAGTGCAGGCCCAGGTGCTGGCGCTGATCGCCGGCCTGGTGCGCGACCGCTGGCTGGCGCTGCTGCTGATCAGCCATGACCTGGGCGTGATTGCCGCCAGCTGCGCGCGAGTGGCGGTGATGTATGCCGGCACCATCGTGGAGGAAGCGGCGACGGCGACGCTGCTGCGCGAGCCGCGCCACCCCTACGCGCAGGGGCTGCTGGCGGCGGTGCCGGATCTGGACCGGCCGGAGCACAGGCCGCGCGGCATTGCCGGCAGCATTCCCAACCTGCTGCGACCGCCCACGGGCTGCCGGTTTCATCCGCGGTGCGAGCGCGCGACCGAGCGCTGCCGCGTCGAGAAGCCGCTGCTGCGCGAAGTGGGGCCGGCGCACAACGTGGCGTGCCATCACGCATGACCGCGCTGCTGCGTGCCTCCGGCCTGGCAAAAACCTACGCCCTGCCGCGCACCGCGTTTCAGCCGGCGCGGCAGTTGCAGGCGGTGGCGGGCGTGGACCTGCTGCTTGAAGCCGGTGGCACGCTGGGCCTGGTGGGGGAGAGCGGCTGCGGCAAGTCCACCCTGGCGCGGCTGCTGCTGCGGCTGACGCCGGCCAGCGCCGGGCGCATCGTCTTCGCCGGGCAGGACATCACCGCCATGCCGGAGGCGACGCTGCGGCCACTGCGGCGCCGGCTGCAACTGGTGCACCAGAACCCCGGCGCGGCGCTGGACCCGCGACTGACCGTGGCGCAGGCGGTGTCGGAGCCGCTGGTGATCCAGCGCCTGGCGAGGGGCGCTGACCTGCGCGACCGTGTCGCCGCGCTGCTGGCCGAGGTGGGGCTGGGCGCCGAGTTCCTCGGCCGCTTCCCGCATGAACTCAGCGGCGGGCAGAAGCAGCGGGTCTGCATCGCCCGCGCCCTGGCGCCGGAGCCGAGCCTGCTGGTGCTGGATGAGCCGACCAGCGCGCTGGATGTGAGCGTGCAGGCGCAGATGCTGGACATGCTGGCGGAGCTGCGCGAGCGGCGCGGGCTGGCCTATCTGTTCATCAGCCACAACCTGGCGGTGGTGCGGCAGGTCTGTGCCGAGGTGGCGGTGATGTATCTCGGCCGCATCGTGGAGCAGGGCAGCGCCGAGCAGGTTTTTGGCGCGCCGCGGCACCCCTATACGCGGGCGCTGCTAGCTTCCGTGCCGCGCCTGGGTGGCGCCCCGCCGGCCACGGCACCGGGCGAGCCACCCAACCCCGCCGCGCCGCCGCCCGGTTGTCCCTTCCATCCGCGCTGCACTATGGCGCAACCGGCCTGCCGCGAAGGCGTGCCGCCGGCCCTGGTCAACGGCCTGGCCTGCCCGGTTTCAGGCGCCGGGTGAGCGGGCGTTCGGGAAGAACAGCTGCTCGCCATTGATCTTGTAGCCGGCGATGCTGGCCTGGCCTTCCGGAGAGACCAGCCAGTCGACGAAGCGCTGGCCCTCCGCCGCCTTCACGCTGGGGTGGCGCGCCGGGTTCACCAGCATGACGCCGTACTGGTTGAACAGGCGGACATCGCCCTCCACCAGCACCCGCAGGTCCTGCCGGTTGCGGAAGGCCAGCCAGGTGCCGCGGTCGGCCAGCACATAGCCGCCCTGGGCGGCCGCGGTGTTCAGCGCCGGGCCCATGCCCTGGCCGATCTCGCGGTACCAGCGGCCACGGCCTTGCGCCACCGGGTCCAGCCCGGCCAGCTGCCACAGCCGCAACTCGGCGGCATGGGTGCCGCTACGGTCGCCGCGGCTTACGAAGGGGGCGCCGACGCTGCCGATGGCGCGGAGCGCCGCGGCAATGTCGCGCGTGCCGGCAATGCGGGCGGGGTCCGCGGCAGGGCCGACCAGGACGAAGTCGTTGTACATCACCGCGTGGCGCGGGCCGCCGGAGGCTTCGGCGACGAACCTCTCCTCGGCCTCGCGGTCGTGCACGAAGACCACGTCGGCGTCGCCGCGGCGGCCGATATCCAGCGCCTGGCCGGTGCCCACGGCGACCACGCGCACGGTGATGCCGGTGGCCCGGGTGAAGGCCGGCAGCAGGTGGCCGAACAGGCCGGATTGGTCGGTGGAGGTGGTGCTGGCGACCGTGATGAAGCGGTCCTGCGCCATGGCCGGCATGGCCAGTACCAGGCAGAATAGTATCCGTCGCAGCATGCTTCCCTCCCGCGCGTTGGTGCCGCAATCTAGCCCGATGTAGGAGGAAACCGCCATGCCGCAACCGCCGCGCCGACTGCCCGAAGCCCGCGCCATGGTGGTGGCACCGCAGCCGGAGGCCGCCGAGGCCGGCGCCGCCATGCTGGCCGCCGGCGGCAATGCGCTGGACGCGGCGCTGGCGGCGGCGCTGACCCAGGGCTTGGTGGACCCGATGATGTGCGGCATCGGCGGCATTGCCACGATGCAGGTCTACGACCCCGCGAGTGGCACGCACCTGGTGATCAACGGGCTGGGCACCTGCCCGGGCGCGGCGACGCCTGACATGTGGGCGCGCGACTTCCTGGGGGAATGCAGCGACGGCTTCGGCTTCCGGGTGAAGGGCTACGCCAATGAACTCGGCCCGCTGGCGGTGACGGTGCCTGGCGCGGTGAAGGTGTTTGCCGAGGCGCATGCCCGGCTGGGCCGCAAGCCCTGGGCGGCGCTGTTCGGCCCGGCCATCGGCTTTGCCGAGGAGGGCTGGATCATCCGGCCGCATGTCCACACCATGTTCACGATGAACGAGGCGCCGTATGGCCGGCTCAGCTACGCCGACAAGCTGGCGTACACGGAGGACGGCAAGCGGCTGTACCTGCGCCCCGATGGCAGCCTGAAGCGGCTGGGCGATGCGGTGCGCAACCCGGATTTGGCGGCCACGCTGCGGGTGCTGGCGCGGGATGGCGCCGCGGCCTTCTATGAAGGCGAGATCGCCCGGCGGATCGTGGCGGAGATGCAGGCGCGCGGCGGGCTGGTGAGCCTGGCGGACCTGGCGGGCTTCCGCGCCGCGATCAGCGCGCCGATCAAGGTGGGCTATCGCGGCTATGACGTGGCGGTGGCGGAACCGCCGGCCGGCGGCGTTGTCGTGGCGGAGATGCTGCGGATATTGGAGCGCTTCGACCTCCAGGCGCTGGGCCACAACTCGGCCGACTATATCCGCGTGGTGGCGGAAGCCATGAAGATCGCCGGCGCGGACAAGGAAGCGCATATCGGCGACCCCGTGTTCAACCCGGCGCCGATCGACATGCTGCTGGGCGATGCCTATGCCGATGCCTGCGCCGCGCGCATCCGCGCCGGGGAACGCGCCAGCCTGGTGCGGGTGACGGCGGAGGCGAAGGACACCACCCATGTCGCCGCCGTGGATGCCGCCGGCATGGTGGTGAGCATGACGCATACGCTGGCCACGCCCTCCGGCCTGATCCCCGCCGGCACCGGCTTCATGCTGAATGGCGCGATGAACTGGATGGACCCGCGGCCGGGCATGGCGGGCAGCATTGCGCCGGGCAAGCGGCGGTATTCCTCCATGGCACCGACCATTGTGTTCGACCAGGGCCGGCCGGTGGTGACGCTGGGCGCGCCGGGCGGCGCTTGGATAACGGTGGCGGTCATGCAGGTGCTGCTGAACCTGCTGGACTGGGGCATGGGCATGCAGGAAGCGGTCAGCGCGCCGCGCTTTTCCGCCACCTCGGATGTCATCGACATCAGCAACCGCATTCCCCGCGCGACGCAGAAGGCGCTGGAGGCGGGGGGCTACCAGGTGCGGCGCAGCTATCAGAGCTACGCCTTCGCCGGGGTGCACGGGATTGCGCTGTGGGATGGCCGGCTGGAAGGCGGCGCCGACCCGCAGCGCGACGGCATGTCGATGGGGATCTAGCGTCTGATCGTCGCCGGTGGAATCACCGGCGGCGTGAATCAGCCGCTCGAACAACAGCGTGGAGTGAGACAGGCGCTGCCATCTGCGCCTGGCTGACTCTAGCCCGCGCTTTCCGGCAGAAACCCGGTGCGGATCATGTGCGCCCAGATCGGCGAGCCGAGTGCCTCGGCGCGGTCGGCGGCGGCGTTCCAGTCGTAGCGGATGGCGAGCAGCTCGGCCTCCGGCGGGGCGTCCGGCGCCAGGTGCAGCACGGCGTAGCGGGCGTGCGGGGCGCGGCTTTCGCTGCGGGTGATGTCCTCGCCCTTGCCGACGCGGAAGCCGGGCAGGCCGAGGCTGCCGGGGTTGATGACGAGGGGGCCGTCGGGCACCAGCATCACCTCATACCTATGGCTGTGGCCGCACAGCACCACGCGCGCGGCCATGCCGTCCTCGCCCAGCCGTGCCCGGATATCGGCCAGCGGGCTGGGTACGAAGATGCCGCCGCGGGGTTCCTCCAGCAGGTTCTGCACGTCGCTGTCGGGGCTGCCGTGGCAGGCCAGGATGCCGCCGGCCAGGTGCAGCCGGCGCGGCAGGTCGCGCAGCCAGGCGCGCTGGTCCGGCGTGGTGGCGTTGAAGGCGATGGCGTCCTGGCCGCGCTGCTTTTCCGCCGGCGCCTCGCCGACATGGCGGTCGTGGTTGCCGCGGATGCAGGGAATGCCGCGCTGCTGCAGCAGGGCGATGGTCTCGGCCGGCCAGCCCATGCCGGAGGCGATGTCGCCGAGGCAGATGATCTCCTCGATGCCGCGGCGGGCGATATCCGCCAGGGCGGCTTCCAGGGCGGCCAGGTTGCCGTGGAGATCGGTGATGACAGCCAGACGCATCGGCAAGCCTCCTGTTTCCGGCAGTGTAGCCGAAGGCCGGGGGGTTGGGCTTTAGGCAGGATAATGCGCTTATCTGGGCCAATTTGCGTGCGGAGCCGTTGCGGCGGCGGCTGGAAAGTGCAAGAAAATGCGCAGAATATGGGCGACGCGGCAGGCGAAATCCCGCCGCGGCTTCCGCTACAATGGGTCAAGGCCGGCAAACGGCCGCTCACATGGGAGGAATGAATCGTGTCGCATCAGGTGATACCTGCGCTGTCGCGCCGTGCCCTGCTGGGGGCCGCCGCGCTGGCGCCGCTCAGCGCCCCGGCCCTGGCCCAGGGGGCTGCCCTGAAGCTGGGACTGATGCTGCCCTATTCCGGCACCTTCGCCGCGCTGGGGGAAAACATCACCGCGGCGATCGAGATGTACCTGGCGGAGAAGGGCGGCCGGCTGGGCGGGCGCGCGGTGCAGCTGGTGAAGCTGGATGACGAAAGCGACCCGTCCAAGGCGGTGCAGAACGTCAACCGGCTGCTGGGGCGGGACGGCGCGCAGGCGATGATCGGCACGGTGCATTCCGGCGTGGTGCTGGCCATGGTGCAGGCCAGCCGCGAGAAGGGCGTGCCGCTGATCATTCCCAATGCCGGCAACGCCAACGCCACCGGGGAGCTTTGCGCCCCCAGCATCTTCCGCACCAGCTTCACCAACTGGCAGCCGGCCTTCGGCATGGGCAAGGCGCTGGCGGCGCAGGGCGTGAAGCGGGCGGCCTGGATCAGCTGGGACTACGCCGCGGGCAGGGAGGCCGGGCAGGGCTTCGAGCAGGGCCTGAAGTCCGGCGGCGCCGAACTGGTAAAGAGCCTGTGGCTGCCCTTTCCGGAGGCGAATTTCCAGCCGCTGCTGGCGCAGGTGCCGGGGCTTGGCGTGCAGGCGGTGGGCAGCTTCTTTGCCGGGGGCGGCGCGGTGCAATTCGTCAAGGACTATGCCGCGGCGGGGCTGAAGAACAGCGTGCCGCTCTGCGGCTCGGGCTTCCTCACCGAGGGTACGCTGGCGGCGCAGGGCGCGGCGGCCGAGGGCGTGCGCACCGCGCTGCATTACGGCGACGGGCTGGACAACGCGAAGAACCACGCCTTCCGCGCCGCCTTCAAGGCGCGCACCGGGCGGGAGGCGGATGTCTATGCCGTGCAGGGCTACGACGCCGCGCAGCTGCTGGCGGTGGGGTTGGAAGCGACGAAGGGCGATATCGCCGCCGAACGCGCGCTGGTGACGGCGATGCGCGCGGCGCGGATCGACAGCCCGCGCGGCGCCTTCACCCTCTCGGCCCAGCACAACCCGGTGCAGAACATCTACCTGCGCCAGGCGACCGAGGGCCAGAACAAGGTGATCGGCATTGCCGCGCCGGCGCTGGCGGACCCTGGCACCGGCTGCCGCATGGCCAGCATCTGAGGTGCTGGGCGGCTTCCTCGCCCAGCTGCTGAACGGGGTGCAGTACGGGCTGCTGCTGTTCCTCATCAGCAGCGGCCTGACCCTGGTGTTCGGCGTGATGGGCGTGATCAACCTGGCGCATGGCAGCCTGTTCATGCTGGGCGCCTATCTGGCCTTTGCCGTCACCGGCGCGGCGCTGCCGTTGTGGCTGGCGCTGCCCTTGGCGGTGGCGGGCGGCGCGGTGCTGGGCGGCGTGCTGGAACGCACGCTGTTCCGGCGCTTCCGCACGCGCGAGCATCTGGACCAGGTGTTGTTGACCTTCGCGCTGATCCTGCTGTTCGAGGAAGCCCGGGCGGCGCTGTTCGGCAATGATTTCCATGGCGTGCCGGTGCCGGCGGCGCTGGATTTTTCCGTGCCGGTGTTCGGTGGCTTCGCCTATTCGGCGTATCGGGTGGCGGTGCTGCTGGGGTGCCTGGGCGTGGCCGCGCTGCTGTTCTGGGGTATCGAGCGGACGAAGCTTGGTTCCGCCGTGCGCGCGGCCGCTGAGAAACCGGAAATGCTGCAACTGCTGGGGCTGGATGCGCAGCGGCTGCATACGCTGGTGTTCGCCGCCGGCACCGCGCTGGCGATGCTGGCCGGCGCGCTGGCGGCGCCGCTTTATTCCGTGTTTCCCGGAATGGGGGATGGCTTTCTCATCATCAGCTTCGTGGTGGTGGTGGTGGGCGGCGTGGGGTCCATCGCCGGGGCGTTCTGGGCGGCGATGCTGATCGGGTTGGTGGATACACTCGGAAAGGCCTACCTGCCGGGGGTGGCGGGGCTGGCGGTCTATGCGCTGATGGCGGGGGTGCTGCTGTGGCGGCCCGCCGGCCTGTTCGGGCGGGCCTGAGATGGTGATCGCCTCGCGCCGCGGGCATCTGTTGCTGGGTGGTGCCGCGCTGGTGGTGGCGCTGCTGCCGCTGGTGGCCGGCGCCTATGTGCTGCAACTGGTCTCCACCGCGCTGGTCATGGCGCTGTTTGCGCTCAGCCTGCAATTGCTGGTGGGCGGCACCGGGCTGGTCAGCCTGGGGCAGGCCGGGTTCTTCGGCCTGGGCGCCTATGCCGTGTACTTCGTGCAGGGCAAGGGGGCGGCGGCTTCGCTGCTGCTGACGCTGCCGGTGGCGGCGCTGCTGGCCGGCCTGGCGGCGCTGGCGGTGGGGGCGCTGGCGCTGCGGACGCGCGGCTTCTTCTTCCTGATGACGACGCTGGCCTTCGGGCAGATGCTGTACTTCCTGATCCACGACGCGCCCTGGGCCGGCGGTGCCGACGGCATCTTCGTGCAGCGGCCGAACTTCGGGCTGTTTGGCTTGGACTACGTGCCGGCGCGGCGCGACCGTCCGGCGGTGCTGCTGTGGACCAACCTGGCGCTGCTGTGCGCCGCTTATGCCGGCCTGGTGGTGGTGATGCGCAGCCTGTTCGGGCGCATGCTGCAGGGCATCAAGGAGAATGACCATCGGATGCAGGCGCTGGGGCACAATACCTATGCGGTCAAGCTGGTGGCCTTTGTGCTGGCCGGCGCCCTGGCCGGCGTGGCCGGGCATCAATGGGCCATGACGGAGGCCTTCGTGAACCCGGAGCTGCTGGGCTGGCATCGCAGCGCGGAGGCCTTGCTGATGGTGCTGCTGGGCGGGCTGGGCGCGCTGCACGGGCCGCTGCTGGGCGCCTTTGCCTTCATCGGGCTGAACGAGCTGGCGCAGCTGGTAACGGAACGGCAGCGCCTGGTGGAGGGGCTGGTGATCCTGGCCGCGGTGCTGCTGCTGCGGGATGGCCTGGCCGGGCTGCGCTGGAGGTCTCGCGCATGAGCCCGCCGGTGCTGCAATGCTTCGGCCTGACGCGGCGCTTCGGCGGGCTGGTCGCGGTGGATGACGTCTCGCTGGCGCTGGCCAGTGGCGCGCTGCATGCCGTGATCGGGCCCAATGGCGCGGGCAAGAGCACCCTGGCCAACCTGCTGAGCGGCGAGCTGACGCCAACCTCCGGCACGCTGCAACTGGATGGCGAGAGCGTGACCGGCTGGCCGGCCTGGCGGATGGCGCGGGCCGGCGTCGGGCGCAGCTTCCAGCGCACCAACATCATGCGGCCGCTGAGCGTGCAGGAGAATGTGCGGCTGGCGGCGCAGGCCCGGCTGACGCCGCCGACCCGGCTGTGGCGCAACGCGGCGAAGGAAGCCGCGCCGCAGATCGCCGCCCGCGCCGCACTGGAACGCGTGGGGCTGGGCGCCGAGGCCGCGCGCAAGGCCGGTGCGCTGAGCCATGGCCAGCAGCGCCAGCTGGAGATCGCGATGGCGCTGGCCACCGCGCCGCGCGTGCTGCTGCTGGACGAACCGCTGGCCGGCATGGGGCCGGAGGAGAGCGAGACGCTGGCGGCGCTGCTCCGCGACCTGGCGCGTGATCATGCGGTGCTGCTGGTGGAGCACGACATGGACGTGGTGTTCCGCGTGGCCGACCAGGTGACGGTGATGGTGGAGGGCCGCGTGCTGCTTTCCGGCACGCCCGCGGTGGTACGGGGCTCGGCGGCGGTGCGCGATGCCTATCTGGGGCAGGCGACATGACGCCGCTGTTGCAGGCGCAGGGGTTGCAGGCCGGCTATGGCGAGGGCTTGGTGCTGCGCGGCGTCGACCTGGCGATAGCGCCGGGCGAGGCGGTGGGGCTGCTTGGGCGCAACGGCATGGGCAAGACCACGCTGATCCGCACCCTGCTGGGGCTGCTGCCGGGGGCCAGTGGCAGCGTCGCGTTCAGCGGCGCCGACCTTACGGCGCTGGCGCCGCATCAGCGGGCGCAGCGCGGCATTGCCGTGGTGCCGGAAGGGCGTGGCATCTTCGCCTCGCTGACCGTGCTGGAGAATCTGCGGCTGGCGGCGCGGCCGGCGCAGGATGGCTCGACCCCCTGGCCGGAGGAGCGCGTGCTCGCAATGTTCCCGCGGCTGGCCCAGCGTGCGGGCAACCGCGGCGACCAGCTTTCCGGCGGCGAACAGCAGATGCTGGCGATCGGCCGCGCGTTGATGACCAGCCCGCGTTTGCTCATCCTGGATGAGGCGACGGAGGGGCTGGCGCCGATCATCCGCGACGGCATCTGGCAGACCCTGCGCGGCATCCGCGCCGCCGGCGTGGCCACGCTGGTGGTGGACCGCACGGTGGAGGCGGTGCTCTCCCTGGTGGATACCGCGGTGGTGCTGGTCAAGGGCCAGGTGGTCTTCGCCGGCACCCCCGCCACGCTGCGCGCCGACGCGGCCTTCATGCATCAGCACCTGGGAGTATAGCGCCATGGAAGACGGCAATGCGGTGCGCTGGTTCCTGGACCGGCATGTGGCGGCAGGCCGCGGCGGGCGAACCGCCTTCACCGACCCGGCGCGCAGCCTGACCTACGCGGCGCTGGCCGAGGCAAGCGCACGCTTCGCCGGCGGGCTGGCGGCGGCGGGCATCGGGCGGGAACGCCGCATGGCCATGCTGATGCTGGACACGGTGGATTTTCCCGTCGCGTTCTGGGGCGCCATCCGCGCCGGCGTGGTGCCGGTGCCGGTCAACACGCTGCTGACGCCGGAGCAGGTGGCCTATGTGCTGAACGACAGCCGGGCGGAGGTGGTGGTGGTCTCGGCGCCGCTGCTGGCCAGCCTGGCGCCGGCCATCCAGCAGGCCAAGGCGCTGCGCCTGGTGCTGGTGGCCGGGCTGGATGGCGCGTCACCCGCGATGTTCCCGGCCTATGCGACGGCGCTGCCGAGCTTCCTGGCCGCCGCGCAGCCGGCGCCGGAGCCGGTGGCGGCCAGCCCGGATGAGGTGGCGTTCTGGCTGTATTCCTCCGGCAGCACCGGGGCGCCGAAGGGCACCAAGCATCTGCATGGCAGCCTGCGCGCCACGGCGGATACCTATGCGGTGCAGGTGCTGGGGATCAGGGAAGACGACCTGGTGTTCTCGGCGGCCAAGCTGTTCTTCGCCTATGGGCTGGGCAATGCGCTGACCTTCCCGATGGCGGTGGGTGCGCAATCCGTACTGCTGCCGGACCGGCCGACGCCGGACAGCGTGGGCGCGGTGATGCGGACCCATCAGCCCAGCATCTTCTGCGGCGTGCCGACGCTGTTCGCGGCCATGCTGGCGCAGCCGGGGCTGGCGCGCGGCATCGGCTCGGCACGGCTGCGCTGCTGCATCTCCGCCGGTGAGGCGCTGCCCGACCATGTCGGCAAGCGGTGGGAGGATGTGGTCGGCAGCGAGATCCTGGACGGGATCGGCAGCACGGAGATGCTGCACATCTTCATCAGCAACCGACCCGGGCAGGTGCGCTACGGCTCCTCCGGCGTGGCGGTGCCGGGCTACGCCCTGCGCATCATCGACGATGCCGGCGCCGACCTGCCGGATGGCGAGATCGGCGAGCTGCTGGTGCAGGGGCCAAGCGCGGCCGAGGGCTATTGGAACCAGCGCGACAAGACCAGGCGGACCTTCCGCGGCGAATGGGTGGCGACCGGCGACAAGTACCTGCGCGATGCCGAGGGCTATTACCGCTACCAGGGCCGCGCCGACGACATGTTCAAGGTCAGCGGCATCTGGGTTTCGCCCTTCGAGGTGGAGACCGCGCTGCTGTCCCACCCCAGCGTGCAGGAAGCCGCGGTGGTCGGCCGCCAGGACGAGGACGGGCTGGTCAAGCCGATGGCCTTCGTGGTGCTGAAGCCGGGCGTGGCCGAAGCCGACTACGAGGCGCTGAAGGAGCATGTGAAGGCGGCGGCCGGGCCGTGGAAATATCCGCGCTGGGTCAGCGCCGTGGAGGACCTGCCGAAGACGGCAACCGGCAAGATCCAGCGCTTCAAGCTGCGGTCCCAGGTGGAATGAGCGCGCCGCGCCGCTTCTGGGTGGGGCTGCCCGGCGCCAGGCTGGAAGCCGCCTGGTGGGGACCGGCGCCGGAGGAAGCGCCGAGCATCGCGCTGCTGCATGAGGGCCTGGGCTGCGTCGCGCTGTGGCGCGACTTTCCGGCGGAGCTGGCGGCGGCGACGGGGTGTGGCGTGCTGGCCTGGTCGCGGGTTGGCTATGGCGCTTCCACGCCGGTGCGGCTGCCACGGCCGCTGAGCTACATGCATGACGAGGCGCGCGAGCGGGTCTCGCCGGTGCTGGAGGCCGCGGGGGTGCGGCGCTGCCTGCTGCTGGGGCATTCGGATGGCGCCTCGATTGCCGCCATTCACGCCGGCACCGTGGCTGACCCGCGCGTGACCGGCGTGGCGTTGCTGGCGCCGCATTTCATCGTCGAGGAGATCAGCCTGGACGGCATCCGCGCGGCGCGGCAGCGCTGGGAGACGACGGAGCTGCGCGCCAGGCTGGCGCGCTACCACGCGGATGCGGATGGCGCCTTCCTGGGCTGGAACGACGCCTGGCTGACGCCGGAGTTCCGGCACTGGGACATCACCGCCGATCTGGCGCGGGTGCGGCTGCCGCTGCTGGTGGTGCAGGGCACCGCGGATGCCTATGGCAGCGTGGCGCAGGCGCGGCTGGCGGAACGGCTGGCCGCCGGGCCGGTGGAGGCGCTGGTGCTGGAAGGCGTCGGCCATGCCCCCCATGCCGAGGCGCCCGGGCCGGTGCTGGCGGCGCTGACGCGGTTTGCGCAAAATAATGCACATATCGGTTGACGTTGGCCGAAGTAGAGCATTATTTTGCTGGAAATGGAGGAACCCGGTTCATGATCGATTTCCAGACGGAGCCGTCGCGCTACCGCCATTGGCGGCTGGAATTCGATGGCCCCGTCGCCAGCCTGGTGATGGACGTGAACCCCGAGGCGACGCTGTTCGAGGGCTATGAGCTGAAGCTGAACAGCTACGACCTGGGCGTGGATATCGAGCTGTACGACGCGATCCAGCGGCTGCGCTTCGAGCACCCGGAAGTGGGCGCGGTGGTGCTGAAATCCGGCAAGGAGAACGTGTTCTGCGCCGGCGCGAATATCCGCATGCTCGGCAAGGCCAGCCACGCGCACAAGGTGAACTTCTGCAAGTTCACCAACGAGACGCGCTGCTCGATCGAGGATGCGACCGAGCATTCCCGGCAATACTACCTGGCGGCGGTGAACGGCACCGCGGCCGGCGGCGGCTATGAGCTGGCGGTGAGCGCTGACTGGATCATGCTGGTGGATGACCGGCGGTCCGGCGTGGCGCTGCCGGAAACGCCGCTGCTGGCGGTGCTGCCCGGCACCGGCGGGCTGACCCGGGTGACCGACAAGCGGCGGGTGCGGCGCGACCGGGCGGATGTGTTCTGTTCCACCGAGGAAGGCGTGCGCGGCAAGCGCGCGGTGGAATGGCGCCTGGTGGACGAGGTGGTGCCGCCTTCCGCCTGGGCCGAGCGGGTGCGGGCGCGGGCGCTGGAATTCGCGGCGAAGACCGACCGGCCCGCCGAGGCGCGCGGCTTCGCGCTGGCGCCGCTGACGCGGGAGATCCGTGCCGAGGCCATCACCTACCCGCATCTGCGCGTGGTGCTGGACCGCGCCGGCGGCAAGGTGGAGCTGACCGTGCTGGCGCCCGAGGCGGGGCCGCCGGCTGCGGTGGCGGCGGCGCAGGACAACGCCTTCTGGCCGCTGGCGCTGGCGCGGGAGCTGGACGACGCGATCCTGCATCTGCGCGCCAATGAACCGACGCTGGGCAGCTGGATCTTTCGGAGTGAGGGCGATGCGGCGCTGGTGCTGGCGCATGATGCCTTCCTGGAGGCGCACAAGGCGCATTGGTTCATCCGCGAGGTGCGGCTGTACCTGAAGCGCGTGCTGAAGCGGCTGGACGTGACCTCCCGCAGCCTGGTGGCGTTGATCGAGCCGGGGTCGTGCTTTGCCGGCACGCTGGCGGAGCTGGTGTTCGCCGCCGACCGCAGCGCGATCTTCCAGGGCACGCGCAACGGCAATGCCGCGGCGGCGCTGCGGCTTTCCGCGCTGAATTTCGGCGCCTACCCCATGGGCAATGGGCTGACGCGGCTGCAGGCGCGCTTCCATGGCGAACCCGAGAGCATCGAGCGGGCACGCGCGCGGGTCGGCGCGGCGATCGAGGCGGAGGAGGCCGATGCGCTGGGCCTGGTGACCTATGCCTATGACGAGACCGACTGGGACGACGAGATCCGCATCATGCTGGAGGAGCGCGCGAGTTTCTCGCCGGATGCGCTGACCGGCATGGAGGCGAATCTGCGCTTCGTCGGGCCGGAGACGATGGAGACGCGCATCTTCGGCCGGCTGACGGCGTGGCAGAACTGGATTTTCCAGCGCCCCAATGCCGTGGGCGCCGAAGGTGCGTTGAAGCAATACGGCACCGGCCTGAAGCCGGTCTATGACCGCAACCGCGTATAGGCAGGAGCGTCCGATGCCCGATGGTATCAACGTCGATTACGACGGCCTGATCCCGAACAACGTCGATCTCAACGGCGATGCGCGGGTGCGAAAAGCGCTGGAGACCTGGCACCCCGGCTATATCGATTGGTGGAAGGACATGGGGCCGGAAGGCTTCCAGGAATCGCTGGTGTACCTGCGCACCGCCGTCAGCGTGGACCCCAAGGGCTGGGCCAAGTTCGGCTATGTGAAGATGCCGGACTACAAGTGGGGCGTGCTGCTGGCGCCGAAGGTGGAAGGCCGCACCATTCCCTTCGGCGCGCACAAGGGCGAGCCGGCCTGGCAGGACGTGCCGGGCGAGTATCGCGCCATGCTGCGCCGCCTGCTGGTGATCCAGGGCGATACCGAGCCGGCGAGCGTGGAGCAGCAGCGGCACCTCGGCGCGACGGCGCCTTCGCTGTACGACATGCGCAACCTGTTCCAGGTGAATGTCGAGGAAGGCCGCCACCTCTGGGCCATGGTCTATCTGCTGCAGAAGTATTTCGGCAAGGATGGCCGCGAGGAAGCCGAGGCGCTGCTGCAGCGCCGCAGCGGCGACAAGGACACGCCGCGCATGCTCGGCGCGTTCAATGAACGCACGCCGGACTGGCTGAGCTTCTTCATGTTCACCTACTTCACCGACCGCGACGGCAAGATGCAGCTGGAAGCGCTGGCGCAGTCGGGCTTCGACCCGCTGAGCCGCACCTGCCGCTTCATGCTGACCGAGGAAGCGCACCACATGTTCGTCGGCGAGACCGGCGTGATGCGGGTGATCGAGCGGACCTGCCAGGCGATGAAGGCGGCTGGCATCGAGGACCCGAACGATATCGCGCGGGTGCGGGCGCTGGGCGTGGTCGACCTGCCGACGATCCAGAAGAAGATGAACCTGCACTTCTCGCTGACGCTGGACCTGTTCGGCAACGAGGTTTCGACCAATGCGGCCAATGCGTTCAACTCGGGCCTGAAGGGGCGCTACCGCGAGGACAAGCTGGACGACGACCACCAACTGCTGAACGCGGTTTATCCGGTGCTGCGCTGCGTGGACGGCGCCATCGTGCCGCAGGACGTGCCGGCGCTTTCGGGCCTGAACATGCGGCTGCGCGACGACTACGTGGTGGATGCGCAGGGCGGCGTGACGCGCTGGAACAAGGCGATCGAGAAGCTGGGCGTGGCGTTTCAGTTGACGCTGCCGCATGTGGCGCATAACCGCGCCATCGGCGAGTTCAGCGCCATTGAGGCCGACCCGGCGGGCCGCGTGATGAGCAAGGTGGAATGGGCTGACAACCGCGACCGCTGGTTGCCTTCGGTGGCGGACAACCTGTTCATCGCCTCGCTGATGCAGCCGGTGAGTGCGGCCGGCGAATATGCCGGCTGGATCGCGCCGCCGAAGCTGGGCGTGGACGGCAAGCCCGGTGAGTTCGAGTATGTGAAGATCCACGGATGAACGCGATGGACACGGCGCTGAAGCAGCATCTGATCGACCCGGAAATCTGCATCCGGTGCAATACCTGCGAGGCGACGTGTCCGATCGACGCGATCACGCATGACGAGAACAACTATGTCGTGCGGGCGGAAAGCTGCAATTTCTGCATGGACTGCGTGGCGCCCTGCCCGACGGGGGCCATAGACAATTGGTTCCAGGTGAAGGCGGCGTTCAGCCTGGAGGAGCAGTTCAGCTGGAACGAGTTGCCACCGCGCAGCGCGGCTTCACCGGAAGCGGTGGATGCGCTGGACGAGGAAGCGGCGGCGCTGATCGCCGACGCGCACCAGGGCGCCGGCGGCAAGGTGAGGGCGCCGGCTTCGGCCAGCAAGCCGCGGGTCAACCTGTTCAACCGCGCCGCGCCGGCGCTGGCGAAGGTGACGGGCAATATCCGCGTGACCAAGTCCGGCACGTCGTCGGATGTGCATCACCTGATCCTGGATTTCGGCACGGTGGGCTTTCCGGTGCTGGAGGGGCAGAGCATCGGCATCGTGCCGCCGGGGGTGGATGCCGCGGGGCGGCCGCATGCGATGCGGCTCTACTCCATCTGCTCGGCGCGGGATGGCGAGCGGCCGAACACCAACAACCTGGCACTGACGGTGAAGCGCGTGGCTGAGCCGCAGGCGGATGGCACGGTGCTGCGCGGCGTCGCCTCCAACTACCTGTGCGACCTGGCGCTGGGCGAGACGGTGCAGGTTGTCGGCCCCTTCGGCGCCACCTTCCTGATGCCGGATGACCCGGACGCCGACATCCTGATGATCTGCACCGGCACCGGCGCGGCGCCGTTCCGTGGCTTTACCGAGCGCCGGCGGCGCCTGGCGGTGCGCGGGCGTGGGCGGCTGCACCTGTTCTTCGGTGCGCGCACGCCGCAGGAGCTGCCGTATTTCGGGCCGTTGCAGAAGGTGCCGGCGGCGGTGATGCACCAGGAGCTGGTCTATTCGCGGCTGCCGGATGCGCCTAAGGAATATGTGCAGCAGCGCATGCTGACGCGGGCCGCCGACCTGGCCGCGCTGCTGACGCGGGAGACCACGCACATCTACGTCTGCGGCCTGAAGGGTCTGGAGGCCGGCGTGGACGAAGCGTTCACGCGGATCGCCAGCGCCGAGGGGCTGGACTGGCCGGCGCTGCGCGCACGCATGCGCGAGGCCGGCCGCTACCATGTGGAGACCTACTAGGCCGGCCTAGACCCACTTGAAGGTGGGCGGGCTGATCTCGTCCACCGAGCGGTGCGCCCAGTCGTGCTCCGGCACCCGGGCCATCACGCGCTTCTGCGCCTCGTGCAGCGCGGCGGCGGCACCGCGATAATCCATGGTCAGCACCTCGCCATTCTCCACCACCTTGTTGCCGTCCACGTAGACCGCCTTGATGGCGCGGTCGCCCGCCGCGTAGATCAGGCTGCGCAGCGGGTCGCGCGCCGGGCGCACCTGCGGGTGGGTGATGTCCACCAGCACGAAGTCGGCGCGGCAGCCGGCGGCGAGCTTGCCGATATCGTCGCGGCCCAGCGCGGTGGCGCCGCCGATGGTCGCGGCGTCGAACAACTCGTGCGTCGTCATGCTGCGGGGGTCGGTGGCCTGGGTGCGCGCGAGGTAGGCGACCAGGCGCAGTTCATCCAGCATGTTGTGCGGGTAGGTGTCGGTGCCGACGCCCATGTTGACGCCGCCGCGCTTGTAGCGGCCGAAATGCTTCATGGTGATGCCGCGGCGGGCGAAGACGGTGGGGCAATGCGCCACGGTGGTGCCGGTCTCGGCCAGGATGTCCAGGTCGCGGCGGGTGTGCCAGGGTGTGCTGGGGTGGTCGTCCAGGAAGATGCCGTGGCCGATGATGCTGCGCGGCCCGAGCAGCCCCTGTTCATGCAGCCAGCCGATCGGCGTCATGCCGTGGCGGCGGGTGATCTCGTGGAACTCGGAGACCGCCTGCGCCGCGTGGATCTGCCAGGACAGGCCGCGCGCCTTGCTTTCGGCATGGCTGTCGCGCAGCAACTCCGGCGTGCAGGTATCGATCTGCGCCGGCACCACCATGCCGAAGAGCCGGCCGCATTCATGCTGCTCGGCGCGCTCGATCAGCGTCATCGCCTCGGCCATGGCCTTCTCGCCGGCCTTGGCGTCCCATTCGTATTCCACCACGTGGCCGTTCTTGGTGTACCAGCGGGCGCTGCGGAACATCGGCGCGATGCAGACGCGCAGTCCGCTTTCGGCCAGGATGTCGAGCCAGCCGGGATGCGCCATGGAGAGATCGGCCACGGTGGTGACGCCGGAGAGCAGCAGCTCGCTCAGCGCCACGCGGACGCAATTCGGCACCGCCTCGGCGTCTCCGCGGAAAATCGGCAGGTATTCATACAGCGAGGAATTGTACAGGCCGGGGGAGCCGACCTCGTCGATCAGCCCCTTGTTCATCGGCTCGGATGACGGGTGGCTGTGGATATTGACCAGGCCGGGCATCACCATCAGCCCGGCGCCCGGGGTTTCCTGCCCCACCGGCCCGGCATAGTCGCGGCCGACGAACAGCAGCTTGCCATCCTCGAACACCACGTCGGTGTCGGGCATGTAGACATGCTGCTTCGCGCTGGCATCCCAGGCCACCACGAGTTCCGCCTTGCGAATGACGCTGATCATCTTGCTGCACTCCTCGGTTCGGGGGATGCTCACCGGCCCAGGCCGCAGCGTCAACGGAGGAAACCAAGATGAACCTGTCCCGCATGCTGCGTGCCCGCGCCGAGCAGGGCCGCCCGGTGCGCGTCGGGCTGATCGGGGCCGGCAAGTTCGGCTCGATGTTCCTGGCGATGGTGCCGCGCACCCCGGGGCTGCATTTGGCCGGCATTGCGGACCTGTCCATTCCGCGGGCGCGGGAGGCATTGGACCGGGTTGGCTGGCCGGCGGAACAATATGCGGCGGCCAGCCTGGACCAGGCCATGACCAGCGGCGGCACCTGGTTGACGCAGGATGCCGGGGCGCTGATGGCGGATGCGCGGGTCGACGTGATGATCGAGTGCACCGGCAACCCGGCGGCGGGCATCCGCCACGCGCTGGCGGCGATTGCCCATGGCAAGCACATCGTGATGGTGAATGTGGAGGCGGATGTGCTGGCCGGGCCGCTGCTGGCGGCGCGCGCGGCCAAGGCGGGTGTGGTGTACTCCATGGCCTATGGCGACCAGCCCAGCCTGGTGTGCGAGTTGGTGGATACCATCCGGGCCATGGGCCTGCCGGTGGTCGCCGCGGGCAAGGGCACAAAATACCTGCCGCACTACCATGAGAGCACGCCGGATACGGTCTGGGGCTTCTATGGGCTGACGCCGGAGCAGGCGAAGCTCGGCGGCATGAACCCGCAGATGTTCAACAGCTTTTTGGATGGCACCAAGAGCGGCATCGAGATGGCGGCGATTGCCAATGCCACCGGCCTGGCGCCGCCGGAGGATGGGTTGGCGTTTCCGCCCTGCGGCACGCAGGATCTTCCCTTTGTCTTCGCCGGCAGCACGGGGCGGGTGGAGGTGATCTCCTCGGTGGAGCGCGACGGGCGGCAGGTGGTGAACGACCTGCGCTGGGGCGTCTATGCGGTGTTCGAGGGCGAGACCGACTACATCCGCCGCTGCTTTTCCGAATACGGCGTGCATACCGACCCCAGCGGCAAATACGCGGCGCTGTGGCGGCCGTATCACCTGATTGGGTTGGAGCTTGGCGTTTCCGTCGCTTCGGCTGCGCTGCGGAGCGAACCCACCGGCGTCGGCGAGGCCTGGCGCGGCGACGTGGCGGCGACGGCGAAGCGCGACCTGAAGGCCGGTGAGATGCTGGACGGCGAAGGCGGCGCGATGGTCTGGGGCAAGTGCATCCCGGCCGAACGGTCGCTGCGCGAAGGCGCGCTGCCGATTGGCCTGGCGCATGGCTGCGCGCTGACGCGCGACATCAAGCGTGGCGAGACGGTGGGCTGGGCCGATGTGACGATCGATATGACGATTGAAGCGGTGAAGCTGCGGCGCGAGATGGAGGCGCAGCATCGCCCGGCGCAGGCCGCGGCATGAAGCCTGCGCCTTTCGAGTATATCCGCGCGGAGAGCGTGCTGCAGGCGCAGGAATGGCTGGCGGCGGACCCCGAGGCACGCGTGATCGCCGGCGGGCAGACGCTGATGCCGATGCTGGCGATGCGCCTGGTGCGGCCGACGCGCGTCATCGATATCGCCGGCATTGCCGGGCTGGACACGATTGCGGTCGGCGCCGACCACGTGACGCTGGGCGCCATGGTGCGCCAGGTGGCGGTGGAGCGCAGCGCGGCGGTAGCGCAGGCGCTGCCGCTGCTGAGCAAGGCGATCCGCTTCGTCGGCCACCCGCCGACGCGGCGGCGCGGCACCATCGGCGGCAGCGTGGCCAATGCGGACCCGGCGGCGGAGATTGCGTTGGTGGCGGTGACGCAGGGCGCGGAGGTGCTGACCACCGCGGATGCCTTCGCCGCGCGCGACTACTTCCTGGCGCCGATGACCACCGCGCTGCCGGCAGGCGCCATGGTGACCGGCCTGCGCTTTCCACGCGTGGCGGCAGCGCGGCGCGGCACCGGCTTTGCCGAGGTGGCGATGCGCCAGGGCGACTACGCCATGGCCGCTGCCGCTTGCGAGCTGGTGTTGGGCGCGGGTGGCGAGGTCGCGTCGCTGCGTCTGGGGATTGGCGGCGCCACGCCGGTGCCGGTGCTGCTGGATCTGGCCGCGCCGACGCGCGAGGCGATTGCCGCCGCGCTGGCGCCGCTGGAGATGATGCACGACCCCAATGCCGGTGCAGGGTATCGGCGCCGCGCGGCGTTGGCGCTGGCGATGCAGGCACTGGACGAAGCGCAGCGCGAGGTGATGGCGTGAAGCTCGTCCTCAACGTCAACGGCACCGACCGCGCGCTGGAGTTGGAAGACCGCACCAGCCTGCTGGATGCGCTGCGCGACGGCGTCGGTCTCAAGGGCACCCATGCCGGTTGCGAGCACGGCGTCTGCGGCACCTGCACCGTGCTGCTGGATGGCGAGGCTGTCCGCAGCTGCCTGATGCTGGCAGCGCAGGCCGAGGGCCATGCGGTGACGACGATCGAAGGCGTGACGCCTGGCCCGGGCGAGCTTTCCATCGTGCAGGACAGCTTCGTGGAAACGCATGGCATGCAGTGCGGCTATTGCACGCCCGGCATGGTGCTGACCGCGGTGGCGCTGCTGCGCGACAACCCCACGCCGACGCGCGACGAGATCGTCGAAGCGATCAGCGGCAACCTGTGTCGCTGCACCGGCTATGGCCAGATTGTCGAGGCGATTGCCCTGGCGGCCGAACGCCTGCGGCGGAGCAACACGCCATGACCGTGCAGTTGCAGCCGCCCTTCCGCTATGTCGGGCACAAGCGCCGGGTGCGCGAGGATCGGCGCTTCGTCGCCGGCGGCGGCCACTACGCCGCCGACCTGGTGCTGGCGGGCATGCTGCACTGCGCGCCGTTGCAGAGCGAGCATCCCGCGGCACGCATTGTCAGCATTGACGCCAGCGCGGCGCTGGCGCTGCCGGGCGTGCATGCGGTGCTGACCGGCGCGCAGCTGGCAGCGGCGAGCGAGCCGCTGATGAACGGTGCCAACACGCCGCTGGTGGTGCGCTATCCGCTGGCGGTCGGCCAGGTGCGCTACGCCGGCGAATGGGTGGCCATGGTGGTGGCCGAAAGCCGCGCGCTGGCCGAAGACGCCCGCGAGCTGGTGCAGGTTGAGTACGAGCAACTGCCCTTCGTCACCGATGGCGAGGCGGCGATGGCGGAAGGTGCGCCGCTGGTGCATCCGCCGCATGGCAGCAACGTGCTGCTGGACCGGCACTTCATCTGGGGGCCGGTTGAGGAGCGCTTTGCCGTGGCGCCGCGCAAGCTGGCGTATCGGGTGCGCTGGGCGCGCAGTTCCACCGTGCCGTTGGAAACCTTCGCGGTGACGGCGCAGTGGGATGCCTCGCAGGACGTGCTGGATGTGTGGGCCAGCATCCAGATGCCGAAATTCCCCGATCAGATCGCGCGCAGCCTGCGCCTGCCGGGCAATGCGGTGCGGGTGCATTACGATGTCGATGTCGGCGGCAGCTATGGCGTCAAGCGCGGCATCAAGCATGCGGTGCTGGTCGGCCACCTGGCGCGCGTGCTGGGGCGGCCGGTGCGCCTGGTGGAAGACCGGCTGGAGAACATGACCGGTGGCGACATGCAGGGGCCGGAACGCGTCTTCGACGTTGAACTGGCCTATGATGACGCAGGCCGCGTGCACGCGATGAAGATGCGCGCGTTGGACAATGTCGGCGCCTATGCCGGGCGCTCGCCGTTCCAGCTGGGCAAGCCCATCGGCGCCATCGTCGGGCCCTATGCCATTGAAGCGGTGGAGTATCACGCGCTCGCCGTCGCTTCGAACAAGACGCCGCAGGAAGCGGTGCGCGGCTTTGGGCAGGCGCCGACCAACTACGCGTTGGAAACCGGCATCGACCAGGTGGCGGCGGCACTGGGGCTGGACCGGCTGGAGATCAGGCGGCGCAACTTCATCCGTGCCGAGCAATTCCCGTATTTGATCCCCTCCGGCACCACCTATGACAGCGGCAACTACGCGGGCCTGCTGGAGAAGACGGTGGCGGTGGCGGATTTGTTTGCCGAGCGTGATGCGTTGCGGGCGCAGGGGCTGCTGGCCGGTGTCGGCATTGCCTCCTGCCTGGAACCCTCGGGCGGCAATTCCTCCTTCGAGCCGCTGCTGAACCCGATGAACCGCACGACGACCTGGATGGAAAGCTGCCGCATCCATGTGGATGCGCTGGGCGGTATTACGGCTGCGATGCACACCACCACGTCAGGCCAGGCGCATGAGACGCTGGTCAGCGTGGCGGTGGCGGAGGTGCTGGAGATTCCACCGGAGCGCATCCGCGTGATCCGGCCGGACAGCCTGGCCAGCCTGCCCAGCAACAGCCCGGTCGGCAGCCGCATGGCCATCATGCTCGGCGGCGCGGCGGTGCGGGCGGCGCAGAAGCTGCGGGCGCAACTGCTGGCGATTGCGGCGCATGACCTGGGCGTGCCGCAGCACCTGCTGCGCTACAGCGAAGGCGATGTGCATGCGCCGGATGGCCGCAAGCTGGCCTGGCAGGAACTGGTCATCATCGCACACCGCGAATACTTCCGCCTGCCGCCGGGGGTGGAACCCGGCCTTTCCGCCAGCAGCATCTACATGGTGCCGACCGGCGGCGAGTTGCCGAAGGACGACAAGGTGCAGATGTACCCGTGCCACTCCTTCGAGTTCCACTACATCCTCGTCGCCATGGACCGCGTGCTGTGCCGGCCGCAGATCCGCCGCTACATCATTGGCCATGACTGCGGCCAGGTGATCTCCCCTGACGTGGTCAAGGGCATGACGCTGGGCGGTATCGCGCACGGCATCGGCGCTGCCTTGCTGGAGGAATTCAGCATCGACGCGCAGACCGGCCAGCCCACCGCCGCCAGCTTCATGGACTACCTGCTGCCGTCAGCGCATGAGGTGCCACACGTAGAAATCGTGCACCAGACCACGCCCTCGCCGCTCACCGTCTTCGGCCAGAAGGGCAGCGGCGAGAGCGGCTATCTCGGCAGCCCCGCGGCCATCGCGGGCGCCATCAACGACGCGCTGGCGCCGCATGGCGTGCGCGTGGACCAGCTGCCGATGCGCCCGGCGCTGCTTTCGGATTTGCTTGAAGGAACCCACGCATGATCATCGACTGCCACGGCCATATGGTGCCGCCGCCGCTGCTGGCGGAAATCAAGGGCCGCGCCGCCGAATTCCCCGCCGTTCACATCACGGAGGCCGGGGGCTTCAGCTTCGCCGGCGGCAAGGCGACACGGCCGGTGGCGCCCTTCCTGCAGAACGCGCAGCAGCGGCTGGACTGGATGGACAAGAACGGCATCACCCACCAGGTGGTGGGCGGCTGGCTCGACATGTTCGGGTATGAAATTCCCGCCGCGCAGGGCGTGGCCTGGTCGCGGCTGATGAACCAGCACCTGAAGGCCGCGCAGGCCGCGCAGCCACGCTTCGTGCCGCTGGCCTGCGTGCCGTTGCAGGATGGCGCCGCCGCGGCCGAGGTGCTCAGCGAAGCCATGGGCATGGGCTTTCCGGGCGTGATGATCGGCACCCAGCCAAAGGGCGTCGGCGGCGTGCTGGACGACCCCTCGTTGGACCCGTTCTGGGAGATGGCGGACCGCACCGGCGCCGCCATCTTCATCCACCCGGTGTTCGAGAGCGGCGACAACCGCGTGCATGACTACGGCATGGCCAATGCGGTCGGGCGCGTGACGGATACGATGATCGCCGTCTCCCGCCTGATCTACAGCGGGCATGTGCTGAAGTACCGCAACGCCAAGGTCATCTGCGGCATCGGTGGCTCCGGCCTGCCCTTCATCCTCGGGCGTCTCCGCACCAACCAGGCGCTGGACGCCAAGCTGGGCGACCCCGAGGCGAGCCTGAAGGCGATGTGGTACGACACCATCCTGCAGGATGCGCGGGCGCTGCGCTTCCTGGCCGATGTTGTCGGCGCCGACCGCTTGATGATGGGCAGCGACTACCCGTTCCCGATCGGCGACATGGCCCCGCGCAAGGTGATTGCGGAGGCCGGCTTCAGCGCGACGGAAACCGCTGCCATGGAGACCGGCATCGCCAAGGCGCTGTTCCGGATGTAGCGATTGTTCGAGGGCCTGGTCCACCGCTCCGGCTGCGCGCTTCAGCCTCTCGGCAGCAGCGCCAGCAGCTCCGCCAGGCTTTCCTCCGGCGTCCGGCCGGAGGTGTCGAGCGCGACATCGGCCTTGGCGTAGAGCGCCTCGCGGCTGGCGAGGATGGCGCGCAGGTCGTCCATGGCGCGGCGGTTGTCGCGCATCGGCCGCGTGTCGCCCTGGGCCAGCACGCGGCGCATGTGCTCCTCCGGTGCGGCGCGGACCCAGACGGTGAAGCAGGTGTCCAGCAGCAGCTCGAAGCTGGGCGCTGCCGCGACCAGGCCGCCGCCGGTGGCGATGACCGCGGCCTGGCCGCTGCCCACCAGGCGTTCCAGCGCGGCGCGTTCCAGCCGGCGGAAGCCGTCCTGGCCCACGGTTTCGAAGATGTCGCGCAGCTCCATGCGGCCCTCGCGCTCCACCTCCTGGTCCAGCTCCAGGAAGGGCACGCCGCGCGCCGCCGCCAGCAGCCGGCCCAGCGAGGATTTGCCGGCGCCGCGCAGGCCGATCAGCGCGATGCGGCCGAGCCGGCTGGCGGCCTCCGGGCGGCGGAAGCGGTGCGCCAGCAGGTCGCGCGCCTCGGTGAGTTCGTGCGGGGCCAGGCGGCCGAGGAATTGGTCCAGCAGCACGCGCTCCACCGGCTGTTCGGCGCCGGCGGAGATCAGTTCCTCCGCAGCGACGCCCAGCGCCAGGGCGACGCGGCGCAGCAGCAGCACCGAGATGTTGCCGCTGCCGGCTTCCAGCTGGACGATGTAGCGCAACGAGACGCCGGAGCGGCGCGAGAGGTCGCCCTGGGTGGTGCCGCGGCGCATCCGCAGCGTGCGCAGCCGCTCGCCCAGCCGGGCCAGGAACTGCGCCTCCGCCTCGGTGTCGTGGGGGGCTGCCGCCCCGGGTGCCTGCTGCCGCATCCCGCCCTTGATAGGCGTGGGGCAGCAGGCTTCCAAGCCCTTACCGAGACGCGGCGGTGAAGGCGAAGTTGTCGTAGGAATTCTCGGCGATGCGGAACCATTGGAACTGGTCGTCGCGGAAGGGCTTGTAGCTTTCCCAGATCCGCTTGAACCGGGCGTTCCGCGTGGCGGTTTCCTCGATCACCTCATGCGTCGCGCGCCAGGCGGCCTGCATCACGTCGCGCGGCCAGGCGCGCAGCTGGGCACCGCCGGCCACCAGGCGGCGCAGCGCCTGCGGGTTGCCGTGGTCGTAGCGCGCGATCATCTCCGGCTCGACCTCGCTGCACGCCACGTCCAGCGCGGCCTGGTACGCCTTCGGCAGGCTGTCCCAATGGCGCTGGTTGATCAGCAGGTGGCCCTTGGCGCAGGGCTCCCAGAAGGCCGGCGCGTAATAGTATTTCGCCACGCGATAGAAGCCGAGCTTCTCGTCGTCATACGGCCCGACCCATTCGGCCGCGTCGATCGTGCCGCGTTCCAGGCTGGGGTAGATGTCGGTGCCCGGGATCAGCGCGGGCACCGCGCCCATGCGCTGGAAGATCTGCCCGCCCATGCCGGCGACGCGGAACTTCAGCCCCTTCACATCCTCGACGCTCTTGATCTCGTTGCGGAACCAGCCGCCCATCTGCGTGCCGGTCTCGCCCAGCAGGATGCCGTGGCAATTGTAGTCCTTCAGCACCTCGGCACACAGCTCATTGCCGCCGCCGCGGCGCATCCAGGCGCTCTGCTGGCGCATGTTGCCGCCGAAGGGCAGGGAGGTGAAGAAGCCGAAGGAAGGGTCCTTGCCGATGTAGTAGTACAGCGCGGTCTGGCCCATCTCCACCGTGCCGTTCTGCACCGCGTCCAGCACCTGCAGGCTGGGCACGATCTCGCCGGCCGGGAAGGTGCGGATGTTGAAGCGGCCATCGGTCAGCTCGCCGACGCGCTTGGCCACGTGTTCCGCGCCGAAATACAGGATGTCCAGGTTGCGCGGGAAGCTGCTGGTCAGGCGCCAGCGAATCTCTGGGAGGGTCTGCGCCAGGGCGGGGGCGGCGAGCGCGGGCGTGGCGGCGGCGCCGGCCAGCAGGAAGCGGCGGTTCATCGGGTTTCCTCCGGTTTTGCAGTCTCGTTGCCGCCAGCATGCAACGAAGCGAAGGGGCTGCCCAGCGGAAACCGCGGGCGCTAGGCTTCGCGCCAGTGCAACCAACAGGGGGCTTGGATGATGCGTCTGGCAGGCAAGGTCGCGGTGGTCACGGGCGCGGCGCAGGGCATCGGCCTGGCGATCACCCAGCGCTACCTGGCGGATGGCGCCATGGTGGCGATGCTGGATATCGACCGCGCCAAGTTGGCCGAAAGCGCCGCCACGCTGCCGGCCGACCGGGTCCTGGCGCTGCCGCTGGACATCAGCAAGCCGGAGCAGGTGGCCGCGACCTTCGCCGCCGTTGTCGCGCGCTTCGGCCGCTGCGACGTGCTGGTGAATAACGCCGCAGTGTCCTTCCGCAGCAGCTTCCTCGACATGCCCGCGGACAAATGGGCGCGCGTCATCGACATCAACCTGAATGGCAGCTTCCTGTGCGGCCAGGCGGCGGCGCGGCAGATGGTGGCGCAGGGCCAGGGCGGGCGGATCATCAACATGGCCAGCACCTCCGGCCTGCGCGGCGGCAGCGCCCGCAGCGCCTATGGCGCGGCCAAGGGCGGCATCATCAACCTGACGCGGGCGATGGCGGTGGAGCTTGGCGAATATGGCATTCTGGTCAACGCCATCGCGCCCGGGCCGGTGCTGACCGCCATGGCCAACCATGACGCGGTGCAGAAGCAGGCCTTCCTCGACCGCATGGCGCTGAAGCGCTACGCGACGCCCGAGGAGATCGCCGCCGTCGCCGCCTTCCTGGCCGGGCCGGACAGCAGCTTCATCACCGGCGAGACGATCAGCGTGGATGGCGGCTTCCACAATGCCGGCATGATCATGGACATCAAGCAGATGGCGCCTAGCGCGAAGGCGCTGCCATGAACTACGCGCTGCCGGAGGCGCGTGACTGGGTGCGCGCCACGCTGCGCGGCTACTTCACCGCGCTGTACACGCCCTTCACGCCCGACAACCAGCTGGACGAGGCGGGGTTGCGGCACAACGTGGACGCCACGCTGGCGCTGCCCGGCGTCGGTGGCCTCAGCGTCAACACGCTGCACCAGGAGTTCTGGGCGCTGACCCAGGCCGAGCGCCTGCGCCTGGTGGAGGTGGTGCTGGACCAGGTGCGCGGCCGCGTGCCGGTGGTGGTCGGCTGTTCCGATCCGGCGCCGGACAACGTGCTGATGTACGCGCAGCACGCGCGCGCCCATGGCGCCGACCTGGTGATGGTGTGGCCGCCCTATTACGGCCCGCGCAGCGCGCAGGGCGTGCGGCATTTCTATGAGTGGTTGGCGCCGCGCGTCGGCATCGGCATGGTGATCTACAGCACCACGCTGGCGGAACTCGGCTTCTACCTGACACCGGACCAGGCCCAGGCGCTGCTGCCGTTGCGCGAGATTTGTGCGCTGCAATCCACCACGCTGAACTTCGCCAGCCATGCCGCCATGCTGGAACGCGTGGGCAGCGAGATCGCGGTGGCGACCTCGCTGGAGGAGTACCACCTGTTCGGGCGGCTGAGCTTTCCGGAGCGGGCGCCGGAATTCCTCATCGGGTCGTCCAGGCCCATCTTCTGCCAATCCGCCGCGCAGCCGCATTGCGGGCGGTTCCGCGCGGCGGTGGAGGCCGGCGACTTCACCGAGGCGGCGCGGCAGGTGCGCGTCATCAGCGCCATCGCGGAGAAATTGCAGAGCCGTTACTTCGCCGCCGGCTTCCATCATGTGGCGCTGTTCAAGAGCCTGGCGGGGCTGCTGGGCATGCAGACCGGGCCGTTCCGCCCCGCCCTGGCGCCGCCGGACCCGCGCGAACTGGCCGAATGCGCCGCCGTGCTGGTGCAGGCGGGCATCCTGGCCGGCTCTACAAGCGACTGATTCACCCCTCCGGCGCGCTGCGCGCCTGCGGGGATCAGGCGCTACAACCCCGCGAACAACTCCGTGCTCAGGTAGCGTTCGGCGAAGCTGGCGGCGATGCCGATGATGAGCCTGCCCTCCATCTCCGGCTGCCGCGCCAGGCCCAGCATGGCGTGCAGCACGGCGCCGGAGGAGATGCCCACCGGCAGCCCCTCCACCCTGGCGCAGCGGCGGGCGGCGGCGAAGGCGTCGCGTTCGGCCACGCGCATCACCTGGTCCAGCGCGTCGCGTTCCAGCACCGCGGGGTGGAAGCCGGCGCCGATACCCTGGATGTCGTGCGGCCCCGGTTCGTCGCCGGAGAGAACCGCGCTTTCCGCCGGCTCCACGCCGACGATCCGCAAGGCCGGCTTGCGCGGCTTCAGCGCGCGGGCAATGCCGGTCAGCGTGCCGCCGGTGCCGACGCCGCCGACCACGGCATCCACCTCCCCGGCGCTGTCCACCCAGATTTCCTCCGCCGTGGTGGCGGCGTGGATCGCGGGGTTGGCGGGGTTGTCGAATTGCCGCGGCATCCAGGCGCCCGGCGTGGCGGCGACGATCTGCTCGGCGCGCTCGATGGCGCCGGCCATGCCGCGCTTGGCCGGGGTGAGTTCCAGCGTGGCGCCCAGCAGCTTCATCATCTTGCGCCGCTCGATGCTGGCGCCATCGGGCATCACCACCACCAGCTTGTAGCCGCGGGCGGCGGCGACGAAGGCCAGGGCGATGCCGGTATTGCCGCTGGTCGGCTCCACCAGGGTCGAGTCGCCGGGGCGGATCAGCCCCTCGCGCTCGGCGGCGTCCACCATGGCCAGGCCGATGCGGTCCTTCACCGAACCCAGCGGGTTCTGGAATTCCAGCTTCAGCGCCAGCCGGGCGCCCAGGCTTTCCGCGGCTTCCAGCTTGGGCAGCCGCACCAGCGGGGTATTGCCGATGATCTCCAGCACGCTGCCATAGACGCGGCCGCGCGGCGCGGCGGGGATGGGATTGGTCATGCCCCCTGGATTACCACCATTCGCTATCGTAGTTTAGAGGCTTATCCGAGGGAAACGCCCATGCTGTTGCGCCAGGACCGCGCCCAGACCGCCATCGCCGTTGCGCTGGACGTGGCCTTCCACGCCGGGCGGGGTGGCACGCTGGTGGGCGCGGCGGAGGTGGCGGAGCGCCTGGGCGCGGCGCGGCGCGGGCTGGAGCCGGTGTTGCAGGCCCTGTCCCGCGCGGGGCTGCTGGACAGCGTGCGCGGGCCGAAGGGCGGCTATCGGCTGGCCCGGCGGGCGCGGGACATCCGCCTGTTGGACCTGGTGCTGGCGCTGGAGGACAGCGCCGAGCCGCCCGCCGCCGACGCGCTTTCCGGCGACCTGCAGCGCGCCGTGACCACGCCGCTGTGGAGCGAGCTGGACACGCTGCTGCGCGACCGGCTGGCGGCGATAAGCCTGGACGACCTGCTGCGCGCCGCGGCCCGCGCTGGCCTGCGCCGCCCGGCGAGCGAGCCGCTGAACTTCGCGATCTAACCCGCAGCGCGGCGGCCGGGGGCCGCCACCGCCGGCAGCAACTGCGCCGCCAGCCCGACCACCTGGCCGATGACGACCAGCGCCGGGGTCGGCAGCGCGGCGCGTCGCGCCTCCAGCGTGCAGGTGCCCAGCGTGGCGTGCAGCACCACCTGGCCGGGCAGCGTCGCCTGCGCCACCACGGCGACCGGTGTTTCCGGCGGCAGCCCGCCGGCCAGCAGGCGCAGCGCAATCTCGTCCAGCCGTGACAGCGCCATGAAGCCGGCGATGGTGCCGCCGGTCTTCGCCAGCGCTGCCCAGTCCACATTCTCCGGCAGGCTGCCGCTTTCGTCGTGCCCGGTGACGAAGGTGACGGCGCTGGCCAGGCCCCGATGCGTCAGCGGAATCCCCGCCGCCGCCGGCGCCGCCGCACCCGCGGAGACGCCGGGTACCACCTGCCAGGGAATGCCGGCGGCGCTGAGCGCCAGCGCTTCCTCCCCGCCGCGGCCGAAGATGAAGGGGTCGCCGCCCTTCAACCGAACCACGCGCTGGCCGGCGCGGGCGCCCTCGATCAGGCGCTTGTTGATCGCGGCCTGGTTCAGCGGCGCCGCGCCCTTGCGCTTGCCCACGGCCAGGATGGTGGCGCCGGCGCGCACCAGGCGCAGCACGGCGCGGCCGGGCAGGGCGTCGTGCAGCACCAGGTCGGCGCGCTTCAGCGCCTCGGCGGCGCGGAGCGTGAGCAGGCCGGGGTCGCCCGGGCCGGCGCCGACCAGCCAGACCTCGCCGGGGGCGGGGCCGTCGCCGGTGGCCAGGGCGGAACGGTCATGCAGCATGCGGAAGTTCCACGGCAGAGGGTGCGGGCTTGCGGCAGGATAACACGCAAACGACGCGTGAAAACTCAAATCGGCCGAGCGACACGCCTTGTCAATACGGCTTACCGAGCGTAATTGGCGAACAACACAGTTTGTGGGCGTCCAATTAACGTCCTGCCAAGGGAAAACCAGCCATGAGCACCAAGGCCAAGGGCCGCACGGCCACCTCGCCCGTGGTTATCACCGCGAACCGATTGATCGACGGCCAGGTGGTCTGGCTCGGCACCGGCAATGCCTGGATGGAATCGCTGCTGCAGGCCCGCGTCGTGGCCGGCGATGCCGCCGCCGAGGCGCTGGCGGCGGGCCAGGCGGCCGAGCGGGCGCAGCAGGTGGTGGGCGTCTATGCCGCCGATGTCGCGCTGACGCCGCAGGGCGTGCGGGCGCTCTCGCAGAAGGAACGCATCCGCGCCGGCGGCCCCAGCACCGTGACCCCGCTGGCGCAGGCGGCCTGAGCCATGCCGGAAGCCCCCTTCCTGCGCCCGCCGCAGCACGCCCGCACCTATCGCTATGACGCGGTGGACCGCGAATTCCTGGCCGAGCGCATCGCCGAGTTCCGCGGCCAGGTGCAGCGCCGCCTGGCCGGCGCGCTGACCGAGGATGAGTTCAAGCCGCTGCGGCTGATGAACGGGCTGTACCTGCAACTGCACGCCTACATGCTGCGCGTGGCGATTCCCTATGGCGTGCTGAACGCGACGCAGCTGCGCCAGCTGGCCTATATCGCCCGGCGCTGGGACCGCGGCTGGGGCCACTTCACCACGCGGCAGAACATCCAGTTCAACTGGACCAAGCTGGTCGACACGCCGGAGATGCTGGAAGCGCTGGCGGCGGTGGACATGCACGCCATCCAGACCAGCGGCAACTGCATCCGCAACACCACGACGGATGAGTTCGCCGGCGCCGCACCGGACGAGGTGGCGGACCCGCGCGTCTACGCGGAAATCCTGCGGCAATGGTCCAGCCTGCACCCGGAATTCACCTGGTTGCCGCGCAAGTTCAAGATCGCGGTGCGCGGCGCCGAGGAAGACCGCATCGCGTCCCGCACGCATGACGTGGCGGTGCAGCTGAAGCGCGACGCGGCGGGGGAGGTGGGCTTCACCATCCATGTCGGCGGCGGCATGGGACGCACGCCTATTTTGGCGCAGCCGATCTTCGACTTCGTGCCCGAGGCCGAGTTCCTGCGCACGATGGAAGCGATTTTGCGCGTCTACAACGCGCTGGGCCAGCGCGAGAACATCTATCGCGCACGCATCAAGATTTTGGTGCGGGACCTGGGGCGGGACGGCTTTCTGGAGCTGGTGAATGCGGAGCTGGCGCGGATGCCGGTGGAGCCGTATCGGCTGGCGCCGGAGATCGTGCAGGCGATCTCAGCGCATTTCGCCCCGCCGCCCTTCGCGCCGGCCGATGGCGCCGCCGCCGCGCTGGAACGCGCCACCGCGGCCGATGCCGAGTTTGCCGATTGGGTGCGGCTGAACACGCGGCCGCATCGCCAACCCGGCTATGCCTCCGCTGTGATTTCGCTGAAGCCGGTGGGCGGCATTCCCGGCGACGCCACCGCCGAGCAGATGGAAGCGGTGGCGGAACTGGCGGAGCGCTTCGGTTTCGGCGAGCTGCGGGTCAGCCACACGCAGAACCTGGTGCTGCCGCATGTGCACCAGAAGCACCTGCATGCGCTGTGGCAGGGGCTGCGCGCGGCGGGGCTGGGCACCGCGAATTTCGGCCAGGGCACCGATATCATCGCCTGCCCGGGGCTGGACTACTGCGCGCTGGCAAATGCGCGGAGCATCCCGATCAGCCAGCAGATCAGCGAGCGGGTAGACGCGCTCGACCGCGCTTTTGCGCTGGGAGAGCTACAAATAAAAATCAGTGGCTGCATCAATGCCTGCGGGCATCACCATGTCGCGCATATCG
Organism: uncultured Rhodospirillales bacterium; assembly: GCA_903835235.1. Taxonomy (GTDB): domain Bacteria; phylum Pseudomonadota; class Alphaproteobacteria; order Acetobacterales; family Acetobacteraceae; genus CAIMOR01. Next base: position 274,430 of record CAILMF010000074.1, read on the forward strand.
GCATTCTCGGCGTGGATAAGCACGGTGCTGAGGCCTACCAGATCACCCTGGGCGGGGCGCCGGGCAACGATGCCGCGATCGGCGAGCTGATCGGCCCGAGCTTCAGTTACGACGATGTCGCGGGCGCGGTGGAGACCATCCTGCGCACGCATATCGCGCAGCGGTTGCCGGGCGAGCGTTTCCTGGATACCTATCGCCGCATCGGCCAGGCGCCGTTCAAGGAGGCTCTCTATGCCGCTGCTTGAGGATGGCCGGATCCTGCCCGACGCCTGGGTTGGCGTCGACGATGACGCGCCGCTGCCGGAAGGCCCGGTGATCGTGCCGCTGGCGCGGTTGGCGGAAGCCGCCGGGCGCAACGCGCCGCTGGGCGTCTCCATCGGCAATGATGTCGGCGTGGATGCGCTGGCGCCCTGGCTGCCGCGCCTGGCGTTGGTGCAGGTGGTGCTGCCGAAGTCGAAGGACGGCCGCGCCTTCAGCCAGATTCGGGCACTGCGGGAATACCACGGTTTTGCGGGAGAAATCCGTGTCGCCGGCCATGTGATCCCGGACCACTACGCCATGCTGCTGCGCTGCGGCGCCAGCACCGTGGTGGTGCCGGAAGGCGCCGACCCCGCGGTGTGGCAGGCCTCGCGCCACGTGGTGCGCATTGCCTACCAGCACGCGCAATCCGCCGAGCAACCGCTGGCGCTGCTGCGCCGGAAGGTGGCGTGATGCGCCGGCGTTCGCTGCTGGCGCTGGCGCCGGCGCTGCTGGCCCGGCCCGCTTTGGCGGCGGGCTGGCCGGAGAAGTCGCTGCGCCTGATCGTGCCGGTCGCGGCCGGTGGCAGCCAGGACATCGTGGCGCGGTTGCTGGCGCGGCACCTAACCGATGCGCTGGGGCAATCCGTGCTGGTGGAGAACATGCCGGGCGCCGGTAGCAACATAGGCTACGAGGCCGCGGCGCGGGCCCGGCCGGATGGCTATACGCTGCTGGCGGGGTCGGACTCGCTCTCCATCAACAAGGCGCTGTTCCCGCGGCTGGGCTTCGATGTCACCGGCTTTGCGCCGGTCTCCCGCAGCGTGAAGGTGCCGCAGATTTTCGTGGTCCGCGCCGACAACCCCGCGAAGAGCTTTGCGGAATGGCTGGACGGCGCGCGGCGCATGCCGGCCGCGGTGGGCACGCCGGGCAATGGGAGCCTGGCGCATCTGCTGGGGGAGGTGGTGCAGAGCGCGGCCGAGACGCGCTGGACCCATGCGCCGTATCGCGGTGGCGCGCTGGCGGTGAACGACCTGCTGGGCGGCAGCCTGCAGGGCGTGATGATCAATATCGGCGCCGTCACCGACCACGTGCGCAGCGGCCGGTTGCGCGGGCTGGCGGTCTCCCCGGCCAGGCGCACGCTTGCGCTGCCCGACGTGCCGACCCTGGCCGAGCAGGGGTTTACCGGTATCGACGTGGTCGGCTGGCACGGCCTGGTGGCGCCGCCGGGCACCGACCCGGCGCTGTGCCTTCGCCTGAACGCCGAGGTGGCGAAACTGCTGGCCCGGCCGGATGTGGCGGAGCGCGTGCAGGCGCTGGGCATGGAGCCTGGGCCGGAGACGCCGGCGGAACTGGGCGCGCTGATCCAGGCCGATGCGGTGCGCTGGGCCGAGGTGGTGCGACGCGCGCGGATACAGCCGGATTAATCGGCGTCCGCGCGCCGCCGCTCAATCCGGCTTCACGCCGGCCTTGGCGATCACACCGACCCAGCTTTCCACCATGGTCCGCAGCTGCGCAGTGTGCTCGGCCGGGGTGTTGCCCACGGGGTCGTAGCCCAGCTCCGCCAGGCGCTGGGCGATGGCGGGCTTCTTCATCGCCTTGGCCACTTCCGCGCTGAAGCGCGCCAGTGCGGCCGGCGGGCTGCCGGTGGGCGCATACAGGCCCCACCAGCTTTCCGCGTTCACGCCGACCAGGCCGAGTTCGTCGAAGGTGGGCACGGTCGGCATCGCGCCGTTGCGGCGCGCGCCGGTCAGCGCCAGCGGCTTCAGCGCGCCGCTTTCCACATGCACGCGGCCGCTGCTGATGCCGCCGAACAGCAGTTGCACATTGCCGCCCAGCAGGTCGTTCAGCGCCGGTGCGGTGCCGCGATAGGGCACATGCGTCAGGTCGATATTGGCCACCTGCTTCAGCAATTCGCCGGCCAAATGCGTGCCGGCGCCGTTGCCGCCGCTGCCGTAGTTGAGCTTGCCGGGGTTCGCCTTGGCATAGGCGATCAGGCCGGGCATGTCGTTGAACGGCACGCTGGGGTGCGCCAGCAGCACCACGGGGGCGCTGGCCATCATGGTCACACCCGTAAAGTCGCGCAGCGTGTCGTAGGGCAGGCGGCTGCCGAACAGGCCGGGATTGATCAGGAAGGTGCTGTCGCTGGCCACCAGCGTGTAGCCATCCGGCGGCGACTTTGCCACCGCATCGGTGCCCACCGTGCTGGCGGCGCCGGCGCGGTTTTCGATGATGACGTTCTGGCCCAGGCTAGCCGTCAGTTCCGGCGCCAGGATGCGGGTGATGATGTCGGTGCCGCCACCAGGCGCGAAGGCGACGATGATTTTTATCGGGCGCTCGGGAAAATCCGCGGCCTGCGCCGTGAAGGGCAGGGCGGTGGCGGCGGCGAGGAGGGCGCGGCGGTTCATGCGGTTCGTCCGGTCTGGGCGCCGGTGATGTAGCCGTCGCGCATGCTGGGGTGGATGGGGCGGATGTCGTCAACCAGCAGCCAGAGCCGCAGCAGCAGCCGCTTCAGCGCGGGGTTGTCGGTGAAGCCGGTGCGCCAGTGCATCACCGTCCAGTTGTTCAGCAGTTGCAGGTCGCCGGGCTGGAAATCCATGTCGAGCCGGAATTCCTCGCTGCGGGCGAGGTCCACCATGCGGTCGATCGCGCGCATTTCCTCGGCCGGCACCGTCACGCCCATGCGGCGCTGCGCGTCCTTGATGGTGCTGGCGTTGAACACGCAGCTCAGCTTGCCCTGGTGCCAGCGATACACCGGCACCGGCACCGGCGAGGAGCCGAAGGGCGCCGCTTCCGAGGCATCGCCGCGCAAATCGTGGTGGAAGCCGCGGTACAGCACCGGCAGGTCTTCCGGGAAGCGCTCCAGCATGGCGTTGTGGATGGCGACCAGGCTGGCGATGCGGCTCAACCCGCCTTGCTGCGCCGGGTTGATGCAGAGCAGCGCGACGACATCGCCGGGGTCGGTATGCGGGCGCTGCTCGGCATTGGTCTGGCTCGGCTTCACGTTCAGCGCGTTGACGTCCAGGCCCCGGTCGGTGATCTCGGCCAGCATATCGCCGCGCAGGTTCTGCTTCACCGCGCGGCCCCAATGCAGGCCCAGGCCCCAGTACAGCGCGCGGGTCTCGGCATCGCTCATGCCCGGGGTGGGCAGGCCGCGCAGCAGCACGAAGCCGCGGCCATCGGTGACATGCTCCAGCGCCTCGGCCAGCCAGGGCGCGGTCAGCGGCAGCGGGAAGTCGGCGCGGGAGAAGCCGAGGCCACGGCCGGCAACGCGCAGCGTGGCGTCGCGCATCTCGGTGACCATGGCGGGGGTGGGGCGCATGACCCAATCCTGGCGTCCAGCCAAAGCGGGGCCGTGCCAGGCGCTGGCATCGGTGATGCGATGCCGCAGGATCTCGACCATCGAAGCCTCCCGCAGGGGTTGCGGGGGCAGGCTAGCGCGGCTTCGGCGCCGGGCGCTAGCGGGCGCCTACCGGGCGCGCCTCAAACGGGGCGCCGGCAGGCCGGCGTTGTTGCGCTTGGGCACCGGCACCTCCTCACCCATCAGGCGCAGCTGGGCGGGTGCGCCATTGGCCGCGGGCATGGCGCTGAGTTCCAGCGGCACCGGCCAGAAGCATTCCACCCGGTCCTCATCCCGCAGCGCCAGGAACACCACGCGCTCCACCTGGCCGCGGTCGCCGGTTTCCACCGCAAAGCGGAACAGCAGCCCGTCGTCATCGGCCTCGCCGAGCGCGAGCGAAAGCTGCTGCGCCTCCACTTGCTGGCGCTTCAATATGCGCACGGTCGGGTCATCCGCGGCGCCGCGCCAGAAGCGCACCGGCACCTGGTCGATCAGGAAGACGAAGAGGTGGCTCTCGTCCAGCACCTTCAGCCAGGGGTAGTGGCCGGCTTCGGCGGTGCGGCGCAGGCGGTGGCGGCTGAAGGCATAGGCGCGGCAGCCGATGCTCCAGCTGTCGTCGCCCATTTCCTCGGACGCCATGGCGATGGCGTCTCGCCGCGCATTGGCCAGCAGGCGGGCGCAGGTCTGCAACCGCTCGGCGGTCAGGGCGGGGTGCAGCTCCCAGGGGGATTTCCCGCGGGAGGTGGGCAAAGGCGCGGAGCTCTCGGTCATGCGCGGGGTCTCCTTGCGACTCGGCAGCTTACCACGCTGGACTCGCGTCGCGGGAAGCGGGAAAAACAGGGCAAGACCAGAGGAACCGCCATGCCGCTTGCCGCCGAAACCCGGGCGAAGCTGAAGACCGTCAGCACCGCGACGGTCGCCACCGCGCTATACAAGCGCGGCTTCCGCAACCAGATGCTGCAGGGCGTGCAGGCGCTGAACCCCAGGCACCCCACGATGGTCGGCGAGGCCTATACGCTGCGCTACATCCCCGCGCGGGAGGACCTGAACAGCCTGGAAGTGTTCAAGGACCCCAGCCACCCGCAGCGCCGCGCGGTGGAGGAATGCCCTGAAGGCGCGGTCTTCGTCATCGACAGCCGCAAGGATGCGCGAGCCGCTTCCGCCGGCGGCATCCTGGTGACCCGGCTGATGATGCGCGGCGTCGCCGGCGTGGTGACCGATGGCGGCTTCCGCGATGCCGACGAGATCGCCGGGCTGGACTTCCCCAGCTACCACCAGCGGCCTTCTGCCCCCACGAACCTCACCCTGCACCAGGCGGTGGAGGCCAATGGCCCCATCGCCTGCGGCGATGCGGCGGTATGGCCCGGCGACGTCATGCTGGGCGATGGCGACGGCGTGATCTGCATCCCCGCGCACCTGGCCGAGGAGATCGCCAACGAGGCGGTGGAGATGACCGCCTATGAGGATTTCGTGACCGAACGCGTCCGCGCCGGGCACAGCATCCGCGGGCTGTATCCGGCCACCGACCCCAACTCGCTCACGCTCTTCGCCGCCTGGCGCAAGGAGAATAACCGGTGAACCGTCGCTCGCTCCTCGCCGCCGCCGCGCTGCTGCCCGGCATGTCCCCCCTTGGTGCCCGCGCGCAGGAGGAATGGCCGGCGCGGACCACCACCATCATCGTGCCCTTCGCACCGGGATCGTCGTCCGACATCGTCGCCCGCGCCGCGGCGCAGCGGCTGACCACCACGCTGGGCCAGCCGGTGGTGGTGGAGAACCGGCCGGGCGCCACCGGGGAAGTCGGTGCGCGCCAGGTGATCCGATCAGCGCCGGATGGCCATACGCTGATGCATGCGCCGATCTCCACCTGGGCCATCAACGTCGCGCTGCGGCCCAGCCTGGGCTACGACCCCGTGACGCAGCTGACGCGACTCTCCCAGACCGTGCGCACGCCCAATGTGCTGGTGGTGAACCCGGCCAAGGTGCCGGTGGCGGACCTCGCGGGCTTCATCGCCTGGCTTAAGGCGAATAGCCGCACCGCCAGCTATTCCAGCAGCGGCATCGGCTCCTCCGACCACCTGACCGCCGAGATGTTCAAGCAGGCCACCGGCACGGAGGCGGTGCATGCGCCGTTCAGCGGCGGCGCGCCGGCCACCACGGCGCTGCTCTCGGGCGATGTCTCGTTCAGCTTCCAGAACCTCGGCAGCATCTTCCCGCAGATCAGGGATGGCCGGGTCCGCGGCATCCTGATCACCAGCGAGGCGCGGCACGCGCTGCTGCCGCAGGTGCCGACCGCGGCGCAGGGCGGGCTGGGGGATTTCGTGGTCTATTCCTGGCAGGCGCTGGGCGGCCCGCCGGGCATGGCGCCGGCGCTGGCCAGCAAGGTCCACGCCGCCTTCCGCGCCGCGCTGCTGTCGCCCGAGGTGAAGGCGCGCATGGAGGAGATCGGCTTCGAGGTCGTCGCCAGCACGCCCGGCGAATTCGCCAGCTTCCAGCAGGGCGAGATCGCCCGCTGGAAGCGCGTGGTGCAGGCCGGCAACATCAAGGCCGAGTAGGCGCTAGTGTCCTGATTTCGAAGTCCTGCGGCCTTCGAAATCAGGACACCAGCCTTTGTTTCCAGTGGCCTGCTTATCCGCTGCGTTCGTCCGAGATCGGACGCACGCAGCGGGCAGGACACTAGCTGAACGCCCCATAGACCAGGCTGCGCAGCGCATAGCGGTAGCGCAGCCGGTCGCTCGGGCCCTGCAGCATCAGCACGGCGTAGAGTTCCTCGGCCGGGTCCACCCAGAAATAGGTGCCGTAGGCGCCGCCCCAGCTGTAGTCGCCGACACTGCCCGGCACCGCGCCGCGGCCGACGCTGGTGCGCACCGCGAAGCCCAGGCCGAAGCCGGTGCCGAATTCGGCCGAGGGCGCCAGCCCGCCGAAGCGGCTGAACAAGCCGGGCGCGTATTGCGTGCCCGGCGGCAGGTGGTCCTGAGTCATCAACTGCACGGTCTTGCGGCTGGCGATGCGCACGCCGCCGTATTGCCCGCCATTCAGCAGCATCTGGCAGAAGCGGGCATAGTCGGCGGCGGTGGAGACCATGCCGCCGCCGCCGCTGAACCACTTGGGTTCGCTCAGCGGGTTGGGCACCGCCTGCTTGCGGCCGGTGGCGGGGTCCACCTGCGGGTAGGCGCAGCGGTTGGCGCTGGCGGCGGGCGCCCAGAAGCCGGTATCGGCCAGCCCCAGCGGGGCGCAGATGCGGGCCTGGATGAAGGCGTTGAGGTCCTGGCCGGAGATCACCTCCACCAGGCGGCCCACCACATCCGTGGCGTGGCTGTATTCCCAATGCGTGCCGGGCTGGAACATCAGCGGCTGGGCGGCCAGGCGGGTGATGAACTGGGTGTTGGTCTGCTCGGCGTCGGCCACCTTGGCGTCGGTGTAGAGCATCTGCACCGGGTCCGGCGGCGGCGCGCCCTGGATCGGCAGGGAGCCATAGGTCAGGCCGGAGGTATGCCGCAGCAGGTCGTGCAGGGTCATCGGGCGGGCCGGCGCCACGCGGTCCACGCCGACCCGGACGGTCGCGAATTCCGGCAGGTACTGCGCCACGGGGTGGGACAGTGCGGCGCGGCCTTCCTCCACCAGCAGCATCAGCGAGAGCGAGGCCATCGGCTTGGTCATGGAGGCGATGCGGAACACCGCGTCCTTCGGCATCGCCGCGCGCTGGTCGCGGTCTCGGAAGCCGAAGGATTCCAGATAGGCCAGCTTGCCGGCGCGGCCGATGGCGATGACCGCGCCGGGGATGCGGTTGGCGGCGATCTCGGCGTTGATCCAGGGCGCGATGCGGCCCAGACGGTCTGCCGAAAACCCGGCCGCGGCGGGGCTGGCGGCGCGCGGCAAGGCCGGCGGGGCGGCCTGGGCGGCGCCGAGGAAGGCGGTGGAGCCGACGAGCGACAGGGCAGCGCGACGGGCGAGCATGGCGGTTTCCTCCGGGTTCATTGGCAGCTTTGTTGCCGGCATGCTGCGCGCCGCCGCTGGCTCGCGCAAGCCGGGCCGTGCTGGTATGCAGGCGGGGCAGGAAACGGAACGTCAGGGCATGGCCACACTCACCTCCGCGCTGGACCCGCGCAGCGCCGGCTTCAACGCCAATGCCGCGCGCATGAAGACGCTGGTGGCGGAGCTGCGCGAGCAGGTGGAGGCGGTGCGCCAGGGCGGCGGCGAGGTGGCGCGCAACCGCCATACCGGTCGCGGCAAGCTGCTGCCGCGCGACCGCATTCGCACGCTGATCGACCCGGCTTCGCCCTTCCTGGAATTCTCGCAGCTGGCGGCGCATGGCATGTACGGGGAGAACATCCCGGCCGCCGGCATCATCACCGGCATCGGCCGCGTGGCGGGGCGGGAATGCGTTGTCGTCGCCAATGATGCGACGGTGAAGGGCGGCACCTACTTCCCGATGACGGTGAAGAAGCATCTGCGCGCGCAGGAGATTGCCCAGCAGAACAACCTGCCCTGCATCTACCTGGTGGACAGCGGCGGCGCCAACCTGCCGAACCAGGACGAGGTCTTCCCGGACCGCGACCACTTCGGCCGCATCTTCTACAACCAGGCCAACATGTCCGCAGCCGGCATTCCGCAGGTGGCGGTGGTGATGGGCAGCTGCACCGCCGGCGGCGCCTATGTGCCGGCGATGAGCGACGAGGCGATCATCGTCCGCAACCAGGGCACCATCTTCCTGGCCGGCCCGCCGCTGGTGAAGGCGGCGACCGGCGAGGTGGTGAGCGCCGAGGACCTCGGCGGCGCCGAGGTGCATTCCCGCATCAGCGGCGTGACCGACCACATGGCCGAGAACGACGCCCAGGCGCTGGGCCTGGCGCGGCGGATCATCGGCAACCTGAACCGGGTGAAGCAGGTGGGGCTGGACGTGCAGCCGCCGCGCCCGCCGCTGTACGACGCCGCCGAGCTGCACGGCGTGGTGCCCGCCGATATCCGCGAGCCCTATGACGTGCGGGAGGTGATTGCCCGCGTGGTGGATGGCAGCGAATTCGACGAGTTCAAGCGGCTGTACGGGCCAACGCTGGTCTGCGGCTTCGCCCGCATCTTCGGCTACCCCGTGGGGATTTTGGCCAATAACGGCGTGCTGTTCAGCGAGAGCGCGCAGAAGGGCGCCCACTTCATCGAGCTGTGCAACCAGCGCGGCATTCCCTTGGTGTTCCTGCAGAACATCACCGGCTTCATGGTCGGGCGGAAGTATGAGAGCGGCGGCATCGCCAAGGATGGCGCCAAGCTGGTCACGGCGGTGGCGACGGCGCGCGTGCCGAAGTTCACCGTCATCATCGGCGGCAGCTTCGGCGCCGGCAATTACGGCATGTGCGGCCGGGCCTATTCGCCGCGCTTCCTGTTCATGTGGCCCAACGCGCGCATCTCCGTGATGGGCGGCATCCAGGCGGCGGCGGTGCTCTCCACCATCAGGCGCGACGGCATCGAGGCCAAGGGCGGCACCTGGCCGGCCGAGGAAGAGCAGAAATTCAAGGCGCCGATCGAGGCGCAGTACGAAGCCCAGGGCCACCCCTTCTACGCCAGCGCCAGGCTGTGGGATGACGGCATCATCGACCCCGCGGATACCCGCATGGTGCTGGGGCTGTCGCTTTCCGCTGCGCTGAACGCGCCGGTGCCGGCGACCACCGCGCCGCTGTTCCGGATGTGATGGCCATGTTCGACAGCATCCTCATCGCCAACCGGGGCGAGATCGCCTGCCGCATCATCCGCACCGCGCGGGCCATGGGTATCCGCACGGTCGCGGTCTATTCGGAAGCCGACGCGCTGGCGCGGCACGTCGCGATGGCCGACGAGGCCCATTGCATCGGCCCCGCCCCGGCGCGGGAGAGCTATCTGCGCGGCGACGCCATCATCGCGGTGGCGCTGGCCAGCGGTGCGCAGGCGGTGCATCCCGGCTATGGCTTCCTCTCGGAGAACGCCGATTTCGCCGAGGCCTGCGCCGCCGCCGGCCTCACCTTCATCGGCCCGCCGGCCAGCGCCATCCGCGCCATGGGCAGCAAATCCGCCGCCAAGGCGTTGATGGAGCGCTCCGGCGTGCCGCTGGTGCCGGGCTATCACGGCGCCGACCAATCGCCGGCGTTGCTGGCCGCCGAGGCCGCCCGCATCGGCTTCCCGGTGCTGATCAAGGCCAGCGCCGGCGGTGGCGGCAAGGGCATGCGCATCGTGCGCGATGCCGCCGACTTCGCCGAAGCCCTGGCGATGGCCAAGGGCGAGGCACGCGCCAGCTTCGGCGACGACCAGGTGCTGGTGGAACGCTACCTGCAGAAGCCGCGGCATATCGAGGTGCAGGTCTTCGCGGACACCCAGGGCAACACCGTTCATCTGTTCGAGCGCGACTGTTCCATCCAGCGCCGCCACCAGAAGGTGGTGGAGGAAGCGCCCGCGCCGGGCATGAGCGAGCAACGCCGCGCCGCGATGGGCGAGGCCGCCTGCGCCGCTGCCCGCGCCATCGGCTATGTCGGCGCCGGCACGGTGGAGTTCATTGCCGAGAACGACGACTTCTTCTTCATGGAGATGAACACCCGGTTGCAGGTGGAGCATCCGGTGACCGAGGCGATCACCGGGGAAGACCTGGTGGAGTGGCAACTCCGCGTCGCTGCCGGCCAGCCCTTGCCCTGCACCCAGCAGCAACTCGGCATCCACGGCCACGCCATCGAGGTGCGGGTCTACGCGGAAGACCCGACGCGCGACTTCGCGCCCTCCATCGGCACGCTGCACCATCTGCGCGAACCCGAGGGCGCGCGGATCGACACCGGCGTGCGCCAGGGCGACGCCATCCCGATCCACTACGACCCGATGATATCCAAGCTGATCGTGCATGGCAGCGACCGCGCCGAGGCCCTGCGCCGGCTGAACCGCGCGCTGGCGCAGTATGAGATTGCCGGCGTCGCCACCAACCTGGGCCTGCTGCGCGCCATCGCCGCCCACCCGGCCTTCGCGGCGGCGGAGCTGGATACTGGCTTCATCGCCAACCACCCGGAGGTGCTGGCGCCGCCCCCACCGGCGCCGCGCAGCGTGCTGGCCGCCGCCATCCACCGCCTGCTGCGGGACGAAGCCCCGCCCGCCGCGCCGGGCGACCCCTACTCCCCCTGGGCGCAGGCCAACGCCTGGCGGCTGAACGGCGAGGGCTACCAGGACTTCACCCTGGCCGAGGGCGAGGCGCGCCACGAGCTTCGCGCCCATATCCTGCCCCACGGCTTCCGCTTGGGCGAAGACCTGGTGCATGCGACCGACGCCGACGGCCTCACCACCCTGCGCCTGGGCACCACCACCGAAAAACTGCGCGTGTTGCGCCAGGGCCAGGCGCTCACCGTCTTCCGCAACGGCGTCGCTTTCGCGCTGACCCATATCGACCCGCGCGCGCCGGTGGACGCCGCCCAGGCCGGCGGTGGCCGCATCCTGGCGCCCATGCCCGGCCGTGTGCTGGAAGTGCTGGTCGCTCCCGGCGACAAGGTCACCCGCGGCCAGGTGCTGCTGATGCTGGAGGCGATGAAGGTGCAGATGCGCATCACCGCCCCGGCCGATGGCACCGTGGCCAGCCTGCGCTGCGCCGCCGGCGAGCTGGTGGAGGACGGCACCGAATTGGTCACGCTGGACTAGCGCGCGAAGCGACAGGCATGCTGCCGCAATGGACAGCACGCCCTATGCCCCCGGCTTCAAGACCAGCCCCTGGTGGTGGGAGGCGGCGGAGCCCTCTCGCCGCGACGCCACCCTGCCGGACCAGGCCGAGGTCGCCATCGTCGGCGGCGGCTATGCCGGTCTGTCAGCGGCGCTGACCCTGGCGCGGCTGGGCCGCAAGCCGGTGGTGCTGGACGCCGAGCGGATCGGCTGGGGCGCGTCATCGCGCAATGGCGGCATGGTCTCGGGCGGGCTGAAGGTGGCCAAGGGCGCCAATGCCGGGGATGTCGTGGCCGCCGCCGCCGCCAGCCTGCCCTTCATCGAGGAGCTGATCGCCCGCGAGCGGATCGACTGCGACTATGTGCGCTGTGGCCGCTTCACCGGCGCCTGGACGCCGGCGCACTACCAGGCCCAGGCGCGCCGGGTGGAAGCCATGGCGCAGGCCACCGGCATGGCGGCGGAAATGCTGCCCCCGGCGCGCCAGCGCGAGGCGATCGGCAGCGACTTCTATCATGGCGGCATGAAGCTGGCGGCCACCGGCAGCCTGCACCCCGGCAAGTATGCGCGTGGCCTGGCCGCCGCCGCCGAGGCCGCTGGCGTGCGCCTGGTGGACAGCGTCCGCGTGCAGGGCATCCGCAAGCAGGGCAGCGGCTTCCGCCTGGCGACGGACCGGGGCGAGCTGGCCGCCGACGCCGTGCTGGTGGCGACCAACGGCTATTCCCTGGACCCCCGCGGCACCGCCATGCCTTGGCTCGCGCGGCGCATGGTGCCGCTGGCCAGCATGATCATCGCCACCGAGGAAATCGACCCCGCGCTGATGGACCGGCTGTTCCCCGGCCGCCGGATGCTGGGGGAAAGCCGCCGCGTGCTGAACTATTTCCGCCCCAGCCCTTGCGGCAGGCACGTGCTGTGGGGCGGTCGTGCCAGCTTCGGCCATGCCACGCCGGAACAGGCGGCGCCGGTGCTGTACCAGCGCATGACCGAGGTGTTCCCGGAGTTGAAGGGCACCCGGATCACCCATTGCTGGCTGGGCAATGTCGCCTTCACCTTCGACCATCTGCCGCATATCGGCGTCCAGGACGGCATCCACTACGCCGCGGGGTGCCAGGGCAGCGGCGTGGCCATGGCGAGTTGGCTGGGGCACCAGGTGGGGATGAAGATCGCCGGCGCCGCCAACCAGCCCTTCGCGCTGGATGGCCTGCCGTTTCCGACCATGCCGTTCTACAGCGGTAACCCCTGGTTCATGCCGGTGGTCGGCAACTGGTATCGGCTGCTGGACGCCTGGGAGCGCGCCCGGGCCTGATCAGGGCGGGCCTGAATCAGCGCCGCGCGGCCTTGCCCGGCTTGGGCGCCGAGGGCCGCACCACATGGGGGGCGCGGTGCGCCGGCAGGCGCAACACGTTGCGGTCGGTGTCGCCCTGTTCCATCCGGGTGGCCGCGCGCGGCGGCTTGGCGGTGGCCAGGCGCATGGCGGGGGGGCGGCCCGGCGGCACCGGCAGGGCGGCGGTGGCGGGGCCATGGTTCAGCCGGGCCACGCGGGTGGCGCCCAGCCCATGCGCCTGCGCGGCCGGCACCACCTGCGGCATCGGCCGGCGGGCGGCCACCGCCTGCGGCCGGGCGCTGACGCCCATCTGGGTAAAGCCCTGGTCCAGCAGCGCCATCATGTGGCGGTCGCGCTCGCGCCCGCTGCGGCCACCGAACACCGCGGCCACCAGGCGCACGCCATCGCGCCGGGCGGAGGCCACCAGGTTGAAGCCGCTGTCGTTGACGTAGCCGGTCTTGATGCCGTCGGTGCCCTCGTATTCCTGCAGCAGCCGGTTGTGGTTGAACGCCACCCTGCCGCGGAAGCGGAAATACGGCGTGGAGAAATAGGCGAAGCGGTCCGGGAAGTCCCGCATCAGCCGGCGGCCCAGCAGCGCCATGTCGCGCGCGGTGGAAACCTGCTCGGCATCCGGCAGGCCGGACGCGTTGCGGAACACGGTGCGGGTCATGCCGAGCGACCGCGCCTTCAGCGTCATCATCTGGGCGAACCGATCCTCGCTGCCATTGCCCAGGAACTCGCCCAGGGCGGCGGCGGCGTCGTTGGCGGATTTGGTCACCAGCGCCAGCACCGCTTCCTCCACGGTCAGGTGCATGCCCGGCAGCAGGCCGATCCGGCTGGGCGGCATCTCCGCCGCATTCTCCGAAACCGGGATCGACGATCCCAGCTGGATGCGGCCCTCGCGCAGCGCCTCGAACGCCATGTACAGCGTCATCATCTTGGTCAGGGAGGCGGGGTGGCGGATTTCGTCCGGGTTCGCGGCCATCAGCACATCGCCGGTTTCGGCGTTGGTGACGATGGCGGCATAGCGCTCACTGCCGATCTGCGCCTGCGCCCCGGGCGCGGCCACGGCCAGCAGCAGCGCCACCAGGATCAGGAATCGCCGCCGGGCGGCCGTATATGACTGCATGATCAACCCCGCCACGTGGCCTGCCCCCCGGCACGCACGCGGTAGCCGAAGCTAAAGCGGGCGCGCGCGTCGCGTCTACGGGAACCAAGCTGGAACAAGCCGATTCTCCAAAGGGTTAAGCGCCGTTCCCGTTACATCGGCAGCATCACGAAAGGGCAAGGCCTGGCGGCGCCGGGCCACGTGAAGCCGCCAGCGCGCCAAGGCCTATGGTGCAGTGCAAAATCTTCTTGCATAAGCCGCGCGGTCTCGGCTACTCAGCGCGTCATGTTGCAGTGCAGCAAACGGGACATCCCGGCTTTGCGGCACGATCCAGACCGCGAACCCGAACCCGAACAGGAGCTATGACCATGGCGCTGAAGCCCGACCTGAAGACCGCCGAAGTGCAGAAGCTGGTGACCGATGCCGCCGCCAGCGGCGCTGCCCAGGCCCGCAAGATCATCGACGACGGTGCCGCCCAGGCCCGCGTGACCATGGAGAAGAGCGTGGAACATGCCAACAAGGCCGCCGAAGGCCTGATGAAGGCGGCCGAAGAGGCTTCCGAATTCGGCCGCGGCAATGCCGAGGCCTTCGCCAAGGCCGCCCAGGCCTATGTCGTCGGCGCGCAGGACCTGGGTCGCCAGACCTTCGCCCTGTTCCAGGGCCTGACCGACCAGGCGCTGGAGAATGCCAAGGCCCTGGCCGCGGTGAAGAGCCTGAAGGAAGCCGCGGAGCTGCAGACCAGCTTCACCCGCACCGCCATGGAGAAGACCTTCTCCGAGTCGGCGAAGCTGCAGGAAGCCGCGCTGAAGCTGGCCGAGACCGCCTTCGCCCCGCTGGGCGCGCGCGTGACGGTGGCCGTGGAGAAGATCACCCGCCCGCTGGCGGCCTGATCCATCGGCTGAACCCGGGGGCGGCGGCGCGCCCGCTGCCCCGCGGTGCTTTGCTGGAGGCGGTCAGGCGCAGACAAAA
>CAILMF010000075.1 GCA_903835235.1 uncultured Rhodospirillales bacterium
AGGCGATCACCTGCGGCATAATTGAAGTCGGTGACCGTGTCGTTGCCCCAGCTGCCCGCTCCCGCGGGCTTGCGGAACAGGAAGCGGTCGGCCCCATCGCCGCCGGTCAGGCGATCGGTACCGGACCCGCCGGAAAGCAAGTCATTGCCGGACCCGCCGAACAGCTGGTCGTTACCGGCACCGCCGTCGAGCAGATCGGTGAATTGGCCGGTGACGCCGGTCACCGTCCAGACGTCAACGACGGCGTTGGTATCGCCGCCGGTGCGGTTGCCGCCGTAGATGGTGTCGTCGCCGGTACCACCCGACAGCCAGTCGCCGTCGTTGCCGCCCTCGATGGTGTCATTGCCGCCACTCGCCCACAGCGCGTCACGGCCGTTACCGCCGTAAATCGTCACACTCTCGGCGGCGGCGGACTGGCCACCGGTCCCAAGCTTCGCGGTGAGATCGACGAGGTCATCGCCGTTGCCCATCTCGAACTCCTCGACCCCGGAGATGAGCAGCCCGGTGCGGGTGCCATCGGCATCGTTCAGAGCGTAGCGGAACACCACGTCGTGGCCACCGGTGCCAAGCAGCATGTCGTAGCCAGCGTCACCGTTGTAAGTGTCGAAGCTGCCCTGGTAGAGGCCGCCCGCGGCATTAAGCTGAATGCCCGTGCTGGCGGTGAAATCACCGTCGCTGTTTAAGGCAAACACATCTGAATTGAGGATCTTGCTAAAGCCGCGCTCCGCCTCGAACATCAGCACGTCGTCGCCAGCGCCACCGTTGAGCGTGTCGGTGCCACTGCCACCGGACAGGATGTCAATCCCGTCGTTGCCGTTGACGGCGTCGCTACCGGCTTCGCCGAGCAGCACGTCGTCGCCGAAACCGCCGTTGAGAGTGTCGTTACCGTCGCCGCCGAAGCCGACGTCGTTGCCGGCGTCGCCGTTGACAGTGTCGTTGCCGGAACCGCCCTGCACGGTGTCATCATCGTCGCCGCCGTTCAGCAGGTCGGTGTCGCTGCCGCCATCCAGCGTGTCGTTGCCAGTGCCGCCGCTGAGGGTGTCGTTGCCGTTCAGGCCCGCCAGCACGTCGTTGTCGGCGCCACCATTCAGGATGTCGGTACCATTGCCGCCCACCAGCTGGTCGTTGCCCTCATCGCCGTTCAGCGTGTCGTTGCCCTCGCCGCCGGCCAGGACATCCCCGCCGATACCGCCGCTCAGGGTGTCATCGCCCGCATCGCCGTTAAGGGCGTCGTCGCCGGCCTCGCCGAACAACTGGTCGTTGCCGGACTCGCCCCAGATGTTGTCCGTACCGGCGCCGCCCCGCAGGATATCGGTGCCGTTGCCGCCCCAGATGCGGTCGTTGCCCGCACCGGACACGATCGTGTCGTTGCCGTCGTCACCCCGGATGACCAGGGCCGCTGTGACAGTGGCATCGAGGGTGAGGCTATCGTCGCCGCCGAGCAGATCGATCTGCTCCACGGACACCAGAGCCGCGCTGCCGAAGGCCAACGTGTCGGCCGATTCAGAGGCGATGACGCGGTCGTAGCCGTTGCCACCGTCGAAGCTGTCGCCGCTCTCGGACACGTACATCAGATCGTTGCCGTCGCCACCGTAAGTGAGGTCGGCACCGGCGCCACCGTCGAGGACGTCGTTGCCGGCGTCTCCCTTGAGGGTGTCGTTACCACCTTGGCCGAACAGGCGATCCACGCCATTGCCACCGCTGATAACGTCGTTAAGGCCACGGCCGTAGACGCGGTCATCGCCGTCGCCGGCGCGGAACTCCGTGCCCAGGGCGTAGCCGGCTTGGGCCGCCTCAGTGGCATTGGAGGCCAGGAACACACTGTCGCTGCCGGCCAGCCCGTCGTACTGGGTGCCGTCGGCGTATTTGCCAGCCGTGACGATGTCGAAGTCCACCCAGTCGACAAGGCTGGTGAAGAGCGCCGTACCCGTGCTGGCGCCACCGGCGGCCACCGCGGTTCCCACGTAGTCCACGTAGAACTCCAGCTTCTCGAAGCCACCGGCCTGCAGCGCGAGGCTGCTCAGGTTGAACAGCTGGCCGTTGGTGTCGTTAAAGCTGGCCAGGTTGTTGGCGTAGGACTGAATCTGATTGCGGATGGTGGCGTCATTGAAGTCGGCGCTGGACAGATAGATGCGCAGCGTGTCGAAGTTAGCGCCGCCGATGGCGGTGTCGAAACTGCCGCCCGTCGCGTTCTTGAGCTCCTCGCCGTTGAGCGGCGTGGCCGCAGCAAACTCGGCGGCCGTCATGCTGATGTGCGCTACGAGGTCGTTGCCGTCATCGCCGTTGACGAGGTCGAAGCCGGCGCCGCCGGTGATCTGGTCGTTACCGGCGCCACCGAGTACCTGGTCGGAGCCAACGCCAGCGTTGAGGGTGTCTTGACCGTCGCCGCCAGTGATCGAGTCGTCACCGTTGCCGGAGAAGATGGAGTCGTTGCCAATGCCGCCGCCCAGCGTGTCGTTGCCGTCGCCAGCGTCGACATAGTCGTCGCCGTCGCCGGCGTCCACGGTGTCGTTGCCGGTGCCAGCGAAAATCTGGTCATTACCGATGCCGCCGTTCAGGGTGTCGTTACCAGTGCCGCCATCGAGGCGGTCGTTGCCGTCGCCACCTGACAGGCTATCGTCAGCAGACCCGCCCGACAGGTTGTCGTTGCCGAGGCCGCCGTCCAGCGAGTCGTTGTCGTTGCCGCCGTCGAGGTAGTCGTTACCGGCTCCACCCAGAAGAATGTCGGTGCCGTCCTGGCCATAGAGGGCGTCGTTGTCGGCGCCGCCGTCGAGACGGTCGCTACCGGTGCCACCCACCAGGACGTCGTTACCGGCTTCGCCAAACAGCCGGTCGTCGCCGGTGCCGCCATCGAGCACGTCATTGCCTGCGCCGCCGAACAGAGCATCGTTGCCGGTCTGGCCGAAAAGGAAGTCGGTGCCCTTGCCGCCGACCATGATGTCGTTACCGTTGCCGCCATAGGCAACGTCCCGGTCACTGGCGCTGCTGCTATCGACGAGCAGAGCCAGGGCGGCACCCACGTCGGCCTCCGTGACGCCGTCGCTCATAAGGGCGAGCAGGGCATTGATGTCGGTCACGACGCTGTCGTTGAGCACACCATTGGCCATGATGTCGCCGCGCAGACTGGCGCCGGTGAACAGGAAGTCGTCGCCGTTATCGCCGTTCAGCACGTCGCTGCTAGCGCCACCCAGCAGGAGGTCGGTGTCGTTACCGCCACTCAGCACGTCGTTGCCGGTGCCGCCATTGAGGACATCGATGCCGTTGCCGCCGTACAGGATGTCGTCGCCAGCACCGCCGTCGAGGACATCGCTGCCCTCGCCGCCGTTCAGGACGTCGTTACCAGCGCCACCGAACAGCCAGTCGCTACCCTCGCCGCCATTGAGCACATCGTTACCGTCGCCACCGTCGATGACGTCATCGCCGGCGCCACCGTTGACGATGTCGCGGCCTGCGCCGCCGACGATGACGTCATTACCGGCGCTACCATTGGAGATGGTGGTTGTGACGGCAGCCGCCACCTTGGAGACCGTTGTCGCGCCGGTAGAGACGGCGGCGGCGAGTTGGGCAACTGCCGCGACGCGACCGGTGCCAGAGGTGAGTTCCATAGCCATGATGTGTTGTTCCTTGACGTTATGGCGATGCCGCTAGCTGCCGGCTGTCGGCGATCTCCCCGACAGGGGCGATCAACAGGGATAGATACTGGGTAGTCCTCAGGCCTGCCGGGTCCGGCGCAGCCGGGCGAGGCAGAGTAGGCCGGAACCGAGGAGCCACACCGGGGCCGGGAGCGGCACTGGGGACACCAGGCCTGACGTCACCGCCCAAGCGTAGCTTCGTCCTTGATTGCTCTCGAACCCCTGAATACCGTCGCCGGTGGCGAAGATCCAGGCCGTGCCCGGGCTGTAGTCCAAGCCCAGCCAATAGGCATCGGATTGGAGGTTGCTGAACAGCCCGACTGCGCCTGATGTGGGGTTGCCGTTGTTGTCGTTGGCAAAGATGCCGTACCCGCCTCCGCTGTTGGGGAAGCCGTCGGTATCGAATTTGGCGATGAGGCCCAGCTCGCTGTAGTACAGACGGGCCAGTTCACTGGAGGCCGGATCGACGTTGTAGCCGCAGTCGGTGCCGGAGTAGCTGAAGTTACAGCCGGCGGTCCCGGTGTCGGTCATGCCGGGCAGGCGCCACTGGTTGGTGCCGCCGTAGTTCATGGTGTTGAGGTAGCTGATAAAGGCCCGGGCACCGAGATAGCTGGTACGGCCGTCGTTGCTAAAGTCGCCGGAGGTGAGCGTCGGGTTGCCGCTGGCCGCGATGATGGAGCTGATGAGGGCCGCCGGGTCAGAGGCGCTTGTGAGCAGGTTACCGAGCAGGTTGCCGTCGGCGGTCAAGGTGAGGTCGAGGGGCCCATTTTGCAGGCGGACCAGATTGGCACCGGCAGGCGAGTACGCGGTGAGGCTGGCCTGCGCAATGGGGGCGGTGGTGACCAGCACGGCCGCCAGGGTCAGGGTGGCCCAAGAGGCTCCCCGCGAGGCAACTCGAGATCTATTCATATTCATGCGAAAAGCGCTCCTCCAGGACAGCACGGAGCGACAGCGCATGGCGATTCACCGATCCGGCAACGGAACGAAGAAGGTAAATAAGTCATGTGACGGCCGGGTGAAGGTTACGTTGCCACGGTTCGCTCTTGGGCCGGCCGTACCCAATGAGCAGCGCAGAGCGCAATCGGTCTTGGCACTGCTCCAGCAGGGCTCAGCCTGCCTGCCGGAAACTGTCGCTTATTTCGCGGGCAGCAATCCGCTCTGTGCAAGCTGCCGGACCGTCTGCTTGGCCGTTGAGGCGATCAGGTCTTTCCAATTGGCAAACACGGTGCCGTTGGTGTTGGCCGATGCATACCAAATGACCCTGTCATCGCTGACTGAAATCAGTTTGACCTCGTAGTTGGCCCAAATCTTATCGAGCGAGCTGGCTTCCTGAATGGGCTTAGTGCCGGCATCGGAAAGCAAGTGCTCTAGCAACGCCAGCCCTACATTGGGGGCAGGCGTCGGACCGAGACTGGTTGAAGTGGTGCCGCTGTCTGTGGGCTTGAGCAGCAGCACCGTATCGATATCACTGCGCTGCATGCGCTGCTGCACTTGCTCTGTTGTATGGGTCTCGCCAATGAAAAACACTTTGCTGTAGGTCAGACATGTCCAGACGCTGACCTTGGCAAGCTCGGAACACAAGGCATCTTCGGCGGTTTGCCGCTGGTCGAGGGAGGCATACTCGACCCTCACCATGACACGGGCGATCTGCCGTCCGGTTGTTTCTGGATTGACCCGCGCTGTCATGGTGGTGTTGGCGCAGCCAAGCAGCAACAGGGCGAGTACAAATCCGCACGCGGGCGAGACGTTCACGTTAAGAATTTTCATGGCC
>CAILMF010000076.1 GCA_903835235.1 uncultured Rhodospirillales bacterium
CGGCGGGCGGCGCACCGGCGCGGGGACGGGCGGCGCAGGGGCAGGGGCAGGGGCAGGGGCAGGGGCAGGGGCAGGGGCAGGGGCAGGGGCAGGCTGCACGGCCTCGGGCGGCGGTGGAAGGGGTGGCTCCGCCGGCGCTGGCTTGGCTGAGCGCGGCGGTTCAGGCGCGGGCGCCGGGGCCTCCGCGGCCGGTGCCTCGGGCCGTGGGTCCAGCTCCAACAGAAGCGGCGGCTCCGGCGCGGACGGTGGCGCCGCCGGCTGGCGGTACAGCAGCGCCAGCAGCGCGGCGGCATGCAGTGCCAGCATCAGCCCCAGGCTGAGCGACCAGCGCCGCGTCTCCGTCCCGCCCAGCGCCAGGCCCGCGCCCGCCGGTCCGCGACCCAGCTTCACCGCCGTTGGTCCGCGACCCAGCTTCACCGCCGCTGGCACGCGACCCCTATTCACCGACGCTGGCCCGCGTCGAGCCCCACCAGCGCCACCTTCAGCCAGCCAGCGCCGCGCAGCGCGTTCATCACGGCCATCAGCTCGCCATAGGGCACCGCCTGGTCGGCGCGCAGGAACACGCGCTGCTCCCGGTCGCCGCCCATTGCGGCGTCCAGCGCAGCGGGCAGGCCGTCCCGCGTCACCGGCGCCTCGTTCAGGCGCAGGGAAAGGTCGGCCTGCACGGTCAGGAACACCGGCTGGTCCGGGCGCGGCTGCACCTTGGCGGTGCTGGCCGGCAGGTCCACCGGCACATCCACCGTGGCCAGCGGCGCCGCGACCATGAAGATGATCAGCAGCACCAGCATCACGTCGATGAAAGGCGTAACGTTGATCTCATGCACCTCGCCGAGATCATCGCCATCGTCGAAGCGCATGGCCATGGCGCGTCAGCCCCCGACCACGCGCAGCCGCACCGCATGGCCGCGGTCAAGGTCGCGGCTCAGCAGGCGCATGGTCTCGGCGGCGGCATCGGCCAGCTGCGCCTTGTGGCCCGCAATGGCGCGGGCGCAGGCGTTGTAGATCACCACGGCGGGGATGGCGGCAACCAGGCCGATGGCGGTGGCCAGCAGCGCCTCGGCAATGCCGGGGGCGACCACGGCCAGGTTGGTGGTCTGGCTGCGGGCGATCCCCACAAAGCTGTTCATGATGCCCCAGACCGTGCCGAACAGGCCGACGAAGGGCGCCGTGGCCCCGATGGTGGCCAGCAGCCCGGTGCCGCGCGCCATGCTGCGGCCGGCGCCGGCGACAATGCGTTCCAGCTGCCAGCCGGTGCGTTCCTTGATGCCCGCGCGGTCGGCGCCCTCCGGCGAGCGGGCCACTTCCAGCGCGGCGGCGCTGACCAGTGCGGCGCAGGGGCCGCCAAGCGTGGCCAGCTTGTGGCGGGCTTCCTCCAGCGTAGGCGCCTTGGCCAACAGGGCCAGCGCCTGGCGCGCCTTGGCGTGGGCGCCGCGCAACTCCCACGCCTTGGCCAGCGCCACGGTCCAGCACAGGATGGAGGCGAGGAACAGCCCGGCGAGGACCGCCTTCACCACCAGGTCGGCATGGCTGACCATGGCCCAGGTGGAAAGCTCCGGCGGCGGCAGCGCCGGCTGCGCCAGGGCTGGCGTGGCGAGCAGGATGGCGAGGACGGGGACGAAGCGCATCGGCATGACCTTCAGAACCGCACGGTCAGCGCGGCCCGCACGGCAAAAGGCGCGCCGGGCGAGATGTTGTTGTTGTTGTCGGCCACCGGGTAGTAGCGGGCGCGATTCAGGTTCTCGATGTTCAGCTGTGCCCGGTACTGCGGGTTGATGTCCCAGAAGGCCGCGGCGTCGAGCCGGGTGAAGCTGGGGATGCGCACGGCATTGTCCGCCGCCGCGAAGTAGGATGACTGATGGATGACGCCGAGCCCCAGCCCAAGCCTGGGGATATAGCTGCCGAACTGCGGCGCGAAGTCGTAGCGGTTCCACAGTGAGACCACGTTGCGGGAAACGAAGGGCGCGGTGTTGCCCTTGCGGATCGTCGCGGACTGGTCGGCCAGCAGCTCGCTTTCGGCATAGGTGTAGCCGCCCATCACGCTCCAGGCCTCCGTGACGCGGCCGCGCACGCCAAGCTCGAAACCGCGGGTGCGGGTGCCGTCGATCAGGATGGCGCGGGCGACATTGGCCGGGTCCGTCACCGCGATGTTGGTGCGGTTGAGCTGGTACAGCGCCGCGGTCAGCGACAGCTCCGGCCGCAAATCCCACTTGGCGCCGAGCTCGTGGTTGGTGAACTGCTCCGGCTTCAGCGCCGAGTTGGCCAGGGTGAGCGAGGCCAGCTGCTCGCCGGCGCGCGGCAGGTAGGAGGTGCTGGTGCTGACATAGAGCGAGAGCGGCTCCACCGGCTTGTAGACCAGGCCGAGGCGCGGCGAGAACACGCTGTCGCTGACCAGGAAGCGGTCGCCGGTGCGGTTGTTGGTGAAGTTGGTATTGAAGTTCTCGTAGCGGATGCCGGCAATGAGCTGGAGCTGCGGCAGCAACTGCACCTGGTCCTGCAGATACAGCGCAAAGGTATCGGCGACGCCGTGGTTGTTGGCATCGGTGGCGCTGGGGCGGAAGACGATCGGCGTGCTGATGGTGGGGGCGAAGACCGGAGCATTGAAGGTGGTGGCGTTGGCGCCCAACGCGTTGAAGTAGCCGGTGTTGCGCAGGTTGTCCGTCACCTGGCGGCCGAGTTCCATGCCCGCCAGCAGCTGATGGCTGAACGGGCCGGTCTGGACGCGGCCCACCAGGTCGGTCTGGTTGTAGAAATTGTCGCGCTTCTGGCTGTTGTTGTAGGCGCCGAGCGGCACCGTGCCGGCGGCGGTGACGGCGCCGCTGGCATAGACGTTCTGGTATTGCTTGTCGTAGCTGGCAAAGCGGAACTGGTTGCGCAGCGTCAGGTTGTTTTCAAAGTTGTGCTCAACGAAGGCGTTCACCGCGTTGACGTTGGCATGCGTGGTGCTCAGCCGCGGGTCGCCGAAGAAGCTGCCCACGCCGGTCGGCAACGGGGCGCCGCGCAGCGAAGGAATGCCGCGGTCGGCGGTGCGTTCATCGCGGAAATTCTCGTAGCTGAGGCGCAGCGTGGTGGCGTTGCCGTCGCGCAGCGTCAGCGTCGGGTTCAGGCCGGTCCGGCGCAGGTGGACGCCGTTGCGGAAGCTGTCGGCGGTCTCATACATGCCCATCATGCGGAAGGAGGCATGGTCGCCGAGCGGCTGGTTGATGTCGCCGGAGATTCGCGCATTGCCGTAGCTGCCGCCCTGCACGCGCAGCTCGCGCAACTCGGTCCAATCCGCCTGGCGTGTCACGCGGTTGACCACGCCGCCGGCGCCGCCGCGGCCGAAGATCATCGCGCTGGGGCCGAGCAGCGTCTCGACCCGGTCGATGTTGTACAGGTCGCGAAAATACTGGGCGTCGTCCCGCACGCCGTCCACGAACAGGCTGGCATTGGTGTTCTGGCCGCGCAGCACCGGGTTGTCGCGGTTGTTCTCGCCCTGGCTGTAGCCGGTACCGGGGACGTAGCGCAGCACGTCCTGCATGCTCTGCATCGAAAGGTCGCGAATGGCCTCCTGCGTCATCACGGTCACGCTCTGCGGCACGTCACGCAGCGGCGTGTCGGTACGGGTGGCGGTGCTGCTGCGCAGCGTCTGGTAGCCATTGGTCGCCGCCTGGCCGCCGACTTCCAGCTGCGGCAACGCCACCACCGGCGCCTCCTGCGCCTGGCCGGCCAGCGGCAACAGGGCCAGTGCGCCCAAGGCCAACCTGCGTTCCTGCCGCATGCCCATCTGCCGAGTCCTCAATTGCTGTTGCGACTCATTCGCATTTACAATGGCGGCTGGCAAGCCCCTGACAGGAAAATGGTCTGGTCGCTGGGTGGCAGCCATGGCGGAGGGCTGCGTTCCACCCAGCCGAAGCAGTTGTGGGACGACGTGGTTCAGCAGGTCAGTCCGACCTGGTGGCGGCTTCGGTCGTCGCCATCGTGGTGGTGACAGCGCTGTTCCCGCTGGCGGAAGCGCTCAGGCCCAGGGACCAGTTGGTTCGCGAACCATCCGCCAGACCCCGTGGCGACCGATTCCTCGGCGATTGTGATCACAGTCTGACGCCAAAATAGGCGGCACGGCGGCGCGTTGGGTGGTCGCAGCCGCCGAATGGCGGACTGCTGGCTCTGGCACGACTCGTGCTTCGGCTGCGCATCTGGTCGCTTCCAGGTGAGGAGCCAAGCGCGCATGCCGAAGGCCGAGCGTGACGACGACCCGGGCGAGCTGCCCTATCGCGCCCACAACATCCCGAAGCTTGGCTTCGCGGAATACTGGTACCCCATCGTCACCAGCCGTGAGCTGAAGCAGAAGCCGAAGGGCGTGAAGCTGCTGGGGCGCGAGATCGTGCTCTATCGCGATGCCGGCAAGCTCTACGCCATGGAGGACCGCTGCCCGCATCGCGGCGTCAAACTCTCGCTGGGGGAATGCCTGTACAAGGGCACCGGCACCATCAGCTGCCCCTATCATGGTTGGACCTTCGATGGCGCCAACGGCAAGCTGGTCGCCGCCATCATGGACGGGCCGGAGGCGCCGATCACCCGCAAGGTGACGCAGCGCATCTACCCCGTGCGCGAGCATGCCGGGATGATCTGGCTCTGGGCCGGCGAGGGCGAGGCTTCGCGGCTGGAAGACGACGTCCCCGAATGGATCGCCGACCAGAAGACCTTCTTCTCCATGCCGATGTACACCGACTACGCCTGCAATTGGCGCTGGCTGGTGGACAATTGGGGCAACGACCAGCACGCGCAGTACGTGCACCGCAAGTCGCCGGAACTGTTCTTCCAGCCGCAACTGCCATTCAACCTGACCATCGAGCCGAAGCCGCTGCCGAATGGCAAGGGCATGGCGTTCAAGCGCATCGGCGGCGTCACCAGCGCGGAGTTCCCCGGTCTCGGCCGCTTCCCGAACAATGAATGGTGGCGCTTCATGAAGCCGCGCGGGCGGGGCAATATCCGCGGCTTCGAGAACAGCAAGGCGCACAAGGTCTACGGCATTGCCAACCAGTCCGAGGTGTGGTTGCCCGGCATGGTGCTGGTCGGCCGGCTGCATGGCGAATACGCGCTGGTGCAACTGGCGGTGCCGATCGACGAGAACACCACGCGCTGCTTCAACATCAACAACTTCCGCCGCGTCGGCAAACTCGTCGAATGGTTCGACCGGCTGCACTACTTCCTGTGGCGCGGCTGGGCGCATGACCGCATCTTCTCGGACCAGGACAAGGTGCTGCTGGAAGCCGTCATCCCCGGGCCGGAGCGGCTGTCCAAGAGCGACCTTGGCGTGATTGCCTGGCGCAAGTTCATGGGCGCCAACGCGCGGCGGCCGCCGGGGTTGAAGGAAGCGGCGCGGGATGTCGCGTGAAACGCGCGGAGCCCATGACGCGTGACGCGCGCCAACTGCGACTGAAGCGCGCCGCGCGGCGCTGGTTCGCCGCGCTGTGGCCGCCGCTGGTCTTCGGCGCGCTGGTGCTGGGTGGCTGGGAGGCCGGCGCACGCTGGGGCGGGTTGGACCCGATGATGCTGCCGGCGCCCTCCGAGATCGCCGAGCAATTCCGGCTTGGCTTCGACAGCGGGCTTTACCCGCAGCATCTCGGCGTGACGCTGTTGCAGGCGATGATCGGCTTCGTCATCGCCATCTTCGCCGGCGTTGGCGTCGGCGCGCTGATCTCCGCCTCGCCGGTGGTGGAACGCACGCTGAACCCCTTCCTGATCGCCTTCGAGGCGATGCCGAAGATCGCCATGGCGCCGCTTGTCATCGTGTGGTTCGGCTACGGCATCTGGTCCAAGGTGGTGCTGGCCGCGGCCATCGCGTTCTTCCCCGTCCTGATCAGCACCATCCTCGGCCTGCGCGCCTGCGAGCCAGGCCGGCTGGACGTGCTGCACAGCCTGGGCGCCAGCCGGGCGCAGCTGTTCCGCCTGGTGCGGCTGCCCAGCGCCCTGCCCTTCATTTTCTCCGGCATCAACGTCGCCGTGGTCTTCGTGCTGCTGGGTGCCATCGTCGGTGAGTTCGTCGGCGCCAAGGCGGGGTTGGGCACGCTGATATTGGCGGCGAACGAGAACCTGGAGACGGCGCGGGTCTTCTCCATCCTCGCGCTGCTCGCGGGCATGGGCATGCTGCTGCATTTCGGCGTCACCGCGTTGCGGCAGCGCCTGCTGTTCTGGGCCGGGCCGCAGGCCGGGCGACCGACCGCGTGACCGAAGCGACAGAGGGGATGTTCCGATGAACCACATCATGCGCGACATGGCCGAGCCGGCCGACCTGTTCGACCCCCGGCACTACACCGGCGTGCGCCGGCCCTTCTATTCGGCCGAGACGCTGCCGCCGTGGTGCTACACGTCCCAGCGCTTCTACGAGCGCGAGAAAGAGACGATCTTCAAGAAGTTCTGGAACTGCCTGGGCCACGAAAGCCGCGTGCCCGATGTCGGCAGCTATATCACGCTCACCTTTGCCGACGTGCCGCTGATCATCGTCCGCGGCAAGGACCAGGTGGTGCGCGCCTTCATCAACAGCTGTTCGCACCGCGGCTCCGCCATCCTGGAAGGCGAGGGCACCTGCGCCCACACCATGAAGTGCCCCTACCACGCCTGGGCCTTCGACTTCGAGGGCGCGCTGGTCGGCACGCCGTTGATCACCGAGGAAGAGCACTTCCAGAAATCCGAGCACGGCCTGGTGCAGATCCGGCTGGAGATCTGGTGCGGGCTGATGTGGATCAACTTCGACGCGTCAGCCCAGGCACTGACCGACTACCTGGGCGACCTGACCCAGCGCGTGGCGCCGTGGAAGACCGAGGAGATGGTCTGCGTGGCCCGCCGCGAATTCCCGGTGAAGGCGAACTGGAAGTTCTACGCGGAGAATTGGAGCGATGGCTACCACGTGCCCTTCGTGCACCAGACCACGCTGAACAAGAAGCGCGTCAGCAAGCGCGACTTCCACGACCCCAGCGTGCATGTCGGCAACTACCTGATGCACTACACCTATTTCAGCGGCAGCCGCGGCACCCCGGAAGGCCAGAAGAAGCTGCCGGAGCTGGACCTGCCGGACGCGTTGAAGATCGGCACCTTCTTCCCCTACGTCCACAGCAACGCGATGATCGGCTTCGCCATCGACATGGTCAGCTGCACCGAGATCATCCCTGAAGGCCCCGGCGCCTGCCGCCTGTTCACTTCCACCATGGTGCCGAAGAGCACGGCCGCCCTGCCGGACTTCCAGGAGACCTTGGACCTGTACCTGAAATACAGCGACATCGTCCGCGACGAGGACGTGATCGCCGCCGAACGCCAGCAGCTGGGCGCGATGAGCGCCTTCAACCGCGCCGGCTGCTTCACCCCGCAGGACAAGCTGGTGCACGATTATGATCTCTGGATCCTCGACCGCGTGATCGGCAACGCGGCGCCGTGACCGCGATTGATGACCGCAGGGCGCAGCCCGTAGGTCTGAATCAACCGCGCGAGGGCTCGCCCCTCATCGCGGTCAGGGAACTCAGCAAGGTTTACCCGACGGCCAAGGGAGAGCGCGTTCAGGCGCTCTCCCGCATCAACATGGAGATCGCCCAGGGGGAGTTCGTCTCGCTGGTCGGGCCTTCAGGCTGCGGCAAGACCACGGTGCTGCGGATTCTGGCCGGGTTGATCGCCGACTACACCGGGGATGTCAGCGTCAGCGGCAAATCGTTGCATGGGCCAAGCCGGGAAGTCGGCGTGGTGTTCCAGGATGCCAACCTGATGCCCTGGCGCACCGCTTTGGCCAATGTGCTGCTGCCGGCCGAGGTTCTTGGCCTGAACCGCAAACAGGCCCGCGCCCGCGCGCAGGAATTGCTCAGCATGGTCGGGCTGGAGGGCTTCGAGCGCAAGCTGCCCGGCGAGCTCTCGGGCGGCATGCGTCAGCGCGTTGCCATTGCCCGCGCGCTGATCCACGACCCCGCGGTGCTGCTGCTGGACGAGCCCTTCGGCGCGCTGGACGCGATGACGCGGGACACGATGAACGTGGAACTCGCCGCCATCGCCGCGCGCTCACAAAAAACCGTCTTCCTGATCACCCATTCCATCGCGGAAGCCGTCTTTCTCAGCGACCGCGTGCTGGTCATGTCGTCGCGCCCCGGCCGCATCGTGGAGGTGATCCCAGTGGAGCTGCCGCGACCGCGCGGCCTCGACATCATCGCCGACCCTGGCTTTGCGGCCACCGTGCTGCGCATCCGCCGCCTGCTGGATGGCGACAGCGCCTCTGCCCTGCCCAGCATCGCCCACTGACGGAGCCTGGCCATGAGCGACGCCACCGCGCCTGAGCTGAAGCTGCCCGCCGCACCGATCCCGCGCCTGCCCGCCTGGTTGCGGGCCAGGCCGGAACTGGCGCTGACGCCGCTGGTGCTCGTCCTCGTGCTCGGTGTCTGGCAGGCGGTGGTCAGCCTGGGCCTGGTCAGCCAATACGTGCTGCCGGCGCCGTCCGATATCGGCCTGGCGCTGTTCGAGGGGCTGCGCAGCGGGCTGTTCATCCAGCACGGGCTGGTGACACTGGGAGAAGCCGCCGGCGGCTTCGCCATCGCGGTCAGCGCCGGGCTGGTAATGGGCACCTTGATCGCCGAGGTCCGGCTGGTGGAGCGCGCGGTCTATCCCTACCTGGTCATGGTGCAGACCATGCCGAAGATCGCGCTCGCCCCGCTGCTGGTGGTGTGGTTCGGCTTCGGCTCCACTTCCAAGGTCGCGGTCGCCGCGATCATCTCCTTCTTCCCGATGCTGGTGACGACGTTGGCGGGCATGCGCGCCACCGACCAGGGCCGGCTGGACGTGCTGCGCGCACTCGGCGCCGGGCCGCTCCGCTGCTTCGCATTGGCAAAACTGCCGGACGCGCTGCCGCATATCTTCTCCGGCCTCTCCATCGCCGTGGTGTTCTGCATGACAGGTGCCATCGTCGGCGAGTTCGTCGGCGCCAGCGCCGGCCTCGGCTACCTCATCGTGCAGGCCAATGCGCGGATGAACATCCCGCAGGTCTTCGCCATTCTGCTGGCGCTCGGCGCCATCGGTGTCACCGGCTATGCCCTGGTCCAGGGGCTGCGCCGCCGCCTGCTGTTCTGGGAACCGAAACAGGAGTTGAGCCGCCCATGATCAACCGCCGCACCCTGCTGGCCGCCAGTGCCGCAACACTGGCTGCGCCCGCCATCGGCCAGACGCTGATCAAGACGAGTTTCGGGCCGACCACGACTGATATTTCCACCGGCCATGCCGCGCATTCCTCGCTGCCGAAGGCGCTGGGCTATTGGGCGCAGGAAGGGCTGGAGGTGGATGTCTTCGGCATTGCCGGCAACACCGCGGGCCTGCAGCTGATCTCCGCAGGCAACATCGATTTCATCACCATCGCGCCTGATGAGCTGATGGTGGCGCGGCATCGCGGCATGCCCTTGAAAGGCGCCTACATCCACGCGCGCCAGCCCATCGGCCGCGTCGTGGTGCCGAAGGCGGGCGGCATCACCAGCCTGGCGCAGCTGAAGGGCAAGACGGTCGGCATTCCCGTCATGGGGCCGAACCCCTATGCGGCGGCGACGCTGCACGAAGCCGGCGTCAGCATGACCACCGACCTGACCATGGTCGCCACCGGCACCGGCGCCCCGGCGCTGCTGGCGCTGCGGCGTGGCGACATCGCGGGCTGGCTGAGCTGGGATACCGCGGTGGCCGGGCTGGAGAACCGCGGCATGGAGTTCACCGAGTTCCGCCCCAGCTTCTTCAGCGAACTCGTCGGCAACTGCGTGATCGGGCGCGAGGAGATGATGCGTACCAGGCCGGAGATGGTGGTGAAGATGTGCCGCGCCATCGCCAAGGCGGCGCATTTCGGCCTGACCAACCCGGAAGCGGCCATCCAGATCCATTGGAAGGTCTACCCCGCCACCAAGCCGCAGGGCGGCGACCCCGCCAAGGTGATGGAGGAAGCCAAGCGCGTCTTCCTCTCGCGCTTCAGCAGCTTCGCGGTGGCGCCCGGCACGCCCTATGGCGCCAGCACGCCGGCGCAGTGGACGCGCGTTCTCCAGCACCTCCAGGCATCCAACGAACTGCCAGCGGGGTACGACGCCAGCACCGCCTTCACCAGCGAGTTCATCGCGGCCATCAACAACTGGGACCGCGAGGCGGTGGCCGCGCAGGCCCGCGCCTGGGTGGGCTGAGCGCGATGATCGACCTGCTGCTGCGCGGCGCCCGCGTGATCGACCCCGCAAATGGCGTGGACCGCGTCGCCGATCTGGGCGTGGATGCCGGGCGCATCCACAGCATCGGTGCCGAGGTCAAGGCGCGGCGGGTCATCGACCTGGCCGGCGCCATCGTCGCGCCCGGCTTCATCGACATGCACGTGCACTGCTATGAATGGGTGACGAATTTTGGCCTGCCGGCGGATGCGGCCGGCATCCATTCCGGCGCCACGACCATCGTGGACCAGGGCAGCACCGGGGCCTGGACGCTGGGCGGCTTCAAGGCCTTCATCGCCGACCCCGCGAAGACCGATGTGCGCGCCTTCACCTCGATCAATCTGGCGGGCGCGTTGCAGGGCGGCATGCAGGGCACCACGCTGCACAACCCGGGCATGGTGGACGTGCCGGCGCTGCTGGCGATTGCCGCCGAGCATCCGCGGCTGGTGCGCGGCATCAAGTGCCATTGCGAAAGCGGCAGCCAGTCTCACTGGGGGATCGAGGTGCTGCTGAAGGCGGTGGAGGCCGGGCGCGCCGGCGACTTGCCGCTGTACATCCACACCGGAGAGCTGTTCCCGGTTGATGAGGCGAACCGCCCGCAGCCCAATGCCGTGATGGCGCAGATCGTGCCCTATCTGAAGCCCGGCGACACGCTGGCCCACGTTTATTCCTGCATGCCCGATGGCATCATGGCGCGGCATGAGGAGGTGCCCGACTGGATCTTCGCGGCCAAGGAAAAGGGCGCGCTGTTCGACCTCGGCCACGGCATCAACCTGGCCTTCGACATCGCCCGCAAGATGATGGCCAAGGGCATCTACCCGGACACGCTGGGCAGCGACGTGCATGCCGATTTCGGCAGCTACCACGACTTCTCCATCCTGAACTATTCTCTGCTGGGCGGGCTGAACAAGCTGGTGGCGCTGGGCATGCCGCTGGTGGAGGCGATCCGCGCGCTGACCGCGACGCCGGCGCGCACGCTGCGCGACAGCTCCATCGGGCATCTCGGCGTCAGCGCCCGCGCCAACATCACGGTGCTGCGCGACGTGCCTGGCAGCTGGACCTTCACCGACACCTGGAAGCAGGAGCTGACCGTCACGTCCCGCCTGCTGCCGGAGCTGGTGGTGATGGATGGCGACCCGATCATCCCCGACTGCATGCTGCTTTCGGACCTGATGGCGCCGCATGAACGCCCGCGCGGCATCACCCGCTCCCACGACCTGCCTGCTGGAACACGCGCATGAGCCTCTCCGCCAAACTCGCCGCCCGCACCGCCCGCTTCGAGGAGCGCCGCGCCGACTGGACCGTCTTCGGCTTCGAGACCGCGAAGGACCCGAAATTCGCCCGCATCCAGCGGCGCTATCTCGGCGCCAGCGGCTCCACCGACCCAAGCGACCTGCGCGGCAGCATCCCCGCCACCGCCTTCACCATGTCGATCCAGACCGTGCCCGTCGGCAACATGATCCCGATGCATTGCCACGAGACCGAGGAGGTGTTCTTCATCCTCGATGGCCAATGCCTGGTGAAGTGCTACGAGGGCGAGGAAGTGACCGAGCTGCATCTGGGCAAGTGGGACCTGGTGCAGTTGCCGGTGGGCTTGCAGCATGAGCTGTTCAACACCGGCGAGGTCGATTGCCAGGTGCAGACCATGCTCTCGGCGCCGAAGCCACTGCGGCCGCAATATAGCGACCCGGAGTTGCTGGCGCTGCAGGCCGCGGTACCCTGACGCCCATGCGCGTCAGCCTTCCCATGTACAACCTGCCGGAGATGCGGGCCGTGAACACGGCATTCTGGCAGGCGATGCGGGCGGAGCTGGCGCTGCGCGGGCTGGAAGGGCTGCCGGAGGCGCCGGAGTTCGACCGCGCCCCGGTGCCCGACTGCATCGAGCCGGAAACGCTGTTCTCCCAGGTCTGCGGTTGGCCGTTGCAGACCATCTATGCCGGCCAGGCGCGGTTGCTGGGCATGCCGGTCTACACCGCACGGCATTGCGCGGGGCCGACCCATGCCGGCGTGTTCATCGTGGGCGCGGGCAGCCGCTTCGCCGCGCTGGAGGACCTGCGCGGCTGCGCCTTCGCCTTCAACAGCGTGCATTCCAATTCCGGCATGAACCTGCCGCGCCGCGCGCTGGCCGGGCTGGGCGCGCGGGCACCGTTCTTCGGCTCCTGCATCGAGACCCACAGCCAGCCCGGCAACATCGAACGCGTGGCCAAGGGCGAGGTGGACGCGACCTGCGTGGATTGCGTCACCTACGCCTTCTACTGCCGACATCGGCCGGAACTGGCGGCGCGCACGCGGGTCTTGGCGGTGACGCCCCCCAGCCCCTCCATTCCCTTCGTCACCAGCGTGGCAACGCCGGAAGCGACCGTGGCGCTGTTGCAGGCGGCCCTGCTGGCCGTGGCGCGCGCGCCGCACTGGGCCGAAGCGCGGGCCGGGCTGATGCTGGCCGACATCGTCACGCCGGACGCCGCCGCCTATCAGGTGCAGTTGGCCTACACCACGGAAGCCGAAGCGCTGGGCTACCCGGTGCTGGCCTGACCTTCGCGCTTCTGTTCAACGCCAGCCGCTACCCGAATTCCCCCGCCGGCATCGGCGCACTATACCAGCGCGCGAAAGCCCATTCCGCCAGCAGCACCACGCCGTACAGCGCCACGCCAATGCCACAGAGCAGCGTGATCGCCGCCAGCACCAGCGCGGTTTCCCCTAGCGAGGCCGCGAACATCACCACATAGCCCAGCCCCTGCTGCGCGGTGACGAACTCGCCGATCACCACGCCCAGCAGCGCCATGGTCGCGGCGGTCTTCATCCCCGCCAGCAGCTGCGGCACGGCATAGGGCAGCCGCACGCGCAGCACCGTCTGCCACCATCCCGCGCCCAGCACGCGGCACAGCCGCAGCGCGCCGCTATCGGTGCCGGCCAAGCCCGCTGTCGTGCCGATCAGCACCGGGAAGAAGGCAATGAACACCGCGAAGGCCAGGCGGCACGGCGCGCCGACGCCCAGCCACACCACGAACAACGGCGCCAGCGCCATCTTCGGCACGATCTGCAAGGCCAGTACCCAGGGCATGGCGACGCGCCGCAGCGGCGCCGCGCTGCTCAGCGCCGCGCCCATGGCGGCACCGATCAGGCAGGCCAGCAGGAAGCCCAGCGCGGTTTCCCGCGCGGTGGAAATGCCCTGGTCCAGCAATATCTCGGGGTGGCGCAGCAGCGCTTCCAGCACCGCGGTTGGCGGCGCCAGCAGGTCGGCGCTCACGGCCTTGCCGCGCACCAGGGCTTCCCAGCCCAGCAGCATCGCCAACACGGCGAGGGTGGAGGTGAGCACGGCCTTCATCGGCGGGTGCCCCAGCGGCGGCGCGCGGCGTCCTCGGCCAGGCCGACAGCGCCATACAGCGCCGCGCCCAGCACGCACAGCACCGCAAGGGCGGCGAAGATCAGCGGCGTGTCGGACCGCGCCTGCGCCTGCATGACCATGTAGCCCAGCCCGGCATTGGCGGAGATGAACTCGCCGACCGTGGCGCCGGTGAAGGCCATGGTCGCCGCCACCTTGGCGCCGGCGAAGACATAGGGCATCGAGGTCGGCAGCCGCACATGGCGGAAGCATTGCCAATCATTGCCGCCGGCAGCGCGGCACATGCGCAGCTGGTTGGGGTCCGCCGCGCGCAGCCCGGCCAGTGTGCCCACCGCCACCGGAAAGACGCTGACGAACACCGCGAAGGCAAACAGCGAAGGCAGGCCGATGCCGAGCCAGACGACGAACAGCGGCCCCAGCGCGACCTTGGGTAGCAGCTGGAACAGCAGCAGGTTTGGGTACAGCAGCCGGTTCAGCAGCGGCGAGAGCATCATGACCGCCGCCAGCACCATGCCGGCCGCCACCGCCACCAGGAAGGCGCCAGTAGCCGCGCCGCCGGTGGCCAGGGCGTGGCGCGCCAGCGCGGGTGCCGCATGCCATAGGCTGGCGGCGACGCTGCCCGGCGAGGGCAGCAACACCTGCGGCACATGCGCCCACCTCACCGCCAGGTCCCAGGCCAGCAGCACGCCGGCGCCGACCAGCAGCGGCAGCCAGTGCACCCGTGGCGGTGCGGCCAGCGTGGCGCTCATGCCATGTTACGGGCGATGACGCCGCGCAGATGCGCGACCACGGCGGCGAACTCCGCGCTATCAGCCAACGCCGGCGTGCGCGGCCGCGGGAAGGGCACCACCAGTTCCTCGGCCACCGTCGCCGGGCGCCGGCTCATCACCAGCACGCGGTCGGCCAGCAGCACTGCCTCGCGGATGGAATGGGTGACGAAGATCGCGCTCTTCTGGGTGTGCTGCCACAGGTCCAGCAGCACGTCGCCCATTTCGTCGCGGGTGATCGCGTCCAGCGCGCTGAACGGTTCGTCCATCAGGATCAGGTCGGGGTCCAGCACCAGGGCGCGGCAGATCGCGGCGCGCTGGCGCATGCCCCCGGAAAGCTCATGCGGGCGGGCGCCCTCGAACCCCTTCAACCCCACCGTCTCGATCAGCCGCATTGCCGCTTCCAGCACCTGGGCGCGGGGGATGCGGCGGATGGTCGCCGGGAACAGCACGTTGTCCAGCACGGACAGCCAGGGCAGCAGCGTGGCGTCCTGGAACATCACCCCGGTCTGGCGGTGTGGCCCCACCAACTCAACCCCGCCGCGCTCCAGCCTTCCCTCGGTCGGCGTCTCCAGCCCGGCCGCCATCATCAGCAGCGTGGACTTGCCGCAGCCGGAGGGACCGAGGATGGCGAGGAACTCACCCCGCCGCACCGCGAAGCTGACGCTTTCTACCGCCCGCAGCGGCACCGGGCGGGTGGGGAAGGTCTTCCCCACCGCGTCGAAGCGGATGGCCTCCGCGATCAGCGTGGGCGCTTCGGGCATCAGCCGAACAGCGTGCGGAACTCGGCCGCCAGCTGGGCGGCGCGCTGCCACTCCGCCGCCGTCATGGTCACCGGGCCGATGAAGCGGTTGCTGAAGGCGGCGGCGGGGTCGGGCCTGGTATCCCCGGCCACGGTCAGGAAGCGCATGGTGCTGTCGACCATGCTGGTGGCGTCGGCCGGGTCGGTCCAGCCCAAGGGATGCGCAAAGGCCTTCTGCGGCGTGGCGCCCATGCGGGCCATGCCCAGGCCAACCCGCGCCTGTTCCTGCGCAGTGCGCGAAAGTGCGGCTTCCGGCACGGCACGCGCAAAAATCTTCAGCGCTTCATCGGGGTTCAGCAGCGTGTATTTCTGCGCCTTCATCAGGCCGTTCACGATGCCCTGCGTCGTCCGCGGGTCGCTGGCCGCGCGGTCCTTCTGGGTCATGATAGTGTTGCCGTAGAAGACGATGCCGACCTGGCTGTACAGGAAGGTCCGCACATTCACCCCCTGCGCCACGTAGACGGGCAGCATGGAGGTGGCGAAGCCGGTGATGCCGTCCACCTGCTTTTCCGTCAGCAGCCGCTGGCGGACATTGTTGTCGACGGTGGAATGCTGGACCTTGCTCTCGTCGATGCCCGCGGCATGGGCAAAGGCGCCCCAGAACGGGTAGTCGCCGGACGCCGCCGTGGAGGCCAGCTTGCGGCCCATGATATCCGCGGGCTTGCGGATCGGGCTTTCGGCCAGCACCACCATGCCCATCATCACGTCGTAGGACATGGTGGCCACCTGCACGATAGGCAGGCCCTTGGCGGCCTGCTGCAACCCGGCGGAGGCAGCGGCAATGCCGTAGTCGAACCGGCCGGCGCCGATGGCCTGCGCCGCCACCGTGCTGCCGGTGCCGCGGGCGATCTCCACGTCCAGCCCTTCCTCGGCCCAGTAGCCATTGGCCTTCGCGACATAGGCGATCAGGTTCGGCCCCTCGGGCACCCAGGGCAGGGTGAAGGAGACTTTTTTCATGCTCTGGGCGCGGCCGAAGGCGGGCACCAGCGCGGGCGCCGCCAGCAGGCCAAGTGCGGCGCGGCGGGTGAAGGGGGTGCGGCTCATGCTGATGCTCCCGGCGTCGTCAGCCCGATGCGGGCGTGGCTGCCGGGATGCGTCGCAAGTGCCGTGCCAGCGGATGTAGGGGCGACTGATTCACGCCCCTCGGCGGACCGCCTCGGACGATCAGGCGCCGGTGGTGTCAGCCGGTCGGCGCAATGCCGTCCGGCCGATAGACCAGCAGGTCGATCTCCACCAGCGCATCCCGCGCCAGGCCCGTGGTGCCGATGCAGGTGCGCGCCGGCAGCTTGCCCGGTGTGAAATAGGTCGCGTAGGTCGCGTTCATCGCCGCGTAGTCGCGCTGGAATTCGGTCAGGAAGACGCGGGCCTGCGCCACCATGGCAAAGTCGCAGCCCAGCCCGGCCAACACCAGCTTCAGGTTGGCCATCACCGCATGGGTCTGCGCCACCACGCCTTCCGGCAGCGGCAGGGTGTTGTCGATGGGATCACAGGGCATCTGCCCGGTGATGAAGGCCCAGGGGCCGACCGAAACCGCGTGGCTGAACGGCGCCACGCGGTCGGGGCCATTGTCCAGGGTATGGAAGAACATCGGGGGTGGCAGGGTCATCACGGCCTCGTGAGGTGAAGTGGTATTGGACTTGCTTCGGAATCGGCATGCCCGACGCACATGAACATCGGCACCTGACGGGGGAGGACCTGGCAGCCCTGCTGCTGGAACGCCCCGGCGTGCTGGTCCGCCGCCTGCATCAGATCCATTCCGCCATGTTCGCCGAGGAATGCGCCATCTTCGGCGTCACCCCGGTGCAGTACAGCCTGCTCAGCCTGGTGGCGGCCTCGCCCGGGCTGGACCAGGGCGGCGCGGCGGCGGCGCTGCGGCTGGACCGTTTCACCACGGCGGATGTGATCAAGCGGCTGGTCGCCGCCCGGCTGCTGCGCGTGGCCGCGGGCACGGACCGCCGCACCCGCCGGCTGCAACTGACGCCCGATGGCCAGGAAGTTCTGGCGGCGATGCAGCCCAGCGCCGCCCGCGCGCATGAACGCCTGGTGGAGCCGTTGCCACCGCGCGAGCGCGCCGCGCTGCTGCGCATGCTGAAGCGCCTGGTGGATCGCCACGCCGCGCTGGGGGCTGCTGCGCCGAAAGTACGCTGACGGCGCCCGGCGCCAAAAATACCCTGACGGCGCCTGGCGCCGATGGTCAGGCAGCGGCGGCACGATGGCGCATCAGGAAGCCGCTCCGCGGCGGCGCATCAGGAAGCCGCTCCGCGGCGGGAGGCAAGCACGCCCAGGATGGCGCGGACAATGCCGCGATAGCCGGTGCAGCGGCACAGGTTGCCGGCCAGTTCCTCGCGCACCCGGGCCTCATCGGCGTCGGGCAGGCGCAGCACGATATCGCGCGCCACCACCAGCATGCCCGGCGTGCAATAGCCGCATTGCAAGGCATGTTCGGCGCTGAAGCTTTCTCGGAGAGCCACCATCACGGCGTCCTCGCCGAACCCTTCGATGGTGCGCACACTGGCGCCGTCGCAGGCACCGGCGTGGATCAGGCAGGAGCGTGCCGGCGCGCCATCCACCTCCACCGTGCAGGCGCCGCAAACGCCGTGCTCGCAGCCCAGATGAGTGCCGGTCAGCAACAGCTCGCCGCGCAGCAGGTCAGCCAGGTGGGTGCGCGGTTCGGCGGCAACCGTGGCGGGGGTACCGTTGACGGTCAGTGTGATGCTCATCGGGCAGCCTCGGCGGCGTGGCGCAGCGCGGTGCGCGCCAGGGCGGCGCGCCAGGGGTCTTCCAGCGCCAGCGTAGCGACGAGGCGCGCGGCCTCGGCGGTGGGGTCGGCCAGCAGGGCGCTGGCATCGGCGATGACCAGCGGCGCGGCATCCAGCGCCGCGAGTACGGCCGTGGGCGCGGCGCCGGGCGTGGCCAGCACGCAGGCGGTGGCCTTGGAGAACTCACCGGGCTTGCGGCAGAACTTCCAATGGCCGAAGTGCGTGGCCGGCGGCAGCGCCGACAGCTCAATGGCGCGGAGCAGCTCGTCGCCGCGCAGCGCGGTCTCGAATACGCCAAGGACGAATTCGGCCAGCGGAATCCGCCGCTCGCCCTCAGGCCCCAGCGCGATGGCGTGGCCGGGCAGGGCCGGCAGCACGGCGCACCAATCCGCCGCCGGATCAGCATGCGCAAAACTGCCGCCGATGGTGCCGCGGTTGCGCACCGGCCGATACGCGATGCGCCGGGCGACGCCGGCCAGGATCTCGCCCAACCGCCCCGGCACCACGCCGTCCTCGATGGCGGCGTGGGTGGTGCCGGCGCCAATCCGCACCGTCTCGCCCTGCATGGAAACGCCGGCATAGCCGGGCAAATGCCGCAGGTCGGCCACGCGCTCCGGCAGCGCCAGGCGCAGGTTCAGCATGGGGCCGAGCGACTGGCCGCCGGCGACCGGGCGCGCGCCCTCCGCCAGCAGCGCCAGCGCGGCGGGCCAGTCGGCCGGGCGGGCATAGGTGAAGGGGGCCGGCTTCATGCCCGGCCCGCCTTGGCCAGCGCCGCCAGCACGCGCGCTGGCGTGGCCGGCAGGTCCAGCAGCTCGGCCCCCAGCGGCGCCAGCGCGTCGTTGATGGCGTTGACGATGGCGCCCGGCGGGCCGATGGCGCCGCTTTCGCCCAGGCCCTTCTGGCCGAAGCGGGTCCAGGGGCTGGGCGTTTCCATGTGCTCTATCCGAATATCCGGCACCTCCGTGGCGCCGGGCAGCAGGTAGTCCGCCAGCGTCCCGGCCAGCGGCTGGGCCTCGCTGTCGAAGGGCATTTCCTCGTACAGCGCGGTGCCGATGCCCTGGGCGACGCCGCCCAGCACCTGGCCGTCCACGATCATCGGGTTCACCAGCACGCCGCCGTCTTCCACGATGACGTATTGCTCCAGCGTTACCATGCCGGTTTCGGTGCAGACCTTGGCCACCACGGCATGCGCCGCATAGCTGTGGGTGCCGGTGTCGGGGTCTGGCCGGTAGCCGGCGGTCACTTCCAGCCCGCCACGGTCGACGTTCGCCGGCAGGTTCTGCGGGCTGCGGAACCAGGTGCGGGCGACTTGGTCCAGCGAAACCGCGGCATCGCCCGCCACCACCTGCCCCGCCACCAACCGCACCGAGGCACGATCCGTCTGCAGCAGCGCGGCGCCGATGGCCAATGCGCGTTCGCCGAGTTGGCGGCAGGCTTCCGCCACCGCGCCACCGGCCATCACCATGGCGCGGCTGCCCCAGGTGCCCGTGCTGTAGGGCGTCAGCGCGGTATCGCCATGCACCAGCCGCACCCGGGCGGGGTCGACTCCCAAAATCTCATGCGCCACTTGGGCCAGCGTGGTTTCCAGCCCCTGGCCGTGGCTGTGCAGGCCAACGCGCAGTTCCAGCACGCCATCGGGGGTGAAGCGCGCCTGCGCCTGCTCGAAGCCGGGCACGAAGGGAATGCCCCAGCCGTGGTAGACGCTGGTGCCGTGCGCGCCCTGTTCGCAGAACACGGAAAGGCCGAAGCCGACCGCCTCGCCCGCCGCCTGCCGCGCGCGCACCGCCGCGACATCAACGGCCGCGACGGCGCGGCGCAGAGCTTCCGGGTAGTCGCCACTGTCAAACACCTTGCCGACCAGGTTGCGGTACGGCATCGCCTCCGGCGGTACCAGGTTGGCGGCGCGGATCGCCTGGGCGCTGATGCCCAGCTGGCGCGCCAACGCGTCCAGCGTGGTTTCCATGGCGTAGCAGACGCCGGTGCGCGCCACGCCGCGATACGGCAGGATCGGCGGCTTGTTGGTGCAGGCGGAGACGGTGCGGAAGCGGAAGCGCGGCAACGTGTAGGGGCCAGGAAAAATACTGCCGATCTGCGCCGCTTCCAGGCAGGCGCTGAACGGGTAGAGCGAATAGGCGCCGGCATCCACGGTGGCATCCACCTCCACGCCCAGCAGCTTTCCATGTGCATCCGCCCAGGCGGTCACCTCATAGAAATGCTCGCGGCAATTGGCGTTGGCGGTCAGCTGTTCCAGCCGGTCCTCCAGCCAACGCACCGGGCGGCCCAGCCTGATGGCCAGCGCGGCGCAGACCAGTTCTTCGGCCAGCAGGATGCCCTTGTAGCCGAAGCCACCGCCGACATCCGGCGCCACGACGCGCACCTGGCCTTCATCCAGACCCAGGCATTCCGCCAGGCCGGTCTTGGTGACATGCGGCATCTGCGCCGCCGTGGTGACCACCAGCTGTTCCAGCCGCGGGTCCCACTCGGCCAGCACGCCACGACCTTCCAGCGGTGCCATGTGCTGGCGGGCGGTGCGCAGGCGGCGCGTCACCTTGGCAGCAGCCACGGCGTCCAGGTCCGTGAGGTCCTCGTCGCGGCGCGTTTCCAGGAAGGCGTTGTCCGGCCAATGCTCGTGGATCAGCGCCGCACCTGGCGCGCGGGCGGCCAGCATATCCGCGATGACCGGCAGCGCCTGATAGTCCAGCACGCAGGCGGCGGCCAGGTCCTCGGCCTCCGCCCGTGTCGGCGCCACACAGGCGGCAATGGGTTCGCCGACATGGCGCAGTTTTCCCACCGCCAACGCCGGCTGGTCGGAGGCACGGAAGCCCGGCAGCGTGGAATTGGCGCGGATCGGCCGGATCTCCGGCAGGTCGGCGGCGGTGAAGACCAGGCCGGTTGGCTTCTGCACGCCCAGCAGCCGCGCATGCGCCACTGGGCTGCGCAGGAAGGCCACCTCAAGCGTCCCGGCCGGGCGGATATCGCCGACATAGCGACCCCGTCCGTGCAGGAAGCGCGCGTCTTCCTTGCGCCGCAGGCTGGCGCCGACGCCCTTGGATATGGTCGCCGTCACGCCGCCTCGGCCAGCACCGGCTGCGGCAGGATCACGGCATTGGCGTCGTAGCGCACGCCGGCGCGCAGGCAGAAGGCCGGGCTGAGGAAGCGCTCGGCGGTCACTATCGTGCCCTCGTTATCCTCCAGCCGGAAGCGGCCACGGTCGTCGTTCAGCACCGAGACATCGGCGACCATGCCCACCTTCAGCGCGCCGATCTCGTCCTGCATCTTCAGCATGGCGGCGCAGTTGCTGGTCACCATCGGCACCACCTGTTCCAGGCTCAGGCCCAGCGCCAGCATGCTGGTCATGGCCGAAGCCAGGGAGAAGTTCTGCTTGCCGGCAAACAGATGGTTCTCGGCGTCGTCGGAGTGTTCGCTCGGCGTGCCCTGCGGCTGCGGCACCGTGGTGTTGTAGCCGTGCATGTCGGCGCCCAGCGTGTCCGGCACCACGCCGGTATCCAGCACGCGGCGCGCCATGTTGAAGCTGAAGTGGCTGCCATGGCCGACATCGGTCTTCAGCCCGGCGGCCAGGGCTTCGCGCACCACCGGGTGCAGCGCGCCGTGGCGGTCCACGAAGCCGCCGGGGTGGCGGGTGAAGGGGTGCGCCAGCACGTCGCCGGGGCGCATGATCTCCAGCATCTGCGGCAGGATCAGGTCGGGGTCGTAGGTGCGGCCATCCCCCGGCATCGGCCACAGCTGGCCGAAATGGATGTAGAGCGGCCGGTCCAGCCCGCGGGCGATCTCGGCCGCCTTGCGCATGGCGTCGATCCCCCAGCGGGCGAAGCCGGCGATCTCGGCATGGCCCTTCACGCCGCGCACCAGGTCGCCGTTCTCACGGCCGCTGCGGATGGTGTCCTCCACCGCGATGCATTCAGGGCCGTAGAGTTCCGGGTAGTAGTGCCCCTCCAGCCCGCCGACCATGTAGGCCGAGATGAAGGCCAGCACCCGGCTGGCGCTCGGCTTGGCGATGTATTCGCGGAAGCCCGGGAAGGTGAGGACGGAAGGGCCGCCCTGGTCCACCAGCGTGGTCACGCCGGAATGCACGCCCACCATGTCCGCGTTCAGGCCGAAGCGCCCGCTGACGTACTGGTAGACATGCGCATGGGTGTCGATCATGCCCGGCAGCACCAGCTTGCCGGCGCAATCCACCACCTGCGTCGCCGGGCCGGGGATGGCGCTGCCGATGGCGGCGATGCGGCCATCGCTGACCGCGACGTCCATGATGCCGTCCAGCCCCTGGGACGGGTCGATGACGCGACCGCCGCGCAGGATGGTGTCGAAGGGCTTCGCTTCGGGCATCTGGGGTCTCCCGGGTTCTGTCGTGGTGGCGTGGTCGCAAGGCGCGTGCCAGCCGGCCAGGGCAGCATGGCGCGGGCGACATGTGGCTGCACGCACATTTCCGCGCCACATCGGCGGCAGCGCTGCCCATGCGCTGGGCGGCGGCGTCGCAGGCCCTTCGCGTTGCGGTGCCCCACCCCCCTGGCACCGGCCTTGCAAGGCCAGCCGCCAACGAGGGATGCGAATTGGAATTGGCCACACCTGACCCAGGCGTGCTGCAGGGCCGCGTTGCCGTCGTCACCGGCGGCGCCGCGGGCATCGGCTATGCCCTGGCCGAGGGCCTGGCCAGACGTGGCGCGGCCGTGCTGATCGCCGACCTGAAGGGCGCGGCGGAAGCGGCGGCGCGGCTGACCGCGCTGGGGTTGCAGGCCGCCGGCGTGGTCGCCGATGTCGCCAGCGAAGCCGCGACCAAGGCCATGGCGGCCGAGGCGGAAGCGCGCTTCGGTGGCCTCGACATCCTGGTCAACAATGCCGGCATCTACACCAGCCTGACGCCGAAACCCTTCGAGGAACTCGACCCCGAGGAATGGAAGCGCGTGCTGGAGGTGAATGTCGTCGGCACCTTCCTGGCCTGCCGCGCGGTGCTGCCGGCCATGCAGCGGCGCGGGGCTGGGCGCATCATCACCATCAGCAGCGGCGTCGCCTTCAAGGGCAACCCGTACATGGCGCATTACGTCGCCAGCAAGGGCGCGGTGGTCTCGCTGACCCGCGCGCTGGCGACGGAACTCGGCCGCCACAAGGTGCTGGTGAACAGCGTGGCGCCGGGCTTCACCCTCAGCGACGGCGTGCTGGCCAACCCGGTGCTGGTGGACGGCGTCAAGGAACCGTCGCTGCGTGGCCGCGTGCTGGCGCGGGACATGCTGCCGGCCGACCTGGTCGGCGCCGTCTGCTTCTTCGCCGGGCCGGACAGCGCCTTCATCACCGGGCAGACCCTGGTGGTGGATGGCGGGTCCTATTTCCATTGAGCGCGACATGACCGGTATCCCGACCGTAGACCTGACCGCCGCGCGCAGCGGCGATGCTGCGGCGCGCCTGGCCACGGGGCGCGAGATCGACCGCATCTGCCGCGAGACCGGCTTCTTCAGCATTGTCGGCCATGGCGTCGACCTTTCGGTGATGGCCACGCTGCGCGACACCGCGAAGGATTTCTTCGCCCGCCCCCTGGCCGAGAAGCTGCGCGCGGTGCATCCGGTGCCCGGCACGCCGCGCGGCTACATCGCGCTGGGGGTGGAGGCGCTGGCCTATGGCAATGCCGTCGCCACGCCGCCCGATCTGAAGGAATACTACCACTTCGGGCGAGAGACCTGGCCTGCCGCGCCCTACTACACCAGCGCCGAGGGCCAGCGGTACTTCCGCCCCAATTTGTGGCCGGCGGAACCGCCGGGCTTCGCCAAGGCCGCCGCCGCCTACTACGCCGCGATGGAAGCGCTGACGCTGGACATGATGCGCATCGCCGCGCTCGGCCTCGGCATCGACGAGCATTTCTTCGACGACAAGATCGACCGCCACATCACCGCGATGCGGCTGAACCACTACCCCGAGCAGACCACGCCGCCGGTGCCCGGCCAGCTACGCGCCGGCACCCATACCGACTATGGCCTGCTGACCATCCTCAACGGCGAGGACGTGCCGGGTGGCCTGCAGGTGCAGACGCGCGGGGGCGACTGGCTGGACGTGGCCACCAAGCCGGAAAACTTCGTCGTCAACATCGGCGACCTGCTGATGCGCTGGACCAATGACCGCTGGGTGTCCAACCCGCATCGCGTGGTCAACCCGCCGGAGGAAGCCGCGCGCACGCGCCGGCTCTCCATCGCCTTCTTCCACCACCCGAATTACGACGCGCTGATCGAATGCATCGCGCCACCCGGTGAGGCCCGCTACGCGCCGGTGCTGTCGGGCGCCTATCGCGACGAGAAATATCGCCAAACCCGTCTCAGCCAACAGGAACAAGCCCAATGATGAACCGCCGTTCCCTGCTGCTCGCCAGCCTTGCCACGCCGGCGCTGTCTGTCAGCGGCTTCGCCGCCGACCCGATCAAGATCGGCATGACCCAGCCGCTCACCGGCGCCGTCGCCGCCTCGGGCAACTACGTCGC
Source organism: uncultured Rhodospirillales bacterium (assembly GCA_903835235.1). Lineage (GTDB taxonomy): Bacteria > Pseudomonadota > Alphaproteobacteria > Acetobacterales > Acetobacteraceae > CAIMOR01. The sequence goes on from CAILMF010000076.1 coordinate 24,328, forward strand.
CAATGGCGCCAAGATCGCGACCGAGGTGCTGAACCGCGCCGGCGGCGTGCTCGGCCGGCCGCTTGAGCTGATCCTGGAAGACAACAAGTCCAACCCGCGCGAGGCCGTGGCTTCGGTGGAAAAGCTGGTGCTGCGTGACCGCGTGCCGGTGCTGATCGGCGCCTGGTCCTCCACCTTCACCCTGGCGATCATGCCGAAGCTGATCGAGTACAAGGTGCCGATGGTGGTCGAGACCTCCTCGGCCTCGCGCATCACCACCTCGGGCAACCCTTGGGTATTCCGCATCGCGCCGACCAGCGAGATGGAGGCGGTGGCCTTCTCCGCCCTGCTGTCCAAGTTCACGCCCGCGATGAAGAAGATCGACTTCCTGTCGGTCAACAACGACTTCGGCCGTGGTGCCGCCGAGAAGTTCAGCGCCGCGCTGGCGGCCCGCGGCATCGCCATCGGCCGGACCGAGACGATGACGCCGGAAGCCACCGACCTGGCGGCGCAGCTGACCGCGCTGAAGCAGAGCGACGGCGACACCGTCTTCGTCACGACAGGCGTGGAGCAGATGACGCTGGCGCTGCGCCAGGCGGTGGAACAGCGCCTGGGCAAGCGCATCGTGACCACCGGCGGCAGCTTCCCCGACCAGCTGCTGGCCAACCCGCTGCCGCCGGGCAATGACAGCTTCCACATCCTGTTCTACGCGCCGTGGTTCCCCGAGCGCGCGCCGCACCCGGCGATCGCCCGCACCTACACCGAGGAGTGGAACAAGAAGGGCTGGGAATTCGCCGGCCTGACCGAGGGTTTTCGGGGTTACGACGCCATGCTGACGGTGGTGGAAGCCATCAAGCTGGCTGGCAAGCCGGAGGCGGAAGCGATCCGTGAGGCGCTGTGGAAGGTGAAGATTCCCGGCGTCAACGGCGACATCGCCTTCGCCAAGGAAGGCCCGGCGGGTCAGGAGAGCGGGCAGAACCGGCCCAATGTCTCGATCCTCAGGCTGTCCGAAGGCAAGACCAGCCTGCTCTGATGGACCAGGCGCTCCAGCACCTCGTCAATGGCACGGTCCTCGGCGGCACCTATGCGCTGCTGGGGATCGGGCTGACGCTGATCTTCGGCGTCATGCGCGTGGTCAACTTCACCCATGGCGAGCTCTATGCGTTCGGCGCCTACATGACCTATGCCTTCGTCTCGCTGCTGGGCGTCAACTTCTTCGCCGCGTTGGCGCTGGCCACGCTGTGCGGCGTGGCGCTGGGCGCGGCGCTGGAACTTGTGCTGCTGCGGCGGATGCGGAAGGCCGATATCGACAGCGTCATGCTGGTGATGATCGGCGCTTCGCTGGTGCTGCAGAATGGCGAGATGTGGGCCTGGGGTGGTGTCGCCAAGCTGGTGCCCAACCCGTTCAACGGCTCGCCGCTCGTCATCGGCCCGGTCTCGGTGCTGCCGCTGCGGTTGTTCGTGCTGGCGGTCTCGGCCGCGCTGCTGCTGGGCTTCTGGCTGATGCTGGACCGCACCCGCGCCGGCGTGGCCATGCGCGCCACCTTCCAGGACCCGGAGACGGCAGCGCTGATGGGCGTCCGCATCGGCTGGGTCAACACCGCCACCTTCGCCATCGGCTCCGGCCTGGCCGCCGCCGCCGGCGCGCTGCTCGGCCCGGTGTTCATGGTATCGCCGACCATGGGTGACCTGGTGGGGCTGAAGGCCTTCGCCATCGTCATCCTGGGCGGGCTCGGCAGCCTGCCGGGCGCCACGCTGGGTGGCTTCGCGCTCGGCTTCGTCGAGGAATATGCCGGCGGCTATCTCTCCACCGAATACCGCGACGCCTTCGGCTTCCTGCTCATCATCCTGGTACTGGCACTGAAGCCGCAGGGGCTGGTGCCGGCGAAGGAGCGGATCGGGTGACCGCGCCCGATGGTCGCAGCGCCGAAGGGCGCGGAGAGCTGAATCGGTCGCGCCTGCACCACTACGCGCCCTGGGTTTTCGTCCTCGTGCTGGCGCTGCTGCCGCTGGCCTTCCCGGACCCCTACATGCTGGCGGTGCTGACCTCGGCCGGCATCTTCATCATCGGCGCCATCAGCCTGAACCTGCTGCTGGGCTATACCGGTCAGCTCTCGCTCGGCCATGTCGCCTTCTTCGGGCTGGGTGCCTATACCAGCGCGCTTGCCTCGCTCGGCTTCGATATCGGCATCGGCTTCGGCCTGCGCATCACCCTGCAACCGCAGCCGGTCTGGCTGGGCTTCATCGCCGCCATCATCGTGGCCGGCGGCTTCGGCTGGCTGCTGGGGCGGCTGGCCTTCCGGGTACGCGGTGCCTACTTCGTCATCATCACCATCTGCTTCGCCCAGGTGCTGCGCATGGTGGCGCTGAACTGGATCGAACTGACGCAAGGCCCGATGGCGCTGATCTCAATCCCGCCCTTCTCCATGTGGCTGCCGGGCCAGGGCGTGGTGCCGCTGTACAGCAAGGCGCAGAACTACTGGCTGGTGCTGGCCGTGGCGGTGCTGGCCTTCATCGTGGTGCGCCAGCTGGTGGAATCGCGCATCGGCCGGGCGCTGGTGGCGCTGCGCGCCAATGAATCCCTGGCCCGATCCGTCGGCATCCGCGTGACGCACTACCTCGTCATCGCCGCGGTCATCTCGGCCGGCATTGCGGGCGCGGCGGGCAGCCTGTTCGCGCACTACATCCGCATCATCGACCCCGACGTGTTCCTGTTCATCTACACCGTCACCATGGTCATCATGGTCATCACCGGCGGCAAGGGCACGCTGTGGGGGCCGGTGGTCGGCGGGCTGATCTTCGGCCTGGTGCCGGATTTGCTGCGCGGCCATGCCCGGCCTGAAGCGCAATGGGTGCTGTATGGCGTCGCCATGATCCTGTTCGTCATGTTCCTGCCGCGCGGCATCGTGCCGGCGCTGGCCAGCCTGCGGCGGCGCGCATGAGCGACCTGCTGCGGGTGGAAGGCCTGGCCGTGCATATCGGCGGCCTGGTGGCCATTGCGGATGCCAGCTTCGTGGTGCCCGCAGGCCAGGTAGTCAGCCTGATCGGCCCGAACGGCGCCGGCAAGACCACCGCCTTCAACGTCATCACCGGCTATATGCGCCCGACCAAGGGCCGCATCCTGTTCGACGGCGCCGACATCACCGGCCTGGCGCCCGACCGCATCGCGGAACGCGGCATCGTCCGCAGCTTCCAGCGCACCAGCGTGTTCACCGGTTGCACCGTGCTGGAGAACGCGTTGATGGCGCTGCACCGCCGCGGCGGCGCCGGCCTGCTCGGCGCGCTGTTCCGTTTGCCGAGTGCGCGGCGGGAGGAAGCCCGGCTGCGCGCGGAAGCCTGGGCCATGCTGGAGTTCACCGGCCTGGCGGAACGCGCCGACACGCTCGCAGAAGTGCTGGCCTATGGCGAACAGCGCCGCCTCGGCATTGCACTGGCCGCCATTGCCAGCCCGCGCCTGCTGCTGCTGGACGAACCCGCCGCCGGGCTGAACCCTTCGGAGACCGCGGCCTGCATGGCACTGATCCGCCAGCTGCGCGACCGCGGCGCCACCATTTTGCTGGTGGAGCACGACATGCCCATGGTGATGCAGATGTCGGACACCATCGTGGTGCTGAACCAGGGCCGCATCATCGCCGCGGGCGCCCCGGCGGAAATCCGCGCCAACCCGGAAGTCATCCGCGCCTATCTCGGCAGCGGCGATTGGCAGGAAGCCGCCCATGCTGCGGCTTGAAGGCGTCATCGCCGGCTATGGCCGCACGCCCGCGCTCAACGGCATTGCGCTGGATGTGCGGGAAGGCGAGCTCGTCAGCCTGATCGGCGCCAATGGCGCGGGCAAGTCGACGACTCTCAAAACCATCAGCGGCCTGCTGAAGCCCAGCGCCGGCAGCATCACCTTCGACGGCGCCGAGATCGGTGGCCTCTCCCCGCGCGACATCCTCTCGCGCGGCATCGCCCATTGCCCTGAGGGCCGCCGCGTTTTCCCGCATCTCAGCGTGCGGGAGAACCTGGAGATGGGCGCGCTGCTGCGGCGCGACCGAACAGCGGTGGCCGACGACCTGGAGGCGATGTGCACGCGCTTCCCGCGCCTGCGCGAACGCCTCACCCAGGCTGCCGGCACGCTGAGTGGCGGCGAACAGCAGATGCTCGCCATCGCCCGCGCGCTGATGTCCCGGCCGCGCCTGCTGATGTTCGACGAACCCTCGCTCGGCCTGGCGCCCAGCCTGGTGGAGCAGGTCTTCCTCATCGTGCAGGAAATCCGCGCCCAGGGCACCACGGTGCTGATGGTGGAGCAGAACGCCATGGCGGCGCTGCGCCTGGCGGACCGCGCCTTCCTGTTGGAAACCGGACATGTGGTCCGCAGCGGCACGGGTGCCGAGCTGCTGGCCAGCCCGGATGTGCGCGCGGCCTATCTCGGCGGCGCCTGAGCCGCGCTGGCGGCAAGCGCAGCCTCGATCCGCGTCGCCTGGCGCAGCAGGTCGCGCGCTTCCGCTTCCAGGCTGAGCTGTGCCGCCAGCAGGCGGCAGAGTTCAGCCTCGCGTGCCATGCTGGCGGCGCTGCGGTGGCTGGCGAGCTGGTCCATGTTTGGCGTCCCCTGATGGCATCGCGCTCCGTGAGCCCCTGCCGTGATGCCGCGGGCAACCTGACCATTCGATGCCGGATTTGCTAACCGACAACTGCGTGAGGCTCGCGAGCGCCCGGCTTCGTGATGCAACCTCTCGGCTGGCGCGCGATCCCTGGCGCAAAGCGCGGGCCTACCCTACCCTTGGTCGGCAAGCAGCCATCAGGCGCGAAGGGGGAAAGCGAGCCGTGCAGGACCAGCACCGATGATCGATAAATTCGTGCGCTCCATGGCCGAGGCGATGGACGGCATCAAGGACGGCTCGACCGTGCTGATCTCCGGCTTCGGCGATGTCGGCGCGCCCAATGCGCTGATCGAAGGGCTGATCGAGCAGGGCGCCAGCAACCTGACCGTGGTGGTGAACTCCGGCGGCCGCAACCGCGTGGCGGGCGTGGAACCCAGCGGGCTGACCAGGCTGGTGGCGCTGGGCCGGGTGAAGAAGATGATCTCCAGCTTCATCCGCGCCCAATCCATCGCCGGTGAACTGGTGCGCACCGGCAAGATGGAAGGCGTGGTCATTCCGCAGGGCACCTTGGCCGAGCGCATGCGCGCCGCCGGCGCCGGCATCCCCGCCTTCTACACCCCCACCGGCGCCGGCACGCTGGTGGCGGAGGGCAAGGAAAGCCGCTGGTACCAGGGGCGCGAATGCATCCTGGAGGAAGCCCTGCCCGGCGATGTCGCGCTGGTGGAAGCCTGGATGGCCGACCGCTGGGGCAACCTGGTGTTCCGCGACGCCAGCCGCAACTTCAACCCGGTGGTCGCCACCGCCGGCGCGCTGACCATCGTGCAGACGCATCATGTGTGCGACCTGGGCCAGTTGCCCGCCAACGAGATCGTCACCCCCGGCATCTTCGTCAACCGCGTGCTGCACGTGCCCGCGGGCGACCCCAAGCCGGTGGTGTGAGGAGCGCGCGATGACCGAACACAGCTACAAGCCCTTGGGCCGCACCGGCATGGCGGCGCGCGCGGCGCAGGACATTCCCGGCGGCTGGTACGTCAACCTGGGCATCGGCATCCCCACCCTGGTGGCGGACCATGTGCCGGCCGAACGCGAAGTGATCTTCCACAGCGAGAACGGCATCCTTGGGGTCGGCCCGGCGCCCGCCAAGCACAAGGAAAATCCCTGGCTGATCAATGCCTCCAGCCAGCGCGTCTCACTGCACCCCGGCGGCAGCTTCTTCGACCACGCCATGAGCTTCGCCATCGTCCGCGGCCAGCACCTGGACCTCTGCGTCCTCGGCGGCTTCCAGGTGGCGGAGAATGGCGACCTGGCCAACTGGGCGCAAAGCGCGGAAGCCGGCACCGGCCAGATCGGCGGCGCCATGGACCTGGCGGTGGGCGCCAAGCAGGTCTGGGTGATCATGGAACATACCACCAAGGGCGGCGAGGCGCGGCTGCTGAAGCGCTGCACCTACCCGCTGACCGCGCCGCGCTGCGTGACCCGCGTCTACACCAGCCTTGCCGTGCTGGACGTGGCGGAGCGCGGCTTCGTGGTGCGCGACATCATCCCGGGGCTGAGCTTCGAGGAGTTGCAGGCGCGCACCGAGGCGAAGCTGCACCGGTAGGGCGGCCCCACACAGACCCCGACCTGTTTCTTGGGGAGGGCGCTGCCCTCCCCAAACCCCGGCCTGTTACTTGGGGAGGGCTCCGCCCTCCCCAAACCCCTCCGCCAAGGGCCGAAAGGCCCTTGGAACCCGGGTTTTTTCAGCGCTTCTCGAAGTCCAGCTGCTCGTCCACCGGCAGGCCCTTCAGGCGGCGACGCAGGCTGTCCAGCCCCATCTCCACCGCGCCCAGCCGCACCCAGTCGCGCCCACCCAGCAGCCGCGCCTGCCGCACTTCCACGCCGCCGGCATCGGCCAGGCCAATGGCGATCTCGCCGCCTATCTGCACGCCATCGGCGCCGTCATCCAGCGTCACCAGCACCGCCACCGCATGGCTGGCACCGGACTGCTCGCGCAGCGCCAACGCCGCCTGCTGCGCCAGGTCAGGCGAGAACGCCGCCGCCGCCACGCCCACCGTCGCCGCCAACTGCGCCGCGTCACGGCTGACCACGCCACGGCGGAACAGCGCCTCCGCCCCCGGCACGTTCAGCAACCGCCCAGCGATGGCACCACCGGTAAAACTCTCGGCCACCGCGAGCGATCCGCCCTGCGCCCGCAGCGCATCCAGCACCACGCTCTCCAGCGAAGCCGTGTCCTCGGCCACGATGAAGTTGCCCAGGCGCCGACGCACCTCCGCCTCCACCGGCGCCAGCAGCGCTTCCACGTCAGCAGCATCGGCGCCGCGCGCGGCCAGCTTGGTTTCCAGCTGCGGGTAATGCGCCTGGAAGCCCAGCTTCACGCCTGGCGCCATCGCCTCGATGTCGTGCAGCATCTGGTCGGCGCGGCTTTCGCCGATGCCGAAAGAATGGAAGCGCTTCAACCGCGCCACGCCGGGCGTGCCGGCGCGGGCCAGCAGGCGCGGCATCACCTGCTCCTCCAGCATCTTCTTCATCTCCCTGGGCACGCCGGGGGTGAAGTAGAAGCGCGCGCGGCCGATATCGACCGCGAAGCCGCAGGCGGTGCCGATCGGGTTGTCGATGAACTCGCAGCCCGCCGGCAGCATGGCCTGCTTGCGGTTGTTGGGCGGCATCACCCGGTTGCGGCGGGCGTACCAGCCCTCCATCCGCTCCAGCCAGTCGGCATGCAGCTTCAGCGCCACGCCGGCCGCCTCGGCGGCGACTTCCTGCGAGAGGTCATCCACCGTCGGCCCCAGCCCGCCATTGACGATGACGGCATCCGCCCGCGCCGCCGCCTGGTGGAAGGCGCTGAGCAGGCTGGCGCGGTCGTCCCCCACCGTCGTGCCCCAGACCACCTCCAGCCCGGCCTCGCCCAGGCGCTGCGCCATCCAGGCGTAGTTGGTGTTGATGGTCTTGCCGGTCAGGATCTCGTCGCCGGTGCAGAGAATTTCGATACGCATGTGCTGGTCCTCGGTTACCAGCAGATTGCCCGCGGGCGGGGCCGGATGTCCAATCGCCCGCGGGGAAGGCCGGCGGATCAGCCGATGATATACAGGTCTGCCGCGGTCAGCTCCGGCGCGCCAAGCAGCACGGCCACCAGCACCTTGGCCCCGGCGCCAGTGCCATCGGCGTCCCAAAACAGCGCGCCCGTGGTGTGGTTGTAGAGGAACTCGCCATGGGCTTGGTTGGCCCTGGCTCCGTCCACGAAGCGCTGGGTCATATCCATGCCGGCCACCAGCCCGCCGCCGAAGCCTGCGGCGGAGAATTCCAGCCAGTCGATGGCGTGGTTGAAGCCGTGGATGCGGTCCCCGGCATCGGCCAGGCTGTTGAAGCGGAAGTCAGCGCACTCGCCGACGCTATAGAGCTGGTCCACACCGGCGCCACCCACCAGGGTGTCGCAGCCGCCCACGCCCACCAGCGTGTCATTGCCCGCACCGCCCGACAGCAGGTTGTCACCGGCTTCGCCGGTCAGCTTGTCGGCGAAGGCCGAGCCGAGCAGGTTGTGAATGTTGCTGAAGTGGTCGATGCCCTGGCCGGTGGCCCGACCGGTCAGCAAGCTGGCCTTCACCGGGCCGGCAGCCGCGCCATAATCCACGGTGTTGTTGCCGCCACCGCCCAGAAAGGTCTCGTTCCCCGCGGTCCCCGCAAAACGGTCATTGCCCTGCATCAGCTTCGCCGCCACGTAGGCCGAGCTAGCCCCGGGCTGCGCCAGGTAGTCACTGAGGAAGGCCAGGTCGAGCCCAGGGCCGCCCTGGCTGATGCCAGCGGGCGTCAGCGTCGATTCAATCCAGCTTGCGGTCTGCGAGATCGTCATCGACCGCGAATGCACGATATCCGCGACCACATCGGATTGCAGGTGCAGCAGCACGAAGGTGCCGTCGCTGCACCCGAAGGCCTCCACGGCGCCGAAGCCGGAGATGTTGGTCACCCCGAGCGACGTGGTGAAATTCACCGTGTTCTGCCACGGGGCAAAGTTGGTGCTGGTCGGGAAGCTGGTGAAGTTGGACATGACGGTCTTCCGCTTAGGTCAAGCAAGTCATTACTGCCTAACACTAGAGCGGGATGCGATCAGGCTGAATCGAATTTGCTTCCCGACGCGGCGGGCGATCTGATTCAAGATGCTGGCTGGGTAGGAGGCCAGCATCGATGGGTGCACCCTATTCCCTCGACCTGCGTCAGCGCGTTGTGGCAG
>CAILMF010000077.1 GCA_903835235.1 uncultured Rhodospirillales bacterium
AGCTGGGTGGTGGTCAGCGCGCCAAGCTGGGTGCTGGCCAGGCCGCGCACCTGGGTGGTGGTCAGCGCCGCCACCTCGGTGGTGGTCAGCGCCGCCGCCTGGGTGGCGGCAAGCCCGCCAAGCTGGGTCGTCGTCAGGGCGGCAACTTCGGTCGTGGTCAGGGCCGCCACCTGCGCGGTGGTCAGCGCACCGATTTCGGTACTGGAGAACCCGCCCAGCTGAGTGGTGGTCAAGGCCGCCACCTGGGTGGTGGTCAGCGCCGCCACCTGGGTGTTGGCCAGCGCGCTCAGCTGCGTGGTGCTGAGCGCGCCCAGCTGAGTGGTGGTCAGCGCCGCCAGGTCGGTATTGGTCAGCGCCCGCAGTTGCGTGGTGCTGATGGCGCCCAGCTGCGTCGTGGTCAGCGCCGCCGCCTGGGTGGAGGACATCGCCGCAATCTCGGTGGTCGACAGCCCCGCGATCGTCGTGGTGGTCAGTGCGACGATCTGCGTCGTCGTGAGATTCGAAATCGTCGCCATCTGACAGCTCCAACCAAGGGCGCCGCCCAGCCGCGCCGGCACGGGCGCCGCGCCAGCTGGGTCAGGCAGGATGCTTGGGAGACGGACCTGGCCCGGCTCACCGCGCCGGCAGAATGATCCGATCATCCTTGCCGTCCGATTAAGTCCGGGCGGATTTCGTCGCGGCAGCTTGGCGCCGCGCTAACCGACTCTTCACCGGGTTGCGGCAGCGTGAAGCGGCGAAGCGGAAGCCAGGGCAGGACGCATGCTGGATATGGATGTCACGGACCTCATCGGCGCGGCACATCGCCAGGCCGAAGCCGGCCAGGTGGCCGAGGCCGCGGCGCTGTACCGCGACTGGCTGATGCACAACCCAGCCGCGCCGCTGGCGCATGTGGTTCAGTTCAATCTCGGCGTGCTGCTGAGCGGGTTGAATTATCCGGTTGCCGCGCTTGAGGCCTTCACCCAGGCGATCCGCCAGCAACCCGGCTTCCTGCCGCCCTACATCAACCTGGGCGTGCTGCATGAACGCGCCGGCGCGCTGGACTCCGCGCTGGGCCTTTGGCAGCACGTGCAGGCCAGCCTGGGCGGCGTCACCGCCGAGACCATCGCCTACAAGGCCAATGCCCTGAAGCTCAGCGCCCAGCTGCTGGAAAGCAGCAAGCGCCATTGCCAGGCCGAGGACGCGCTGCGCCAGCTCGTCGAACTCGGCCCGGGCCAGCGCGAGGTGGCGCAGCACTGGGTCAGCCTGCGGCAGCGCCAATGCAAGTGGCCGCTGCTGCACCCGCTCGCCGGACTGGATCAACAAGCGCTGCTGCAGACCATGGCGCCGCTCAGCCTGGCCAATCATACCGACGACCCGCTGCTGCACCTCGCCAATGCCTGGGCGCATTGCCGGCAGGATGTCGGCGAGCCCGCGGCGTTCCAGCACTGGCAGGCGTTTCGTCACCCGCCCGGGCGGCGACTGCGCATCGGCTACCTCTCTTCGGATCTGCGCGGCCACGCTATCGGCTACCTCACCGCCGACCTGTTCCGACTGCATGACCGCGCCGCCTTCGAAGTCTTCGCCTACTACAACGGCATCCCGCAGGACGACGCGATCAAGCAGCGCATCCGCGGCACGGTGGAGCATTGGCGCGACATCCGCCCGCTGGACGACGACGCGGCGCTGGCGCTGATGCTGGCGGACGGCATCGACATTCTGGTGGACGTGAACGGCCATACCGGCGGCGCGCGCACCCGGCTGCTGGCGCGGCGGCCGGCGCCGGTCATCGTCAACTGGCTGGGCTTCCCCGGCAGCATGGGCAGCCCCTACCACCACTATATCATCGCCGACGCCACCATCATCCCGCCGGGTACCGAGCACTATTTCTCGGAACAAGTGCTGCGGCTGCCCTGCTACCAGCCGAACGACCGCGACCGGGCGATGCCCGCCGCGCCCACCCCGCGCGACCAGTTGGGCCTGCCCGCGGATGCGGTGGTCTATTGCAGCTTCAACGGCACGCAGAAAATCACGCCCTATGTGTTCGCGCGCTGGATGGAGATTCTGCGCCGCGTGCCCAACGGCATCCTCTGGCTGCTGAAGGGCAGCGACGAAGCCGAAACTAACCTGCGCGCCCGCGCAGCCGAGGCCGGCATCGCGCCCGAGCGCCTGGTCTTCGCGCCGCATCTCGGCAACCAGGAGCATCTCGCGCGCTATCCGGCCGCCGACCTGTTCCTGGATACCGCTCCCTATGGCGCGCACACCACCGCCTCGGACGCGCTGTGGATGGGCGTGCCGGTGGTGACGCTGCCGGGGCGTTCCTTCGCCTCACGCGTCTGCGCCAGCCTGGTGCGCGCCGCTGGCGTGCCGGAACTGGTCTGCGAAACGCCGGAAGCCTACGTCGCGCTGGCGGTAAGCCTGGGGCAGGACCGCGCGCGGCTGGCCGACTATCGCCGGCAATTGCTGGCGGCGCGCCACGGTTCGGCATTGTTCGACACACCGCGTTGCGTGGCCGCGCTGGAGGGCCTCTACCGCGGCATCTGGAGTGCCTTCGAGAACGGCCAGCTGCCGCAGCCCGACCTGACCAACCTGGAGCACTACCTGGAGATTGGCGCGGCGCAACCGCATGAGGGCGTGGACCACGCGCGCCGCCCCGACTACGCCGAGACCTACCGCGCCGGGCTCGCGCACCGGCACGCCTTCTCGCCACTGCCGCCCGATAGCCGGCTGTGGCAACCCGCAGCGCGGCGCGCAGCATGAGCGCGGCGCGCAGCATGAGCGCGGCGCTGCACGCCGAGGCGCCGCGCCCGATCGCGCGGTTCTCGCTGGCGGAACTGCTGGACTGGGCCGCCACCGCACCGCCGGCGGCCGCGACCCTGGGCTACCAGGCCTGGATCGCCGGCAACCCCGCCGCGCTGGAACGCTGCGCCGCCTGGTTCAACCTGGGCGTGCTGCTGGCCGCGCAGGGCCAGCTGGGGCGCGCCATGCTGGCCTATCAGAACGCGCTGGCCGCCAAGCCGGACTTCTACCAGGCCGCCGTCAACCTGGGGCTGGCGCAGGAAGCGCAGGGCCAGCCGGAAGCGGCGCTGGCCACCTGGCAGCAGGCGCTGCAACCGGCCGAGGCGCGGATCGCGCTGCTCAACCATCGCGGCCGGCTGCTGGAAAACCACGGCCGGCTGGCGGAAGCCGAAGCCGAGCTGCGCGCCAGCCTGCTGCTGGAGCCACAACAGCCCGACGTGCTGCAGCACTGGAGCCATTTGCGCCAGAAGGGCTGCATCTGGCCGGTGGCGGATACTGCGCTGGTGCCCGGCCTGACGCGCGAAACGCTGGACCACAACATCGGCCCGCTCGGTGCGCTGGCCTGGACCGACGACGTGGCGCTGCAACGCGCCAGCGTGGCGGCGTGGCTGGCCCGCAAGGTCGCTCCAGCGCCGCGCCGGCTGAGCCCCGAGCGCGGCTATGCCCACCCGCGCATCCGGCTGGGCTACCTCTCCTCGGACTTCTGCCAGCACGCGATGAGCTTCCTGATCGTGGAACTGCTGGAGCGCCACGACCGCACCGCCTTCGAGGTATTCGGCTACTGCTCCAGCCCCGAGGATGGCAGCGCGCTGCGCGCCCGCGTGCTGGCCGCGCTGGATCACCACGTGCCGGTGCATCGGCTGAGCGAGGCCGAGACAGCCGCGCGCATCCGTGCCGACGAGATCGACATCCTGATCGACCTCAACGGGCTGACCAAGGGCGCGCGCGCGCACACACTGCACTGGAAGCCGGCGCCGGTGCAGGTGACCTACCTGGGCTATATCGGCCCGCTGCCGCTGCCGGAGCTGGACTACATCCTGTGCGACAACTACGTCATCCCGCCCGAGGCCGCGCCGCTCTATGCGCCGAAGCCCTTGCCGCTGCCCGGGCTGTACCAGGCCAATGATAGCCACGCGCCCGACCTGCCGGAGGTTTCCCGGCAGCAGGAAGGGCTGCCCGAAAGCGGCTTCGTGTTCTGCTGCTTCTCCAACCACTACAAGCTGACCGAGCCGCTGTTCGACGCCTGGCTCGGCATCCTGCATCGCGTGCCCGGTGGGGTGCTGTGGTTGGCGCAGGACAACGCCACCAGCCACGCCAACCTGACCGAGCGCGCGGCGCGGCACTGCATTGCGCCGGAACGGCTGGTCTTCGCGCCGCGGGTGGCGCCGGCGCGCTACCTGGCGCGGATGGCGCTGGCGGACCTGTTCCTCGACACCTTCCCCTACAATGCCGGCACCATCGCCAGCGACGCGCTGCGCATGGGCCTGCCGGTGCTGACGCTGTCGGGCCAGTCCTTCGCCTCGCGCATGGCCGGCAGCCTGGTGCATGCGGTGGGGCTGGCGGAACTCGCCACCACAAGCCTGGCCGACTACACCGAGGCAGCGGTCGCCATCGGCACCGACGCGGCGCGCCACGCCCGGTTGCGCGCGGCGCTGGCCGGCGATGCGTGGCAGCGCCACATCGGCGACAGCGCCGGCTTCACCGCGCGGGTGGAAGCGGCGTTCAAGGCGATCCGCCTGACGCCATAGAGTCCGTAAGACTCTAGGTTGTTGCTTAAGGGGCTGCTTCCTGCCGCCTGTGATTCCAGCGGCGGCGATCATACGCTGGTATCCTGCTGCTCCGCTGCGTCCGTTCGTGTGCGGACGAACTTTGCGGGCAGAACCTAGGCTGCCACGGCCACTATGTTCGGCTGCAAGTAGGCCACAGCCCACAGCGCAAAGCGGCCATCACGCACCACCCGGGCCGAGCCGAACCCGGCCGCCAGCAACGCCGCTTCCAAGCTGCTTGCGGTGAAGCCGGTACGATGCCCCATGAAGCTGTTGCCCGCGGCCAGCGAAGCGCCGTGGCCATACAGCATATCCAGCGGTGTGACCGGCCCGGCGGGCGAGACATAGGCCAGGTCACACAATCCGTCGCGTGCCACCAGCTCGGCCACCTGCTGCAGGTCGGGCATGGTCATGTAGGCCACACCGCCCGGTCTCAGCACGCGGCGGAACTCGGCCAGCGCCAGCGCTACCTCGTGCGGGTAGAGGTGTTCCAGGTTGTGCGAGGACCAGACCGCATCGAAGCTCGCGCTCCGCACTGGCGCCATGTCGGTGATCGAGGCGACGATGTCGGGCGCCACCGAGGCGTCGATGTCGAGCCGCACCTCGCGCCATTCGCCATCGCCGAAGAACTCCGCCGGCAGCTTCCCGGCCGAAGCGGCGCCGCAGCCGACATGCAGGACCACGCGCGCGGCACAGGGTTCGGGCGTGTTCATGTCAGGCCGCCTTCCGGCGCTGCATGCCGGCAAGGTAGGTTTCGCCAAGCCCGCCGCCGCAGCGCCGGTCATGCTCCGTCAGCAGCCGAAAGGCGACGTCGATCGAGCCGTAGCAGTCGTGCAGGATCGCGGCCGTGGCCAGCAGCTGCCGGTCATCCAGCAGGTGCAACCTGGTGATGTCGCGGACGAAGATGCCGTCGGCCCAGACCAGCTGGCTGAACCCGGCATAGGGGTCCTGGTTCACCAGCATCGGGCTGATCGCGCGGCTCACCTCCGGGAAGAAGCGGTGGAACATGAAGCCGTGCCCGCGCAGGAACAGCTCCACCTCGCTGAACAGCGGCTGGCCCTGGTACAGCGGCATGAATTCCACCTCGGCCTGCACCACCAGCGCGGTGGCCAGGCGCTGTTCGGCATGGCGCAGCACCATCAGCTCGGCGCCCTGGATGTCCAGCTTGAGCAGGTCGGCGCCCGCGGTCTCCAGCACGTCGTCAAGCCGCACCGTCGCCACCGTCTCGGTCGCCAGCACCAGGCCCCATTGCGGGAAGCCGTGGAACAGGTTCAGCGTCGCGTCGTTCGGCACCAGCAGCGAGGTCATGCCTGGCGCCTGGCAGACATGCAGCGTGTGGTCAGCGCCATCGCCCACGGCGTGCGGGAAGTAGCGCTCATGCGGGCCCTTGCGGCGCTCCAGCTCGGCCAGCGCCAGCGGGTTCGGCTCGAAGCCGACCACCTCGGCATGGCCATCGCGCAACAGCCCGGCGTAGGGAGGCGCGGTGTCGATCGGGTTGGCGCCGATATCGACCACCTTGATCCGCGGGCAGGCGCCGGTCAGCGCCTGGAAGGTTGGTGAGTCCTGAGCTGTCATCGAGCCTGCCTTTTGCATCGCGCCGTGATGATGCAGGCCAAAGCTTAACGTCCCCATGCCACCGCCCGGCATTTTCCGTGCCGTGCCGTAAACCAAGTCGAAAGGGAAGCAGCCCAGATTGTCGGCCGGGCAATGCCACGCCGCAGCATGAGGAAAAGCCGATGAAGCGAGCGCGCAAACGGGTTCTGGTCACGGGCGGTGCCGGCTTCCTTGGCTCGCACCTGTGCGACCGGCTGGTGCAGCGCGGCGACGACGTATTGTGCGTCGACAATTTCTACACCGGCACCGCGCCGGAAAGCCGGCACGAGAAGCTGCCTTCCGACGACCCGACCCAGCGCAGCCCGGATATCAGCCAGGCACGCGACCTGCTGCGCTGGGAACCGCAGGTGGCGTTGCAGAAGGGCCTGCTGCGCCCCGACGCGCCCGAGGTGAGGCGGTTCCGCCAGCGCGTCGCCTGACCGGCCGACGCATTCCCCAGCAAGGCGCACAAAACGTTGACGCCCGCCCACACAGCGCTCCGCTGCCTGTTCCTCATCGCCATGCATCACGGCGTGCATCTGCGTGACGACGAGCTGGTGGCCGCCGAGCAGCCGGAGACGGTGCCCTCGATGCTCAGCAGCATGCGCAAGCTGGGCCTGATGGGCCGCGCGCTGCGGCAATGCAAATGGGACCAGGCGGGGGCGCTCGGCACCGCCTATCCGGCGCTGGTGGCGCGGCGCGACGGCAGCTGGGTCATCCTGATCCATGTCGTCGCCAACGCCAGTGGCGAGCGCGTCGCCGCCATCCTCGACCCCGCCGAGGAACGCAAGGGCGTGCAACTCGTCAGCCGCGCGCAGTTCGTCGCGGACTGGGACGGCACGCTGGTGCTGTGCAAGCGCGTGCATGCGCTGGGCGACCCCGACCAGCCATTCGGCATGCGCTGGTTCCTGCCCGAGATCATCCGGCACCGGCGCTTCTTCGTCGGCGTGGCGCTGGCGGCGATCCTCTGCAACATCGTCGGCTTCGCGATTCCGCTGCTGTTCCAGGTACTGGTGGACAAGGTGGTAACGCACCACGCCTACCACACGCTCTACGCGGTGGTGGGGGTGTTCGTGCTGCTCGCGGCGTTCGACGCGCTGTTCTCCTACACCCGGCAGCGGCTGATGCTGCTGGCCAGCAACAAGATCGACGCGCGGCTCGGCTCGCGCACCTTCGAGCATCTGTTGAGCCTGCCGCTCAGCTTCTTCGAGAGCAACGCCGCCGGCGTGCTGACGCGGCACATGCAGCAGACCGAAAAGCTGCGCCACTTCCTCACCGGCCGGCTGTTCCAGACCATGCTCGACGCCGCCATGCTGCCGGTGCTGCTGGTGTTCCTGGTGGTGTACAGCGGCGTGCTCACCGCCATCGTGCTCGGGTTCTCCGCGGCCATCGCGCTGGTCATCGGCGCCATGGCGCCGGCCTTCCGCCGCAAGCTGAACCTGCTCTACCAGTCCGAGGGTGCGCGCCAGGCGCATCTGGTGGAAACGCTGCACAACATGCGCGCGGTGAAGTCGCTGGTGCTGGAAGGCGCGCGGCAGAAGGCGTGGGACAGCAAGCTGACCCAGGCGGTGCGTCAGCACGCGGCGGTCGGGCGGATCGGCACCGCCGCCAACGTGCTGACCGGCCTGCTGGAGAAGCTGATGCAGATCTCGGTGCTCGGCATCGGCGCGCTGCTGGTGTTCGATGGCGGCCTCAGCATCGGCGCGCTGGTGGCCTTCACCATGCTCTCGGGCCGCGTCACCGGCCCGCTGGTGCAGATCGTCGCGCTCATCAACGAATATCAGGAAGCCGCGCTTTCGGTGCAGATGCTGGGCCAGGTGATGCACACCCCGCCCGAGCGGCCGCCGGGCGAACGCCTCGCCGCCCCGCTGCTGAGCGGCGCGCTGCAGTTCAACGACGTCAGCTTCACCTACCCGGGCGCGGCCACGCCGGCGCTGGCCAATGTCAGCTTCAGCGTCGGGAAGGGCCAGGTGATCGGCGTGGTCGGGCGTTCCGGCTCGGGCAAGACCACCGTGACGCGGCTGATCCAGGCGATCCATGCGCCGCAGCAGGGTGCGATCCAGATGGACAACGTGGACCTGCGCCACATCCAGCTGGGGCATCTGCGCCGCAGCGTGGGCGTGGTGCTGCAGGACAACCTGCTGTTCCAGGGCACCATCCGCGAGAACATCGCCGCCACGCGGCCCGATGCGCCGATCGACGAGGTGGTCACCGCCGCGCGCCTGGCGGGGGCCGAGGAGTTCATCGACCGCCTGCCGCGTGCCTATGACACCAGGGTGGAGGAAGGTGCCTCCAACTTCTCGGGCGGCCAACGGCAGCGGATCGCGATTGCCCGCGCCCTGCTGACCCGCCCCTCGCTGCTGGTGTTCGACGAGGCGACCAGCGCGCTGGACCCCGACAGCGAGGCGATCATCCAGAACAACCTGGCGCGGATTGCGCAGGGGCGGACCATGCTGATCGTCTCGCACCGCCTGTCCTCGCTGGTCCAGTCCGACGCGATCCTGGTGCTTGAACAGGGCCGGGTCGTGGACTTCGCCCCGCATTCCGTCCTGCTTGATCGCTGCGAGATCTACCGGCACCTATGGCAACAGCAGACACATTATCTCCGCTAGCGCCGGGCTTCCGGTTCCGGATCGGCCGCATCGGCCGTGGCGGGAAGGCCGCGCCCTGCCCGCCGGCCGTGCCGCGCCTGCACCCGGAGGCGATGGATTTCCAGGACGACCTGGAACAGCTGATCGGCGAACCGCCGCCGCCCATGCTCGGCCAGGTGCAGTACCTGATCGCGCTGCTGTTCGCGCTGCTGGTCTTGGGCGCCGCACTGGTGGAGGTGGATGTGGTGGTCACCGGCAGCGGCCGCATCGCCACCGACACGCCACCGGTTGTGCTGCAACCGATGGAACGCGCCGTGATCCTGGAGTTGCTGGTGAAGCCCGGCGACAGCGTGGTGGCCGGCCAGGTGGTGGCGGTGCTGGACGCGACCGAGCAGCAGGCCGACACCGAAAGCCTCTCGGCGCAGCAACGCGCGCTGGCAGCGCAATGGCAACGCGTGCAGGCCGAACTTGACGGCACGGCCTATCCGCTGACCGCCGATGCTCCGCTGGAGCGACGCCTGCAGGCCACGCTGTTCGCGCAGCGCCAGGCGCTGCTGGCCACCCGGATGCGCGGGCTGGGCGAGGATATTGCCGGCCTTGAAGCCAATATCCGCGCCATCGTCGAAGGCGCCGGCTTCCAGACCCAGCAGGCGGCCATCGCGCGCGATGTGGAGGGCATGCGCAGCCAACTGCTGGTCGGGCAAATCGGCTCGCGCCTGCAATACCTGGGCGCGCGGCAGGCCCGGCTGCAGGCCGAACACGAGCTGAACCAAACCAATGGCCGGCTGCGCGAGCTGCGCCATTCGCTGCAGGCCCGCCAGGCCGAGCGGCAAGCCTTGCAGGATGATTGGCGCCGCCAATTATTGGAAGAGAGCATTCGCGTCCGCGCCGACCATGTGCGTGTGACCGGCGAGCTGACAAAGTTGGCGCGCCGGAGCGAACTCATGCTGCTGAAGGCGCCGCAGGACGGCGTGGTGCTGGAGGTGGCGCGCCGCGCGGTCGGTTCGGTGGTGCGCGAGGCCGAGCCGCTGGTGACGCTGGTGCCGTCCCGGGTGCCGCTGATCGCGCAAATCGCGGTGCTGTCGGCCGATATCGGCTATGCCCGGCCGGGTGATGCGGTGGTGCTGAAGGTGGATGCCTTTCCCTACCAGCGGCATGGCACGCTGGAAGGACGGCTGCGGAGTTTCAGCCAGGAATCCTTCGGTGTTCAGGCGGCCAGCGAGGCCGATGGCCTGGCTTCGGCCCGGGCCGGCGGCGGGGCGCTGCATCGCGGCTATGTGGAACTGCCCAGCCTCGCCCTCAGCAACCTGCCACGGGGCGCGCGGCTGACCCCTGGCATGACCCTCACCGCCGAGATCAAGGTCGGGACGCGGAGCGTGCTGTCCTACTTCCTGTACCCGCTGGCGCGCGGCCTGCACGAAAGCATGCGCGAGCCGTAGAATCGTGGGCTGAGGTCGGTGATGCTGTCGACAATGATGATCGACGTGCGGACGGTCAGCTGCACGACCCCTCCCAGCGGGTCACCGGGCATGGGCTGGTGAGCCTCGGCGTGGCGATGTGGCTGTTGCCGCTGCGGCGCTCTGCCGCCGGCGGTGCTTCGCCGGGCTACCGGCGCTGGCACGAGATCGGCGGCCTGGCGATGCTTGCGGGCCTGTTGGTGCATGCGGCGAACCTGCGCACCACCATGCTGGCGCTGCTGGCCGGCGCGGTGCTGGTGCTGGCAACGCTCGGCGCGTTGCAACCGAACTTCGCACCGCCGCGCTCCGAGCGTTATCTGCAGGCTTGGTGGTCGGGCCGCATCTTTTTGGGATGCCTGGTCAGTGCGCTGGTGCTGGTGCGTGTCTGGGCGATGCTGGCGTACTGAGGTCAGGTCGGACGGCGCCGGCTGATTGCCGTGGGGTTCCTTTGGCGCAGGCCAGGACTGTGCCAAAGCTGCATTGCCCGAGTCTTTTCGCCGGACGGCGGGAATGTTGACGCAGCCCAAGCCCGGCGCGATTAAAGAGGCGCGATATCAATAACATGAAGCTTGAGGGCGAAATCACCCTACCCTCAAGGTCGGGAGAGAATTCCCTCTCTCCGTGCCGAAGGCCGGGGTCAGTCCTGGCGCGCACCATCAGGGTGGCCGCGCAGACCTGCGCCATAACGCGGTGCCCCCGGAGGGGGAGACTATTTGTGGTGATCTCGACTGGAGCAGCGGTGGGAACCGGGGAATGAAATTCTCTGATACCAATCCCACTAAGCATTGACCTGTCTGGCCCAACTGAAATCGATCAGAGATTGAATGCGGCCTGGCTCGGCCAGCAGCCTATGCCAGGCATCGCAGCAGGCATCGACGATGGCGCTGGTGCCGGTGAACAGCCGGCCGGAGAGGTAGCGATCGCGCAGGTACTGCCAGACCCGCTCGATGGCGTTCAGCTCCGGGCTGTAGGGCGGCAGATGCAGCAGGGTGATGTTGGGCGGCACACGGATGTCGCTGGCGATGTGCCAGCCGGCATTATCGATCAGCATCACCGCGTGGGTGCCGCACGGCAACTGACTGGCGACCTCCTCCAGCAGCAGGTTCATCGCCGCGATCGAGACCTGGGTGATGACCAGCGCCGCGCCGGTATCGCGCGCCGGGCAGACAGCGCCGAAGATGTAGGCCGACTTGTAGCGCTGGTCCTTGACCATGCGCGGGCGCATGCCGCGTTGGTACCAGCGGCGCACCATGCGGCCCTTCTGACCTACCCTGGCCTCGTCTTGAAACCAGATCTCGAAGCGCTCGGCTTCCGGGTGCTCGGCGGCGATGCGGGCAAGCGCCACGGGGAAGCCCTTTTTTTAAACCGCTCCTGCGCGGCCGGGTCGGTCTCTGCATGGCGAGGTCGCGGCGTCTGCCAGGACAGGTCCAGGCTGTGCAGCAGCCGCGCCATGCCGGTCTCGCCATAGGACACGCAGAAGCGGTCACGAACGATCCGGCACAGGTCGATCAGCCGTCAGGTGGAAACACCGTCCACCTCCGGGTCAGGGCCGGCCAGCACAATGGCTTTCAGCGATGCCTGCTGGCCATCGTTCAGCCGGCAGGGACAGCCTGGGCCCCAGTGGTCCGACAGGCCGTCGGGGCCAGCGCGGTTGTAGCGGATCACCCAGTCCCGCAAGGTCTGCCGATCCATGCCGGCGATCCGTGCCGCGGTCTCGCGGCTCAGTCCGTCCAGTGCGCCAGCGATGGCCAGTAGCCGCCGCGCAGCCCGCGGGTCCTTCTCCCCCTTGGCCAAGCGCCGCAACTCTCGCGGCTCGATGTCGTCCCTGATCCACAGCGCCGGCATGGGCGGCTCCCTCAAGCCATGCCCGCCGATGAATCACGGCCGCCCGCGTCGCATCAAGCCCAAGAGTCAGGGCTTCATGCGTTGGGTATGAGATGAGGCATCTGAGGTTTGCCCTGGGGGATACTTCCGCCCTGGCTTTAGGGGCAGGTTCAAATCGGGCACAGGGTACGGCCTGTGCCTAACGCGGTTACGGCGCGCCCGGCATCCGCCACTACCCGTCTCTGTCGCCTTCTCCCGCAGAGGCTTGTTGCTGGAGAGACTGATTCACGGCTTACGGCGATTCCGCCTAAGCCGATCAGGCTCTAACGTAGGACCAGCAAACGCCTCCATGTCACCAAGCCGTCAGGCGAAGGCATAGTCTGTCACGTGCACCGTTGTGCCGCTCGCCAGATGGATCAACTCATTTATCGTGTGGTCGGCCGAGCTGACCTGCCAGTCGGTGGCATTGACCTGCGTCAACTTTGCGCCGCTCGCCGCGGTGCCGTAGCCCTTGAACAGCAGCTTGTCACCGACCAGCGAGCCTTTGCCGTCGAAGTCCACAATCGCATCACCGTTCGCCTGGCCCGCAGCAAAAGCGAAGGTGTCGTTGCCCAGGCCACCAACCAGAGTATCGGCGCCGGCGCCGCCCTCCAGCACGTCGGCGCCAGCGCCGCCGGCGATGACGTTCGCCAGCGCATTGCCGCTTCCGGTGAAGGCGCTGGTGCCCGTGTAGCTGAGGTTCTCGACCGCGCCGAGGGAGACCAGGCTGAACGATGCCAGGCTGGTCCACACCTTGTCGAAGCCCTCCGCCGCGTTCTCCACCACCACGTCGCCCGCATTGTCGACCAGGTAGCTGTCGTCGCCCACGCCGCCGGTCAGCGTATCGGCGCCGGTGCCGCCATCCAGCGTGTCGTCGCCCACGCCGCCGGTGATCGCATTGGCGCCGGTATTGCCGGTGCCGGCGAAGGACCCGGCCCCAGCGAAGCGGAGGTTCTCGAGCGTGCCGATGGTCGCCAGGCTGTAGCTGGCCAGGGTCGTCAGCACGGTGTCGGTACCCGACGCCGTCAGCTCCGAAATCCTGTCGCCGATATTGTCGATGACGTAGGTGTCGTTGCCCAGGCCGCCGAACATCGAGTCAGCGCCGACCCCGCCGTCGAGCGTGTCGTCACCATCGCCGCCGCGCATGCTGTCGTTGCCGGCACCGCTGGTGATCAGGTTGGCCAGCCCATTGCCGATGCCGATGAACCCGGCGCTGCCGTTGTAGGTCAGATTCTCCACGGCGGTGAGCAGCGTCAGGTTGTAGCTCGCCAGGTTGGTCAGCACCGTGTCGGTACCCTCGCCGGCGTTCTCCAGGACGAGATCGGTCAGGCTGTCGACGACGTAGGTGTCATCGCCGAAGCCACCTGACAGGGAGTCCGAACCGGCCCCGCCATCCAGCGTGTCGCTGCCGTCGCCGCCGAACAACGTATCCTTGCCCGCACCGCCGGTGATGGTGTTGGCCGCCGCGTTGCCGGTGCCGGCAAAGGCGGCAACGCCGGTATAGACAAGGGCTTCGACCGCGGCGAAGGCGGCCAGGCTGTAGCTGGCCAGGCCGGTCAGCACCGTATCGGTGCCGCCGCCGGCGGCCTCGGCGATCAGGTCGATGGCGCTGTCCACGATGTAGGTGTCGTTGCCCAGCCCGCCATCCAGCGAGTCCGCGCCATCGCCGCCGGTGAGCGTGTCGCCGCCACTGCCGCCGACCAGGGTATCGTCGCCGGCCCCACCGTCCAGGGCGCTGCCGCCCGCACCGGCGGTGATGACGTTGGCCAGCGCGTTGCCGAAGCTGATGAAGCTACCGGTGCCGGTGTAGGTCAGGTTCTCGACATTGGCCTGGCTGTCCATCAGGTAGAGGGACATCGAGGTGCGGATGGTGTCGGTGCCCTGCCCTGCCGCCTCGACAACCATGATGGAGACGTCATTGACGATGTAGGTATCGCCGCCGTCGCCGCCAGCCAGGGTATCGCCGCCGCCGCCGCCATCCAGCGTATCGTTGGCCGCGCCGCCGGTGATGACATTGGCCAGTACATTGCCGAGACCGACGAAGGAGCCGCTGCCGCCGTAGGTCAGGTTCTCGATTGCATGGAACGGCGCCAGGCTGAAGGTGGCCAGCGTCGTCCGCACCGTGTCGGTCCCCTCGATGAGGTTCTCCACCACCACGTCGACCAGGGTATCGACCACGTAGGTATCGTCGCCGATGCCGCCAGCCATCGAGTCCGCGCCACCGCCGCCATCCAGCGTATCGTCACCCTCGTCGCCGACCAGCGTATCATTGCCGGTGCTGCCGGTGATTGCATTGGCCAGCACATTGCCGATGCCGGTGAAGTCATTGCTGCCGGCGTTGGTCAGGTTCTCGATCGTGGTCAGCATTGCCAGGCTGTAGCTCGCCAGGCTGGTCCGCACGGTGTCGGTCCCCCCTGCCGCGGTCTCCAGCATGACGTCGCCCAGGCTGTCGACGACGTAGCTGTCATCGCCCGCGCCGCCGATCATCGTATCGTTGCCAGTCGCGCCGTCCAGCGTGTCGTTGCCGGCGCCGCCGGTGAGCACGTTGGCGAGCGCATTGCCGATACCGCTGAAGGTGCCGCTGCCGGCATAGGCCAGGTTCTCGACCGCGCCGAACGCAGCGATGCCGAAGCTCGCCAGGGTGGTCCGCACCGTGTCGGTGCCCTCGCCGGCAACCTCCACGACCATGTCGCCCAGGTTGTCGATCACATAGGCATCATTGCCGGCACCACCCACCAGGGAGTCGGCGCCCGCGCCACCATCCAGCGTATCTTCGCCGGCAGCGCCGGTCAGCGTATCGGCACCAGTGCCACCGGTCACGGCATTGGCCAGCGCATTGCCGATGCCTATGAAGCCGGCAGTGCCGAGATAGCTGAGGTTCTCGAGCGTGCCGAAGGTCGCCAGGCTGTAGCTTGCCAAAGTGGTCAGCACGGTGTCGGTGCCCGAAGCCGTCAACTCGGAAATCCTGTCGCCGATATTGTCGACGAAGTAGCTGTCATTGCCCAGGCCGCCCGCCATCGAGTCCACGCCGACCCCACCGTCGAGCGTGTCGTCACCATCGCCACCGCGCATGCTGTCGTTGCCGGCACCGCTGATGATCAGGTTGGCCAGCCCATTGCCGATGCCGGCAAACCCGGCGCTGCCGGTGTAGGTCAGGTTTTCCACCGCGAGCAGCGTGGTCAGGTTGTAGCTTGTCAGGTTGGTCAGCACCGTGTCGGTGCCCTCGCCCGCGTTCTCGACGATGAGATCGCTCTGGCTGTTGACGACATAAGTGTCATCGCCCAGGCCGCCCGCCGTGGTATCGAAACCAGCGGCACCATCCAGCGTATCGTTGCCCGTGCCGCCGGTGATGACGTTCGACAGCGCGTTGCCGGCACCGGCAAAGGCATTGGCGCCAAGGTAGATCAGGTTGTCCACCGCGCCGAGGGTTGCCAGGCTGAAGCTTGCCAGGCTGGTCATGACGGTATCGGTGCCTTCGATGGCATTCTCCAGCACCACGTCGCCGATGTTGTCCACCACATAGGTGTCGTTACCGACGCCGCCGGTCAGGGAGTCAGCACCGCTCCCGCCATCCAGCGTGTCGTCGCCGAAGCCCCCGGCCAGCGTGTCGTCGCCGGCGCCGCCGGTCAGCGCATCGGCCCCTCGGTTGCCGGAAATGGCATTGGCCAGGTCGTTGCCGCCGCCGCTGAAGGCGCTGGCGCCGCTGTAGGTCAGGTTCTCCACCGCGCCGAAGGACGCCAGGCTGAAGCTGGTCAGCGCGGTGCCGACAGTGTCGATACCTGCGCCGGCATTCTCCACGATGATGTCACCGGCATTGTCGACCACGTAGCTGTCGTCACCGAGACCGCCGGCCATCGTGTCCGCACCGCCACCGCCATCCAGCGAGTCGTTACCGGCGCCACCGGTGAGCATGTTGGCCAGGGCGTTGCCGGTGCCGGTGAAGGCGGCGCTGCCGGTAAAGCTCAGGTTCTCCGCAGCTGCGGTCGATGCAAGGCTGTAGGTCGCCAGGCTGGTGCGCACCAGGTCGGTGCCTTCATCGGCACTCTCGGTCACGACATCGCCGGCGTTGTCGACCAGGTAGGTGTCGTTGCCCAGACCACCCACCATGGTGTCGGCGCCGACAGCGCCATCCAGCGTGTCGTTGCCGGCGCCACCGGTGACGATGTTGGCCAGCGCATTGCCCGTGCCGGCAAAGGCGCCGGTTCCGGTGTAGGCCAGGTTCTCCAGCGCGGTGAGCGTTGCCAGGCTGTAGCTCGCCAGCGTGGTGCGGATGCTGTCGGTGCCCTCGCCGACATTCTCCGCCACGACATCGCCGGCATTGTCGACCAGGTAGGTGTCGTTGCCGAGCCCGCCGGTCAGGCTATCAGCGCCGGTGCCGCCATCCAGCGTGTCGTTGCCCCTGGCGCTGGCGATGGCATTCGCCAGGGCGTTGCCGGTGCCGGTAAAGGACGCCGTGCCGGTGAAGGAAAGGTTCTCCACCGCGGTCAGCGTTGCCAGGCTGAACCTGGTAAGGCTGGTCGACACCGCATCGGTGCCCTCGACCGCATTCTCGACCACGATGTCGCCGATGTTGTCGACCACGTAGCTGTCATTGCCCACCCCGCCCACCATGCTGTCGGCGCCGCTGCCGCCATCCAGCGTGTCGTTGCCGGCCGCGCCGACCAGCGTGTCGTTGCCGACGCCGCCCGCAAGGGCGTCGGAGCCCCTGCCCCCGGTGAGGCCGTTGGCCAGCGCGTTGCCGGTGCCGATGAAGGCGATGGCGCCGCTGTAGGTCACATTCTCTAGCGCGGTCAGGGCTACCAAGCTGAAGCTCGCCAGGCTCGTCAGCACCGTATCGGTGCCCTCGCCCGCGTTCTCCGACACGACGTCGCCGATGTTATCGACCACGTAGCTGTCGTCGCCGAGGCCGCCGGCCATGGTATCGGCGCCGACGCCACCATCCAGCGTATCGTTGCCTGCACCGCCGGCGAGGCCGTTACCCAAGGCATTGCCGGTGCCGGCGAAGCCGCCGGTACCGATAAAGGCCAGGTTCTCGACCGCGGTGAGCAAGGCCAGGCTGAAGCTGGCAAGGCTGGTCTGCACCGTATCGGTGCCCTGGTTGAGCCTCTCGACAACCACGTCGCCGAGGTTGTCGACGACATAGGTGTCGTCGTTGAGCCCGCCGGTCAGCGAGTCCGCCCCGGCGCCGCCCGCGAGGGTGTCGTTGCCGCCACCGCCGACCAGCGTGTCGTTGCCCACGCCGCCGGTGATGCCGTTGGCCAGGTTATTGCCGGTGCCGTCAAAGTTGGCGGTGCCAGTGTAGCCGAGGTTCTCGACCGCGGTGAGCGTCACCAAGCTGTAGCTCACCAGGCTGGTCAGCACCGTATCGGTGCCGCTACCGGCTGCCTCGACAACCTTGTCGCCCGTGTTGTCGATGACGTAGGTGTCGTTGCCGGTGCCGCCGTCCAGGCTGTCCGCCCCGGCCCCACCGTCGAGCGTGTCATCACCCGCAGCGCCGGCAAGGGTGTCCTTGCCCGTGCCGCCCAGCATGGCGTTTGCCGCAGCATTGCCGATGCCGTTGAAGTTCCCGGTACCGATGAAGCTCAGGTTCTCCACGTTCGACAGCAGGGCGAGGCTCAGCGTGTTCAACGTTGTCAGGATGGTATCGGCGCCACCGCCCGCGGCCTCGACAATCTGGTCGGCACTGCTGTCCACCAGATAGCTGTCGCTGCCGAGGCCACCGACCAGCACATCCGCGCCAACTCCGCCATCAAACGTGTCGTTGCCGGCCCCGCCGTCCATCGTGTCGTTGCCGCTGCCGCCGTTCAGGCTGTCGTCGCCGAGGCCACCCACCAGGCTGTCATTGCCGGCATCGCCGGACAGCAGGTCGTTGCCGTAGCCGCCGTCCAGCGTATCGTTGCCGTCACCGCCCGAGAGCGTGTCGTTCTGCCAGTTGCTGCCGCCGTCGCCCGGCATGCCGCCGAACTCAACCAGGCTGTAGCTCTGCGGGTCGCCGGAATTGTCGCCCCAGCCGAACTGCCCCCACAGGAACGCGTAGTTCTGGTCGCCTTCAAAGTTGTTGGGTTCGCCAAAGGTCGCGGACCAGGCGGCGAAGCCGGGCTGAGTAACGGCCCCCAGGTTGAAGAACACCACGCCGGCCTCTGGCCCGGTCACCCATTGCCATTGGCCTTCGGTGGCCGCATCGCTGGCGCCGATCCAGAACCAGGTGTCGCCGATGAGGCTGCGGACGAATTCCTGCTCCGCCGCGCTGGTCACCGTGGCCAGGTAACCCTGCAGTCCGTCAAGCGAGAGGCTCGCGGCATGGGTCTGTGCCGTCGTCCAGTCCTGGACCTCGGTGACGAGCTGGTAGAAGTGGCCGTTGGCAGGGTTGAAGACGACATTGGGCGCGGCGCTGTCGCCGCTCAGCAGGTCGTTGCCGACGCCACCATCCAGGCTGTCAGCGCCGTAGCCGCCCGCCAGCGTGTCGTCGCCCGTGCCACCGGCCAGCGTATCGTCGCCAGTCCCGCCGGCCAGCCCGTCGTTGCCGTCGCCGCCGTCCAGTGCATCGTTGCCGCTGCCGGCGATCAGGCTGTCATTGCCGGCGCCGCCCGCCATCGTCTGCTCACCGGCCGCGCCGACCAGCGTGTCGTCGCCGATACCGCCGAGCAGGCTGTCATTGCCCGTGCCGCCATCCAGTGAGTCGTTGCCGACGCCGCCGTCCAGCGTGTCCTTGCCGTCGCCACCGACCAGCGTATCGCCGCCCTCCCCGGGCAAGCCACCGAACTCAACGAGATAGGTCCAGATGCCGTTTCCGCTATCGTTCCAGGCCCCACCTGCTCCCGCGCCAAAGATGGCGTAGTTTTCAGTCCCGTTCGCGTTGTTCGGCTCGCCCTCGTTCCAGGCGCTGTAGCCAGGCTGCGTCGCAGCGCCGGCGTTGTAGAAGGTGAGGCCTGCCTCCGGCCCGCTTGCCCAGACCCATTGACCTTCATGGCCCTCGTCGGTTGCGCCGATGAAGCCGTTGGCGAAGTGGCTGGCGAGGAACGCCTGCTCCCCGGCGCTGGTGACGGTGGCGAGGTAGCCATGCAGGCCACCGATGGTCATGCTTGCCGCAGCCGTAAGCGCGGCGTTCCAGTCCAGTTGGGTGGTCACCAACGTATAGAGGTGCCCGTTCTCCGCGTTGAAGGCGTAACCGCTGGTATCGATGTTGTTGTCGCCGACCAGCTGGTTGTCGCCAGCGCCGCCGACCAGGCTGTCGCTGCCCAGGCCGCCGGTCAGCACATCGTTGCCGTCGCCGCCCGCCAGCGAGTCATCGCCCACCCCGCCGTCAAGCGTATCCGCCGCGGCGCCGCCGACCAGGCTGTCATTGCCACCGGCGCCACTGAGGCTGACTGCCCAGTTCGCCCCGAGAATGACGTCGTCGCCGACCGAGCCGATGAAGCCGGCGAAGCCCGCCACCGTGTCGCCACCGGAGAGCACGGCGAAGGTACCGGCGGAGACGACGTCGGTGAAGTTCTTGCCGGTGAGGTCGAAGGTGCCCGCGGCACTCGCCACCAGGCCGAAGGCACTGCCGGGTGGCGCCAGGTTGTTGCCGAGGCCGTCCTGCGTGAACCAGACCAGGTCCTGCACCTGCGCGAACTGCGCCGCCGTCAGGGTGACCAGGCCCTTGATGTCCAGTTGTTCGACCGAGGTGAGCAGCAAGCCGCTGAGGTCGAAGCCGTAGCTGGCGATGCCCTGGAAGTTGGCGGTGTCGTAGCCGTCGCCGCCATCGAAGCTGGAGTTCGACGTCAGCGAGTCGGCCTCGGAGAACACGGCCACATCGTCGCCGGCGCCGCCGAGGATGCTGTTGCTGCCGGTGCCGCCCACCAGGATGTCGTTGTCGTCGCTGCCCGCCAGCGTGTCGTCGCCGGCTTCGCCGAACAGGTGGTCGCTGCCGGCACCGCCCGCCAGTGCGTCGTTGCCGTCGCCGCCCAGCAGCGTGTCGATGCCATCGCCACCGCCCAGGACGTCATCGCCCGCATTGCCGGCGATGCTGTCGTCGCCGGTGTCGCCCATCAGGCTGTCAGCGCCGTTGCCCCCGACCAGCACGTCATTGCCGTCGCCGCCATCCACCAGGGAGCCACTGTCCGCAGCCAGCACCGTGTCGTCGCCGGTACTGGCGGTGAAGCCGGCAAACTGCGCGTCCACCTGCTTGCTCGCCAGGTCATAGGCACCGGCATCGGCGGCCACCAGGCTGTAGGCATAGCCGCCATCATTGGCGAAGGTGGTCAGCTGCGTGAATTGCGCGAGGTTGAGCGTGAAGCTGCCGCGCAGCAAAAGCTGCTCGACGGAGATGAAGGTCATGCCGCTGATGTCGAGCCCGGCAAAGACGTCGTACCCTGTGAATTGCGCGGTATCGAACCCCAGGCCACCTTCGTAGCGCTCCGCTCCTGGCGCATCCGAGGCGACGAAGATGGCAAGGTCGTTGCCATCGCCGCCCAGCAGAATGTCGTGGCCCTCGCCGCCGACCAACGTGTCGTTGCCCAGGCCGCCCGCGAGGTAGTCAGCCCCGGCGTCGCCAGACAGGCTGTCGTTACCGTTGCCACCGTCCAGCGTGTCGTTGCCGTCGCCACCCACAAGAGTGTCGTCGCCCTCGCCACCGTAGAGCCTGTTGGCAGCTTCATTGCCGACCAACATGTTGTCCAGGGCGTTGCCGCTGCCGTCGATGTCCGCAATGCCGACCAGCATCATCGTTTCGATATTGGCGCCGAGGGTAAAGGAGACGCTGCCCTGCACCGTGTCGGCGCCGCCATTGGCGAGTTCGATCGTCAGGTCGTTGGCGCTGTCGACGATATAGAGGTCGTCGCCGAAGCCGCCCGTCATCGTGTCGTCGCCCTCGCCGCCCGAGAGAGTATCGCTCAACCCCAAGCCAGAGCCGCCGCCGGGCATACCACCGAACTCGACCACGCTGCCGAGCGGGTACCACCCGAAGAAGTCGTCCCAGCCATTCTGGTAGCCAAGGGAGACGTAATTCTGGGTGCCGAGATCGCCGGCGGCGTTGTTGGGATTGCCGGATGCGAAGGCATTGAAGCCGGGCTGGCTGGCGGCGCCCAGGCTGTAGAACACCGTACCGGCCTCTGGCCCGGTCAGCCATTGCCACTGGCCCTCGACGGCGGCGTCGCTGCCGCCGACCCAGGACAACTGTTCGCCATTGATGGTGTGGACGAAGGCCCATTCAGCTTCGCTGGTAACGGTAGCCAGGTAGCCCTGCAATCCGTTGAGCGTGAGCGAGGCGGCATTCGTCTGCGCCGTCGCCCAGTCCATCGCCGTGGTGATGAGCTGGTAGAAGTGCCCATTGTCGGGGTTGAAGAACACGTTCGGCGCAAAGCTGTCGCCGGTCAGCACATCGTTGCCGCTGCCGCCCTCCAGGCTGTCCGACCCGCCGCCGCCGTCCAGCGTATCGTCGCCGTCGCCGCCCAGCAGCGTGTCGTTGCCGTCCTGGCCGCTCAGGCTGTCGTTGCTGGCCAGGCCGCTCAGCAGGTTGCGGCCGGCATTGCCGAGCAGCTCGTTGTCCAGGGCATTGCCGATGCCGTCGATGGCTGCGGTGCCGGTCAGCTCCAGCCGTTCGATGTTGTCGCCGAGCATCCAGCTGACGCTGCTCCGCACCTTGTCGAGGCCGGCGTTCAGCGCCTCGATCAGCACCTCCGTCGTCGCGTTGACGATGTAGATGTCGTCGCCCGCACCACCGACCATCAGGTTGACGCCGCCAGCACCGTCCATCAGGTCATTGTTGTCGCCGCCATCGAGGCAATCATTGCCGGTGCTGCCGGTAAGCGTGTCGTTTCCGCCAGCGCCCGCCAAAGTCATGTTGGTGTTGATGCCGGTGGCATCGATGAGGTCGGCGTATTGGTTGCCGGCAACAACCTCGATATTGCGCAGCGTGTCGGTGGAAAGATTACCGTCCTCGCCCACCAGGTCGCCACTGAACGCATGCATGTTCAGCCCGGTATCCGGGCCACCGAAGTAGGAGTCGATGCCGTCGCCGCCATCCAGGCTGTCGTTGCCCTTGCCGCCGGCCAGCGAGTCATTGCCGGTGCCGCCCACCAGCGTGTCGGCGGCGGAGCTGCCGATGAGGATGTCGTTGCCGCCGCCGCCGTAGAGAGTCAGGCTGCTGCCGTAGAGGCCGTTGACGCCGGTTATGGTGTCGTTGCCGGCACCGCCGATGATCGTCTCGATGCTGATCAGGGTGTCGATGCGGATAGCGGTGCTTACCGGCTGCAGACCATCGGTGCTGACCAGCGTGACGGCATCCACCGCCCTGAGGCGCAGCGGCTGGGTGGCGGTGTAATCGGCGAAGCTGACAAGCTGGTTGCCGAGCGTGCCGTCCATGGTGTCGTTGCCGAGGCCGCCGACCATCGTGTCGGTGCCACCGCCACCCACCAGGCTGTCGTCGCCGGCGCCGCCATCCAGGGTGTTGCTGCCGGCATCGCCGTACACCGTGTCGTTGCCCGTGCCGCCGAACAGCAGGTCGTTGCCGTCATTGCCGCGCAGCGAGTCATTGCCGTCACCGCCGAGCAGCGTGTCGCTTCCGGCATTGCCGGTAAGTGTATCGGCGCCGCCGAGCGCATCCAGGTAGTCCGGCCCGCTGGTGCCAACCAGCGTGTCATTGCCACTGGTTCCCTTCGCGGAGGCGCCGGAGAAGGTGCCGGCCACGAAGTCCGTCGTGGCCAGGGTGAAGCCCGCGCCGCCAAGCAGCCGCTCGACCAGGTCGCCGGCTGTGAGGGTGCCGGTAAGGTCGGTGTCGACGATCAGCCAGCCGCCACCCGCGCTGGAAGCCTGGAAGAAGGCCCCTTCAGCGGCGCTGCCGCCATTGCCCGGCAGGGCCAGCCCCAGGCTCAGCGACGCCACCGTACCGCTGAGCGCGCCCTGCCAGAACAGCAGCCCTGGCGAGCCGTCCGCATTGGTGAAGGCGCCCAGGCCGTTGTTGAGGTTGAGCTTGTCACCCTCGGCCGAGCTGAAGTCGGCGATGGTATCGGTGGCGCCCAGAGTGGACCAGTCCGGGATCAGCGCGTTGTTCAGATAGACCAGGCCGAACAGGTCGGCGCCGATGCCGCCGGTCAGCAGGTCCACGCCGGCATGGCCGGCCAGCGTATCGCTGCCGGCACCGCCCAGCAGGCTGTCACTGCCGCTGCCACCGGCCAGGCTGTCGTTGCCGTCATTGCCTTGCAGGCTGAAATTGGTGCCGAGGCCTTCGGCATTGATGCTGTCGTTGAAGCTGCCACCCAGGATCACCTCGATGGAGGCCAGGATATCCGCGGCGTTGCTGCCGTCATTGCCGGTCAGCACGTTGTTGATCACTGTCAGCGACAGGGCGGCAGTGGTGCCGGCGACGAAGCTGTCCGTGCCGTCGCCGCCGTCCAGGCTGTCATTGCCGCCACCGCCGGCCAGCGTGTCGTTGCCGCTGCCGCCCTGCAGCGTGTCGCGGCCGCTGCCGCCCCCCAGGCTGTCGTTGCCCGCGCCGCCCTGCAGCATCATCGGCGCCGTGTAGAGCGCGGCATTGATGCTGTCGTTGCCGGCGCCGCCGAGGATGCTCTCGAAGCCCGTGGCCGTATCCGTGCCGCCCAGGCCGTCGCTGCCGACCAGCGTGGTGGCGTTGGTGGCGACCAGGTTGATGCCCTGGGTGGCGGTGTTGTCAGCGTAGGTCAGCAGGTCGGTGCCGGCGCCGCCGTCCAGGCTGTCATTGGCCGCGCCGCCGGCCAGCGTGTCGTTGCCGTCGCCACCGACCAGCGTGTCGTCGCCCGGGGCCGCGGTGCCCTCGCCGTTCAGGCCGCCGAACTCGACCAGGTAGGCATGGGCGGTGCCCGCAAGCGCATCGTTCCACTGCACGCCGGAGCCATAGCGGATGACAGCGTAGTTCTCGGTCGGGACATTGCCGTTGTTCGGCTCGTCGCCGATCCAGTCGCTGTAGCCGGGCTGCGAGGCGGCGCCTCGGTTGTAGAAGGTAGTGCCCGCCTCCGGCCCGGTGGCCCAGACCCACTGGCCTTCATGGCCTTCATCGGTGGCGCCGATGTACAGCTGGGACACGCTGGCGAAATTGGCCTTGAGGAAGCTTGCCTCGTCGGCGCTGGTGATGGTGGCGAGATAGCCCGGAATACGTGTGAGGTCACCCTTGGTCAGCTTCAGGCCGGCGGCAGCGTCCCGCGCCGCCTGCCAACTCGCCACCGTGTTCGATACCGCCTTGTAGGCATGGCCGTTGCCGGCGTTGTAGGCGAAGCCATTATTCGACAATGTAACCTGATCAAACGCGCCCAGCGCGCCGACATCAAACTCTGTCAGATAGCCGTGCGGGACGGACGGCGAGTCGTTCCATTGCCCGGCGTTGTAGGCGAAGACAGCGTAGTTCTCGGCGCCGGGGCCATTGGCGTTGTTCGGCTCGTTGGGTGCCCAGTTGCTGTAGCCGGGCTGGGTTGCCGCGCCGGCATTGTAGAAGATGGTGCCGGCTTCCGGCCCCGTCGCCCAGACCCACTGGCCTTCCTTGGCCGCGTCGGTCGCGCCGACGAAGATCTCGGAGGCGCCGGTGATCTGGGTCTTGAGGAAGGCGTCCTCGCCCGCGCTGGTGATGGTGGCGAGGTAGCCGTGCAGGCCGCCGATGGTCATGCCGGCAGCGGCGGTCTTCGCCGCGTCCCAGCTGAGCGCAGAGGTCACCAGCTTATACAGGTGGCCGCTGGCGGCGTAGAAGGCGTAGCCGCTCAGGTCCAGGCCGACCAGGTCCCCGGCGCCGCCCACCAGGCTGTCGTCACCGGCGCCGCCGGAGAGGCTGTCATCGCCGCGGTTGCCCAGCAGCGTGTCGTTGCCGGCGTCGCCGCTCAGCGTGTCGTTGCCGACCCCGCCGCGCAGCACGTCGTTGCCGTCGCCGCCGAGGATACTGTCGTTCACCGTATTGCCGGTGATGCTGTCGTCGCCGGCCCCGCCATCAACACTGGTCTGGTGGGTGGTGAAGGTTAAGTTATCCTTACCGCTTGTACCGTTGTAGAAATTTTCGTAGGTCAACGTGTAGTGCTTGGTAACAGACGGCAGTGTGTAATTGTAACTGGAGCTACCCAGCCGAATTTTCTGGGAAGCAAGGTCAAAGCTGTGGCTGTAAACTGGCTCGCTTGTTTTATCGAAGCCGAATTTAAAATCGTATCCCAAGAAGGTGAGTTTACCCTGGAACATTGCTCCAGCCTGGAGCAACGTAATGTCAATGCCCTCCTCCCAGAGCAGGTAGTCAGTGCGGGTCATCTGGCCGGCGGCGGTATAGACGGCATCAACGGTGAAGCTGCCTTCCCCCTCCGGCGAGTGGAAGTGGAAGTTGTTGCCCAGTTCCCCGGCCACGGTTTCGCCGAAAGATGTGGTCATGACTACGCCCACGGCAGTGGGCCTAAAGACGAAGTCCTGCTCAAGCTTGCCGGTGACGTGGAGTTCAGCCTTGGCAAGGGTCAGGCTGACGCCGATGTTTTGGCCAAAGAAGCCAATACTATCGGAAAAGCTGAAGAGCGGCAAAGCACCGGGAATAATGAGCGGAGCCAAAACGTTGATGAAATCGACGCTGCCGGTGATGAACGCACCGCCGACGGCACGGATTTCAAACGCGCCGAACTGACCGCCGGCCACGGCGCCCTGCGTCGCATCGGCCTTGGCCGGCCTTGGGATACCGAGCACCAAGCCGCCCGCCTGGTCGGAGAGATCAAGGGAGCCGCTGGTGCCCCCCATGGTCTCGCCCGTGGCGATCGAGGCCAACAGCTTGACCGCGTCGAAGATATCAGCGCCGGTGACGGCCCTGCTCAGCGGAAGTTCGCGGTTCACATTGACATTAAACAGGTCCCGGCTGGCGCTGGTGCTGTCTTCGTAGCCAAGAACGTTGTACCCCGCGCTGCCGGTCACTTTTGCATAGGCAGAAAAACCGTATTTCAGCAGGAGTTGGGCGGAACTGTTGGCGATGTCCAGCCCGGTGGTGGAAAGGTGTAGCGACGTCTGTCGCCACTTCGTGGTGTCGATGTCGGACCCGATATTCCAACTCGAACTTTTGCTGGAGACCACTTCGTCGAGGTTCAGAGTCAGGTCCGCAGCAAAGTCGCCGCCCCTGAGGTCGACGCGCAAGCTTGGGCCAAAGGTCAGGTCGCGGATGCCCGCCTTGAAGGCAAGATCGACGTAGGCGGAGCCCACGCCTCGGATGCCCGCCTTGAAGGGTAAGTGGATTTCAGCGTTTTTTATTGTATCGATCACATGGTTGGCGGTGTCATTTCCGGCCGCAAACGCTAGTGCAGATTGGAGTTTCGAAAGGGTGATGACCGCCTGGTCGAAGTTATAGACGTGGTTGCCGATCCCGTTATTGCCCCAGATGCTGGTCTTCAGGGCGAAGTCGAGCTGCGTCATGGCCGTTCACCTTATCGGGATCGGCAATAAACCTCGCTCTCCTTCCTGAGGAGCGGACACACTCGTGCATTCGCCATATGATCCGCATATGACCATTACATGACTGTGGCGGCGCGATTTATTGCTGTCTGCTCAGGGTCTGGCCGGATTAGCCAGAGTTAACCAAAGGTTGAACATGACGACACGGCCATTGCCTAGGCGAAAAAACGTAGAAAAATTCAGTTTTGCCTGTTCCGGGTGCGGGCCGGCCTGGCCGTTCGCGGCTGCCTGCCCGGTGACGCTTCTGACCACGTCCATAGCCCGAGCAGCGCCCGAAGTTGGGCCGCTCCGCCGACTTGCCGGGTACATGGCCGGGCGGCGCCGGATGCCGGCCCAGCCTCGCCAACGGTCCCGGCCTCAGCCCCAAGGCGCAGGCAGCCGTCGCAGAACCGCCGCGCCGGCCGCCGCCAGCGCCATGCATCGGGCCACGCAACCGGCGGAACTGCCCCGCATGGGGCTTGCGTTGCGCCCCCAGGCGCGACCACCTCGTTCCCGCGGCCAGGCGACGCGCCCGCCTGGCCGGGTCCGCGGGCATCAGGCTCGCGCTACCGCACCCTCAGCGTGGCAAGAAAAGCGGCAACCAGCCCAGCCCGTACCCGCGGCGAACGCAGCAGCAACGCATCCTTCAGGAAGGCGGTCCGGATGGCCGCAGCCATGCCGGACAGACCCAGGGCCAGTTGCTCATCCCCCAGATGCGCGCAGGGAATCCCGCAGCGGGCCATGGCGACGCGCATGGCGTCCGCCACAATCCACATGCCGTCGTCGAACACGTCGGTATGCCGCTGGTACATCGTGCGGATGATGGGGAAGCGGCCATGCGCCGCCAGCAAGCCATCGGCCATGCGCTCCACTATCCAGGTGACGATGTGCTCCTCGTCGCGGAAGGTGGTTTGGGCAAGGTCTTGCAGGGCGCGGTTGGTCCCGGTGATCTGGCGTCGCCGTGTTACCGCGCGCAGGAAGGCATCGGTGTTGGTGAAGTACCGATAGGCCGATTGCAGCGAGACATTGGCCTCACGCGCCGTGCCATCCAACGAGAAAGCGCCAAGTCCATCGCGCTCGATCGTCACCTCGGCAGCGGTGAACAACTGGTCCACCGTCTGGGACGCGCGCTGCTGGCTGGGCTTGATGCGGAGTTTGTCCAGCAGGAACGCCCCGAACCGTGTCCGGGTGAGGCTGGCGAGGCTATCGTCCCGCAGCTGGTAGTTCAGGTCAGGCCCATGACCGGGGCGTTGCAGGTTGGCGGCGAACGCCGCGCGCTCCGCCGCATCCGCACCAGGTACCAGGTGGGCCCAGTCGCTGTAGCTGGGGATATCGATCTCGCGGTCGATGAGGCAGAGGATTTCGCTATGACGTTGATCCGCCTCGATAGCGTCATAGAGGTCCCCAATGATTGCGTGGGGGCCTTCGATCAACTGGACAAAGCGGCTTCCTTCATAAATCAGGCGCCCAGTGACCCCGAGTTGCCGGTTCTTCGCCGTGGCACTTTCGACCAGTTGGAAGAGCGCTGCCGGAGCGAGCGGCCCTGCCGCGGCGCTTGTATAGACAATGCAACGATTCACCGCGCCGCGCCGCAGACCGTAACCGAGAACGTCGTGCCGCGAAAAGACGCAGGCGTTTCGCCAGATAACGTCATGTGGGTACGATCCTACGAGGTTGCCGCTCCCAATGAGTTTGGGGTCTGGCAGGATGATGGTATTAACGCTCCAACAGCAAAAACCATGCCTGACCGGAATATGATCCGGCGTGGAAAAGGACGCCATCTGGAAACTGGTCGGCGTCCAGAGGACGATGAGGTGGTCCCCCCTTGCTGGGATAGTCTGACGGGCTTGCTGATATTGGTCCTGGTTTTTGTCAGGCTGCCAGTTTCTCCGTCGTCGTCATCCCATACGCCTCGTCCGCGGTCCGCCCGGCCTGGGCGGAACGTGGGCGCCGTCCATTGAGTGGCCGATCCAGGTTGGCCTGTTGCTGAACACCATCTCGATCCGGCTGAGCCGATGGCGGCCTGCGTTCAGCGTTCGGCACAGCCTGCTTCGTGCGCAGCATTCTCATGATCGGCGTGCCGCAATCATAGCAACATCCTGATCGCCCTATCCGCTTCACTGTGCTGCGGCACAGAGCGAATAGTCGACCCACGCCGAGCGCGATCGAGACCCGCATGACCAAGCCAGCATCCAACCAGCAACGCGGCCTCGCCGCCTTCATCGCGGCCAAGGCGACCCACATCACCGTCCGGGTGCCGATGACCATCAGGCGGCGGCCGGGGCGGAAGACGGTGGTCACGCCGATGGCGCTGGCCGGCGTCCGGGCCGTCCCGACGCGCGCCGACCCGGCGCTGGTGAAGGCGTTGGCGCGGGCGTTCCGGTACCGGCGGATGCTGGACGAGGGGCACGACGCCTCGATCAGCGAGATGGCGGCGGCGGAGAAAATCGAGCGCGGGTAATCATGGCTACCGCTGAAGATTCGGCATCGGTCGGGGCGGAAGACTGTCGTGACACCAATGGCGCTGGCTGGCGTTCCGGCCGTCCCAACGCGCGCCGACCCGTCGCTGGTGAAGGCGATGGCGCGGGCGTTCCGCTACCAGCGCATGCTCGACCAAGGTCGCCACGAATCCTTGACCGAGCTGGCGGCTGCCGAAAACATATACCGATCCTTCCTGGGCAAGCTCCTCAGTTTGACGCTGCTGGCGCCAGACCTGGTCGAGGCACTGCTGGATGGCCGTTGCGATCCCGGGCTGCCGCGCCTGCTCCAGCCCCTTCCGGCATGCTGGCACCAGCAGGAAGTCGCATTGGCTGCCGAACGCCGGCCGGCCACGTTGCCGTTCGGCTGATCTAGAAAAATAACTCGCCATCCGGCTGAGGGGCGTGTTGGTAGCCTACCTCGTGCTCGTGAAGACTTCTCGGCGCGAGCCATCTCGCAGGAAGCGCCCGACGGCCAACATCACCGACACTATGTATTCGCCGATGTAGGCGGCACGAGGTCGAGTGCTGCAAGCCATGAGTTTGTGCCCGATTGTCATCGCCAGGCGATGGCGAACGCAACTCTCAGCCCTGCCGCTTCCAAGACAAGATCAAGAAATCAATGCGTTATTGGGTTGGGAAAAAATCGTCCAAGTCCCGAGGTGCGGAGATAGCCGGCCTCTCAGAGAGAGAAACCACCGCCATATTTTAGGGACCACTCCCAAGCCTTGCGCGCAAATCGCGGCCAAACATGCGCCTCAGCGCGGTGCCCCCGGAGGGGAATACTATTTGTGGTGATCTCGACTGGAGCAGCGGTGGGAACCGGATTCCAACCTTCGCTGGTGTTCGTGAGACGTGTCTCACTGGATGAAGTGTCGGCCGATGCGTGACGCTGCCCAGCCGCCGTGTGCCGGGTTGCTATCGGTCGATCCATCGCTGGTCGGCCGGACGGCAGCCGACCGCGATCTCACAGACAGAAACTGACGCCCCCGTTCTCTTCGACGTCATATCCGCCCAGCCGCTTTGCGCGTGCCACGAAGTCGGGCTGGCGGGCGAAGCGCATCAGTCGCTGCACCTGAGCCCCGAAATAGTGGCGCCGCTCCATCACGAGGTCGAAGCGTTCGCGGAATAGCGGGACGAAGCAGAGCCCGCGCGCGGCGGCCTCGGCGCCAATGCCAAAGCCCACATCGGCGCGTCCTTCCTGCACCGCGGCAGCAACCTCATCCTCGGCCAGCGCCGGTTCGGGCAGGAACCGCACGGCATCGAGCCGGATGCCCGCTTCGCCCAAAAGATGCACCAGCAGCACATGGCTGCCCGCGCGTGGCTGCCGCCCGACAACGCTGATGCCCGGTCGCGCCAAATCCGGGATGGCCTGGATACCACGCGGATTGCCGGCGGGCAGAATGAGCCCCTGTGACCGCCATGCCCAGACAATGCCGACCATGGGGCGGCGCGCCAGGGTGTCGCGCGCCGCGGGTTCGTTGAAGGCGCCGGTGTCCGGGTCGCGCAGATGCATGGCCGCCGCCATCGCCTCGCCCGAGCCCAGCGCCGACAGGCCATCGAGGCTGCCGCCGGCGCGCAGCGCAAGACCGCAGCCGGATTGGCGTACTGCCCAATCGAGGAGCGGGTCGTGGCTCCCGGCCAGGATCGGCGGGGGATCGAGCCGCGGCTCAGCCTCCGGCCCGTCAGCCTGGGTGGTCAGCCACCGTTCCAATTGGGCCCGCGGGAACAGCCACTTGCCGCCAAGCTGGGCGGCCGGCACGCGGTGCGAGCGTGCGAGGTCATAAAGCGAGCGTTCGGACAGGCGCAAAAACTCGGCCGCCTCGCGCAGGGTCAGAATATCGGGCATTTGATGGCAGAAAACGGCATCTGCTGCGCTCTCGTCAAGCCCCAAGCCAATTGACCCAACAGCTTTCCGAACGCAGTTTGCGGCCAAGCTGGGAATTTGCCGTGAACGACCTCGGAGCCGCCGCCGCGACTGCGCTGAACCTTGTGCTCACCGCCGATCCGGCGGTGGCGCAGATCGTGCTGCTGTCGTTGCGGGTCAGCTTCTCTGCCCTGCTGATCGCGGCCCTCGTCGGGCTGCCGCTCGGCGCGCTGCTGGCGGTCGCCCGCTTCCCGGGGCGGGGTGCAATCCTGACGGTGCTGAATGCGCTGATGGGGCTGCCGCCGGTGGTGGCGGGGCTGCTGATCTACCTGCTGCTGTCGCGCTCCGGCCCGCTTGGGCATCTCGGCCTGCTCTTCACGCCGGGTGCGATGATCATCGCCCAGGCGGTCCTGATCACTCCGATCCTCGCCGCCCTGTCACGCCAGGTCCTGGAAGGGCTGTGGGAGGAGTACGCGGAGCAACTGCGCTCCTTCGGGGCGGGCCCGGTGCGCGCCGTCCCGACGCTGCTCTGGGACGGGCGATTTGCGCTGCTGACCGTGCTTCTGGCGGGCTTTGGCCGGGCCAGTGCCGAGGTCGGCGCGGTGATGATCGTCGGCGGAAACATCGAGGGCTTCACCAGGGTGATGACCACCGCGATCGCGCTCGAGACCAGCGCGGGCAACCTGCCCTTGGCGCTGGCCCTCGGCATGGTGCTGATGTCGATCGTGCTGGTCGTGAATGCGCTCGCGCAAGCCTCGCGCGACTTCGCCACCCGGGCGGGCGCGTGATGCGCGCACCCGACACCATCCTGCCGCTGCGTGCCGAAGGCTTGGGTTTCTCCGCCGGCGGGATCACCATCCTGTCCGACGTCGCGCTCACCCTCGAGGCCGGCTCCCCCAGCATCATCGTCGGTCCGAACGGCGCCGGGAAATCCGTGCTGCTGCGGCTGCTGCACGGGCTGCTGACGCCCAGCACGGGGCGCGTCCTCTGGGCGGGCGATGCCGCCCGCCGCCAGGCGATGGTGTTCCAGCGGCCGGTGCTGCTGCGCCGCAGCGTGCTGGCCAACGCCGTCTATCCGCTGAAGCTGGCCGGCATCACGGCCGCGGAGCGCGAGTCCCGCGCCCGCGCTGCCTTGGAGATGGTGGGCCTCGCAGCACTCGCCGACCGCCCGGCGCGCCGGCTGTCAGGCGGGGAGCAGCAGCGCCTGGCACTCGCCCGCGCCGCCGCCCTGTTGCCCGAGGTGCTGTTCCTCGACGAGCCCTGCGCCAGCCTCGATCCCACGGCGACCCGCGCGGTCGAGGAGATCGTGGGCACGCTTGCCGCGCGTGGCACCAAGATCGTGATGACCACGCACGACCTCGGTCAGGCCCGTCGCCTGGCGGGCGAGGTGCTGTTCCTCAACCGCGGCCGCCTGCGCGAGCAGACACCGGCCGCCGCCTTCTACAACCAGCCTGCCACACCAGAAGCCGCGGCCTTCCTGCGCGGCGAACTGGTGTGGTGAAGGGCCCATCCGGGAGACCCGCCATGTTCCGCCGCCTTTTCCTCGTTGCCGCTGCCGCGGCACTTCTCCTGCCAGGCGCACCATCCGCGCAGGAGCGCTTCATCACCGTCGCCAGCACCACCAGCACCGAACAATCCGGCCTGTTCCGCCACATCCTGCCGATCTTCACGGCGGAGACGGGCATCACGGTGCGCGTCGTGGCGCTCGGCACCGGCCAGGCGCTGGATGTCGGCCGCCGCGGCGACGCCGATGTGGTGTTCGTGCATGACCGGGTGGCCGAGGAGCGCTTCGTGGCCGAGGGTTTCGGTGGGCCGCGCCGGCACGTGATGTTCAACGACTTCGTCGTCGTCGGCCCCGCCGCCGATCCCGCGCGCGTCAACGGGCTGCGCGACACCAACGACGCGCTGCGCCGCATCGCCGAAGCCCGCGCGGCGTTTGTCAGCCGTGGCGACCGCTCCGGCACGCATGCCGCTGAGCTCCGCCTGTGGCAGCTTGCCGGCGTCGACCCTGCGGCCGGCCGGGGCCAATGGTACCGCGAGGTCGGCCAGGGCATGGGCCCGGCGTTGAACACCGCCGCGGCGCAGAACGCCTATATCCTGACCGACCGCGGAACCTGGCTCAGCTTCCGGAACCGGCAGGACCTGCGCATCGTCGTCGAGGGCGACGCCAGGCTATTCAACCAGTACGGCGTGATGCTCGTGAACCCGCAGCGGCACCCGCATGTGAAGGTCGCCGACGGCCAGCGCTTCATCGACTGGATCCTCTCGCCGGCCGGGCAGCGCGCCATCGCCTCCTACCAGATCAATGGCGAGCAGCTGTTCTTCCCGAACGCGACCCAGCCGGAGCCGACCTCGTGAGGCTCGCGGCTCTTCTCGCGGCCCTGATCTTCGCCATGCCGGCCGCCGCCGAGCCGGTGCGTCTCGCCGCCGCCGGCTCGCTGAGGGCGGCGCTCGCCGAGGTGGCACAGGCCTTCGAACGTGCACCAGGCGGCGGCGCGGTCACGCAAACCTACGCGCCCTCCGGATTGCTGCGACAGCGAATCGCCGGCGGTGAGCCCTTCGAGTTGTTCGCCTCCGCCAACATGGAGCATCCGGAAGCGGTGGGCCGCGAGCGCAACCGCCCGACCGTGCTCTTCGCGCGCAACGCGCTGTGCGCCATCGCGCGGGCGGGGCTCGACGTGACGCCGGCTACGCTGCTGGAGCGCATGCTCGACCCCGCGCTGCGGCTCGGCACCTCGACGCCGCGCGCCGATCCTGCCGGCGACTACGCCTTCGCGCTGTTCGGGAGGGCGGAGGCTGTTCGTCCTGGCGCGCGCGCGGCGCTGGAAGCCAAGGCGCTGCTGCTGACCGGCGGGCCCGATAGCCCGCGCCCACCGCAGGGGCGCGACCTCTATGCCTGGCAGTTCGAGCGCAACGCTGCCGACCTGTTCCTGACCTACTGCACCAACGCCGTACTGGCGCGCGCCGCCGATGCGTCGCTGCGACAGGTCGCGGTGCCGGAGGCGCTGTCGGTCGGCGCGGATTACGGGCTGATCCTGCTATCGGACCGGCCGGAGGCCGTGCGCTTCGCGATGTTCCTCCTATCTTCTGCCGGACAGGCCATCCTGGATCGTCACGGCTTCGTCGCACCAGGCCTGCCAGCCCGCTGATCCGTGAAAGGCATTGCCATGCTCAAGCTCTCCGCCCGCAACCAGTTCCCCGGCACCATCACCGGCATCCGCAAGGGCGTCACCACGACGCATGTCACGATCGAAGTGGCACCTGGCGTCATTGTCACCGCCGCAATCACCAATGAGTCCGCCGAAGAGTTGGGCCTCGCGGTCGGCGGCGAGGCGGTGGCGGTGATCAAGGCCTCCGATGTAATGGTCGGCACCAAGGGATGATCCCGCGCCGCGCCCTGCTGGCCGCACCGGCGCTGTTCGCGACACCCGCACGGGCGGAGCGGCAGGTCGCCGACGCGACGGGCCGGCGGATCGCGGTGCCGGACAGCGTCACGCGGGTCTTTCCAGCCGGCCCGCCCGCCGCGATCCTGCTCTACACGCTGGCGCCGGAGATGCTGGCCGGCTGGCCCGCCAGGCCGCCACGCCCGGCCGAAGCCGCCTTCATGCTGCCCGAGGCCGCCGCCCTGCCCGAGATCGGGCGCCTGACCGGCCGCGACAACACGGCCAACATCGAGGCCGTCCTTCGGCAACGGCCTGACCTCGTGCTCGACTATGGCTCGGTGCGGCCGGTCTTCGTCTCGCTGGCCGAGCGCGTGCAGGCGCAGACGGGGCTGCCCACCCTGCTGCTCGACGGCGCGCTGCCGAAGATCCCTGAGACCTATCGCCTGCTCGGCGAGATCCTCGACCGCCGCGACGCCGCCGAAGCGCGGGCGGCCGCCGCAGAGCGCATCCTGGGCGAGGCCGTCGCGGCCGCGGAGGCGCTGCGCGCACGCGGCAGGCCGCGCGTGCTTTATGTGCGCGGCCCGCGCGGGCTCGAGACCGGGGTCGCCGGCTCGATCAACACCGAGATCATCGAATTCGCGGGCGCGGAGAACGTCGCCGCCTCGGCGCTTGGCGCCGGCAGCCTGGTGCAATTCTCGATGGAGCAGGTCTTCGCCTGGAACCCGGACTGGATCATCGCCATCCATCCCGACTTCATGACGACCGCGAAGACCGACCGGCTATGGTCCGCGGTGCCTGCGGTGCGTGCGGGGCGCGTGGCGCTGGCGCCGGGCCTGCCCTTCGGCTGGGTGGATTTCCCGCCCGCAGTGAACCGCCTGCTCGGG
Organism: uncultured Rhodospirillales bacterium; assembly: GCA_903835235.1. Classification (GTDB taxonomy): domain Bacteria; phylum Pseudomonadota; class Alphaproteobacteria; order Acetobacterales; family Acetobacteraceae; genus CAIMOR01. The sequence continues at coordinate 35,045 of CAILMF010000077.1, forward strand.
CTGATCTGGCTGCCGGTGCTGTTCGGGCTGCGGCCGCGCGCGGGGCTGGTGGAAGCCGTCGCCGCGTTCCACGCCCTGTTCTATCACCGCCGCCCGGAGCCCGCGCAGATCGAGGCGCTGCTGCGCCCCGCCTTGCCGCTGCCGGCGTGAGGCGCCCAGCATGAGGCGTGGTGCGCTGGCCTGGGGCGTCGGCGTCGCGGCCCTCGTCGTCGCGGTGCTGGGGGCGCTGGCGGTCGGTCGCTTCCCGATCGCGCCGGGGCAGCTCTGGGCGATCCTGACCGGCACCGAGACCGGCACGCCGGCCATCGTGTTCTGGAACATCCGCGCGCCGCGGGTGGGGGCAGCAATCCTGGTCGGCGCGTCCCTCGCGGCCGCCGGCGCCGCCTTCCAGGGCATGTTCCGCAACCCGCTTGCCTCGCCCGATTTGCTTGGCGTTTCGGCCGGCGCCTCGCTTGGCGCGGTGCTCGGCATCTTTCTCGGCCTGCCGGTGGCGGCGGTGCAGGGGCTCGCTTTCGCCGGCGGCATCGCGGCGGTGGCGGCCGTCGCGGCGCTGTCGAGCGCCGTTCGGGGGCAAGGCGACCCGGTGCTGGTGCTGATCCTGGCGGGCATCGCACTGGGCGCGCTGATGGGGGCGGCGATCAGCCTCCTGAAGATCCTCGCCGACCCGTACAACCAGCTCCCGGCGATCACCTTCTGGCTGCTCGGGACGCTCTCGGCGGCGACGCGGGAGGACATCCTCGCCGCCGCACCCGCGGCGCTGCTCGGCCTGGTCGTGCTGCTGCTGCTGCGCTGGCGGTTGAACCTCCTGACGCTGGGCGAGGACGAGGCGCGAGCGCTCGGCGTGAACACCACGGCCTTGCGGGCCTTCGCGGTCGCGGGCGCCACGTTGGCCACCGCCGCGGTCACCGCGCTCGCCGGCGCGGTGGGCTGGATCGGGCTGGTCGTGCCGCACATGGCGCGGATGCTGGGCGGACCGGATCTGCGCCGGCTGATCCCGCTCTCGGCGCTGCTGGGCGCGGCGTTCCTGCTCGCCGTGGACACGCTCGCGCGCGTCGCGGGGCGCACCGAGCTGCCGCTTGGCATCCTGACCGCGGTGCTGGGCACGCCGCTATTCCTCTGGCTGCTGGTGCGCGCAAGGCGAGGTGGTGCGGCATGACAACGCTGCTCGCAGCGCAGGGTCTGTCTGTTGGCCATGGGCGGCGCGTCGTCGCGGCCGGAATCTCCTTCACGCTGGAGACCGGCCAGGTGCTGAGCCTGCTGGGACCGAATGGCGGCGGCAAGACGACGCTTCTGCGCACGCTGCTCGGCCTGATCCCGGCGCTGGCCGGCGAGGTCCGGCTCGATGCGGCGCCGCTCGCCTCCCTGTCGCGGCGCGAGGTCGCGCATCGCCTCGCCTATGTGCCGCAGGCGGCGCCGGGTGGCTTCGCGTATGCGGCGCGCGAGGTGGTGGCGATGGGTCGCGCGGCGCGCCTGCCCTTGCTTGCAGCGCCGGGCGCGCGCGATCTCGCTTTGGCCGAGGCGGCACTCGATCGGCTGGGCATCTCCCACCTGGCGGATCGGCCCGTGACGGAGCTGTCGGGCGGCGAGCGTCAGCTGGTGCTGATTGCCCGCGCCCTGGTCCAGGATGCGCGTTGCTTGGTGCTCGACGAGCCGACGGCGAGCCTCGATTTCGGCAACCAGGCGCTGGTGCTGCGCGAGGTGCGCGCTCTCGCCGTGCGTGACGGCCTCGCCGTGCTGATGACGACGCACCACCCGGACCATGCGCTGCTGGTTGCCGATGCGGCCATGCTGCTGCATGGGGGCGCGATGACCGGCCCCATGCCGCCTGCCGACCTCATCACCCCGGCCCGCCTGCGCGCAGCCTATGGCGTGGATGCCGTGGTGGGCGCGCTGGCGACACCGCAGGGCGAGCGCCTCGTCTGCGCGCCGCTGGTCGCCCCGCCATGAGCGGTCCGAACAGCCTGACCGCGCTGGACGAGGCGACCGCGCTGCTGCTGGCGGGCATCGCCGCCGTCGCGCCAAGCAGCTTGCCCCTGGCCGAGGCCATCGGCTGCGTGCTCGCGACACCGCTCCAGGCCACCGCGCCCGTGCCGCCCTGCCCGGTGGCAAGGTGGGATGGCTGGGCCATCGCGGCGGCCGACACGCTCGGCGCCGGGCCCTACGCGCCCGCGGTGCTGCCGATGCCGCCGCCGCTGCTACAGCCCGGCGAGGCACTGCCCCACGGCACCGACGCCGTGCTGCCGCGGCCCGACCTGGTGCGGGACGGTCCCTTCGCGCAGGTGCTGGACGCTGTCGCTCCCGGCACCGGCGTGCGCGCGCCAGGCGAGGACGCCGCTGCAGGCACCCTGCTGCGTGCTGCCGGGGAACGGCTTTCGCCGCTCGACCTTCCGCTTCTCGCGGCGCTGGGCGTGACCGAGGTGGCGGTGCGGCGGCCCCGCCTGGGCTGGCTCGCCATCGGTGACGAAATCCTGGCCGATGGCGTGCGCGATACGCTGTTTGCCGCCTGCGCGGCGCTCGCGCAGGCGGCCGGGGCGGCGCTTGTCCGCCTGCCGCCTGCGCCCGACGACGCCGCTACCATCGCCGCGGCCCTGCGCTCCGGCGCCGACGGATGCGACCTGCTGTTGGCCGTGGGCGGCACCGGGGCGGGCGCGCGCGACGTCACGGCGACAGGGCTCCGCTCTGCGGGCCGCCTCCTGGTGCACGGCATCGGCGCGCGCCCCGGCATGAGTGCAGGCTTCGGCGCGGTGGGCGGCCAGCCCGTGATCCTGCTGCCCGGCACGCCGGGCGATGCGCTGGCGGCCTGGCTGCTGTTGGTGCGGCCGGCGCTCGCCGCGCTCACGGACGTGCCACCTGCGCCGCCGCTGCATGCGCGGCTTGCGCGCAAGGTGACCTCGACGGTCGGCCTGGTCGAGCTCGCGCCGCTGCGCCGTCTTGCGGATGGGCGCGTCGAGCCGCTGGCGACGGGCGCGCTCCCGCTGCACGCGCTGGCGAGCGGTGCCGTGCTCATTCTGCCGGCCGCGTCCGAGGGCGCGGAGGCAGGCGCCGAGATTTCCATGACGCTTTTCCGGCCCGATCCATGACCGACTCCAGCACGCACGCCCACGACCCCGAAGCGCTGCTCGCACGTGTGCGCCACGCCGCCCGGCAGGAGCAGTTCCTCGACATCGTCTCCGCCGAGGAGGCGATGCGGCGCTTCCGTGCCGCCCTGCCGCCCGGCCGGCTCGGGGCGGAGCTTGTGCCATTGGTCGTGGCCCTGGGGCGGATCGTCGCGGAGACGCTGCCCGCACGCGCCGACGCGCCGCCCTTCGACCGCGCCTCGGTGGACGGCTTCGCGCTGCGCGCTGCCGACACAGCCGGAGCCTCCGAGACCGCACCCGTCCGGCTGCGGCTGAATGCCGAGGTGCTGGCCTGCGGCGCAGCGCCCGGGATCGAGGTGGCCCCCGGCACGGCGACCGCCATCGCCACGGGCGGCATGATTCCGCGCGGCGCCGATGCCGTGGCCATGATCGAGTGGACCGAACTGGAGGACGCCGCGGATGGGCCGGTGATCCAGCTCTCGCGCGCCTTGGCGCCGGGCCAGTTCATCGGCTTCGCCGGCAGCGACATCGCGCGTGGCGAGGCGCTGCTCCGGGCCGGCGCGCAGATCACCAGCCGCGAGATCGGCATGCTGGCCGCCGCCGGATGGAGCGAGGTGCCAGTGGTGCGGCGCCCGGTCGTGGCCGTGATCTCGACCGGCGACGAGCTACACCCGCCGGGTGCGCCCCTGCCGCCCGGCGGCATCACCGACAGCAACGCCGCGATCCTCTGCGCCGCGGTCAGCGAGAATGGCGGCGAGCCGCTGGCGATGGGCATCTTCCGCGACGATCCGGACGCACTCGCGGCGGCGCTGCGCGATGCCCTGGCGCGGGCCGACATGGTCGTGATGTCGGGCGGCACCAGCAAGGGCGCGGGCGATGTCTCGCATCGCATCCTGGCCGCGCTGCCCGCGCCGGGCGTTCTCGTGCATGGCGTCGCGCTGAAGCCGGGCAAGCCGCTCTGCCTTGCGGTCGCGGGCCACAAGCCGGTCGTGGTGCTGCCCGGCTTTCCCACCAGCGCCGTCTTCACCTTCCACGAATTCGCCGTGCCGGTGCTGCGCGCGATGGCGGGACTGCCGCCGCGGCAGGAGACGGAGGTCGAGGCGAAGCTCGCCGTGCGCACCCCAAGCGAACTCGGGCGCACCGAATACGTCATGGTCTCGCTGGCCGAGGGTGAAGGCAGCCCGCGCGCCTTTCCGCTCGGGAAGGGGTCGGGCAGCGTGACGGCCTTCGCGCAGGCGGATGGGTTCTTCGCGATCCCCGCCCTCGACCAGGCGGCCGAGGCCGGGAGCACGGTGCGGGTGCGTCTGATCGGCGGTGCGACGCGCGCGCCCGATCTCGTCATCATCGGCTCGCACTGTGTCGGTCTCGATGCCGTGCTGGACGTGCTGGCCGAACAGGGCATCCGCGCGCGGACGCTGGCCGTCGGCAGCCTCGGCGGCCTGGCCGCGGCGAAGCGCGGCGAGTGCGACCTTGCACCAGCGCATCTGCTCGACCCGACGACGGGCAGCTACAACACGCCCTTCCTGGCGCCAGGGCTGGTGCTGAAGTCCGGCTGGCGCCGCAGCCAGGGCGTGGTGTTCCGCCCCGGGGATGCGCGCTTCGAGGGGCTCGATGGGCGCGAGGCCGTCCGACGAGCCGCTCTCGATCCGGACTGCCTGCTGGTCAACCGCAATGCCGGGTCCGGGACGCGCATCCTGCTCGATGGGCTGCTCGCGGGCATGCGTCCGGCCGGCTACGCGAACCAGCCGAAATCCCACAACGCAGTGGCGGCGGCCGTGGCGCAATCACGCGCCGACTGGGGTGTCGCGATCGAGACGGTGGCGCGCGACTACGGCCTGGGCTTCCTGCCGCTGGCCGATGAGCATTATGACTTCTTCGTGCCGGAGAGCGCGCTGCCGCGCGTACCCATGAAGGCCTTCTTCGAGGCGCTCGGCTCGCTCGTCGTGCATGCGCGGTTGGCAGGTCTGGGGTTTCACTGCTCACACCCGCCTTCTTGAGGTTGGAGTAGTCCGCCTCAGCATCATGGCACGCGCCGCTTCGTCACACTCACCGACAGCGTCGCCGCCGCCAGATCGAACGTCGCCGCGGAGATGTTCCGCGCCATCACCCGCACCGTGTTGTTCGACCACACGGCGGCTTCGAGCTCGATGAAGCGGGTCGACGAGACCAGCGACGCCGACGCCAGGTCGCCGGCCCGTGCCCCGTTCACCGTGACGTCGAGCAGCGCTGTCGCCCCCGGCGCCAGGCTGGGCAGATCCCACGACACCTCCGCCGCGAACTCCCGCCGCCCGGAGCCGAACAGCGCCCCCGTCAGCAGCGGCGTACCATTCAGCACCGCGGGCGCGGCCTCCGGCAGCCCGTAGAGCCGGAGCGCCTCGAGCTCGATCTGCCCATCGAAGCCGACGATACCGACCTGCGCAAAGGCCACACCCGCTCCCACCCGGATCGTCTGCCGCCGGTTCAGCGAGGCGTCTGCCATCACCGCGCCGGCGTTCCAGCCCTTCGCCGGGCTGTTCCACTGCATGGTGGTGCCAGAGGCCAGCACGTCGCCGGCGATGGCGCGTGCCTGGCGACGCTATCGCGGCCAGGCACGCGCCTCCAATCGCATCACGCCAGCCGCAGCGGCCGCAGGAATTCGTGGTATCCGACCATGGCGCCGGTAGCGGTAAGCACCTGCTGCTCCCTCACCTTGGCGCCGCCGCGCGCGATGATGGCGGCGGCCATCGCTGCGGCACCCGGCCCGTCCACCACCCAGGACCGAATGGCGGTTACACCCGCCGCCAGCAGGTCTGCGTCTACCGCCGCCTGGATCGCGGCAAACACCCCACGCTGGCGAAAGCCGGGCCGCACCCAGGACAGCAGGCCATGCGCTTCTCCAACCTCGGGCTTCAAGCGACAGGCCTGCAACCCGGCCAACTCGCCATCCAGCATCGCACACCAGCCGACCAGGTCCGGCGGCGGCGCCGTCACCGTGACATGCCGCGCCAGCCCGGCCTCGACATAGCTGGCCTCGCCCTCGCGCCAGAGCGCTTCCGCCGGCGAGCCAGCCAGCGGCGCATAGCGTTGCACCAGAATGCTCATGCCGTTCAGCTCCAGGAAATGGTGACGCTGCCATTGGCGCCGGCCGCCGCGCCGCGCTGATTGCCGGCGCCGCTACCCGGCCCGCCGGCCGCGCCGACCACGATGGTAATGACGCTGCCGGGCGTCAGCGCACCGCCAGCGAAGCTCTTCACGGCGCGACCACCGGCGCCGCCATTGCCGGCAAAGCTGTCATAGGTGCCGCTCTTGTCCGAGGACTGGTCCCAGGCGCCGATGCCACCGCCGGCTCCGGCGCCAGCCGTGTTGCTGTCGCCACCCGTGGCGCCACCGGCCGTGCCTGTGCCCCCTGCGGGGGCCGTGGCGCCGCCACCCCCGCCATAGCCGATGACGCCGCCAAAAGCCGAATATCCGCCCGTGCCGCCGGGGCCTACGTTGCCGCCGCCACCGCCGCCGGCGCCATTCACCGCGGCGGTCAGGCTGGCGGAGTAAGGCACGGTAAAGCTGTAGGTGCCCGGGGTGGCGTAGGTAGCCGAGCCCGGCGTCGTGTAGGCGGTGATGAAGTCGTATAGCGCCTGGGCGTTGGCGAGCGCGGCGCTGCCGCGGGCAACGCACCAGTCGCTCAGCGCCGACATGCTACGCGCCGTCGGGGCCGTGCCTTTGCTAGCGGCGGCCAGGTAGGTGGCTTCGAGATCAGGCATCGCGGCGGCGCTCCAAGGCTCGCAGCCGCGCCCTCACTGCGTTCAACTCCGCGGCGAGATCGTGGATGGCACCGAGCAGGATCGCATCAAGGCCGGAGGCCGAGACCGCCAGGTGGCCGTCACTGTCCCTGCTCACCGCCAGCGGATGCGCGGCCTGCACCGCCTGCGCCAGCACGCCCAGTTCGCGGCGCCGCCTGCGGCCGATCCGCTTGAAAGTCACCGGCTGAATGCGCAGCGCCTGCGCAAGACCCAGCCTGGCCGGCTTGATCTCGGCCTTCAGCCGCTGGTCGCTGCTCCAGGAGACATTGCCAGCCACCGCCAAACCGGTGCTGCTAAAGGTGCCGATGGCGGTGCCGCCGGCGGAGGCCACCAGCGTATTGGCGCTGGCGGCTGACAGCCCGTTCTGCTGGCCGCCAACCTTCAGCGCCGGCGCCGCTGCGGTCCCCGCCGGCAGGGCGGCCACGCCGGCCGAGAGCGTCAAGCCGGTACCGACCGTCAAGGCCCCACCGACAGTCGCAGCCCCGGTCAGGGTCAGCGCCGGGGCGGTCAGCGCACCATCGGTGTCCAGCGTCGGCAGGTTGGCCGCGCCAGGCGCCAGCATCAGGTACTTGGTGCCCGCGCCCCAGTTGATGGCGGAGGTGCCACCGGCCGTGTTGCGCCTGATCTGCGCCCGGGTCAGCGTGCTCGGCGAACCGGCGGTGTAGATGCCCTCGCCGATCTCGAATGCGGTCGGCGCGGTGAGGCTGTCGACCACGACATAGGCCAGCCGCGCCCCGGTAGTGACGCCGGCACCGGCCGGGTCGAGATAGCCGGTGATGGCGGTGCCGATGGCATAGGTGCCGGTACCGGTCGTGGTGGTGGCCACCAGGACGCGGTCGGCGAGGACAACAGGCGTGCCCATCAGAGATCCTCTTCCAGGGAGAAGTCGGCGCGCCAGAGCGCGTTGGCGACGCGGGTCAGGGTTGGCGCCCGGCTGAACACGCCAAAGCAGCCGGTGCGGGCAGGGTCGGTGTGGACACGGGCGGCGAACACCTGGCCGGTGCTGCCGGCGGCCAGCGCGGCCTGCTCGACCTGCACCGCCTCGGCGGTGGTCAGGGTGTCGCCGGTAAAGGCCAGCGTGCGGTAGGGCCGGCCGCGCTGGACGTCGCGCACGCCGGTGAGCGGCGCCCGGGCGTTGCTGCCAGGGTCACTGGCGCCGAGGCTGAACCCGTAGGAGGCCTGGCGCGTGGTGATGAGCGCCGGCCCGACCCAGAGCCGGCCCAGCTGGAGGTACGCGTCGCTGGCCGTGCCGATGAGTTGCAGGCGGAGGTAGCGGGCGCTGATCGGGCTGCTGCTGGCCCAAGCCCACAGCCCAAAGCTGGCCATGCTGGTGCCCAGCGACTGGCTGCCGGTATCCAGCGCAGCACTGCCATCCAGCGTCGCCGCATCCGCGGTCAGCCGCACGGTGGCGCCGGTGCTGGGCAACAGCCCGTCACGCGGCGCCGCAATAGCGACCAAGCCGATGCCCTGCGCCGTGCCGAGATCGACCCGCAGATTGATGGTCGTGGCGCCCCAGGCGGTGCTGCGCCAGATGTCGCTGATCTGCGGCGTCAGCACGGCGCGCAGGCCAAGCCCGGCCGCCTCGCTGCTGACAGCCAGGTTCGCCGCCGAACCCTCCGCCAGGTTCGACCAACTCAACAGGATGCCCATGGATTACCCCCAGAGGGCGAGCGTCGTCGCGTCGCCGCGGGCGGAGA
>CAILMF010000078.1 GCA_903835235.1 uncultured Rhodospirillales bacterium
AGCCGGTGCTTGGCGCCTGAGGCGGAGCCGGTGCTTGGCGCCTGAGGCGGAGCCGGTGCTTGGCGCCTGAGGCGGAGCCGGTGCTTGGCGCCTGAGGCGGAGCCGGTGCTTGGCGCCTGAGGCGGAGCCGGCGCTTGGTGCCTGAGGCGGAGCCGGCGCTTGGTGCCTGAGGCGGAGCCGGCGCTTGGTGCCTGAGGCGGAGCCGGTGCTTGGCGCCTGAGGCGGAGCCGACCAAGCAGCGCCTGAGGCGCGGCTGACGCCGACCGCCTCCGGCGCGGCCGGCGGCCGTGGCGCCTCAGGCCAGCGCGGTCGAGGGCTTCGGCGCCGCCAGGGCGGGTTCGGCGTTGCGCGGTGCAGCAAGGGCGGGCTTGCCGCCTTCATTGTGGCGCACCGCGCCGGCAAAGCGCGCACCGGGCTCCAGCGTCAGCACCTCGTGCAGGATGTCGCCGGTCATGCGGGCGGTGGCGGTCAGCACCACTTCCCGCCCGCTGATGTTGCCGTCCAGCTTGCCGCAGACGCGCACGGTATCGGCGCTGACATTGCCTTTGATGACGGCGGTTTCGCCGATCACCAGCCGGTCGGCATGGACATCGCCTTCCACCGTGCCGTCCAGGTGGAGTTCCCCGGTGCTGCGCACCTCGCCCTTCAGCGTGGTGTCGGCGCTGATGATGGAGGGCACGCGGGACCGGCCATTGCCGCCGCTGATGGCGGGCCGGGCTTCGGGCTTCTTGGTGCTGCTGGAACCGAACATGGCATCAACGGCCTTGGCCGTTCCCTGGGCTGGTGGTTGAGGCGCGGGTGAAGGACCCCTGCATGAAGCGGGCGGGGTCCAGGTGCTGGCCGTTCAGCAGCACCTCGTAATGCAGGTGGGTGCCGGTGCTGCGGCCGGAGCTGCCCATGCGGCCGAGCCGGGCGAAGCGGCCGACCTGCTGGTCGACCTCCACGCCGATGGCCGAGAGATGTGCGTAGCGGGTGCGCAGGCCGAAGCCGTGGTCGATCTCCACCACCCGGCCATAGCCGCCTTCCCAGCCGGCGACGGTGACCCGGCCCGGCGCCGTGGCGTGCACCGGGGTGCCGTGGTCGTCCGACAGGTCGATGCCGGTGTGCTGGGCGGCGCGCCCGCGGATGGGGTCCGACCGGCGGCCGAAATGGCTTTCCACCTGGTAGCCGCGGGCCAGCGGCACCGAGACCGGGGAGGCTTCCAGCAGCCGGGCCAGGCGCCGCAGCCATTCGGCCTGCTGGTCGATGTCGCGGGCGGATTGCTGCAAGGGCGTCAGCGGCGCCGGCGGCGGCGTGGCGACGGAGGCTGCGACGAAGGGGCCGCCGCGGCCGCGGCGCGGGCGTTCGGCCGGGGCGCCGGGCGGCGGCGGGGGCGGCGCCGGCAGCATGCGGGCCGGCTCCAGCCCGGCTTCGGTCAGGATCCGCTCCACCTCCGCCACCGTGGCGGTGGTGCGGCGTTGCAGCGTGGCCAGCGTCTCCTCCTGCGCGTGCAGGGCGGCGGCCAACTGCTGTTCCAGCGCGTGCTGGCGGTCGGCGGCCAGGCGCTCGGTCTCGCGCTGGCGATCTGCGGCGTGGCGTTCACTGTCGCGCAGGCGCTCGGCGGCGTGGCGTTCGGTCTCGCGCAGGCGGTCCGCGGCCTGGCGTTCGGCCTGGCGCAGGCGGTCCGCCATGGCCTCGCGCTCCCGCGCGATCGCCTGGCGGTCGGCATGGGCCAGGTCCAGGCTGTTGCGGATGCCGTCCAGCGAGCCTTCCAACTCCCCGATGCGGCCCAGCAGCCCGGCGATCTCGGTTTCCAGCGCCGGCAGCGGCGCGCCGGTGTCGCCGGCCTGTTGGCGGCGCTCGGCGCCTTCGGCCAGCAGGCGGCCGAGCGTGGCGCGCTGGCCTTCCAGCCCCTTGCTGATGTCGGCGATGCGCATCTGCTGGCGCGACAGGTCGGCGATGGCGTTGCGGAAGGCCTCCGCGGCCTCGTCCGCCTGCTGCGACTGGTACCACAGCCCGAGGCTGGCGACGCTGGCCCAGATGAGGCCGAGGGCGAGCAGCCAGGCGACGGACTTTTGCAGCCAGGGGGCCAGGAAGATGCCGTGAACCTGGTCGCCGTCGCGCAGGATCAGCTGGCGGGGGCGGAAGAACGGGCGCGGCTGGCCACTGGCCATGGCGCCGGGCGTGCCTTTGCGGCCTTGCTGCTTGGCTGCCAACGCAGGACTCCCAGTGTGGCCTTCCTGCGATAGGGGGGTCCCACGCGGCGGCCGGTTTGTCTCCTTGCCACGACTCCTGGCGCGGACCGGGGGTTAGCGCAATCTCCAATAGTTGAAGTTTTGCGTACGTTCTTCCACTTGCGCGCGGGGCGCGAGCAGCCGGGGCGAATCGCGTTGCATTTTGGAGGCAGAATCTTCACCGGGGGGATTCAGCCGGGCCGTCCGGGGCGCCGACGCGCCCTGGGTCCCTGCACGCGCGGGGCTTAGCCCTCGGTTTCCCGGGCGCTGTCGTGCCAGCGGCGCAGCAGCAGGTGCTGCACCAGGCCGAGCAGGGCGAAGATGGCGATGCCGCAGGCGCTGATCAGTGCCAGGGCGGCGAACATGCGGGGCACCTTCAGCTGGTAGCCGGCTTCCAGGATGCGGAAGGCCAGGCCACTGCCGGTGCCGCCGGCGCCGGCGACGAACTCGGCCACCACGGCGCCGATCAGCGCCAGGCCGCCGGCCACGCGCAACCCCGCCAGGAAATAGGGCAGGGCGCCGGGCAGGCGCAGCAGCCACAGCGTCTGCCAGCGGGTGGCGCCGTAGAGCTGGAACAGCTCCCGCAGGTTGCGGTCGGCGCTGTTCAGCCCCAGCACGGTGTTGGACAGGATGGGGAAGAAGGCGACGATCCAGGCGCAGATCAGCAGCGCCAGGGTGACGTTGTCCACCCAGATCAGCAGCAGCGGCGCGATGGCGACGATGGGCGTGACCTGCAGGATGACGGCGTAGGGGAACAGCGCACGCTCCACCAGGCGGGACTGGGCGAAGCCGATGGCCAGCAGCCCGCCCAGCGTCACCGCCAGCAGCAGCGCCAGCACGGCGATCTTCAGCGTGACGAGGAGGGAGGTGGCCAGCAGCGCGCGGTCCTCGATGAGGGCACCGAGGATGGCGATGGGGCCGGGCAGCACATAGGGCGGCACCTCCAGCGCGCGGGTCAGGCCTTCCCACAGCAGCAGCAGCAGCACGCCGAGCGCGGCGGGGGCGGCGCGGTTGATCATGTCAGGCCCTCCGCCAGCGCCAGGGAGGCGTCGCGGCAGAGTTCGGCATAGCCGACCGAGGTGCGGAAGCCATCCGGCCGCGGCGACGGCGCGGCGATGTGCAGTTCCCGCGCGATGCGGCCGGGGCGCGGCGCCATGACGATGACGCGGGACGCCAGGTAGACGCTTTCCGAGACCGAATGGGTGACGAAGACCACCGTCACGCCGGTGCGGGCGTGCAGTGCCAGCAGGTCGTCGTTCAGCTTGTGCCGGGTGAGTTCGTCCAGCGCGGCGAAGGGTTCGTCCATCAGCAGCACCTTGGGGTTGGTGACCAGGGCGCGGGCGATGGAGACGCGCATGCGCATGCCGCCCGAGAGTTCGCGCGGCAGGGCGCGCTCGAACCCGGCCAGGCCGACGGCGGCGAGCGCGGCGGCGGCGCGGGCTTCGCGTTCCCGCTGGGGCGTATCGGCCAGGCGCAGCGGCAGGGCGGTATTGGCCAGCGCATCGGCCCAGGGCAGCAGCGTGGCTTCCTGGAAGACGAAGCCGATGTCTCGTGGGCCGGGCGGTGTGGCCCAGCGCAGCGTGCCGCTGCTCGGCTGGGCCAGCCCGGCCAGCAGCCGCAGCAGCGTGGACTTGCCGCAGCCGGAGGGGCCGAGGATGGCGAGGAACTCGCCGGCGGCGATGCTGAGATCCACCGCCGCCAGCGCCTGGGTACCGTTGGCGAAGTGCTTGCTGATGCCCGCGAGAGTGACCAGCGGCGTGGTCACGCGCGGCCAATACCCTTGTTGACGAAGGACAGGTCGTAGGCCCGCTTGAAGTCCAGGTTGGCCGGCAGCACGCCCACCGCGGCGACGGCGCGGAAGAAGCTGCCCCAGCGCGCCTCCGTCATGGCGCCGATGCCCAGGCGCTGGGCGTCGCCGGAGCGGACGATGCCGGCCTGGTTCATCATGCGGGTGCCGTAGGCGATGACCTCGTCCGGCATGTCGGTGTTCTGGGCGCGGATGGCGCGATTGGCGGCCGTGGTGTCGAAGCCGCCGGCCGGACCCTTCAGGTACTGGTCCCAGCCATGCATGGAGGCATCGACGAAGCGCTGGATCACCTCGCGCCGCTCGCCGATGAGCTTGCGGCTGATGTGGATGGTCTCGCCGTAGTCCTCATACCCCGCGTCGTGGGTCAGCAGCACGTCGGGGTTCACGCCCGCGGCGCGGATGGTGAAGGGCTCGCTGCCCAGGTAGCCCTGCTGGACGAAGGTCCTGTCGGCCAGGAAGGGCTGCGGGTTGAAGGTGTAGGGGCGGACCTGTTCGTCGCGCAGCGCGTATTTCTGCTTGAGGAACAGCCAGGCGGTGGCGCGGGTCTCGGCGCCGAGCAGGATCGGGCGGCCGCGCAGCGCCTCGAAGTTCGGCAGCGTGCCGGGGTGGCCCAGCAGCACCGCCATGTCCTTCTGGAAGATCGCGGCGATGGCGCAGAACGGGATGTTCTCCCGCACGAAATTCAACGCGCCGAGGCCATTGCCCATGGCCATGTCCACCCGGCCGCCGAGCAGCAGCTGCGCCAGGTTGATCTGCGGGCCGCCGGAGCGGAGGTCGACCTCAAGCCCCGCGGCGCGGTACAGCCCGGCTTCCTGCGCCTGCCAGTAGCCGCCATGTTCGGCCTGGGCGCGCCAGTTGGTGACGAAGCTGACCTTGTCCAGCCGCGGCTGGGCGAAGGCACGGGGGGCGGCGGCGACCAGCGCCGGGCCGGCGGCCAGGCCCAGCGCGGCGCGGCGCGAGACGATGAAGCGTTGCCTGGACATCGCGGAGGCTCCCTTGCGGCGGGCGGGGATGTTGCCCCGCCGCGACAAGGTGGCATGAACCGCCGGCGACGCAAGGTTCCGCCGGCGGCGTTCAGCCGCGGCCCAGCAACGGCCGCAGCATCAGCGCGGCGCCCCAGCCCCAGGCACCGTTGTACAGCAGGCCGCGCCAGGGGATGTTGCCGTTCCAGGTCGGCAGGCCCTTCAGGTAGGGCACCAGCGTGACGGCGACGAAGGTCAGCGCCAGGGCGCCGAAGATGGCGCCGAACATCAGGTCCGGCAGGCGGGCGCGGCGCAGGATGCTGGCCAGCACGATGCCCCAGACGCCGCCCCAGAAGGCCTGGCTGATCACCACCGGCACGCCCAGCGGCTTGGTCGCGGCCATGTTGAACGGCGCATTGGTGCGGCCGAAGAAGCTGACGACCGACGGAATGTCGTTGCCGAAATTGTACAGCAGCCAGGCGGTGCCCTGGTGGAACACCAGCACGGCGATGAAGCCGGCGACGAAGCCGACGATGATGGTCTTCAGCATGAAAAGTTACTCCCCCGTTGTGCCAAGCCTAGCCCAGGCGGCGGCGGCCGGGCCAGGGAATCGTATCGCCGGCAGGCCGGCCGGCGGCGGTTGCGCGTATTCCCCGCCTTGCGGTCGCCTACATTCCCCGCCTTGCGGTTGCTGAATTCCCCGCCTTGCGGCGGGCGGCAGGCTCAAGCACCCTGGCGGGCATTCCTTGGGAGAAGACCGCCGTGAACGGAGCCGAGAGCCTGGTGAGCACCCTGCTGGCCAGCGGGGTTGATGTCTGTTTCGCCAATCCCGGCACGTCCGAGATGCACTTCGTCGCCGCGCTGGACCGGGTGCCGGGCATGCGCTGCGTGCTGGGGTTGCAGGAGAATATCGTCACCGGGGCGGCGGATGGTTACTTCCGCATGGCGGAAAAGCCGGCGGCGACGCTGCTGCATTGCGGCCCGGGCCTGGCCAACGGCATGGCCGGCCTGCACGACGCCAGGCGGGCGCGCAGCGGCATCGTCAACATCCCCGGCGATATGGCGACCTACCACCGGATCTTCGACGCGCCGCTGACGGCGGATACCGAAGGCTGGGCGCGCGGGGTCTCGGCCTGGGTCAAGGTGTCCTCGACGCCGGAGGAAGTGGGCGCCGACGCCGCGCAGGCGGTGCAGGTGGCGCGGACCAGCCCGGGGCAGATCGCCACGCTGATCCTGCCTTCCGATTCCAGCTGGGGCGATGGCGGCGCCATTGCGCCGAAGCTGGCGGTGCCGCCGGTGCCCGCGGCGGACCCGCATTCGGTGCAGCAGGTGGCGCGCCTGCTGCGCGAGAAGAAGAACGTGCTGCTGCTGCTGGGCGGCCTGGCGTTGAAGGAAGGCGCGCAGCGGCAGGCGCATCGCATCGCCATGGCGACGGGTGCCAAGCTGATGTGCGAGGGCAGCAACGCCCGGGTGCAGCGCGGCCAGGGCCGCCTGCCGCTGGAGCGCGTGCCCTATGTGGTGGACCAGGCGACGGAAGCCCTGAAGTGGGTGGAGCACCTGGTTCTGGTGAACGCCAAGGCGCCGGTCGGCTTCTTCGGCTACCCCGGCAAGCCCAGCATCCTGTACCCGGCGGACGCAAACGTGGCGCTGCTGACCCGCTACGAGCAGGACGCCGAGGCGGCGCTGCGCGCGGTGGCGGATGAACTCGGCGCGCCGAACGTGCCGATGCCCGACAACGGCCCGCGGCCGGAGCGCCAGCGCGGCGCGCTTTCGCCGGAAGGGCTGGCGCGGGCCATCGCCTCCGTGATGCCGGAGGACAGCATCATCGTGGACGAGGCGGTGACCTATGGCCGCGGCTTCTTCCCCTTCACCCATGCGGCGCCGGCGCATGACTGGTTGATGAATTGTGGTGGCGCCATCGGCTATGGCATTCCCGTGGCCATCGGGGCTGCCATCGGGGCGCCGGGGCGGCGGGTGATCGCGGCGCAGGCGGATGGCTCGGCCATGTACACGGTGCAGGGGCTGTGGACCCAGGCGCGGGAGAAGCTGCCGATCACCACCATCCTGCTGTCCAACCGCAAGTATCAGATTTTGCTGGGGGAATACCGCAACGTCGGCGCCAACCCCGGGCGGACCGCCATGGACATGCTGGACCTGGGCAACCCGGATATCAGCTGGGTGCAGATGGCCAATTCCATGGGCGTGGAAGCGGCCCGGACCAATACGCTGGAAGGCGTGACCGAGCTGATGGAACAGAGCTTCAGCCGGGAAGGGCCGTTCCTGATCGAGCTGGATATCTGAGCGCCCGGCGTCCGGCCCGGCCCCGGCCCGGCCCCGGCTTGGTTGCGGTGGTTTCAGCTTTCAACCACCTCTTCGGCAAGCTTGGGGCGGCTATGATGGTGTGATAGGGCTTTTCCCTGGGGTAGGCGTGGCAGCCTGCCTGGTTGGGTAGCTGGCGCGACCCCTGGGGCAAGCAGTACGGCCGGGGCTGGATCTGGGACGAACATGAACGTGATTCACCAAGAGCCGGCCGGTAGCGCCGGGCATAAGGGTAGCGCCCACCCCATGCACGGATTGTTGCCTGAGGCGGCGCCTCCGGAGGTCGACGGCCTGCCGGCGGGGGGGCCGTCAGCGCCGAAGCCGCCCGCGCCGCCGGCTGCGCCGCCGCCCAACCGGCGGCGGTTCTGGCTGCTGGCGGGCGTGGCCGTGGCGGCGGCGGCCGGCGCCTGGTTCCTGCAGGGTCACCAGGAAGCGGCGCCGCCCGCGCGGGGGACCGCGACCGGCGCAACCCTGCCGGCCGGTCAGTTCCGGCTGAACGAGAATGAGGTGAAGGCGCTGCGGGTCGAGCCGATGGCGGTGCGCGCGTTCCGTGCCGAACGCGTGGCCGAGGGCCGCATCGCCTATAATGACGACCGTTCGACCCCGGTGTTCACGCCCTATAACGGCCGCGTGGTGCGGACCATGGCGCGGCTGGGCGAGGATATCGAGGCCGGCGCCACGCTGATGGAGGTGGAAACCACCGACCTGGCCGGGGCCGCGAACGACCTGCTGACCACCGCCGATGCGGTGGGCAAGGCACGCGTCACGCTGGACCAGGCGCTGCGCGAGGAACGCCGGCAGGGCAGCCTGTTCGCGGCGCGCGCGGCCTCCCAGCGGGAGGTTGAGCAGGCCCGGGCCGCCGCCCGCGGCGCCGAGGCCGACCTGAAGAGCGCCCAGGCCGCGCAGGATGCGGCGCGGGACAAGCTGCGCGTGCTCGGCCGCCCGGCCGAGGAGATCACCCGGATCGAGCAGACCCGGCGGGTCAACGCGATCGTGCCGGTGGTGGCGCCCATTGCGGGCACCGTGACCCAGCGCCGGGTTGGACCGGGGCAGTGGCTGTCCACCGGCAGCGGCGACCCGGTCTTCACCATTGCGGACCTGTCGACCATGTGGCTGGTGGCGGCGGTGCGGGAGGTTGATGCGCCGGCGATGCGGCTGGGGCAGGCCGTGTCGGTGCGCGTGGGCGCCCTGCCGGACAAGGTGTTCGCCGCCCGCATAACCACGCTGGGCACCGGGCTGGACGCGACCACCCGCCGCATGACCGTGCGGGCCGAGGTGCAGGACCCCGAGCGGCTGCTGAAGCCGGAGATGTTCGCCAGCTTCCAGATCGAGGTCGGCGAGGCGATGCGCAGCGTGGCGGTGCCGTTGCAGGCGGTGATCTTCCGCGGCAGCGAGGCCAGTGTCTGGGTGGGCCTGGACGAGCGCACCTTCGAGCTGCGCAAGGTGACGCTGGGGATGCGCAGCGGCAATGCGCTGCAGGTGCTGACCGGCCTGCGCGAGGGCGAGCGCGTGGTCACCGGCGGTTCGCTGTTCATCGACCGCGCCGCGCGGATCGACTGATCTTTCGACGCACCAGGCAAGGAATCAGGTGGATGCGGAGCGTCGTTGAGGTGGCCCGGCACGGGGCCGCCATGATCCTGGGCATGGGCGTGCTGCTGGCAGTGCCGGCGGTGGCGCAGCAGCGGGTGGCCCAGCCGCCAGGCCAGGGGCCAGCGCCAACCGGGCGCCCGGCGCCGGCCAACGCGCTGGGCACCCAGCCGCTGCCGCTGCCGCCGGGCACGCCGGTGGTCACGCTGGACGCGGCCGAGAAGATGCTGATGGAGCGCAACCTGGTGCTGGTTGCCGCCCGTCGCGGGGTGGATGCCGCCCGCGCCCAGCGCCTGGTGGCCGCGGCGCTGCCGCCGCCGCAGGTGACCCTGGGCAATACCAGCGCCCAGTTCAACGAGACGCGGCGCGACTCCTTCGATGGTGGCCGCGGCCTGGGGCCGCAGAACAACATCAATGTCGGGCTTTCCGTGCTGGTGGAACGCGGCGGCAAGCGCACGCTGCGCACCCGGCTGGCCGAGGAGAACATCACCGTCGCCGAGACCCAGGTGCTGGACGTGCTGCGCGGCCAGCTGTTCGGGCTGCGGCAGAACTTCCTGGGCGCGTTGCAGGCGCGGGCGAACCTTGAGGTGGCGCTGGCCAACCGCGCCAGCCTGGACCGGACCGAGGCGCTGCTGCGCCGCCAGCTGCGCGATGGCGCGATTCCGGAAGGCGACCTGCTGCGGTTCCAGGCCAACCGCATCCAGTTCGAGGCCGATGTGACCAACAACGCCCAGGCCTATGCCCAGGGCGTGGCGCAGGTGGCGGCGCTGCTGGCGGCGGATGCCAGCGCCTTCCAGACCGGCGCCGGCACCCTGGCTTCCCTGGGCATTGCGCCCAGCGTGCCGGAGGCGCCGGCGGTGCCGGTGCGGCCGGGCCGTGGCACGCCCCCGGGGCGTGGCGCCGCCCCGGCGGAGGCGCCGACCACGGTGCGGACGGTGCTGAGCCCGGTGGCCTTCGATATCCGCGGGCGGTTCGACACCATCGCCGACCCGGGCGTGAGCCGCGACGAGATGGCGGCGGCGGTGCCGAACCGGCCGGACGTGGTGGTGGCGCTGCGCCAGGCCGGCGCGGCGGCGGCCAATACGCTGCTGGCGGAAGCCGCGCGGTCGCGCGACGTGACGGTGGGGGCCAGCTGGAACCGCACCCGGCTGCCGCAGAACCTGCCGCAGGTCTCCAACGCCGCGCCCTACGCCAACAACCAGTTCGCGCTGTCGCTCTCGATCCCCATCTTCACCCGGCCGATCACCGAGGGGAACCTGGCGGTGGCCGCGGCGCAGCAGGGCCAGGTGGAGGCCCAGGCGCGGCAGGTGCTGTTCCAGGCGCGGGCGGATTTCGCCGGGGCCTGGGCGGGGTATGAGCAGGCCCGCGCGCTGCTGGGGCTGTACAGCGGCGGCGCGGTGGCGCGGGCCGAGGAAGCCTATGCCAGCTCGGAGCGCGCCTACCTGGCGGGCGGGCGCAGCCTGCTGGACGTGATGGACGCGCTGCGCACGCTGAACGGCACCCGCACGGCCGCCAACAACGCGCGCTACGCCTATCTGGTGGCGCTGGCGACGCTGGAGCAGGCGACCGGGATTTCGGGCATAACGCCGCGGCTTTGAGGGCGCCCCGGGCCGGGGCCGGCGGATGGCGCTTGGAGTCCTCGCCCCCCAGGCTCTATGCTTCACCATCCCATGCCGGACAGGCGCCTTGACCTGGAGCAATATGCGTTCTGATGGATTCGTCAGGACGGATTCCCTGCTCCTGCTTCAACACGTTGTGGAGCACCATGCGGCCAGCGGGGCGCGTGGTGCCCTGGCGGCGGCTGCCACCCCCGGCCAGCGCGATGGCCATCAGGCGAGGAGTGGATCGATTGTCTGAGCGCGATGGGACGGACGCGCTGCCGCAACTGCGCGGCGCGGTCGACACCATGCCGGAGCCGATGGCGCTGGCGGGATGGGCGCGCAGCCAGGTTGCCGTGCCTGGCGCCACCGCCAATGTCGTCGTGATGGATGTGGCGACCGGGGAAGGGCTGGGGCGGGCCCAGGTCACGCTGCCGCGGCCCGACATTGGCGCGGATTGCGGCTTCTTGGTGCGGCTGAAGCGGGCTGTCTCGGTGGAGGAGCTGCGCCGCGAGCAGGTGGTGGTGCTGGCGCGCTACCCGAACGGGCCGCAGGCGCAGCTGCGCATCTTCCCGGGGCTGCAGGACCCGACGCGGGAGTTGTTCGGCCTGGCGGCCGGCTTCGCCAGCCATTGCCGGGACCGCGGGGTGACGCTGAACCTGGGCCATGGGCGCGGCTGGAGCGACCTGGCGCTGGAGGCGCCGCTGAGCCTGGCGACGCGGCACCTGGGCCAGCGCGTTTCGGTCGGGGCGTTCACCGGCATTTATGGCCATGGCGTCGGCTTTCTGGCGGAGGCCAGCATCGGCCGCTTCTGCTCCATCGCGGATGGCTTCTGCATCGGGCCGGATGACCACCCGCAGAACTACCTGTCCTCCTCCATGGTGCAGTACGTGCCGGATGTGCATGGCTGGGACAGCTTTCTGGAAGCCGCGGGGGCGCCGCGCCAGGCGCCGCTGGTGGGCTTCGAGCAGCGCGGCCGGGTCAGTATCGGCCATGATGTCTGGATCGGCGCGAATGTCATGATCCGCCGCGGGGTGACGATAGGCGATGGCGCCGTGGTGGCGGCCGGCGCCGTGGTGGTGGCGGATGTGCCGCCCTATACCGTGGTGGCCGGCGTGCCGGCCCGGCCGCTGCGCCAGCGCTTCCCCGACGGCCTGGTGGCGCGGCTACTGGAGCTGCGCTGGTGGAACTACAATGTGCTGGCGGTGCCGGGGCTGCGCTTCGACCGGCCGGCCGAAGCGGTGACGACGCTGGAGCGCATGCTGGATGACGGGCTGTTGCGGCCCTTGTCGCTTCAGCGCCATAGCCTGGGCGGGCTGCACGCCGAATGGAGCAAGCCGGCACCGGCGGCGGTGGCCCCCGAGGCGTCGGCCGCCGCCCCCGCACCGGCGCCCCGGGCGGCGCGGAGCAGCGAGGCGCCCCGGGCGGCGCGAAGCGGTGAGCCGCGCCTGCCGGCGCGAAGCGATGCGGTGCCCCGGCCGGCACGGAGCGGCCAGGCGCCCCAGCCGGCACGGAGCAACGAGCCGCGCCTGCCGGCGCGAGGC
>CAILMF010000079.1 GCA_903835235.1 uncultured Rhodospirillales bacterium
ACTCCGAAAGGCTGCAGCCAGGACCAGCGACGCGGTCTGCGCGACTATCGGCACACTCCTCGGCACCTACACACCAGCAGAGTGCACCAATTACCTAACCCATTCAGGATATAGCCGAACCTAAACGCATCATGCTCTAGCCCAACGCCCAGCGCCGCGGCCGCAGCCCCGCCTGGAACCAGCAGATCATGCTGTAGATGTCGTAGACCGGCAGCCCGATCTCAGCCGCCAGGTCGGCGGCGTAGGGCGGCATGTTGGTGCATTCCAGCACCACTGCGCCCACCTCCGGATGCGCCGCCACCAGCGCCCGCCCGGCGTCCAGAATGTCGGCGCGGGCCAGGTCGACATCCATGTCGTCGCGCTCGGCCTTGATCAGCACGCGGAAGAACTCGCGCCCGCCTTCGGTGCCGGTGACCGGCGTGTCCAGCGGCACGCCGGCGGCAGCCAGGTGGCGCGGGGTCAGCCCCGCCTTGTTCACCGTCACCACACCCACCCGCTTGCCCGCCGGCAGCGTCGCCTGCACCCAGGGCACCTGCATCAGGCTGGAGGTCGCGACAGGCACGCCCACCGCCGCCGCCAGCTCCGCCTGGAACAGGCTGAGGAAGCCGCAATTGGTCGTGATGGCCTCGGCGCCCAGCCGCACCAGCTCCTGTGCCGCGGCGACGAAGTCCGGCAGCAGCCCGGCGGCGCCGCCCACCACCACGCGCTCCGGGCTGGCGCCGGGCACCACCTTGAACAGCACCGGGAAGGGCCAGGTGGTGCCATTGCCCATGTCGCCGGGAATGCGCGGGAAGCGCGCCTCCAGCATCAGGATGCCCAGGGGGGCGCCGTAGATGGCCTTGCCGCCTCGCGCGATCACGCGCGGCCTCCGATGGTTGCGATCACGCGCGGCCTCCGATGGTTGCGATCACGCCGCCATCCTCCTCTCGTCGCCGCTGCGGGCCACCATCAGGAAGGCGGCGCCGAAGCCGATCATGCCGAGGAAGCCCTGCAGGCTCAGCGTCGCCTCGACGCCCTGCTGCTGCCAGAACCGGTGCACCATGACAGCGCCGAGGATGCTGACCAGCCCCAGCCACAGCGCGCCCAACTGCCGCGCCTTGCCCTCGAACAGCACAATGGCCACCGCCGCCAGCGCGTTGATCACCATCAGTCCCGCCACCGGCCCGGCCTTGGCGACGTGGTGGTGCCCGCCGGCCAGCACCGCCATGGTCGCGGGGTCGCTCAGCGCGATGAAGCCGCCCTGCATCCAGCCGAGGCAGAGCGCCATCAGCAGCGCCCGCGTCACCCAGGTTGAAGACTGTTCCATATCGCCCCTGCTCCCAAGGGGCCGTCTGGGCGGCCCCGTAGCGGCCACGGTAACAGAAGCCGTGATCACTGGGCATCAGCCCTGTTGCGTCCCCGGCCCCGCTTCGTGTCTGCTTGGGGAAATCACCGTGGAGTTGCCGGGATGCTGCCTCGCCTGCTGCTGAGCCTGCTGATGCTTGCCGCGACCCCCTGGGCGGCGCTGGCGCAGGAAGCCCCCTGGCCGAACCGGCCCATCACCATCCTGGGCGGCTTCCCCAATGGCGCGGGCACCGAGATCTATGCCCGCCGGCTCAGCGACCCGCTGTCCCGCGCGCTGGGCGTGCCTGTCGTGGTGGACAACAAGTCCGGCGCCGGCGGCAACATCGCCAGCGATTTCGTCGCCAAGGCGCGGCCGGATGGCTACCTGTTCCTGCTGGGCACCGCCGGCACCCACGCCATCAACGCCACGCTGTACCGCAACCTGCCATTCAACCCGCTGCGGGATGTCACGCATATCGCCCTGCTGGGGGATGTGCCCAACGTGATGCTGGTGAACCAGCAGCACACGCCGGGCTTCCGCAGCTGCGCCGACGTGCTGGCCGCCGCCCGCGCCCGCCCCGGTGCGCTGAACTATGGCAGCACCGGCAATGGTGCCTCCACCCACCTGGCCGGTGCCGCCTTCGCCACCGCCTTCGGCCTGCAACTCCAGCACATCCCCTATCGCGGCCAGCCCGGCGCCATGGAGGCGCTGCTGAAGGGCGATGTGCAGTTGTTCTTCAACCAGACCGGCCCGGCGATCGCGCTGATCCAGCAGGGCCAGGCCCAGGGCCTGACGGTGATGCAGAACACCCGCGTCCCCGCGCTGCCGGACCTGCCCACCGTCACCGTCGCCTGCGGGCAGGAGATGAACACCAGCACCTGGTACGGGCTGTTCGCCCCGCCCGGGCTGCCCGCCGCCATCCAGGCGCGGATGAACGCGGAAGTCGCGAAGATCATCCGCACCCCCGCCTTCACCGATTGGCTGGTGATGAACCAGGGCATTGTCCCGCCCACCGACCTGACGCCGGAGGGCTTCCGCCGCACGCATGAGGCCGACATCGCCCGCTGGGCCACGGTGGTGCGCGCTTCCGGCGCGCAGGTGGATTGATGCGCGCGCTGCTGCTGGCCCTGCTGCTGATGCTGAGCATGTCCCCCGCCGGCGCGGAACTCCCCGCCGGCTCCAGCCGGATCGAGATTGCCGAGCCGACCGGCGCCCAGCCGGAGCTGCCGCTGCCGGTCTGGCTGCATCGCCCCGCCACCTGGCGCCCGGGCGGCCCGGTGCTGGCGGTGATGCACGGCAACCAGCGCAACGGCGACCACTACCGCGACGACTGGGCGCCGCTGGCCGAGCAGCACGGCCTGCTGCTGGTGGTGCCCGAGTTCAGCCAGGCCAAGTATCCCGGGATCGCCAACTACAATTACGGCGGCGCGGTGGATGCCGAAGGCCGCCCCCGCCCGCGCGAGGCCTGGAGCTTCTTCGCGCTGGACCGCGCCGTGGCCGCCGCCCAGCGCGCCGCCGGCGCGGCCGAGGGACCCTTCGCCCTGTTTGGCCATTCCGCCGGCAGCCAATTCGTGCATCGCTACCTGCTGCTGACCGGCGCGCCCCGGGTTGGCGCCATCGTCATCGCCAATGCCGGCAGCTACACCCTGCCACTGACCGACCGCCCCTTCCCGGAAGGGCTGGCCGGGCTGCCCGGCGCCGAGGCGAGCCTGCGTGCCGCCTTCGCCCGCCCCGTGGTGGTGGAGCTGGGGGAGGCCGATACCGACCCGAACCACGACAGCCTGCCCACCCAGCCCTGGGCCCGCGCCCAGGGCAGCCACCGCTACGCCCGCGGCTGGCACTTCTTCGACCTGGCCCGCCGCCAGGCCGCGGCGCTCGGCGCGCCCTTCGCCTGGCGGGTGGTCAGCGTGCCCGGGGTGGGCCACCAGAATGCCGGCATGGCCCGCGCCGCCATCGGGGTGCTGGCCGGGCGCTGACCCCTTGCCGTGGCGCCCCGCTGGCCCCAGCATGCCGGCATGACCACCGCCGCGATGCCGCCCAGCCTCTGGGCCGCCACCGCCCCGCCGCCGCCGCCGACCGAGCCCCTGCAAGGCGACCACCGCACCGATGTCGCGGTCATCGGGGCTGGCTTCACCGGGCTGTCGGCCGCGCTGTACCTGGCGCAGCACGGCATTGCCTGCACCGTGCTGGAAGCCGCCGAGATCGGCTTCGGCGCCTCCGGCCGCAACAACGGCCAGGTCATCCCCAACATCTCCGGCGCCGACCCGGATGCGCTGGTGGCCGGCGTGCCCCCGGAACTCGGCGGCGCCGAGAAGGGCGAGGCGCTGGTGGCGCTGATCCGCGACAGCGCCAGCCTGGTCTTCGACCTGATCCGCCAGCACGGCATCCAGGCCGAGGCGGTGCAGAATGGCTGGATCCAGCCCGCGCATCGCGAATCGCGCATGAAGCTGGTGGAAAGCCGGGTGCGCCAATGGGGCAGCCGGGGCGCCCCGGTGCGCGTGGTGGGGCGGGAGGAGATGGCCGCGCTGACCGGCACCGACCATTGGCATGGTGGGTGGGAGAACCCGACGGGCGGCCGGATCAACCCGCTGGCCTTCGCCCGCGGCCTGGCCCGCGCCGCCATGGATGCCGGGGCGCAGATAAAAACCCGCAGCCCGGCCCAGGGCCTCAGCCGCACCGGCGGTGGTTGGCAGGTGCAGACCCCCGGCGGCACGCTGCAGGCGCAGCGCGTCATCATCGCCACCGCCGCCTATACCCCGCCCGGGCTGTGGCCCAGGCTGGCGCGCAGCCTGGTGCCGGTGCGCAGCTACCAGATGGCCACCAGCGTGCTGAGCGACAACATCCGCAAGTCGATCCTGCCGCGCGGCCACGCCATGAGCGACACCCGCGGCGACCTGTATTTCTGCCGCTTCGACGAAAGCGGGCGCCTGGTGACCGGCGGCGGGCTGGTGGTGCCCTTCGGCTGGGAAGGCCGCATCCGCGACCGCCTGGCGGAGCGCCTCAGCCGCGTCTTCCCGCAGATCGGGCAGGAGGTGCGGTTCGACTACGTCTGGTGGGGCCACCTGGCCGGCACTGCCGACAAGCGCCCGCATGTGTACGACCTGGCGCCGGGCGTGCTGGCCTGGAATGGCTGCAACGGCCGCGGCGTGGGCCTGGCGACGGCGCTGGGCCAGGAACTGGCCAAGGCCAGCGCCGGCGTGCCGCTGCGGGAGATTGCGGCCCCGGTGGAAAGCCGGCTCAACACCATCCTGGGCCATGAATTCCGCGCGCTGGGCGTGGCCTGGAACGTGGCGCGGGCCCGGGCCAGGGACCGGCAGGACTGAACCCTTGATCGTCGCCCTACCGTTGTATATACATATTTGTCTATACGATATCGCACGGTATCGGCGGCCCCTCAGGCGATGATCTTCGAGTGGGATCCGGCCAAGGAAGCCACCAACCGGCTGAAGCATGGGTTGGACTTCTCCTTCGCCGCCCTGGTCTTCGGGGACCCGCTGGTGACCCTGGTGTTCGACCGGCATGTCGGCGCCGAGGAACGCTGGCATGCCATCGGCGTGGTCGGCGGCGTGACGTTGGTGCTGGTGGTGCACAGCTATCCGGACCCCGACGACGACCAGCGCGTGCGGGTCATCGGTCTGCGAAAGGCGACGACGCATGAAAGACGACGCTATGAAGGCTTCGGCCCCTGACCCCGCGCTGAGCCCGGACCAACAGGCGCAACTCAAGGCGCTGGAGGCCCGCGCCGTCGACACCGACGACATTCCCGAGGCGCCGGCCGAGCATTGGCAGCGCGCCTTCCGTCCGCGGAAGGAGGCGATCTCCCTGCGCCTGGACATGGACGTGCTCGCCTGGCTGCGCCAGCGCGGCCCGCACTACCAGACCGAAATCAACCGCATCCTGCGCGACCGCATGCAGGCCGAGGGTGGCGGCCGGTAGAGCATTTTCAAGGCGAGCGGATACGCTCGCCGACTCGGAAAATGCGACCCTCCCAAATGGTGGAGCCGTTTCATCGCGCAGGGTCGCGGTGAAACGGCTCTAAAGCCCGCGCGGCCGCCAGATGGCGTTGTGCCGCACCCGCGCCAGCATCCGGCCATCCTCGCCCAGCACCACCACGTCCAACTCGGCCAGCCTGTGCCCCTTGTGGTCGCCCTCGGCCAGCACCAGGCCGCGCGCCGTCACCACCTCCCCCAGGCGTCCCGCGCTGAAGTTTCGCACGGCGCTGCCGACATGGATCCACACGCCCATGACCACATTCTCGGTCAGCACGCGGTTGCACAGCCGCAGGATCTGGCCGGGGTGGGCCAGCCCTTCGGCGAGGTAGAGCGCCTCGGTCTCGCGCACGCTGTCCAGGTAGTCCGAGGCCAGCATCTGCGGCGCGGCGCAGAGCACGGTGCCCGGCGCCAGCAGCGCCTCGGTGGCGGCGGGGCGTTCGGGCGGCGGGTCGCGCCAGGCCCAGGCGGCGGCATCCGGTGCGGCCTTGGGCGGGGGCAGGGCGGCGCTGCCGCGGGCGCACTCCACGCCGGCGCTCTCCACCAGCAGTGCCAGGCCCTCTCCGGCCGGGGTGGCGCTGACCTGCACCATCGCCTCATCATAGACCGGCTTGAAGAAGCGCGCCTCGGCGCTGCCGTGCTCCAGCCAGGCCCGGCCCCAGCGCGCCACGGCGGGATGGATGGCGTAGGCATAAACCTCCACCCCCGGCACCAGCGCCCCGGTGAAGCCGAATTTCTGCGCCACGTCGTCGGCGTGGATGCGGTTCTCCGACGCCTTGGAGAGGTTGTGCGCCCGAACCTCGTAGGCGGCGCTCATGCTGAAACCTGCTGCGCGACTGATTCACCGCTCCGGCGATCCCGCCTGCGCGGATCAGGCGCGGCCTCCGGCTCGCCGATGCGGTCCAGCGGACCCAGCGCCTTTTCCAGCAGCGGCCGCACCTGGGTCGCAAAGCGTTCGATGCTGCGCAGCGCCAGCGCCAGGCTGGTGCCGCTGGCCTGGAATTGCAGCAGGTAGTGGCAGGGGTTGGCGGCCTTGATCTCGGCCACCAGGCGCTCCGCGATGGTGTGCGCGTCGCCGACCATGAAGCTCTCGGCCATCTGCTCCAGCGTCGGCTCGCCCACCCAGGGCTTCTCCACGAGGATGCCGCCCTGGAGGGCCTGCTCGCGTAGCCGCAGGTTCTGGCTCATCCGCATCTGGTAGCGGACATGGTCCAGGAAGTGCATCGCCTCGGCCTTGTCGTCGGTCACGCACATGTGCCGCAGCGTGGCGAAGCGCATCGCCCCCGCATCGGCGCCGGCGGCGGCCCAGGTGGTGGCCAGCTTGGCCTTGGCGGCGGCCAGCAGGGCGGGGGTGAAGTGGCGCGGCGTGACCATCACCGGCCAGCCCTTGCGCGCCGCCAGAGCGTGCAGCGCCGGGTTGTCGCCGGCCACCCACACCGGCGGCACGCCAGGCCGCACCGGCCGGCTGGCGATGTGGGTTTCCGCCATGCGGTAGTGCTGGCCTTCGTAGCTGAAGCTGTCCCGCGTCAGCGCCAGGTCCAGCATCTCCATGAACTCCAGCGTCTTCGCGGTGGCGTCCTTCAAATCCTCGCCGAAGCGCTCGAACTCATAGGGCTGGTAGCCATTGCCGATGCCGAGCACGAGCCGCCCATGGGTCAGCGCATCCGCCATGCCCACTTCGGAAAGCAGCCGCGCCGGCTGGTACATCGGCACGATGACGACGCCGCTGGCCAGCTTGATCCGCGTGGTTTCCCCGGCGCAGCGCGCCACCATCATCAGCGGGCTGGGGCAGACCGAATAGTTGGAGAAGTGATGCTCGGCGAACCAGGCGGTGCTGAAGCCGGCCTGCTCGGCGGCCTTCACCTGCGCCACGGCCAGGTCGTACACGTCGGCGGCGCGGGTGCCCGCGTCGCGATAGCTCATCAGGTTGAACTGGCCAAAATCCATGGCGGCGCTTCCTCTGCTTTTGGCCGAGTGTTACGCGCGCTGCGCCTGCCGCCAAGGGGGCGTGCCGGGTCCCCGGCAGCACGGCGCATCCGGCCGGGCAACCTCAATCCGGCCGGACGATCTTCCAGTAGGTGTCCTTCTTCCAGATCAGCCCGTCGCGGAACTCGAACAGGTCGCAGCCCTGGGCGTCCAGCCTGGTGCCATCGGCATGCGTGCCGGTAACGCGCCACACGCTGACGCCGTTGTTGGGCCCGGCCACCAGGTCGTATTCCGGCGCCCAGTACATGTCGGGGATCACCGCGAACCGGTCCGCCAGCACCTTGTGAATGGCGGCCTTGCCGACGATCGTGCGGCCCACCGCCTCCGGCCCTGATGCCATGTAGAAGATCGCGTCCTCGGTGAAGTAGCTCATGATCCGGTCGACATCCCGGCTGCAGAAGGCCAGGCCGATCTGCTTCAGCAATTCCAGTGTCACGGGCTTGGACATCGCTTGAACTCCCCCTGTTTGCGCCGCCGGCGCCAGGTGGCAGCATGGCCCGCAAGAACAGCCGGAGGAAACCCCCATGCGCGCCATCCTGGCCGCCTTGATGCTGGCGCTGGCCACCCTGCCGGCCCGGGCACAGCCCATTTCAATCGTCGTGCCCTTCCCACCCGGCGGCCTGGCGGATGTCATGGCCCGCCTGGTGGGGGAAGCACTGCGCGAACGGCTCGGCCAGCCCGTGGTCATCGACAACCGCCCCGGTGCCGGCGGCATCGTCGGCGCCCGCGTCGTCGCCCAGGCGGCGCCGGATGGCACCACGCTGCTGCTGGGCAACACCAACCTGGCGGTGAACCCCAGCCTGTACAAATCCCTGCCCTACGAAACGCTGGTCGCCTTCGCGCCGATCATCCAGGCCGTCGCGGTGCCCAACTTCATCCTGGTGCACGGCGCCACGCCCTACCGGACCCTGGCCGATTTCATCGCCGATGCCCGCGCCCGCCCCGGCGCGCTGAACTTCAGCAGCGCCGGCAACGGCACCTTCCCGCATCTGGCCTTCGTGCTGTTCACCCTGCGCGCGGGCATCCAACTGACGCATGTGCCCTATAGCGGCGCCGCCCCGGCGCTGCAGGCATTGCTGGGCCACCAGGTGGAGGCGTTGTCCAACGACCCGCCGACCTCCCTGCCGCAGATGCGCAGCGGCGCGGTGCGCGCGCTGGGCATCACCAGCGCCCAGCGCCTGCCCCAGGCGCCGGACGTGCCGACCCTGGCCGAGCAGGGCGTCACGGGCTTCGACGCTGTGGGCTGGCAGGGCTTCCTCGCCCCCGGTGGCACCCCGCCCGCGGTCATCGCCCGGCTGCACGGCGCCATCCAGGCGGCCATGACCAGCCCGGCGATGCGCGAGAAGCTGGAGCCGCAGGGCGTGCGGATCGTCGCCGGCAGCAGCGCGGAATTCGCCGCCTTCCTGCGCGCCGATATCGAACGCTGGCGCGAGGCGGTGCGGGCTTCCGGCGCGACGGTGGAATAGCCGCGCTTCTCTGGCCTTATGTACCCGCCCGCCTCCGGGCGCGCTTAAGCCGGCGTGACCTTCAGAAGCTGAAGCCGAAGATCGTCTTCACCATCCAGCGGTCGCTGGCCGGGGTGACGCCGCGGCCCACGCCGAAATTCACGTCCAGCCCGAACAGCTGGAAATCGGCGGCGGCGAAGACCTGGTGGGCCTGCTGGTTGAACTTGCCGAAATGGCCGAAGCTGCCCATGTCGGAATAGGTCTCCACGCCCACCGCCAGGTCTTCCCGCACGGTGTAGAAGATGCGGTTGGCCGGCAGGAAGGCATCCGGCTGCTTGCCGCCCAGACCAATGCCAACGATCGGGTTGCTCACGATCTGCCAGCGCCCCAGGTTCAGCCCCAGGATCGGCCGGAACTCCACGTTCCAGCGGCTGCGGGAGAAGCGCTGCGGCGCCCAGGAAATCTCGGTGTTGAGGCCGTAGAAGAAGGTGCGGTTCGGCGCATCCGGGGAGACGAACAGGTTGCGGAACTTGGCCCCGCCCGGGAAGAACCGGTCATCCCGCGCGGCGAAGGGCAGGTACAGGCCGGTCTCGTACCAATCGGTCACGCCATAGGCCAGCTCCGGCGTGCCGTTCACGGTCCGGAAGGCGTTGATCATGCTGCGGTCGGTGCCCTTGCGGCGGGTGAAGCCGTAATTCAGGTGCTGCAGCAGGGACCATTCGCCAGGCGCGGCGACCTCCCCGGTATAGACCTGGATCTCGTCGGTGGCCCGCGCCGGTGGGGCGGCCAGCAGCAGCAGCGCGCCGAGCAGGGCCGGCAGCAGGGTCTTCAAGCGCATGATATCGATTCCCGGTTGACGGCATTGTAGGGATGACAGCCAGGCAATGGAATGCCCGGCCACCCTCGGCTACTTCGCCACGGCCCAGGTGGTGGTGACATGGGCCAATACATCCTCGGCGCCTTCGCTGCGGATATTCACCTCGCCATAGGCCAGGGTACGGCCGCGCTTCAGCACCCGCGCCTCCGCCAGCACGGCGCGTGGCGGCACCCGGCGCAAAAAGCTGATGCTGAGGTTGCTGGTCAGGCTCTCGTCCTTGCCCTCGCTCAGCGACAGCATGGCGCACCAGAAGGCGGCATCCGCCAGGCCCATCAGCGCCGGGCCGGAGATGACCCCGCCGGGCCGCAGCAGCACCGGCGCATGCGGCAGGCGCAGCAACGCCACGCCATCGGCGGCGCTCAGCACCTCCACGCCCCAGGCTTCGGTCAGCGGTACGCCGGCGCGCATGGTGGCCTGGATGGCCGCGGGGGAAACGGTCTCGGTCATGGCGCGCGCCTTACCACGCCAGGCCAGGTTGCACAGCCGCCCCGGCTGCGGTTCCCTGGTGGCCGAAACGGAGACCGCGCATGAACCCGCACCCCCTCGCCGGCAAGGTCGCCTACGTCACCGGCGGCAGCCGCGGCATTGGCCGCGCCATCGCGCTCGCCTTCGCCGATGCCGGCGCCGATGTGGCGATCTGCGCCATGGACGATGCCGAGCACGCCGCCAGCCTGTGCGCTGAAGTTACCGCCATGGGCCGCCGCGCCTTTGCCTTCGACGCCGACGTCTCCGACATCGCCGCCACCAGGCGCTTCGCCGAGGCCGCCGAAGCCGCGCTCGGCCCCTGCGACATCCTGATGAACAACGCCGGCATCAATATCCGCGGCCCGTTCGAGGGCGTGACCGAGGCGACCTACGACCGCATGATGGATGTGCATGTGAAGGGCATGTTCTTCATGGCGCAGCACGTCTTCGCCGGCATGGTAACGCGCGGCCGCGGCAAGATCATCAACCAGTGCAGCCAGCTGGTGTTCAAGGGCGGCCCGAACATCACGCCCTACATCACCGCCAAGGGCGCCATCCTCGGCTTCACCCGTGCCCTGGCGTGGGAGGGAGCGCCGCGCGGCGTGCTGGTCAACGCCATCGCCCCAGGGCCGGTCGACACCGACCTGACCCGCGCCCGCGGCCCGGAATGGCAGGCGATGATCGCCAGGCAACTCCCGGTCGGCCGCATCGGCCGGGTGGAGGATATCGCCGCCACCGCGCTGCTGCTGGCCGGGCCTGGGGGCGACTTCTATGTCGGTGCCTGCCTGTCGCCCAATGGTGGGGACGTGATGGTGTGACCACGCCCGACCTGCCGGGGGCCGCGCCGCCGGCCAACTACCGCTGCCGCCCGATGATCCGCCCCGAGCTGGACCTGGCCATCGCCTGGGCCGCCGCGGAAGGCTGGAACCCTGGCCCGCGGGACGCCGAGGCCTTCTGGGCCGCCGACCCCGGTGGCTTCTGGCTGGGTGAGCTGGACGGCACCCCCGTCGCCAGCATCAGCGTGGTGCGCTACGGCGCCGATTACGGCTTCCTCGGCTGCTATATCGTCCGGCCGGAACACCGTGGCAGCGGCCTGGGCCTGGCGCTGTGGCAGCGCGCCATGCGCCATTTGGAAGGCCGCTGCGTCGGCCTGGATGGCGTGGTGGCGCAGCAGGACAATTACCGCCGCGCCGGCTTCACCCTGGCCCACCGCAACATCCGCTACGGCATGCAGGGCGCCCGCCCGGCCCCGCCACCCGCCGGCGCCGTGGTGCCCGCGGCCACGCTGCCCTTCGCCGCCATCGCCGCCTATGACCGCGCCTGCGTCCCGGCCGAGCGCGAGGCCTTCCTGCGCGCCTGGCTGACCCAGCCTGGCCATGTCGCGCTCGCCGTGGTGCGGGACGGCGCCATCGCCGGCCTCGGCGTCATGCGGCCCTGTCCGGCCGGCGCCAAGCTCGGCCCGCTCTTCGCCGACGACCAGGCCGCCGCCGAGACGCTGTTCGCCGCCCTGGCCAGCGCCGCGCCGCCCGGCCCGCTCTTCCTGGACGTGGCCGAGCCACACCGCGCCGCCGTGGCCCTGGCCGAGCGCGCCGGCATGGCCCCGGTGTTCGAGACCGCGCGGATGTACACCCGCCCGCCGCTGGCCTTCGCCGCCGCCCGGGTCTGGGGCATCACCAGCTTCGAGCTGGGCTGAACCGGTGGCCGCTGCCGGGCGTGCCCCGCTGCCGGAGAGCGCCGACCAGAATTTCCCGCGCGGCAATTCCGACGCGGCCCGAGGGCGGTATCCCGTTCGCATCCCAATAGGAAAGAGTGCAAAAAATAATATAAAATCACAAAAACTATACTTTTGAATGGAGTATGCTTCAAATTTCGCTCAAAAAGTCGAAAATTACGATATTGACCCCACATCGCCGGAAATAGAAAAGGGTGAAGCGCGAACGGTTGGCGGCGCGACGCATCGGGTAATGCCTGAGTACTTGCGTCGGAACATTGCCGGGCGATTTTAGTTGCTGCTTTAAGCGATTGTTAGATTTGACGATCCAACCTGTTGTTGCCCCGAAGATCGGGGTGGCAACAAGGGAAAATCCTCAATGACCTTCTCGATCAACACCAACAACAGCGCCATGGTGGCGCTGCAGTCGCTGACCGACACCACGGCCGACCTGCAGGCAACCCAGAAGCGCATCGCCACGGGTTACCGGGTGGCCGACGCCAAGGATGACGGCGCCGCCTATGCGGTGGCCGAGCGCATCCGCGGCGATATCGGCGCGACACAGTCCGCCAACCAGCAGCTGGGCTCGGCTTCCGGCCTGCTGAAGGTGACCAGCGTGGCGATGCAGAACGTCTCCGACCAGTTGCAGCAGTTGCAGAGCGTGACGGTGAAGCTAGCCGACGGCACGCTGACCGCAAGCCAGCGCAGCCAGTATCAGGCGCAGGTCAAGCAGCTGACCAACGCGATGAACAGCTTCATCAAGGATGCCACCTACAACGGAGTGAACATTCTGAACGACCCGGCGACGACGCTGGTCAGCGTGGTGCAGGATGGCTCCGGCACCTATTACACCTTCAACGGCTACAAGGCCGTGACCAACATCTACGACGCGGTATCTGCGGCGAATACCTGGACCGCCGGCGATGCGGTGGCGGCGCTGACCACGACCGGCGTGCTGACCGCGACGATCAACAGCACGCTGACGCAGATGAACATGTTCGGCAGCTACGCGAACTACGTGGATGCGCAGGTGACCTACAACAACAATGTGGTGGACGCGCAGAGCAGCGGCCTGGGCGCGCTGGTGGACGCCGACATGGCGAAGGAATCCGCCAAGCTGCAGGCCATGCAGATCCGCCAGCAGCTGGGCACCCAGGCGTTGAGCATCGCCAACCAGTCGCCCTCCATCCTCCAGAGCCTGTTCCGCTGATTTCCCTGAGCAGAGACGGAATATGGTGCGGACTTCCGCCGAGGCGCCTTGCTGGACGAACCGCGCAAAGCGTGAACTGCGCTGGTTCGTGCAGCTTTGGCGGCGACGCCCCCCCCCCCCTCGGCCGAACATGCAAGCGATACCAAAACGAGTGCTTGGGTGAATGGATTATCCTTCGAATATACTGATTGACGGTATGTTCCCGTTAAGGTTGTAATCACGTCGCGAGTTTCGCCAAAAGGCGATTCTCCCTTCGAGGAGGCGAGGGCTATGGACCACCTGATCGATGAGTATAAATCTGACCCCGTTGCTGTGAATGCAATGCAGATTTTTGATGAATTGATGGATATAGAATCAGCATTGATACAGAAAGGAAGGTTCGATCGAGCGAAATCGGTTCTTGAGGCTGCGGAAGCATTATTAGTGTTTTGCCGAGATGACGTTCGAGAAGAGTTCCTGTCAAAAATAGTATTTTCATATAGGCTGATTTGGCAGTATAAATATAATGAAATCGACATAGAAGATTGATATTTACTGTCTGTTCTGCAAAATAGCTATTTTCATAGCATGACGCAATGAATGGAAATCGGTGGCGTCACGCAGCGGCAGGCGGCTTCCGAACTGGCCAAGCCAGCTGAACGAAGGCATAGTCGTTCTGGGGAGCACCACGCCGGGACCACACCATATCGGAGACGATCAGGTGATGATCTTGCGCGCCCCTTTCCTCAGCCGGCGGTCGCTGCTGGCCCTGCCCCTGGCCGCCGCCCTGCCGGCCGGTGCCCTGGCCCAGACCCGCTGGACCATGGCCACCGCCTACCCGGAGGCCAATTACCACACCCAGGCCATCCGCGGCATGATCACCGAGGTCGAGGCCGCCAGCCATGGCAGCCTCGGCATCACCCTGCACAGCAATGCCAGCCTGATGCCGCTGGCCCAGATCAAGCGCGCGGTGCAGACCGGCCAGGCGCAGATGGGCGAGGTGCTGCTGGGCGCCTATGGCAATGAAGACCCGCTGTTCGAAATGGATTTCATCCCCTTCCTGGCGGACAACTGGGACAAGATCCTGAAGTTCAACGAGGTGACGGTCCCGGCGCTGGAAGCCCGCATGGCGCGGCAGGGGCTGACGCTGCTCTACGTGGCCAGCTGGCCGTCCCAGGCCTTCTATTCCAAGACCGAGCTGAAGACGGTGGACGACCTGCGCGGCGTCCGCTTCCGCGCCCAGTCGCCCATCATCTCCCGCATGGCGGAGCTGTTGGGGGCCACGCCGGTGACGGTGCAGGCCGCCGACGTGCCGCAGGCCTTCGCCACCGGCATTGCCAACACCATGATCACCAGCGCGCAGACCGGCGTGGACAGCGCGGCCTGGGATTATTGCCGCTATGTCTATGATGTCGGCTTCACGCTGACCCGCAACGCGGTCTTCGTGAACACCCGCGCCTTCCAGGCCCTTTCGCCGGAACTGCAGGCGGCCTTCCGCACCGCCGCCACCAAGGCCGCCGCCCGCGCCCGCGCCGGCGCGCAGGAAAGCGAGACGGTGATGACCCAGCGCCTGCGCAGCCAGGGCATGGTCGTCTCCCGCGCGCCGGAATCCCTGCTGGTGGGCCTGCGCCGCATTGGCGACACCCAGCGCGAGGAATGGGCGCAGAAGGCCGGCCCCGAAGGCCGCGCCTTGCTGGAGCGCTACCTCGCCGCCATCAGGTAGCGGTTTGCCCCTGCGGGGGAACATGCCAAAACCCCCTCGCGAATGTGCCATCGCGGGGGGATACGGCCTTGGGTTTCTTCATGTCCGCCCGCGATATCGGGTTGTTCCTGCAAAGCGCCCGGACCGACGCGAAGATCGAGAAGCGTCGGGCCAAGCTGGGCCAGGCCGCGGCGCTGGAAAGCGTCTATGCCGAAAGCGCCGACCCTTGGGCCTCCGGCTCCTCCCGCTACCGCTACCAGGCCCGCAAGTATGAGGTGCTGGCCAGCCTGCTGCCGAACCGCCGCTTCAGCCATGCGCTGGACCTGGGCTGCGGCCTGGGCCTGCTGAGCCGGCACCTGGCCAGCCGCGCCGACCAGGTGCTGGGCGTGGACATCGCCCCCTCAGCCCTGGTGGAAGCCGCCCGCCGCAGCGCCGACCTGCCGAACATCAGCTACGCCTGCCACGACATCACCGCCCTGCCGGAGGCGCTGGACGGCCAGTTCGACCTCGTGACCGTGGCGGACGTGCTCTACTACCTCTCGCCACTGCCGGATGCGCTGCTGAAGGCCATGGCCATGCGGGTGGCGCGGCTGCTGAAGCCGGGCGGGGTCTGCCTGCTGGCCAACCACTACTTCTTCCGCGCCGACCCCGAGAGCCGCCGCAGCACCCGCATCCACGACGCCTTCCGCTGGTGCCCGGCGCTCAGCATCACCGCCGAGCACCGGAAGCCGTTCTATTTGGCGACGCTGCTGCAGGCGTGAGGGGCAGCAGCGCCCTCGGAATTGGACTGGCGTTGTCCACGGAGCAGTTCTCGGCCGGCAGCATGTAGGCATCCTCAGGCCTTGATTCCCGCTGGTCCCGTACCGCAGACATGAAGTCGGTGATGCGCGTTCGCTCCGCTGCGTCGTCCTCTTCGTCCAGCATGTTGCAATGCAAAGGCGGGAGCTCTTCCAGTAAGCGCAGCGCGCCATTGCGGCAGGCCTGATCGAAGGGGCCGGGATGGTTCAACGGCTTCTGTGCCTGGGCGATGTCGTTGCACAGTTCCTGGACGCGGAGCGCCGTTGCCCAGCGTGCCGCGGCCCTGACGCATTGCGACTGGTTGGCCGTAATCCCCAGCATCCCGCCCGTACTGTCCGCAGCCTTGCTCTTTTCGAACAGGCATTGCGGGTGGATGCCGCCACTCCCCGCCTGGGCCGTCGCAGTCGCTGGGAGCAGAGATAGGGCTCGTTGAGCGGCGGGTGTTCGCAACCGTGCCCAAGCGCGCTGATGCGTGTCCCGGCGATAGGCCAGCCCGCGCCGATTTTCAGGGTCGGTCCCGTCGACATCCGGGTTCTCTCCCAGTGCCAGCGCGTCGTTGACCGCAGCGCGGCCTCCGCCGGCATATCCATCCAGCGTTACCAGGCCGATCTCCATCGCCCTGATGGGCAGCCCGTCTTCCTTATTGATGACGCCGCTGCGGTAGAGCTGGGTCAGGGCGCGCCCCAACTGCCCCTGGTAGCCTTCCTCGTGGGCGCTGTTCTGGATAGCTGAATACACGTCGATCGAGGTCAATGCCGGATCGAGCATGGATGCCGGCGGCAGGATCGTTGTCAGCAAACTCGGACGATAGCGGCCGCTGGGGGAGACCCCTGTCGCCTGTACAAGCCCAGAGTTGATCGCGAAGATCAGCGCCCGGTCGGTCGGACCGAAGGCCTCCAGGCAGGTGCGCTCATTCTCCTTCCGGTTGGCAACGCAGTCTGCATTGTTGGCCTGAAAGTGCGGATTGGTGTCGGAGCGACGCTGCCGGTTGATGATCTCCTGCATGACCATAGCGACTTCCATGTAGCCCTGGTTGTCCACGTTGCCGCCGTCGCTGAGGAGATAAAATGGAGGCTGGCGGGGTTGCGACTGCCGATGGTCCTTCAGGCGCAGATACTCGATCAGCAAGGGATGGGCTGAGGCACCAGCAATTCCCAGGCTCAGCGGAAACTCCGAAATTCTTGAGCCGAGCTGGCGAAAGTAGAAATCAGTAAATGCAAAATGGAGTTGTTCCTCAGGGGTGCGCCGCCGAAGGAAGCATTCGTCGAGGCTTGGCTGCCTGGCCGCTCGGTTGCAGTTTTGCCCAGGCTTTTCGATTTCGAAGCGGTTGGCGGTGGAGACGGTTGAGTTGAGGAAAAGGTGGGGCCGTCGCGGGTTGAGGTCGCCAAAGGTATACTGCGGCCGCGGCCCCGACGACGGTAGCTGTGAGCTGAGGTAGTTGCGTTCCAGAAATTCAGCGAATCCATTGGTACTGACATTGAACGGGGCGCCTGGCGTGAGCACGCGCTGGCCAAGCTGGCCCAGCAGGCCGTGGTTGCCGAATTCCAGTGCCTTCATGATCCGCGCGTAATCCCAAGCGGGCCGGGGCGAGCGGCCCGGGCGTGCCGCAAGGCAGCGTTCGTCGTCCCGGTCGCAGGAGAGCGCATACAACGCCGCAGCATAGGAACCACCTGATACCGCGGAGAGCATGTCAGTCTGGCCGAGCAGGCCCAGGCGATCAAGCATGAACATCGCCTCGCCAGCGAAGATGGATGCCTTGCTGCCACCGCCAGAGAGCGCGATGGCAATGAAATCGGCATACAGGTTGACACTCGGGTCATTCCGCGAAGCATTCGCTTGGGCGCAGAGGCGCGCCAGGGACTGTCGGGAAACACCGGGGTCGGGCAGATTGCCCGGCGACAGGCAGGCCGGGTCGATCCGCCATCGCACCGGGGTGGTGGGCCATTCCCGATCAAAATGCGCCGCTGCAGATGGCGATAGCGGGTTAACCTGCAGCAATGATGTAGCATCCTGATTCGGCGCATCGAAATGCGCTGTGCAGGCCACCATTAACGTACTGACCAACGTCATCGCCATGACCAGTGCCAGGCGTTTCCAGCCTGGGCCACGGTTGTTCCCGCCCATTTATCCCTCCCGATCGTACTACCTTACGCTATCGGAAAGGATGGAATGCTTATCGTTCTGGGTAAAGCGTCAAGTTGTGTGGCGCGCGAGGCAGCGTTATCGCGCCGCCTGCGTGGTCCACTTCAACCGCGCCGTATCGAAGCCCTGCGCCTTCGCACTCTCCATCGCCGCGGCGAAGGCACCGGCCGGCAGCACGGCGGTGCGCGACAGCACCCACAGGTAGTCCCGCCCGGGGTCGCCCACCACGGCCCAGCTGTAGTCCGGCGCCAGGCCCAGCACCCAGTAGTCGCCATAGAACGGCCAGAAGAAGCTGACCCGCAGCTTCGCCCCCGCCGCGCCTTCCACCGCATAGGCGGTGCCGCGGGCGTCCCGGCGTTCGCCATCCGCCAGGTTGCGGCAGCGGTTGATGACGCTGACCTGGCCATCCGGCCGCAGCGCGTAGTCGGCGGTCACGTCGGCGCAGTCCAGCCGGCTGCCATCCTCGAAGCGATTGGGGTAGCGCGCCACCTCGTACCAGGTGCCGACATAGCGGTTCAGGTCCACCGTCGGCACGGTCCGCACGGTGCTCTCGCCCCCGGCGCAACCACCGAGGGTCAGCAGCAGCAGGGCAAGGCGCTTCATGGGATGTTTCCTTCGGGCAGGCCCAGCATGTGGTCGCAGATGCCGCCGGCGGTTGTAACCCAAACGGCGTCCTTCCGTTCCAGCATGGCCTGCAACGCCCGCCGCAGCGCCCGCAGCCGATAGGGCTGCCCGACGATATACGGGTGCAGCGCCACGCCCATCACCTGCGGAATGCCGTCGCGCGAAACCTGGTCCAGCCGCTCCTCGAAATCCGCCAGCACCAGGTCGGCATATTGCTGCGCGCCGTCCTTGCGGCCGACGATGGCGGGAATGTCGTTGGCCTCCTGCGGGTAGGGAATGCTGAGCAGCCGGCCGGCGCGCGTCCGCATCCACACCGGCTGGTCGTCCATGCACCAGTTCAGGGTGTAGGCGTAGCCGGCCTCGGCCAGCAGGTCCGGCGTTGTCAGGCTCTCGGCGATCCAAGGGGAGAGCCAGCCGCGCGGCGCGCGGCCTTCGTGGCGGGTCATCTCGGCGGTGCTCTCGGCAATCAACGCGCGCTCGCCGGCCTCGTCCAGCACGCTCTGGCGTTCCGAATTGGTCCGGCCGTGCCCGGCCATCTCGTCGCCGCGCGCCCGATGCGCTGCCACCAGCTGCGGCGCGTAGCCGTACATCGCGGTGTTCAGCAGCACGGTGGCCGGCAGCGCCAGCTCGTCCAAAAGCTCCAGCAGGCGCCAGCCGCCGACGCGGTTGCCGTAGTCCCGCCAAGCGTAGTTCATCACGTCCGGCTGCGGCCCGCCGGGGGCCAGTTCGGCGCCCAGGCCCTCGCCGAAGGCGAAGTGCTCCAGGTTCACCCCCAGGTACAGCGCCAGCTTCGCCCCGTCGGGCCAGGTGTAGCGCGGCCGCTCGGGCCAGGGGGCGTAGGTGTAGCGGCCATGGGAGGGCAGGGGCGATGCGGTCATGCCGCACAATCTGCCGCCGCTGCCGCTTTCCGCAAGCGTCCTCCGCCGCGCCCCGTCGCCAGCCGCGCGCCGATGGCGTAGAGAACCGCCCCATGGATTCCACTTCCTCCGAACGCCCGGAGGCTTCGCCCGGCCGAGTGCTGCAGCGCGAGGCCCGGGCGATGGGTTCCCGCGTGCTGGCGCCGGTGCTGCTGGGCCTGGCTGGCATAGGCTGCGGCATCGCCCAGGCCTGGCTGTTGGCGCGGCTGCTCGGCGCGCTGCTGGGGCGCGATGACGCCGGCTGGGACGAGCTTTACGCCGCCGCCGGCCTGGCGCTGGCCATGGCGGCGCTTGCCCTGGCGCAGGAACGCGCACAGCTGGCCGCCGGCGCCGCCGCCCGCGCCAGCCTGCGCCGCCGAATCTTCGCGCGGCTGCTGAACACCGAGGATCCGCGTTCGGTCGGCGAACGCACCGCCCTGGCGGTGGACCGGGTGGAGGCGCTGGACGGCTATTTCTCGAAGTGGCTGCCCGCCGCGGCGCTGGCGGTGCTCGGCCCGCTCGCCATCGCCGCCGCCGCTGCCGTGGTGGATTGGCAGGCCGGCCTGCTGCTGCTGGGCGCCGGGCTGCTGGTGCCGGTGGCGCAGGCCATCACCGGCATCGGCGCCGCCCAGGCCAGCCGCCGCCAATTCGACGCGCTGTCACGCCTCTCCGGCCGCTTCCTGGACCGGATGCGCGGCCTGCCGATCATCGTGCTGTTCAACCGGCAGGAGGACGAGGCCGAGGCGCTGCGCCTGGCCGCCGACGACCTGCGCCGCCGCACCATGAAGGTGCTGCGCGTCGCCTTCCTGTCCTCGGTGGCGCTGGAACTGCTTTCGGCCGCCGCGCTGGCGCTGATGGCCTGGCAGCGGCCGGGCGGGTCGCTGTTCCCGCTGCTGCTGGTGCCCGCCTTCTTCGCGCCGCTGCGCGCCTTCTCGGCCGCCTACCATGAGGCGATGAGCGCCCGCGGCGCCGCCGCCGCCCTGGCGCCCTTGCTGGCCCAACCCGAACCGCAGGGCCTGCTGTTGCAGGAAGTGCCGAAGAAGGTGGTGCTGACCGCGCAGGACCTTCGCCTGACCTACGACGCGCTGCGCGGCCCGGCGCTGGATGGCGTCTCCTTCCACGTCAATGCCGGTGAGGCGTTGGTGCTGTGGGGGCCGTCCGGCAGCGGCAAGACCAGCCTGCTCCGCCTGCTGATGGGGTTCCGCAGTGCCGACAGCGGCCGCCTCGCCATCAATGGCCGCGACATCCTGGCCCTCAAGCCCTCGGAACTGCGCCGGCTTTCGGCCTATGTCGGCCAGCGCGCCCACCTGTTCCGCGCCACGCTGCGCGACAACATCCGCTTCGCCCGGCCCGACGCCACCGACGCCCAGGTGGAGGCCGCTGCGAAGGCCGCCCGGGTGACGGACTTCGCCGCCGACCTGCCTGACGGCCTGGACACGCTGATGGGCGAGGCCGGCTGGGGGCTTTCCGGCGGCCAGGCGCAGCGCGTGGCGCTGGCCCGCGCCTTCCTGCGCAACAGTCCGCTGGTGCTGCTGGACGAACCCACCGCCCACCTGGACCCCGCCACCGAGGCCGAGGTGATCGAGAGCCTGCAACGCCTGGCGGTCGGCCGCACCGTGGTCATCGCCAGCCATTCGCCGCTGCTGCGCGCCGCCTTCCCGAAGGTGCTGGAACTCGACGCCGGCCGCCCGGCGGCGTTGGCCCGCGCGGCGGGGGATTAGCGATGACGGCACGGAACCTTTTTCGTGCCGAGCGCCCGGAGGGGCGCCGCCGGCAGTCCGGCGTCACGCCGCGGGCGTGCCCGGGCGCGATGCCATCGCGCTCCGAAGGGGCCAAGGGCGCCGATGCGCCCGCGTCACGCCTCAGGCGTGCCTTCGGCGCGATCCAAAGGCGTGCCTTCGGCGCGACGCGATTGAGGGCAAAATAATGTGGGCCGACCTCTCCCGCGTCCTCTCGCTCTGGCACAGCCGCCGCTTGTGGCTGTGGGGTGGTGCGGGCGTTGCCGTGCTGGCCATGCTGGCGGGCCTGGCGCTGCTCGGCCTGGCCGGGCAGGGCGCCGCCGCGGCGCTGGCGGGTGGCTCGGTCCTGGCCCTGCTGTGGCTGCGCCCGCTGATCCTGCTGCGCCCGGCGCTGCGCTGGGCCGAGCGCATGGTCACCCATGCCGCCACCTTCCGGGCGCTGGCGGACACGCGCGTCTGGTTCTTCCAGCGCCTGGCGGAACGCCTGCCGGCCGGGCTCGGCCTCAACCGCGCCGGCGACCTGCTGGGCCGCATGGTCACGGATGTGGAGGCGCTGGACGGCCTGTATCTGCGTGCCCTGGTGCCGGCCGCCGCCGCGCTGGCCGCCGTGCTGGCGGTGGCGGTGGTGCTGGCCGGCGCGCCTGTCCTGGCGCTGATCCTCGGCCTGCCCCTGCTGCTGGCGCTGCTGCTGCCGCTGCTGCTGGCCCCCGCCGCCGCCCGCGACGGCACCGCCCTGGCCGAGGCGCAAGGCGCGCTCCGTGCCGCCGTGGTGGACCCGCTGACCGGCCTTGAGGACACCCTGGCCGCCAATGCCGAACCCCGCGCCCTGGCCGCGGTGGACCAGGCCGGCGCCACCCTGGTCCGCGCCCAGCATGCCCTGCACTGGCGCACCGCGCTGGCCGGCGCCGGCGGCGGCCTGCTGGCCCAGGGCGCGCTGCTGGGCGCGCTGGCCTGGGGTCTCGCGGGTGGCCAGGTCGCGCTGGCCATCGCCGCGCTGTTCCTGGCGCTGGCCGCCGCCGAGCCGCTGGGCGCCATGCCGCGCGCCGGGGCCGCCCTGGCCAGCGCCGCCGCCAGCGCCCGCCGGCTGTTCCAGGCCGCCGACCAGGCGCCGCCGGTGCCCGATCCGCGCGGCCTGCCGATGCAGCCCGAAGGTTTTTCCCTGTCGCTCAAGGGCGTCGAGTTCCGCTGGTCGCCCGACCGCCCGCCGGTGCTGCAGGGGCTGGACCTGGAACTGCCGGAGGGCAGCCGCATCGCCATCCTCGGCCAGTCCGGTGCCGGCAAATCCTCCCTGGCGGCGCTGCTGCTGAAGCTGGCGGAGCCCCAGGCCGGCAGCATCACCCTGGGCGGCACCGACCTGGCCACCCTGCCAGGCGCCGATGTCCGCCGCCGCGTCACCTGCCTGACCCAGCAGGCCCGGCTGTTCGACGATACCATCGCCGCCAACCTGCGCATCGCCGCGCCCCTGGCGCCGGACGCTGCGCTGTGGCGCGCGCTGGACCGCGCCGGCATCGCCGAACTGGTGCACGCCCTGCCGGACGGGCTGCAAACCCAATGCGGCGAAGGCGGTGCCCGGTTCTCCGGCGGCCAGGCGCGGCGCATCGCGCTGGCCCGGGTGCTGCTTTCCGCCGCGCCCATCCTGATCCTGGACGAGCCCACCGCCGGCCTGGATGCCGCCACCGAGCGCGCCTTCCTCAGCACGCTGGAGCACAATACCGAGGGCCGCACGGTGATCCTGATCACCCACCGGCTGACCGGGGTGGAAAAGCCGCAGCGCGTGCTGCGCCTGGCCGGCGGCCGGCTGCTGACCGCCGCGGGGTAGCATGTTCCGTCGCGCCACCCCGGCCGACGCCGCCGCGGTGCGCGACCTGACGCGCGCCGCCTATGCCAAATGGGTGCCGCTGCTCGGCCGCGAACCCAAGCCGATGGGCGCCGACTACGCCGCCGCGCTGCGCGACCACTTGGTGGAACTGCTGTACCAGGGCGACACCTTGGCAGGCCTGGCCGAGATGATCCCGCAGCCCGACCACCTGCTGCTGGAGAACATCGCCGTCGCGCCCGCCTGGCAGGGCAGGGGCCTGGGCCGCGCGCTGATGGCGCGGGTGGAGGCGATCGCCGCCGAGCGCGGCCAGGCCGAGGTGCGGCTCTACACCAATGCCCGCTTCGTCGAGAACATCGCCCTCTACCGGCGCCTGGGCTACCGGGTGGACCGGGAGGAGGTGGTCCCCGCCGGCACCGTCACCCACATGAGCAAGCGCCTGGGCTGAGGCCGCCGGCGCGCGTATCCGCTCGGCTTGAACATGCTCCAGGGTCTGTCGTGTGATTCACGTCTCCGGCGATGCCGCCTCCGCCGATCACACTCCCGGGCAATGCCCGCCTCAGGCCGGCCGCGTCTCCGCCGCCAGCCAGCGCCACAGCGCCGCCGCCGCCAGCGCCGCCGCCACCTGCACCAGCGCGAAGGCCGCCACATCGCCCAGCGCAATGCCCGCGAAACTGGTGGTGAAGCCGCGTGCCAGCGTCACCGCCGGGTTG
Source organism: uncultured Rhodospirillales bacterium (assembly GCA_903835235.1). Lineage (GTDB taxonomy): Bacteria > Pseudomonadota > Alphaproteobacteria > Acetobacterales > Acetobacteraceae > CAIMOR01. Next base: position 23,417 of record CAILMF010000079.1, read on the forward strand.
GCGAAGCTGGTGGAGGCGGTGAACCAATAGGCGGCGGTGATGTACAGCCCCACCGCATAGGGCGTGGCCGCTCGTGGCGTGCCCAGGATGGTGAAGACCAGCCCCGCCGTCGCCACCGCCTCGGCCAGCCACAGCGCCGAGCCGGTGCGCGGCTGGGTGCCGATCTCCAGCAGCGGCAGCCCGAACATGCCATGCGCCAGCGCCACGCCGGCGATGCCGCCGGCAACCTGCGCCAGGCAATAGGCCAGGCTCGCGCTGCGGCCCAGCTCGCCGCGCAAGGCCATCACCAGAGTCACGGCCGGGTTGAAATGCGCGCCCGAGATTGGCCCGAACACCAGGATCAGCACCGGCAGGGCGCAGCCGGTGGCCAGCGCATTGGCCAGCAGCGCCAGGCCGACATTCCCGCCGGACAGCCGCTGCGCCATGATCCCGGAGCCAACGACGACGGCCAGCAGCAGGCAGGTGCCCAGCGCCTCGGCCACCAGGCGGCGGTTCAGCGTCGGGCTCATTTAACGCGCTTCCCGGCGGCATCCACCACCGGCTCGCCATCCTCCTTGGCGAAGGCGCCACGCTGCGCCTCGGTCAGCAGGTCCAGCACGCGCTCGGAGGGCCGGCACAGCGCGGTGCCCAGCGGCGTCACCACGAAGGGGCGGTTCAGCAGGATCGGATGCTGCTCGATGGCGTCCAGCATCTGCGCCTCGGTCACGCCGGCCTCGCCCAGGCCCAACTCGGCAAAGGGCGTGCCTTTCTCGCGCAGCGCCTGGCGCAGCGTCAGCCCGGCGGCGAAGACCATGGCCTGCACCTCCAGCCGGCTGGGCGGCGTCTTCAGGTATTCCACCACGCGCGGCTCGATGCCGGCATTGCGGATCATCGCCAGCGTGTTGCGGGACGTGCCGCAGGCCGGGTTGTGGAAGATGGTGACGTCGGTCATTGGCGGCCGATCTCCTTCAGGCGGGCGGTAAGCGTCAATTGGTCCAGCGCGGCCAGCGGCAAGGCGGCGAAGGCGCGTAGCCGGCGGTCCAGCGCCGCCCAGGTCTGGCGGAAGGCCAGCATTTTTTCCACATCGGTCCCCGGCCCGGCCGAAGGGTCCGGCATGCCCCAATGGGCGGTTATCGGCAGGCCGGGCCAGACCGGGCAGACCTCGCCGGCGGCGTCGTCGCAGACGGTGAAGATGAAGTCCATCCGCGGTGCGCCGGGCCTGGCGAAATCGTCCCAGGACTTGCTGCGCAGGCCATCGGTGGCAATGCCAAGCTCGGCCAGCAGGGCCAGCGCCATCGGGTTGATCCGCCCGCTGGGCGTGCTGCCGGCCGAGAAGCCCTTGAACCGCCCACCGCCGACCGCCTCGATGCAGCGTTCCGCCAGAACGCTCCGTGCGGAGTTGTGGGTGCAGAGGAACAATACGTTGAACACGCGGTCGACCATCGCTTGCCTCAGGCCACCTGGACGGGGGCGCAGCAGGCGGCGACCGGCGCCGGCGCGGCGGCAGGGGCGCAGCAGCCGGTCTTCACCGCGGCTTCCGGCACCGCGCCGCGGACCCGCGGCTGGCCGATGACGCCATCGCCATAGGTTGTCGCCTCGCCATGGGTCAGGAAGGCTTCCCAGGCGATACCCTGCGGGTCGTTGATCCAGCTCTTTTCCGACTGATGGTAGCAGCAGGTCACGGCGCCTTCCTCCAGCACCGGGGCATCGGCCGCCTGCAGCCGGCCATAGACCTCGGCCAGTTCAGCCTGGTCCTCCACCTGGATGCCCAGGTGGTCCAACCCGGGGGCGCGGCTACCCGCCGTGACGCCCTTGGTGGAAACCGCGAAGTTCACCCGCGGGTCTTCCAGCATCCACTTGGCGTAGTCCGGCTTCACCACGCTGGGCGCGGCGCCGAACAAGCCAGTGTAGAACCGTATCGTGGCCTCCAGGTCGGTCACGGCCAGGTTGACGTGCAGGCGCTTCATGCGCGGTCTCCTTCGGCAGGGCAGCAGGCGGCAAGGGGCAACAGGCGGTCCAGCAGCGGGGCGCAGGTGTCGGGCTGGCCGCCGCAGCAATCCCGCAGCAGGAAATCCAGCAGCGCCCGCAGGCCGCCCAGGTCGGCGGTGCAATGGATCACGCGGCCTTCGCGCCGCTGCGCCGCCAGCCCGGCCCGCACCAGAATGGCCAGGTGGCCCGACAGCGTATTGGCGGGAATGCCCAGGCGCCGGGCCAATTCGCCGGCCGGCAGCCCCTCGGGCGCAGCCTCCACCAGCAGGCGGAAGCCGCGCAGCCGGGTTTCCTGCGCCAAGGCGCCCAGTGCTTCGATGGCTCCAGACATATCCATAGTTCGAGAGTTCTCGAAATACGGATCAAAGTCAAGCTTGCGTCCGCCGCAACCTGTGGCAAGGCTGCCGCGAACCCCCTGCAGCACCGCCAAGGACACCCCCGCTTGACCGTCGAGTTCCGCACCCTGGACCCCGCGAAGTTCCAGGATCCCTTCACCACCGCCCGCGGCGAAACCAGGGCCAGCGTGGCGCTAACGGGCCTGCGCACGCTTTGGGTCAATACCGGCACGCTGTGCAACATCACCTGCCAGCATTGCTACATCGAAAGCAGCCCGCGCAACGACGCGCTGGTCTACCTCTCGGCCGCCGAAGTTGCCGCCACCTTGGCCGAGCCTGAGGCCAGGACGCTGGAGGAGGTCGGCTTCACCGGCGGCGAGCCCTTTCTCAACAAGGACCTGCCGGCCATGCTGGCGGATGTGCTGGGCCGCGGCCTGCACGCGCTGGTGCTGACCAACGCGATGAAGCCCATGCGCAACCACGCCGCGGCCCTGCTGTCCCTGCCACGCGAAGGCCTGACGATCCGCGTCAGCCTGGACCACTACGCGCCCGCCATCCACGACGAGGAGCGCGGCGCCGGTGGCTTCGCCGCCAGCCTGGACGGCCTGCGCTGGTTGGTGGCCCAGGGCTTCACCGTCAACGTGGCGGGCCGCCTGGCCTTCGGTGGCGAACCGGAGGCCGCCATCCGCGCCGGCTTCGCCCGACTGTTTGCGGAGAACGCGATCCCGATCGACGCCGCCGACCCTGTCGCCCTGATGCTGTTCCCGGAGATGGATGCCCGGGTGGATGTGCCGGAGATCACCACCGCCTGCTGGGGCATCCTGCACAAAAGCCCTGACAGCCTGATGTGCGCCAGCGCCCGCATGCTGGTGAAGCGGAAGGGCGCCGCCGCCCCGGCCCTGGTGGCCTGCACCCTGCTGCCCTACGACCCCGGCTTCGAGCTGGGCGCCACCCTGGCCGAGGCCGCCGCCCCGGTGCAGCTGAACCACCCGCATTGCGCCAGGTTCTGCGTGCTGGGCGGGGCCGCCTGCTCGCGATAACCCCGCCCCTGTTGCCAAGCGTGAAGCGGCAGGCACCTGGCCTGCCTTGTTGATGCCGCCTTCGGGGGGGAAATATCGGCTCATGCTGCACTGCAAGGTCCACGCATGATGCAAATGCCCCGCGCCAAGGGTTCGCCCGCCACCCTCTCCGGCGTGCTGCTGCAGGTCTGGCAGGCGGCCGATGGCGCCACGCCGGTCAGCCATATCGCCGCCGCGCTTCAATGCCCGGTGGACGCGGTCTGGACCGCGCTGGACCTGCTGGACCATGTCGGCCTGCTCGCCGAGCCCGGCGGCTTTGCCCCGCTGGTCCACGGGGCTGCCCAGGTTTCGCCATCGCACGGTTGACGCGGCGGCCCATTTACTCGACCAATCCAGCGCCGCATCCTTTAGCGGCTGCCTGGGAGAGAAGAATGATGCGTCGCCTGCTGCTTACCGCCCCGCTGCTGCTCGCGCTCGGGGCCTGCGCCAACATGGATGGCATGTTCGGCACCACGCCGGCGCGCACCTTCCCCGTCTTCTTCGCCGAGGACAGCGCCGCGATGGGTGACAATGCCCGCGGCATCGTCGCGATGGCGTCGGACGCGGCCAAGGCCAACCCGCAGGCCAAGGTCACCGTGCGCGGCTTCGCCTCCAACGACACCGGCACCGCCGCCTTCAACCGCGTCCTGTCCGAAGCCCGCGCCCGCGCGGTGGCGGATGCGCTGATCGCCAGCGGCATCCCCTCCAGCCGCATCGGCGTGGAGCCGCGCGGCGCCATTTCCGGCGCCATGCCGACCGAGGCGCGCCGCGTGGAAATCCACGTCGGCGGCTGAACCGCCAGGCGCGATGTCGGCCTGGGCGGCAGCGCCCGGGCCGATCCGCCGCGCCGGGCGACATGGCATCCACGGCCTGGGCGCCCTTGGCCGGCGCGCGACCGGAGCGGTTATTGCGGCTGCGCCGGGCTTGAACCGGCGCCGCGCCGCAGTACCTGCTTGGCGGCGGTTGGTGTAGTCTCCGCCACCCGCTCCCGGAGACCGCCGCATGCCGCGCCTTGCCCTGCTGCTGTTCGGCCTGCTGCTGGCCGCCGCGCCCGCGCCCGCACAGCAGGCTCCCGCCCCGGCCGAAAAGCCCGCCGAGGCCGAGCAGGCCCCCACGCCCGAGCCGCCGGTGCAGGTCTTCGGCCTGCGCGTCGAGATCGTCGAGCGTGGCCTGTACCAGACCTCCACCGGGGTGATCCGGCAGATGCCCAACGGCATCGGCGAGAACCTGGTCGATGCGGTGGAGCTGGAACGCAGCACCACCCATATCCCCGCCCGCCCCGGCGTCAGCTTCGGGCTGGAGTTCGTGGTGCATGGCCGCCCCGCCGGCACGATGCTGGAGCTGACCACCACGGTGGTCTTCCCACCCCCCGGCCTGCACCCGCCGGGGCAGCCGGCCCCGGTTGCCTCCTCCACCACGCCGATGGTGGTGGAGGTCGGCTCCGACGGCGCGATCTATCGCGGCTACACCTTCGACTACGACTGGGAGGTGGCGCCTGGCCCCTGGCGCTTCGAGATCCGCCTGGGCGACCGGCTGCTGGCGGTACAGAGCTTCGTCATCACCAGCGAGAGCTGAGGCGGCAACCGCGGCGCGTGCCGCCCGGCGCAAAGTCGGGCATGGACCCTGTCGGCGCGGCGCGCCCCGGCGCATACTAGGGCTATGCGCGACTCGCGGCCCCACCACCCACAGCTTGTTCCACCCCCCGCCCCGGGCGCGGCCTGAATGGCCTCGCTCGCCCTTGCCATGGAAGCGGCGCCCGACCCCGAGGAGGTACTGCATCGCGTCTTCGGCCATCCCGGCTTCCGCGGCCGCCAGGCCGAGATCGTGCATCACGTCATGGAAGGCGGCTCCGGCCTGGTGCTGATGCCGACCGGCGGCGGCAAGTCGCTTTGCTTCCAGGTGCCGGCGCTGTGCCGGGAAGGCCTCGGCGTCGTGGTCTCGCCGTTGATCGCGCTGATGGAGGACCAGGTCGCCGCGCTCCGCCAGCAGGGCGTCGCCGCCGCCGCGCTGCACTCCGACCTGGATGAGGACGTGGCGCGGGAGGTCCGCCGCGACCTGGCCCGCGGCGCGCTGAAGCTGCTCTACGTCTCCCCGGAACGCCTGCTGCTGGACAGCACGCAGCAGCGGCTCAGCGAACAGCGCATCGCCCTCTTCGCCATCGACGAAGCGCATTGCGTCAGCCAATGGGGCCACCACTTCCGGCCGGAATACCGCGCCCTGACCAGCCTGGCGGAGCGCTTCCCCGGCGTGCCGCGCCTGGCGCTGACCGCCACGGCGGACCAGCGCACGGTGGAGGATATCCGTAGCCAGCTCGGCCTGGAGGACGCGCCGGTCTTCCGCGGCGGCTTCGACCGCCCCAACATTTTCATCAGCTCCGCCCCACGAGAGAGCGAACGCGGGCAGTTGCGGGAATTCGTCAAGGCGGCCAGCGATGGCTCCGGGGCCGGCATCGTCTATTGCGGCAGCCGCGCGAAGACCGAGAGCACCGCCGAATGGCTGCGCGCCGATGGCCATGACGCGCTCTGCTTCCACGCGGGCATGGAGGCCGAGGCCAAGCGCGCCGCGCACCACCGCTTCGCCCGCGGCGACAACGTCATCATGGCCGCCACCATCGCCTTCGGCATGGGCATCGACCGGCCGGATGTGCGCTGGGTGGCGCATCTGGACCTGCCCCGCAGCCCCGAGAGCTGGTACCAGGAGATCGGCCGCGCCGGCCGCGACGGCCTGCCCGCCCGCGCCCTGCTGATGTACGGCGCCGGCGACATCGCGCTCGCCCGCCACCGCATCACCGAAAGCCCCGCCGGCGACGACCAGAAGCGCATCGAGCGCATGCGCCTCGACGCCATGGTCTCCATCGCGGAGGCCGCGACCTGCCGCCGCCGCATCCTGCTGCGCTGCTTCGGCGAGGACGGCCCCGAGAATTGCGGTGCCTGCGATGTCTGCCGCACCCCGCCCAAGCTGTGGGACGGCACCGTCGCCGCGCAGAAACTGCTCAGCGCCGTGCTGCGCACCGGCCGCCGCTTCGGTGTAGGGCACATCGTGGACGTGCTGCGCGGCCGCATGACCGACAAGGTCGCCCAATTCGCCCATGACAAGCTGCCGACCTATGGTGTGGGCAAGGACCTGCCGGATGCCACCTGGCGCGGCGTGGCCCGGCAGCTCGTCTCCATGGGGGCGCTGGATGTCGCGGTGGAAAACCACGGCGAACTGGTGCCGACCGACGGTGCCCGGCCGATCCTGAAGGGCGAGCAGAAGGTGCTGCTGCGCGAGGATATCGCTGCCCCCGGGGCCAGCGCCAAGTCGGCCGCCAAGGACCGCGGCGCCCGCACGGCCGTGCCCTCCGGCGACGCATTGTTCGAGGCCCTGCGCGCCTGGCGCCGTGCCGAAAGCAGCCGCCAGGGCCTGCCCGCCTACATGATCTTCTCCGACGCCACGCTGGTCGCGATCACCGAGGCGAAGCCGGATGACGAGGGCGAACTCTCGCTGATCCCCGGCGTGGGCCGCAGCAAGTTGGAACGCTACGCGGATGACGTGCTGCGCGTGGTGGCGGAAAACGGCTGAGACCGGGCGTCAGAAGTGCTGACTTCTGTCGACCGGTAGAGCAATATCCGTTCTGATGAAATCATCAGAACGGATTTCTTGCTCTGCAACCTAATAAAGCTACAGCACTATCCGCTCACGCTGATTCAGTGTGAGCGGATAGTGCTGTAGCAGGCGCGCAGGGTTGGTGTGGCGGCTGCGCGCGAAAGAAGACTCATACGGGTCATCATTTTTGATGGCCCGTATGATCAGCGCCCGCGCTGGGTCGCCCAGGCCTTGGTGAACTCGGCGCCCAGCAGCAGGATCTGCGCGGAGTAGTAGACCCACAGCAGCAGCACCATCACGGCGCCGGCCGCGCCATAGGTGCTGGCGAAGCCGCTGCTGCCGACATACCAGCTGATGCCGTTCTTCCCCACGGTGAACAGCGCCGCGGTCAGCAGCGCGCCCACCGCCACATCGGCCCAGGCCACCCGGCGGTCCGGCAAGACCTTGTAGATGGCGGCGAACAGCGCGGCGACCAGCAGGAAGGAAAGCGCCGCATCCGCCAGCGCCAGCACGTGCTGCGCCATCGGCAGCAGGTGCCCGGCCCAGGTGCCCACCGCCACCAGCGCCGTGGACGCCACCAGGGAGACGCTCAGCAGGAAGCCGGTGGCCAGCACCAGGCCGACACCCGCCGCCCGCGCCCGCAGGTACTGCGCGACAGCGCCGCGCAGGTTGGGCCGCGGCGGCACCCGCCAGATATGGTTCAGCGCCTGCTGCAATTCCCCGAACACCGCGCTGGCGCCCAGCACCAGGGTGGCGACGCCCAGCGCGGTGGCCAGCACGCCATTGGTGCGGTTGGCTGCGCCGCGGACCATGGTCTGCACCGCCTGCGCCGCCTCCGGCCCCAGCAGGTCCGCCAGTTCCTCGGCAATGGCGCCGCGCACCGCGGTTTCGCCGAAGGCCAGCCCGGCCACGGCAATGGCAATCACCAGGATCGGTGCAATCGAGAACACCGTGTAGTAGGCGATGGCCGCGCCACGGCCGACCGCGCCATCAGCCAGGAAGCCGGCGATCGTCTGCTGCAGCAGGGCCAGCGCGGCACGGCGCATCGGGCGGCAGGTCCTTCATTTCCCGCGCGGATCATGCAGGGCCATGGCGGCCCGAGGCAAGCGCGGCCCGAAGCAAGCGCGGCTCAGATCGCCCCCGCCACCAGATGCCCGCCCTGTACCCGCAACGCCCGGTCGTGGAACTGCGCCACGCTCGGCCGGTGGGCGATGCTGATCAGCGCCGTCCCCGGCAGCCGCTCGCGCAGCAACTCGTAGAAGCGGGTCTCGGCCTCGGGGTCCAGGCTGGCGGTGGCTTCGTCCAGGAACAGCCAGTCCGGCTTCAGCAGCAGGGCGCGAGCCAGCGCCACGCGCTGCTGCTCGCCGCCGGAAAGCCGGCGGTCCCAGGCATCCTCCTCATCCAGCCGTGGCGCCAGATGGCCCAGGCCGCAATCGCTCAGCACGGCCAAAATCTCGGCCTCGGTGAACCGGTCCTCGCCGCGCGGGTAGCACAGCGCGTGGCGCAGGCTGCCCAGTGGCAGATAGGCGCGCTGCGGCAGGAACAGCACATGGCCGGCGGCCGGCACATGCACGGTGCCGCTGCCGAACGGCCAGATGCCGGCGATGGCGCGGAACAGCGTGGACTTGCCGGAACCGGAAGGCCCGGAGATCAGCACCTTCTCGCCCGGCGCAATCTCGGCGGTGGCGTCCGCCAGCAGCACGCGGCCATCCGGCAGCGCCAGGGTCACGCCTTCCAGCCGCAGGGTGGCGCCTTCTTCCGGCACGGCATGCACACCCCCGGCCTGTTCGGCATGGGCGCTGGCCAGCGCACTGCGAAACCCGCTCAGGCGGGTCACGGTGGCCCGCCATTCCGCCACACTACGATAATTGTCGACGAACCATGAAAGCGCGCCCTGCACCTCGCCGAAGGAAGACGCGGTCTGGCTCAGCACGCCCAGCGGCACCGCGCCGGAGAAGTAGGCCGGCGAGGCCACCACATAGGGGAAGATATTGGCCACCTGGTTGAAGCCGGCGGTGAAGAAGGTCAGTTGCTTGGTGGCGACCATGATCGACCACCAATTGCCCACCAGCGCGTTGAAGCGCCGCACCAGCCCGGCCTTCTCCTCGGCCTCGCCGCCATACAGCGCCACGCCCTCGGTATTCTCCCGCAGCCGCACCAGGGCGAAGCGGAAATCCGCCTCCACCTTCTGCTGGTTGAAGTTCAAGGGGATCAGCCGCCGGCCGATCCAATGCGCGAAGGCGGTGCCTAGGATGGAATAGACCAGCGCCACCCACACCAGGTAGCCGGGGATGCTGATGCCGAACAGCGTCATCGCCCCACTCAGGCTCCACAGCACCGCGACGAAGCTGACCAGCGTTACCACGTTGCGCAGCATGCCGAAGCCCAGCACCAGCGTGTCATCGACGAAGGCGCGGATATCCTCGGCAATGCGCTGGTCCGGGTTGTCGGTGCCCGGGTCGGTCAGGGCCACGCGATAATAGGCGCGGGCGTCCATCCAGTTGTCCAGGTAGTAACGGGTCAGCCAGCGCCGCCAGCGGATCTGCAGCGCCATGCGCAGGTACAGCTGGTACACTGCCACCAGGATGAAGACGGCGGCGATCCAGACGAAGCCCGGCAGCAGCCCGGTCTCGCCGCGGTGCCAGAACAGCAGCAGGTTGATGAAGGCTTCCTGGTCCTTGTTCTGCAGGCTGTTGAAGAACTCCCGCCCCCAGAAGCTGTTCAGCACGTTCATCGCCACCAGGAACAGGTTCAGCCCGACCAGGCCGCCCAGCATCAGCAGGGCGCGGCCGCGCTCCTCGCTCTTCCAGAACGGCGCGGCCAGGGCCCAGGCGTCCCGCAGCGAAGCCAGCACTCGGCGCATCAGGCGTATCCTTGGTTCAGGGCTTCAGCGCGGCGTCGAGCGCGGCCAGCCAGCGCTCCGCCCGCGCCTTGTTGACGCCGAGGTCCGACCAGCCGAACAGGCTGCGGCTGTACAGCAGCAGCGCCGCGCCCTCAGGGGCGGCGCGGACCTCGGCGGCGATGATGTCGGGGTAGTTCATCAGCGCGGAGCGTTCGACCCATTGCGCCTGCGCGCGCCCGATGGCCGGAGCGCCGCCAGGTGCGGAGGGCTGAATCGGCCGCCCATCCAGATCCGGAAACTCGCCCAGCTTCCAGGTGCGCGGGAAGCCGGCGGCGACGCGGTTCAGCGTGGCCCACAGCACCGCCGGCGTCACCGGCCAGGGCGCCTGGGTCAGGTGCTTCGGCCCGGCATAGCTGGCCGGCCCCACCAGGCAGGTATTGGGGGAGGCCGGCAGTTCCAGCCCATCAAACACCACCGGCGTCACCGGCGTCAGCCCACCGGCACCCCGGCGCAGCAGCAGCAGCGGGTTGGTCATGCGTCGTCTCCCGGTATCGCCAGGCGGATCACGCCCTTCACGCCCTCGGGCTCCACCGGCTTGCCCTTGCGCAGCACCAGCAGCCGGCCTTCCCGCGCCAGCGCGAAGGCGGCGTTGCGCACCGGCGCCATCAGCGGGTGCCAGTCCTCGCCACCCAGCGCACGGGCCACGTCTTCCGGGGTGATGGAGCGCCCGCCGCCAGCCTGGCGCAGGATCTCGGCGGTCAGTGCCTCGGCGGAGGGCAGGGCGCGCGGCGGGGGCGGGCCGTAGGGGGCCTCGGGGGCGGGGCTCAGGTCGTCAGGGGCGGGAAGGGGCATTGGCCCCAGGGTAGCCGCCGCAAGCCGCGCCGGCCAGCCTTGCCTAACCCTCCCGCAGGGTCTTCCGCAGATGCTCCGCCGCCGCCGGGCGGCCGAACAGATACCCCTGCGCCTCGCCGCAGCCGATGCCGCTGAGGAAGGCACGCTGGTCCTCGGTCTCCACGCCCTCGGCCACCACGTCCAGCTTCAGCGCCCGGGCAATGCTCTGCACCGCGCGGACAATGGCGGTATCCTCGGCGTCATGCGGCAAATCCCGCACGAAGGCGCGGTCCAGCTTGATGGTGTTCAGCGGCAGCCGCTTCAGCACGGAAAGCGAGGCATAGCCGGTGCCGAAATCATCCAGCGCCAGCCCCACGCCCAGGTCGCGGATCGCCGCCAGGGTCAACAGCGTGTCGGTGGAGCCGTCCACCAGCATGCTCTCGGTCAGTTCCAGTTCCAGCCGTTCCGGCGGCAGCCCGCTTTCCTCCAGCGCGCGAGCCACCTGGCCCAGCAGCACGCCGCCACGCAACTGCCGCGCCGAGACATTCACCGAAACCACCGCCGGCACCTGCTTGGCCTCGGGGTTCTGCAACCAGCCCGCGGCCTCCTTGGTGGCCTGCTTCAGCACCCAGCCGCCGATATCGGTGATCAGGTCGGACGCCTCGGCGATGGGGATGAACAGGCCGGGCGGGATATTGCCGCGCCTGGCGTGGTTCCAGCGCAGCAGCGCCTCGGCGCCACAGGCGCGGCCATCATCCAGGGTGACGCGCGGCTGATAGTGCAACGCCAGGGTGCCGGCCTCCAGCGCGCCGCGCAGTTCCTGAGAAAGCCGGCGCCGCAGCGCGCGGGAAAGCTGCCCGGCGGCCAGGTCCAGGCTGGGTTGGATGGCCTGCCGCAACGCAGCCTGCGGGGGGCCGGGCGGCGCGGCATCCGCCATCCTGGCGGGCGCCGACTGCGCGTCGGTCGCGGGTTTTTCCGGCCCCGGCTGGTCGAAGGGCATCCTGCCCCCTCCGTAAGGCCTTGATGGCCAGCCGACAGGCAACACGGATTAGGTGAAGAATTGGCTAGCGTCTGATCGTCGCCGGTGGAATCACTGGCGGCGCGAGGTGACGGGAAGCGGCGGCTACACGACCACCCGTTCCACCAGCGGCCCGGCCGGGGCGTTCAGCGCAATCTCGCGGATGATCTTGCGCCGCACCGCGGTCTCGAAACTCTCGAACCCCTCGGCCACCACCAGGAAGGCGCCGGGGCCGCCGATCACCTCGTCGCGGTAGTAATCCTCCAGCGGCGGCAGGCCGGCGGCCAGCGCCGGGGGCAGGGGGGTGTTGTCGATCACCGCCAGCCCGTTCAGCACAATGCCGCGGGCCAGCGCGGCCTCGCGGGCCTCCGCCACCGGCCGGCCGGAATTGTTCACCCCGTCGCCGGAGATATCCACCACCTGGCGCGTGCCTTCATAGACCTTGCCGAACTGCTGCGCGGCAAAGTCCATGGCGCCGGAAATGCTGGTGTAGAGGTGGGTCTTGCGTGGCGCCTCGGCCAGCGCCTCGGCGAAGGCGTGGCAATCCGCCGGGCCGGCAAGCCGGGTCCAGGGCACCAGGATTTCCTGCTGGTTCCAGCCCGACCAGGTGAAGAACAGCACGCCGATGCTGCCGACCGGCCCACCAGCCACGCCTTCGGCCAGGCGCGGGTCGCGGAAGGCGGCCTCATAGCCCTTGAACTGCAATTCCTGTTCCTGCGTATCAACCGAGCGGCTGACATCCACGGCCAGGATCAACTCGACATCCACTGGCTGGGCGGCGCGCAGGGCGCGGGGGCGCAGCAGCAGGGTGGGCGCGGCCAGCGTACTGGCCAGAAAAAAGCGTCGGTGCATCGGTACCCCGCATGGTTAAGGCCCGTGACCCGCGTTACTCCCCAACATCACGACAGTTTAGCTGACCCATGCTGCGCTGCAAGATATAAATGTTGCAGCGCAGCATGAGCCGCGATGATCTCAGCCCTTGAAGCCGGTCGAGCCGATCGCCGGGATGGCGTTGAGCCGGTCGCGCAGCGCCTTCAGCTTGGGCAGGCGGCCCTCATAGGCCGGCTTGTTGAACATCTCGGCCGAATCCAGCGCAATGCCGGTGGTCACGTCGGCCTGGGTCATGCGCCCCAGCACCAGCCAGTCCCCGGTCAGCTGCGCCTCCAGCGCCTCGAACCCGCCGCGCGCCTGGCCCAGCAGCTTGTCCACCTGCTCCGGCCAGACCTTGTCCGCGGGGCGGCGGTCCTTCTCATAGGTCGCAAGCACTGCCTTTTCCACCGCACCCAGCGCCAGCGCCAGGCACTTCGTCACCGCGAAGCGCTCCGGCCCGGCCAGCGGCGTCAGCGCCCGCGAAGGACCAACCTGATGGTCCAGCCAGTCGAGGATGGCAGCGGAATCCACGATGGTCTCGCCGGCATCGGTCACCAGCGCGGGCACCCGCCCCACCGGGTTGAACCGGGCAATCTCGGCCCCCTGCGTCGCGGTGGCGAAGGGCAGGTTCTCATAGGTATAGCCGTAGAGATTGAGCGTCGCCGCCACCCGGCGGACGAAGGGGCTCATGGTGCGGCCGATCAACTGCATCGGGACATATCCTCCGGTTGAATTGCAATGGGCGGCAGGCTGCCGTCCGCGGCCTGGTTTGTGAAGCCATGCGCGACCGGTTTCGGCATCGCGCTTCCGGCGCCGAGGCGTCCAGGCGGGCCCGCGCCGCCCACAAAAAGAAAGGGCGCCCGAAGGCGCCCTTTCCCAACTCAGCGAAGAGTTCGAACTGCTTAGCGCAGGACGATCTCGACGCGGCGATTCTGCGGCTCGCGGACGTTGTCGGCGGTCGGCACCAGCGGGCGGCTCTCGCCGAAGGCCTGGACGCTGATCGCGCCGCGGGCAACGCCATCACGCACCAGCTGGGCGGCAACCGCCTCGGCCCGGCGCATCGACAGGCGCTGGTTGTAGGCGGCGTCGCCCGAGCGGTCGGCATGGCCGGCCACTTCGATGCGGGTGACGTTGGCGCGCTGCGCGTTGGTCGCGGCTTCCTTGATGATCTCGCGGGCGCGGGCCGTCAGGTCGGCACGGTCCCAGTCGAAGAACACCAGGTAGGTGCGGGCCACGCCCGGCGCCGCGGCGGGGGCAGGGGCCGGGGCGGCGGCCGGCGTCGGCGCCGGGGTGGCACCGAAGGCGTAGCGCAGGCCCAGCATCAGGCTGTTGTCGTGGCAGCAATTCGGCTGCGTGGTGCGGTGCAGCGTGGCGTTGTTGCCGATCGGCGAGGTGCCGGGATTGTTGACGTAGGTCTGCTGCGGCAGGTTGATGGCGGTGTAGTAGCGCCATTCCAGCGTGGCCGAGAGGCCCGGGGTCACGCTGTCCAGCCCGAAGCTGGTGCCGGCCATCAGGTTGTAGGCCAGGGTGGCGTTGGACTGGCTGTCGATGCGGGTGCTGGTGTTGTTGCTGGCCAGCCGGCCGCCCACCCGCTCGAACTGCACATTGGCGAAGCCCATGCCGGCGCCGATATAGGGCGTCAGCGCAACGCCGGCCAAGCGGCCGACCGGGAAGTCGCCATAGACATTGGCGATGGCGCCATAGCTGCGCGTGGTGCCGCTGACGCGCGTCAGGTTCTGGCCGAATTCCTTCAGCTTGCTGATGTCGTTGGCGCGGTAGTTGCCTTCCAGCTCCACCCGCAGACCGTTGCGGAAGCCGAGCCAGTCGGTGCGCCAGCCGTAGCCGACCGCCGCCACGCCGGTCCAGCCGAGTTCGCTGGTCGCCACGGCCTTGCCGCTGCGCTGCGCCGGCGAGCCCATCAGGCCGCTCATCGCCTGGGCGCCCGAGATGGTGAAGCTTTCCCGCATGTTCGGGCCGGCGGCCCCGGACACGTAGAAGCCCTGCGTCTGTGCCCCCGCCGCGACGGGCAACAGCAGCGACGCCGCGAGGACAGCCTTATGAGCGATGCGCATGCAATTTCTCCTGGGCTCGTTTTGCCCACATTTCGCTGTGGACAGTACACAAACGACCGGTATTCCTCAAGAAATTGAAATGTATCAAAAAATAATGAGGATATTGTACACAAAAGGTTAAAGTCAAAACAAACGTGCCGATGAGGCAACAAGGCTTACCAAAGCTGGCGAAATTTATATGCGGAAAGCAAACGTCACGCTTGCGGCGCGAGGAAACCACTGTGGCCCATCAGCCACAGTGCGACACAGGATTGGTGATGCCGCGCCCGAAGGCGGCGGCCGCCGCTTCAGCGCAGGGTGATATCGACCCGACGCGCCTGCGGGTCCGCGCTGCTGGAGCCGGCCGCACCGGTGCCCATGCCGGAAATGGCGCTGCGCGGCACGCCCAGCCGCGCGAGTTCCGCGGTCACGCTCTGCACCCGCTGGCTGGACAGGGACTGGTTGTGCGGGTTGCGGCCGGTGCCATCGGCATGGCCCATCAGCTGGATGCTCGTGGTCGGCACGGTCCGGGCGGACTGCACGGCCTCCGCCACCACCTGGCGGGCGGCAATGTCCAGCGCGGCGCTATTGTTGGCGAAGAACACCATATAGGTGCGCGCCGCCGGTGCCGCGGCCGGGGCAGACCAGCCCACCGGCAGGTTGGGCGCCGCGGCCGGGCTGTTGTCCGGCTCCAGCGCGTAGCGAATGCCGACCATCACGGCGCTGCCGCGCAGCGAGGGCCGGAAGCTGTCGGAGGAAGCCAGCCGCTGCGTGGTGCCCTGGCCGCTGTTGTTGTTGACCTGGTAGACCTTGGCCTGCACCGGCGCGCCCAGCATGCCCAGGTAGCGATACTCCGTGGTGATCGCCAGGCCGGGGGCCACGCTGTCGATGGCGAAGGCAGCACCGATGATGCCCTGGTAGGCCAGGTTGCCGGCGCCGGCGCCCAGTCGGCTTTCCAGGTAGTTGGTCTGTTGCTGGTTTTGATTCTGGTTCAGGTTCGGCTCGCGCGCATTCACCCCCTGGAACTGGGCATAGCCGTAGCCCAGGCCGACACCGATATAGGGCTGGAAGAACCGGGCGCCCTCGGGGAAGAAGTTCGGGTCAACGTCGTAGTAGGCGTTGAGCATGAAGCCGTAATTGCGCAGCGTGCCGGCATTGGTGGTCAGGTTACCCTGGCCGACCTTGCCGGTATACATGGTGATGTTGGTGACGCCATTGCTGCGGTAGAAGCCTTCCATTTCCGCGCGGAAGCCGTTGCCGAAGCCATAGCCCATGTTGACCACGCCACCGAAGCCGGTGCCGAAGCTGCCCTTGAAGCCGGTGCCGAAGGTGTTGCTCGACTGGCTCTGGTCCTGGCTGTAGAGGCCGATCGGGTGGTTCTTGGTCGAGGCCGCGGAGGCGAAGGCGACGCCGGCCGCAGTGCCGATGTAGAGCCCGCTGACCTGCGCCTGCGCGCCGGTCGCCGCCATCAGCGGCAGCCCGAACATCGTCGCGGCCACCAGCATGTGCCTGAACTGCATACAGCCAACCCTCCGGCCACGGGGCGCGGGCGCCCCGGTCGATTCCCTTGGCCCCAGGTCTAGCAGAGGCCGGGTTAATGATCACCAGGGCTTGATCGGCTTACCCACAGCTATCAGGAGGCCAGCGCCCGGTCCGCGCAGGCGCGCAGCGGCCGGAGCGGTGAACCGGCCGCTGATACACGCGCCCGGTCCGCGCAGGCGCGCAGCGGCCGGAGCGGTGAACCGGTCGCTGATACACGGGCCCGGTCCGCGCAGGCGCGCAGCGGCCGGAGCGGTGAACCGGTCGCTGATACACGCGCCCGGTCCGCGCAGGCGCGCAGCGGCCGGAGCGGTGAACCGGTCGCTGATACACGCGCCCGGTCCGCGCAGGCGCGCAGCGGCCGGAGCGGCCGCCCTATGCCAGCGCCTGGTCCAGCAGCCGCACGCTGTGCAGCGCCGCCCGCCCGGCCAACCCTTCGATCTGATGCCGGCACGACGTGCCATCGGCCAGCACGTAGTCCCCGGCCACGGCCGCGCGCACCGCCGGCAACAGGTTGAGTTCCGCCATGGCGCGGGATGTCGCCTGGTTCGCCGCCTCATAGCCGAAGGACCCGGCCATGCCGCAGCAGGAGGAGGTGATCGGCTTCACCGTAAGCCCCGGCACCCGCTGCAACAGCGCCAGCGTGGGCGCGAAGGCGGCGAAGGCCTTCTGGTGGCAATGCCCATGCACGTGCACGGTGGCCTCCACCCGGCCCAGCTTCAGCGTCGCCTTCTCGCGCGCCAGAAACTCCGCCAGCAGGAAGCTGCGCGCCGCCAGCGCCTCGGCCGCCGGGCCAGGCAGCAGCGCCAGGAACTCATCGCGCAGCGTCAGCAGGCAGGAGGGTTCGATGCCCACCACCGGCGTGTTGGGGAAAGCATCCAGCGCCGCCAGGGTCCGCGCCGCCTCTTCCCGCGCCTTGGCCACCAGCCCGGCGGCCAGCAGTGTGCGCCCTTCATCCAGCGGCCGGGCGCCGCGGGCCGGCCGCGCCACCACGGGGGTATAGCCGGCGGCGCGCAGCACCCGGGCGGCGGCGCGCAGGTTCTCGGGTTCGTAGTAGCGGTTGAACAGGTCCGGCAGCAGGATCACCTCGCCCGCCGCGCCCGAAGGCCAGGGCAACTCGGCGTCGTGGAAGGCGTCTCGCCGGAAGCGCGGCAGGGCGCGCGTGGCGCTGATGCCGAGCAGGGCCTGCGCCACCCAGCGCGCCCCGGGCACCCATTCCCGCGCATTGCTCAGCGGCGCCAGCATGGCGGCAAACGGCGCCCAATGCGGCATGCCCGCCAGCACCCGGTCCTTCAGCGAAAGCCCATGCGACGCCACCCGTGCCGCCAGGTGCTCGATCTTCAGCTTGGCCATGTCCACGCCGGTCGGGCATTCCCGCCGGCAGCCCTTGCAGGAAACGCACAGTGCCATTGCCGCCGCCACGTCGTCGCCGCCCAGCCCGCCGGGAATCTGCCCGGTCAGTGCCAGCCGCAGCGTATTAGCCCGGCCGCGCGTCAAATGCTGTTCGTCGCGCGTGGCGCGGAAGCTCGGGCACATCACCGCCGCGTCGAATTTCCGGCAGGTGCCGTTGTTGTTGCACATCTCCACGGCGCTCAGCAGGCCCTGCTGCGGCCCGGGATAGGCGCTCCAATCCAGCGCCGGCGTCACGTTGATCGGCGCGTAGTCCGGCGCGTAGCGGAACAGGCTGCGGTCATCCATCCGCGGTGGCCGCACCACGCGGTTGGGGTTCAGCATCCCCGCGGGATCAAACGCGTCCTTCACCTGCTCGAAGGCGCGGGCGATGCGGCTGCCGAACATCGTCTCGTTGAACTCGGACCGCACGATGCCGTCGCCATGCTCGCCGGAATGGCTGCCCTTGTACTCCCGCACGAGAGCAAAACATTCCTCCGCGATGGTCCGCATCAGCTTTACGTCGCTGCCATCCTTCATGTTCAGCACCGGCCGCACATGCAGGCAGCCGACGCTGGCATGGGCGTACCAGGTGCCCTTGGTGCCGTGCTTCGCAAACACGTCGTTCAGTCGCTCGGTGTAATCGGCCAGGTCGTCCAGCGCGACGGCGCAATCCTCAATGAAGGAGACCGGCTTCCCGTCCCCCTTCATGGACATCATGAT
Organism: uncultured Rhodospirillales bacterium; assembly: GCA_903835235.1. Taxonomy (GTDB): domain Bacteria; phylum Pseudomonadota; class Alphaproteobacteria; order Acetobacterales; family Acetobacteraceae; genus CAIMOR01. The sequence continues at coordinate 41,626 of CAILMF010000079.1, forward strand.
GTTCAGCCCGGCCTCGCGCACCTCCGCAATGGCGGCCATGAAGGCCGGGTCCACCACCCGCACCACCTGCTTCGGGTGGCCCAGGTCGGCCATCATCACCTCCAGCGCATCCAACTGGCGCAGCAGGGTGGCATCGTCCTCGCCGTGGAACTCCACGATCAGCAGGCTGTCCGGCTCACCGATCAGGATGCTGTCGATGGTGCTGCGGAACATGGCGATGGACCGGCCCAGGTCGATCATCGTCCGGTCCACCAGCTCCACCGCTTCCGGCATCAGCGTCACCAGGTGCTGGCTGGCTTCCATCGCCTTGCGGAAGGTCGGGAACTGGCAGATGCCCATCACCTTGCGCGGCTTCACCCGGTGCAGTTGCAGGGTCAGCGCGGCGGAATAGGCCAGCGTCCCCTCGCTGCCCACCAGCAGGCGGGCCAGGTTGCTGCGGCCATTCTGCCGCGCGGCCGGCGTCAGCGCATCGATGTTGTAGCCGCCCACGCGGCGCAGCTGCTTCGGGAAGCGCGCCTCGATCTCGGCGGCCTCGCGCGCGCCCAGCGCCCGCAACCGCTGGATCAGGTCGGCGGTCGCCGCCGGCACCTCGGCGCCCAGATTGTCCGGCAACTCGCCAAACCGGAACTGCGAGCCATCCGCCAGCAGCGCGTCGATGGACAGCACGTTGTCGGCCATGAGCCCGTAGCGGATCGACTTGCCGCCGCACGAGTTATTGCCGGCCATGCCGCCGATGGTGCAGCGCGCATGCGTGGAAGGATCGACCGCGAAGAACAGCTTGTGCCGCGCGATCTCCCCATTCAGCGCGCCCAGCGCGATGCCGGGCTCAACCGTCGCGGTCTGCGCTGCCGCATCCACGCTCAACACGCGGCGCAGATATTTGGAAGTATCGATCACCAGCGCGCGGTTCACCGTCTGCCCGCACTGGCTGGTGCCGCCGCCGCGCGGCAGCACCGGGATGCCTTCCTCCCGGCAGATCGCCATCGCCGCCTGCACATCGCCGATGCTGCGTGGGATCAGCACGCCCACCGGCTCCATCTGGTAGATGCTGGCGTCGGTCGCGTAGCGCCCGCGGTCGGCGGCGCCGAACAGCACCTCGCCCTCGGTTTCGCGCTGCAAACGCCCGGCCAGCTTGCTGTCGCCGATGCGGTCCTTGGGAATGGTGAAGGCGTCCATGCGGCCAATCTACCCTGGGGTGCGGGGGTTGTCCGATGGAATATCCTGATGGAACCTACAAGCAGGCTTCATCGGGAGACGACCAATGGCATTCCTCGGCAAGGCGGTGCGCGACTGGCGCTGGGGCCTGATGCGCGACGCCATGGACCGCAACAATTGGGACGCCATCGGCTTCACCACGGCGGATTTCTTCCAATTCGCCAGCAACTTCCACACAGATGTGCAGACCTGGGAACGCCCGATCCTGATGGTGCTGCCGCGCAACGGCGAGCCCTTCGCCCTGCTCAACGAACTCAGCACCAACCATTGGCGCTTCGGCGCCGAGGCCCACAAGCTGTGGGTGAGCGACACCCAATTCTACGCCGAGCACCCGCGCCTGACCAACCGCGTGCCGCTGCTGCCGCAATGGGCGGAGATGTGCGCCGAGGCGCTGAAGGCCCGCGGCCTGGGGCGCGCCCGGATCGGCCTGGACGCCATGAACGGCCCGCTCGCCCGCGTCCCCGGCATGCTCCCCGGCCTGACCCTGCAACCCGCCACCGGCGAGATGCGGGCGCTTCGCCTGGTCAAGCACCCCGAGGAACTCGCCCTGATGCGCGAGATCGCCAGCCTGACCGACTGGGTGCAGGACCGCTACCGCGAGAACATCCGTGAAGGCGCGCAAACCATGGTGCTGGATATGGAAATGGCGGCCCTGCTGGCCGATGAAGCCGGCCGCCGCTTCCCTGGCGAACAAGTAGAGATCCTGCGCTGCTGGACCCTCTCCGGCCCCGCCAGCGCCGCCCCGCATGGCGATGGCCGCAGCGCCGGCGCCCGCATCGAGCGCGGCCACGGCATCGTCAACATCGTCATCCCCAGGGTGAACGGCCTGGTGGTGGAAAACGAGCGCACCTGGTTCGTCGGCCCGCCGAGCGACCGCCAGCGCCTGCTGTTCGAGACTGCCCGCGCCGCCAACGAGGCCGCCTGCGAGGCGGCGGTGACCGGCCGCCCGGTCTGCGGCATCGACGAAGCCGCCCAGGCCGTCATCGAAAAGGCCGGCCTGGCCCACCTCATGCTGCACCGCACCGGCCACGGCATGGGCACGCTGGGCCATGAATTCCCCGAAGACATGGCCTTCAACACCCGCGCGCTGATGGCCAACGAAGTCTATTCCGCCGAACCCGGCCTGTACGAATGGGGCCTCGGCGGCTTCCGCCTGGACGACACGGTGGTGGTGGGCGAGGTGCCGGAGGTGCTGACCCGCGCGCCCAAGGATATCCGCAGCCAGACCATCACCTGACCCGCCAGCGATCGGAGACGCCCGGATGCGCCTGTTCCCCCCCGCCGCCGCCCGCCAGGGCCTCAGCGCCCAGCCGGTCTTCGCCCGCCGCGGGCTGTTCGGCGCCGCCTGCGCCTGTGCGGTGCTCGGCTTTGGCGCCGGCCGCGCCCTCGCCATTACCCCCGCCGCCGCGAAGCCGCTGCACGCCAAGCTCGACGCCGCCGCCCAGGCGGTTGGCCCAAAGCTGCTTGCCTGGCGCCGCGACATCCACCAGCACCCCGAGCTCGGCAACCAGGAAACCCGCACCGCCGGCCTGGTCGCCGCCCATCTGCGCGCCCTTGGCTACGAAGTCCGCGAGCGCGTCGCCGTCACCGGCCTGGTCGCCCGCCTGCAGGGCGGCGCTGGCCCCGGCCCGCATGTGGCGCTGCGGGCCGACATGGACGCGCTGCCGGTGGCGGAGGAGGTGGACCTGCCCTTCCGCAGCCAGGCCCGTGCACGTTGGGAAGGCGCCGAGGTCCCGGTCATGCATGCCTGCGGGCATGACTGCCACACCGCCATCCTGATGGCCGCGGCCGAGGTGCTGGCCGCCAACAAGGCGCAGCTCAAGGGCCAGGTCACGCTGCTGTTCCAGCCCGCCGAGGAAGGCGCCCCCACCGGAGAAACCGGCGGCGCCAGGCGCATGCTGGCCGAGGGCGCCTTCAGCCACGGCAAGCCGGATGCCGTCTTCGGCCTGCACGTGGTCAGCGGCTTGCCGGCGGGCATGCTCGGCTTCTGCCCCGGCCCGGCGCATGCCTCGTCGGACACCTTCCGCATCGTGGTGCATGGCCGCCAGACCCATGGCGCCCGCCCCTGGGCCGGGGTGGACCCCATCGTCATCGGCGCCCAGGTCGTCTCCGCGCTTCAGACCATCCAGTCCCGCCAGGTGGATGTGGACCAGCCCTCGGTGCTCACCGTCGGCACCTTCCATTCCGGCGCCCGCCACAACATCGTGCCCGAACAGGCCGTGATGACCGGCACGCTGCGCACCTATGACGAAGCCCGGCGCGACTACATGCAGCGCCGGGTGAAGGAAGTGGCCGAGGGCGTCGCCAGCGGCATGGATGGCCGGGCCGAGGTAACCTGGGCACCCAACGGCTACCCCACCACGGTCAACGACCGTGTCCTCGGCGACCGCATGCTGCCCAGCCTGGCCCGCGTGGTCGGCGAGGCCAACCTGCGCATGGCGCCGCGCAGCACCGCCAGCGAGGACTTCTCCTACTTCGCGCAGCAGGCGCCGGGGATGTTCTTCTGGGTCGGCGTCGGCCCGCGCGACCAGAACCTGCGCGACAACCCGACCAACCATTCTCCCCGCTTCCGGGTGGAGGAGGACGGCCTGCTGCCCGGCCTGCGCGGGTTGCTGCACCTGGTGGCGGACTATACCGGCAGCGCGGTGTAGCGCTGCGCGGCTGAAGCACGCCGCCGGCCGCTGCGCGCCTCCGGCGATCAGACGCTACCGACGATACTTCCGCCCGACCACGGCGCTGCCCAGCACGGTCAGCGCCAGGGTCACCACCAGCAGCAGGAAGGCCAGCGCGGCGCCGAACGGCCAGTTGGTGCCGCGCACGAACTGGTCGTACACCGCCGGCGCCATCATCTTGAACTGCGGCCCGCCCAGCAGCACCGGCGTGGCATAGGCGTTCATGCACAGGATGAACACCAGCACGCTGCCGGCCACCACGCCCGGCACCGCCAGCGGCAGCACCACGCGGCGAAACGCCGTGAGCGGCCCGGCGCCCAGGTTGGCGGCGGCCTCCTCCAGGTTGCGCGGTATCCCCTCGATCACCGCCGACAGCGTCAGGATCATGTAGGGCGCCACCACCGCGACAATGCCGACGATGACGGCGCCTTGCGTATACAGCAACTGCAATGGCTCGCTGATGATGCCCAGACCGCGCAGCGCCGCGTTGATCGCGCCATCCCGCCCCAGCAACGCCATCCACCCGGCCGAGCGCACCACATTGCCCACCAGCAGCGGAAACACGGTCAGGATCACCGCCAGCGACTTCTGCTTGCTGTCCATCCGCGCCAGCCACCAGGCCGCCGGAAAACCGATGACCAGGCAGATGGCGGTGCAGGAAAGCGCCACCGTCATCGTGGTGCCCATGACGCCCTGGTAGTAGGGGTCTGCCAGGGCGCGCAGGTAGTTGCCGGGTTGCAGCGCCTCCAGCATCAGCTGGGTCGGGCTGTATTCGTTCAGGCTGATCCGGAACAGCATGGCCATCGGCGCCACCAGCAGCAGCAGCACCAGCAACCCGGCGGGCAGGACAAGGGCAGCCATCAGCGGGTACCGTGACCGCGTCGCATCAGCCCTTGAACTCCTTGTTCCAGAAGTCCAGCAGCCGCCCGGCCATGCTGGCCTGATAGGCATAATCCGGCGTGCGCAGCTTTGCCTGCTGCGCTTCGGTCAGGCTGATCTGGCGGGCGAGCTCTGCCGGCAGCGGCGCGTCGGTCACGGTCGGCACATAGCCCATGCGCGCGGCGAAGGCCGCCTGTCCCCGCACATCCAGCATGGCGTCCACATAGCGCCAGCCGCCTTCCTTGTTGCGGGCGTTCTTCGGCACCGCCATTTCATAGGTGATGCTGGTGGCGCCTTCGTCGGGCACCACATGTTCCAGCGGAATGCCGGCCTGCTTCCACATGAAGCCACGCGCCAGCCACATCACCGTCACGGCCACTTCCTCGCTCTTCAGCGCGGCGGCCAGTTGCTCGTTGGAGGAATAGACCCGCGCCCCCAGCGCCTTCCATTCCCGCAGCTTCTGCCACGCCGGCTCGAAGTTGCTGGGACCACCGCCGCCGACAATCGCCGCCGTCTCGACATATTGCGCATACAGCAGGTCCGAGAGCCCGACCTTGCCGCGATACTTCGCGTCCCACAGGTCGGCGTAGCTCCGCGGCGGCACCGGCACCAGGTTGGGGTTGTACAGGATGACCCGCGCCGAATAGATGTGCGGCACCGCATAGGCACGCTTCAGCGAGGGGATCACCCGCCCCAGCCCCGGCACCGCGCCCTCCGGCACCGGCTCGAACAGCCCCAACTGCGCCAACTCGTACATGTCCACGTCGGAGAGGCCCACCACGTCCATGCTGCCGCGCCGCGCCTGGCGTTCCGCCAGCAGCTTGGTCTTGCGGGTCGGCGCCGGCGCAATCTCCTGCACCACCTCCAACCCGCGCGGCGTGGCCACGGCTTGATCCACGCCCTGGCGCAGGATCTCGCCATAGTCGCCGCCCCAGGTGCCCATCACCACGCGCGCGTCCTGCGCGCGCGCGGCAACCGGCAGCAGCGCGGCGGCACCAAGGGCGCGGCGGCTGATCAACCCTTGAACTCCTTGTTCCAGAAGTCGAGGTATTCCGCCGTATGCGCCGCGGTGTACGCATAGTCCGGCGTCCGCAGTTTTGCTTGTTGCGCCGGGTTCAGGGTGATCTGCGCCGCCAGTTCCGGCGGCAGCGTCGCGTTGGTGACGGTCGGCGCATAGCCCATGCGGTCGGCGAAGCCGGCCTGCGCCCGCGGGTCCAGCGCCGCGTTCAGGTACTTCATCGCGCCTTCCTTGTTGCGCGAGTTCTTCGGCACCGACATCTCGAAGGTGATGCTCGTCGCCCCTTCCTCCGGCACCGCGTGCTGCACCGGAATGCCCGCCTTCTTCCACATGAAGCCGCGCGCCATCCACATGATGGTCAGCCAGACCTCCTCGCTCTTCAGCGCGGCGGCCAGTGCCTCGTTGGACGGATACAGCTTCACGTCGTTGCGGCGCAGCTCCATCAGCTTGCCCTTAGCCGGCGCCCAATTGGTCTCGCTGCCGCCACCGACCAGCGCCGCCGCCTCGGTATTCGCCAGGTAGAGGATATCGACCAGGCCGACGCGGCCGCGATACTTCGGGTCCCACAGATCGGCATAGCCCTTGGGCGCCACCGGCACCTTGGACGGATTATAAAGTATAACCTTGGCCGAATAGATGTGCGGTGCGCTGTAGGGCCGCTTCAGCGTGGGGATCGCATGCGCCAGGTTCGGCACCTGCGCCTGGGTGATCGGCTCGAACACGTCCTGCTGCGCCATGCTGTACATGTCCACGTCGGACAGGCAGCAGATATCCATGGTGCCGCGCCGGCTCTGCCGTTCCGCGATCAGCTTGGTCTTGCGCGGGTCCTGCGGCCCGACATCCTGCTGCACCTCCACGCCCGCCGGGCGCAGGATCGGCACATCGATATTGCTGGCCAGCAGCTCGCCATAATCGCCGCCCCAGGTGCCCACGATGACCGGCGCGGCCTGCGCGCTGGCGCGACCGATGAGCGGCGCGGCCAGGGCTGCGCCCAGCGCGGTACGACGGGTGATGTTCATGCCAGTCTCCTTCTTGCTGCCCTTGGGGGTCATGCCTTGAACTCGCGTTCCCAGAACGCCAGGATTTCCGCCGCATTGCGCGCGGTATAGCCAAAATCCGGCCGCCGCAGCTTCGCCAACTGCTCCGCTGGCACGCCAATCTCGGCCAGCAGTGGCGCCGGCAGCGTCGCCAGCGTCGTCGTCGGCAGGTAGCCCATGCGTTCGCCGAAGCCGAGCGCGGCGCGCGGGTCCAGCATGGCGTTCAGATAAGCATAGGCGGCCTGCTTGTTGCGCGCATTCTTCGGCACCACGGCGGCCGAGACATAGGGCGTCGCCCCCTCGGCCGGGAAGGTCGGCTGCACGGCAATGCCGGCGCGTCGCCAGGCATAGCCGCGCGCCAGCCACATGATGGTCGCCGCGACCTCGCCGGATTTCAGCGCGGCGGCCAGGTTCTCGTTGGCGCTGTACACCCGGACGCCCAGCGCCTTCAGCGCCCGCAGCCGCGCCTGGCCCGGCGCGAAGTCGCTCTCGTTGCCGCCGCCGGCCAGCGCCGCGGCCTCGCTGATGCTCTGGTACAGCAGGTCGGAAAAGCCGATGCGGTTGCGGAAGCGCTCATCCCACATATCGGCGTAGCTGACCGGCGCCGGCGAGATCACCGCCGGGTTGGTCAACATGACCCGCACCGAATAGATATGCGGCAGCACAAAGGGTGAGCGCAGCGCCGGCAGCACATGCGCGATGTTCGGCACCTTGTCCGGCGTCAACTCCTCCACCAGCCCGAGTTCGGCCATGGCGTAGCAATCCGCGTCGCCCAGGCAGACCACGTCCTGGCTGCCACGCCGGGCGCTGCGCTCGGCGATCAGCTTGGTCTTGCGCGCGGCAGGGGTGCCGAGGTCCTGCACCGGGGTCAGGCCGAGCGGCCGGACCAGTGGCGCATCCACCTCGCTGGCCAGCAGCGCGCCGTAGTCGCCGCCCCAGGTGCCGATGATCACCTCATTCGCCTGGGCATGGGCGATGGCCGGCGCCGCCAGCGCCGCACCCAGCAACCCCCGTCGAGCAATCATGGCACAGCCTCCGGCAGCAGGCGGGCATCCTCGCCCAGCCAATCCAGCGTCACCTGGTCGCCCGGCCGCAGGCTGCGCAGCCGGTCGCCTTCCGGCGGCGTCTCGCGCAGCGCCATCACCGCCATGCCGGCCAGGGTGAAGTGATATTCGGTCTGCCCGCCCAGATAGACGGTGCGCTCCAGCTTCGCCGGCACGCCCGCGCTGGCCCAGGGCTGAAAGCGCAGCTTTTCCGGCCGCAGGCACAGCGTGGCGCGGCCGGGCGCGGCGTCGCGCGGGCAGGGCAGGGTGGTGCCATCGGTGGTGCGGAACGCGCCGGGCGCCGAGACCTCGCCCGCCAGCGCATTCACCCGCCCGATGAAGTTGGCGACGAACAGGTCCGCCGGCCGCTCATACAGCTCCTCGGCGGTGCCGACCTGGCGCACCCGCCCGCCCTCCATCACCACCAGGCGGTCGGCCATGGTCAGCGCCTCCTCCTGGTCATGCGTCACGAACAGCGTGGTCAGCCCCAGCCGCTGCTGCAGGTTGCGGATTTCCACCCGCACTTCGGCCCGCAGCTTGGCATCCAGGTTGGACAGCGGCTCATCCAGCAGAAACACCGCGGGGTTCACCACCAGCGCCCGGGCCAGCGCCACGCGCTGCTGCTGGCCGCCGGAAAGCTGGCGCGGCAGCCGCTCGGCCAGCCCGTCCAGCCGCACCAGGCGCAGCGCCTCCAGCACGCGCGCCTCGCGCTCGGCCTTGGCCACGCCGCGCATCTCCAGCCCGAAGGCGACATTCCCCGCCACCGTCATGTGCGGGAACAGCGCGTAGCTCTGGAACACCATGCCGGTGTCCCGCCCATGCGGCGGCGCCCGGGTCACGTCCCGCCCGGCTATCCGCACCGTGCCGGCGGAAGGCTCCACGAAGCCGGCGACCATCCGCAGCGTGGTGGTCTTGCCGCAGCCCGAAGGCCCCAGCAGCGCCACCAACTCGCCCTCGGCCACGTCCAGGTCCACGCCATCCACCACCGTGTTGGCGCCGTAGCGGCGGGTCAGCCCTTCCAGTTGCAGCGTGCCCATCACACCACCCGGGACAGCGAGACGAAGCGGTCGGTGATCAGCATCAAGGCTCCCACAAGCACGATCTGCACGGTGGCCACGGCGGCCAGCGTCGGGTCCACGCGGAATTCCAGGTAGTTCAGCATGGCCACCGGCAGGGTGATCCGCCCCGGCCCCACCAGCAGCAAGGTCAGCTCCAGGTTCTCGAAGCTCTGGATGAAGCTGAACAGGCAGGCTGCCACCACGCCGGGCCGCAGCATCGGCAGCGTCACGCGGCGGAACACGGTGAAGGGCCGCGCGCCGAGGTTGGCGGCGGCTTCCTCGGCGCTGCGGTCCAGCCCGGCCAGCGCGGCGGAAACCAACCGCACCGTCCACGGAATGGTCAGCAGCACATGCGCCGCCACCAGCCCCAGCGTGGTGCCCTTGATGTCGTCATCCACCCAGAACTCGGCCCGCACATAGAACAGGTACAGCGCCGTCCCCGCCACCACGCCCGGCACCGCCAGCGGGCCGAGCAGCAGGGTGTTCAGCGCCTCCTTCCCCGGCAGCCTGGCCCGCGCCAGGGCATAGGCGGCAGCGGTGCCGAAGGGCACCCCGATGGCCGTTGCCACCAGCGCCACCTGCAGGCTGGTCATGAAGCCGCGGGCGAATTCCCGCTTCTCCCAGGCATTGGCGTACCAGCGCAGGGTGAAGCCCTCGGGCGGGAAGCTCACGATCTCCTGCTGGAAGACGCTGATGACCACCACGGCCAGCACCGGCGCCAGCACCAGCGCATAGGCGCCCGCCACCGATGCGCCGAACAGCATGCGCGCGCCGCGAACCGCCATGAAGCCTCCGTGATCCCCGCCGCATCCTGCGGTGTCAGCCAAGCCCGGGTCAATGCAACAGGCGAAGGCGCGTGCTTGCGCCAGCCCGGCCTTGCCCGATAGCGTCTGATCGTCGCAGGTGGAATCACCGGCGGCGTGAATCAGTCGCTCGAAAAAGCGCCAGGGCCTGTCAGGCGCTTCTGCCTGCGCCTGACAGACCCTGGGGCAGCAGCCATGACCCAAACCGCCGCCGATGCCCGCCGCCACGCCCCCGCCACCCTGCGCAACCGGGAAGCCATCCTGGCCGTGCTCCGCGGCGTGCTGCCCGCGGCAGGCCTGGCGCTGGAAGTCGCCAGCGGCTCCGGCGAGCATTGCGCCTTCCTGGCGGAGGCCCTGCCGGCGCTGCGCTTCCAGCCCAGCGACCCCGACCCCGAGGCCCGCACCAGCATCGACGCCTGGTGCGCCGGCCTGGCCAACGTGGCCCCGGCCCTGGCGCTGGACTGCCTGGCCCCCTGGCCCGCCTTGAAGGCCGATGCCGTGTTGTGCATCAACATGATCCACATCAGCCCCTGGGCCGCGACCCTGGGCCTGCTGGCCGGCGCCGCCGCCACCCTGCCACCGGGCGCGCCGCTCTACCTCTACGGACCCTATCGCCAGGCCGGGCAGCCCTTCGCCGAGAGCAACGCCGCCTTCGACGCCAGCCTGCGCGCCCGCAACCCCGCCTGGGGCATCCGCGAGCTGGAGGCCGTCGCCACCGCCGCCGCCGCCCAGGGCTTCGGCCCGCCGGCGGTCACGCCGATGCCGGCCAACAACCTCTCGGTGGTGTTCCGCCGCGGCTGAACGCGGCTACGGCACCAGCCATTCCCACTGAAGCAGTGTGAACGGATTTCGTGCTGTAGCTTCAATAGGTTGCAGAGCACGAAATCCGTTCTGCTGATGCCATCAGACCGGATAATGCCCTATTCCGCCGCCGCTTGCGTCGGGGCCGGCAGGGCGGCGGCGAAGCCCGGCGCGTGCGGCACGCTGAACTCCACCAGCAGCCCGCCCGTTGTCCATTGCCGCGCCAGCGTGCCGCCCAGCTGGCCCTGGATGGTCTGCTCGATCACGCGGGAGCCGAAGCCGCGCCGCGTCGGCTCGGCCGCCGGCGGCCCGCCACTCTCGCGCCAGCTCAGCCACAGCCGCCGCTCCGCCAGCCGCCAGGTCACCGCAACCAACCCGCCCGGCTGCGACAGCGCGCCATACTTCACCGCATTGGTCGCCAGTTCGTGCAGCGCCATGCACAGCGCCTGGGTCGAACCCGCCTCCAGCATCACCGGCGGCCCCACCAGCTCGGCGCGGGACCCCGTCGCCCCCGGCGCGGTCGCCAGGAAGGGCGTCAGCTCGCCCTCCAGCAGCGCGCGCAGCTCGGCGCCCTGCCAGCGGCGCTGCGCCAGCACGGTATGGGCGCGGGCCAGCGCGGCAACGCGGCCCTCCACCGCGCGGATATAGTCCGGCTGGTTGTTCGCCTTGGTCAGCCGCAGCGCCGCCTGCACCACCGCCAGCGCGTTCTTGGCGCGGTGATCCACCTCGCGCATCAGCAGCGCGCTGTGCGCCTCCGCCCGCTTGCGTTCGGTGATGTCGTAATGCACCCCCAGCAGCCGGCGCCCCTGCCCGCCAGGGGCGGGGAAGCAGCGCCCCAGCCCGGCCAGCCACACCTCCCGCGCGCCGCCATCGGCCTGCGGGTGCAGCACGCGGAACTCGCTGCGGAACTCGGCGCCGGCCATGCCCGCCGCCAGCTCGGCGGCCACGCGGCGGCGGTCCTGCGGATGCACCCGGGCCAGCGCCTCCGGCCCGGTCGGCTGCGGGCCGTGCGGCGGAAAGCCCCACAGCGCGAAGCTCTGCGCCGACCAGCGCATCTCCACCCCCGGCGCCAGCACCTCCCAGGTGCCTATCCCCGCCGCCTCCTGCGCCAGGCGCAGCCGGTTCTCGCTCTCGGCCAGGGCTTCCTCGGCCAGCTTGCGGTCGGTGATGTCGTCCACCGCGAAGATGAAATGCAGCGGCCGCCCGCCATGGTCATGCAGCACCGAGGCCGTCAGGTTCACCCAGGTCGTCGCGGCATCGCGCCGCTGGTAGCGGCACTCCAGGAAGATCACCACTTCCTCGCCGGCCAGCAGCCGTTGCACCCGCGCCACGCTCTCGGCCAGGTCCTCGGCATGGGTGGTGTCCTGGAAGCGGCTGGCCAGCAGCTCGGCCCGGGTATAGCCCAGCATGGCGCAGAGCTGGTCATTCACCCGCAGCCAGCGGCCGTCCAGCGCCACATGCGCCATGCCGATCGCCGCCTGCTCGAAGGTGGCGCGGAAGCGCTCCTCGCTCTGCGCCAGCGCCGTCTGCAACCGGCGCTGCGGGGTGATGTCGGTCTGGTTCACCACCAGGCGCATGCCGTCCGCGGCCTCCCGCGCGATCCATTGGGAGAGCACGACCATCGCCGTGCCGTCCTTGTGGCGCTGGGGCAATTCGCCGCGCCATTCGCCGTACCGCTCCACCGCGGCCAGGATCGCCTCGCGCTGGCCCGGCATGTAGTCGGTCAGCATGCGCCGCTGGTGGCCCTCGATCTCGGCCGCGGTGTAGCCGTACATCCGCTCGCAGCCCAGCGACCAGTGCTGGATGGTGCCGTCCGGCAGCATGATCAGCGTGGCCGAAAGGTCCAGCGCGTCGGACAGCTCGCGCAGGTCCGTGGTGCGCGCCTCCACCCGCCGCTCCAGCGACGTATTGGTCCGCACCAGCCGCCAATGGTCACGCCGCACCTTCAGGCTCAGCAGCAGCAGCGCCAGCGTGGCCGGCAGCCCGAACATCGCATGCGTGGTGACGTTGTCCTGCCACTCCGTCACGATCGCCGAGCGTGGCCGGCCCACATTGGCGTAGAGCGCGAATCCGTCCAGCTGGCGGGAGGCAACCAGCACGGTTTCCCCGGTGATGCCTGAGTTCATCATATAGACCGCATCCCGCCGCCCCGCGGCCGCGAAGGCGCTGAACTCGGTGCTGGCGCGCAGTACCGGCTGCGGGCCGTTCTCCCGGTGGGTGCGGACCAGCATCTGGCCATCGGCGCGCAGCAGGGCGGCGGTGTCCGCCCGGCCGCCCAATAGGCTGCGCATGGTCTCGGCCAGCTGCGCCGGCCGCACCGAGACATTGACCAGCCCCTCGAAGCCGCTGGCGCCGGGCAGGTTGCCGGTGCCTTCCCGCCGCCGGCTGACGGCGAAGAACGGCAGGTTGTCCAGCCGGCCGATATAGGTCCGGCTGATATGCACCGCTGGTGTGCCCGGTTGCGACAGGGCGAGGAAGAAGTCCCGGTCCGCCGCCACCTGCATGCCCCGCGGCATCGGGAAGACGTTGCTGCTGACCAGGCCTTCGCCGCCGGCGCTGACGACATAGGCGGCATCGGCCTGCGGCAATTCGGTCAACAGCTGCTTCAGCGCCGCGTGCAGCCGCGCTTCCTCCCGCAGGATCTGCTCGTCGCTCATGCCCCGCAGCAGGTCGTTCATGCGCCCGGTCAGCAGCACATGGGCGTTCAGCACGCGCGTCGCGTATTCGGCCGCCGCGTCGGCGCTGCGCACCAGCTCCGCCTGGCTGTCGCGCCAGACCGAGCGCCAGCTGACCAGCGCGCCGACCGCCATGATCAGCAGCGGCAGCAGCACCGCGGCCCAGGGCAGCAGGCGCACCAGGACCGGCAATCTAGGCGAGGCGTAAGGCTGTGACATCAACGCCTGGCTGAAAGGGGAAGTGGTATCCGCACCAAAGCATTTCGGCCCACCCGCCGCACGGCCGAACCGACCCTTCGGCGCCAGGCTCAGCCGAACGTGATCCGGCGTCGCGCCAGGCGAGGGGTCCGTTGCGCAGGTGCCTGCCAGGGCATGTTATTCGCCTGCCGAAGCGGCAGCCGATTCCGCGTGGCTGGCCCCTGCCGCAGCCAGCTAGAGTCTGTCAGGCGCAGACAGAAGCGCCTGACAGACTCTAAGCTGTTGTTTGAGCGGCTGATTCGCGCCGCCGGTGATTCCGCCGGCGACGATCAGACGCCACAGCACTATCCGCTCACGCTGATTCAGCGTGAGCGGATAGTGCTGTAGTGCGGCCCTGTGCGTGCAGGAAGCGTGGACGCTGCCGGCTAGCCCGGGATCGGCGAGGCAAGCGGCTCGCCCGCCAGGAAGCGGCGGATGTTCTCGCGCAGCTGCGCGATCGTCATCTCCCGCGCCTCCGGCGCCCAGCCGGCGATGTGCGGGGTCAGGATGACGTTGCGCATGTCGCACAGCGCGGCGGGAATCTCCGGCTCGCCCTCATACACGTCCAGCCCGGCACCGCCGATGATGCCCTCGCGCAGCCCCGCCACCAGCGCCGCATTGTCCACCACGCTGCCGCGGCCGATATTCACCAGCCGGCCGCGCGGGCCGAGCGCGCGGAGCACCGCCGCGTCCACCAGGTGGTGCGTCCCGGCGCCGCCCGGCGCCGCCACCACCAGGTGGTCCGCCCATTCCGCCAGGGCCAGCGCGCTGGGGAAGGCCCGCCAGGGCAGCGCCGGCTTCGGTGTGCGGGTGTGGTAGCCGACCTGCATTTCGAAGCCCTCGGCACGGCGGCCGATGCGTTCTCCCACCGCGCCCAGGCCGAGAATGCCCAGGCGCTTGCCAGTGGGGATGGGCTGCGGCGTCAGGCCGCTGCGCCACAGGCCGGCGCGCGCATTGGCGTCGAAGCGCGGCAGGTCCCGCAGTTGCGCCAGCAGCAGTGCCATGGCGTGGTCGGCCACCGCCGCCGCGTTGCTGCTGGCACCATGGGTAATGCCAATGCCACGGGCCCGCGCGGCGGCGACGTCCACCTCGTCGTAGCCCGTGCCGGTGCAGGAGATCAGCCCGAGCTGCGGCAGCAGCGCGATCTCCGCCGCCGCCAGCCCAATTGAGCCCGCGGTGACCACGATGCGCACCCGGGCGCGGACTTCCGGCGCAAGCGCGGCAACGCCGGCGGCATGTGCCTTGTGCACGCGGAAATCGCGGGACAGCGCCTCGCCCACGTCCTGCGTGGCCGAGCGCAGGATGATGTCGACTTCACTCATGGCGCCAGCCTAGGCAAGGCCGGCGGCTGTGGCCAGATTGCCCGAGAGCGGGGCGAGGGCCCTGGGGCCGCCGGCGGCTACGCCACCAGCGCGTCCTGATCCTGGCCCATCAGGCTATTGAGCAGCGCCTGGAGCACGGCGTGCTCGGCCTCATTGAGGTCGAAGCGCAGGCGCGCTGTACCGCCGCCGGACCCAACCACGCAAAAGGCCAGCATGGCCCGGGTCCCTTGCACCTGAAGTCGGCCGCGCTGGCCGGCCAACAGGTCCTGGCCGGTGCGGAATGCGGCACCACTGATCGAGATATCGACCAACTCGCCGTCCAGCCGCATGCCCCCTTCCATCACAACAGCCGCCTGTTTGCCAACCGTCAGCCGCTGGTGGGCACGCCGGTCAACCTCGGGCGTGGCGGTGCGCACAATCTGCACCAACACTCGACGCAGTTCTTCAACCGCGGCTCGCGCCTCGCCTGTCCCGCTGCGGGCCTGGACGGCCCGGCTGCCGACATCGCCGCTCGCGGTGGTCACCTCGCCAATTCGCGCCGATACCGCCCGTGCCGCATCGGAGGTCCGCAACACGGCCTGCACGATCTCCCGCGTCGCAGCGGACTGTTCCTCGACCGCGGCAGCGATGGCGGTGGAGGTTCGCTCCATCTCGCCGATGCTGTTGGCAATGCCGCCAATTCCCGCCACCGCCTGGTCGGTCGCCATGGCGATGGCACGCACCTGCTTGCTGATATCCTCGGTCGCGCGCGCCGTCTGCGCTGCCAGCGCCTTCACCTCGGAAGCGACCACCGCAAAGCCCTTGCCCGCTTCGCCCGCGCGCGCGGCCTCGATCGTGGCGTTCAGCGCCAGCAGATTGGTCCGCTCGGCGATTTCGCGGATGGTGTTCGCCACGACACCGATCTGGCCCACGGCATCGGCCAGGCCGCCGATATTGTCACGGCTGGCTTCACTGCTGGCCGCACCCTCCCGCGCAACGGCCGCCGCCTCGGCGCTGCGCTGGGAGATCTCCTGGATCGCCAGCGTCAGTTGTTCGGCCGAGCGGCCCACCGTCTCGGAGTTGTCCAAGGCATCCTGCGCCGAGATCGCCACCGAGCCGCTGTTCACGGCGACGTCATTGGCGGCTTCGGCCATTGCGGCGACGTCCTGCTCCATCGCCAGCATCCGCTCGGACATCCTGCCTACTGCGGAGATGGTCTCCCGCTCCACGGCATCGGCCATGGTGCGCAGCGCCTCGGCACGCGCAATGCCCGCCGCCTGGCGTTCATGCTCAGCGGCCTCGGCCAACGCGGCAATCTGTGCCAGATCGTCGCGGATCGCCTCGCGCATCACCTTCAACGCCAGCAGCAACTGTGCGGTCTCGCTGCGCCCCGCCTTCGCCGGCAGCTTCACCGACGTGTCCAGCCGCCGCTCCGCGACATCCTTGGCCAGTTGCACCGCGCGCCGCAACGCCGGCACGATCGCCTGGGTCAGCGCCACGGTGACCAGCAGGGCCACCAGGCCGGCCACGCCAAGCGCGATGGTGCCCGCCTTGACGCCGTCTTCGCCCAGCGTCGCCGCGCGGGCCCGCAGCTCGAAGCCATCGGCCAACACGGCTTCGGTGGCCAGGTCTGCCTGGGCCTGCGCCGCTGCCAGCTGCTCGGCCAGGGCCGCCGGCGCCAGGCTGGTTGCCGCAAGTGGCCGCAGCGCCGCAATCAGGGTTTCCAGCAAGCGCCGTGTATCCGGCGAAACGGAACGCTCCTGCGCCACGGCGATATCATCGAGAATCTCACCGATCGCCGGTGCCACATCGGGCGCGATCGCGTGCGGTACGGCGGGCGACGCCACCGCCTGACCGCGTGCCACACCCAGCAGGCGCTGCCGTTCACTGGGCTGCGCGACCGGCGCCGCCGCCAGTGCCTGCGCCGCCAGTGCCTGCGCTGCCTGCACCGCCACGCGACCCTGCAGATGTGCCAGCTTCGCCTCCGCCGCGCGGATATGGCTGATCGACAGCACCGCTTCGTCGAACACCTGCACGCTCAGTCCACCAAGCTGGCGCTCGATACTCAGGGCATGCAGCCCCAGTGCGAGCGTGACGGCCAGCGAACACAGCGCCGACAATAAAATCTTCAGTCTGATCGACATGCGACGGCGCTCCGGGACGAGTTACTGGACCTTGACGATCATCCGCATGCGCGGGTGGATGACGCAGCGCACGTCGTTGTCGCCGGAAACGTTGAACTCGATATCGGTATGGTCGCCCGGGCGCTGCAGCGTGGAGATGCGGCTGGCGCCGGCGGGGTCGCGCACCTGCACGTTGTGGGCGATGACGTCGTCGTTCTGGAAGCGCACCTGCGCCCCCTTCGCCACGGTCAGCACCTCGGCACTGAAGGCGCGGTCCTTCTGGCCGACCACCTGCAGGCCGGATTGCGCGACGGCAGCGGCGGAAAGCCCCACCAGCAGCGCAGCGGCGGCGAGGAGCGCGGGCGTGGAAATCCTGATCATGGCGGGGTCATTCCTCGTTGGCGGGCAGGTTGGGCAGGGGCATCGGGTCGTCCTCGCTGGTCAGGGTGCGGAGGAAGGCGACCAGGTCGGCCACTTCGGCATCGGTCAGCGACAGGCGGCGCATCTCGGCAGACAGGCTGGGCCGCTGGATGAAGCCGGTGTCGTAGTGCCGTATCGCCTCGGCCATGGTGGCCACCGAACCGTCGTGCATGTAGGGCGCGCGCTGCGCCACGTTGCGCAGCGTGGGCGTCTTGAAGGCGTGCTGCAGCACCGGCACGTCGGGCATCAGCGCGCCGCGGCCGAGGTCCTCGCCGGGCAGGCCGATGTCATGGAAGCTGTCATCGGTCAGCCGCCAGCCGCTGTGGCAGGCCGCGCAATTGGCCTTGCCGTTGAACAGGCGGAAGCCGTTCTGCGCCGAGGCGCTGATCGCCTGGGCGTCGCCCGCGACCCAACGGTCGAACGGTGCCAGGTTGCTGACGATGGTGCGCTAGAAGGTGGCGAGCGCGGCGGCGATGCCTTCCCCCGTCACCTGCTCCTGGCCGAAGGCCTCACCGAACATGCGCCGGTAGCCGGGCACCGCGCCCAGCTCGGCCACCAGTTCGTCCAGCGGCTGGTTCATTTCCCCCGCATCGGTCACTGGCCCCAGCGCCTGATCCTCAAGGCTGTCCTTGCGGCCGTCCCACATCAGGGGTTCGGCCCAGGCCAGGTTGAGGATGGTCGGGCTGGCCCGGCGCAAGGTATTCGCATGGTCGCCACGGGCGCGGCGCAGGCCATCCTCCCACCCCAGGGCCGGGTTGTGGCAACTGGCGCAGGAAGTGGCGTTGGAGCGCGACAGGCGGGGGTCGAAGAACAACGCCTGGCCCAGCCGAAGCTTGGCATCGGAATAGGGGTTGGCCGCTGGAAACGGAATGGCGGCCGGCCGCCGGTACAGCGCCTGCAACGAGGCGAGCGTCGGCACCGCAACCTGGTCCGGCGCGCCTTGGGCCGCGGCAAGCCCGAGTCCGATGGCCACCAACCCGGCGAGGGCGCCGCGCGGAAGGCCGCTCCGGGCCGTCCGAAACATCTCTTTGAACACGATCGGCCATTCCTCAAGCATCTCGCGGGGGCGACCAGCAACACACTGAGGATCGCCGCAGCGAGAGGCCCTCTGCGCGCTGCAGCGCTCGAGGTCGGAGCCTATGTGATTGGAATAACCGAACCGTGAAGACGATGCCGGGGCAGCAATGCCGAGTGAAGCAGGCGCGGCCCTCTCTCCCGTTGCGGCCGCTGACGATTGCCGCCGCCGTCTCAAGGCGTTCAACGACGGAAGGCGGGGTGATGCGGCGACCTGCTATCCCTGCTTGCGCAGGGGGCGAACGAAACGCGACCCAACCTCCGCAAAGCCAGTCGCCTGGCAGAACGCCTGGAGGAAGGGCGCGCCCGCCGGTACGCCCATTTCCAGCTTGCTGCAGCCGGCGGAACGCGCGGCCTGGGCGGCGGCCTTCAGCAGCATCCGGCCAATCCCGATCCGCCGTTCCTCGGGGTTCACCAGCAAGGTCGTGATCTGCGCGGTCGCACGCGCGTCGTCGAGCGTTGGATACCAATGCATCACCAGAAGGCCGCTTGGCGGACCCCAGCGCAGGGCCACCAGCGCCGCGCCGGGCGCATCGCGCAGGGTCGTCAGCCGATCCGCGAGATCGCGCGGGTCGACCGGGTGTCCTGCCATGCCCAGCAGCGTGGCGATGCCTGGCGCCTCGGCTGCGGTGGCAGCGCGGATTTCCAACCCGAAGCGCGACATCGACGATTCAATCCCCGGCTCAGGTCAGGATCGAATGGATATGCGCCGCTCGACGCAAAACGCCAGCCCAGGCCTGCAGCGTCAGGGCCGGCGCTGCTGCAGGGTGCCTGCAGGCCCGCACGTCATGACGGCCGACCCGTCCGGGTGCCGAGCAGACCGCCTCTGCCCCATGCCCGGCCGCCATCGGGCCTGACCCGCTCGCTCGCCGGCTTGCCAAGCAGGTCGATCATGGCCGGGAAAACGATGAGGATGAAGATCGGCACCAGGCCGATACCGCCGACCACCACCAGCGCCAGGGGCTTCTGCACATCGGCGCCGATGCCGGTGGCCAGGGCCATCGGCAGCAGCCCGGTGAAGCTGGCGAAGCAGGTCATGAAGACCGGGCGCATGCGGTCCACGCCGGCCTGGTCCAGCGCGCGGCGCCAAGGCATCCCATCGCTGCGCAGGTGGTTGAAGTGGGACAGCAGGATGATGCCCTCCATCACCGTGATCCCGAACAGCGCCAGGAAGCCGATGGCCGCGGGCACGCTGAAGTTCAGGCCCGCCACCCAGAGCGCGACGACGCCGCCGACGATAGACATCGGCACGATGCCGAATACCAGCAGGGTTTCCCGCAGCGTGTTGAACTGCACATAGAGCAGCACGAGAATCAGCGCGAAGGCCGCCGGCACCACCACCATCAATCGGCCGACGGCTTCCTGCAGGTTGCGGAACTCGCCCACCCAATCCAGCCGGTAGCCGGGCGGCAGCACCACCTGCGCCGCCACCAGGCGCTGCGCCTCGGCCACCGTGCTGGCGGGGTCGCGGCCCCGCACGCTGAAGCGGATCGGCACGTAGCGGCTGGCATCCTCGCGGTAGATGTAGCTGACGCCCGAAACCAGGCGGATATCGGCGACGTCCTCCAGCGTGGCGCCGGTCCTGTCGCCGATGGGAATGCGGCGGATCGAAGCTGTATTGTCGCGGGCCTCCTCGGCCAGGCGAACCATGATGGGGAAGTTGCGGTCCGCCCCCGGTTCGTAGAGCCGCCCGGCTTCCCGCCCACCGATGGCGGCCTGGATCACCTCGTTCACGTCGTTCATGTTCAGCCCGAAGCGGGCGGCCCGGTCGCGGTCGATGGTGATGGCGACCGTCGGCTGGCCGAGCACGCGGAAGGCGGCCAGGTCGGCCACGCCGCGGACCTCGGCCATGATGGCGCGGATTTCCGCGGCCTTCTGCACGATGATGTCGAGTTCCGGCCCGAACACCTTCACCGCGTTGGCGCCCTTCACGCCCGAGGCCGCCTCCTGCACGTTGTCGCTGATGGCCTGGGCGTAGCTGAACTCCACGCCCAGGAACTCGCGCGACAGGCGTTCCTGCATCGCGTGCACCAGGCCGTCGCGGTTGGGGGCCGTGGTCCATTGGTCCGGTGGCTTCAGCGGCAGGAAGAACTCGGCGTTGAAGAAGCCGGCACTGTCGGTGCCATCATCCGGCCGGCCCTGCTGGCTGGTGGCGGTGATGACCTCGGGGAATTCCTGCAGCACCACACGGATGCGGTTGACCGTGGCGTTGCCCTCCTCCAGCGAGATGGTGCCGGGCATGGTGGCGCGGACCCACAGGTTGCCTTCCTCCAGCGTCGGCAGGAACTCGGCGCCCAGCGTCGACATCAGCGCGAAGGAGCTGCCCAGCAGCAGCGCCGCCAGCAGCAGGCAGACCGCGCGCATGGACATGGCGGCGGCATAGAGCCGCGCATGGGCGCGGCGCAGCACCCTGACCAGCGGCGTGTCGCTCTCCTTGCTGTCCTCGCGCAGCATCAGCGCCGCCAGGGCCGGGGTGATGGTGAAGGTGGCCAGCAGCGCGCCGATGATGGCGTAGGCATAGGTCTTCGACATCGGGCCGAAGATGCGGCCCTCGACCCCGCCCAGGGTGAACAGCGGGATGAAGGCGGCGATGATGATCAGCGCCGAGAAGAAGATCGCCTTGTCCACCTCGCTGGCGGCACGCAGGATCGTCAGCGGCAGGCCGGAAAGCCCCTGCGGCGTGGCCGGCACCACCGGTCTGTTGCCGGTACTTCGGGCCAGCCTCAGGTGGCGGTATATGTTCTCCACCATGATGACGGTGGCATCCACCAGCAGGCCGAAGTCCAGCGCGCCGAGCGACAGCAGGTTGGCGCTTTCCCCCCGCACCAGCATGGTGACGATGGCGAAGAGGAAGGCGAAGGGCACGGTCGCCGCCACCACCAGGGCGCCGCGGAAGTCGCCGAGGAACAGCCACTGGATCAGCAGGATCAGCGCCACGCCTTCGATGATGTTGTGCACCACGGTGCGGGTGGTGATCTTGACCAGCTCCTCGCGGTCGTACAGCGGCACGATCCGCACGCCGGGGGGCAGGATGCCGCCGGCGTTGATCCGCGCCACCTCCTGCTGCACGGCGCGAATGGTGGGCAGGGTCTGCTCGCCGCGGCGCATCAGCACCGTGGCCAGCACCACGTCGTTATCCTCCTCATGCCCGGCCACGCCCAGCCGCGGCAGGTTGCCGATCTGCACCGTGGCGATATCCGAAAGCTGCACCGGCAGGCCGCGCTCGGCGGAGAGCACCACCTTGCCGAGGTCTTCCAGGCCACGCAGCAGGCCGATGCCCTGCACCACCGCGGCCTGGGGACCGATACGGATGACGCCGGCACCCACCGTGGCGTTGCCGGCCCGGATGGCCGCGACCACCTGCGGCAGGGTGAGCCCGTGCGCGATCATCCGGTGCAGGTCGATGGAGACGCTGTAACTTTTGGACAAGCCACCAAAGGAGGTGACGTCGACCACTCCGGGCACCCGCTTGAAGCGGCGGTTCAGCACCCAGTCCTGCAGGGTCTTCAGGTCGGCCAGGCCAAAGCCCGGCGGCCCTACCAGGCGATAGCGCATGATCTCGCCGATCGGCGACAGCGGCGAAATGGTGGGATTCGCCGATTCCGGCAGGCCCTCGGTCTGTGCCAGCCGGTTCAGCACCTGCTGCAAGGCCTGTTCGTAGGTGTAGTTGAAGTTGAACTGCACCCGGACGTCGGACAGGCCGAACAGGCTGGTCGAGCGCACCGACGTCAGGTTCGGCATTCCCGCCATGGCCAGTTCCACCGGGATGGTGACGTAGCGTTCGATCTCCTCCGCGCTTTGCCCCGGGTTCTGGGTGATGACGACCACCTGGGGCGGCACCGGGTCGGGATAGGCCTCGATGTTGAGCTTGGTGAAGCCGATCAGCCCGACCACGAGGAATGCGAAGAACAGCAGGACAACCAAGGGGCGTCGTTGCAGGGAAAACGCGACAACCTGACGCATGTGTGTGGACCTGGACCTGATGGCGGATTATTTGCCCCGATGTTACTACCTGTCCATGTGTTTGCCGCCTTAAGTTTCGCTTAGATTTGAAGACGACGGCGCCGGCGGCGCGCGGCATTGGCCAGCCACGGTACGCTGGGACACGCCGACACAAGCTGGCAGGTGCCGCGAAGGCCAGCTCGGGCGCATGGACCCGACAGCGCTGCCGATGGCACGAGGGCACGCCAGGCGGACTTGCCGATAGGCCGTTCCAGCCGCGCCCAGCCAGCTCATACCAAGCGCACGAAGGATAAACCTTCGTGCGCCTCAGTCGCCGGGCGGGCCGCCTCCGCGGCCCTTGGCGTCGTGCGCAGGCACGCTGACGCGTGACGCGGCATAAGCCGCGGCCGCCATTCGGCGGCTCGGCCCGCAAACTGCGGGCCGCAGGTCGGAACTTCGTGTGCTTGGTATCAGAACGCCCGCGACAACCCCGCGAAGACCCCGCGACGCGCGCCGAATTGCGGCGCGCCCACGCCGATGCCGGTGCCGCTGCGCAGCTGGTAGCTGCTGTCGAAGGCGTTGATCAGGTCCAACCGTGCGGTCCAGCGGGCGTTGTCCGGCCCGGCGAAGTCCTGCTGCACGCCGATGTTGAAGCTGGCATAGGGCGCCAGCTTCTGGGTGTTGGCGAAGCCGCTGCGCAGGCCATTGCCATAGAGCATGGTCGTGGAAAGCCGCCCGCCCTCCCAGCCGCGCCAGATTGCCCCGGCCGAGCCGGTGTAGAGCTGGTCGTGGTCGGTGCGGATGTACTTGCGCTGGATATACGCCAGTTCCTCGGCGTCGAAGGTGAATTGCGCCGAGCGGATCTGCGTGGCGGCCGAGCGGCTGATGGCCAGGTTGGCATAGGCCAGCCAGCGTTCGGTCCGCCAACTGGCGCTGAACTCCACGCCGTAGATCTTGCCGCGGCGGTAGTTGAACGGCGTGAAGATCAGCGCATTGCCGAACTGGCCGAAGTCCAGCAGGTCGCGCACGTCCTTGTAGTAGGCGTCGGCGCCCAGTGTCAGCGCCTCCGTCACCCGCTGCGAGACGCCGAGGTCGAAGCGATGCGCGCGTTCCGGCCGCACGGCGTCGTTCTGCAGGCTGGCCGGCGCGCCGGTGGTGCCGACGAACCTTTGGATGGTCGTGGTCGGCGCCAGCTCGAATTGCGGCGGCGTGAAGCTACGGGCATAGCCGGCGTGCAGGGTGGTGCCCTCGGCTGGGCGCCAGACCAGGTTGGCCCGCGGCGAGACCTGGCCGGCGCTGACGAATTCCACCATCTGGTCCCAGCGGGCGCCCAGGTTCAGCGTCAGCCGCTCGGTCAGCCGCCATTCATCCTGCAGGTAGCCGCCCAGCAGCCAGCCGGTACGGCCGTATCGGTCGTTGATGTTGAATGGGTCGTCCATGGCATTGCCACCGGCATCCAGCGGCAGCACGGCGGTGCTGGTGCGGAAGGCGGTGCGCTCACCAGTGACCTGGAAGCCCCCGCGCAGCATGTGGTCGGCATGCACCCGCCAGCTGGCGTCGGTCTGCACGCCCGTCGCCAGGTTGGCGCGATAGACGTCCGAGGCGACACCGTTGAACACCAGCTCACCCGTGGTGCTCGGCACGTAGTGCACCGAGGAGCGGCGGATGAAGGGCGCGACCTGCACCTCCAGATCGCCGAGGGATTTCTGCACGGCAGCCACACCATACCAGTTGCGTTCCCACTGCCGGGCACGCAGCGCGGCGCTGTCGAACGCGCTGACCCCGAAGGCGGTGTATTGCGGCGTCAGGCCGCGCGTGGTCGGAATCTCGAAGCGGTTCAGCGCGGTGCCGGCGATCAGCGAGAGCCGCGTGGTGTCGTCCAGTTGCCGGGCGGCGCTGACCAGGCCGCGGCTTTGTTGGGTGTTGTCGTGGCTGGCGCGCCAGGCATTGGTCGGGTTCTCGATGCCCTGCTGGCTGCGCAGCAGGCTGCCGCTGGCGAAGACATCCCATTCGCCGACCAGGCCGGCCCAGCTGGCCTGTGGCTGCACCAGGCCACGGGCGCCGCCATAGAGGCCAAGGCTGCCGCCGGGGTCGGTCGCGCCGCTGCGGGTCTCCAGGTCGATCACCGCATTGGTGCGGAAGCCGAATTGCGCCGGGAGCGCGCCGGTCAGCAGGGAGACGCTGCGCAGCGCGCGTGCGTCGAAGACCTGGCCGAAGCCGGAGAGACCTTCCGGCAGTTGCACGCCGTTCAGCCGGTATTGCAGGTTGCGGTGCTCGCCGCGGATGTGGATCTCGCCGAAGCTGTCCTGCACCACGCCGGGGGTCTGCAGCAGCACCTGGTTCAGCGCCTGGCTGGCACCGCCGGGCAGGCCCTCGATGGTCTCGCGGTCCAGCCGGGTTTCCCGCACGCCCAGGCGGTCCGGCACCTGTTGCCGTTCGGTGGAGCCACGCGCGGCATCCACCACCACTTCCGGCAGGTCCAGCGCCGGCGCCACCGGCTGCGCGCCGGCCGGCAACCCGGCCAAAGCCAGCAAAGCCCCGACCCATCGATGACGCGAGGCCGCCCTCGGCATGCGCAAGCTTCCCCTGAACCGCCCAGTGGCCCTGCCGCGAAGCATCAGCGGCAGGAGACGTTATAACATAACATATAGCTGTCACCGTCAACCGTCGAGCCGCTGTGCCGTGGATTGCTTTGGCCGCAGCGGCAACTGGCGCTACCCTTGCTCCAGCCCTGCTCGGGCGCGCCAGTGTGGCGTGCCAGGCGGCAAAAGGTCCGCGCCAAAGCGGACCCGTTGGGAGGATCGCAGCATGAACCGCAGGTCATTCAACCTGGCCGTGATGGCCGGCAGCATGGGCCTTGGCGGCCTGCACCAGGCCTCGGCCCAGGCCACCGGCATGACGCCGCTGTTCAATGGCCGCGACTTCGATGGCTTCGACCGGATCGGCACTGCCAACTGGCGGGTGGAGGGCGGTGCCCTGGTGGCCGACCGCGGCAATGGGCTGCTGGTGACCAAGCGCGCCTATGGCGATTTCCTCCTGGTTGCCGAGTTTTGGGTGGATACCGCGACCAACAGCGGCATCTTCATCCGCTGCACCGACCCCAACACCATCACCGCCACCAATGCGTACGAGGTGAACATCTGGGACGAGCGGCCGGAGCAGAATTACGGCACCGGCGCCATCGTCGGTGTCTCGGCGGTGAACCCGATGCCGCGTGCCGGCGGCCGTTGGAACACCTTCGACATCACCGCGCGCGGCGACAGCTTCACGGTGCTGCTGAACGGGCAGAAGACCGTGGACGGTGCCCGCGACGCGAAGCACGCCAGCGGGCGGATTGCGCTGCAGCACGGCGACGGCGTGAAGGATGCCGCCGGTGTGGCGAATGACCGCGGCGTGGTGCGGTTCCGCAAGGTGGAAATCCGCACGCTGTAGTCGCGGGCTTCAGCGCCTGCCCCGAAAGCCCGGCGGCTGAGGATTTTCCCCCTGGCCATGACGGCAACCTGCCGATGCTGGTTGCATCGGCAGGTTGATGGAAGCCGCCACGCGGGAAAGACGGGCCGCGCCGACCCGATGGGCTTTCGGGATGGGCTTTCAGGTGCCGCAGAAGGTCTGGTAGCCGGGCATGCCATCGGCTGCCGGCAGGGCGTAGCGCGGGTCGGCCGGCGGCGCGAAGGGGGAGCGCAGCACGGCCAGCAGCGCCTCGAAGGGCTTGAGATCGTCGCGCTCGGCGGCGGCGGCCAGGGCTTCCTCCACCAGGTGATTACGCGGGATGACCGCGGGGTTGGTGTGCAGCATGGCCTGCTGGCGTTCCGGCATCGGCTCCGCCGCCAGCCGGGCGTGCCAGCGCGGCAGCCAGGCATCCAGCGCGGCAGTGCCGAGGAACTGGTCGCGCAGCGCCGTGGCATCGCCGCCGGCTGCTGCGGCCAGGTGGCGGAAGCTGAGCGTGAAGTCGGCCTTGGCCTCGGTCATCGCCTGCAAGAACTCCTGCACCAGCGCCTCGTCGCCGTCCCGCACGGTGTGCAGGCCCAGCTTGGCGTTCAGGCCGGTGCGCCAGGCGGCCTGGAAATGGTCAGCAAAGCCGGCCAGGATGTCCTGAGCCTGGCTGACGGCCTGGTCCTCATCATCCGAGAGCAGCGGCAGCAGTGCCTCGGCCAGCCGTGCCAGGTTCCATTGCACGATGCGCGGCTGGTGGCCGTAGCGGTAGCGCCCGGCGCGGTCGATGCTGCTGAACACCGTGTTGGGGTCGTAGGCGTCCATGAAGGCGCAGGGGCCGTAGTCGATGGTCTCGCCGCTGATGGCGCAGTTGTCGGTGTTCATCACGCCATGGATGAAGCCGACCAGCATCCAACGTGCGACCAGCGCCGCCTGACGCGCCACCACGGCGGCCAGCAGCCCGGCGGCGCCCTCGGCGCCCGGGTAGTGGCGCGCCAGGGCGTAGTCCACCAGCGTGGCCAACGCCTCGGTGTCCCGCCGCGCCGCGAAATACTGGAAGGTGCCGACGCGCAGGTGGCTGCTGGCGACGCGGGTCAGGACGGCGCCCCAGACCGGTACCTCGCGGAAGACTTCGTCACCGCTGGCCACGGCGGCGAGCGAGCGGGTGGTCGGGATGCCCAGCGCGTGCATCGCCTCGCTGATCAGGTATTCGCGCAGCACCGGGCCGATGGCGGCGCGGCCGTCGCCACCGCGCGACCATGGCGTCGGGCCACTGCCCTTCAGTTGCAGGTCGCGCGGCTGGCCGTCATGGGCGATGACTTCGCCCAGCAGAATCGCGCGGCCATCGCCAAGCTGAGGGTTGAAGTGGCCGAATTGATGCCCGGCATAGGCCTGGGCGATGGGGTCGGCGCCCGGCGGCACCAGGTTGCCCGCCAGCATCGCCACGCCGTCTAGGCTGGCCAGCGCGGCGGGGTCCAGCCCCAGCGCCTCCGCCAGCGGCAAGTTCAGCTGCAGCAGCCGCGGCGCGCTGACCGGCGTGGGCGCCAGCCGGGCGAAGAGCCGCTCCGGCAGGTGGGCATAGGTATTCGCGAATGGGATCGAGAGGGCCATCCCCTACACTTCGGCAAGCCTGCCCCGGGGCGCAAGCCCCAGGGTGCAATCGAGGCGCAAGCCCCGTGGTTCGATACAGGGCAAGCCCCGGCGCGAAATCAGCCGTTGCTGACCAGGCGCAGCGGCGCACCCTTGCCGCGGATTTCGGCCTCCTCGTACTCCGCGGCGGCGATGGCGCGGTCCAGCGCCGCGCGCAGCGCCTTCGCGCTGTCCAGCGTCAGCTCCACCGCGGCGCGGGCGCCGGGGTCCAGGCTGGTATTGGTGAAGTCCAGCGTGATGACGTCGCCCAGCGGCGCATGGCGGGCGTGGTCATAGGCGACCACGCTCTGGTTCAGCGGGAACCACTGGTCCCCGCGCTTGGCCATGCCCTCGGCCGCCGCGATCTCGATGATCGAGGTGCACATGAGCCTACTTGCCCAGGTACTTGCCGAAGAACGCAAAAATCTTCGCCCAGGCATCCATCGCCGCTTCCGGCCGGTACAGCGGGCGGTGCCAGTAGGTGAAGCCGTGGCCGGCGCCGTCGTAGCGGTGGAATTCATAGGTCTTGCCGGCGGCCTTCAGCGCGGCTTCGTGCTGGTTGACCTGTTCCGGGCTGGGGGCGCGGTCGTCATTGCCGAACAGGCCCAGCAGCGGGGCCGAGAGGCCGGCGGTCATGTCGATCGGCGCCTGCGGCGTCTTCGCGTTCAGTTCCTCGGCGCCCATCACCACGCGGCCGCCCCATTCCTCCACCACCGCGTCCACGTCGGTCTTCTGGAGGGCGTAGATGAAGGCATGCCGCCCGCCGGAGCAGGAGCCGATCAGCCCGACCTTGCCGTTCAGCTCCGGCTGGGCGCGCATCCAGGCCACGGCGGCGGCGGTGTCCCCCACCATCTGCGCGTCGGGGATGCCGCCCTCGGCCCGCACCTTGGCGGCGACATCGTCCGGGTGGCCCTCGCCGGCGCGCTCATACAGGTTGGCGCAGATCGCGATATAGCCGTGATGCGCGAAGCGGCGCGTCGTCTCGATGTAGTATTCGCTCCAGCCCGGCAGGTGGTGGATCAGCACCACGCCGGGGAAGGGGCCCTTGCCTTCCGGCTTGGCCACATAAGCGGTGATGGGGGTGCCGCCATCGCCCTTCAGGGTGACGTTGCTGCAGGTCATGCCACGGTAGAACGCCATTGGACTTCCTCCTTGAACCCGGGTCTTTGCCCTGGCGCCAAGTATTCGCCCGGTGGCGGCGTGGCGCAACCTGGCCCGCGCGTCAGCGGTCCCGTTGGCCGGGCTGGTAGCCGCCGCCATCGGTCGGGCGCAGCGCCTCGAACAGCTCCGTCACCACGGAGTAGTCGCGGTAGCCGCAGCGCGCCAGCGGCTGGGCCTTGGCCGTGTCGAACCGGCCGGCGGTGATGTAGGCGTCGTCGATATGCACGCCGATGACCTGGCCGATGATCAGCCAGCCCTGCAACGCCTTGCCGTCGACATCCTTGAACTGCATGGACTGCACCACCTTGCATTCCAGCGCCGCTGGGGAAGCCGCGACGCGCGGGCACTTCACCATGCGGCCAGGCGCCGTTTCCAGCCCGGCGGCCTCGAACTCGCTCTCGCCGGCGGACAGCGCGCCGGAGGAGATGTTCATCGCCTCGAACAGGGCATGGGTGCAGAGGTTGAAGGTGAACTCGCCGGTGGCGATGGCATTCGCGGCGCTGTGCTTCATGCTTTCGCTGGTGAAGGCCAGCATCGGCGGGTTGCCATGCACCGCGTTGAAGAAGCTGTAGGGCGCCAGGTTCGGCCGGCCCGCGCTATCGATGCTGCTGATCCATCCTATCGGGCGCGGGGCGATGATGGCCTTGAACGGGTCGTGCGGCAGGCCGTGGCCCAGGCGGGGTTCGTAGAACATCGGGGAATCCTCAGGCGAAGGAGAGCAGCAGCGCGGCCAGCGCATCCGGCGCCGTCACGTTGGGGCTGTGGCTGGCGTCCAGCGCGTGGAAGCCCCAGGCCGGGTCGTCGCGGAAGCGGTCCGCGAACTGGCGGAAATTGTCGTGCTCCACCTTCTTCGTGCAGTGGATGTAGCTGCGCGGGAAGCCGGTTGCCGCGCCGGTCAGCCGTATCGGCTGCGTGAAGCAGCGCACCGGTTGATGGCGGCGGCGCGGCGCGATCCATGCCAGGTCCTCGGCCGAGACGTCGGGCGCCGAGGGGTTGGGCGGCAGCAGCCAGCCTTCCACCGGCACCACCGCCATGCCGCCGCGGGCCACCAGGTCGGCCAGGCATTGGCCGTCATTGGGCACGAAGGCGTCCAGATAGACCAGGTGGCGCACAAGGCCGGACATGCGGTCGGCCACGCCGGTCGCGACCATGCCGCCATAGCTGTGGCCAACCAGGATCACGTCCTCCAGCCCCTCGCAGCTGACGACGCCCAGGATGTCCTGGATGTGGGTCTCCAGGTCCACCAGGGGATGCGCCAGGTGGGCGCGTTCGCCCAGGCCGGTATAGGTGGGCACCACCAGCTCATGCCCGGCGGCGCGCAGCAGCGGGCGCATCTTCTTCCAGGCCCAGCCGGCGGACCAGGCGCCGTGGCAGATCAGGTAGGTGGCCATCAGGGGACGCTCGCCGTTGTTGTGGTTGCCGGCAGGCTAAAGGCCTATGTCGCCGGTGCCAATCCGCCCGCCGCCGGCGGTTGAAATGGCCGGGCCGGCCGCGCATATCGCCGCCGACCCATGTTCGACTGAGGGGAAAGACCATGAGCGAGACGGTGGAACGGCACGAGTTCGGCGCCGAGGTCGGGCGGCTGTTGGACCTGGTGGTCCATGCGCTCTACTCCGAGCGCGAGATCTTCCTGCGGGAACTGGTGGCCAATGCCGCCGATGCGGTGGACCGCCGGCGCTTCGAAGGGTTGACCGACCCCGCGGTTTCCCTGCCCGCCGAGGCGAAGGTGCGCGTGGCGCCGGACAAGGAGGCACGGACGCTGACCATCAGCGACCCCGGCATCGGCATGGCCAAGGCCGAGCTGGTGCAGCATTTGGGCACCATCGCCCGTTCCGGCACGCTGGCCTTCGCGAAATCCCTGGCCGAGAGCCAGGCTGCCGACAAGCCGAGCCTGATCGGCCAGTTCGGCGTCGGCTTCTACAGCGCCTTCATGGTGGCGGAGCGGGTGGAGGTGACCAGCCGCCGCGCCGGCGCCGAGGAGGCCTGGACCTGGGCCAGCGAGGGCAAGGGCGACTATACCCTGGCGTCGGCGGAACGCGCCGAGGCCGGCACCGAGATCGTGCTGCACATGAAGGCGGATGCCGAGGAGTTCCTGGAGCCCTACCGGCTGCAGGCCATCATCCGCAAATGGGCCGACCACATCACCATCCCCATCACCGTGGCGCGGGATGGCAAGGATGAGCCGGCGAACGAGGGCACCGCGCTGTGGCGCAAGCCGAAGGCCGAGGTGACGGCGGAGCAGCACACCGAGTTCTACCGCCACGTCGCGCACAGCTTCGACGAACCCTGGGCTACGCTGCACTGGCGCGCGGAGGGCATGCTGGAGTTCTCCGCGCTGCTCTATGTGCCCGGCATGAAGCCGTTCCAGGCGGTGGAGGGCGAGCGCGAGAGCAAGGTGCGGCTGCATGTGCGGCGCATGTTCATCACCGATGACGCCCGGCTGCTGCCGCCCTGGCTGCGCTTCGTGCACGGCGTGGTGGATACCGAGGACCTGCCGCTGAACGTGAGCCGCGAGATGTTGCAGGCCACGCCGGTGCTGGCGCGCATCCGCAAGGCCGTCACGTCACGCGTGCTGAGCGAGCTGAAGTCCCGCGCGAGGGACGCCGAGGACTACGCCAAGTTCTGGGAGAATTTCGGCGACCATCTGAAGGAGGGCGTCTGGGAGGATGCCGAGCATCGCAAGGACGTGGCCGCGCTGCTGCGCTTCCGCTCCTCGGCCGTGGAGGGCCTGACCTCGCTGGCCGACTACATCGGCCGGATGAAGGAGGGGCAGGACGCGATCTACTTCCTGGCCGGCGACAATGCCGAGACGCTGGCGAAATCGCCGCAGCTGGAAGGCTTCCGCGCCAAGGGTGTGGAGGTGCTGCTGTTGGCGGACAATATCGACGCCTTCTGGCCGGAGCGCCTGGGAGAGTTTGACGGCAAGAAGCTCGCCAGCATCACCCAGGGCAGTGCCGACCTTTCCAAGGTGGCCGGCGAGGCCCCGGAAGGCGAGGCGGCCGACGTGACGCAGCTGTTGGCGCGGCTGACGGAGGCGCTGAAGGACGACGTCTCCGAGGTGCGCGCCACCGACCGCCTGGTGGACAGCGCCGTGGTGCTGGCCGCGGGGCCATACGGCCCGGATTTGCAGATGCAGCGCATGCTGCGCCGCGCCGGCCGCGCTGGCGGCGCCGGGCTGCCGGTGCTGGAACTGAACCCGCGCCACCCCTTGGTGCGCAAGCTGGCGGCGGGCGTGGCCACCGACACCACGCTGGAGGAGACCGCCGGGCTGCTGCTGGACCTGGCCCGGGTGCAGGATGGCGACACGCCACGCGACCCCGCCGCCTTCGCCCGCCGCGTCGCCGCCGCCCTGGCGCTGGAAGCCGGCTGAACCCAGGCCAGGCGCCGGGGCTAGCTCCGCAGCCCCGGCGCTTCCTGGCCGGTGCGGGCGACATATTCGGTGTAGCCGCCATCGTATTGGTGGATGCCCTCGGGCGTCAGTTCCAGCACGCGGTTGGACAGTGCCGCCAGGAAGTGCCGGTCGTGCGAGACGAACAGCATGGTGCCTTCGTAGCTGCGCAGCGCCTCGATCAGCATTTCCTTGGTGGCGATATCGAGGTGGTTGGTCGGCTCGTCCAGCACGATGAAGTTCGGCGGGTCGTAGAGCATCTGGGCCATCACCAGCCGCGCCTTCTCGCCACCCGAGAGCACGCGGCAGGGTTTTTCCACTTCATCGCCGGAAAAGCCGAAGCAGCCGGCGAGTGACCGCAGCGAGCCCTGCGACGCCTGCGGGAAGCTATCCTCCAGGGATTCAAACACCGTGCGCTCGCCGTCCAGCAGCTCCATGGCGTGCTGGGCGAAGTAGCCGAGCTTGACGCTGCCGCCCAGCGCCACGGTGCCGGCATCGGGCTCGGTCGTGCCGGTCACCAGCTTCAGCAGGGTGGACTTGCCGGCGCCGTTGACGCCCAGGATGCAGCAGCGTTCGCGCCTGCGCACCAGCAGGTCCAACCCCTGGTAGATGACCCGGCGGCCGTAGCTTTTGTGCACGCCCTTCAGGTTCACCACGTCCTCGCCTGACCGCGGTGCCGGGGCGAATTCGAAGCTGACGGACTGCCGGCGCTTCGGTGGCTCCACGCGCTCGATCTTGTCCAGCTTCTTCACCCGGCTCTGCACTTGGGCGGCGTGGCTGGCGCGGGCCTTGAAGCGCTCGATGAACTTGATTTCCTTGGCCAGCATCGCCTGCTGGCGCTCGAACTGCGCCTGCTGCTGCTTCTCGTTCTGGGCGCGCTGGTTCTCGTAGAACTCGTAGTCGCCGGAATAGCTGGTCAGCGTGCCGCCATCGATCTCGATGATCTTGTTGACGATGCGGTTCATGAAGGCACGGTCGTGCGAGGTCATCAGCAGCGCGCCGTCATAGCCGGCCAGGAAGTGTTCCAGCCAGATCAGGCTTTCCAGGTCCAGGTGGTTGGACGGTTCGTCCAGAAGCATCACGTCGGGCCGCATCAGCAGGATGCGCGCCAGCGCCACGCGCATCTTCCACCCGCCGGAAAGCGCGCCGACATCGCCGTCCATCATCTCCTGGCTGAAACTGAGGCCGTCCAGCACCTCCCGCGCCTTGCCTTCCAGCGCGTAGCCGCCGAGTTCCTCGAAGCGCGCCTGTACCTCACCGAAACGCTCGATCAGCTGGTCCATCTCATCGGCGCGGTCGGGGTCGGCCAGGGCGCCCTCCAGCTCCGCCAGCTCGGCCGCCACGGTGGAGACATCGCCGGCGCCGTTCATCACCTCGGCCACCGCGCTGCGGCCCTCCATCTCGCCGACATCCTGGCTGAAGAAGCCGATGGAGATGCCGCGGTCGGCGAAGACCAAGCCCTCGTCGGGCGGTTCCTCGCCGGTGATCATGCGGAACAGCGTGGTCTTGCCGGCGCCGTTGGGGCCAACCAGGCCGATCTTCTCGCCCTTCTGCAACGCGGCCGAAGCCTCGATGAAAAGCAGGCGCTGGCCGTTCTGCTTGCTGATGTTGTCGAGGCGGATCATGGCGGTGCGGGGACTTCAGGCAGTTGCGGCGCGCTTGTGCCACGTGCCGCGCCCGCTGCGTAGGCCCGGCTTGCGCCGCGGGTCCGGCTGCGCCTCAATGCCGGCAAAACACGCGGGAGGAACCAAGATGCACCCCAGTCGCCGCCAGCTATTGGCCGCGCCCCTGCTGCTGGCAGCTCCCGCCGCCCAGGCCGCCTGGCCGGACCGGCCCATCCGCATCATCGTCACCTTCCCCGCGGGCACCCAGACCGACATTCTGACCCGGCTCTACAGCCCGGCCCTGGCGCAGGCGCTGGGCCAGCCGGTCATCATCGACAATCGCGGCGGCGCTCAGGGCGTGATTGGCATCCGCGCCCTGCTGGCGGCCCCGCCGGACGGCCACACGCTGCTGATGATCGGCGTTTCCACCGGCGCCAGCGCGCCGCACATGATCAAGGACCTGCCCTATGATCCCTTGCGCGACCTGGTGCCGATCGGCCTGGTGGCGGAGGCGCCCTACCTGCTGATCTGCGACCCGCGCCTGCCGGTGCACAGCGCCGCGGAGCTGATCGCCTATGCCAAGGCCCGGCCGGGCCAGGCCACCTTCGGCCATGGTGCCCCCAGCCGCCACGTCGCCGGCTCCCTGATGGCCAAGATGGCGGGGTTCGAGGCGCTGGAAGTGGCGTATCGCGGCCAGCCGGAAGCCACCAACGACTGCGCCGCCGGGCGGCTGACCTACACCATCGCGGACCTGGGCGAGGCGCTGGTGCAGGCGCGGGACGGCCGGGTGCGGGCACTGGCGGTCACCACCGGGCAGCGTTCCGCCCTGGCGCCGGAGATCCCCTCCTTGGCGGAGACGCTGCCGGGCTACAACCTCTCGGTCTGGTTCATGCTGGGTGGCGCTGCCGGCCTGCCGCAGCCGGTGGTGGAGCGGATCAACGCCGCGCTGATGCAGGTGATGGCCGAACCCGGCCTGCGCCAACAGCTGGCGGTGCAGGGGCTGGAGGTCCGCACCCTGCCGCCGGCCGCGCTGCGCACCTTCATGGCCGATGAAGTGGCGAATTGGGGCCGCATCATCCGCCTGCTGGACATGAAGCCGGTCTGAACCCCGCTTGCGCTTCCCCCCGCGCCATGGGTCAATCGGCGCGGGGGAAACCAGATGCAGAGCTATGACTACATCGTTGTCGGCGCCGGTTCGGCCGGTGCCGTCGTCGCCAACCGGCTTTCGGCCGATGCGCGCAACCAGGTGCTGCTGCTGGAAGCCGGGCCGCCCAGCCACCCCTGGGCGCATATCCCCATCGGCTACGCCAAGCTGCTGACCAACCCGGCGGCGAACTGGCTGTATTCCTCCGAGCCCGAGGCCGCGACCAATGGCCGCCGCATCCCGGTGCCGCGCGGCCGTATCCTCGGCGGCTCCAGCGCCATCAACGGCCTGGCCTTCGTCCGTGGCCAGGCCCAGGATTTTGATGGCTGGGCGCAGATGGGCAATCGTGGCTGGAGCCACGAGGACGTGCTGCCCTTCTTCCGCCGGATGGAAAGCTACGAGGGCGAAGGCGACGACAAGTACCGCGGCCGGGAAGGCCCGCTGCGCGTGACCAATCCGCCGGCCACCGACCCGCTGCTGGCCGCCATCATCCAGGCCGCCGGCCAGGCCGGCATTCCCCACAACCCCGACTACAACGGTGCCAGCCAGGAAGGCATCGCCATGAGCCAGGCGACCATTGCCAGTCGGCGGCGCATGAGCACGGCGCATTGCTACCTGGACCCGGTGCGCCGCCGGCCGAACCTGCATATCGAAACCGGCGCCCTCGCCGAGCAATTGCTGCTGGAAGGTACGCGCTGCGTTGGCGTGCGCTACCGCGTGGGCGATGACGTGCGGGAGGCCCGCGCCGGGCGGGAGGTGGTGGTCTCTGGCGGCAGCATCAACTCGCCGCAACTGCTGGAACTGTCCGGCATCGGCCAGCCGGAACGGCTCTCAGCGCTGGGCATCCCGGTGCGCCAGGCGCTGGCTGGGGTGGGCGAAAACCTGCGCGACCACTACGCGCCCCGCACCCGCTGGACGGTCGCCGCGCGCGGCTACACGCTGAATGATCGCGGGCGGGGCCTGGGCCTGGTGATGCAGGCGATGCGCTACGCCTTCCTGGGTTCCGGCATGCTGGCCGCGGTGGCAGCGCCGCTGCGCGCCTTCGTGCGGTCCCGCGAAGGGCTGGAAGCGCCCGACCTGTTGTTGGGCTGGGTGCCGATGCTGACCGAGCCTGGCCCGCGCGGCCCGCGCATCGCCGCGACTTCGGGCATGACCTGCTATGCCCACCCGATGCGGCCGGAAAGCCGCGGCCATATCCACATCACCTCTGCCGATGCGCGGCAGGCGCCGGCGATCCAGTTCAACTTCCTGTCCTCTCCCATCGATGCGGAGTTGACGGTGAAGGCCATCCGCATCGCCCGCGCCGTGATGACCGCGCCGGCGCTGGCGGCGCTGGGGGTGAAGGAGACCGCGCCGGGCGAGCCTTTGCAGCGTGACGACGAGATCATCGACTGGGTGAAGCGCGCGGCTGAGACGACCTACCACCCGGTCGGCACTTGCCGCATGGGGCAGGATTCCATGGCGGTGGTGGACCATGAGCTGCGGGTGCATGGCATCCAGGGGCTGCGCGTCGCCGATGCCTCGATCATGCCGACGCTGACCAGCGGCAACACCAATGCACCCTCGATCATGATCGGCGAGAAGGCGGCCGACATGGTGCTGCGCGCGGCGGCCTGACGGCGGGGTACCGACAAGCCGCAGGGTTGCCCGGCTTCTGCCCCGCGGGCGACGCGGCTATCCTGCGGCGAACCATCGGGGCACCCGCCATGACCGACCCGCGCCTGACCCACATCGCAGACCTGCTGACCCTGAAGGCCGATGGCAATTACGGGCTTTCCGCCATCAACCAGCGCCAGCACGCCTTGCAGGCAGCCTTGCTGGCCGAGCAGCAGGGCTGCCCGGAGCCGCTGATTGTCGCCAGCCTGCTGCACGACATCGGCCACATGGTCCACAATCTCGGCGAAAACCCCGCCGAGGCCGGCGTGGATGACGAGCATGAACGCCTCGGCCATGAATTCCTGATGACAATGTTCGGCCCCGAGGTGACCGAGCCGGTGCGGCTGCACGTGGCGGCCAAGCGCTACCTCTGCGCCACGGAGGCCGACTACTTCGCCAAGCTGTCGAAGGATTCGGTGCTGAGCCTGTCGCTCCAGGGCGGGCCGATGTCGCCGGCCGAGGTCGCCGCCTTCGAGGCCCTGCCGCAATATGCCGCCGCGGTACAGCTGCGCCGCTTCGACGAACAGGCAAAAGTAAAAGGCCTGGCCACGCCGGATGTGACCCACTTCATGCCTTATGTGGCCCGGGCGATCCTGCCGGCCTGAGCCCGGCGCGACGGCGCCGATTGCCGGCGCCGCCATCCCGGTGTCCACTCCGCCGCAGCCGCGCGGGAGCAAGCGCCGCGGCATGGGCAGGAGACATCTATGAGCCACGACACCAGCCGCTGGGACCGCAGCGGCCCGATCCGCTATCCCGACCCCGATATCCTGGTGCTGGACGAACACTTCCGGCACATCGTGCTGGGCCACGCCGCCATCGAACGCGTGGCCACCGGCTTCCGCTTCACCGAGGGGCCAAGCTATTTCGGGGATACGCGGCAATTGCTGTTCGCGGATATCCCGAACGACGCGCTGCTGCGCTGGGACGAGATCACCGGCCAGACCACCACGCTGCGCCAGCCCTGCGGCAATATCGACGGCAACACGCGCGACCGCGAGGGGCGGCTGATCAGCTGCGAACTCGGCAGCCGCACGCTGACCCGCACCGAGCATGACGGCACCGTCACCGTGCTGGCCAGCCACTTCCACGGCGTGCAGCTGACCGGGCCGAACGATGTGGTGGTGAGCCGCGACGGGACCATCTGGTTCAGCGACAACGGCGCCGGCATCCGCGGCAACTACCTGGGCGACAAGGCCGAGCCGGGCCTGCCCTACCGTGTCTACAAGCTGGACCCGGTGACGCGGGAGCTGACCATCGCGGTGGACGACATGATCAGGCCGAACGGGCTGTGTTTCTCGCCGGATGAAAAGCGGCTGTATGTGGTGGACACGCCGGCCGCGCCGAAGATCACCCGCGTCTATGACATGGTGGACGGCATGCCGAGGAACGGCCGGCTGTTCTTCGACATTCTCCCCGGCTGGGCGGACGGCATCCGCTGCGACATGGAAGGCAATGTCTGGGCCGCCATTACCGGCGGGCCGGGGCATGACGGCGTGGCGATCGTCGCGCCCGATGGCACGCTGATCGGCCGCATCCTGCTGCCCGAACGCTGCGCCAACCTTGCCTTCGGCGGGCGCAAGCGGAACCGCCTGTTCATGACCGCGAGCCAGTCGGTCTATGCGCTGTACGTGGAAGCGCAGGGCGTACCGGGGGGCTGAAGCCGGCAAGGTTGGGGAGGAAAAAGCATTTCCTCCCCAAACCCCACCAATGCCTTTTTGCGTTTTAAGAACTCAAAGAAATAGATGAGGGGTCCGGGGAGAATACCTTCTCCCCGGCCTTATCGCCCGGCGCGCACCAGCTTGCCGGGCAGCGCGCCGGTGTGGACGCCGTTCTCGAACACCGGTACGCCGCTGACGATGGTGGCGTCGTAGCCATCCACCCGCTGCACCAGGCGGCGGCCGCCGGCCGGCAGGTCGTAGCGCACCTCCGGGATGTGCAGCCGCATGGCGTCGTAGTTGATGATGTTGATGTCGGCCTTCTTGCCCACTTCCAGCACGCCGCGGTCGTTGAAGCCGAAGAAATTGGCGGTCTCGCTGGTCTGCCGCTTGACCATGAACTCCAGCGGCAGCTTCGGGCCGCGGTGCCGGTCCCGCGCCCAGTGGGTGAGCATGTACGAAGGAATGCCGGCATCGATGATGGAGGAACAATGCGCGCCGCCATCGCCCAGGCCCAGCACCGTCGCCTCATCGGTCAGCATGGTGTGGATGATGTCGTGGTTATCAACATTGTAGCCGGTGACCGGGAAGAACAGGAAATGCGCGGGGTTTTCCGCCAGGTAGTCGTAGGCAACCTGGTCCGGCGTGCGGCCTTCACGCTCGGCAATCGCGGCAATGCTCTCGCTCGCCGGCGGCTCGTAGTCCGGCGGGTTGCCCAGCTTGAACATGCGGTGCCAGCGGCGGACGATGTGCTGGCGGAACTGGCTCAGCTTCTTCAGGTATTCCTCGGCCGGCGCTTCGGACAGGATTTGCGCGCGCATCGCGGGGTCGCGCATGCGGATCATGCGCTCATCCACCGGCAGCTTCAGCAGCGCCTGGTAGCTCGGGCGGATGCTGAACGGGTTCAGCGCGGTATCGGCGCCCAGCAGCACGCCCACCGGGCGCCCCGCCACCTGCGCCGTGACCATGGCGCCGGCGGCACGCGCCTTGTGCACGCCTTCCATCAGGCGCTTCCAACGCTCGTTGTCGGTGGGGCGGTCGGTCAGCAGGAACCAGACCGGGCGGCCGGTATCCTGCCCCAGCTTGGTCATCCAGCCGAGTTCCTCGGTTTCGATGTCGAAGTCGCTGTTCATGCCGAAGGCGCCGTAGCCCACTTCCCCCAGCGCGCTGCCGATGCCCATCAGCTCATCGACGTGGGAGAAGCGCGACGGCACCATGCCGCCGGTCAGCGTCTTGTGGGAATTGGTGCGCGACGTGGTGAAGCCGAAGGCGCCTGCCTGCATGCCCTCCAGCGTCAACCGGCGCATCTCCGCGATGTCATCAGCGGTCGCCGCTTCCAGGTTGATGGCGCGGTCGCCCATGACATAGACGCGCAGCGGGTGATGCGGGATCTGCGCGGCGATATCGATCGTGCGCTCCATCCCTTCCAGCGCGTCGAGGAACTGGGGAAAGCTCTCCCAATTCCACTTCAGCCCTTCGGCCAGGGCGATGCCGGGGATTTCCTCCACCGCCTCCATCAGCGCGATCAACTGGCTGTGGTCCGCCTTGCGCACCGGCGCGAAGCCGACACCGCAATTGCCGAACAGGATGGTGGTGACGCCATGCCAGGATGACGGCGCCAGCATCGGGTCCCAGGTGGCCTGACCGTCATAATGGGTATGCGCGTCCACCCAACCTGGCGTGACGATGCGCCCCTCGGCCTTGAATTCCCGCCGCCCTGGCCCGGCCTTGCCGCCCACCTGGGTGATGCGGTCGCCATCGACCGCCACATCTCCGACGAAGCCCGGCTTGCCCGTGCCGTCGATGATGGTGCCACCGCTGATAACGATGTCGTGCATGATACCGGTTCCGTTCCCTGCCCTTTGGCGGGATTGAAGGCCCAGGCTCCGCCACGGTCAACCGGGTGCGCTCAATCGCTGGCGTTGTCCTCATACACCTCGGCCAGCAATTCCAGGGCCGAAAGGGGCACGTCCAGCAGCAGCGCCCGGCGCCGGGCCGCCCCGCGGTCGGACTTCGCCGGCACGCTGCGGGCGAAGGGGATCACGTTGCCGACCGCCGCGGCCCCGCTGGCCACTGCGTCCACCGTGCCCCAGGTGGCCTCGGCCAATTCGCGCTGCACGAGCTGGCGTTGCCGGCTGTCCATCGACCAGGCGAGGTAGGGCGACTGCGCCGTGCGCGCCATGGCCCGTTCCCACAGCCGGCGCGGCAGCAGCGCCCGCCGACTGTGGCTGCCGGCCACCAGCAGGCGCCAACTGCGCATGAACATCGGCAGCGACGGCACCGGGCGCGAAGGCCGCAGCGTATGGTCGGGGCAGCGCAGCGCCAGCGCCTTCACGTCTGGATGCACGGGGCCGACCAGCTGGTGCAACTGCCGCACCAGCCCGTTCAGCGCACTGGTGTCGCGGCCGGGGTCGTATTCCTGTTCCAGCAGCAGCAGGTGGCCGGCGAGGATGCCGGCCAGCGGATTCTCCACCTGGCGCGTCAGCGCGGCCTCCAGCGCAGGGGTCAGGATGCGGCGACGATCGGCCAGGGCGATGGTCATGGCCGCGATCAGCGCGTCCTGCTCCGCGGTTGGCGCGGGACCCTCGATGGGCCGCATCAGCAGCCCGACCGGCGGCGGCGGCCGGGCCGGGTCCCGGGCGGGGACCGAGACGTCGAGCGTCCAGCCCCGCGCCAGCACCAGGCTCTGCTCCATCACCGGCGCCGCGACGCCCCGCGCGCAACCCAGGCGCCGGCGCAGGAAATAGCCACCAGGCGGCAGGGCAATGGCGCAGCTGACCGTGCGGTCGCAGCCCTTCGCCTCAGCCGGTGCCTGATCGGAGCGGGGCAGGCCGTCATAGGCCAGGTCCAGCACGGTCAGGCCGTGCGCATCCACCACCGAAATTCCCTGACGGGCCGGGCCGCTCAAGTGCAGGATGGCTTCGCCCTCGGCCGGGGGAAGCGGGTGCCGCAAGGCGGGCGCGGCAATGGCGGGCGTGCCGAGCGACAGCGTGGTCGCGCGATCCAGCAGCATCACCTGGTCGTCGACGCGGCGCCCCTGGCGGCAGCGCAGCTTGTACAGCCCCGCCGGCAGCCGCGCGTCCATCCCGCCCATGCCGTGCCGCGCCAGCGCGAAGCGATGGTCCAGCACGGCATGGATCAGGGTAGGGTCGCTGCTGCGCAGCGTCAGCGGCAGCGGGGTGCCGATCGCTTCCGCAAGTACCGGCGGGCCGGCCTCGCGCAGCGTGACGTCGGTCGGCCCGGTCACCTCGAAGCCCTGGCGCAGCCCGGCCGCGGGTGCTTCCAGAAGATACAGCCCGGGCGGCAGGGCAATCTCGTGCACCGCCTGGCCCAGCCCCAGCCCCTCATCCAGCTGCGGCGGCGCGCCGTGCCACAGCCGCAGCGGTCGGCCTTGTGCCGCCGGCGGCAGCCGCAGCTTCACCGGGTATTGCGGCAGCGCCACGCCTTCGGCCAGCAGCAGCGTAGCGTCGGCCTGGATCACCTCCGGCTCGCGGGCCAGGTCGGCCGCGGCATCGGCCGGCAACAGCGCTGCCTGGGCATGCCGCAGCCAATCGGCCAGGCTGCGGCCGGTAACCTGGCCATGCGGGTCCAAGGCGGCGCCGCGCAGCCCTTCCAGCAGGGCCCAGGTCAAAGCGCCATGCGGCCGGCCGAAGCGCTGCGGCGGCTGCACGATGGCGGGCTGGAATGGCCGCCGCGCTGCCAGCGCGACCATGCCGGCGCCGACCGCCGGCGGCCCGCTGGGCAGGGGCGGTGGTTCCCGCCGCGCCAGGTAGGCCGGGTTGTCCAGGCCGCAATCCAGCCAGAGCACCGCCTGGTGGAACATGCCGCTGAGCTGTGCCCAGGCGAGCCAGGCATTGGCCAGCAGGGGGGCGCCGGGCCTCACCGGCGTGCCCGGGCGGTACCTCCCGGGCAGGCAGGCCTGGCCCGACATGTAGAGGGTCAGCCGCCGGCCGATCCGCGGGCCGCGCCCGGCCACGACATTGCGGCGCGACTGCGCCTCCATCTCGGCCAGCACGGCTTCCAGCTGCGTCAACAGCGGCCGCGTCGTCACCCGGCGCGGCGCCGCGCCAACCTCCGGTGCCAGGCAATGCACCCGCTCCGGCGCCAGCCGCCCGCCGGCGGGGTGCAGCAGCCAGGCGCGCATGGCCGCAACGTCATGGGCAACCCGGCCGAACTCCGCCAGGTGCTCACCACCGGGCACGCCAGCGCGCGGCAGGCCGACAAGGATGGCAAAGTCGGTATCGGACATCGTCGGCTGGGCTCAGGCTGCCGTCACGCCGATGCCGCGTTCGACGAACTCGCCGAGCCAGGGGCGCCGATAGGCATTGATGCTCCAGGCCCTGGCGCCTTCGGCCCCTTCGGGCGGGCAGGGCACGTCGGCGCAGAGCGGCACCCCATTGCGGCGGCCACGCATGTGGGCGTGGCGGCCGGCGGCGACCAGCCGCAGCATGCCGGTGGGCCCGACCAGGCGCACGAAGCCATCGGTTGGCAGGAACATGCCCGCCACCGGCATGTCGGCTGGCAGGTGGCGCAGCAGCAGGAAGCAGGGCTCCAGCGCCGGGCCGGCGGTGCGCACGCCGAAGAAGGTCTCGCGCGGTTGCAGGTTGCCGGGTGCGGCGCCTTCCAGCGACGCCGGCTGCCCGGTGCGGGACAGGCTGAGATACTCCGCCGAGAGCCCCCAGCGGGAGACGATGACCCATTCGGCCCGGGGCGCCGCTGCCTCGAACGGCGCGCCATAGGGTGCATCCGACATCTCCGCGCGCATGGCGACCACGAAGGCCTCGGCGACGCGCCGTTCGCTCAGGCTCATGGCCTGCTTTTCGGGAGGGAATCCGTCCATGGGGGAAGCCTGCCGCCGGCAGCGTGAGCCCAGCGTGAATTCCGCGGTTGTATCGAATCACGCTGGACTCACGCTGGGTTGAACAGACTGCCGCTCCGGTTCGAGGAGAGGCACAACGATGCAGGCGCATGGCGGCGCGGTCCGGTCCTGCCCGTTCAGCGGGCATGCGGCGCAGGACGGGATGGCGGTGCAACCGCCGGCGAATGGCGCGACCACGCCGGCAGGGTTCCGCCATTTCCTCGGCGCGCCAACCCTGGCGCAGCGCTTTCAGGTGGACGGCGAGGACCCGCGGCTTTCCGCCACCGCGCTGGCCACGCTGCGGCGCCGGCTGCGCGGTGTTGCCATGCTGATGGGCAACCGCGACGAGGAATGGCCGGATAACCCCGACCTGCCCGCGGGCTACACCTACACCCTGCAATTCCTGGCGCATGACCTGGTGCATTCCAGCCTGCCGGTCTGGGCCAGCCATGGCGGCGGCGCCGAGGTGGAGAACCTGCGCACCCGCACCCTGCGGCTGGACACGCTGTACGGCAGCGGCCCCACCGGCTGCCCGTTTCCCTTTGCGCCGGATGACCCGCAGGACCAGAGCCGCAGCCGCTTCCGCATGTCGCGCATCGGGCCGTTCGACCCGAATACGCCGGCGCAGGAGAGCGACTACCGCGACATCGGCCGTGCCAGCACGCTTGGCACCAGCGGCGGCACGGATGGCTTCGCCGAGGCCCTGGTGGCGGACCAGCGCAACGACAGCCATTCGCTGATCTCGCAGGTCACCTCGCTGTTCCAACTGCTGCACAACGCGCTGGTGGCGATGCAGCCGGAAGGCAATACCGCGACCATCGGGCACCGCGTGCGCGGCCACAACCTGCGCTTCGCCGTGGCGCGGGAAGCCACGACGCTGATCTGGCGCCACCTGGTCCGGACCGACATCCTGCCGCGCATCCTGCACCCGGCGGTGCGGGAGCTCTACGCCGCCGGCGCGCCGCTGCTGGAGGCTGCGGCCGAGCCAGGCATTCCGCTGGAGTTCACCCACGGCGCCTTCCGCTTCGGCCACGCCATGGCGCGGGACAGCTACCATTTCGGCGACGCCGAGGAGCCGCTGCCGCTGGGCACCACGCTGCGGCAATCCTCCGGCCGCAGCCCGGACCTGATGCCGATCCGCCGCATCTGGGTGGCGCAGTGGTCGCGCTTCTTCCGGCTGGAGGGCCAGCAGCAGCCCAACCTCAGCAAGCGGATCGGACCGCAGATGAGCGGGAATTTCGTCACCGACGGGCTGTTCGACCCGGTGGCGGAAGGCGACCCCTGGGGCCTGGCCTATCGCGACCTGATCAGCGCCGGCCTGGCCGGGCTGCATTCGGTGGACAGCCTCTGTGCCCGGGTCCTGCAACTGCGCCCCGAACTCGCCCGGCATTCCCCCATGCTGGCCGACCGTGCGGCGCGGCAGCAGGCGCTGATCGGCTGGCTCGGCCGGCGCCCCCGCGTCAGCCGGCTCGGCGCCGCCGATATCGCCGCGCTGGCGGTGGAGCCGCCGCTACCTTTCTACGTGATGTTCGAAGCCGAACGCGAAGCCGAGGGCAGGCACCTCGGCATCCTCGGCTCCCTGATCGTCGCCGAAACGCTGCATGGCGCGATGGCACGAGACCCGCTGCCGGCGGAATACGGCGGCGGCGACCTGGCGACCCGGCTGGACAGGCTGTGCGCCGAATGGCTGGGCGCCTTCCGCTTCCGGCCCCTGCCGGCCGTGGACGACATGGCCGGCCTGGTTGGCTTCCTGGCCCGGCACTACCGCCTGGAGCAGGTCGACCCGCCCTTCATCTGAGCAACCCCTTTACCCCCCGAGAGAAAGGACTTCTCCCCCCATGTACAATCCCCTCGAGCCCATCAACATCGCCGCCATCAACTATGAGAACTGGGGCCGCCTGGTGAAGACCTGGTCCACCGGCCGCAGCTACTTCGAAGACGGCACGGTCTATCCGATCCCGTCCTCGCTGGAGGAAATGCAGGAGCAGCTGGACGCGGTGCAGTCCGGCCTGAAGCTGCCCAAGCGGATGAAGCACCTGCAGGTGGTGCACATGAACTCCGACACCATGACCCTGCGCCTGCCGCCGGCGAACCTGGTGGAGGCTTCCGAGCGCCGCCTGGAGAAGGA
The DNA here is from genome assembly GCA_903835235.1 of uncultured Rhodospirillales bacterium. Classification (GTDB taxonomy): domain Bacteria; phylum Pseudomonadota; class Alphaproteobacteria; order Acetobacterales; family Acetobacteraceae; genus CAIMOR01. Next base: position 86,579 of record CAILMF010000079.1, read on the forward strand.
GGATTATACTTTTCCGCCGTTCTACGACGAGGCCTACCAGCACCAGCCGGCGCCGCTGCAGACGCATGAGGACCGGATGAAGTTCCACGCCCGCCGCATCGGCGACTACACCATCGCCAACTGCGTCTGATACCAGCGGTCAAGTTCCTTGACCGCTGGTATCAGACTTTCCTGGCCCTCAGACGCCGGGCGGAAACCTCCGGCTTCCTTGGCTTTCGCCGCACTGGCGGCGGGCGCCATTCGGCGCCTCGGCACGAGGCCAAGCCTCGTGCCGCTGGCATGAGAGGCACGAAGGTGTCGCCTTCGTGCGCTCCAGAAATTACCAATCCCCGTGCCGGCGTCCCGCGGTGGGCAACCCCGCCGCGGCGACGCCGTCGCGCAGCTTTTCCCAGTCCCGCGCATCTGCGATGGGATACAGGTGCAGCAGCCAGCCCATGATCGCCTCGTCGGTCGGCGGCATGGCGCCGAACCAGTGGTCCCGCACCGTGCGCAGGAAGCGCGTGGCCGAAGCCGCCGCCTCGGTGTGCCGGCCCAGATTGGCCAGCGCCGCGGCACGCCAGGCCGGCAGGGTGCGGATCACGTCCTCGGCCCGGTCGCAGGCTTCCAGCGTGCCCAGGTAGTCGCCGCGCAGGTAGCGCAGCGTGACCTGGTAGGCCCAGTGCAGCGTCGTCGGCAGCAGCGTCATCTCCATGGATTGCGCCGCCAGCTCCTCGGCCCGCTCATGCTGGCCGTAGAAGCAGTAGAACAGCGCCGACGACATCAGCACCCAGGAATCCAGCGGGTTCAGGTCGGTCGCCAGGCGCATGTGCACTTCGGCCTGGACATGCCGGCCAGACATGGCCAGCGCCCAGCCCAGGCAGAGCTGAGAGCGCGCATCGGTTGCGTCCAACTGCGCGGCGCGCTTGGCATTCTCCAGCGCGCGCGCCTCCTTCAGTCGGTCCCGCCGGGTGCCTGGCCGCATGATGTGCGCGCCGCTGTCCATCTGCGCCAGCGTGCTCCAGGCCGGGGCGAAATGCGGTGATTCCGCCACGGTTTCCCGCAGCAGCAGCAGGTTGCGCTCCCACACATCGCCACGGAAGCCGAAGATCATCGCCTGGCTGCGCAGCCAGCGGTCGAAGGCGGGCAGCGAGACATCCGGCTCATGCGCCAGCCGCGCCATGCGGGCGCTGGAGACCTGCAGGTTCAGCGCCACCGCCATGCGGCGGACGATGCGGCTTTGCGTGTCGAACCAGCCTGCCAGCGTCAGGTCGATCCGCTCGCTCCAGACGCAGATACCGCTCTCATCCTCGGACAGCGTCAGCACCATGCTGATGCCGCGCCCGGCCTGGTAGGCGGTGGCGGCGATGCGGTAGCGCGCCGAGACCCGCTGCGCGGTCTGCGCCGGTGGCGGCAAGGCCGGGCCATCCACCACGAACCATTCGCGGAACCGCACCAGGCAGCCCAGCAGGTCGTGGCGGAAGCCCTGGGTCAGGTGCTGCTGCTCCGGCCCGACGCCGTTCAGCAGGAAAGGCTCCACCAGCAGCGCGATGCGGGACGGCATCCCGGGTGCCGGCCGGCCCGGCGGGGGCGCCGCGGCGGGCGTTGCCGGTTCCAGCCGGCCGAGCTTGATCTCGGCCACCAGCTTCTGCGTGGCAGCGGTCGGTTCGCTGTCGAATTCCTTGTCCAGCACCTGCCAAAGCGTTTCATAGGTGCGCAGCGCGGCGGAGGTGTCGCCGGCCTCGGCCTGGCTGCGCATCAGGCTGCGGCAGGCTTCCTCATGCGTCGGGTCCAGCTGCAACAGCGCCTGTGCCACCCGCTGGCGTTCCGCCGCCGGCAAGGACAGGTCGGCCAGGCGGGGTTCCAGGGCACGGTTCAGGCGGTCCTGCAGGGCCTGGCGAATGGTCAGCAGCCACACCCTGAAGGCCGGGTCCAGCCCGTCCAGCCCCTGCAGCAGGGTTTCGTGCAGCAGTGGCGTGTTCAGCAGCAGGTCCGGCACGCGGCCGGCCTCCACCGCATCCAGCATCTCGGCATGGTCGGTCCGCACGGTCTCGGGCGGCAGCACCAGGCTCATGCGATCAGGGTGCAGGTGGGCAAAGCCGGCGGATTCCAGCGCCTCGCGCAGCTCCCGCAGCGCCTGCCGCAGCGATGCCCGGGCCTGATCCTCGTTGCTTTCGCTCCACAGCAGCCCGACCAGCCGCTCCCGCGTTTCCTCCCCGGTGCCGCTGATGGCCAGGTAGCCCAGCACGGCGCGCGCCTTGCGGCTCCGCAGGCGAATCTCCCGCCCGTCGTAGCGAAGCTGCAAGGGGCCGAACAGGCTGACCTGAAGCGTCATGCGCCCTGGTTCAGGCCGCCGGCTTCGGGCTGCGGTGGGGACATGGGAACGCATGGCAAGCCGGCATCCGTCCTCGCAAGGATTTAACAATGCGTTACATCAGCGGAATTCCGCCAGTTAGGCAATCGCCTCCTCCGGTTTTCGCGATCATCGCGGCAAGGCGTGGCCCGACCGATGCGCTGGGTTCCATTTCCAGGCCCGGGCAGAGCACCCGGCACACCGGCACGCCCAGGGCCGGGCGGGTCAATGGCAGCAGCAGCGGGTCGAAGCCGCGCGCTGCGAGCGCCGCCACCAGCCCGGCCAGCGCCGCCGCGGCGGTGGTTTCGCCCGGCGGCGGGGCCGGTGCGGCCGGCTCGCCGAGCGGATGCAGCAGCGCGCAGCGCGCCGCATGGATGCCGGTGAACCGAGCCTGGTGCGAGCGGTCGCGCGGGTTCAGCGACGCCTCGCCGCCTTCCTCCCGCTTCGCAGCCACCACCGCCAGGGCCAGCTCCATCTGGCACAGTTCCAGCAGTGCCGCCCGGCAGGCCGCGGCCAGGCCAGGCCGTGCCGCCAGGCCGCAGCAGAAGCCGGCGCCATCCGGCCCGACCGAGACCGCCGCCACCGCCGGCAGGCCAAGATCCGTCGTGATGTCCAGCAGCCAGCTGCGCCGGCCGGTGGCGCCGCGCCGCAGCCGTGCCAGCAGCGTTGCCGCCCCGGCCAGCGCCGGGTTTTCCAGCGCCAGGGGCCGGGGCCGCGCCCCACCACGCCACCACAGCGCGGCAGCGTCGCGCTCCACCAACTCCAGCAGGCCGTGCAGCGCCGCGGCATCGGCGCTGGGCCCGGCGGCGCAGCCGATGCTCAGCGGCCAGGGCGGCGTGGTAGCAGGGCGGCGGAAGCACAGCCCGGCCGGCACCCAGGCGGTGCCGCCATCCCGCAGCCGGCGCACCGGCATCCAGCCTGGCCCGGCATCGCGCCATGCCGCCGGCAGCGCCGCGGCGGCGCCCACGGGTAGGTCGCTGCGCTGCTGCGCCAGATCGGCGGTGGTTTCCACCTGGCTGAGCAGCTCCAGCCCTTCGCCGATGCAGGATTCCAGCGCTTCCAGGGGGGCCAGCCCGGTGCCGGAGACGCCGATCAGCCCCAGGCCGGGTGTGGCAGCCAGGCGATCCGGCGCAACCTCGGCGCCGAAGACCACCATGCCCGGGGCCGCCGGTGCCTCAAGCTGGAACAGCCGCTCGAACCCAGCCGCCGCCTGGAACATCCGCGCCCGATGCTGGACCTTGGCATCCACCGGCCCGCCATGCGGCAGCTCCAGCCAGGACAGCAGGTCCGCAACTTCGGCCTCGACCGGCTGGGCCGGCGCCAGCAGCGCCGCCGCCAACGCGGCGAAGATCGGCTCGGCCATGGCGGCTCAGGCCGCCTCGCGTGGCCAGCGCAGCAGCAGGCGTCCCGGCCCCGCCGGTTCGGCCCCCAGCGCGGTGAAGCCTGCCAGCACCGCCTCGCTCGGCCCGGGCACCCCTTCCGGCCAGCCGACCACCAGCTGCACCGCGCCATCGGGCTGGGTCAGGGCGATCCCCAGCGTGGTGCCACGCGGCAGGGTGGCCGCTGCCTCCCGCACCAGGTCCAGCAGCGCTTCCTCCAGCGCGGCGCGGTCCAGCCGCACCTTCCAGGCCTCGCCCTCCGGCAGGTCCAGGGCCAGGGCGCCCGGCGCCGCCAGCAGCAGGCGCAGCACCGGGGCCAGCAGGCGCAGGCCTTCCAGCGGTGCGGCGACAACCTCCTCCGGCACCGGTCGGCGGCTCAGCGTCAGGATCGCGCGCATCCCATCCTCAAGCCGCTTCGCCGCCTGCTGGATACGGTCCAGCTGGCGCTGCGGACCACCTTCGGCCGCGGTGCGCTTCAGCAATTCCACGTTGGCCAGGATCACGGTCAGCAGGTTGTTCAGGTCGTGCTGCACCGGTCGCGCCATGGCCGCCAGGGTTGCCAGCCGTCGCGCCTGCCTGTGGAGTGCCGCATCGTCGATCATCTCGGGTGATCCTCTCGCAGGCACGCAGATGTAACGCATCACAAGCCCTTGGGCAGCCATTCCGCCGGCGGATTTTTCGGCGGTTGCGGCCTTACTCCGCGGCCATCCGGCCGGCCTCGGCGATGTCACGGAACAATCGGGCGGGCAGTCCTCCGCCGGCGACCTCTTCCATGGGCGAGGCATCATCATTGCCCAGCCACACCCCGATCACCAGCGGGCCGACCAGGCCGATGAACCAGGCATCGCGGAAATCCTGCGTCGTGCCGGTCTTGCCCGCCACCACCCGGCCAGGCAGGGCGGCGGCCCGGCCGGTGCCGCGCGTGACCACCGCCGCCAGCATCCGGCGCATCGCCGCCGCGTGCTCCGGCGCCACCACCTGGTCTGGCGGCCGATGCGCCAGGGGGGTCGTGCCACTGGCCGCCAGCGCGAAGGGCGTGACCCGCCGCCCGCCATTGCCGAAGGCGGCATAGGCGGCGGTCAGCTCCAGCAGGGAGACCTCCCCGGTGCCCAGCGCCAGCGATGCATCATTCGGCAGCCGGCCGCCCACCCCCAGCCGATGCGCCACCTCCGCCACCGGCCGAGGTCCGCCGGCGCGCAGCAGCACCCGCACCGCCGCGGTGTTGACGCTGTGCGCCAGGGCCTCCTCCAGCGTGATCTCGCCGCGCGGCCGCCAGGCGCCATTGCCCGGGGACCAGGTGCCGATATGCAGCGGGGTGTCGGCGACCAGTTCCTCCGGCGCCGCGCCACGTTCCAGCGCGGCCAGGAAGACGATGGGCTTGAAGGCGCTGCCGGGTTGGCGCCGGGCATCCACCGCGCGGTTGAACTGGCTGGTGGCGTAGTCCCGCCCGCCGGCCATGGCCCGCACCGCGCCCGATGCCGCTTCCAGGACGACGACGGCGCCCTGGGTCACCCCGGCCCGCGCGCCGGGGCCAGCCAGCAGCGCCGCCAGCCGGGCTTCCACCTGCGCCTGCAGCCGGGAATCCAGCGTGCTGCGCAGCACCAGGTCGGCGCTGTCCGGAAAGCGGGCGGGCACCTCCTCCAGCACCCAATCGGCGAACCAGCCGGCCCCGCGGGAGGGTCGGGCGCGCGGGTTGATGCGCTCGGCCTCCGCCCGCGCCTGGGCCGGGGTGATGGCGCCGGTCTCGGCCATCGCCTCCAGCACCTCCACGGTGCGGGCGGTGGCGGCATCCGGCGCGCTGCGTGGGTTGAGGCGGGATGGCGCCTTGGGCAGGCCGGCCAGCATGGCGGCCTGCCACAGGGTCACGCGGCGCGCCGGGACGCCGAAGAACAACCTGGCGGCGGCATCCACCCCATGGGCGCCGCCACCGAGGTAGACGCGGTTCAGGTAGATTTCCAGCAGCTGGTCCTTGCTGAAGCGGGCTTCCAGCCACAACGCCAGCAGCGCTTCCTGCACCTTGCGGCGGGTGTTCCGCTCCGGCGTCAGGAACAGGTTCTTGGCCAGTTGCTGGGTCAGCGTGCTGCCGCCCTGGCGGACGCCGCCGGCGACCAGGTTGGTGTAGAGCGCGCGGGCAATGCCGACCGGGTCGATGCCCGGATGCTGACGGAAGCGGCGATCCTCGATCGCGATCAGTGCCGCCGGCAGGTAGGCGGGCAGGTCGCGCAGCCGGACGGTTTCGCCATACAGGTCGCCCTGGGTGGCCAGCATGGCGCCATCGGCGGCCAGCAGGGTGACGCCGGGCTTTCGGGTGGTTTCCATGGCAACGTCCGGGCGCGGCAGGTCCCAGCAGAACCACAGCAGCAGCGCGGCCAGGGCCAGCGCGCCCCAGGTGATGAGCGGGATGGCGATGTGCCACCAGCGCCAGCCCGAGCCCTTGGGCCTGGCCGCGGGTTTGGCAGGCGGTCGTGCAGAAGGCTTCGGCGCTGGGGCCGCGGGCTTCGGGGGGATGCGGGGCGTGCTGGCCTTGCGCGCCGCCTTGGCCTTGGCCGGGGGGGCGCCAGGGCGACGGCCGCGCAGGCCCTGGACCTGCGACATCCCTGGCAGCCTAGCACAGCCGCGCCGCCGCCGTTAGGCTTGCCGCAAAAGCCCCCCAAGGCCAAACAACAGGAAGCCGCCCGCATGCAGTTCGGCATCGCCATGCCCACCAGCGCCGACAGCTGGAAGACCGCCCTTCGCGCCGAGGAACTCGGCTTCGCCACCGCTTGGTTCTACGACACGCAGATGCTGAGCGCCGACTGCTTCGTCGCCATGGGCGCGGCGGCGATGAAGACCAGCCGCATTCGCCTGGGCACCGGCGTGCTGATCCCGTCCAACCGCATCGCCGCCGTCACCGCCAATGCCTATGCCAGCCTGAACAAGCTGGCGCCGGGGCGGATCGACATGGGACTGGGCACCGGCTTCACCGGCCGCCGCGCCATGGGCCTGGGCGCGATGAAGCTGAAGGATTTTGAAGAATACGTCCGCGTCATGCTGGCACTCCAGCGCGGCGAGATCGTCGAGACCGAGGTGGAGGGCGAACGCCGAAAGATCCAGTTCCTGAACCCGGAGCTGGAGCTGTTCGACCTGAAGCACCCGATGCGGTTGCACCTGGCCGCCGCCGGCCCGCGGGCGCGGAAGCTGGCGGCCAAGCTGGGTGCCGCCTGGGTGAACTTCTTCTCCGACGTTCCCGCGGCGGTGCAGATGATCGGCGAGATGCAGGAAGCCTGGACCGCCGCCGGCAACCAGGCGCCGTTGCAGGCCACCGCCTTCGTGCTGGGCTGCGTGCTGGCCGAGGGCGAGCCGGCCGACAGCGACCGCGCCATGCTCCAGGCCGGCCCGCGCGCCTGCGTGCTGCTGCATCGCGCGGCGGATGAGGCGCTGATGGGGCTGCACAACATCTCCCCGCTGCCGGAAGCGGTGCGGGCGCAGGTGGAGGGCTATGTGGCGCTGGCAAAAACCTTCCAGCCGGCGGATGCGCCCTACCTGAACAACCATCGCGGCCACCTGATGAGCGTGAAGCCGGAGGAGCGGAAGTTCGTCAGCGCGGAGCTGATCCGCATGACCAGCTTCACCGCCACCGAGGCCGAGTTGAAGCGCCGCGTCGGCGACCTGCGCGACGCCGGCTATACCGAGTTCACCGTGCAGCTGGTGCCGGGCCAGGAGAATGCGATCGAGGATTGGGCCCGGATCATGCGGGCCTTCCGCTGAGAGGGGCGCGGGGCTAGGCTTGGTACGGGAAACGTCCAAGCCGGAGGCGCCAATGGCCGCCATCACGCTGACCGTCAACGGCCGCCAGCACCAGGTGGCCGCCGAGGCGGATACGCCGCTGCTCTATGTGCTGCGCAACGACCTGGAACTGAACGGACCGCGCTTCGGCTGCGGCCAGGGCCAATGCGGGTCCTGCACCGTGCTGGTGGACGGCCAGCCGGCGCGGTCCTGCATCATCGAGGTGGGCAGCCTGCAAGGCCGCCGCATCACCACGCTGGAAGGGCTGGGCACGCCCGACAAGCTGCACGCGCTGCAACGCGCCTTCATCGCCGAGCAGGCGGCGCAATGCGGCTACTGCGCCAATGGCATGATCATGGCGGCCAAGGCGCTGCTGGACAGCACGCCGGAGCCGAGCGAGCCCGACATCCGCGACGCGCTGGCGCCGTATCTCTGCCGCTGCGGCACGCATAACCGCATCGTTGCCGCTGTGCAGCGCGCCGTGCGGGAGGGCTGAGCCATGAACGCCATCTCTCGCCGTGGTTTTGCCAGCGGCCTGCTGCTCAGCTTCAGCTTCGCCCCCGCCTTGGCGCAGCAGACCACACCGCCGCAACCGCGCCGGCTGCCCGGCAGCCTGCAGACCAATCGGCGCCTGGACGCCTGGCTGCATATCGGCGCCGACGGCAAGGTCACGGTCTGCACCGGGAAAGTGGAGATCGGCCAGGGCGCGGTGACCGCGCTGATGCAGATCGCCGCCGAGGAACTCGATATCCTGCCGGGCCGCATCACCATGGTCAGCGGCGACACCGCGCTGACGCCGAATGAGGGCGTGACCAGCGGCAGCCAGTCCATGGAGATGGGCGGCACCGCGCTGCGTTTCGCCGCCGCCGAGGCCCGCGCGATACTGCTGGAAAAGGCCGCCGCGCGGCTGAATGCGCCGGCCGCTGACCTGCGCGTGCAGGACGGCATGGTGACGGCGCCCAGCGGCAACGGCGTCAGCTACTGGGCCTTGGCCGAGGACGGCCTGCTGCGGCGCGAGGCCACCGCCAGCGCCCGGCCGAAGCCGGCCAGCGAGCATCGCATCGTCGGCCAGTCCTTCCCGCGGCTGGACATTCCCGCCAAGGTCACCGGCGGCGCCATCTTCGTGCAGGACATGCGCCTGCCGGGCATGCTGTTCGGCCGTGTGGTGCGGCCGCCGAGCTACGCCGCACGGCTGCTCAGCGTGGACCTGGAAGCGGTGCGCAAGCTGCCCGGCGTGGTCGCGGTGGTGCGGGATGGCCGCTTCCTCGGCGTGGTGGCGCAGCGGGAGGAACAGGCGGTGAAGGCCCGCCTGGCCCTGGCCGCCGCCGCGCGCTGGGACAACCCGGCCAGCCTGCCGCAACCCGCCGACCTGCATACCCACCTGAAGACGCTGAAGGCGGACACCACCACCAGCAGCGAGAAGACGGCCGAGGCCGCGCCGGTCGCGCAGCGCCTGACCGCCGCCTACACCAAGCACTACCTGGCGCATGCCAGCATCGGGCCGTCCTGCGCGGTAGCACAATACGCGGCCGACAAGGCCAGCCTGCATGTCTGGTCCCACACGCAAGGCGTGTTCCCGCTGCGTGGCGACATGGCCCGCGTGCTGGAGCTGCCGCTGGACAAGCTGCGCGTGACGCATGTGCAGGGCAGCGGCTGCTACGGCCATAACGGTGCTGACGATGTCGCTTTGGACGCCGCGCTGCTGGCCCGCGCGGTGCCGGGCAAGCCGGTAAAGCTGCAATGGATGCGCGATGACGAGTTCGCCTGGGAGCCTTACAACCCGGCCATGGTGATCGAGGTTTCCGCCGGGCTTTCGGCGGAAGGCAAGATCGTGGACTGGACGCATGACGTGTTCAGCCAGGGCCACAACAACCGCCCGGGCAATCCGCAGAACGGCATCAACCTGATGCCGGCCTGGCTGCTGGCCCAGCCGCACGCCGCGCCCTATCCGCGCGCCACGCCGCAACCGGCCGGCGCCGGCGACCGCAACGCCGTGCCGCTGTACGACTTCCCCAACCAGAAGATCCTGCATCACCTGATCCCCGTCGGGCCGCTGCGGACCTCGGCGCTGCGGACGCTGGGCGCCTATGGCAATGTCCTAGCGCTGGAATCCTTCATGGATGAGCTGGCCGAGGCCGCCGGGCAGGACCCCGTCGCCTTTCGCCTGGCGCATCTGAAGGACGCGCGGGCCAAGGCCGTCATCGAAGCCGCGGCCAAACTGGCCGACTGGCAGCCCAGGGGGACACACAATGCGCGCGGTGACGGCACCCATGGCCGCGGTATCGGCTTCGCCAAGTACAAGGGCCTGTCCTGCTACTGCGCCTGCGTGGTGGATCTGGAGATCGACCGCGCCAGCGGCGTCATCCGCATCCCCCGGGTGTTCGCCGCCGCCGATGCCGGGCAGATCATCAACCCCGATGGCCTGCGCAACCAGATCGACGGCGGCATCATCCAGGCGGTGAGCTGGACGCTGAAGGAGGCGGTGCAGTTCTCCCCCACCGGCGTCACCAGCCGCGACTGGGACAGCTACCCGATCCTGACCTTCCCCGAAGTGCCGCAGGTGGAGACCGTGCTGCTGAACCAGCCTGACCAGCCACCGCTGGGCTCCGGCGAGGCCAGCCAAGGCCCGGCCGGCGCCGCCATTGCCAATGCGCTGAGGCACGCCACCGGCCTGCGGCTGCGCGCCTTCCCCTATACGCCAGACCGCGTCAAAGCCGCGCTGGAACGGAGCTGACCTGATGGCCGTCGTGCGCCTTGGCGATACCACCATCACCTCGATCATCGAGGACCAGCAGGCCTGGTTCGACCCGCTGGATTTCTTCCCGGGACTTACGGCCGAACGGCTGGAGGAAAACCGCGGCTGGCTGGAAGCCGGCGGCGCGCTGGACAAGGGCAATGGCAAGCTGGTGCTGTGCATGCAGTCCTGGCTGGTGCAGACGCCGCACCACAACATCCTGATCGACAGCTGCGTCGGCAACCACAAGCCGCGCCCGGCCCGGCCGTTCTGGAACATGCTGGACAGCCCGGCCTACATGGCCGGCTTCAAGGCCGCCGGCGTCACGCCTGAAAGCATCGACTACGTCATGTGCACCCACCTGCATGTGGACCACGTGGGCTGGAACACGGTGCAGCGCAACGGCCAATGGGTGCCGACCTTCGACAAGGCGCGCTACGTCTTCTCGCAAAAGGAATACACCCACTGGGAAGCCGAGGCGAAGACCCAGGACCTGCCGCATATCGTGGACAGCGTACTGCCGATTGTCGCCGCCAACCGCGCCGAGCTGGTGGCCAACGACTTCGTGCTGAACGACCTGGTACGGCTGATGCCGACGCCGGGCCATTCCCCCGACCATGTCGCGGTGCGCGTGGGCAAGCCGGGCGCGGACGCCATCGTCACCGGCGACCTGATCCATTCGCCGCTGCAGGCGCGCTACCCCGAACAGGGTATGCGCGCCGACTACGACACGCAGCAGGGCGCGGTGACGCGCCGCACCTTCCTGGAAGGCTGCTGCGACACCGCGACGCAGATGTGCTTCGCGCATTTCCCCAGCCCCTCCACCGGCCGCATCAAGCGTTGGGGCGAGGGGTTTCGCGTCGAGGCCGTGTGATCCCAAGCGCCCGACGTTCCGCCCGGCGGATCGCCGCGCTGCCAACGGGGATGGCCCGAATGGGGATCGCAGCGCGCGACGGTTATGCCTGCGCGCGCCAGGTATTGGAATGATCCGCCACGCCGGCCCCTCGTTGGCCGTGCCCGCGCGTGGTAGGTGGGGCTGGAATGGAAGGAATGGACATGGCAGGCAGGCTGGCGGGTAAACGCTGCTTCGTGACGGCGGCGGGGCAGGGCATCGGCCGCGCCAGCGCCATGGCCTTCGCGCGGGAAAGCGGCAGCGTGGTCGCCACCGACCGGGACGGCGCCAAGCTGGCCGACCTGGCGGCGATGGGCATCGAGACCCATGCGCTGGACGTGACCGACGACGCCGCGGTCAAGGCCGCGCTGGACGCCGCCGGCCCGCTGGACGTGCTGTTCAACTGCGCCGGCTATGTCCACCAGAACAGCATCGAAAGCTGCACCGACGCCGAGTGGGATTTTGCCTTTGCGCTGAACGTGCGGTCCATGTGGCAGACCATCCGCGCGGCGCTGCCGGGCATGGTGGCCAATGGCGGCGGCTCCATCGTCAACATGTCCAGCGCCTGTTCCAGCGTGAAGGGCGCGCCGAACCGCTTCCTCTACGGCACCACCAAGGCCGCCGTGGTCGGGCTGACCAAGTCGGTCGCGACCGACTATGTCGGCCGGAACATCCGCTGCAACTGCGTCTGCCCCGGCACGGTGGACACGCCCTCGCTGGAGGAGCGCATCGCCGCCAATGCCGCGGCCGCCGGTGGTATGGAAGCAGCGCGCGCCGCCTTCGTTGCGCGCCAGGCCATGGGTCGGCTGGCGGGGCCGGAGGAGATCGCCGCCCTGGTGCTGTACCTGGCGGCGCCGGAAAGCCAGTTCGTCACCGGCCAGGCCATCGTGATCGATGGCGGCTGGATGCTGTAGACTTCGTCAGAGCGGCTGATTCCATATCCGGCGATCAGGCGCAGGATCCGTCAAAAGGGACATATCATGAAGCTGTTGCGCTACGGCCCCGCGGGCCAGGAAAAGCCGGGCATCCTCGATGCGTCCGGTGCCATCCGCGACCTCTCCGGCATCGTCGATGACATCGCCGGCGACGTGCTGGGGCCGAACGGGCTGAAGAAGCTCGCCTCGGTGGATGTGAACAGCCTGCCGAAGGTCGATGGCAACCCGCGCCTCGGCCCGCCGGTTGCCGGCATGAAGAACCTGTTCTGCATTGGCCTGAACTACGCCGACCATGCGGCCGAAACCGGCAACCCGATCCCGAAGGAGCCGATCGTGTTCCTGAAGTCGCTCGGCGCGCTGTGCGGCCCGAATGACGACGTGATCATCCCGAAGAACTCAGTGAAGTGCGACTGGGAAGTCGAGCTCTGCATCATCATCGGCACCAAGGCCACCTGCGTCACCGAAGGCGAGGCGCTGGGCCATGTCGCCGGCTATGCCGTTGGCAACGACGTGTCCGAGCGCGAGTGGCAGATCGAGCGCGGCGGCAGCTGGGACAAGGGCAAGGGCGCCGATACCTTCGGCCCGGTCGGCCCCTGGCTGGTGACCAAGGACGAGGTGGCGGACCCGCACAACCTGTCGATGTTCACCGATGTCGACGGCGTGCGCATGCAGGATGGCAACACCCGCACGCTGATCTTCGGCATCCCGAAGCTGGTCAGCTATGTCAGCCACATGTTCACGCTGCACCCGGGCGACGTGATCTTCACCGGCACGCCGCCGGGCGTGGGCCTGGGCAAGAAGCCGACGCCGATCTTCCTGAAGCCGGGCCAGACCATGAAGCTGGGCATCGCCGGCCTGGGCGAGCAGACGCAGAAGACGGTCGCCTACGGCGGCTGAGGCATAGGCCGAATCGGTTCGGCGCAAGCCTGCAAAGACGGGTTTTCGCGGAACTTTATTGCACCGACCCGGGGGAAACCCCGGGTTTCCCGCGCGCTTTCTCGTGCGGCGGCGCAACCCGCGCCGCCGAGCAGGAGGATCGTGCATGCCGCAATTCGCAGCCACCATCAAGCATCTCGGCGAAGGCATCAAAGGCTTCACCATCAGCGCCGCAGTGAAGAACATCGAGGGGTGGGAAGAAACCCTTGGGAAGCTGGAAGCCACCGGCACCAAGACCATCATCCATGACCTGGAGCGCCTGAAGAAGCTGATCCAGGCGGAGGAGATCGACGGCGACGCGGTGAAGACCCTGATGGCCAAGCTTGGCAAGGAAACCGTGACGCTGGCCGGCAAGGCGGATTCGAAGAACGTCGAGAAGGTCAAGCAGTTGGGCGAGGCGCTCTCCTCGGCCGATTGAGCGGTTGGAGCCCGGGCGACCGGGCTTCCTTCCCCCTACATGGTCGCGCCGAGCACCCAGGGCGCAAACTCCGCCGCGCCGAAATCAAACGCCTCGCTCTTCGTCGCCTCGCCGCTGGCGACGCGCAGCATCAGCTGGAAGATGCGCTCGCCGGCCTGTTGCACCGTCTCTTCGCCGGTCAGAACGGTGCCGCAATTCACGTCCATGTCGTCGCTCATGCGCTCATACATCGGCGTGTTCGTCGCCAGCTTGATGCTGGGCGCCGGCTTCATCCCGAACACGCTGCCGCGCCCGGTGGTGAAGCACATCAGGTTGGCGCCACCCGCCACCTGCCCGGTGGCGCCGACAGGGTCGTAGCCCGGCGTGTCCATGAAGACGAAGCCCTTGGCGGTCACTTCCTGCGCGTACTGCACCACGTCCACCAGGTTGGTGGTGCCGGCCTTGGCCATGGCGCCCAGCGACTTCTCCAGAATGGTGGTCAGCCCACCCGCCTTGTTGCCGGGGCTCGGGTTGGCGTTCATCTCGGCGCCCTCGCGCTCGCAATACGCCTCCCACCAGCGCATCAGCGCCACCAGCTTCTCACCGACTTCCTGGCTGACCGCGCGCCGGGTCAGCAGGTGTTCGGCGCCATAGGTTTCCGGCGTCTCCGAGAGGATGACCGTGCCGCCATGCCGCACCACCAGGTCGCTGGCCGCGCCCAGCGACGGGTTGGCGGTGATGCCGCTATAGCCATCGGAGCCGCCGCATTGCAGCGCCACCTTCAACTCGCTCGCCGGCACTGCCACGCGCGTGACGTTGTTGGCTTCGGCAACCACTTCCTTCACGAAGTCGATGCCCGCCGCCACGGTTTTGCGGGTGCCGCCCATCTCCTGGATGTTCATGTTGCGCAGCCGCCCGGCCAGATGCTGCTCCTCCAGCAACCCGCCCAGCTGGTTCACTTCGCAGCCCAGGCCGATGGCGATGACGTGGGAGAAGTTGGCGTGCCGCGCGAAGCCGGCCAGCGTGCGCCGCAGCACGCGCAGCGGCTCGCCCTCGGTCATGCCGCAGCCGGTCTTGTGGGTCAGCGCGACAACGCCATCCACCTTCGGCCAGTCAGCCAGCGGGTCGTCGCCGGTAATGGGGTTTCTCCGAAAAGCCTGGGCGATCAGGTCCGCCACGTGGGCGCTGCAGTTAACGCTGGTGACAATGCCGATGTAGTTGCGCGTGGCCACGCTGCCATTGGCACGGCGCAGCCCCATGAAATGCGCCGGAAGCTCAACGGGCTCGGTGGGCTTGGCGTCCACGCCCCATGAATAATCCAGCGCCAACTCGCCCATGCTGGTGTTGTGGGTATGCACCCAGTCGCCCGGCGCAATAGGCTGCGACGCAAAGCCGATGATCTGGCCGTAGCGCTTCACCGCCTCGCCGGGCTGGTGGCCGCGCATCGCCACCTTGTGGCCTGGCGGCACCCGCTGCTTGGTCGCGATGTTATCGCCCACCGGCGTGCCCGGCGGCAGCGCCACCCGGGTGATGACCACGCTGTCCTCCGGGTGCAGGCGGATGACGGGCGGTTGGGTGGTGGCGTCCATGGCGGCTGGCTCCCTCGTTTGGGGCCAGCTTAGCGCCGAGGATGTTCGGGCGGAATCACTGAAGCGGTGGACGAGCCTCTCCTGCACCAACCGGGAGCAAATAGCCCCGGCGCACGGCGCCTCAGCAGGGCGCCGGGGTCAGCGCCAATTCCACCAGCTGGCCGTTCACCACGAACTCGCCGAAATCCATCTTCAACTCGTCGGCCACGCCATTTTCGAAGTAGCGCAGCCCCACCTCATAGTCAGGCTGGCTGGCCGTGGCGCCGTTGGCGCTGTTGCGGTCGAAGAAGGCCACTCGCACCCGGGCGCTGCCCAGGGTGGAAAGCTGCGGGAAGCGCTCCATCACCTGCGGCGGCATCCAGGGTGAGATCGCCGTGGTGCTGTCCTGCGCGCCATTGGCGGAGGTCCCGTCGAACAGCGGCGCCACCAGTAGCCGGCCGCCGGCGCGGGCCTCGGCCAGGGCGCGCAGCGTATGGGTGGTGGGCAGCAGCGTGCCGCTGGGCAGCCGCTCCTCCTTCGCCTCCGGAGAGGTATAGCGCACGAAGCCCGCGCCATTCGGCCCCAGCGTGGCTTCCCCCGCGATACGCTGCGAGACGGCGCCCTGGCTGGTCTGGGTCAGCGAAAACCGGATGCTCCGGCCATCCTTGGTCTCGTAGGTGGAGTAGTCGGAAGTGGTCTCCACCTCCTGCCCGTCGCGGTCGTTCAGTGCCAAGGTGAAGCGCTGCCGGGTGGTCCAGCCGTCGCAGGCGTCGCCCACCTCATACAGCATGGCGCCGCGGGCGGATGCCACGTTGGAATTCGCCCTCACCTGGTCCAGCGTCAGCCGATAGGCGGCCCGATGCGCGACCAGCCTCTCGGCGCCCGCCACCGGCGGGCCGGGGTCGGCGGCGCGCGGCGTGGCGGGAGCCAGGGCAAAAGCGGCGCCGGCCAGGGCGAAAAGCAGGCTACGGCGCAGGCGCATGGGGCAGTCTCCGGTCGGCAGGCTTTAGTTAGGGAGCCTTGGTGCCCGCTGCACCCTTCACCGGCGGTAAATCCAGCTTCAGGTGCAACTCCTTCAGCCGCTTGTCCTCCACCGGGGCGGGGGCGCCCATCATCAGGTCCTGCGCCTGCTGGTTCATCGGGAACAGGATGACCTCGCGGATGTTCGGCTCATCGGCCAGCAGCATGACGATGCGGTCGATGCCCGGGGCCGAGCCACCATGCGGCGGGGCGCCGTAGCGGAAGGCGTTGAGCATGCCGCCGAAGCGGTCTTCCACCGTCTGCGCGGAATAGCCGGCAATCTCAAACGCGCGGATCATGATGTCCGGCCGATGGTTGCGGATGGCGCCGGAGGACAGCTCGATGCCATTGCAGACGATGTCGTACTGGAACGCCTTGATATCCAGCGGGTTCATCGTGTTCAGCGCCTCCAGCTCGCCCTGCGGCATGCTGAAGGGGTTGTGGCTGAAATCGACCTGGCCGGTCTCCTCGTTCAGCTCGTACATCGGGAAGTCGGTGACCCAGCAGAACTTGTAGCAATCCTTCTCGATCAACCCGAGCTCGTTGCCCAGCCGCGTGCGGACCTGGCCGGCGAACTTGGCGGCGGGCTCGGCCTTGTCGCAGGCGAAGAACACCGCGTCGCCATCGCCCAGGCCCATCAGGTCGCGGATGGCGATGGCGCGGTCGCGCTCCAGGTTCTTCGCAATCGGCCCCTGCGGCTCGCCACCGGCGAAGGTGATGTAGCCGAGGCCACCGGCGCCGCTTTCCTTGGCCCAGTCGTTCAGCTTGTCGAAGAAGCTGCGCGGGTTGCCGCCGGCGCCAGGTGCGGGAATGGCGCGGACCACGGCGCCCTTGCCTTCGATGTTGCGGGCGAACAGGCCGAAGGCGCCGCCCTTGAACTGCGCGGTGACATCCTTGATCCGCAGCGGGTTGCGCAGGTCCGGCTTGTCGGAGCCGAATTCGAGCATCGAGGTCTCGAACGGGATGCGCGGGAAGGGGTAGGGCGTGACGCTGCGCTTGGTGCCGGAGAAGTCGGCGAACTGCTCGAACACGCCATGCAGCACCGGCTCGATGGCGGCGAAGACGTCTTCCTGGGTGACGAAGCTCATCTCGAAGTCGAGCTGGTAGAACTCACCTGGCGAGCGGTCCGCGCGGGAAGCTTCGTCGCGGAAGCAGGGCGCGATCTGGAAGTAGCGGTCGAAGCCCGCGACCATGGCCAGCTGCTTGAACTGCTGCGGCGCCTGCGGCAGCGCGTAGAAGGTGCCGGGGTGCAGGCGGGACGGCACCAGGTAGTCGCGCGCCCCTTCCGGGCTGGAAGCCGTCAGGATCGGGGTCTGGAACTCAGTAAAGCCCTGGTCGACCATCCGGCGGCGGATGCTGTTGATGACCTGGCTGCGCAGGATGATGTTGCGGTGCTGCTTCTCCCGTCGCAGGTCGATGAAGCGGTAGCGCAGGCGCAGATCCTCGGGGAAGTCCTGCTCGCCGGCCACCTGGATCGGCAGCACCTCGGCGGCGCTCTGCACGCTGAGTTCGCGCACCCGCAGCTCGATCTCGCCGGTGGGCAGCTTGGCGTTGGTGGTGCTGCCTTCGCGCAGCACCACGTCGCCGGTGACGGTGATGACGCTCTCCGGCCGCAGCGCCTCAAGCTTGTCCAGCAGCGGCGAGCCTTGGGCGACCACGCATTGGGTCAGGCCGTAATGGTCACGCAGGTCGATGAACAGCACGCCGCCATGGTCACGCTTGCGATGCACCCAGCCGGACAGGCGGGCGATGGTGCCGGCATCGGTGCCCCGGAGGGCGGCGCAGGTGTGGGTGCGATAGGCGTGCATGCTGAAGCCCTCAGGCGGAAATCCAGGAGCCGCAACAAGCGGGGAAGGGGGCGGAAGTCAACCCCGCCGCTCGCCATGCCGCCCGGCCCAGGGCCTGATCGGTCGGTGCGGGGCCGCCGCAAGGCGTGAATTCTCGGTGGCGGCCCGGCCGCGGCTGCCGCGCCGAGGCGCGATGACCACGGCCAGGCCTGCCGGGCGTTAGCCCATTCGGCAGACGGCGCAGAGCTTGTTGCCGTCGGGGTCGCGCAGATAGGCGAGGTAGATCTGCCCGGCGGCCCCCTGGCGCGGCCCCGGCGGATCCTCGATGGCGGTGCCGCCATGGGCGACGCCAGCCTGGTGCCACGCGTCCACCTCGGCAGTGGTGGCGCAGCCGAAGCCGATGGTGCCGCCATTGGCATGGGTTGCCGGCTTGCCGTCGATCGGCGGCGTAACCATCAGGCGACCGCCCTTATGGGCATAGAGCAAGCGGCCCTTCGCGTCCTGCGTGGCCGGCGGGGCGCCGATAACCCCAAGCAGGGCATCGTAGAACGCCTTGGACCGCGGGATATCGTTGCTGCCGACCATGATGTGGCTGAACATCGTCTTCTTCCTTCGTAACCAGGCCGGCCCCTGGTGAGCATCGGCCCTGGCCGCAGCCTCGCCCGGCTGGCGGATGAAGGAAAGCGCGAAAGCACCCGCTGGTGATCGCGGTGGGCCGCCCCGGCTGCAACCCTGGCGCACGCGCCGGCGGGCGATGTGCGGGCGGGGTGGCCAAACCCGGCCACCCTCCGGCGGCGGCTCAGGCGCTGGCGGCATCCAGCATCTGTACCGCCTCGGCATCCAGATGCAGCGCCGCGGCCTTGGCCAGGTCGGCCAGCTGCTCCAGCGTGGTGGCGCTGGCAATCGGCACCACCGTGCCCGGCCGCGCCCGCAGCCAGGCCAGCGAGACCTGCGCCGGCGTGGCGCCATAACGGGCGGAGACCGCATCCAGCGCCGCCAGCACCTTCAGCCCCTTGGCGTCCAGGTACTTGCCGGCGCCACGGGTGCCACGCGGGCTTTTGCCCAAATCCGCTTCGGTCCGGTACTTGCCCGAAAGGAACCCGCTGGCCAGCGCGTAGTAGGGGATCACCGCCACGCCCGCCTCGGCGCAGGCCGGCAGCATGTCGGCCTCGATGCCGCGTTCCATCAGGTTGTACTGCGGCTGCATCGTCTCATAGCGCGGCAGGCCTTCCTTGGCGCTGACCGCCAACGCCTCCTGGAAGCGCGCCACCGAGACGTTGGAGGCACCGACCGCCCGCACCTTGCCGGCCTTGATCATGCCGTCCAGCGCGCCCAGCGTTTCCGCCAGCGGCGTCACATCGTCATCCCGGTGGGTCTGGTACAGGTCGATCACGTCAACACCCAGCCGGCGCAGCGAATCCTCCACCGCCCGGTTCAGCCAGGCGGCCGAGAGCCCCTTGCCCTTGCCCGGCATCTCGATGCCGCCCTTGCTGAAGATCAGCACGTCCTGCCGCCGGCCGCGGGCCTTCAGCCATTCGCCCATCAGCACTTCGGATTCGCCGCCCTGGTTGCCCGGCACCCAGTAGGAATAGACATCCGCGGTATCCAGCGCGTTCAGGCCCAGGTCCACCAGCGCGTCCAGCAGGCGGAAGGTCTGCGCCTTGTCCACGGTCCAGCCGAAGATGTTGCAGCCGAAGATAACCGGCGGCACCGCAATGCCGGACCGCCCGAGTTGTACCTGTTCCATCATCCGCTCCCCCGCGTTTCCCCCAGCTTGCCCGGTTCTGGCCCGGTGGCCAATGCGCTGGCTTTCCCCCGCCCCCGCCCGGGTCTAGAACCATTCGCATGAACCGCCGCATGCCTGCCGCCGGCAGCCAAGACCGGGCCACCCCGGACCCCGCCATCCCGCTGATCACCACCTCCGCCGAGCTGGCCGCGCTGTGCGACAGGCTGCGCGGCGAGGAGTTCGTCACGGTGGATACCGAGTTCATGCGGGAGCGGACCTATTGGCCCGAGCTCTGCGTGATCCAGCTGGCCGGCGACAACGACCTGGCCGTGGTGGACGCCCAGGCCGAGGGGCTGGACCTGGCCCCCCTGGGCGATCTGCTGGCCGACGAACGCGTGGTAAAAGTGTTCCACGCGGCGCGGCAGGATGTGGAAATCTTCCTGCTCAAGTTCGGCGCGGTGCCGAAGCCGATCTTCGACACCCAGGTGGCCGCCATGGTCGCCGGCTTCGGCGACCAGGTGAGCTATGACGGGCTGTGCCGGTCCTTGGCCAATGTGCAGATCGACAAGGCGCATCGCTTCAGCGACTGGTCGGCGCGGCCGCTTTCCGCCAGCCAGGTCAGCTATGCGGCGGCCGATGTGACCCACCTGCGGGTGATCTACCGTGCCCTGACCGAGCGGTTGCAGCGCGAAGGCCGGCTGGCCTGGGTGGCCGAGGAAATGGGCGCCCTGGCCGAACCCGGCACCTACCTTGCCGACCCCGAGACGATGTGGGAGCGGCTGAAGCCCCGCACCACCAACCGCCGGTACCTGGGCATGCTGCGCGCAGCGGCGGCCTGGCGGGAGCGGGAGGCGCAGCGCATCAACATTCCGCGCCAGCGCCTGGTGAAGGACGAAACGCTGCTGGAGATTGCCGCCACCGCGCCGGAGGACGCCATTGCGCTGTCCCGCGCCCGCGGCATTTCCGAGAACTTTGCGCGCGGCAAATCCGGCGCCGGGCTGCTGACGGCGATTGCCGCGGCCAAGGCGCTGCCGGATGCCGAGTTGCCCGAGGCGCAGAAGGAACGCGCCGGGCCGGTCGCCTCTCCGGCGTTGGTGGCACTATTAAAAGTGGTGCTGGCGGCGAAGAGCGAGGAACACCACGTGGCGCCGAAGCTGCTGGCCAACAGCGAGGACCTCGACCGCCTGGCGGCCGAGGCCAACCCGGACGTGCCCAGCCTGCATGGCTGGCGGCGCGAGGTGTTTGGCAACGCCGCGCTGGACTTGAAGAGCGGGCGGCTGGCCGTGGGTGTGGATGGTCGGAAGATCAAGTTGATTGGGGTGGGGTGAGGCGCCTCGGCAGGGTGAACGGCCAGGGCGGCTGATCACTCTTCTGGCGGCGGGGTTGGACGCAGCGCCACCGGCAGCGTAAACCAGTACTTGCTGCCGATCCAGGGTTCGTCGTTGCTGGCGCGCCAGTCGCGTTCGATAGTGCGCAGGATGCGCATCTTGCCTTGATCGGGCCAAGGCTTGGACCCGCCTTCACGCAGCAGGTCCACCGCCTGGAAGCCGCGGTCCAGCATCATGCCGAGAAGGGCCAATGTTCGATCCATGCAGGACAGGCCTGGATCAGCGTCACTGGCCATGTTGGCAGCGGCCATGATTTGTCCCATCCGGACAAAGTCGTGGTTCGTCTCCATGGCGAAGGATGCGATCCTGTCCGCCAAGGTGCTCATGTGACCCCTGGGTGCCGCGATGAGGGCGCCTGCCCGCTGCTTGGTAAACCCTTCATGCCTCTGGCGGCGGCGCAGGCCGCCGCGCCTCCGGTAGGTCGAACCAGTATTTCATGCCTAGCCACGGCTCGTCGTTCGTGGCGCGCCACTCGCGCTCGATGGTGCGAAGGATGTGCATTTTGCCCTGGTCCGGCCAGGGCTTGCACTTGCCTTCGGGCAGCAGGTCTACCGCCTGGAAGCCGCGGTCCAGCAGCATGCCGACAAGGGCAAGCGTGCGTTCCATGCGGGACAGGTTCGGGTCGGCGTCGCTCGCGGTATTGGCGGCAACGATAACATCCCAGAGATTGCTACAGTCGTATCGGGCTGAATGGGCGAACTGCCCGATCATTGTGCGCAGGTTGTCCACTTCTAGCCTCCTGAGGATCAACGAAAATGGAGCCGAGTGATATTGCTAAGGCCCGGGATGTTGATGTCGACCGCTGGGGGACCGCTCGTCGACGTTGGGCGATAGCCGATGAAACTTCCATCCGGCAGCTTAATCGAGCGTCCGGCGCGGCCCGGCGGCGTAACATCGATGCCCCCGCGATCTCTGGTAAGCCTGTCGAACATGGCGCGGGCTGCGTCGTCTCCGCCGTCGAGTGTGCGGACCGTCGGCCTTGCGCCACCTTCGACGCGGCCGATGGGTTGGCCCCCAGGTGCCAGGATGTCCAGCAGGCTTTGCCGAGGCGCGCCACTGCCGGCCGGAGGCGTCGGCTGCGACGGTCCCGGCGCCTTGGGAAGTGGAGCGCCAGAGCGTAAGGGCGCACCTCCGCCCCTGACGCCGCCGCCACCCTCCAACAGGGACTTTCCGCGCGCATCGTCAAATGGGTCCCGCCGGCGCGCCATGACAGGCACGACGCCGCCGGCGGTATCGGCGCCGTTGCAGTAAGGGTTGCTGCGCTCATAAGCGCTGACCTCCTCCAACTTGCCGTCGCGGAAGCGGGTATAGCCCTGTACCGCAACGACGCAGCTTTGGCCGCCGGAGCCGCCTTGCATCTGTCCAGCGGTGGAAAATGCAGCCATGGCCGAGTCTCCAATAGAGCAATTTATTCCTATTAAAATCGCCCGCGGAAATCAAGAACAAATTGGCAACTATACGCTTGCCGCGTTGGCCCCAACCCGGCTTCCCTACGCCCCCCAACCACCGCTACCCTCCCCGAAACGCCTCCGGAGGAACCCATGCCGCGCCGCATCGTCGATATCTCGGTCCCGCTCAAAGCCGGCATCAAATCCGACCCGGCCGGCTCGGAGCCCAAGATCACCTACTTCAACCACGAGCAAACCGGCCCGCGCATGGCCGACTACATGGGCGTCCCGCTCTCCGCCCTGCCGGAAGGCCAGTACGCCGCGGTGGAACGCGTGGACATCTCCACCCATAACGGCACGCATATCGACGCGCCCTACCACTTCTTCTCCCGCATGAATGAGCGCTTCATCCCCGGTGGCGAACCCTCCTGGCGGATCGACCAGGTGCCGCTGGAATGGTGCTTCCAGCCCGGCGTGAAGCTGGATTTTCGGCACTTCGAAAACGGCTACATCGTCCAGCCCGAGGATGTCGAAGCTGAACTCAAGCGCATCGGCCACACCCTGAAGCCGCTGGAAATCGTCGTCATCAACACCCGCGCCGGCGCCCGCTATGGCGAGGATGACTACGTCGACAGCGGCTGCGGCATGTCGAAGGCCGCCACGCTGTGGATGCTGGAACAGGGCATCCGCGTGGTCGGCACCGATGGCTGGTCCTGGGACCCGCCCTTCTCCTTCACCAAGAAGCGCATCGCCGAGGGCGGCAGCCCGGACCTGATCTGGGAAGGCCACCGCGCCGGGCGGGAGATCGGCTACAGCCACATCGAAAAGCTGCACAATCTGGAAAGCCTGCCGTCCAGCGGCTTCATCGTCAGTTGCCTGCCCGTGAAAGTGCACCAGGGCAGCGCCGGCTGGTGCCGCGCGGTGGCGATCTTCGAGGACTAGAGCGGGATGCGATCAGGCTGAATCGAATTTGCTTCCCGACGCGGCGGGCGATCTGATTCAAGATGCTGGCTGGGTAGGAGGCCAGCATCGATGGGTGCACCCTATTCCCTCGACCTGCGTCAGCGCGTTGTGGCAG
>CAILMF010000080.1 GCA_903835235.1 uncultured Rhodospirillales bacterium
CTGCCACAACGCGCTGACGCAGGTCGAGGGAATAGGGTGCACCCATCGATGCTGGCCTCCTACCCAGCCAGCATCTTGAATCAGATCGCCCGCCGCGTCGGGAAGCAAATTCGATTCAGCCTGATCGCATCCCGCTCTAATGATGTCGGCGGGACCTACCAGCAGCGCCAGCGCATCCAGGAGTTGCGCGGCGACCTGCGCGGCGGGCTGCCCGGCGCCAACCCGGAGCAGGCCGCGGCCATTCGCTCCTCGCTGCAATCCCTGGCGGCGCAGCAGGAGGGGCTGACCCCGGCCACGACGCAAATGCTGCGCGGGCTGCAGGACCAGGCCCGGCTGGCCAATGTTGCCGCTGGTGCGGCGCGCGACCTGGCCACCTCGGATCAGGCGCTGGACAATGCCGCCCGCCAGGCCGGGCTGGGCCAAGCGACCCTTGCGGAAAAGACCGAGGCGCGGCGGCTGGTGCAGCGCCGGCTGGATGGCCAGCTGATGGACAGCCTGGAGGCGCTGAACCGGCAGATCAGCGGCGCCCAGGACCTGGCTGCAGCGCAGTTGCAGGGCGCCGGCGCGGTGCGCGAAGTGGAGGCTCGGCTGCGGGCGGAGACGGAAACGCTGAAAGTCCGGGCCGAGGCTGATGCCGATTACACCCGCATCGTGGAGGTGCTGACCACCCGCTATGTCGCCCTGGCCGAGGCGCAGGCGCTGGCCCGCTCGAATGCCGCGGAGCTCGGCCAGCAGCAGCAGCTGGAGACGCTGCGCACCGAGGCGCAGCTGATCGGCGCCACGGTGGCGCAGCGCGAGCGGGAGCTGGCGGTGCTGCGCGAGCGGCAAAAGCTGACGCAGGAGGGGGTCACCGACGGTGCCGCCCAGGCGCGCCGGCTGGCGCTGGCCGGGCAGATTGCCGACGAGACCCAGGCGCTCAAGCGGCAGCAGGATGCCTGGACCGAGCTGTCCAATGTCGGGGTGCAGGCGTTTGACCGGATCGGCCAGGCCATCACCACGGCGCTGAGCAATGGCCAGCTGAGCACCATCCGCTTTGGCAATATCGCCAAGGCGGTGATGGCGGAGGTGGTGCAGTACTTCGCCAAGGTGGCGCTGGTGAACCCGGTGCTGAATGCGGTGTTCGGCAGCAACCGCTCGACGCTGGGTGATCTCGGCGGTGTGGTGGGGAGCGTGTTTGGTGGCAGCGGTGGCGGTGCCGCGGGCGGTGGCGGCGGCAGCCTCATGATCGATGGCATCCCCGCCGCGGCCTATACCCCGCTGGCCGAGGGTGTGTCCGGCCCGGTGCTGCCTGTCCCTGCCGGCGCGACCTACAGCGTCGACGGCACGGTCTCCGGCCTCGGCGTGCTACGCGGCGCCGGCGGCGTGGCGCTGGCAGCGCAGGGCGGCGGCGCCATGAGCCAGCTGGGCATGCTCAGCAGCGGCGCCAGCGTGGTGAACCAGCTCTCCGGAGGCTCCCTCTACAGCGGCATCGGCCGCAGCCTCGGCCTCACCGGTGACGGCGGCCTGTTCACCGGCGTCGGTGAGAGCATCACCAGCACCTACCAGAACATCGCGGCCACGCCGCTCTGGAGCTATGGCGACCTCACCGGCGCCACCAACAGTGCCCTCGGCGCCATGCCCAACGGCATGTACGGCCCGGCCACGGAAAGCGCGGTGGCCGCCCAGGGTGCCGGTGTCGGCACGCTGGGCCAGGTGGCCGGCGGCGCGGCGGGCGTCATCGGCGGCGCCTATGGCATCTATTCCGGCATCCAGAAGGGCGGCGTTGGCGGCGGCTTTCAGGTGGCCGGCGGCGCCGTCACCGCCGCGGCGGGCGTCTCCTCACTGCTGGCCTCGGCCGGCATCATCAGCGCCTCGCTCGGCCCGGTCGGCTGGATCGCTGGCGCGGTTCTGGCCATCATCGGCGCGCTGCTGCCGGGCCAGAAGCCTTCCAACATGGAGGGTAATGCCACCTATGACTTCGCCACCGACAGCACCATCATCGGTGGCCAGACCGGCAAGAAGTACAGCCAGGGCAACCGCGACGCTGCCGCCTCGATGATCGGTGGCGTGGTCGATGTCGCCTCGCGGCTGGAACGCACGCTCGGCATCACCTACAATCAAAAAGTCGCCATCGGCGTCGGCAACCGCGACGGCATCTACTACCGGGTGAACGATGGCGCCGCCGCGCGCTATGGCCGCAGCGACCAGGGCGCGCAGGATTTGGCGCGCGACCTGGTGCACGAGATCACCGTGCAAAGCGCCGGGCAGATCCCCAATGCCGCGGTGCGCATTCCGATCCAGAGCGGGGTGAAGTGGGACAGCCTCAGCGGCGCGCTGCAACAGATCCAGCAGGTGCTGGACACCACCAACAATGGCCGACCCAGCGCCAACCAGAATATTGCCGCTGAGCACATCGACTGGCGCGACTTTGGCAATGGCCTGGCCGACCTGAAATGGGTCAAGGACACCTATGACACGCTGACCGCCAGCCAGTTGCCGGCCGATAAATTCGCCCGCGCCGTGCAGCAGCTGAACGACCAGTTCGACGCCGCGGCTAGCAAGGCGGCCCAGCTGGGGCTTTCCGAGGCGGCGGTGAATGCTGCCCGCGCCCGGCAGTTGCAGGGGCTCGCTGACCAGCGCGACCTGGAGGGGCTCAAGCTGGTCGCCAGCCAGCAGAACACCCTGACCAGCTTTCTCGACAACCTGACCTACCAGAATGCCAGCCCGGCCGAGCGGCTGAGCCTGGCGCAGGGGGCCTTTGGCCAGGCGCTGGAGGCGGCGCGCGGCGGCGATATCCGCAGCGCCGACCTGTCGACGGTGACCAAGTCGGCGGCGACGCTGCTACAGGCGGGGCAGGCCTATTACGGCACTGGCGGTGGCGCGGCCGACCTGGAGCGCTTTGTGCGGTCCTCCATTGAGAGCCTGGGGGCGCAGCTGAACCTGCCTGCCTTTGGCGGGGATCTGGAGGCCAGCCTTTCGGCCGCAGTGAGCCCGCTGAAGGATGAGCTGCAGCTGTTGCGCGACGAGGTGGCCGGGCTGCGGGAGGAGCTGCGCACCTCGCGGCTGCGGCTGGCAGCATGATGCTCGCTGGCGCTCCCCTTGCCGCGATTGCCCTGGCGGCGATCTGGCCCAGCGTCGCCGGGCTGAGTGCCGCCAGCGCTGCGCCGGTGCAGGCGCAGACCAATGAGCCCTCGGTCTGGCTGGCTGAGATCGGCGCCGCCGCGGCCAGTGCTGGCAGCGGGCCGGCCCCCGTCGTCCTGCTGCCGCTGGCCATGGCGCCAATGGGCGCGCCGGACCGGCCCGCCGACCTGACCGCCACGCTGCCCATCGTCCGGGTTTCGGACCGCGGCTGGATTGGCGAGCCCGACGACAGCCTGGCGCCCAACACGCCCTATGCCGCCCGGCTGGCCGAGCCGCCCGCTATCGAGCGCAACCTGCCGCTGTATCCGGACACCAGCCGCCGCCTGGCGCTGACCGCGGGCGAGTTGCGGCTGGTGAATGGCGATGGCGCGCTGGATGCCCTGGCCGGGGATTGGTCGGTGGCGGGGCGGCGGGTGGTGCTGCGGCGCGGCCCGCATCGCCGTCCGCTGCATGCGCCGCTGACCGAGTTCAGCCAGGTGGCAGACCTGCGTGCCGCCGGCGCCGCCTCCGGCACCACGCGGCTGGCGGTGCCGCTGCGCCCGGCCGCGGTGGAGTTGGATGTGCCGGTCTGCGGGCTCTATCTCGGCACCGGTGGCCTGGAGGGGCCGAGCACCCTGGCCGGGCAGTACAAGCCACGGCTCTACGGGCTCAAGCGCAATGTCGAGCCGGTGCTGATCGATGCGGGGCTGCTGCTCTACCAACTGCATGACGGGCCGCTGCAACAGGTGTTGGCGGTGCGCGACAAGGGCGTGGCGCTCACTGCTGGCGGCGACGTCGCCAGCTATACCGCACTCAGCAGCGCCACTGTCGCGTCGGGCACCTACAAAACCTGCCTCGCGGCAGGACTGGTCCGGGTGGGGGCGACGCCCTCGCTGCTGACTGCCGATGCGCGGGGCGACAATGACGCCAGCACCGGCGGCTACAATACCGGCTCGGCGGCCAGCATCGCCCAGAAGCTGCTGCGCGGCCCGGGCGGCATCGCCGCCGCCTCCGGCACCGCCTTCGCCTGGCCGGTGGGCGAGTACGGTCTCTGGCTGCGCGGCGGCACCGTCGGCGAGGCGATGGAGGCGCTGGCTGCCGGCATCTTTGGCTGGTGGGGTACCAGCACCGCCGGGCTCTACCAGGGCGGCCAGTTGGCCGCACCGGAGGACCAGCCGCCCAGCCTGACCATCGAGCCCTGGATGCTGGCGGCGCCGCCCGAGGAGATTGGCCCGCTGCGGGCGCCGTGGTGGCGTGCCCGGGTCGGCTATCAGGCCCTCGGCCGTACCCAGGAGGGCGACCAGCTGGCCGGTGCCGTCACCGCCACCGAGCGGACCTACTGGGGCCAGGCCTGGCGCAGCGCTGTCTCCGCCAATACCGCGATCAGCGCCGCCTATCCGCTGGCCGAGGACGGGCCGGAACTGATCGCCGGCTTTGACCTGCAGGCCGATGCGCAGTCGCTGGCTGATCGGCTGCTGGCAATCTTTGGCAAGCCGCGGCGGCTATTCCTGGCCCGGCTGCGCGGCGGCGCTGCGGGGTATTGCTGGCCAACCTGCCAGCTGGGCGCCTGCGTCGCGCTGCGCTGGCCGCAACACCGGGCGCTGGCCACG
Source organism: uncultured Rhodospirillales bacterium (assembly GCA_903835235.1). Taxonomy (GTDB): domain Bacteria; phylum Pseudomonadota; class Alphaproteobacteria; order Acetobacterales; family Acetobacteraceae; genus CAIMOR01. The sequence continues at coordinate 4,710 of CAILMF010000080.1, forward strand.
GGCCGGCCGCTGATCGTCCAGGGCGTCTCGGCCCGGGGCGATGCGACGACGCTGACCCTCTGGGGGTAATCCATGGGCATCCTGTTGAGTTGGTCGAACCTGGCGGAGGGTTCGGCGGCGAACCTTGCTGTCAGCAGCGAGGCGGCCGGGCTTGGCCTGCGCGCCGTCCTCACCCCGCAGATCAGCGACATCTGGC
>CAILMF010000081.1 GCA_903835235.1 uncultured Rhodospirillales bacterium
CTCGCCCCCGCCCTCGCCCCAGGCCGCCCCCCAGCCGGCAGCCAGGCGCGCGCCCAGGCCAGGCCGCCAGCCCGCCACGGCGCCGGCGCATGAGCCTGCCGCCACCGCGCCGCGGCCCGCGCCCGCTGCCGCTGCACCTGCTGCTGGCCGCCCAGCGCGGCAGCCTGGCCCTGCTGCACAGCCCGGCGCCCCAGCCGCCGCCAACGCCGAACGCATGGCCGAACGCCTGGCCGAACTGGAACGTCGGCTGGCCGAGGTCGAGCTTCGGCCGGCAGGAAGCCGCCCGCATCGGCGCGGTGCTGGCCGCCGGCGGCCACCAGCCTGAGGCCTTCCGCGCCGCCGTGCTGCGGCGCCTGCTGCGGGAGGACCGCGCCCTGCTGCGCGGCCTGGCTGCCTATCGCACCCACCCACACCGGCGCCGCCTGCCCGAAGCGCGGGTGATCTGGGCCGAGGGCGGCTCCCGCCTGCTGGACTATGCCCCCGGCGGTGCCGGCCCGACGGTGCTGTTCGTGCCCTCCCTGGTCAACAAGGCCAGCGTGCTGGACCTGGACGAAGGTGCCTCCCTGCTGCGCTGGCTGGCGGCCCAGGGCGCCCGCCCGCTGCTGCTGGACTGGGGCTGGCCCGGCGCCGAGGAGCGTCGCTTCGACCTGACCGCCTATGTGGCGGGCCGGCTGGAACGCGCGCTGATGGCCCTGCCGCATCCCGTGGTGCTGGCCGGCTACTGCATGGGCGGGCTGCTGGCCCTGGCCGCGGCGCAGCGCCGGCCAGACCGGGTGCGGGCGCTGGCGTTGCTGGCCACGCCCTGGGACTTCCATGCCGCCGAACCCGCCTCGGCCCGCGCCCTGGCCGCGCTGCTGCCGGTGCTGGAACCCGCCATGGGCCTGCTGGACGCCCTGCCGGTGGAGGCGCTGCAGATGCTCTTCGCCATGCAGGACCCCTATGCCATCACCGAGAAGTTCCGCCGCTTTTCCCGACTGCCGATGGACGGCCCGGCCGCCCGCCGCTTCGTGGCGCTGGAGGACTGGCTGAACGACGGCATTCCGCTGGCCGCCCCGGTGGCGCGGGAGGTGCTGGCCGGCTGGTACGGTGCCAACACGCCGGCGCTGGGCGACTGGCGCATCGCCGGCCAGGTGGTGAACCCGGGCGCCGTGGCCATGCCGGCCTTCTGCGCCATCCCGTCGCGGGACCGCATCGTGCCGCCGGCCTCGGCCGAGGCGCTGGCCGCCGCCTTGCCTGGCGCCGCGACGCATCGGGCCGCGGCGGGGCATATCGGCATGGTCGTCGGCAGCGGGGCGGAGGCGGCGCTGTGGCGGCCCCTGAAGGAATGGCTGCACAGCCTGGCCATGCCCATATAGGCTTTGCCATCCACCCACGAATGCCTATGTTGCAGTGCAGCAAATAATCGGGAGAACCCAGACCATGACCGACATCGTCATCGCTTCCGCCGCGCGCACGCCGGTCGGCAGCTTCAACGGCGCCTTCGCCAGCCTCTCGGCCCATGCGCTCGGCACCATCGCCATCACCGCCGCGCTGGAACGCGCCGGCGTGGCACCGAATGAGGTGGACGAGGTCATCATGGGCCAGATCCTCACCGCCGGTGCCGGCCAGAACCCGGCCCGCCAGGCCGCCATCAACGCCGGCATCCCCAACGAGGCGACCGCCTTCGGCATCAACCAACTCTGCGGCTCCGGCCTGCGCGCCGTGGCCCTGGCCGCCCAGCAGATCGCCTGCGGCGATGCCAGCATCATCGTGGCCGGCGGCCAGGAGAGCATGACCCAGGCGCCGCACGCCCAGAACCTGCGCGCCGGCACCAAGATGGGCGCGCTGGAACTGGTCGACACCATGCTGAAGGACGGCCTGTGGGACGCCTTCCACGGCTACCACATGGGCAACACCGCCGAGAACGTCGCCCGCCAGTACCAGCTGACCCGCACCGAGCAGGACGAGTTCGCCGCCGCCAGCCAGCACAAGGCCGGCGAGGCGATGAAGGCCGGCCGCTTCAAGGACGAGATCGCGCCGGTGACCGTGAAGGGCCGCAAGGGCGACGTGGTGGTCTCCGAGGATGAATACCCGAAGCCGGAAACCTCGCTCGAAATCCTCGGCAAGCTGCGCCCGGCCTTCGCCAAGGACGGCACCGTCACCGCCGGCAACGCCTCCGGCATCAACGACGGCGCCGCCGCCCTGGTGGTGATGAGCGCCGCCGAGGCCGCCCGCCGCGGCATCAAGCCGATGGCCAAGATCGTGTCCTGGGCCACCGCCGGCGTGGACCCCGCCTACATGGGCACCGGCCCGATCCCGGCCAGCAAGAAGGCGCTGAAGAAGGCCGGCTGGGACGCCAACAGCCTGGACCTGGTGGAAGCCAACGAGGCCTTCGCCGCCCAGGCCTGCGCGGTGAACAAGGACCTGGGCTGGGATACCAGCAAGGTCAACGTCAACGGCGGCGCCATCGCGCTGGGCCACCCCATCGGCGCCAGCGGCGCGCGGGTGCTGAACACCCTGCTGTTCGAAATGCAGCGCCGCGGCGCCAAGCGCGGCCTGGCCACGCTGTGCATCGGCGGCGGCATGGGCGTGGCGATGTGCGTCGAGCGCGCTTGAGCGTTCGCGGGGTAACGTCACGCGCTTGAGCGTTCGCGGCAAAGCCCGCACCCGACGCTCATGACCAGGCAGGAAAGGAAGGGCGTCGGCAACGGCGCCCTTTCTCATGTCCGGTCTTGCTTCACTCAGCGCGGAACGGGTTGGCGATCCGCAGCCGGCCTTCGATGACCAGACCGTGCTGCATGTCCTCCGACCACAGCAGGTCGCAACCCGCCAGCAGCGCCGCGGCCACGATCATCGCGTCGTAGATCGAAAGCCCGTAGCGCTCGGCCAGCGCCAGGCCCTGCTCATGCGCTTCCAGCGTCAGTGGCTCCACCGGCAGCATGGCGCGGACGGCGCCAAGGAAATCGTGCGTTTCCGCCCAGGAAAGCCCCATCTTCCGGCGCGCGACATTGGCCAACTCGTTCAGCACCTGCACGCTGATCCGCCCGCCGGCGGCGACAACCTGTTCCGCCCGGTCGGCCTTGGCCGCGTCGCCGGAGGCGAGGTAGGCGAGGACGTTGGTGTCGATGAAGCTACCGGCCATTCGCCTCGTTCCGGTCGAACTTCCAGTCCGCCGGCAACCGTCCGCGCAAGCCCCTGAGGCGCAGCAACAGGTCTGCCGGCCCGGGCTTGCGCGCAATGGCGAAGACGCGGGGATCGGCGACGTGGATTTCGATGTCGTCGCCTTCCTTCAACGCCAGCGCCTCGACAACGGCGGCGGGCAGGCGGACGGCCAGGCTGTTGCCCCATTTGGCGACCTGCATGGCTCTCTCCGCAGATATACTTCTGGGTTAGCGTATATCTATCGCGGCGAACGATCAAGATATGGCGGCCATGGCCGAAGCCCGTCGTCTTCTGTCCGTTGCCGGGGGGCTCCCTGCAACTGCCTGCCTCCAGGGTTCCTTCAATCCACCGAAACCCGCACCCCACCCCGGATATGGTCGTAGTTCTGCGCCTGGAACCACGCCTGGTATTCCGCATAGGTCGTGGGCGGATGCTTCGCCGGTCGATCGGCACTGACGCATGTCGGCAGCGGCTCCATCCGGAAGTCGATGCCGGCATCGAAGAAGAACGGGATCGAATATCGCTCCCGCCCGCTGCGGTTCACCACCCGATGCGGCGTGGCCAGGAACCGCTCATTCGTCCAGCGTTTCAGCAACTCCCCTGAGTTCACCAGGAAGGTGCCGGGGATCACCGGCGCGTCCAGCCATTCGCCGCCCTGCGTCAGCAGTTGCAGGCCGGGGATGTGGTTCTGCGCCAGTAGTGTCATGAAGGTGCTGTCGGTGTGCGGCGCAATGCCGAACTCGTTCTCCACGTCAGGGTCCTGCTGCGGGTAGTGCGCCAGGCGCAGCGTATATTGCGGCTCCACGAAACCCGGCGCGAAGTAGTCTTCCGGCAAATCCAGCGCCACGGCGTAGATCGGCAGCACCGACTTCCCCAACGCCTCCAGCGCATCGCAGTACGCCACGCTGGTCTCGCGGAAGCCGGGCATCCCATCCGGCCACTGGTTCATGCCGCGATACAGCTTGCCCGCCAGCACGTCCGGGTGGTCCGCCGGCAAATCCCGCTTCACCAGGAAGCCTTCCAGCAGGTTCGGCTTGTTGTTCGCGTGCAACGTGGAATGCCGCGTGGTGGAGCCCTTCAGCGGCAGGTAGCCGACATTGTGCCGATTGGCCTTCAACGCCAGCTTCTCCGCCATCGGCAGCGCGTGGAAGCGCACCGCCTCGGCGAAGGTCGCGTCGATCAGCGTCTGCGGCACCTGGTGGCCGCTGAGGAACCAGAAGCCGATCTCCTCATAGGCGTGCCGCAACTGCCGCGCCGCCGCCTGCAGCGCGCCGGGCGTGCCCGCCAACACGCCGGAGATATCGATGATCGGGATGTCGTCATCAGCCATTGCGGGCCTTGCCTCCGGGCCGGTAGCGTTGCGGCGGGAAAACGCGCGCACTGCCATTCAATCATCGACAGGAGCGCTTTGCCATGCGCAACGCCAAGCCCATTCCGCGTCGCGCTGCACTGGCGCTCGCCGCCTCTGCCCTGGCCGCGCCTGCCCTTGCACAGGGGTATCCGCAGCGCCCGGTGCGTCTCATCGTGCCCAACCCGCCGGGCGGTGCTTCAGACGTGCTGACGCGCATCCTCGCCACCGAACTGGCCGCGCGCCTGGGCCAGCCCTTCGTGGTGGAGAACCGGCCCGGCGCGGCCGGCAATATCGGTGTGGATGCCGCGGTGAAGGCGGCGCCGGATGGCTACACGCTGGGCGCCGCCACGGTCAGCCAATGGGTCATCAACCCCTTCCTGTTCCAGCGCATGCCGTTCGAGGTGAGTGACATCGGCTGGGTCTCGATGGCGTGGGATTTGTACAACGTGCTGCTGGTGCCCGCCGCGCATGTGCCGGCGAAGACGGTGGATGAGTTCATCGCCTGGGGCCGCGCCCAGCCCAACCCGCTAGTGTTCACCAGCCCCGGCATTGGCGCCAGCGCGCACCTGCTGGGTGAGCTGTTCGGCCAGCGCAACGCGCTGCGGGTCACGCACAGCCCGTTCCGCGGCTCGGCCGAGGCGGTGCCGGCGATTCTGCGGGGCGATGCGCAGTTTGCCATCGACAACCTGGCGGCCTGGCTGCCGCTGATCCGCAGCGGCCAGGTGCGGGCGCTGGCGATCACCTCGCCCGAGCGCAACGCGCTGATCCCGGAGGTGCCGACCATGGCGGAGCTTGGCCGCGCCGAGTTCACCGTGGGCATCTGGGGCGGGCTGTTCGGGCCGGCGGCGATGCCGGCCGAAGCGGTGGCGGCGATCTCCGGTGCCATGCGGGCGGTTGCTGCTGACAGCGCCCTGCAGGCGCGCTTCGCGGCCCAGGCCGCCGTACTGCGCGGCACCACGCCGGCCGAGATGAAGGCGCGCGCCGACCGCGAGCGGCCCTTCTGGCAGGAGTTGGTGAAGATCAGCGGCGCCCGGGCCGAATGAGGCCTTGAGGGGCGCCGCCCCTCAAGCTCCCCACCAGGAGGCAGCGCCCCCTGGACCTGCTGGGTTCAGCTCAGCGTGGTCAGGTCCTGGAACCAATGCTGCGCCTGGGTGTAGCCGCGCAACTTGCTGCTGTGGGCGTGCGGGTTGGTGTCGTGCACCACGAAGACCAGGAGCGCCTCGTCCACCACCTTGGCGTGGACCTTGGCCATCAGCTCATCCACCTTGGTGTCGTCGAAGGTGGCCAGGGCCTCGTTGATCCAGCCATCCACCTCGGCGTCCTTGTAGTGGGACCAGTTCACGCCGGTCGGCGCCACCTGGTTGGAGCCGAAGAAGCGGATCAGCGCGTAGAGCGGGTCGCTGGTAACATAGGCGACGTTGTTGGCGGTGATGTTGCCCTGGCGGGCGATCTCGCCGGCCGCGCCCTGGCGCCAGCAGGTGTACAGCACCTCAAGCTCCACGGCCTGGAACTCCAGCTCGATGCCCACTTCGCGGTAGGCGGACTGGATGTATTCGTTCATCGGCATGGACAGCATCTGGCCGCTGCCGCCGGTGGCGATGAGGAACTTGGTCTTCAGCGGATTGGCGCGGCTGAAGCCGGCTTCCTGCACCAGGCGGCGGGCTTGGTCGGGGTCGTACTTCACCTCGAACTTGGGCTTGCCGAACCAGGGCGAGGAAGGGTCCACCACGCCGACCGCCGGCTTGGCCAGGCCGTTCATCAGGGCCACGACTTCATCGCGGTTGATGGCCAGGTTGGCGGCCTTGCGCAGGCGGATGTCGGTCCAGGGCGAGCCGGGCAGCGTGCTGAGGTGGTAGTTCCAGACGTGGGGCGTGACGTTCTCCACGATCTTCATGCCGGACTGCTTCAGCCGGGGGACGAAGTCGGGGGCCGGGGTCTCGATGAAGTCGACCTGGCCGGTCAGCAGCGCGTTGCTGCGGGTGGTGGCTTCCGGCGCGCAGACCAGGATGATGCGGTCGGCCTTGGCCATCCGCTTGGGGTCCCAGTATTCCGTGTTGCGCACCAGCTCGGCGCTGGCGCGGGGCACCAGGCGGGCCAGCTTGAACGGGCCGGTGCCGGAGGGCTCGAAGGCGAACTTTTCCCAGCTGTTGCCCAGCTTGGCGTATTGCGCCGGGGAGGAGATCAGGAACCACAGCATCTGGTAGGGGAAGATGCTGTCGATGGCCTTGGTGGTCACTTCCACCGTCATCGCATCCAGCTTGCGCCAGCTGGCCACGCTGGGCAGGCGGGGGCGGACCTGGGCGGCCTGGCGCTGGTCGAAATGCGGGGATTGCGGGTTCAGCACCTTGTCGAAGTTCCAGACCACGGCATCGGCGTCGAAGGCGCTGCCGTCGTGGAACTTCACGCCGGGGCGCAGGTGGAAGATCCACTTCTTGCGGTCAGCGGGGCTGGCTTCCCAGCGGGTGGCCAGGCCGGGCATCAGCTTGCCCGGGCGGTTGGCGACGTCCATCTCCCAGGCGACCAGCGGGTCGTACAGGGTGTAGCCGGTGAACTGGTAGGCGCCCGCGCCCCGGTCCGGCTGGCCGGTGGTCTGCGGGATGTCGTTCATCGAGATGCCGTAGCGGATCACGCGCTCGGCCTGGGCGTTGGCGGGGGCGATTGCCCAATCGGCGGGCAGTGCGGCAAAGCCGGAGGCGCCGAGAAGGGCGCGGCGGGAGAAGGTCATGCAGGTGCCTCGGGTTGGTTGCCGGGGCGGGTGCAAGCGGCGTGCCGGGGTTGGCGCGCTGGGAAAGCGAGGGAATGCGTGGTTCGGACAAATAGCCAGGGTTGGGGGACAGTTGGCCCGGCCGGACCGGGCGGATGGGGGGCGTCCGGCGTGATGGCGACTGGCAGCCTCAGGCCTATCGGCAAAGCCAGGGAATGACTGGTTCGGACAAATAGCCGAGGCTGGGGGCTGGGTTCGGCGGCGCGGGGCAGGGCGGTACATCGCGGCGGGCGGGGCTGGCAGCCTCGGCGCTACTGGCAACGCCAGGAAATGGGTGTTTCGGACAATATGCACTTCCCCGCCGAGGCGGAGGGTCAGTCTCGGCGAAAGCCGGCATGACAGCGGGCAGAGGCGCGCCCGGAAACGGCATGGGCTGGCGGATGCGGTTGGCAAAGAGCGGCCGGTTGCCCGGTGGCTGAGAACATATAAGGAACTAAAGCTGCTCGCAAGCGCGCTGGCGGCCTGGTCCGGAACGAGCCCGACCACGAAGACGCGTCCACGAAGCGGCCCGGCCTCCGGCGGTGGCCGCCTTTATGGCTGGGGCCGGGTTTCGACGCCGCGCAGTTCACTCCGGCGCGCCGCCGCGGCTGGACGCCCCGCTCTCCGCCACCACCACCCGGCGCCGCCGCGCCTTGGCCACCTCCACCGGCAGCCCCGCGAACATGTCCTTCTGCGCCTCCAACAGCGTCAGCCCGGCGAAGCGCGGGGCCACCGCCTGGCCCAGGCTTTCCCATACCCCGGCGCCGCGCAGCAGCAGGCGGTTGCGGAAGGGCGGCACGAACAGCGCGGCGTCGCGGCGTTCCACCCGGAACATCTGCCGGCGCAGCAGCGCCTCCAGCTGGCCGGCCGAATAGGGCTGGCCGTGGCCGAAGGGGGTGTTGTCGCGGTGGGCCCACAGGCCCAGGCGGTTCGGCACCACCACCAGCAGGTGGCCGTCATCCTTCAGCACGCGCCAGGCCTCGCGCAGCAGGCGGCGGGCGTTTTCCGCCGCCTCCAGCCCGTGCACCAGCAGCACCCGGTCGAAGCTGAGGTCCGGGAAGGGCAGGTTGTCTTCCTCGGCAATGGCGGTGCGGCTGGGCGCCTTGCGCGGCCAGCGCCAGGGCCGCAGGTGGCTCGGCACCAGGCAGATGCAGCGGGCGCTGTCCTCTCGCCACAGCCGCAGGTAGGGGCTGGCATAGCCCAGGCCCAGCACCGCCTGGCCCTTGGCGCTGGGCCACATGGCGCGCAGCCGGCGGCGCAGCAGGCGCGCGGCAACCTGCCCCGATGGCGAGGAATAGAAGTCGCCCAGGCCGTGGACCTCTTGGCTCATGCCCCCAATATAGGGGCGCTGGGGCGCCGAATGGATGGTCGCGTGGAAATTCGCTATGATGCTAACAATCGCCGGGGAGATCTGGGCACATGGCACTTTCGGTTGAGCCGGTTGCGGCGCTTTCCGACAACTACATCTGGCTGCTGAAGGACGCCGCGACCGGGGCGGTGGCGATCTGCGACCCCGGCGAGGCGGCGCCGGCGATTGCCGCCGTGGAGGCCAATGGCGGCCGGCTGGACCTGGTGCTGCTGACCCATCACCATGGCGACCACATCGCCGGGGCCGAGGCGCTGCGGGCGAAGTACGGGGCGAAGCTGGTCGGCGCCACGGCGGATGCGCGCCGGCTGCCGAAGCTGGATATCTCCCTGGCCGAGGGCGACAAGGTGGCGCTGGGCGGGTCCGAGGCGGTGGTGATCGACACGCCCGGCCATACCCGCGGGCATATCGCCTTCCACTTCGCCACGGCGCGGGTGCTGCTGTGCGGCGATACGCTGTTCAGCCTGGGCTGCGGCCGGCTGCTGGAGGGCAATGCCGCGGAGATGTTCGACAGCCTGAAGAAGCTGGCGGCGCTGCCGGGGGAGACGCTGGTCTGCTGCGGGCATGAGTATACCGAGAGCAATGCGCGCTTCGCCCTGACGGTGGAGCCGGGCAATACCGCGCTGCTGGCCCGCACCGAGGAGGCCAAGGTGCAGCGCGCCGCCGGCCGGCCGACGGTGCCGACGACCATGGCCCAGGAAATGGCGGCCAATCCCTTCCTGCGCGCCGGCAGCGTGGCGCGGCTGGCGGAAATCCGCGGCGCCAAGGATAATTTCCGCTGAAACCAGGCGGCCGGCGCGGTCGCCTGGGGCCGCCGGCGGGCGGTTGCCCCCCTGACCCCGGGGTGTAGCCTGCCGCAGCGGTAACCTGCGGGGGCGGCAATGCGTCGGATTCTACTGCTGCTGGCGTTGTGGGCCGCGCCGGGCCTGGCGCAGACAGTGCGGGTCGAAGGCCTGGGCGCGCCGGTTGAGATCGTGACCGACCGCTGGGGCGTGCCGCACATTACCGCGCAGAGCCAGGCGGATGCCTTCTTCGGCCAGGGCTATGCCGCCGCCAGCAACCGGCTGTGGCAGATGGACGTGGCCCGGCGGCGGCAGCTGGGGCGCATGGCGGTGGCCTTCGGCGCCGAGTTCCTGCCGCTGGACCAGGCGGCGCGGACCCTGCTGTTCCGGGGTGACCTTCGGGCCGAATGGGCGGTGCAGTATCCGCCGGCGGTGCCGCTGGGGCGGGCCTGGGTGGCGGGCGTGAATGCCCGCATCGCCGAGGTGCTGGCCAACCCCGCGCTGCTGCCACCCGAATTCGTGGCGATGGACATGCTGCCGGAGCCCTGGGCCGAGGACGACCTGCTGCTGATGCGGCGCAGCGGCCCGCCCAATGTGCGCGGCGAGATGCGGCGCGCCGTGCTGGCCTGCGCCGGGGCGCTGGAACTGGACGGGTTGGCGCAGAAGCTGGAGCCGCCGCATCCGCTGGTGGTGCCGGAGGGGCTGGACCCCTGCGCGCTGAAGCCGGAGATGCTGGCGGTGCTGGACCGCTTCGGCGGGCCTGCGCCCTGGCCGCGTACCAGGCGTGGTGGCGCGCTGGGGCCGGCCGGCACGGCGCTGGCGCTGGCCGAGCCGGACGACCTGGATTCGCGCCAGGGCAGCAATGCCTGGGTGATCTCTCCGGCGCGCACCGGCACCGGGCGGGCCTTGCTGGCGACCGACCCGCATCTGCCGGTGATGGTGCCCGGGCCGCAATTCCTGGTGCATCTGAAGGCGCCGGGGCTGGATGCCATCGGCAGCGGCTGGGTGTTCCGGCCGGGGACGCAGGGCGGCCATAACGACCGGGTGGCGAGGGGGCGCACCGACTTCCAGATGGACCAGGAAGACCTGGTGCTGCTGGAACTGGATGCGGCGGGGGCGGCGTATCGGGTGCCCGGCGGCTGGGCGCCGATCACGCGGGTGACCGAGCGGATCGCGGTGCGGGATGCCGCGCCGGCGGAGGTGACGGTGGCGCATACCGCGCTGGGGCCGGTGATCCATGAGGACCAGGCAACTCGGCGGGCGCTGGTGCTGCGCAGCACGCAGTTGCAGTCGGGGCCTTCGACCGCGCTGGAATATATCGGCGTGACGATCGCCCGGAACTGGGCAGAGCATCAGGCGGCGCTGCGGTTCGTTTCCTGGGGCAGCAACTACTTCTATGCGGATGTGGAGGGGAATATCGGCTGGCAGACCGGCGGGCGGATGCCGCGGCGGCGCGGCCATGACGGGCTGCTGCCGGTGCCGGCGGCGGGCGGCTTCGGGTGGGATGGGTTTTTGCCCCTTGAAGAAATGGTCGGCGAGTTCAACCCGCCGCGCGGCTGGATCGGCAGCGGCAACCAGATGCCGTTCCCGGAGGGCTGGCCCGACGCCAGGCGCACCAGCTGGGAGTGGATTCCGGATGATCGGTACCGCCGGCTGAGCGAGGTGCTGGCGGTGCAGGTGCCGCACGCCCAGGCCCAGGCGCTGGCCCTGCAGCAGGATGTGGTGAGCCTGCGCGCCCGCGCCCTGCTGCCGGTGCTGGCCAGCCTGCCGGACGCACCGGCCGAGGCGGCGCTGCTGCGCGGCTGGGATGCGCGGATGGACGCCGAGAGCGAGGCGGCGGCGCTCTTCGCCTTCTGGTGGTCCGAACTCGCGGGCGCGGTGCGGCTGGCGATGGTGCCGGAGCCGCTGCGCGCCACGCTGCCCAGCCTGCATCCGCAGGTGATGCTGGCGCTCGCAACCGGCGAGGATCCTCGGCTGGGTGAGCGCCGGCTGCCCTTGGTGGGCCAGGCGCTCAACGCCGCCGCGGCGCGCTGGCGGGCGCTGCCGTCGGACGGGCGGCGCTGGGGCGACCTGCATCGGGTGGAGTTGCGCCACGCGCTGGGGGCGATGCTGCCGGAGGCCAATGTGCTGGGCGGCCGCAGCGGCGGCGATGGCGCCACGTTGATGGCGCGTTGGTGGGTCAGTGCCGCCCGGCCGCAGACCACCGGCGGCGCGAGCTACCGCATGGTGGTGGAGCTGGGCGACTGGGAGCGGGCGCGGGCCAGCAACCTGCCAGGGCAATCCGGCGACCCCCGCAGCCCGCACTACGCCGACCTCTATGGCATGTGGGTGGCGGGGGAGACCTTTCCGCTGGCCTATGGCGCCGAGGCCGTGCGCGCCGTGGCGGAATCCACGCTGACCCTGCTGCCCAAGTGAGCCGACCGGAGTTAGGCTGCGCTGGGATCAACCAGAGGGATTGTCCAATGAAGCTGACCAAGTCGGGCGCCAGCCCCTATGTCCGCAAGGCCGTGGCCTGCGCCATCAAGCGTGGCGTGACGTTCGAGAACTGGGAGATCGGCAGCGCCTCCCCGGAACTGACGCCGTTCAACGCGCTGAACAAGGTGCCGACGCTGGTGACGGATGACGGCATGTCGTTGTTCGACAGCCCGGTGATCTGCGAATACCTGGACAGCATCGGCGATGCGCCCAAGCTGTTCCCGCCCGCCGGCCCGGCGCGCTGGAAGGCGCTGCGCCAGCAGGCGCTGGCCGATGGCATCCTGGATGCCTCGCAGCCACGCCGGCGCGAGATTGCGCTGCCGCAGGATGAGGGGCGCGTGGCCTATATCGCGCAGCAGCGCGGCAAGGTGGACAAGGCCATCGCGGCGCTGGAGAGCGAGGCCGAGACGCTGGGTGAACTGACCACGATCGGTGAGATCACCATCGCCTGCGCGCTGGGCTACCTGGACTTCCGCTACGCCAACGAGCCCTGGCGCGGCGCGGCGCCGAAGCTGGCCGCCTGGTATGAGCGGGTGGTGAAGCTGCCGCCGCTGGCGCAGACCATGCCGGTTGGCTGAGCCCATTTGGGCGTGAACCTGCGGGATGCGACGCAGCCGGCCAGCGCGGTTATTGCCGCGCTGGAACTGCGGGCGCATCCCGAAGGCGGCTGGTACCGGGAGTTGTGGCGCGACCTGCCGGCGGGCGGCGGGCGCGGCGCGGGCACCGCGATCCACTATTTGCTGGCGGCCGGCGAGAGCAGCCACTGGCACCGGGTGGACGCGGCGGAGGCCTGGCACTGGTACGCCGGCGGTTCGCTGCTGCTGCGCATGGCGGGGCCGGGCGGCGCGCGGCGGGAGGTGCGGCTGGGGCCGGATTTCGGCGCCGGGGAGACCACCTTTGCCCTGGTGCCCACCGGCTGGTGGCAGGCCGCGGCGCCGCTGGGGGATTGGGTGCTGGTGGGCTGCACCGTCTGCCCGGCCTTCGAGTTCAGCGGGTTCGAGATGGCGCCGCCGGGGTGGGAGCCAAGCGGGGGGAATCTTTGATGCCGCTGCCATTCGAGCGCGCAGAGCTTTTGGAACTGGTAGCCAAATACGACTACCAAAATGATTACGCTGAATTGGAAGCCGGGCTGATCACCAGCCTGCCAGTGGCAGCAGGACTTGGCTTCCTGACCAAGGGAGAGTTGGTCGCGGTTGCCAAGTGGAAGTGGCGCGGTGGCCGGACAGCCCAACTGGTGAGCCTAAACAGCGACGACGAGATCAAGGAAGTGTCGGCTGCCTCGTTCGCCGCCAAGTCGCCCATGCTCCAGATTGGCGCCTTGCGGTGCCTTTCCGGAGTAGATTGGCCGATGGCGAGTGTAATTCTTCACTTCACATTCCCTAATACGTCACCGATCTTGGATGTCCGAGCACTCGAGACCCTGGGCCTGAAGCCGAGGTATAACTTGGCGCTTTGGCGAAACTACTCAGCGCAATGCGTCGCTGAAGCCCGCCGGTTCAGCGTAACTATGCGGGAGTTGGACAAGGCGCTTTGGCAACATAGCAAGGACAAGAGCCGCAGTCGGGCCGCCTAACCCTTCGCCCGGCTGGCCACCAGCCCGCCACCGGCGACCAGCGCTGCCGCCGCCAAAGCGCGCCAGCCCAGCACGCCTTCCCCCATGGCGCCCAGCAGCAGGGTGGAGGCGACCGGCGTGGCATAGGCCAGCGTGCCCAGCAGCCGCGGGTCGCCCTGCTTCATGCCGATATCCCACAGGAAGAAGGCCGCCCCCATCGGGCCGAGGCCGAGCAACAACACCGCCACGGCCTGCATGGCGGTGAAGCCGGCGGGCGTGGCTTCGAACGCCACATGCGCCGCCAGGGCCAGGGCGGCGGAGGCCAGGCAGAAGCCGGCCACCGCCGCGGTCGGCACCGCCGCCATGCGGCGCGACGTGACCGAATACAGCGCCCAGGTCAGGGCGGAGAGCAGGGCGCAGCCGAAGCCGAGCGCGGCCGAGGCCGGGAAGGCGGCGCCGGCCCCCAGCAGCAGCGCCGCGCCGGCACCGCCCATGGCCACGCCGGCCAGGCGCCAGGGGCCCAGCGGCAGGCCGAGGATGGGGGCCGCAAGCAGCACGATCAGCAGCGGCCAGAGGTAGTTCAGCAGGTTGGCTTCCACCGGCGGGGCCAGGGCCAGGCTGGCGAAGTACAGCGCGTGGAAGCCGGCCAGGCCGCCGACGCCATGCGCCCAGGCCAGCGCGGGTTGCCGCAGCAGCGCCAGCTGGCCGCGCGCCGCCACCAGCAGCAGCGCCAGGCCGCCACCGACCGCGAAGCCCAGGCCGGTCAGCAGCAAGGGCGGCAGCGGCGCGGCATTCCCTTGGGCCAGGCGGGCCAGCGGCGCCAGGAAGGCCCAGAGCAGCAGCGCCGCGGCGCCGAACCAGGTGGCGCGGCGGGCGGTCATGCGCCGGCCGGGGCGGTGGCGCGTTGCGCGGAGGCGGGCGCCCGGCGGGTTTCGCGCCGCGAGCGCAAGGCTGCTCGGGTGGCGCGTTCCGCCGCGGAGGGCGTCTGCCTTGCCGTGCCCGGGGCCGGCCCTGTCGCGCTGTGGCGCGGATTTGCCAGGGCAGCGCGTTGCGCGGGGATGGAACGGGCCGGCATCATCTGGCAAAGCAGGGCGGCAGGCGGGCGCAACCGCCGGGGAGAGCGAGCATGGGTTTCATCATCCACGTCCTGGTAACCGCCTTCGCGCTGTGGGCCGCGACGCGCGTCGTCAGCGGCATCACGGTGCCGGAGAATGGGCTGAACCTGATCTTCGCCGCCATCGTCTTCGGCCTGGTCAATGCGCTGGTGAAGCCGGTCTTCACCCTGCTGACCCTGCCGCTGACCTTCCTGACGCTGGGGCTGTTCCTGCTGGTGATCAACGCGCTGATGCTGATGCTGACCGCCTATGTGGTGCCGGGCATGGCGGTGAATGGCTTTGCCAGCGCCTTCTGGGGCGCGCTGGTGATTGCCGCCGTCAGCTGGGTGGTGGGGCTGGCCTTCGGCCTGCGCTGAGTTACGGCTGGCCCGGCAGCTTCTTGTAGGGCTGCGGGCCAATCCGCCAGCGTTCCACCCGGATGGATTGCCAGACGCCTTCGCGCGTGTAGGGGTCGCGTTCGGCCAGGGCGCGGGCGGCGGCTTCGTCCGGCGCTGTCACCGCCATGATGGAGCCGACCATGCGGCCATCCGGAGCGTCCAGGATGGCGCCGCCGAGGCGGATGCGGCCTTCCGCCAGCAGGGGTTGCAGCCCGGCCAGGTGGGCGGGGCGGACGGCGGTGCGGCGGGCCTCGGCGCCCGGGTCGGTGCCGTCCATGGCGATGATGGCCCAGGTGAAGATGGGCTCCTCCCCGGGCATCGGCGGGGCGGGGTAGGGCAGCGGCGCGACGCGGAAGGGCAGGATTTCTACCTGTGCCCAGACGCCTTGCTGCTGGAACGGCTCCACGGCCAGGTAGGCGTCCATCTCCGCGCGGTCGGCCACGTCGAAGAATTGCAGGCTGCCGGTGGTGGTCGCGTCATCCGGCATGCGCGGGCCGGAAAGGATCAGCTTGCCGGCGCGGGCCCAGCGGATGAGGTTTTCCACATGGGCCGGGCGGGTGGCGATGCGCCGCGCCGGGGCGGTTGCGTCGGTGTGGTCGTCGCCGAGCAGGGCGAAGTGCATGGGCGGTTTCTCTCGTTCCGGGAGCATCGTATGGTGCGCGCGGCGGGCGGGGAAGCTGCGATGCGCTTGATCCTGGGGCTTGTACTGGCTTTCCTTTGGGCGGGCACGGCGCTGGCGCAACCCAGGTTGGCGCTGGTCATCGGCAACCAGGACTACGCGAACGTGCCGAAGCTGCGCAACGCGACGGCGGATGCGCAGGCGGTGGCTGCCGTGCTGCGCGAGCGTGGCTTCGAGGTGACCGAGGGGCTGAACCTGGACCGCCGCGCGCTGCTGCGGACCTTCGAGGAGTTCCGCGCCAAGGTGAGGGCCGGCAGCGTGGTGGTGTTCTACTACGCCGGCCATGGCGTGCAGGTGGATGGCGCCAACTATCTGCTGCCGGTGGATATCGAACGCCGCAGCGAACGCGATGCGGCCTATGACGCGCTTTCGCTGAACCTGGTGACGGAAAAGCTGGCGGCGCAGAACAGCGCCCGCGAGCGCGGGCTGAACCTGCTGATCATCGATGCCTGCCGCGACAACCCCTTCCGGTTTTCCCGCGGCGGCGATGGCAACGGGCTGGCGGCCAAGCCAGCTTCTGGGTTGATGACGCTGTACGCGGCCGGCACCGGGCAGAGCGCGCTGGACCGCTTGAGTGCCGATGACCCCGACCCGAACGGGGTATTCACCCGCTTCCTGCTGCGGGCCATGCGGACGCCAGGGCTGGCCGTGCGCGAAATGGCGACGCGGGTGAAGCTTGACGTTGCCCAGGCTGCGCGCAGCGCGGGCCAGCAGCAGTTGCCGGCATTCTATGACGAGGCGGAGGGTGACTTCACTTTCACGCCGGGACCGGCCGCACCGGCCATGCCTGCCGCGGTGGCCGCCGCGCCACCGCCGCTGACCGCGCCGGATCGTCCGGTTGCGATGTCGCCGTCTACGCCGGCGCCGGCGGCGCCGCGCCAGCCGGCGCCTGGCACCCTACCGCTGGAGGCGGCGAGCCTGCGCAACCTGGCCTGCCGTGGGGTGTACCCGCACCCGCAATACGGGCCGGTCAGCATTGGGCTGCGCTTCGACGAACTGGGCAATGTACGGGGGTATGAGCTGGCATCCGGGGCGCATCGCCTCGACCGGCTGGAGGGCGGCCTGTTCCGTGAAGCGCTGACGCGGCAGAGTAACGCAGGCGAGCTGCAACTCGGCGATGGGCAGCATTGTCAAAACGGCACCGGCTGCCGGTTTCATCCGATCATGATGAGGGAGATCCGCCAGCTGCCCGACGGAGAGGTGGATGTCACGGGCTCGGTGGGCGTCGGCCCGCTGCGCAGGGAGCTGACGTTGCGCTGCCTGCGGCGCTGAGGGGAGGGGCGCCGGCCTGCGCCGGCGCCCCGCCCGGTTCAATACATGTGCTGGCCGCCGTTGATGCTCAGCGTGGACCCGGTGACGAAGTCGGCATCGTCGGCGGTCAGGAACAGCACGCCGCGGGCGATGTCGTAGGCGCGGCCCAGGCGGCCCATCGGGATGCGCGCCACGATCTTCTCCAGCACGTCCGGCGGCACGGCGCGGACCATCTCGGTGTCCACATAGCCCGGGGCGATGGCGTTGACCGTGATCTGGCTGCGCGCGCCTTCCTGCGCCAGGGCCTTGGTGAAGCCGTGGATGCCGGACTTGGCGGCGGCGTAGTTCACCTGGCCGTACTGGCCGGCCTGGCCGTTGACGCTGCCGATGTTGACGATGCGGCCGAACTTCTTGGCCGTCATGCCGTCCCACACCAGTTTGCAGGTGTTGTAGCAACCGCCCAGGTTGGTATCCATCACCGCGTCCCACATGTCGCGGCTCAGGCGCTTCATGGTGGCGTCGCGGGTGATGCCGGCATTGTTGACCAGGATCTCGACCGGGCCGATCTCGGTGCTGATCTGCTTGATCGCGGCGGCGCATTGCTCGTAGTCGGCCACGTCGAACTTGTAGCAGGGAATGCCGGTGCGCTTGGTGAAGGCCTCGGCGGCGGCGTCGTTGCCGGCATAGCTGGCCACAACCGTGCGGCCGGCCGCCTGAAGGGCTTCGGAAATGGCGGCGCCGATGCCGCGTTGACCACCCGTAACCAATGCAACCCGAGGCATGTCCTGGCTCCCTGTCTGGTTTATGCTGCAATGCAGCATTGGGGCTTCTGATTGAGGCCCGTGACGAAATTAAGGCGTGCAACGCCAAGTGTACACCTTGAGATGGATCATGGACGCTGTCTTCTGAGTGCCTGAAAACGGGGCCGGCCCGGAAGAGCAACCGTCTCGGAGGGGCCAGACTGGACATTTCCTCCCTCGACTCGGCCCGGCAGGCACCACCTGCCGGGCGATTTTTTGTGCCGCGCCGTCCGCAACCCCGGAGGCGTGTGGCGGATGGCCAGCCCCGCTGCCGCAGTGCCCGGGCGGACATCAGGCTGCCACGGCCCCAACGGATGGTGCTGCAGCGGGCGGGGACGAACCGCAGCTTGTTGGTATGGCCCACGGAGCCGCGGCGATGGCGCGGCAGCAATCGGCGTTCAGGCCCTGGAACATGCCCGCGCATCAGGTGGCGGGAAGCCGGCGACGCCGCGGACCAGGCCGCCGCGAGCCCTGCGCGCGTCGAAGGTCGTTCCGGCAACCGCAGAAGTTGAACTAATCGCGAGCCGCGGAAAAAAGCAGCGGTTGCAGAGGCCGACTCATGGTTAATCTCCAGGTGATAACAATCGGAAACCCAGAGCTGAAGCCAATGTCCCGTCATCAGCCCGGGCGCCCGGTATTGCCTTCAGTCGTCGTTCACTTGTATGTGTGTATGCATTAGACAGTGCTTTGGAGCCCCCCCGGATGAACGCCTCCGCCCAGCCTGCCGACAGCGAGACCGAGACCACGGACCGCCAGGCCCTGCTGCTGATGCTCTCGTATGTGGAAGCGGAATGCCGGCGCCTGGGGGCGGTGGATGCGGCGCGGCATGCCGCGCTGGCAGCCGGCCTGCTGCCGGAGATCGTGTTCGAGGCGACGACCCAGCCCCAGGCGGAACCCAAGCGCAGCCGCGGCCTGCGCCTGCACTGAACGCCGGCGGTCAGCCGCGGCGCAGCAGGAACAACGCCTGCTCGCCGAACAGGTTGGCCAACCTGGCGGAACGCCGCCAGGGCGCCCGCAGGCCGTTCTCATCCGCGGCCAGCCATTGCTCCACCACATAGCCCTCCAGCGCGCACAGGTCGAAGAAGTCGCGGATCGAGCAGGGGTGGATGTTGGGCGTTTCGTACCAGGGGCGATGCCAGGTGCCGGTCATCGGCATATGGCCGCCGGTCAGCAACTGCCAGCGCACCTGCCAATGGCCGAAATTCGGGAAGCTGACGATCGCGTGGCGGCCGATGCGGAGCATCTGGCGCAGCACTTCCCGTGGGCGCTCCACCGCCTGGAGGGTGCGGGACAGGATGACGTAGTCGAAGGCGGCATCGGGGTAGAAGGCCAGGTCGTTGTCGGCATCGCCATGGATGACGGCGAGGCCATTGGCCACCGCCTCCGTCACCTCGGCCATGTCGATCTCGATGCCCCGCGCATCGGCGCCCTTGGTGGTGGTCAGGTGGGCCAGCAGCGCGCCATCGCCGCAGCCGATATCCAGCACGCGGGCGCCAGGCGTGACCATCTCGGCGATCAGCCTGAGGTCCAGCCGCATGTTCTTGGCGACGTATTGGATCGGCGGGTGGGTGTCGGGCATCGGGCTCAAACCCCCAGCCGCGCGGCGCAACCGGCCAGAAACCCGCCGAGTGCCCGGTGGAACTCGGGTTCTTCCAGCAGGAAGGCGTCGTGGCCCTTGTCGGTGGGGAATTCCACGAAGCTGACATTGGCCGCCGCGGCGTTCAGTGCGCGCACGATGTGGCGGCTCTCGCTGGTCGGGTAGAGCCAGTCGGAGCTGAACGAAGCCACGAAGAAGCGCGTGGCGGTGCCGCTGAACGCATTGGCCAGGCTGCCGTCATGCTCGGCGGCGATGTCCAGGTAGTCGGTGGCGCGGGTGATGGTCAGGTAGGAATTGGCGTCGAAGCGCCTGACGAAGGTGCTGCCCTGGTAGCGCAGGTAGGACTGCACCTCGAACACGTCCTCAAGCAGGGTCAGCGTCTGCGCGCCGCGCAGCTTGCGGCCGAACTTGCGTTGCAGCGCTTCCTCGGACAGGTAGGTGATGTGCGCGACCATGCGGGCGACCGAAAGTCCCTGGGCGGGGACGCGGCCATCTTCCCAGTAGCGGCCGCCCTTGTAGTCGGGGTCGGCATGGATCGCGGCGCGGCCAACCTCGTCGAAGGCGATGTTCTGCGCGCTGTGCTGCGCCGCACAGGCGATGGGCACGCAGCCATAGACGCTCTCGGGGTAGCAGGCGGCCCATTGCAGCGCCTGCATCCCGCCCATGCTGCCGCCGACCACGGCCAGCAGGCGCTCGATGCCCAGGTGCTCCACCAGGCGCTTCTGCTGGCGGACCATGTCGCGGATGGTGATGTTGGGGAAATCCGTGCCCCAGGGGCGGCCCTGGCCCTGGCCCGCGGCGTCGGTCATCTCCTCCCGCGGGCCGGTGCTGCCCATGCAGCCGCCCAGCACATTGGCGCAGATGATGAAGTAGCGGTTGGTGTCCAGCGGGCGGCCGGGGCCGACGATGTTGTCCCACCAGCCCGGCTTGCCGGTGACGGGGTTGGTCTCCGCCAGGTACTGGTCCCCGGTCAGCGCGTGGCAGACCAGCACGGCATTGCTGTGGGCGGCGTTCAGCCGGCCATAGGTGCGGTAGGCCACGGCGTGGCTGGCCAGCGTGACGCCGCAGTCCAGCGCCAGCTCCTCGGCGAAGACGGCGCGCTGGTGATCCACCTGCGGAAACGGGGCGACTGGTGCTGACATGGCCATGGGCGTTGCTTGGTGCCGCAGCATTAAGGCCGCGCCGCCCTTGCTTCAACCTCTGGCGGCGGCGGGCCAGCGTTGCGCCGGCGCAGCGAGCCGGCGGTATCGCGGGTTTGGGCGCGCCGCCGCTTGGCGCGGCGGGCGCTGGCGTCTATTGCTGGTCGGGAAGACGCCAGACAATGAACGCACCCCCCGATCCCATGACCTCACCCGCCGCTGAACCTTCGCTGCCAGCACTCCGCGCGGAGATCGACCGGCTGGACGATGCGCTGCACGACCTGCTGATGCAGCGGGCCGGCGTGGTGGCTCGCCTGGCCCAGAGCCGCGCCAAGGGCAGCGGCACCCCGCTGCGCCCGGGACGGGAGGCGCTGATCCTGCGCCGCCTGCTGGCGCGCCATGCCGGGCCACTGCCGGCCGCCGCCCTGGTGCGGCTGTGGCGGGAGATCTTTGCCTCCTCCACCCTGATGCAGGGCAATTTCTCGGTCGCCGCCTGCATCCGCCAGCCGGAGCAGGAACGCGTGGTGCGCGAGCATTTCGGTGCCGGCACGCCGGTAAAGCTGCATCCCTCCGGCGCCGCGGCGCTGGCGGCGGTGTCCTCGGGCAAGGCCAGCCTGGCGCTGCTGCCGCTGCCGCAGGAGGCCGAGCCCGCCGAGGCCGCCTGGTGGACCCGACTGGAAAGCCCCAGGTTGCAGGTGGTGGCGCGGCTGCCCTTCCTCAGCGCCGCCGAGCATGGGCTGGAGATGCTGGCGGTGGCGCCGGTGCCGCCGGATGAAACCGGGCATGACCGCAGCCTGCTGCGGCTGGAGACCAGCCGGTCGCTCAGCCGGGCTTCGGTGAGCCAGGCGTTGACCGCGGCCGGCCTGGTGCCGCTGGCGCTGCAACTGCGGACCGATGCCGGCTTTACCCGCCTGCTGGTTGAGGTGGATGGCGCCTTGCAGGTGGATGACCCGCGGCTGGTGGGGCTGCCATTCGACCGCGCCCAGCCGCTCGGCTTCTATGCCGTGCCGGAGAGAGGAGAGTAACCATGGCCAATCCACTTCCCCGCCCCAGCATCCTCTCGATCGAGCCCTATGTCGGTGGCGAATCGAAGGTCGAGGGCGTCAACCGCATCATCAAGCTGTCCTCGAACGAGGGCGCCTTCGGCGTGCCACCCGGCGCGGTGGCGGCCATGCAGCGCGCCGCGGCCGAGATGCACCGCTACCCCGACGGCCACGCCAATGTGCTGCGTGCGGCGCTGGGGCGGAAGTTCGGGCTGGACCCTGCGCGGATTGTCTGCGGCAACGGCAGCGACGAGATCATCCAGCACCTGATCCTGGCCTATGGCGGCGAGGGCACCGAGCTGGTGATGAGCGCGCATGGCTTCGTCATGTACGACATCTCCGGCCGCTATGCCGGCTGCCGCGTGATCAAGGTGCCGGAGAAGAACCTGACGGCCGATGTGGACGCGATGATCGCGGCCTGCGGCCCGCGCACCAAGCTGGTCTTCCTGGCCAATCCGAACAACCCGACCGGCAGCATGCTGCCGCGTGGCGAGGTGACCCGGCTGCGCGCCGGCCTGCGCGACGACATCCTGCTGGTGCTGGACAGCGCCTATGCCGAATACGTCCGCCACCCCGACTACGACGCTGGCGTGGAACTGGTGGATGCCGGCACCAACACCATCATGACGCGCACGTTTTCGAAAGTGTTCGGGCTGGGCGGGGCGCGGCTGGGTTGGGCCTATGCCGGGGCCGAGGTGATCGACGTGCTGAACCGCGTACGCGGGCCGTTCAACGTCAACGCCCAGGCGCTGGCCGCCGGCGTCGGCGCGCTGGAGGAAGAGGGCTGGATCGAGAAGTCCGTGGTCCACAACGCGCTCTGGCGCGGCAAGCTGGGTGACGGGCTGCGCGAGCTGGGCCTGGTGGTCTACCCAAGCGAGGGCAATTTTTTGCTGGTTGATTTCGGCGACCCGGCGCGGGCCAAGGCCTGCGACGCGGCGCTGCGGGCGCGGGGGCTGATCGTGCGGCTGGTGGGGGCTTACAGCCTGCCCAATTGCGTGCGCATCACGGTGGGCACCGCTGAGGAATGCACCCTGGTGCTGGAGGCCATGAAGGCCTTTGTCGGATGAGTGCGCCTGACATCGGGGCGCCGCTGTTCAAGCGGCTGTGCCTGGTCGGCATCGGGCTGATCGGGTCTTCGCTGGCGCGGCTGGCGAAGGAGCGTGGCGATATCGCCGAGACCATCGTGGCCACCGCGCGCAGTGCCGCGACGCTGGCCCGCGTGCGCGAGCTTGGCATTGCCGACGAAGTGGAGCCGGATGCGGCGCGGGCCGTGGCTGGCGCGGATTGCGTGATCTTCTGCGTGCCGGTTGGCGCCTATGCCAAGGTGATGGAACAGGTGGCGCCGCATCTGGCGCCTGGCTGCGTGCTGACCGATGTGGGGTCTACCAAGGGCAGCGTGGTGCGCGACCTGGGGCCGCTGCTGCCGCCGGGCGTGCACCTGGTGCCGGCGCACCCCATGGCGGGCACCGAGCACAGCGGTCCGGATGCCGGTTTCTCCACGCTGTTCAAGGGCCGCTACACCATCGTGACGCCGCTGCCGGAGACGGATGCGGACGCGGTGGAGAAGGTGAAGGAGCTGTGGCGCCGCGCCGGTTCCACCGTGGAAACGCTGGACCCGACGACGCATGACAAGGTGGTGGCGATTGTCAGCCACCTGCCGCATCTGATCGCGTTTACGATTTGCGGCACGGCCGACGACCTGGCGGAGGAGACGCGCGAGGCGGTGCTGAAATTCGCGGCCAGCGGGTTCCGCGACTTCACCCGCATCGCCGCGTCAGACGTGGACATGTGGCGCGACGTGTTCCTGAACAACCGCGAGGCGCTGTTGGAAATGCTGGCGCGCTTCACCGAGGACGCGCATGCGCTGGGCCGCGCGGTGCGCTGGGGCGAGGCGGAGTTCATCGAAGACCGGATCCGGCGCGGGCGGCGGATACGGCGGGGGTTGGTGGAGCGGGGGCAGGCTTAAAGCCTGTCGGCGCTGAAGGTATCGCAGCGCTTCACGTCGCCGCTTTCATAGCCCTGGCGGAACCAGCGCACCCGTTGCGCCGAGGTGCCGTGGGTGAAGCTTTCCGGCACCACGCGGCCGGCGCTTTGCTGCTGCAACCGGTCGTCGCCCACCGCGGCCGCGGCGTTCAGCCCGCTCTCGATGTCGCCGGGTTCCAGGAAGTGGCGTTGGCGGTCGGTCACGTTGGCCCAGACGCCCGCGAAGCAATCCGCCTGCAACTCCAGCCGCACCGACATGGCATTCGACTGCGCCTCGGTCTGGTTGCGCCGCGCCGCGTCCACCCGGGGGATGATGCCCAGCAGGTTCTGCACGTGGTGGCCGACTTCGTGTGCAATCACGTAGGCGCGGGCGAATTCGCCCGGCGCCCCAAGCTTGCGCTCCATTTCGCGGAAGAAGGACAGGTCCAGGTAAACCTGATGGTCGCGCGGGCAGTAGAACGGACCCATGGCGGATTGCGCCATGCCGCAGCCGCCCTGGGTACCGCCGCTGAACAGCACCAGGCGCGGCTGTTCGTATTGCCGGCCCTGCTGCTGGAACATGCCACCCCAGGCGTCCTCGGTGGTCGCCAGCACGCGGGCGACGAAGCGGCGCTGGGCGTCGTCGTCGCCGCCGGCATGCTGGCCGCCACCCGGGGCGGGCGCGGGCTTGCCGTGCGGGTAGCTCTGCTGTTGCTGCTGCGGCGGGCCGGGGTCGCCGCCCTGGAACAGGAAGCTGGGGTCCACCCCCAGCAGCAGCGCGACGACGAAGATGGCGACGGTGCCGAGGCCGCCGCCGCCGATCAGCACCGGCATGCCGCCGCGGTTGAAGCCGCCGCCGCCGCCGCCGAAGCCACCGCTGCGGCGGTCTTCGACGTTGTCGCTTTCGCGTTGGTCATCCAGGCGCATGGCGGCGATCCCTCAGCGCAGGTTCGGTCCTGATGGCTAGAGCACTATGCGCCCAGCTGGGCGCATAGTGCTCTAGACCAGGGCGGCTGTCCTGCTCTGCCTTGAAATGGTGACACGGCGCCGCGGGGCCAAGGGGCCGGGCGCGGTCAGCCGGCTTCGACCACAACCGCTGCGGCGCGCAGCCGTTCCAGCGCGGCATCGCCCAGCAGCGGGCCGAGGATTTCCGCGTTGTGTTCCCCCAGCTTCGGCGCCGGGCGGGCCAGGATGCCAGGGGTGCCGGAGAGGCGAGGCACTGCGCCATGCATGGGCAGCCAGCCGCCGGGCATCTCGTCGTCCGGCACTTCTATCAGGCTTTCGTGCTGCACCAGGTAGGGGTCACCGTCCAACTGCTCGGCTTCCATGATCGGGCCGATGGTGACGCCGGCTTTATCGAAGTGCGCCAGGTTGGTGGCCAGGTCTCGCTCTCGGATATAGCCGGCGATGACCTCGTCCAACTCCACGCCGTTCTCCACCCGCCGCTGGTTGGTGGCGAAGCGGGGGTCGCTGATCATGTCCTCCCGCCCGATGCTGCGGAACAGCTTCTCGGTCATGCCCTGGGTGCTGGCGCTGAGGCAGACCCACTTGCCGTCGCTGGTCTGGTAGGCGTTGCGCGGCGCGGCGTTGGTGCTGCGGCTGCCGGTGCGCGGTTTTCTCTTTTGCGTCAGGCGCCAATTGGCGACCTGCGGTTCCAGCATGGTGAACAGCGGGTCGAACAACGAAAGGTCGATGACCTGGCCAGGCCCGCCGCGCTCCGCCACGCGCAGCGCGATCATGGCGGCGGAGGCGCCGTAGAGGCCGGCATAGCCATCCGCCATGTACATCGGCGGCAGGACGGGCTCGCGGTCCTCGAAGCCGCAGGTGGCGGCGTAGCCGGCATAGCCTTCTATGAGCGTGCCGAAGCCGGGCTTGTGGCGGTACGGCCCGGTCTGGCCCCAGCCTGAGACGCGGACGATGACAAGGCGTGGGTTGATGGCGTGCAGCTCATCCGGGCCGAGGCCCATCTGTTCCAGCACGCCGGCGCGAAAACTCTCGACGAAGATCGCGGCGGTGGCGACCAGTTGCTTGACCACCGCGATGGCCTCGGGGTCGCGCAGCTTCAGGGCCACGGACTTCTTGTTGCGGCTGAGTGTCTTCCAGGCGGTGCTGATGCCGTTGATGCGCCAGGCGCGCAGCGTGTCGCCCTCGGGCGGCTCCACCTTCACCACCTCGGCGCCGTGGTCGGCCAAAACCTTGGTCAGGATATTGCCGGCGACGAGGCGGGAGAGATCGACCACGCGCACGCCGTCCAGCGCGCCGGTGGCATGGGGGTCGAAGGTCTTGCGTTCCGGGGTCATTCGGCGCGGATGTTGGCAGCGGTCTTGACCTGGCGCCAGCGTTCCAGGTCGGCATGCAGCACGCGCTGGAACTCGGCGAAGGGGGCGCTGGCGGGCTTGGCGCCTTCCGCGTCGTAGATGCGCGCCAGGTTGGCGTCGGCCACGGCTTCGTTGCAGGCCTGGTGGATGGTGCGGCGCAGCGCTTCCGGCACGCCCTTCGGCGTCAGCAGGCCCCACCAGATGGCGACCTCGTAGTCCACGCCCTGCTGCTTCACGGTGGTCACCGGCGTCACGCCGGGCGGCAGCTCGCCGCCTGCCGCCGTGGCGGCGATGCAGCGGACGCGGCCTTCGCGGATGGCGGCGTTGGCGCTGGCGACGGTGGTGATCATCAGCTTGATGTTGCCGGCCATCAGATCCGTCACCGCCGGCGCGGTGCCGCGATAGGGGATGTGGTTCATCCGGATGCCCGCGGCCAGGCAGAAGTATTCGGTGATGAAGTGGTTGATGCCGCCGGCGCCCGAGGTGCCGTAGTCCACGCTGCCCGGTTGTTCCTTGCTCAGCTTCACCAGCGCCGGCACGTCCTGCGCGGCGAAGCCAGGGTTCACCATCAGGAAGAAGGGCGCGCGGGCCAGCAGGGCCACGGCGTCGAAGCTGCCCTCGGCGTCCCAGCTGGTTTTCTGCAACACGGCGCTGGTGGGGAAGCTGCTGGACGTCACCATCAGCGTGTAGCCATCGGCCGGCGCCTGCGCGACCGTGCCGGCGCCGATGCTGCCACCGGCGCCGCCGCGATTCTCGATGACGAAGGGTTGGCCGAGGCGCTGGGTCAGGCGTTCCGCCAGCGGCCGGGCAATGGTGTCGTTGGACCCGCCGGGCGGGAAGGGCACGACGATGCGGACGGGGCGATTGGGCCAGGCGGCTTGCGCGCTGGCCAGGGCGGGGGCGGCGAGCGCCCCGAGCAGGATGCGGCGGGTTGTTGTGTTCGGCATGGCCCCCACCCTAGCCCTCCCCCGCGCGGCGGGGGAGGGGACCGTTGTTCAGCCGCGCGCCTTGGCTTCGAACCTTAGCCGCGCGCCTTGGCCTCAACCCTTAACCGCGCGCCTTCGCCTCGCGACGCCGCGCGGTCAGGATGAACTCGGTATAGCCATTCGGCTGCGTGGTGCCCTGCAGCACCAGCTCGCAGGCGCCCTTGAAGGCCGGGCCGTCGAAGCCCGGGGCCATCGGCGTGTACAGCGGGTCGCCGGCGTTCTGCTTGTCCACCACCGCCGCCATGCGCTTCATCGTCTCCATCACCTGCGCTTCCGTGCAGATGCCGTGGCGCAGCCAGTTGGCGATGTGCTGGGCGGAAATGCGCAGCGTCGCGCGGTCCTCCATCAGCCCGACATTGTTGATGTCCGGCACCTTGGAGCAACCGACGCCCTGGTCCACCCAGCGGACGACATAGCCCAGGATGCCCTGGGCGTTGTTGTCCAGCTCGGCCTGCACATCGGCCGGCGACCAGTTGGTGTTTTCCGCAAGTGGCACGGTCAGGATGGCATCCAGCGACGCGCGGGTGCCGCCCTTCTGCAATTCGTCCTGGCGGGCGCTGACGTTGACCTGGTGGTAGTGCAGCGCGTGCAGCGTGGCGGCGGTGGGGCTGGGCACCCAGGCGGTGTTGGCACCGGCCTTCGGGTGGCCGACCTTCTGCTCCAGCATCTTCGCCATCTCGTCCGGCGCGGCCCACATGCCCTTGCCGATCTGCGCGCGGCCGCGCAGGCCGCAGGCCAGGCCGACATCGACGTTGTTATCCTCGTAGTGCTTGATCCAGGCGGTGCCGCGCATGTCGTTCTTGCGGATCATCGCGCCGGCTTCCATGGAGGTATGGATCTCGTCGCCGGTGCGGTCGAGGAAGCCGGTGTTGATGAAGGCGACGCGGCGGGCGGCGGCGCGGATGCACTCGCCCAGGTTCACCGTGGTGCGGCGCTCCTCATCCATGATGCCCATCTTCAGCGTGTCGCGGGCAATGCCGAAGGCGTCTTCCACGGCCGCGAACAGGTCATTGGCCCAGGAGACTTCCTCCGGCCCGTGCATCTTCGGCTTCACGATATAGACGCTGCCGGCGCGGCTGTTCAGCTTCTTGCCGCGGATGTCGTGCAGCGCGATGGCCACCGTGCACATCGCGTCCAGGATGGTCTCCGGCGTCTCCTGACCGTTCAGCGTCACCACGTCGGTCATCATGTGGTGGCCGACATTGCGGATCAGCATCAGCGAGCGGCCGGCGAGCCAGCGCAGCCCGGTGCCTTCCGGCTTGGTGTAGCTGCGGTCCGGGTTCAGCTTGCGGACCAGCGTGCTGCCGCCCTTCTCGAAGCTGGCTTCCAGCGTGCCGTTCATCAGGCCCAGCCAGTTGCGATAGACCAGCACCTTGTCTTCCGCATCCACCGCCGCGACGCTGTCTTCCGCGTCCTGAATGGTGGTCAGCGCGCTTTCCATCACCAGGTCGCTGATGCCGGCGGCATCGGTCTTGCCGATGGCGTGGGTGCGATCCACGCGCAGTTCCATGTGCATGCCGTTATGCACGAACAGCAGCGTGCCCGGCGCGCTGGCCTCGCCATTGTAGCCGCGGAACTGCGCGGGGTCCTTCAGGCCGACGGTGCTGCCGTTCAGCAGCGTGACGGCCAGGGCGCCGCCGACCACGGCGTAGCCGCGGGCGTCCTTGTGGCTGGCGCCGGCCAGCGGCACGGCGTCGTCCAGCACCCCTCGTGCAAAGGCGATGACCTTCTCGCCGCGCTTCGGGTTGTAGCCACGGCCGCGCTCGGCGCCGTCGGTCTCCGGAATGGCGTCGGTGCCGTAGAGCGCGTCGTACAGGCTGCCCCAGCGGGCATTGGCGGCGTTCAGCGCGTAGCGGGCGTTGCTGGTCGGCACCACCAGCTGCGGGCCGGCCATGCTGGCGATCTCGGGGTCGACATTCTGCGTGGCAACGCTGAAGGCCGGGCCCTGCGGCACCAGGTAGCCGATCTGCTTCAGCATGGCGGTATAGGCGGCCTGGTCCACCGGGCGGGCCGGGTTGGCGCGGTGCCAGGCGTCGATCTTGGCCTGCAGCTCATCCCGCTTGGCCAGCAGCGCGGCGTTGCGCGGGCCGAGCTGGCCCAGAATGGCGGCGTAGCTGGCCCAGAAGGCGGCGGGCTCGATGCCGGTGCCGGGCAGGGCTTCCTGCGCCATGAAGTCGTGCAGCGGCCGGGCCACCTTCAGGCCAGCAATCTCAACCATATCCTGCACCGCGTCTCTCCCAACCTATTGCGGGCCCGACCAGGGCCAATGCCTGGGCGGTAACTAGGCGGCAATGCGGCGGCGGGGAAGGGGGCTCGGCGGCGCTGCCCGTCGCCAGCCGATGCTGTTACGGAACAGTGTAGCTTCTGGCACACAGGTGTGCCCTATTGTAACGAGCTCTCGAACTCGCGAGCGACGGGGCTTTATAAACCAGCAGATTGAATTTAGTCTGCCGATCTTTCCCCCCCCTCCCTTGAAGGGAACCCCCCAGCGTGGCTCTACGAGAGCACCGGACGCGGCTTGCAGCCGGTGGCGAGGTCGGACCGGCTTTGGTCGAACCGCGACGGTTGCTGCCCGTGCAGCCCCGGACGATGGTCGAACAGGCGGCCGAGGCCATTGTCGGCGCTGCGGCCCGTGGCGTCTTCCTGCCGGGCGACCGCCTCGTGGAAGCCGAAATTGCCCGCGACCTCGGCATTTCCCGCGTGCCGGTTCGGGAAGCCCTGCGCCTGCTGGAAAGCCAGGGCATCGTGGTCAGCACGCCCTACAAGGGCATGCGGCTGATGCAGGTTTCCAACGCCAGCGTGGCGGAGGTGATGCGCGTGCGCCTGGCGCTGGAGACCCTGGCGGTGCAGGAAGCGCTGCGCCGCCCGGGTGGGGCGGAGCGGTTCGGCGGGTTGCGGCGCTTCGCCGATGCCTATGCCCAGGCGCAGGAAACCGGCGACCCCGCGGCGGTGGTGGCGGCCGAGGAAGCCTTTCATGGCGAGCTGTGCCGCTGTTCCGGCAATGCACCGCTGGCGGCGGTGTGGAACAGCCTGGCACGGCAACTCGCGGTGGTCTGGGGCCTGGGGCAGAACGGCCGGCGCCTGAGCGAGTCGGTTGCCGAGCATGACGGCCTGATTGCCGCGCTGGAGCGCGGCGACCTGAAGGCGGCGACCGCGCTGCTGACGGCGCATATCAACTGGCACATGGGCTTCGACTTCGAGGCCGCGTTGGACCAGCGGCGGCGCCAGCCCGGCGGCTGAGGCCTGGCGGCGCCGGCGCATGCCCCCAAGGGGATTGCCCCAAGGGGATTGCCTAAGCCGCGCACTGGCGGGACCATGCGGGCAACCGCAGGGAAGCGCCGCCAATGACCTATACGCCCACCCCCCACATCACCCAGAACTGGACCCTGGCCAAGCCGGCGGCGCGCGGCCGGGGCGGCATGGTCGTCTCCCAGGTCAAGGTCGCGGCCGAAGCCGGGGCCAGCATGCTTGCGGCCGGCGGCACCGCGGCCGATGCGGCGGTGGCCACCGCCTTCGCGCTGGCGGCGATAGAGCCGTGGAATTGCGGGCTGGGCGGCATCGGCTTTGCCCAGGTGGCCGGCGGCGCCAGCCCGGGCGAGACCTTCGACTTCGGCCCGGTCTCCCCGGCGGGGTTGGACCCCAGCGCCTACCCGATGACCGGCCGCATGAAGATGGACCTGTTCCCCTGGCCGGAGGTGGAGGGCGACCGCAACGTGCATGGGCCGATGTCGGCGCTGATCCCCTCCGCCGTCGCCGGCTATGCGCTGCTGCACCAGCGCCATGGCCGGCTGCCGTGGAAGGATGTGCTGGCGCCGGCGGTGGCGCTGGCCAAGCGCGGCCTGCCGCAGGACTGGTACACCACGCTGAAGGTCGCGGCCTCGGCCAGCGTGCTGCGGCTGTACCCCGAGAGCGCGCGGATCTACCTGCCCAATGGCCTGCCGCCGGTGGCGCCCTACCAGGGCAGCACCGGCTTCTTCACCCAAGGAGCACTGCCGGCCACGCTGGAGCGGCTGCAGCAGGCGGGGTGGCAGGACTTCTACCAGGGCGAGATTGCCGCCGCTGTTGCCGCCGACATGAAGGAGATGGGCGGTTTCGTTTCGGCCGCCGACCTGGCGGCGTGCCAGGCCCGGGTGCTGCCGGCGGTGCGGGCGCCCTGGCGCGGGCGGACGCTGCTGCTGAGCAATGGGCTGACCGCGACGCCGACCTATCGGGACGTGATGCGGCGGATGGAAGGCGCCGATGTCGCCGGCACGCCCTCGGCCGCCTGGTATGCGCAGCTGGCCGCCAGCATGAAGGCCGCCTATGCCGACCGGCTGGAAGGGTTGGGCGAGGCCGAGAACCCCAGCGCCGACAGCTGCACCACCCACCTGACCGTCTGCGACAAGGACGGCATGATGGTGGCGATGACGACGACGCTGCTTTCCTCCATGGGCAGCCGCGTGGTGCTGCCGAAGTCCGGCGTGCTGATGAACAACGGCGTCATGTGGTTCGACCCGCGGCCGGGCACGCCGAATGCCATCGCCCCGCGCAAGCGGCCGCTGACCAACATGAGCCCGATCATCGCGCTGGATGCGGATGGCCGGCCGGAGCTGGCCTGTGGTGCTTCCGGCGGCCGGCGGATCATGGCGGCGGTGTTCCAGCTGCTCAGCTTCGTCGCCGATTTCGGCATGGACCCCGAGGTGGCGGCGCATCACCCGCGCATCGATGTCAGCGGGCCGGAGCATGTCTCGGCCGACCGGAAACTGCCCGAGCCGGTGCTGGCGGCGTTGCGCGCGCAGGGGCCGCTGGACGAAGTCGACCACGGCGTCATCCCGATCAACTTCGCCTGCCCGAACATCATCCGGCGCAGCGCGGATGGCAGCGTGGTCGGCGTTTCCGACCTGGCTTCGCCGTGGAGCGGCGCGGTCGCGGGCTGATCGACGGGATGCCGGCTGCGGCGATGCCGCCGTAGCCGGCATGGCTTAAATATTCAAGCCCATTCACGCGCGTTTCATAATTTTCGCCAACAGTCATTCCCGGCATCCCGCTGGTGGGAGGCAATGTCTCTCAGGATGGGATGACGACATGGTTGTCAGTCGAGAAATATCGGATCGCCTGGACTTCATTGGCTGGAGTGACCAGAGCAGTGCCGCGCTGGCGGAGTTCATGCCGGTGCTGCAGCACAACTTGCCTGACATTATGGGAAGCTTCTATCGCCACCTCGGGCGCTTCCCGCAACTGGCGGCGATGTTCAAGGGCCAGGCCGGCATGGACCGGGCGGGCCAGGCCCAGATGGCCCATTGGACCGCGCTGTTCTCCGGCCGCTTCGACGACGCCTATGTCGCCTCCGTGCGGCGGATCGGGCTGATGCACAGCCGGATCGGGCTGGAACCGCGCTGGTATGTGGGTGGCTACGGCGTCGTTCTCAGCGAACTCTATGCCCTGGCGGCGACGCATTACCGCAGCCTGCTGCGGCCGGCCGAGGCAGCAGCAAGGACGGCGCGGCTGATGCAGGCACTGAACCAGGCGGTCATGCTCGACATGGAGATCGCGATCTCGATCTACATCGAGGAGAACAAGGCCAGCTTCGACCGGCGGATCGGCGACCTGGCCAACCGGTTCGAGGCGGAGTTCGCCACCGTGGTCAGCGGCATGGCAACCGGCGCCGCCACGCTGAAGGGCACGGCGCAGGCGCTGACCGGTACCGCCGAGGAGACCGCGACTCAGGCCACCGCGGTGGCCGGCGCGGCCG
Organism: uncultured Rhodospirillales bacterium; assembly: GCA_903835235.1. Classification (GTDB taxonomy): domain Bacteria; phylum Pseudomonadota; class Alphaproteobacteria; order Acetobacterales; family Acetobacteraceae; genus CAIMOR01. The sequence continues at coordinate 32,409 of CAILMF010000081.1, forward strand.
AGCAGGCCACCGCTGGGGTGCAGACCGTGGCCACCGCGGCGGAGGAACTGACCGCCTCGATCAGCGAGATCTCCCGCCAGGTGACGCAGTCTTCCCGCACCACGGACCAGGCGGTGGAGAACACCCGGCGGACCGACGCGATCATGCAGGCGCTGGCGAAGGGGGCGGAGCGGATCGGCGACGTGGTCGGGCTGATCAGCCAGGTGGCGGCGCAGACCAACCTGCTGGCGCTGAACGCGACCATTGAGGCGGCGCGGGCCGGCGATGCCGGCAAGGGCTTCGCGGTGGTGGCCAGCGAGGTGAAGAACCTGGCGGCGCAGACCACCAAGGCGACCGAAACCATCGGCCAGCAGGTGCATGACCTGCAAGCCGCGACGCGGGAGGCGGTGCTGGCGATCGGCGGCATCACCCTGACGATCGACGAGATCAACCAGGTGGCGACCGCCATTGCCGCCGCCATCGAGGAACAGGGCGCGGCGACGCAGGAGATTGCCCGCAGCGTGCAGGATGTGGCGGCCGGCACGCGGGAGGTCAGTGCGCATATCACCGGCGTGGGCCAGGGCGCCAAGGGCACCGGCGAGGCGGCCGTGCTGGTGCTGCGCGCCGCCGAGCAGCAGGCCAGCCAGGCCGAGGGGCTGCGCGGCGCGGTGGAAGGCTTCCTGGCGGATTTCCGCGCCGCCTGACCTTGTTCATGCCTGGGGCGCCGGGCAAGCCGGGCTTTGTGCCGGGGCTGGCGCGGAAGCTGCGCGAGCGGCGCGGCGGTGATAGCATTCCGGCGCAACGGAGTGAGCCGCCATGAAGCAGCCCTTTCCCCTGGAATATGCACCCAAAGGCCTGGTCGGCCTGCTGGTGCCGCCGGCCAATACCACGGTGGAGCCGGAGGCGGCGCTGCTGCTGCCGCCGGGCCTGGGCTGGGTGGCGGCGCGGCTGATCGGCGATGCCCATCTCAGCGTGGCCGAGCGGATGGTGCAGTACATCGCGGCGCTGGATGCGACCCTGGCGCAGGTTAACAACGCGCCGGTTACCGCCTTCGCGCTGGCCATCACCGGGGCATCCTATGGCGTCGGCGCGGTGGAGGAGGACCGGCTGGTGGCGGCGCTGGAGGCGCGGCTGGACGTGCCCTTCATCACCGCCGCACGCTCGGTGCGGGATGCACTGACCCTGCTGGGGGCGAAGCGGCTGGGGCTGGTCTCGCCCTACCCGGATGACGTGACCGCGGCCAGCGTGGCGTATTGGCAGAGCCGCGGCTTCGAGGTGGTGCGCGTGGCGCGGGTGCCGCTTCCGGAAGATGCCTTCCACCCGATCTACGCGCTGGGCTCGCGCGAGGCGATGCTGGCGCTGGAGGGGCTGGACGCCACGGGCATCGATGCCGTGGTGTTGCTGGGCACCGGCATGCCGACGTTGGGGACCATTGCCAGGCATCCCAGCCATGGCGGCGTGCCGGTGATCTCCTCCATGCTGGCGGTGGCCTGGCGGGTGGCGGAGGCCTGCCTCAGGCCGGAGGCGCCGAGCGAGGCGGCGCTGCGGGCGATGATCGGCGGCGCGGGCTGGAAGGCGCGGCTCGGCACAGGGCTTGCGTAGCCGGAGCCAGTCCGGCCGGTGCCGGCGGCCGGCCTTGGGGTTGCTCAGGGAATAGGCAGCCGGGCCGGTCTTCTGGTGAAGGAACTGCCTGACATGCAACGTCGCCACCTGCTGGGCCTGGCCGCTGGCCTGGCACTGCCGAACATCGCCCGCGCCCAGAGCGCCTGGCCAACGCGCATGCCGATCCGGCTGATCGTCACCTTCCCGCCGGGCGGCCTGGCCGACACGGTCTCCCGCCTGCTGGTGCCCTCGCTCTCGGCCGCGCTGGGGCAGCAGGTGGTGGTGGAGAACCGCGCCGGCGCGGGTGGCTCCATCGGCGCCGACATGTGCGCCAAGGCGGCGCCGGACGGCTATACGCTGGTGGTCAGCCATGCCAGCCCGCACGGCATCGCGCCCGGCATCTACCCGCAGCTGCCCTATGACCCCGTGGCGGATTTCAGCCACCTGGCGATGATTTGCGACACCGGCAATGCCCTGATGGTCAAGGCCGACAGTCCGATCAAGACCATGGCGGACTACATTGCCGCGGCGAAGTCGGCGCGCGGCGTGCGCTACGGCAGCAGCGGCATCGGCAGCATCACCCACCTGATGGGCGAAGTGCTGGCCAAGGAAGCCCACCTGACCAAGCTGGACCACGTGCCCTACCGCGGCAGCGCGCCGGCCCTGCAGGACATGCTGGCCGGCCAGATCGAGAGCCTGTTCGACCCGCTGACCACCTATGTGGGCATGCTGAAGGACGGCACGCTGCGGGCGCTGGCGGTTTCCACCCCGGCCCGGGTGCCGGCGGTGCCAAGCGTGCCGACCTTCGCCGAGCTGGGGCTGCCGCGGCTGACCTGCACCACCTGGATCGGCATTTCCGGGCCCAAGGGCCTGCCGGCGCCCATCGCCACCAAGCTGACCGAGGTGGCGGTGGCGGCCATGGCCAATGCGGACATCCGCCAGAAGCTGGCCGACCTGGCCAGCTACCCGCCGCCGGCGCCGCTGACCGGTGCGGCCTATGCCCGCTACATCGGCGACTACGTGAAGGAATGGACCGGCGTGGCCAAGGCGGCCGGCATCGTCGCCGGTTGAGCCGGGCGGGCGGGAATGGTTACCATTCCCGCCTGTTGGACAAGGGATTGCCGTGATGGAAGTCACGCATTCGCCGATCCCCGGCGGCCTGGTGCTGCACCTGGCCGGGCGGCTGGACCAGCTCACCGCGCCGATGGTGGAGCCGCAGGTGATGACGGCGCTGCCGGAGAACGGCGTGCTGGTGCTGGACCTGGCGCGGCTGCGCTACTGTTCCTCGGCGGGGTTGCGGGTGCTGCTGGTGGCGGTGAAGCAGGCGGCGGCGAACCGCACGCGCTTCGGCCTGGCCGGCGTGCAGCCGGCGGTGGCGGAGATGCTGGAAAGCACCGGCGTGGACAAGGTGGTGCCGAGCTTTCCGAGTGCGCGGGAGGCGGCGGTGGCGCTGGGGTGAAGACCACCTACGACCCCGAGGCCGATGCCGCCTATGTGCGCCTGGCGCCGGCCGGCGTGCGCGTTGCCGATACCCGGGAGGTCGAGCCCGGCATCGTGCTGGACCTGGATGCCGAGGGGCGGCTGGTGGGGATCGAAGTGCTGAATGTACGGTCCCGCGTGGCGGCAGGGGCCGCCGGCCTTGTGCAACTGCCGGCGGCCTGAGCTGCCTCAGCCCGCCTCATCCTTGCAGAACCGCGCCACTTCCTCATGCGTGGCGAACCACACGCCGTCATGTCCCTTGATGTACTCGACCAGCGCTTCCAGCATGGTGATGCGGCTGCGGTGGCCGATGATGTGCGGGTGCATGGTCAGCAGGAACAGCCCGCCCTCGGCATAGGCGCCGTCGAACTCGGCCTTGAAGATCTCCAGCACGGATGAAGGCGGCGTATAGGGCCGCAACCCGGAAAAACGGACGAACATGAAGTAGGGCGCGTCGTCCCTGATCCATTCGGGCGGCAATTCCACCACGCCGGTGGGGCGGCCCTGGTCCATCAGTTCATAGGGTTCGTCATCGCCCATCAGGCTGCTGTCGTAGAGCAGGCCCATCTCCTCGATGATGCCCATGGTATCCACGCTGAAGTCCCAGGACGCGGTACGAATGCCCACCGGGCGGCGGCCGCTGACCTTTTCCAGCACGTCGGCGCTGCGCAGCGTCAGCTCGCGCTCCACGCCCGGCGGCAGGCTGGTATTCGCCTCGTGAATCCAGCTGTGGATGCCGATCTCGTGGCCTTCATCCGCCAGGGCGCGCTGCTCGTCCGGGTAGATCAGCGCGGTCACGGCGGGCACGTAGAAGCTGGCGCGGATGGAGTGGCGGTCCAGCAGGCGGCGGATGCGCGGCACGCCCTGGCGGTTGCCGTACTGCCCCTGGCTGATGCGCATCGGGCTTTCATCGCCGTCGCGCAAAGGCGTGGTGTCGTGGTCGCTATCAAAACTCAGCGCCACGGCGCAGCGGGCGCCGCCGGGCCAGCAGCGCGGCTTCAGGCTGCGGCCGGCGCGGGCGCGGTTGATCGCGGTGCGCCAGTAGTCCTCGGGCCATTCCCAGGGCTTTTTCGGGTCTGCCATCGTCATGCTCCGTCGGCTGCTTCAGAAGGGTAGGCTGACCACGAAGGAAGTGCCAAAGCCCTGCACGCGCTCGCCCAACTCGTTGCGGTGGCGCCAGTCCAGCGAGATCGCGGCGTTGTTCAGCAGCGCCAGGCCGGTGGCGCGGCCCAGGTCGAGCGTGGCGTTGGCGGTGTGCTGGCGGCCCATGGCGCGGTCCCCCACCGGGGCATCGGTCTCGCGCCGCTGCATCCAGGCATAGGCGATGCTGAGGGCGCCGCGCTTCAGGGTCAGCGCCGCCGTCCACCAATCCGCGTTGCGGCCCTGGTAGCCATCGGCGCCGGTGCGGCGGGCGTATTCCAGCGCCGGCACCAGCAGCATCCCGGCGGGCAGCGGGAAGGCGCCCTCGATGCCCGCGACGCTGCCGATCTCGTTCGCGGCGCGGCCGGCGAGTTGCGCGTCCAGCCCGGCGCGGCGGACCGAGAGGCCGGCATTGTAAGCGACCTGACCGCCGGGCACCTCGATTTCGGTGCCGACCCAGGAGAGGGTGGCGCCGCCCAGGCCGCGACGATTGTCCGCCCCGCCCATCAGCCGGCTGGCGCGCCAGCGCTGGCGGATGCTGGTGGTCTCGGTGCCGGTCAGCGGGTCGGCTTCGGTGGTGGCCAGGGTCCAGCGTGGGGCGAAGGCGCTGGCGGAAAGGAAGCTGGTATCGGCCTGGAAGACCTCGAATTGCAGGCTCTGGTAGCCAAGCGGGTCCGGCAGATCGAGGATCTCGTCCATCCAGATCCGCGCCCCGGCGCCGAGCTTTTCCCGCAGCTGGTAGTCGCCGGCGTAGTCGGCGCCGAACACGCCGGGGGCGCGCGACCAGGCGGCGCCGAAGCGCGGGTTGATCTTGCCGGCGAAGACCCGCCAGGGATCCTGGGTCCAGCGGAGGATCAGGGTTTCGGCATAGCCGGTATGGCTGGGCACCAGGCCGGCCGGGCTGGTCGGCCCCGGTTCCAGCCGCAGCGTGGTGGAAACCGAGAAGCCCGCGGGTCCCTGCAACTTGGCCGAAACGGCGCTGCGGCCATAGGCCTGGTCGGTGAACTGGTTGCCCTGGCGCATGCGTTCGTAGCTGAGCTGGTTCACCAGCTGGCCGTCCAGGCTGAAGGGCGGCGGTTGTTCGCCCTGCTGGTCCGGGGCTTCCACGTTGCGCAGCCGGCTGGCCAGGTTGCCGGGCGGCGTGCGGCTGCGGGCGAGGACCAGGGTTGGCGCCAGCAAGGCCAGCACGAGGAGGAGGAGCAGGGAGCGGGCCGGGAATCGCATCCTCGCGAGGCTAGCGGCGCCCCCGCGATTGCGCTACCGCAGCGCCACGTCGCGGGGGTGGTCGCCGGAGGGCAATGCCGGCAAGGTCCGCGGCGACAGCACGGAAGGCGACAGCATGCCCGAGCCCACCGACCCCGCCCTGATGTCGGCCGAGACGCTGCTTGGTCTCTATGCCCGGCGGCAGCTTTCCCCGGTGGAGGCGCTGAAGGCGGTGCTGGAGCGGGTGGCGCGCTTCAACCCCTGGGTCAACGCCTTCGCGGTGATGAACCCGAAGGCGCTGGCCGCGGCCGGGGAGAGCGAGGCGCGCTGGATGGCCGGGCGGCCGATGGGCCTGCTGGATGGCGTGCCGAGCACGGTGAAGGACCTGCTGAACCTGGCGGGGTTTCCCACCCGGCGCGGCAGCAAGACCACGGACAGCACGCCCGCCACCGAAGACGCGCCGGCGGTGCTGGGGCTGAAGCAGGCCGGGGCGGTGATCCTGGGCAAGACCACCACCACGGAGTTCGGCTGGAAGTCGCCGGGCGACTGCCCGCTGCATGGCATTACCCGCAACCCCTGGAACCGCGAGCGGACAGTCGGCGGCTCGTCCTCGGGCGCCGGGGCGGCGGGGGCGGCGTGTTTCGGGCCGCTGCATATCGGCACGGATGCCGGTGGCAGCGTGCGCATTCCCGCGGCCTTCTGCGGCCTGGTGGGGCTGAAGCCGAGCTTCGGGCGGATTCCGCAATGGCCGTTGGGCGCCTTCGCCAACGTGGCCTGCGCCGGGCCGATGACCCGGACGGTGCGCGACAACGCGCTGATGTTCAGCGCCATGGCGCGGCACGACCTGCGCGACCCCTTCTGCCTGCCGGACGAAAAGCGCGACTGGCGCGACGGCATCGAGGATGGCGTGCAGGGCCTGCGCGTGGGCGTGGTGACGCGCCTGGGCTTCGAGCCGCCGCTGGATGCCGATGGCCGCGCGGCGCTGGAGGGCGCGGCGCGCATGCTGGAGGAGCAGGGCGCGATCGTCGAGGAAGCCGACCCGATGTTCCCGGATACGCGCGCGATCTTTGGCCGGGTCTGGGGCGTGGCGCTGGCCCGGCTGGTGCAGACCATGCCGGCCGACAAGCGCGCGCTGCTGGATGCGGGGCTGGACGAAGTGGCGCGGCTGGAAGGCGGCATGAGCGCGGTCGACTTTCTGGGAGCTGAGGCGATGCGGATCGAGGCCGCGCATGCCGCGGCGCGCTTCCACCAGAAATACGACCTGATGCTGACGGCCTGCACGCCGACCGCCGCCTTCGCCGCCGACCAGCCGACGCTGCACCCGGTGCAGGCGCTGTGGCGCGACTGGGCGCCCTGGACCTTCGCCTTCAACCTGACGCGGCAGCCGGCGATTTCTGTGCCCATCGGTATCGACGAGCACGGCATGCCGCGCGCGGTGCAGTTGGCCGCCGCGCTGTACCGCGACGACCTGGTGTTCCGCGCCGCCCGCGCGTTGGAAGTCGCCGCCGAAATCCCCCTTGCCCAGCCGGAGTAGCCGCATGCGCCTCGTGACCTTCAAGAAGCCGAACACTGTCGGCACCCATATCGGCGCGCTGCGCGAGGATGGTGCGGTGCTGGACCTGGCCGCGGTGGATGCCGCGCTGGCCGGCGGCAACATGCCCGCCTTCATCAGCGGCGGCGCCGCGGCGCTGGACCACGCCCGGAAGGCGGCGCTGACCGCACCGGTGGCGGAGGGCGCGACGCTCTGCGCCCCGATCCCGCAACCGCCGAAGAACGTCTTCTGCGTCGGCAAGAACTACTTCGAGCATGCGGCCGAGTTCGCCGGCAGTGGCTTCGATGCGTCGTCCAAGGAAGTGGTGCCGGAAGCGCCGGTGGTGTTCAGCAAGCCGGCCACCGCCATCATCGCGCCGGGCGAGCCGATTCTGGCGCACCTGGATACCTCGGCCAGCACGGACTACGAGGGCGAGTTGGCGGTGGTGATCGGCAAGGGCGGCCGCGGGATTTCCAAGGCGGAGGCGCTGAGCCATGTGTTCGGCTACACCATCGTCAACGACGTCACCGCGCGCACGTTGCAGCACAAGCATCGGCAGTGGATCATCGGCAAGGGCATCGACAGCTTCTGCCCGATGGGCCCCGCCATTCTGACCGCGGACGAGGTGCCGGACCCGACCAAGCTGCACCTGACCACGCATGTGAACGGGGAGAAGCGCCAGGACGTGCTGGTGGCGGCGCTGATCTTCGACATCCCGACCCTGATCGAGTGCATCAGCACCTACATCACGCTGGAGCCGGGCGACGTGATCGCCACCGGCACGCCGGTGGGCGTGGGCATCGGCTTCAAGCCGCCGGTGTTCCTGAAGCAGGGCGATGTGGTCCGCGTGGAAGTGGCCGGCATCGGCGTGCTGGAGAACCCGGTGCTGTGAGCGACCAGGCGGGGCTGCTGCGACGTTCCTTGCTGGCGGCGCTGGCGGCATCGCCCGCCCTGGCGCAGGGCACGGCGTTTCCGGACCACGCGCTCTCCATGGTCGTCGCCTTTCCACCTGGTGGCCAGGCCGATGTGGTGGCACGGCCGGTGGCGGCGGGGCTGGAGCGGCTGTGGAAGCAGCCGGTGCCGGTGGTCAATCGCGCCGGCGCTTCCGGCGAGCTGGGCAACAGCTTCGTCGCCCGCGCCGCGCCGGATGGGCATACGCTGCTGATGGCGCTGTCCTCCCTGGCCGTGCTGCCGGAAGCGGCGCGGCTGTTCGGGCGCGCCCCGGCCTATGAGCTGGACCAGCTGGCGCCGATTGCGCTGTTCACCGCGGACCCGACCTTCCTGGTGGTGCCGGCGGCCTCGCCCTGGCAGAATCTGGACGACTTCCTGGCGGATGCGAAGCGCCGGCCGGGGGCGGTCAGCTATTCCTCCTCGGGCAATTACTCGGCGCTGCATGTGCCCATGGCCATGCTGGCGGCGGCGGCCGAGGTGCAGTTGCTGCACGTGCCCTTCCAAGGCGGCGCCCCGGCGCTGACGGCGTTGCTGGCCGGCCAGGTGCAGGCGCTGTCCTCCGGCCCTGGCCCGGTGGCGGCGCATGTCCGGGACGGCCGGCTGCGCGTGCTGGCCAGCTGGGGGGCGCAGCGCTTCGCCGAGTTTCCGCAGGCGCCGACGCTGCTGGAAAAGGGTTTTGCCGGGTGTGAGTACTACATCTGGTGCGGCGTCTTCGCGCCCGCCGCGACGCCAGCGCCGGTGCGGGAAGCGCTGCGCGCCGGCATGGCCAGCGTGGCGCGAGACCCGGAGGTGCAGCGTGCCCTGGCGGCTGGCGGCAACACGCTGGACTACCGCGACGGCGCGGCCTTCGAGAGCTTCTTCCGTGCTGATGCCGCCAGGTTGGCCCAGGTGGTCCGCCGCATCGGCAAGGTGGAGTAGCTTTCTCCCGTCGCCGGGCTTTTCGCCCGGCGGCGTGCCGACCGGCCTTTTCGGCCGGCGGCGACCGACCGGGCTTTTCGCCCGGCGGCGAGAATGCAAGGCTGGCCCCAGCAAAAGGGGGCGCCGCATGAGCACCGAGTCCGAGATCACCGCCTGGCTGGCGACGCAGCAGGGCGCCATGCTCGCCGAGTTGGAGCGCATGGTGAACACCGATGGCGGCAGCTACGACAAGGCCGGCGTCGACCAGGTGGGCGCGCAGATAAAAGCGTTCTGCGAGGGCCATGGCATCCCGGTGGAGGTGGTGCCGCGGCAGAACCATGGCGACTGCCTGAAGGCGCGCGTCGTCGCCTCCGGCGGCGCGGGGAAAAAGTCCAGCCCCGGCACCATGTCCGGCGGCAACGAGAGGCAAAAAATCGTGCTGATGGGCCACCGCGACACGGTGTTCCCCAAGGGCGAGCCGACGCGCCGGCCCTTCACCATCAAGGACGGTATCGCCTACGGCCCCGGCGTGGCCGACATGAAGGCCGGCCTTGTCATGAACATGTTTATCCTTGTTGCCTTCCAGAAGTTCGGCGGTGCGCCGGCGGACCTGCTGGGGCTGTTCACGGGTGACGAGGAGATTGGGTCACCCGAAGGGCGCGAAGTCATCGAGGCGACGGCGCGCGAGGCCCGCGTGGTGTTCAACAGCGAACCTGGCCGGCCCAGTGGCAATGTCGTCACGGGTCGCAAGGGCGGCGTCTTCTCGGTCTTCGATATCGAGGGCAAGGCGGCGCATTCCGGCGGCAACTTCGAGGCCGGTATCAGCGCCATCGGCGAGCTGGCGGCGAAGATCACCGCCATCCATGCGCTGACCGACCTGAAGCGCGGCATCACGCTGAATGTCGGCCTGGTCTCCGGCGGGCAGAGCGTGAATACGGTGGCGCCCTCGGCGCAGGGCCAGATCGACCTGCGCTATGTCGAGCTGCCCGACCGCGACGAGGTGATGGGCCGCATCCACGACATCGTGGGCCGCAGCTACATCCCCGGCACCAAGGCCCGGCTGACCATCAAGGGCGAGTTCCGCTCGCTGAACGCCACCGAGACCAGCGACAAGCTGTTCCGGCTGTACCAGAGCACCGCGGCGGCCAGCGGCCTGAAGGTGGAGGGCGAGTTCAGCGGCGGCTGCGCCGACAGCGGCTTCACCGCCGCCATGGGCGCGCCGACCATCTGTGCGGTCGGCCCGGTGGGTGGCAAGGCGCATAGCCCCGAGGAATATCTGGAAGTGGGCAGCATGGTGCCGCGGGCCCAGGCCATGGCGCGGGCGATCCTGCGGCTTGAGAGCGCGGGGCTGTGAGGCGGCGCAGCCTGGCGGCGCTGCCCGCCGCCGCGTTGCTGCTGCCCGGCACGGCGCGGGCCGCGCGGCTGGGCTGGGCCACGGCCTGGGCGGCCTCGGTGCAGGGGCCGTATCCGGTTGGCAATCCCTCCGCCCAGCCGGACCAGCGCTTCGCCTTTCCGGACCCGGCCGTGGGCGCCCGCGACCAGACGCTGCGGATGGTGGTGCGGCCGAGCATCTGGGGGCGCCAGGCGCGGCTGCGCTTCACCAACGCGCTGGGCACCCGCCCGCTGCGGCTGGATGGCGTTTTCCTGGGCTTGCAGCATGGCGGCGCCACGGTGTTGGCCGGCACCTCACGGCATGTGCGCTTCGGCGGCCAGGCGGGCGTCACCATTCCGCCGGGCGGCATGGTGTGGAGCGACGCGGTGGCGCTGCCCTTCGCCCGCGATGCTGCGGCGCCGCTGCTGGCCGGGCGCAAGCTGGCGGTCAGCTTTCATGTGGCGGGCGAGAGCGGGCCGATGACCTGGCACGCCAAGGCGTTGCAGACCAGTTATGTGAGTGCGCCCGGTGCCGGTTCGGTCGGGGCTGATGAGGGCGAGGCGCGCTTCCCCTATTCCACCGCCAGCTGGTTCTTCCTGGATGCGCTGGACATGCAGGCGCCGGCGGGCACGCCCGTGGTGGTCGGCTTCGGCGACAGCATCACCGATGGCACCGCCAGCACCATGAATGGCGACGACCGCTGGCCGGATGTGCTGGCGCGCCGGCTGCACGCCGCCTACGGCAACCGGGTGGCGGTGGTGAATGCCGGCATCGGCGGCAACCAGGTGGTCGGGCCGCGCGACTACGCGGCGGAAAAGCCGTTTCCGGGTGGTCCCTCGGCGCTGATGCGGCTGGATCGGGACGTTATCTCGCTGTCCGGCGTCACCACCGTGGTGTGGCTGGAAGGGACCAATGACTTCAGCCGCAATGGCAATGCCTCCGCCGGTTCGGTGATCGAGGGCGTGCGCGGTGGCGTGGCGCGGCTGCGGGCGGCGCTGCCGGGCGTGCGGGTGGTCGGCGCCACGCTGGTTTCGGCGCTGCGCAGCACCAGCGCGGCGCACGGCTTTGCCGAGCAGGAGCAGAAGCGGCAGGTCTACAACAGCTTCGTCCGTGGTGGCGGCGTGTTCGACGCGGTGGTGGATTTCGACGCGGCGACGCTGGACGCCGCCACCGGCGAGTTGCAGCCGCAGATGGTGCCGGAAAGCACCACGGGCGGGCCGGGCGACAAGCTGCACCCGAACCGCGCCGGGTATCTCGCCATGGCGAACGCGATAGACCCGGCGGCTGTGGTGCCTGGGCTGGCGCGACGGCGGTAGGTCAGCCGCGCCAGGGCCGGCGCTGCCACAGCTCCCGCAGTTGCGCGTCCACCGCAGCGGCCATGGCCTTGTACTCGGCGCCCAGCAGCGGGCGCAGCGGCAGGTGCTGGCGTTCGGTCTCGCGGATGAAGGCGGGGTCGGCGATGGCAGCACCGAAGGCGGCCTGCAGCCGCGCGGCGATCTCGGCGGGGACCCCGGGCGGGGCGATGATGCCGCGGGACGCGCTGGCGACGATGTCGAAGCCCTGGTCGCGGAAGGTCGGCAACTCAGGCATTTCCGCCAGGCGTGCGGCGCTGGCCACCGCCAGGCCACGCATCTTGCCTTCGCGGGACAGGGTGAACAGCTCCGTCGTGTTGCCGACCGCGCTGGCCAGGTGGCCGCCCAGCAGTTGCGGCAGCAGCGGCGCCACGCCGGCGAAGGGCACGTGCGTCAGCGGCGGCAGCCCGGCCGCGGCCTCGAAGGCCAGCATCATGATGTGGTCGTCGCTGCCGATGCCTGTCGTGCCGTAGTCCAGCTGGCCCGGCCGTGCCTTGGCCGCGGCGACGAAGTCGGCCAGCGAGCGGATCGGGTTTTCGCTGCGGACATAGAGGCAGTTGGGATCGTCGACGATATTGGCCAGGAAGGTGAAGTCCAGCGGGCGGAAGCGCACCGGGCGTTCCAGCGGCACGGCGCAATGGGCGGGGATGGTGGTGGCGCCCAGCGTGTAGCCATCCGGCGCCGCGTTGAACACGGCTTCCAGCCCGATCTGCGAGCCGGCGCCGGGGCGGTTGCTGACCACGGTCCGCATGCCCGGGATGCGCTCGGCCACCAGCGGCATCACCAGGCGCGTCATCACGTCCACGCCGCCGCCGGGCGGGAAGGGGACAATGACTTCCACGGGCTTGTCGTTTGGCCAGGCGGGCTGCGCGCTGGCGACGGCCGGGGCGGCCAGCGTGGCCAGGAATGTGCGGCGCTGCATGCTCAGCCTTCCTTCCAGGGGCGGCGCTGCCACAGGGCGCGCAGCCGGGTGTAGTCATCCGCCATCATGCGGCGGTAATCCTCCCCCACCAGCGGGCGGATCGGCAGGCCCAGCTTCTCGGTTTCGGCGATGTAGGCCGGGTCGGCCATGGCGTCGCGGAAGGCGTTGACCAGGCGGGCGGTGATTTCGGGCGGGATGCCGGGTGGGCCCGCCAGGCCACGGGCGCTGCCGCCCAGCAGATCAAAACCCTGCTCGCGGAAGGTGGGGATGTCCCGCGCGGCGGACCAGCGCGCTTCCCCGGCCTGGCCGAGGCAGCGGATCTTGCCCTCTCGCAGCAGGGTGATGCCCTCCCCCATGTTGAAGGCGCCGACCGGCAGCCGGCCACCCAGCAGGTCCCGCAGCTGCGGGGCGGTGCCCTGGTAGGGCACGTGGATCAGCCGCACGCCGGCCGCGTCCTCGAAGCCCATCATCAGCAGGTGGTCGTCGGTGCCGATGCCGGCGGTGCCGACGCCGAGCGCTTCCGGTGCCGCCTTGGCCGCCGCCTGGAAATCCCGCAGCGTCTTCAGCGGTGAGGCGGCATCGACGAAGAAGGCGCCGGGGTCGTCGGTGATGTTGGCGAGGAAGGTAAAATCCTCGGGCCGGTAGCGCGGCCGGCGTTCGATGGCGTGGCCGTGCATGGCGTTGTTGGTGACGGCGCCGATGGTGTAGCCGTCAGGCGCCGCGTTGAAGATGGCTTCGAAGCCGATCTGCCCGCCGGCGCCGGGGCGGTTGGTCACCACGTAGCGGAAGCCGGGGATGCGCGGCGCCACATGGTTCAGCACCACCCGGGCCATGGTGTCCACGCCACCACTGGGCGGGTAGGGGATGATGATCTCGACCGGGCGGTCCTCGGGCCAGGTTGCGGCGCGGGCGCGGCCGGCCAGGGCCAGCATGGGTGCGGCCAGCATGGGTGCGGCCAGCACCAGGCGGCGCGTCGGCATGGGCGGGTCCTCCGGCTTGGTTGCGGCCAGCCTGCCCCGGCTGGCGCGGTGGCGTCCAGTGTGGTTACCAAGGCGCCAGGAGGGCCACGCGATGGACAGCTTCGGGGTCGAGGGCGACTGGACGGTGCGCAGGGAGCACCGGGTGCTGTGGGGCGAATGCGACCTCTACGGCCATGCCAACCACACCACCTACCTGCGCTGGTGCGAGGATCTGCGCTGCTCCCGCTGGCTGGCGCTGGGCGGCAGCTTCTCGCCGGATGGCTTCGGCCCGGTGCTGGGCAACCTGGAGGCGAAATACCTCCAGCCATTGGTCTATGACGACCCGGTGCTGATCACCATGCGCACCGCCAGTTTCCGCCGGACCAGCTGGGTGGAGGAATACGCGGTCTGGAAGGGCGGGCTCTGCTTCACCTGCCGCAGCGTGCTGGTGGCGGTGCAGGGCAGCAGCGGCCAGAAGGTGCCGCTGCCCGAGGATATCCGCGCCCGCTTCCTGGCCGAAGGCGCCGAGGCCGCGGGATAGGCCGATGCCGAACCTGGCGGAGGCGCCGCGCTGCCCCATCACGGGGGCGCCGGGTTCGGTGCTGGTTGAGGAGCTTTCGCCGAAATTCCTGACCGACCTGTGGCGCCACGGCCTGGGGGTGGACCCGGCGCCGCTGTCGGCCGGCTCGCCGCGCATCGGGTTGTGGCGGGCCGCCAGCGGGCTGTATTTCTTCAGCCCGGCTGAGGCCGGCGGGGAGGCATTCTACCGCGGCTTCTACAGCCGGCACGGCGCCTATGCGGTGCTGTCCGACCACGCCGGCGAGCGCACCGATTTCCTGGCCGGCGCCGCGGTGATCCGCCCCGGCGACCGCGTGCTGGACATCGGCTGTGGCCAGGGCGCCTTCGCCAGCCTGGTGCCGCAGGCCCGCTATACCGGCCTGGACCTGCATGGCGAGCCGCTGCCGGGTGGCCCGCTGGTGCTGCGGGAAAGCCTGGCCGAGCATGCCGAGCGGCACCCTGGCGCCTATGATGTCGCCTGCGGGTTCCAGGTGCTGGAACATGTGGCGGACCCGCTGGGCATGGCCGCGGCCATGGTGCGCTGCCTGCGCCCCGGCGGCCTGCTCGTGCTGGCCATGCCGCTGCGCGGCGGGTTGCTGAACCAGATTCCCAACTGCCTGCTCAACCTGCCACCGCACCACCTGAGCTGGTGGACCGCGGAAGCCGCCGAAGCCCTGGCCGGCACGCTGGGCCTGCAGGTGGTACGGACCGGCCCGCTGGCGGCTTGCCGGGCGCATGCCCGGATGGCCTGGTTGATCCGGCTGCTGCCGCCGGCGTTGCGCTCGGGCCCGGCGTTGCGCACGGGGTGGCCGCTGCTGCTGTGGCTGATGCTGGCCTGGCGCCTGGCCGGGCCGCTGGCCGCCACGCTGGGCCTGCCGCGCGCCGCCCTGCCGCCCGACCTGCTGCTGGTGGCCCGCAAGGCCTAAGGTGTGATCGTCGCAGGCGGAATCGCCGGAGACGTGAATCACACGACAAACAAGAGCAGGAGGCTGGCAGGCGCATCTGTCTGCGCCTGACAGACTCCAAGCGCCCGGCGGCGCCTGACCGTGCTGCCGCCCTGGCCCTTCGCGCAGCGGGCAGGTTGACAGCGGCCGGCCGCTGGCCATCCATGGCCAGGCTGCATCGCAACGCCCCAGCGACTCCAAGGCCAGTTCTTGTCCGCACCCAGCTTCACCCCGCTGCGCACCCAGCGCCTGACGATCCGCCCCTTCCAGGCGGGCGACGCCCCCGCCATGCATCGGCTGGTGAATGACTGGGACGTCGCGAAGTACCTGGCCCGGGTGCCGTTTCCCTACCCGCGCGACCTGGCAGATGAGTGGATCGCCAGCACCTGGCCGCGGATCGAGGCTGGCGATGCCTGGGACCTGGCCATTGTCGGCGAGGAAGCCGGCCGCGAGGTGCTGGTCGGCTGCATCGCGCTGACCATGCAGCGCGGCAGCCGCCAGGCGGAGCTGGGCTACTGGGTGGGCCGCAAATTCTGGGGCCATGGCGTGGCGCCGGAAGCGGCGGCGCGCCTGCTGAACTGGGCCTTCGCCACCCTGCCGTTGGACAGCGTGGTGGCCAGCGCGCTGGAGGAGAACGAACGCTCCGGCCGCGTGCTGCAACGCCTGGGCTTCCGTGAGACCGGCCAGGGCACGCGCGAATTCGTCTGCCGCGGCGGGCCGATGCCGGTGCGGCTGTTCGCCGGCAACCGCGAGCAGCTGACCGTGACCGAAGCGCCGGCCGAGGCGGTGGCGCCGGCGGGCGGCGGCAAGCCGGTGCTGCTGGTGGCCGCCTGCGCCCTGGTGGACCACGAGAACCGCGTGCTGCTGGCGCGACGGCCCGAAGGCAAGCCGCTGGCGGGCCTGTGGGAGTTTCCCGGCGGCAAGGTCAACCCGGGCGAGACGCCGGAAGCCGCCCTGATCCGCGAGTTGAAGGAGGAGCTGGCGATCGACGTGACCGCCGCCTGCCTCGGCCCCTTCACCTTCGCCAGCCACACCTATGAGAAGTTCCACCTGCTGATGCCGCTGTTCCTGTGCCGCCGCTGGCAGGGCCAGGTGACGGCGGTGGAGGGCCAGGGGCTGGCCTGGGTGAAGCCGGCGCGCTTGGGCGACTACGAGGTGCCGCCGGCGGATATTCCGCTGGTGGCCATGCTCAGGGATTTCCTGTGAAGTAGGGTTCCGGGAGGACCTGACGCCAATGACCAAGAACCCCACCGCCTGCCTGCTGATCATCGGCAACGAGGTGCTTTCCGGCCGCACCCGCGACGCCAACCTGCAATTCCTGGCGACGCGCCTGGGGGAGATGGGCATTCCGCTGCGGGAAGTCCGGGTGATCCCGGATGTCGAGGCGACCATCATCGCCACGGTGAACGAGGTGCGGGCCAAGTTCGACCATGTCTTCACCACCGGCGGCATCGGCCCGACGCATGACGACATCACCAGTGAATGCATCGCCAAGGCCTTCGGCGTGCCGTGGGAGCCGCAGCCGGTGGCCTGGGAGCGCCTGGCTGGGCACTACGCGAAGCAGAACCCGGCGGGCGACTTCAATGCGGCGCGGCAACGCATGGCCACCATGCCGCGCGGCTGCGTGCTGATCGACAATGGCATCTCCATCGCGCCCGGCTTCAGCATGGAGAACGTGCATGTCATGGCCGGGGTGCCGCGCATCATGCAGGCGATGTTCGAGATACTGGCGCCGACGCTGGAAGGCGGCGTGCCCGTGAAGTCCCGCACCGTCTGGGCCGCCGGCCTGCAGGAAGGTGCCATCGCCGCGGGGCTGGAAGCGATCCAGCAGCGCTTTCCCCACCTGGATGTCGGCAGCTACCCGTTCTACCGCAGTACCGGCAATGGCGTGGCGCTGGTGGCCAAGGGCACCGAGGAAGCCGATGTGGTCGCGGCCGGCGAGGCGATCACGGCCTTCATCGCGGGCATGGGGCATACGCCAATCCAGGGGGAGCCGGACTGAGCGGAGCCGCGCCACTTGGCGGCGCGGCAGCGACGCTGCGACAGCGCTGCGGACGCGAAGGCAGCGTGTAGCTGACCCAGGCGGGCCGTAAGGCCCGAGAGGCCGAATGGCCGACGCCCGCCTGTGCGGGCGCAAGCCAAGCGCACGGAGGTGCGCGCCGGCGCCTGAGGCTTGCAACAATACCGCCAGGGCCGAGAGGCCGAATGGCCGACGCCCGCTTGTGCGGGCGCAAGCCAGGCGCACGGAGGTGCGCGCCGGCGCCTGAGGCTTGCAACAATACCACGGAGTGCGCGCCGGCGCCTGGGGCTGGAAAAAATCAAAACGCCCGGAAGAAGTAGTCGCCCAGCGTCTTCAGGCCGATATGCACCAGCACCTGGGTGTTGATCGGGTAGGGCACGTTGGTGGCCAGGTCCCGGTTGAAGCGGCGCATCAGCCGGGCCTCGATGATGCAGCACTCATCCTCATAGCCGGCGCTGCCCTGGATGATGGCGAAGCGGCCGTTGCTCAGGTCGTACTTGACCGAGCCGTTGACCCGCCAATGGCCCATCTGCGCGGCGCCGCCCACCGAGACTTCCTCGCGCGAACGGACCGGCAGCAGGTAGGGCACCGGCGTGGCGTAGAGATAGCCGGTGTTGAGCGACAGCGAGGGCCCGAGCCTGATCCGCGCCATGCCATCCACCAGGTGGCGCTGGGTCAGGTCCGTGCCATCGGTGCGGATGCGGGCGATGGTCTCGAACCAGGATACCGGCGAGACCCGCAGCCGCGAGACCCAGTCCGAGGCCCGGCGCTGCAACCCGTCCAGCCCATAGAGGGTGGAGGTGCTGTGGTCGTCCTGCAGGGTGTAGGACCGCCCGACCAGGCCTTCCACGGTGCCGCCATTGGGGAACATCCAGGCGCCACGGAAGGCGCTGTCCACCCGGCTGCCGCCTTCCATGCGGTCGCGGCCGACGAAGCGGCTGAGCGCGAACAGGTTGGCGTCGGTGAACTCGAAGTCGATGCTGTCCTCGTTCGGCAGGCGGCCCTGGCGCCCCATGCGCGGGCCGGTGACCACCTGGACCCGCGGTTCCAGGACCTGGTTGCCCCAGACCTCGCCATAGCGGACGAAGGGCATGCGCCAGTCCACGGCGGCGCGGATATTGGTATTCTGGTTCAGGCCGTTGGCGTTGGGCAGGTTCACCGGGTCCAGCTGCTGGCCGCCCGCCCAGTAGCCGTTGAAGTCGCCCTGCACGCGGAAGGTCCACAGCCCGCCCAGGTCGTCGTAGTCGTGGCGCACCCAACTGGCGCGGTTGGCCAGGCGCTGGGTGTGCGAACCGGTGACGCGGAAGATGCTGAGCAGGCCGGTGTCCAGCGTCAGATGGCCGCCGGCGACCTGCTCCTTCGGGGCGTATTCGTAGTACGCGCTGGGCAGGACGTAGGGCAGCTTGTCGTTGTTGTATCTCAGCTGCAGGCTCTGGTAGCCGCGGATATCCACCCGGGCATACTGCTCGGTGCCCCAGAAACCCTCGACAAAGGCGGTGGAGGCATAGACCGGGCGGGACCAGGTGCGGATGGTCTGCAGGTAGGTGTCGCTGGTGGCGCGGTTCAGCTCGAAGCCTGCGCGCCAGTTCTCATCCAGCACGAAGCGGCCGCGCAGGAAGATGTGGCCGCCGACCATCTCCTTGGTCTTGTTGGTGCCGTTCAGCCCACCCAGGGAGGCATTGCCCTCGATCTCGCCGAAGTTCAGCCGGTGGCGGTATTCCCCCAGCACGAAGGGATACTGGCGGGACGAGAACAGCGGCGTGACCGTCACGTCGGATTGCTTGTCGATCACGTGGTAGTACGGGATCATCGCGAAGGCGCCGAGGTAGCGCGTTATCCCCAGCTGCGGAAACAGGAAGCCCGAGGCCCGTTCAGCCTGCGGGTCGGGATGCGAGAGATAGGGCGTGTAGAACACGGGTACGCCGTGCACGCGCACCACCGCGTCGCGGTAGGTGATGCGCTGCAATTCCTTGTCCTGCGTGGCGATGCGCGCCTGCACCTGCCAGGCAGGTGCCACCGTCGGGTCGTTCAGGCAGACATCGCAGGAGGAATACACCACACGCGACAGCTCGTTGATGGTACCGCCGGTGCGGCGCACGCCATTGGCGGCGATGCGCACATTCTGCGTCAGCAGGGCGCGGACCTCGCGCAGCACGCCGTCCTTGAACTGGTCCTTCAGCTCGGCCTGGTCGGCGAACAGTACCTGGCCGTCGGCTTCCAGCAGTTGCACGTTGCCGCGCGCGGTGGCGACCTTGGTTTCGCGGTTGTAGGTGAACTCGTCGGCGCGCAGCACGCGCTCGCCCTGCCAGGCCTCGACATGGCCGCGCGCCGTCACCACGCCGGTCTCGCGGTCGTATTCCACCTCGTCGGCGGTGAAGGTGACCGGCGCGTTGGGGTCGCTGGGCGGTGCGCCGCCGCCCCGGCGCAGCAGCGCGGGGCTGGAAGTACCGGGCGGCGCGGCGGCTTCGCCCGGGCGGCTCGACATGATGCTGCTCGACGGCATCAGGTTGATCACGTCGGTGCCGCCGGAGGTCTGCGCTTCCGGCCGATGCGCCAGGCTGACGGCCAGTGCCAGGGCCAGGGTGGCGGTAGCGCCCTGGCGCCAGCCGAAGCCGGGATTGCCGAGCCGCAGCAGCCACTGTCCCGCGGCCAGGCCCTGGCGCGCCGCGGTGCGCCCGGCCTGCCCGGCGCAGGACAGTGCCAGCCGTCCGCAGGCGGAGCAGCGGCCCCATGCCTGCTGGGCGCCGCGTCGTCCCCAGGCGGCAATCTCGGCCGGGGAGGCGCTGGGCAGGTTGACCTTGGGCAAGGTCACCCTGGGCAGCGGGGGCATCGCCGCCCGCAGCTTCGGCAAGGTCCCGAAGAAGCCCGCGAAGTCGAAGCGCGGCTGCGCTGGCCGCGCGCCGAAGCGCACCAGCCGGCCATCCTGGCGCTCGGCGGACTTGCCGCGGAAAGGCACGCTGCGGCTCATCCATCCTCCAGGTGCAGCAGCAGGGCCAGCGCCAGCAGCAGCCCGGCCAGGGTGGGTGCCCAGGCCGCCAGCGCCACCGGCAGGGCGCCGCTTTCGCCGAACTCGTTGGTGATCTTGTCCAGGACGAACAGGGCAAAGCCGGCGGAGACGCCGGCGCCGATCATCCGCGCCACGCCACCGCGGCGCGACGACCGCATCGAGAAGCCTGCCGCCAGCAGCGCCATGGCGGCGGCCAGGACGGGCAGGGACAGCAGGGTCTGGAAATGCAGCCGGTGGCGCAGCGCCGAGAAGCCGGCCTGCTCCAGCACGCCGATGAAGCCGGGCAGCGCCCAGAAGCTCAGCGTATCCGGCGTGGCGAAGCTGCTTTCGATCCGGTCGGGCGTCAGTTCCGTGGGGAAGGCGATGGATTGCGGCGGGCTGGCCACGCGGTCGGTGCCGAACACCACCGCATCGGTCAGCACCCAGCGGCCGGGCAGCAATTGCGCCCGCGGTGCCTCGATCCGCGCCAGTGGCTTGTCATCGGCCGAAAGCCGCCAGATCGAGACATCGGTCAGGATCAGGTCGGCCGACAGGCGGGAGGAACGCTCGGTCAGCGGGCGACCGGACAGGATCGCCACGCCCTGCGCCTCCAGCCCGCGGTCGGACTGGCGCAGCCAGAGCCGCCCACCCGCCAGGGCCGAAAGCCCGGCGCTGTTGCGCAGGTAGGCATTGTCCAGCCGTTCCGCCCTGGCCAGCATGGCGGAGGACAGCGGCGAGATGCCGATGGTGCCGAGGATGCCGAACAGCAGCGCCACCGCGACCGGGCCCGAGAGGAAGCCCCAGGCGGAGATGCCGGCGGCGCGGGCGACGATGAGTTCCGAGGAGCGGGTCAGCCGCCAGAAGGCCAGGATGCCGCCGAGCAGGACGGCAAAGGGCAGGATCTGCAGCATCACGAAGGGCAGCCGCAGGCCGGCGATGCTGGCGACGATGCCGAAGCCGGCATCCTGCCGGGTCGCCGCCCGACGCAGCAACTCGATGAAGTCGAACAGCGAGATCAGCAGCGTCAGCGCCGCCAGCATGGCCAGCGTCGCCTCGGTGAAGCGCCGGGCGACATAGGCGGTCATGGTCAGGGCCAGGCTCATGGCCGGACCGCCGGGCGGAAGCTGCCTGCCAAGGCCATCATGCCGGCCCCGAGGCGGCGCGGCGACCAGCCATGAACGGCAGCCAGTGCCAGCCCGGCCGACCCGCCAGCACCCACAGCGCCGCCGCGATGGGCACCAGGGTGGTCAGCCAGACCAGCGGCAGCAGCGCGTTTTCGCGGGCGCCCAGGTTGTTCGCCACCAGCCCCATGGCCAGCAGCGCCACCACGATGGCGATGCCGACGAACAGGTGGAAGCCACCGCCGTGGCGGCGGAATTCGCCGGTCAGCACGGTGGCCAGGGCGACCAGGCAGAAGCCGATGACGTTGACCGGGTTGACCAGGCGCTGCGTCGCCTCGGCGCGGAAGCGGCGCAGGTCGCGCTGTTGGATGTTCTCGGACGGGTCAGGGTGCAGCAACTCGCTGATCGAGCGTTCCTGCGCGCTGCGATAGCGGCCATCGGTTGGCCGCGCCGCGCGCGTCAGGTCCAGGCTGTTCTCGGCAAAGGTGAGCACGTTGAGGCGCTCCACCCCGGCGGTGCCCGGCGGCGAGCCGGCCGGTGGCGGGCTGCGTTCCACCTGCTGGCGGATGCCGTTCTGCAGCGTCACCCGCGGGCCGTTCGGCGTGCTGGTGATCCGCCCGGCCTCGGCCATCACCGTCACCGGGGCGCCGCGTTCCCGCGCGTCGTGCACCAGAATGCCGCGCAGCGTGCCATCGGGGTCGCGGTAGCGGGCATAGACGGTCAGGTCGTCGCCGACCGAGGCGAAGACCCCCTCCTGCACCAGGATGGCGGCCAGCTGGTTGCGGATCTCGAACTGCCAGCCGCGGAAGGCGGCCTGGCTGGCCGGCACCAGCCACAGGTTCAGCGCGTAGCAGGCCAGCATGGCCAGCGTGGCCAGCGCCAGCGCCGGGCGCGCCAGCTGCCACTGGGAAAGCCCGCCGGCGCGCATCACCACCAATTCGCGGTCCGAGCCAAGCCGGACATAGATGAACAGCGTGACCACGAAGGTGGTGATCGGCAGGATGACGGCGAAGAAGCCCGGCAGCAGCAGGCCGGTCAGCTTCAGGAACACCCAGAAGGACAGGCCGCGGTCCAGCACCAGTTCGATGAAGCGGAGCGACTGCGTCAGCCACACCAGCGCCGCCAGGCCGATGGTCACGGCCAGCAATGCGCCTGAAAGCTGGCGGAAGAGGTAACGGTCCAGAAGTGTGATCATCGGTGCCGGCACCCTACCGAAAGGCATCCGGCGGGGAAAGGCGGCACTGCCGGGTTGCAGGGCCCGCCGGCTATTCCGCCGCCAGGAAAGCGCGGATCACCGCGGCCCGCACCAGCCAGCTGTGGCCCGGCTCGGCCGGGTCGCGCATGCTGATGATGCCGAGCAGGCAGCCGCTGGCGGCGTCGAACACCCCGCCGCCCGAGTCGCCGGCCTCCAGCCGCAGCGCCAGCACGGCGTAGCGGCCATTGGCCGGCTCGGCCTCCATGGCCTCGCCCGCCAGGCGCCCGCGCACCAGCCGGCCGCCGCTGAAGGCCACCACCCCTTGTCCGGGCTGCGGGTCCGCCGGGCAGACCGTGGCGGCGGGCCCGGCCAGCGGCGCGTCCGGGCGCAGCAATGCCAGGTCCTGGCCCTGGCGATAGGCCAGGTCGCAGCCCTGCCGGGTGAAGGTGCTGCGCCCCAGCCTGACCCGGGTGGCCGCCACCTCCGAGCCATCCGCCTGGCGCAGCCGCAACCCCGCCAGGTAGGGCGCCTGCTCCGCCGGCCAGCGGCCCAGGCGGCACATTTCCTCGCGCAGGCTGGCTTCGTCGACCACATGGGCGGCGGTCAGCGCCAGCCCGCCGGCCAGGGGTACGGCGCTGCCGCGGGCCCTTGCCAGCGCGCCGAACCGGGCTTCCACCGCCAGAATCGGCGGCGGCGGCCCCGGCGGCCAGGGCGGTTCCCCCGCGGATTCGGGGCTGCCGGCGCAGGCCGCCAGCAGGGCCGCGGGCAGGGCCGCGGGCAGCAGCAACAACGTTGCCAGGCGCAAGATATTCCTCATCGGCCTAGCCCTACGGTTGCCAGCCGGCTAAAGACCGCTGCATGTGCCCTGCCGCCCCCCTGCTTTCCGGCCCGCGAGCCCTGCTTCTTGCCACCCTGCTGGCGCTGGTGCCGCTTGCCGGCACGGCCAGCGCCCAGCCTGGCGCCGATACGGCCCAGCCTGCCCGGCGGCCGGCGGCAACGCCAGCGGCGGCGCAAGGGCCTGGCCAGGCGGCGCCGGCTGCCCAGGCCAATACCATCGTCGCGGTGGTGAATGGCGACGTCATCAGCCGGGCCGATGTCAGCGCCCGGTCCCGGCTGCTGGCGCTGAACGCCGGCCTGCAGGTGCCCACCGAGCAATTGGCCCGCCTGGGGCCGCAGGTTACCCGCCTGCTGGTGGACGAAAAGCTGCGCAACCAGGAAGTTCGCCGCCGCCGCATTCCCGTCAGCGACGATGACGTCGGCGAGGCCGTGGCGGATATCGAGAAGCGCAACAACCTGCCTGCCGGGGGCCTGGTCGCCCAGCTGCGCCGCGCCGGCATCCAGCCGCGCGCGCTGTACGACCAGCTGCGCAGCCAGATGGGCTGGGCGCGGTTGATCCGGGTGACCATGGGCGAGAGCGCCGAGCCCACGGACGCCGATGTGCAGGAGTTCCTCCGCGTGGCCAGGGGCCGCACCGGGGAGCCGGAATTCCAGATCTCCGAAATCTTCATCCCGGTGGAAAACCCGGCGCTGGAGGAGGAGGTCCGCCGCTTCGTCGACGAAATCTCCCGCCAGCTGCGCGCGGGCACGCCGTTCCAGGTGGTGGCGACGCAGTTCAGCCAGGCGCAGACCGCGCTGCAGGGTGGCGATCTCGGCTGGGTCCACAAGGACCAGCTGGACCCCGAGGTGGCCATGCTGACCGACCGCATGCCGCCCGGCGCCATCAGCAACCCGGTCCGTGTCGCCGGCGGCTTCCAGATCATCACCATGCGCAGCCGGCGCGAAAGTGGCCGCGACCTGGCCACGCTGCTGAACATCCGCCAGCTCTTCCTGCCCTTCTCCAGCCCGCTGAACCGCGACCAGCCGCCGACCGACCAGCAGCGCGCGCAGGTGGAACGCGCCACGCGCCTGGTGGACACCGCCCGCAGCTGCGAGGCGATGGACGCCGCCCAGCGCGCCGCCAGCCCCGAGCGCAACGCCGACCCCGGCCCGATCCGGCTGGAGACGGTGACCCCGCCGCAGCTGCGCACCCTGCTGGCCGGCCTGGCGCCGGGCCGGCCCAGCCAGCCGCTGCTGTCCAATGACGGCGTGATGATGTTCATGGTCTGCAGCCGGGAACAGCGCAACCTGGCGGAAACCACCCCTGACCAGGCCAAGCAGCAGATGCTGCGCGACCGGATCGAGAGCCAGTCCCGCACGCTGCAGCGCGACCTGCGACGCCGCGCCAACATCGAAAACCGCGACCCCGCGTGAGCCTGCCGTCCCTGCGGGACACCATCGCCCGGCATGGGCTGGATGCGCGCAAGTCGCTGGGCCAGCACTTCCTGCTGGATGAAGGTCTGTGCGGCCGGATCGCCCGGCTGGCCGGCGCCATGGATGGCCGCCACGTGCTGGAGGTGGGCCCAGGCCCCGGTGGCCTGACCCGCGCGCTGCTGGCCGGCGAGGCCGCGCACATCACCGCCGTGGAGCTGGACCGCCGCGCCGTGGCCGCCCTGGCCGAGCTGGAAGCGGCCTACCCCGGCCGGCTGACGTTGGTGGAGCACGACGCGCTGAAATTCGACGCGCTGGCGCTGCCTGCCCCGCGAAAGATCGTCGCCAACCTGCCCTACAACGTGGCCTCCGTGCTGCTGATCGGCTGGCTGCGCCAGGCGGCGGGGCTGGAGGGCATGACCCTGATGTTCCAGCAGGAGGTTGCCGAGCGGATCTGCGCTGCGCCGGATACCGACCCCTATGGTCGGCTGGGCGTGCTGGCGCAGTGGCGCTGCCGCTGCGACATGCTGCTGACCCTGCCGCCAGGCGCGTTTTCGCCACCGCCGAAGGTGTTTTCCGCCGTAGTCGGCTTCACGCCCCATGCCGAGGACCCCGGCGAGGCGTTGTTCCGCTGCATGGAACGGGTGACGGCGGCGGCCTTCGGCCAGCGGCGCAAGATGCTGCGCGGGGCGCTGAAGTCGCTCGGCGAGGCCGATGCGCTGCTGGCCGGCTGCGGCATTGCCGGGGAACGCCGGGCGGAGACGCTGACCGTGGCCGAATTCGACAAGCTGGCGCGGGCGTTGCTGGCGAGGGGATGAACGGAATGCCGACGATCGAGACGCTGCGGGCCATCGCGGCCGCCTTCAACGCCCACGATATCGAGGCGATCCTCGGCTTCTTCGCCGAGGACAGCGCCATGCAGATGCCGCGCGGCCCCGACCGCTGGGGCACCCGCTACGTCGGCAAGGCGGAGATCCGCGCCGGCCTCGCCGCCCGCTTCGCCGGCCTGCCGGATGTGCATTACGGCCAGGACGAGCACTTCATCAGCGGCAACACCGGCATGTCCAAATGGGTGCTGACCGGCACCATGGCCAGCACCGGCCAGAAGCTGGAGGTGATGGGCTGCGACTTCTACAGCTTCGACGCCGCCGGCCGCGTGACGCTGAAGGACAGCTACTGGAAGATCGTCGAGTAGCCGTCCTCGACGGGCTTCATCGATTCCGCCTCAGCCGATCAGGCTCTACCGCAACCACACCAGCAGCGCTGAAAGCGTCACCACGCTGAGCAGCGTGCCCAGCAGCACCGCCGCACCGGACTGTTCCGCCGCCACGCGGTAGCGCTGCGCCAGCAGGAAGGCGTTGGCCCCCGTCGGCAGCGCCGCCACCAGCACCGCCACGGCGGCTTGCTCGGCCGGCACCGCCAGCAGGCGGCAGGCGCCCCAGACCAGCAGCGGCATCACCAGCAGCTTCAGCACCAGCACCGCCGTCGTCTCTCGCCAGGCCGCGCGGGCGTTGAAGCCGAGCAGGCTGCCGCCGAGGCAGAACAGCGCCACCGGCGGCGCCGCCGCGCCCAGCAATTCCAGCGTATGCCGCAGCACGCCTGGCGGCGCCGGCAGGCCGATGCTGCGCCAGACCAGCGCCGCCAGCACCGACATGACGATGGGGTTGCGCGCCACGCCGCGCGCCGTGGCCCACAGCACGCGGGGCAGCGGCGCGCGCTCATGCAGGCCGATCTCCGCCACCACGGTGGCGACGCCCAGCAGCACGAGGGAATGCAGCGCCAATATCGTCAGCATCACCGGCATGGCCTGCACGCCGAAGCCGGCGGCGACCAGCGGAATGCCCATCATGACCGTATTGCCGAAGCTGGCATTCAGCGCGAACAGCCCGGCCGGCGACAGCGCCAGCCCCAGCAGCCCGCGCCCGGCCAGCAGCGCCGCCGCGTACAGCACCGCCGTGCCGCAGAAGAAGGCCAGCGCGGCCTGGCCACCGCCGCCCTGCGCCGTGATGCCGCCCAGGAACAGCAGCGCCGGCGCGCCGAGGGTGAAGGTGAAGCTGTTCAGCCCCTTGAAGCCGGCCTGGTCGATGAAGCCGAACCGCGCCGCCGCCCAGCCCAGCGCGACGATGGCGAAGACCGGCGCCACCACCTCCAGGACGACATTCATCCGCCGGCGAGCAGCCCGGCCACGAAGCCCGCCAAGGCCGGCTGCCGCGCCCGGGTGCTGCGGGCGGCGTGCAGGATGGCGCGTACCTGCTCCACCGTGGCGGCCAGGTCGTCATTCACCAGCACATGGTCGAACTCGTCCCAGTGGCTGATCTCGGCGCGCGCCGCGGCCATGCGCTTGGCGACTTCGGCCTCGCTGTCGGTGCCGCGGCCACGCAGGCGGCGGTCCAGCTCCGCCATGTCAGGTGGCAGCAGGAACACGCCGACCAGGTCGGCCGGCAGCTTTTGCTTCACCTGGCGGAAGCCCTGCCAGTCGATGTCGAACAGCACGTCCCGCCCCGAAGCCAGCGCCGCTTCCACCGGGCCGCGCGGCGTGCCGTAGCGGCGGCCGAAGACCTCGGCGTGCTCCAGCATTTCGCCAGCCGCGACCATGGCCAGGAATTCTTCCATGTCGCGGAAGTGGTAGTGCACGCCGTCCACCTCGCCTGCACGCGGGGCGCGGGTTGTGGCGCTGACCGAAAGCGCCAGCTCCGGCTCGCTCTCCAGCAGGGCGCGGGAGACGCTGGACTTGCCGACGCCCGAAGCCGCGGCGATGACCATGCAGACGCCGCGGCGCGGTGGTGATCTGGCCGGCTGATTCACGCTCTGCTCCTCGCGCCCTTGGCGCTGCGGTGCGCCGCGATCAGGCGGCTACGCCATTTGGCCGGCTGATTCACGCTTTGCTCCTCGCGCCCTTGGCGCTGCGGTGCGCCGCGATCAGGCGGCTACTCCACATTGGCCGCCTGCTCGCGCAGGCGCTCGATCGCCGCCTTCAGGTCCAGCCCCACGCGGGTCAGCGGCACGCTGGCGGATTTGCTGCACAGGGTATTGGCCTCCCGCACGAATTCCTGGGTCAGGAACTCCAGCTTGCGGCCGGCGCCCTCGCCGGCGCGCAGCAGGGCGCGGGCGGCCTCGATATGCGCGGCCAGGCGGTCCAGCTCCTCCCGCACGTCGGATTTCTGCGCCAGCAGCGCCACTTCCTGCGCCAGGCGCTCCTCCGGCACGCGGCCGATGCCGGCTTCGCCCAGCAGCGCCGCCAGTTGTTCGCGCAGTTTCGCGCGCTGCGCCTCGGGCTGGCCGGCGGCTTCGCGCGTCGCCTCGGCGTGCAGCCCAGCGATCTCATCCAGCAGGGTGCTGAGCACCACGGCCAGCTTGGCACCTTCCGCCCGGCGGGCGGCAACCAGGCCGGCCAGCGCGCGGCCGAAGGCGCGGGCAAGCTCGGCGCGCTTGGCCTCCTCCATCGCCTCGTCGGGTTCCACCGCCTCGCTGCGCATCACCCCGGGCAGGGCCAGCAGCGCCTCCGCCCGCGGCGGCGCGCCGCCGGGGATGCGCGCGGCCAGGGCCAGCGCCAGGTTCAGCGCCTGGTCCAGCGCGGCGGCATCGGCCACCAGGCGGGGGCGCTCCTCCCGCTTCAGGTTCAGGTTGGCCGAGACGTTGCCGCGCTTCAGCTGCTTGCCGGCGGCGTCGCGCACGGGGGGTTCCAGCGCGTCCTGGCCATTCGGCAGGCGCAGCCGCAGGTCCAGCCCGCGACCGTTGACGCTGCGCAATTCCCAGATGAAAGCGGTGCCATCGGCGAGTACACCGCTGTCGCGGGAAAAGCCGGTCATGCTCATGAGACTCATGCGCCGCTTTTCGCGCCAGGAGGCACCGAATGCAACCGAACGCGGCATCCCCTTGGCCCTGGCGGCACGTGCTGATCACCGGCGCCTCCTCCGGCATTGGCCGCGCCCTGGCCGAAGCGCTGGCCGCGCCGGGGGTGACGCTGCACCTGGGCGGGCGGGACGCGGCGCGCCTGGCGGAGGCCGCCGTGGCCTGCACCGCGCTGGGCGCCACGGTGGTGACACGCCAGGCCGATGTGCGCGACGCCGCCGCCATGGCGGATTGGGTCGGCGGGGCCGGGCCGCTGGACCTGGTCATCGCCAATGCCGGGATCGGCGCCGGCACCGGGCGCGGCTTCGAGCGCGCCGACGACGCCCGCGCGGTGTTCGAGACCAATGTGACGGGCGTGCTGAACACGGTGATTCCCGCCGTGGCGGCAATGGCGACGCAGCCGGCCGGG
Source organism: uncultured Rhodospirillales bacterium (assembly GCA_903835235.1). GTDB lineage: Bacteria > Pseudomonadota > Alphaproteobacteria > Acetobacterales > Acetobacteraceae > CAIMOR01. The sequence continues at coordinate 61,128 of CAILMF010000081.1, forward strand.
CCGGGCGGGCTGCGCGGGCGGGTGGCCGTGCTCGCCTCCATCGCCAGCTTCGTCGCCACGCCGGGGGCGCCGGCCTATGCCGCCTCCAAGGCGGCGGTGCAGCGCTGGGCGGAGGCGCTGGACGCCACCGAACGCCGCCGCGGCATCCGCCTGCACAGCATCTGCCCGGGCTACATCCGCACGCCGCTGACGGCGCGCAACCGCTTTCCGATGCCGCTGCTGATGGAACCCGCCGAGGCGGCGCGGCGGGCGCTGGCCGGGCTGGCGGCCGGGCGCATCCGCATCGTCTTCCCGTGGCGGCTGTATCTTCTGGCCCGGCTGGTCGGCGCGCTGCCGCCGGGCTGGCGGGCGGCCCTCATGGCGGGGTTTCCGGGCAAGGATTGAGCCGCTTGCGCTCTGCCCCGCCGCCGTGTCATTGCGGTGGGGTCATGCCCAGGAAGGGTTCCCCATGCGCGTCGCCCTGCTGCTGCTGTCCTGTCTCGCCCTGAATGCCTGCGGCGTGGTCGCGCTGCCGTTCCGGGTGGCCGGGGATGTCATCGACATCGTGCCGATCGTCGGCTCGCCGATCAGCGGCGTGCTGCACGGCGTCGGCAACGCCATCGACTGAGCGGCGCGGCCGCCTCCTGGAGGTTGGCCAGGGGGCAGCCGAAGGCGAGCAGTCCCGGGTCTGCGGCGGTTCCGCCTTCGCGGCCCAGGCTCTACCCCTTGGCCTTCTCCGCCGCTGGGGCGCCGAAGCTCATCACCAGTTCCTGAATCCGCTCGGGGTCGGACTGCTCCATCACCCGCCGGGCGAAGCGGGCGCAGTCGTCGATATCCAGCGCGCGCACCGCCTGCTTCACCCGGGGGATGCTGCTGGCATTCATGCTGAGGCAACGGATGCCGAGGCCCAGCAGCAAGGGCACCAGGCGCGGATTGCCGGCCATCTCGCCGCACACGCTGACCGGCATGCGCAGCCGCAGCGCCGCTTCCGTGGCGAATTGCATCAGCCGCAGCACGGCGGGGTGCAGCGGGTTGTAGAGGTGGGAGACCTCGGCATCCGCCCGGTCCACCGCCAGCGTGTACATCGCCAGGTCGTTGGTGCCGATGGCGAAGAAATCGGCTTCCAGCGCAATGGCGTCGGCGGCCAGGGCGGCGCCCGGCGTCTCGATCATCACGCCCAGCGGCGGCAGCTTTTCCGGCAGTGCCACGCCGCGGCGGCGCAGGCGGCGGGCGACACGATCATAGATCTCGCGCGCCTGCTTCACCTCGTTCGGCGTGGTGACCAGCGGCAGCAGGATGCGCACCTTGCCCTTGTCCGCCACCCGCAGGATGGCGGCGAACTGCGCTTCCAGCAGCTCCGGCCGCTTCAGCAGCAGCCGCAGGCCGCGCAGCCCCAGCGCCGGGTTCGGCCCGCCATGGGTCGGCGCGATGCCGGCGGCGCGGGCTTCCAGGTCCTTCTCGCCACCCCAGTCCAGCACGCGGATGGTGACCTCGTCCGGTGCCATGGCGCCGACGATCTGCTCATAGGCCAGGACCTGGGCTTCCTCGTCCGGCAGGTCCTCGCGGTTCATGAACAGGAATTCGGTGCGCAGCAGGCCGATGCCCTGGGCGCCGGCCTGGGCGATCAGCGGCAATTCCGCCGGGATTTCCAGGTTGGCCTGCAGCTCCACCTGCTCGCCATCCTTGGTCACCGCCGGCAATTGCCGCAGTTTCGCGAGTTTGGCGCGTTCCTTGGCGAAGGCGGCCAGGCCTTCCTTGGCCTTGTCCAGCGCACCTTGGCCCGGGCGCAGCACGATGGTGCCGGTGGTGCCGTCCAGCACCGCCTGGTCGCCGCGCTGGGCACTTTCGGTCAGGCCGTGACAAGCCACCACACTGGGGATGCCCAGCGCGCGCAGCATGATGGCGGTATGGCCATCGGCGCCGCCTTCCTCGGTGGCCACGCCGGCGATCCGGCTGGGGTCCAGCAGGGCGGCATCGGCCGGGGTCAGTTCCTCCGCCACCAGAATCGCGCCGGCGGGTACCCCGGTCAGGCTGCGGAACGGCGCCGCCATCAGGTTGCGGTTCAGCCGGCGGGCAATCTCCCGCACCTCCTGCGCGCGGCGCAGCAGCCCGGCCTTGTCGTCGTCCTTGGCGGCCAGGATGGCGGCGGCGATCGCCTCCGACTCGTCCAGCACGGCGGTTTCGGCGGCCAGGTGCTCCTCGCCGATCCGGCGCGCGGCGTTGCGCAGCAGGCGGGAGTTGCCGAGCATCATGACATAGGCGTCCAGCAGCGGCGCCAATTCCTCCTGCGCTTCCTCCGGCAGGACCGAGAGCCGCATCTTCAGCTTGCCGAGCTGCTTGCGCGACAGCTTCACCGCATCGGTCAGCCGGGCGCGTTCCGGCTCCACCTGGTCCTCGGTGATGCGGCGGCGGGGGGCTTCGGCCGGAGCCTCGGTGGTGTCGTAGATGGCGCCGATGGCGATGCCGGGGGCGACGGGGATGCCGCGCACCACCTGTTCCTTGCCGCGGCGCTTCTCGGTCTTCACCGCGTCGCCGCTGCGGGCGGCCTCGGCGCGCGGATCATTCCTCATTGAAGCCGGCCTCGACCAGGTCGCAGACCGCCTCCAGCGCCTCCTTGGCGTCCCAGCCTTCGGCCTCGATGCTGATCTCGGCGCCGAGGCCGGCGCCCAGCATCATCAGCCCCATGATGGAGCCGGCGGGCACCGTGTCGTTCTTGTAGGTCACCTGGACCAGGGCGCTGAAGCGTTCCACCAGCGCCACCAGCTTGGCGGCCGCCCGGGCATGCAGGCCGCGGGCATTGCGGATGGTCAGGGTGCGACGCAGCACGAGCTCTGAGTTGTTCATCGTCCCCCCTCCATCCTCGATTTTCCGGCGGAGCTAGTTTTCCCCACCGTGGCCGTTCAGGCCATTGCCGTTGACCGCACCGTTCAGGCTGTCCTGGCCATGGGCGGTGGCGATGTACTTGCGCCCGGCCGCCGCAGCATGGCTGACCGCCTCGGCCAGCGGCTCACTGGAGCGGATTTTTGCCAGCTTGACCAGCAGGGGCAGGTTCACCCCGGCGATCACGTCCACATGCTTCCGGTCGGCCAGGCTGGCCGCCAGGTTGCAGGGGGTGCCGCCGAGGATATCCGTCAGCACCACCACGCCATCGCCCATGTCGACGCTGGCGATGCTGTTCTTGATGTCCTGCCGGCGCTCTTCCATGTCGTCATCGGGGCCGATGCAGACGGTGGCGACGGCCCGTTGCGGGCCGACCACATGCTCCATGGCGGAGCGGAGTTCCTCGGCCAGGCGGCCGTGGGTAACGAGGACGAGACCTATCATGGGTTACGCTGCGGGGCCTCCTGACCCCCTCCTGGCCCGGCAGCGGCGATGCCGTTGCCAGGTGTCGTCGCGCCCGCGGGCACCAATGGGGGTGCTGCCGCCACCCGGTCGCGTTCGGCAGAGAGTTCGCGATGGGTTACGTCCACACGCCAGCCCAAGCTCCGGAGATGGTCCGACAGGCGTTCCGTCACAAGGACCGACCTGTGCCGGCCCCCGGTACACCCAATCGCGACCGTGAGGTACTTCTTGCCCTCGGCCACGTAGCGCGGCAAGAGCGGATCGAGGAAGCCGGTCAACCGTTGCCAGAAGGCCGGGAAGTCGGGGTCGGCGGCAACATAGTCCGCAACCCCTGAATCCTTTCCTGTCAACGGCTTCAGTTCCGGCACATAGTGCGGGTTGCGCAGGAAGCGCACGTCGAAGACCAGGTCGGCCTCTCGGGGCAGGCCCTTCGGGAAGCCGAAGCTCTGCAGCAGCACGGCCATGCCCGGTGCGTTCTCCGGCCGGAATCGCTCCTCGACCAGCCGGCGCAACGACGGCAACGGCAGGTCGGAGGTGTCGACCACCAGGTCTGCCTCGTCCAGCAGGGGCTCCAGGATGGCCTTTTCCCGCGCGATGCCGTCGGCGACCCGGGTGCCCAGCGCGCCGCCCGGCGCCAGCGGGTGGCGGCGGCGGGTTTCGGTGTAGCGCCGCAGCAGCACGGGCTCCTCGGCGGTGACGAAGACCAGGGTCAGCGAGACGCCGGGGCGGTGGCGCAGCGTGTGGATCGCGCGCTTGACCTGTTCGGCGTCGAAGCCGCGGGTGCGGGTGTCGATCCCGGCCGCCAGCGGCATGGCGCCATCCTCGACCAGGCTTTCCAGGATGCTGAGCGGCGGGTTGTCCACCGTCTCGAAGCCCAGATCCTCCAGCAGGTTCAGCACGCTGGCCTTGCCGGCACCGGACAGGCCGGTGACGATGACGAAGGGCCGGGCGGGCAGGGGGGCCGTGGCGGACATCAGCCGGCAAAGGCCCCGGCGTGCTGCACCCGCAGGCCAAGCACCGCATCCAGCGCCCAGCCCAGCTTGGCAGGCGCCGAGGCTTCCAGCGCGTTGAGGCTGATGAGCGGGAGGGTCACGCCGCCCTCGGCCCAGCGGCGCGGGCGGGGCAGGCGGGGCGGCGCAAGGCCGGCGCCCAGGCATTCGACCGCCAGCCGCAGGGTGAGCGGCGGCGCGGCGCAGGGCAGGCCGGAGAAGATGCCAAGCCCGCGAACCTCCAGGAATCCGGCCAGTTGCGCCGGCGCGGCGATGGCGCCTTCGGGCGAGAGGCGCAATTGGTCGTCCGCCACCAACTGCCAGCCAAGGGCGAGCAGCCGCAGCACGAGATCTGACTTGCCGCTTCCGGGCGGGCCCAGGAACAGCACGGCATCGGCCCCACGGGCCGCACAGCTTGCATGCAGCAGCATTCCCAGCCGCGCCCCCAAGATACGCCCCCAAGATACGCCCCCGAGATACGCCCCCGAGGTACGCCCATGGGGGCGCCATAGAACCAAACGGCGCCGGACCATGGCAGAACCGGGGCAGCCGGGGAAGAGGTTGCTGCAATTGCGAAGCCGGGCCGCTGGTGCCAGGGTCTGCCCCCATGACCCCGCATCAAAACACCATATCCGCCGCCGCTTCGCGCATTGCCGGCCATGTCCGGGAAACGCCGACGTTGCGAATTGCGCCAGGCCTGACGCTGAAACTTGAACTGCTGCAGGCCAGCGGCAGCTTCAAGCCCCGCGGAGCCTTCAACCGCATGCTGTCCGCGCCGATCCCGGCCGCCGGGGTGGTGGCGGCCAGCGGTGGCAACCACGGCGCCGCGGTGGCCTATGCCGCCCGCGCCCTGGGGGTGCCGGCGGCGATCTTCGTGCCGGAGATCACCGGCGCCGCCAAGCGGGCGCGAATCCAGGCCTATGGCGCGCAGCTGGTGGTCGGCGGGGCCGCCTATGACGAAGCGCGCCTGGCCAGCGAGGCCTTTGCCGCCGAGACCGGGGCGCTGCTGGTGCACGCCTATGACCAGGCGGAGGTGCTGGCCGGGCAGGGCACGCTGGCGCTGGAGTTGCAGCGCCAGGCGCCGGGGCTGACGCATGTGCTGGTGGCGGTGGGCGGTGGCGGGCTGATCGGCGGCGTTGCCGCCTGGTATGCCGGCAGCGCTACCCGTGTGGTGGCGGTGGAGCCTGAGGGCTGCCCGACGCTGCACAGCGGATTGGCGGCGGGGCGGCCGGTGCCGGCGCCGGTGGGCGGCCTGGCGGCGGATAGCCTGGGGGCAAAGCAGGTCGGCGCGCTGATGTTTCCGCTGGCGCAGGCGGGGGTGACGGCCAGTGTGCTGGTCAGCGACTCGGCGATCCGCGAGGCCCAGCGCTGGCTGTGGCAGGAAGCCCGGCTGGTGGCCGAACCCGGCGGTGCAACGGCGCTGGCGGCGCTGCTTTCGGGCGCCTGGGTGGCGCCGGAGGGGGCAGAGGTGGGGGTGGTGATCTGCGGCGGCAATTGCGAGCCGGGCAGCGTGGTGTAGCGCGTTGGGCGGCTGCGGCGCGTAGGCCGCGAGCCGCTCGCTCCAACGGCATGGCCTGCGTCTGATCTTCGCCGGTGGAAGCACTGGCGGCATGGTTCTGCCGCTCCAGCCACACACTCTGGCGCGTTGTTTTGTCGTGTGAGTCACGCCTCCGGCGATGCTGCCTGCGACGATCACTCACCAGAGTCCGCCAGGCGCAGAAGAGTCCGCCAGGCGCAGACAGAAGCGCCTGGCAGTCTCTGGCGCGTTGTTTTGTCGTGTGAGTCACGCCTCCGGCGATGCCGCCTGCGACGATCACACTCTAGCCGCGGCGGAACACCACGTTTCGCGCCTCCGGCCCCGCCGGCTGTTCCACCAGGCCGGCCGCGGTCAACTGGGCGCGGATGCCGATGGCGCCGGCGTCGCGCGCGCTGCCGTCGATCTCCACCAGCAGGGTCTGCACCTCGCGCAGCGTCTCCCGCGCGCCGGCCAGGATCTCCGCCTCCAGCCCATCCACGTCCAGCTTGATGTGCTGCGGCGCCGGCAGCCCGAACAGCGCCCGCAGGCCGTCCACCGAGTAGCCTGGGATCGCCTGGCGGAAGCTGGCCTGCAACCGGCCGCCGATGGTCTCGGCGCCGCCCAGGCTGTGCATGGAATGCCCGGCCGCGGTATTGGCCATGTGCAGCTCGCTCAGCCCGGTTTCGGCGGCGAAGGCCAGGCAATAGGGGCTGACCCGCTCGCCCAGGCCGTTGATCTCGACGTTGCGGCACAGCGCGGCAAAGCTGGCGGCCGAGGGTTCAAAGGCCATCACCTGCTGGCCACGGGCGGCGGCATAAAGCGCATAGAGCCCGATATTGGCGCCAATGTCCCAGAACCGCTCGCCGGCCGGCAGGCTGTCGATCCAGGCAATGGTCTCGGGCTCATCCTTGCCGAAATTCAGCGGGTCGTGCAGGGCGCGGGCCGACAGGCATTCAAACACCAGGGCGGTTCCCCCCGGCACCGCCACCGGCACCCGTTGCGCCAGGCGTTCCGCCAGCATGGCCAAGGTGATCTGCTGCCGGCCCCGCGCCATGGGGGCGGTGGCCGCGCGGGCGATGAGGTGCAACGCGCGCACCATGGAACGACTCATGGACTATTCCTGCCAGACGGGTCCAGATAGGCGGGCCTTGGCCGCGCAACCACTACTATTTGGCGCCAGCACCGCGGGCCTTGCCTTCGGCACTAAGCCCCCGGCAGCCGCAACACGCGGCAGAGCCGGGTGCTACGCCCCCGGCAGCCGCAACACGCGGGAACGCGCGGCAAAGCCAGTGGCTACGCCCCCGGCAGCCGCACGATGAACCGCGCCCCCGTCACCTTGCCCTCGGCATCCCGCATGTTCTCGGCGCTGATCCGGCCATGCAGGCCTTCCACGATCTGCCGGCTGATCGAGAGGCCCAGGCCGGAATGCTGGCCAAAGCGTTCGCCGCTTGGCCGCTCGCTGTAGAAGCGGTCAAAAATGCCCTCCAGCTTGGCCTCGGGGATGCCGGGGCCTTCATCCTCCACCACCACCTCCACCAGGCTGCCGGTGGGGCGAGCGCGGACCCAGACCCGGCCATTGTCCGGGCTGAAGCTGATGGCGTTGCCCAGCAGGTTGCGGAACACCTGCACGAGTCGCCCCTCGACGCCGCGCACCACCAGCCCTTCCGGTGGCGCCTCCAGCTCCACCAGGGGGTCGTTCTCCTTGCGCGTCGCCACCTGCAACTCGGCCAGCGTGGCCAGGATCGGCGCGATATCCACCGGCACGGCGACGGTGCGGGAGAGTTCCGCATCGACGCGCGAACTGTCGGAGATATCTGCGATCAGCCGGTCCATCCGCACCGCGTCCTCGGCAATGATCGCCAGCAGGCGCTTCTGCTGGTCCGGATTTTCAATCCGCCGCAGCGTCTCGATCGCGCTGCGTACCGAGGTCAGCGGGTTGCGCAGCTCATGCGCCACATCGGCGGCGAAGCGTTCATTGGTGTCGATCCGCAGCCACAGGTCGCGCGCCGCCGATTGCAGGTCTCGCGCCAGGATGCCGATCTCGTCATGCCGCTCCAGCAGGGGTTGCGGCACGCTGCCGCTGCGGCCCTCGCCCTGGCGCATGCGGGCGGCGCTGCCGGCCAGCTGCATGATCGGCGTGGCCAGCGTCTGCGCCAGGTAGAAGCTCAGCGCCACCGTCAGCGCCAGCGCGGTGCCGAACAGCCCCAGCACGGAAGCACGGATGTCGAACAGCCGCTGGTCCACCTCACGCGCCTCACGCGTCAACAGCACGATGCCCACGCTCTGGTTGCCGCGCTTCGCTGGCTCCGCCACCGAGACCAGCAGGCGGCCGTCATTGGTGCGGCGGATATAGGGGCGGACGCCGCCTTCCAGCGCCAGGCGCAGCTCCTCCCGCCGGTCAGGCGTGCCTTGGTCGAAGGCCGGCTGCCAGTCGAAGCTCGGGGCGTCGGGGTTCAAATCCACCACCACGTCGCCGCGCGGCGGGCCGCCGAACAGGCTGTGCGGCAGCATGGCCAGCAGCCGGTCGGAAAGCCCGGACAGCTTAAGCGAGAGTTGGCCGCGCGGCTCCGGCGGCGGCAGGGGTTCCGTCACCACGGCGCCGCCGGCGCCCTCGCGCACCCGGCTGTCGGCCACCACCACGCCGGAATTGTCGAACAGCCGCGCCTGGGTATTGGGCGAGGGTTCCACCAGTCGACGCAGCAGCGGGCGGGCCACGTCGCCGTTCAAGGTGGCCACCTCGTCCTGGGTGCGCACCGCGGCCTCGCCCACCGCGGCGGCGTAGATGCGCGCCTGGGTGCGCATGGCCTCCACCTCGGCGGCCAACAGGCCGTTCTGGTACTGGTCCAGGTACAGCAACGCGGTGGCCAGCAGCGCCGGCGGCAGCGCGTTGACCAGCAGGATGCGGCGCAGCAGCGGGCTGCGCCAGCGGGTGCGCAGGTCCACCGGCTGGCGCCAGCGCCGCCAGCCCCGGCGCAGCGACGCCAGGGGCCGTGCCAAAGCGGGCGCCAGCATCAGGCTTCCTTGTAGCGGTAGCCGATGCCGTACAGCGTCTCGATCTGGTTGAACTCCTCGTCGCCCTGGCGGAACTTCTTGCGCACGCGCTTCACATGGCTGTCGATGGTGCGGTCATCCACATAGATGTTCTCGCCATAGGCGGCGTCGATCAGCTGGTCGCGGTTCTTCACCATGCCCGGCCGCAGCGCCAAGGCCTTCACCAGCAGGAACTCGGTGACGGTCAGCTGGATGTCCTTGCCCTTCCAGACGCAGGTATGCTTCGTCTCATCCAGCACCAGGTCGCCGCGGACGATGACGCCGCCGGAGGGCTGGCCGGAGGCTTCCGCCCGGGCCGCGTCCTTGCGGCGCAGCAGGGCGCGGATGCGTTCCAGCAGCAGGCGCTGGCTGAACGGCTTGGTGATGTAGTCGTCGGCGCCGAGCCGCAGCCCCATCAGTTCGTCGACTTCCTCGTCCTTGCTGGTCAGGAAGATCACCGGCATGGCGCTGCGCTGGCGCAGGCGTTGCAGCAACTCCATGCCGTCCATGCGCGGCATCTTGATATCCAGCACCGCCAGGTCCACCGGCCGGGCCAGCAGGCCCTGCAACGCGCTCTCACCATCCGTGTAGGTGCGCACGGTGAAGCCTTCCTGCTCCAGCGTCATGGAGACGGAGGTCAGGATGTTGCGGTCGTCATCCACCAGGGCGATGGTATGGGGCATGGTCGAAGCTCCAGCAGCACATCTTGAGCGGCTGATTCACCGCTTCGGCGATTCCGCCTGCGCGGATCAGGCGCTAGTCTCGGCGCCAATTGTGGCGCAAGCCGGACGGGATTGATATGGCCACAGCGGCGGGATTCGAAGCGCGATGCCTGGTCCGCGAGGCCAGCAGCGCCACCCTGGCCACCAGCGCCGGGGGCCAGCCCTTCGCCAGCCTGGTGACCCCGGCCGCCGCGCCGGACCTGGGCATTCTGCTGTGGCTTTCCACCCTGGCCGAGCATACCCGGCACCTGGCCGCGGAGCCGCGCTGTTCCCTGCTGTTCCAGGGCGCCCCCACCGGCCCCAACCCGCAGACCACGCCGCGCGTCACGCTGACCGGGCTGGCCGAGCGGATCGAGGATGCGGCGCTGAAGGCGCGCTGGCTGGCCCGCCACCCCTACGCCGCTGTGTATGCCGAGTTCGCCGATTTCGGCCTTTGGCGCGTGGTGCCGGCCAATGCCCTGCTGGTGGGCGGCTTCGCCCGCGCCCAGCGGCTGCGGGCCGACCAGTTTCTGCCCGACCCGGCCGCGGTGGCGCTGGTGGCGGCAGCCGCGGCGAGCGTCGTGCAGCACATGAACGAGGATCACGCCCCCGCGGTGCAACGGATCGCCCTTCGGCTGGGCGCTGCTCCCGGGGCCTGGCGGCTTACGAATCTGGACCCCGATGGCTGCGACCTCAGCGATGGCGAGAGCAGCCTGCGTCTGGCATTCAGCGCGCAAGCCCGCAGCATTGCTGCACTGCGGCAAGAATTGGTGACAGCATCAACAGTCTAGCAGCACGACAAGCCACGACAATTTCCACCTCAACTAATCTTTAAATTAAGGTCGCTCACGTTGACCGCAGGTCTGCGTGGGCTTAATTTCGCCACGTAAGGCAGCGACACGCCCGGCACTCGGACGGCGCCGTTTCTCGATCTCAGGTGGCCCGCCCGTCACCAGCCTGGAGGAATTCCAAAATGACCGCGCCTGCTTCCGCCCTCGCCGGTACCGGCGTTGCCGCCCCGGCCCAGCTGCATGCCAACCTGACCGCCGCGTCGCTGGTCAAGCACGCCATGATGCGCAACGAGGGCCGGCTTTCGGCCGATGGCGCCTTCATGGGCGTCACCGGCGTCCACACCGGCCGTTCGGTGCAGGACAAGTTCGTCGTCGACGACGCCGAGGTGCATGACCAGATCTGGTGGGGCAAGGTCAACCGGCCGATGCCGGTCGAGAAGTTCCAGGGCCTGGCCGCCAAGGTGCGCGCCTGGCTGGGCGCCAAGGACGTGCTGTTCACCCAGGACCTCTACGCCGGCGCCGACCCGGCGCACCGCATCAAGGTGCGGCTGGTCACCACCAATGCCTGGCACGCGCTGTTCGCGCGCAACATGTTCATCCGCCCGCCGCAGGCCGACCTGGCCGGCTTCACGCCCGACTACACCATCCTGCACGCCCCGGAGTATGAGGCGAGCCCCGAGCAGGATGGCTGCCGCACCAGCACCTGCATCGCGCTCAGCTTCGCCGCCAAGACCATCCTGATCGCCGGCACCAGCTACGCCGGCGAGGTGAAGAAGAGCATCTTCACCGTGATGAACTGGCTGATGCCGGCCGCCGGCGTGCTGCCAATGCACTGCTCCGCCAATGTCGGCAAGAACGGCGACACCGCGCTGTTCTTCGGCCTGTCCGGCACCGGCAAGACCACGCTGTCCTCCGACCCCGAGCGCAGCCTGATCGGCGATGACGAGCATGGCTGGTCCGACAAGGGCGTCTTCAACTTCGAAGGCGGCTGCTACGCCAAGGTCATCAAGCTGAGCCGCGAGGCCGAGCCGCAGATCTGGGATGCCAGCCACCGCTTCGGCGCCGTGCTGGAGAACGTGGTCTCCGACGAGCACGGCAACCTGGACCTGGAAGATGGCAGCCTGACCGAGAACACCCGGTCCTGCTATCCGCTGGAGTTCATCCCCAACACGGTCAAGGGCGGCATGGCCGGCCTGCCGAAGAACGTGGTGATGCTGACCGCCGATGCCTTCGGCGTGCTGCCGCCGATCAGCAAGCTGTCCTCGGCGCAGGCCATGTACCACTTCCTGTCGGGCTACACCGCCCGCGTGGCCGGCACCGAAAAGGGCCTCGGCAAGGAGCCGCAGGCGACCTTCTCCACCTGCTTCGGCGCGCCCTTCCTGCCGCGCAACCCGGAGGTTTATGGCCGCATGCTGGCCGCGCTGATCGACAAGCACGGCGCCCAGGTGTGGTTGGTCAACACCGGCTGGACCGGCGGCGCCTATGGCACCGGCAAGCGCATGTCTATCCAGCACACCCGCGCCCTGCTGCGCGGCGCGCTGGATGGCAGCCTGGCCCAGGTGGAGTTCGTGCAGGACCCGTTCTTCGGCCTGATGATGCCGAAGTCGCTGCCGGGCATTCCGGCCGAAGTGCTGAACCCGCGCGAGAGCTGGGCTGACAAGGCGGCGTATGACGCCACCGCGGCCAAGCTGGTCAGCCTGTTCGAGGAGAACTTCCACACTTTTGCTGGTGTGGTCGGTGACGACGTGAAGGCCGCCGCCGTGCGCGCGGCCGCCTGATGTTTGCGCGGCGGGCCGAAGGGACGTCGGTTCTCGGCGGCCCGCTGCTGCCCTGTTCGGTGGCGCCCATCACCGGCTTCTTCCGGGATGGGTGCTGCAATACCGGCCCCGAGGACCACGGCAGCCATACGGTCTGCGTGGAACTCACCGCCGAGTTCCTCGCCTTCAGCCGCAGCGTCGGCAACGACCTTTCGACGCCGCGGCCGGAATACGGCTTCCCTGGCCTGGCGCCCGGCGCGCGCTGGTGCCTGTGTGCCCCGCGCTGGGAGGAAGCCCGCCGGTCCGGCTGCGCCCCCCCGGTGCTGCTGGAAGCCACGCATATCGGCGCGCTGGAACATTGCGCCCTGGAAGACCTGCACGCCCACGCGCTGGACGACGAGGAATAGCGCCTGCCGTTACCGCCCTGGCGGCGTCAGCCCGCGATGCCATCCTGCAGCAGCAGGAAGCGCAGCACCTGCTCGGCACAGGCCGCCGGCTGCATGAACTGCACCATGTGGTAGGGTGTGCTCATCCGCACCGTCCGCACATCCGGGATCAGCCGCCGCAGCGTCGCCTCCTGTTCGGTGGTGGCGATCTGCCCAGCCGAAGGGAACAGCCCCAGCACCGGCGCGGTGATCTTCGGCAGCAGCGGTTCCACATTCACGCCCATGGCGAAGCGCGCCATCGCCGCCAGCACCGGCGTCGGCGCCTGGCCGATCTGGGCGGCGTACCATTCGTGGAAGCCGGCGCCCATCTCGGCCGGGAAGCGCGCGGCGGTGTTGGTGGCGGCCGCCCAGCCGGCGCTGCCGAGCGTCTCGATCGCCTCGGGCCAGCTTGGGTGGCCGGCCGCGTAGGCGTGACGCATCCAGTCATTGATGTAGGTGGGGGAGGCCATGACGCTCAGCGTCCGCACCCGCTCCGGGTGTTCGGCGGCGAAGGCGTAGCCAACCGTACCGCCGATGCTCTCGCCGACGAAATGCGCCTGGTCCACCCCGGCATGGTCCAGGATGGCGCGCAGGTCGGCCAGGTAGTTCGCCGCGTTGACGCCGGTGGCGGGGTCGAAATTCCGGCCGGAATGGCCAAGGCCACGGAAGTCCGGGCAGATGATGCGGTAGTGCCGCGCCAGCGCCGGGATGGTGCCGAACCACATCCGCCCGCTGCGGCCAAAGCCGTGCTGCAGCAGCACCGTGGGCTTGGTGGTCCAGGGGTCGGTGAAGTCGTGCAGGTCGTAATGCAGGGCCACGCCGTCGTGCGAGGTTGCGGTCGGCATCGGCTCAGGCGCCCGTCGCTTCGGTGGCGGTGGCGAAGGCGGGGATCACGCGGTCGAAGCCGCTGACCTCGAACACCTCCTTCACCGCCGCCTGCATGCCGCAGACCGCAAAGCGCGTACCCGCCGCCTTGGCATCCTTCGCCGCCTTCAGCAGCACGCGCAGCCCGGCCGAGGAGACGTAGCGTACCGCCGCCAGGTCGGCGACCACCGGCCCGCGCGCCAGCAGCCCCACCAGGCGGGCTTCCACCGCCGGCGCGGTCACCGAATCCAACCGCCCATCCAGCGCCAGCACGGCACTGCCGCCCATCTGGTTCTCGGTCATCTGCATGGCGACGGCCCCCCTTGTCGGACTATTCTGCGCCCGAGAGCGCAGCCGCGCCAGCGCCTGGCTGCCAGCCGCGACCGGGCACGCTGGCCAGCAGCGCGCGGGTATAGGGGTGGCGCGGCGCGGCGAACAGCGTCGCGGTCTCGCCGGCTTCCACCACCAGGCCACGCTGCATCACCAGGATACGGTCGCAGACCTGCGCCGCCACGCGCAGGTCATGCGTGATGAACACCAGGGAAAGCGCCATCCGCTGCTTGGCTTCCGCCAGCAGCGCCAGCACCTGCGCCTGCACGCTGACATCCAATGCGCTGACCGGCTCATCCGCCACCAGGACGGCAGGCTGCATGGCCAGGGCGCGGGCCAGGCCGATGCGCTGGCGCTGGCCGCCGCTGAACTCATGCGGGAAGCGACGGATGGCGCCCGGGTCCAGCCCGACCAGGGCCAGCATCTCGGCGACGCGCGCCTCGGCCTCCGCCCGCGGCGTGCCGTGCACGCGCAGGCCCTGGGCGATGATCTCGCCGACGCGGCGGCGCGGGTTGAGCGAGGCGAAGGGGTCCTGGAACACCATCTGGATCAGCGCGGTACGGGCGCGGAAGTCGCTGACGTTCAGCGCCAGCAGGTCCTCGCCCTGCAAGGTGATGCTGCCGGCATCGGCGGCCAGCAGCCGCACCAGCATGCGGGCGACCGTGGACTTGCCGCTGCCGCTCTCGCCGACAATGCCGAGCGTCTCGCCCTGGTGCAGGGTGAAGTCGACACCGCGCACGGCTTCCACCACGCGCTTGGCGGCCAGTATGCCGCCGCTGCGATAGGTCTTGCGCAGGCCGCTGACCGCCAGCACCGCGGGGCCGGGTGCCGCCATGGCGCGTGGCGGTGGGGCCAGCGGCGGCACAGCCGCGATAAGCGCCTGAGTGTAGGGGTGCTGCGGCGCGTGCAGCACCTGCTGCGCCGGCCCGGTTTCCACCACCCGGCCATGCTGCATGACCACCACGCGGTCGGCGATTTCCGCCACCACGCCGAAGTCATGGGTGATGAACAGCACGCCGGTGCCGCGGCGGCGCTGGATTTCCTGCACCAAGGCGAGGATGCGTGCCTGGGTGGTGACGTCCAGCGCCGTCGTCGGCTCATCCGCGATCAGCAGGCGCGGCTCCAGCGCCAGCGCCATGGCGATCATCGCGCGCTGGCGCTGGCCGCCGCTGAGTTCATGCGGAAAGGCGCGGGCGGCGGCGACGGGGTCGGGGATGCCGACCTCGGCCAGCAGCGCCTGCACGCGGGCCAGGCGTTGCGGGCGGGGCTGGTCGGTGTGTTCCTCCAGCATCTCCTCGACCTGGCGGCCCACCGGCATCAGTGGGTTCAGCGCGGTCATCGGTTCCTGGAAGACCATGCCGATGCGGGCGCCGCGGATGGCGCGCAGCCGCGCCGGCGGCAGCGCCGCCAGGTCCTCGCCTTCCAGCTCTATCGCGCCGCTGTCCAAGGTGACGCGGCCCGGCAGCAGGCCGAGGATGGCCATGGCGGTCAGCGACTTGCCCGAGCCGCTTTCCCCCACCACGCAGACGATCTCGCCGGCGGCGACCTCCAGCGAGACATCCTGCAAGGCGAATTCGCGGTCCGCGCCCTTGGGCAGGCGCACGCTGAGGTGGCGCAGCGCGAGCAGCGGGGCGCCCTGGCTGGCGGGATGCGCCGTCATACCGCCTGCAACCGCGGGTTCAGCGCGTCGTTCAGGCCCTGCCCCACCAGGGAGAAGGCCAGCACGGTGACCAGGATGGCGACGCCGGGGATGGCTGAGACATACCATTCGGTGCGCAGCACGCTGCGCCCGGCGCCGATCATGTTGCCCCAGCTGGCGATGTTGGGGTCGCTGAGCCCGAGGAAGGCCAGCGCACTTTCCATCAGGATGGCGACGGCCATGACGACGCTGGCGTAAACGATGACCGGCGGCAGCGCGTTGGGCAGGATCTCCCGGAAGATCAGCCCGGCGTCGCGCACGCCGAGGCCGCGCGCCGCCAGCACGTATTCGCGGGTGCGCAGGCTCATGAACTCGGCGCGCACCAGGCGGCAGGGCGCGGTCCAGCCGACCAGGCCGATGGCGATGGTGATGACCTCCAGCTCGCTGCCGAAGACCGCCACCAGCACCAGCAGCAGGATGAAGTTGGGCACGGTCTGGAACGCCTCGGTCACCCGCATCAGCGCATCATCCACCCAGCCGCCGTAGAAGCCGGCGATGGCGCCGACGAGGGTGCCGAGGCCGACCGCGACCACCGTGGCGACCAGGCCGATGAGCAGCGAGACGCGCGCGCCGTGGCAGATGAAGCCGGCGATGTCGCGGCCGAGATTGTCGGTGCCCAGCAGCAGGCGTGGGTTCTGCCCCGGCCATTGCAGCGGGCGGCCGGCCAGGGAGAGTGGGTCACGCGGGAAGAACCAGTCCGCCGAGAGCGCGGCGAACAGCACCACCAGCAGCAGCGCCACGCCGAGGATGCCCGGCGGGGAGCGCAGGAAGGCACGCAGGGCCGGGCTCATCTGGCCACGATCCGCGGGTCCAGCTTGGCGTAGAGCAGGTCCACGATGAAGTTCACCACAATGACCAGCACCGCGGAGACCAGCACGATGCCGAGCAGCGTGTTGAGGTCGCGCTGCACCACGCTCTCGAAGGCCAGGCGCCCCAGGCCGGGCAGCGAGAAGACGCTCTCCACCACCACGGAACCGCCGAGCATGGTGGAGAATTGCAGGCCGACGAAGGTGACCATCGGCAGCAGCGCGTTGCGCAGCACGTGGCGGCGCAGCACATGGCCCTCGGAAAGCCCCTTGGCGCGGGCGGTGCGGACGAAGTCCAGCGTCATCACCTCCAGCATGCTCGCGCGCATCAGCCGCAGGTAGATGGCCAGGAAGATCAGCGACAGCGACAGGATCGGCAGCACCAAATGCCGCGCCACGTCCAGCACATGCGCCAACCCGGTCAGCCCCTGCCCGATGCTCTCGAAGCCGCCCGGCGGCAGCCAGGCCAGCTTGACGCTGAACAGCACGATCAGCATCAGCCCCAGCCAGAAGCTGGGGATGGCGTAGAACACCAGGCCAAGGGTGGAGATCAGCGTATCCGGCCAGCCATTGACCCGCCGCGCCGCCAGTACGCCCAGCACCAGCCCGGCGGAAAACGCAAAGGCCAGCGCGCAGGACATGAACAGCGCGGTCACCGCAAGCCGTTCGAAGATGACGCTGGCGACCGGCTTGCCGTAGATCGCGCTCATGCCCAGGTCGAAGCTGAGCAGCCGCACCAGGTAGCGGCCGAGCTGCACGGGCACCGAGACATCCAGCCCGTAATCCTGCCGCAGCCGCGCCGCCACGGCCGCGTCGCCGCCGCCCATCTGTGCCAGCAACGCGTCCACGGTATCGCCCGGCGCCAGTTGCAGCAGCAGGAACAGGCCGATGAGGATGATCAGCAGCACCGGCACGGACTGCGCCAGGCGCCGCAGCGCCAGCCCGCCGATCCGCTTCATGGCCGGGCCGGCCGATTCAGGCTTCCGCGCCCTGTGGCGCTCCAGCCATCGGACGGCCTCACGCCGGTGCCAACCAGGCGTCATGCCAGCTGGAGGAGGACCAGCGCGGCGTGTTGTGCGACCCCATCAGCCGCTTGGAATAGACACTGATGAAGGCGTGCTCCACGGCGCAATGCACCGGCACGTCGTCCACCGCCAGCTTGACGAAGTCCTGGTACAGCGCCTTGCGCTTGGTCGGATCCAATTCGGTGGCGGCCACGTCGATCGCGCGGTCCATGGCGGGGTTGTCGTAGCCATACTGGTTGGTCCAGGGCGCCCCCACCGGGCTGCCGGTGCGGAACCACACGGTGGTGCTGACCGCGGGGTCGTTGCGGTACTGGTGCCAGCCGGTCGTCAGGTCGAAATTGTGGTCGCGGTACACGCCGGTGAGGAAGCCAGGGGCGTCGCGCGCCTCGATCTCGACCCGCACGCCGATCTCGCGCAGGCTCTGCTGGATGAAGGTGGCGAAGTTGACGGTGTATTCGCCCCAGGGCGCCGGCAGCAGCTTCAGCGGCTGGGCGAAGCGCATGGCGCCGCGGCTCGGGCGCTTGTAGCCGGCGTCGTCCAGCATGCGCTCGGCCTTGGCGCGGTCGAACGGATAGGGCGCGGAGCGCGGCACATAGAACGGCGCGCTGCTCGACGGGATCGGCCCGGTGCCCAGCTTGGCGTAGCCGTAGAGGAAGTTCTCGATGAAGAAGCCGAGGTCGAGCGCGTGGCACAGCGCGCGGCGCACCTCCACCTTGGCCAGTTCGGCGCGGCGCAGGTTCATCTCCATGACGGTGTGGGCGGTGTTGCCCTCATTGCCGCGCGTGCTGACGGTGTAGCGCGCATCCTTGGAAAGGCGCGAAATGTCTGACAGCGCCAGGCCGGAATAGGGGCTGAACTGCACCTGGCCGCTTTCCAGCGCGGCGCTGGCGGCGGCGCGGTCACTGATGAAGCGCCAGACGATGCGGTCCAGATAGGGCTGGCCATTGCCGCGCCAGTAATTCGGGTTGCGCTCGGCGATCAGGTATTGCCCGCGTTCATACTGCTTGAACACGAAGGGGCCGGTGCCGATCGGCGCGGTATTGGCCGGGTTGGTGCGGATATCCGTGCCGGCGTAGACATGCGCCGGGATCACATGGCCCAGGTCCGGCAGCGCCCGCAGCAGCAGGCCCTGCGGCATCGGCTTGCTGAAGCGGAACACGGCGGTGTGCTCGTCCGGCGTCTGCACCGCTTCCAGAAACTGGTACAGCGTGGTGCCGTAGTTCAGGATCTTCTTCCAGCACTCCATGGCGCTGAACTGCACGTCCTTGGCCACGAAAGGCTTGCCGTCGTGCCACTGCACGCCTCGGCGCAGATGGAAGGTGTGGGTCAGGCCATCGGCGCTGCCCTCCCAGCGTTCCGCCAGCACGCCGACAGGTTCGCCCTGCGCGTCCAGGTCCACCAGCGGTTCGACGATCTTGCTGGCCATGACATAGACGCCGGTGCTGGCCTGGATCGCCGGGTTCAGCACCCGCTGTTCGCTGGTCAGTTGCACGGTCAGCGTGCCGCCGCGTTGCGGCGCCTGGCCGAAGGCCGGCCCACCGCCTGCCACCGCCAGGGCACTGCCCGCCACCAAGACCTGCCTGCGCGTGGTTTGCATGGGAAACTCCGCTCGTCGTCTAGGCCAGCCAACCAAAGCGCGGCGGCAACCGCAAGGCCGCAGTTATTTCTTTGGCACCGCCATCGCGTTCCCGCTATCTCGCCCCCAAGGGGGGATGTCCGCAACCTGGGGACGCCGGATGCTCGAAGAAATTCTCCTTTACGTTATCATTGGCTTCGTCGCGCAGATGGTGGATGGCGCCATCGGCATGGCCTATGGCCTCACCGCCACCAGTGTGCTGCTGAGCATCGGCGTTTCACCGGCCACGGCCAGCGCCAGCGTCCATGCGGCGGAAACCTTCACCACGGGCGCTTCTGGCCTCTCGCACTGGCGGCAGGGGAATATTCGCCGGGACCTGGTGATGCGCCTGGCCGTACCCGGCGTGCTCGGCGCCATGGTCGGCGCTTATCTGCTCAGCGACGTCGAGGGACGCTACATCCGCCCAGCTATCAGCATCTACCTCATCATCCTGGGCGGCGTCATCCTCTACCGCGCCATTCGCCCGCGCCCGCCGGCCGCGCCGCAAAAGAACGTCACGTTCCTCGGCCTGATCGGCGGCTTCCTGGACGCCATCGGCGGCGGCGGCTGGGGGCCGATGGTCGCCTCCACGCTGATCGGGCGGGGCGACGTACCGCGCGTTGCCATCGGCTCCACCTGCGCCGCCGAGTTCTTCGTCACCTTCGCCGCCTCGGTGGTGTTCTTCTTCACCCTGGGCTTCGACCTGTGGCGCGTCATCCTCGGCCTGGTGATCGGTGGCGTCATCGCCGCGCCCTTCGCCGCCATGATCACCCGCAAGTTGCCGGACCGGCCGCTGATGATGATCGTCGGCGTGGTCATCATGCTGCTGTCGCTGCGCAACCTGGTGAAGGACGCGGTCTGGCTGCTCGGCGCCTGAGCCGCTTGACCGGGGCGCCGGCGGCCGGGACAGTGCCGGCTGGAGGAACCCCATGACCGAAGCCACGCCCAGCGCCGCGGAATTCGATGCCTATCTTGACAGTATACGCCGCTTGGTGGCGGAGAAGCTGATCCCGGCGGAACCGCGGCTGGATGGCCAGGAGACGCTGCCCGAGGACCTGACGCAGTTGCTGCGCGACATCGGGTTGTTCGGCATCTCCATCCCCACCCGCTATGGCGGCCTGGGGCTGAGCATGGAACAGCAAGTGCGGGTGATGTTCGAGGTGACGCGCGCCAGCGGCGTCTATCGCGCCCGTTTCTCCACCACCATTGGCCTGGGCAGCCAGCCGATCCTGTACAACGGCACCGAGGCGCAGCGGCAGGAATGGCTGCCGCGCATGGCCAGCGGCGAAGTCACCGCCGCCTTCTGCCTGACCGAGCCGGAAGCCGGCAGCGACGCCGGGAGTCTCCGCACCAAGGCCGAGCGCGACGGCGACCACTTCGTGCTGAACGGCACCAAGCGCTACATCACCAATGCGCGGCAGGCCCAGGTTTTTGTTTGTATGGCCCGCACCGATGCAGCGTCGAAGGATGCCGCCGGCATTTCTGCGTTTATCATCCCCGCCGGCACGCCCGGGCTGTCCTGCGGGCCGGCCGACAAGAAGATGGGCCAGGACGGCAGCGCGACATCGGAGGTTTACTTCGACAACGTCCGCATCCCCGCTGCCAACCTGGTCGGCGGGCGCGAGGGCGGCGGCTTCAAGACGGCGATGCGCGGCATCAACCACGCCCGCCTCCACGTGGCCGTCACCTGCGTCGGCCAGGCGCAGCGCCTGGTGGAGGAGGCGCTGAGCTACACCATGCAGCGCCGCCAGTTCGGCCAACCCCTCGCGGAGTTCCAGCTGGTGCAGGCCATGCTGGCCGACAGCCGGGCCGAGACCCTGGCCGGGCGCAGCATGATCCTGGAAGTCGCCCGCGCCTTCGATGCCGCCGGCGAGGCGCAGGGGCCGATCATCGCCGACATCGCCTGCTGCAAGCTGTTCTGTTCCGAGATGGTCGGCCGCGTGGCGGACCGCGCGGTGCAGATGCATGGCGGCATGGGCTACATGCGCGGCGTGGCGGTGGAGCAGCTGTTCCGCGACGTTCGCCTGCTGCGCATCTTCGAAGGTGCCAGCCAGGTGCAGCAGGTGCTGATCGCGCGCGACATGGTGCGCCATGCAAAGGCGTAGCCTGCTGGCGGCGGCCCTGGCCGCACCCGCCGTTGCCCGCGCGGCGGAGTGGCCGAACGGCGCCATCCGCATCATCTCCTGCTACACACCAGGCGGGGCGAATGACCTGCTGGGCCGCTTCGCCGCCGATGTGCTGGGCCGGGCGCTGGGCGTGCCCTGCGTGGTGGAGAACCGCCCCGGCGCCGGCGGCAATCTGGGCATGGAAACGGTCGCCCGCGCCGCGCCGGATGGCCAGACCCTGGTGGTGGCTGCCGGTGCCGCGGCGATCAACCAGACGCTTTACAAGAACCTCAGCTTCGACCTGCGACGGGACTTCGCGCCGGTGACGCTGCTGGGCGCGGTGCCGAATGTGCTGGGCGTGCATCCCGGCCTGCCCCCGCGAAGCACCGCCGAGTTCATCGCCTGGGCCAAGGCGCAGGGCAATGGCGTCGCCTATGCCTCGGCCGGCATCGGCACGGTGCCGCACCTGGCCATGGCGCTGCTGTTGAACGCCATCGGCGCGCAGGGCGTGCATGTGCCGTTCCGTGGCAGCGCCCCGGCGGTGACGGAGGTGATGTCCGGCCGCATTCCCGCGCTGTTCGAAAACCTGCCGCCGATGGCGACGCAGCTGCGCGGCGGCAATCTGCGCGGCCTGGCCATTTCCACCGCGCAGCGCCACCCGGATTGGCCGGAGCTGCCGACCCTGGCCGAGACCATCCCGGGCTTCGAGATCCTCGCCTGGCAGGGGCTGATGGCGCCGGCCGGCACGCCGCCCGCCATCGTCGCGCGCATCGCCACCGAGATTGGCGCCGCGGTGCGCAGCGAGGCCGGGCAGGCGGCGCTTGGGCGTATCGGCGCGCTGCCGCGACCGATGACGCCGGCTGAGTTCAGCGGCTTCGTCGCTACCGAGATCGACAAATGGGCCGCCGCCGTCAGGCTTTCCGGCGCAACAGTGGAATAGAATATGACCGACAGCATCAACACCCGCGTCACCGCGGCGCTTGGCATTCGCTACCCCATCGTGCAGGGCGGCCTGGCCCGCGTCGCCACGGCGGAGCTCGCCGCCGCCGTCTCCAATGCCGGTGGCCTCGGGCAGATCGCCACGGCCGGCATCGGCGCCGACCGCCATGGCGGGCTGTGCACCCCGGCCGAGCTGAAGGCGGAGATCGCCCGCTGCCAGGCGCTGACCGACAAGCCGTTCGGCGTGAACTTCCCGATCGGGCGCTCCCCGATCGAGGCGCTGCTGGATGCGGCGTTGGAGGCCGGGGCGAAGGTGATCGCGCTGACCGCCGGCAACCCGGCGCCGTTCATCCCGCGCTGCAAGGCCGCCGGCGCCCAGGTGCTGGTGCTGACCGCCGGGCCGGAGCTGGCGAAGAAGGCCGAGGCCGCCGGCGCCGACATGGTGGCCACGGTGGGCTATGAGGGCGGCGGCCATTTGGGCCGTGGCGACGAGACCACCATGGTGATGGTGCCGCGCACCGTGGCGGCGGTGAAGATCCCGGTGCTGGCCAGCGGTGGCATCGCCAGCGGCGCCGGGCTGCTGGCCGCGCTGGCGCTGGGGGCGGAGGGCGTGGAGATGGGCACCCGCTTCGTCGCCAGCACGGAAGCCCGCGCCCACGCCAACTACAAGAACGCACTGGCCGGCGCGAAGCCGGAGGACACCCGGATCATCAAGCGAAGCTTGGGCATGCCCGGCCGCACGCTGGACAGCGGCCATGTCCGCGCCATCCTCGCCGCCGAGGCAGCAGGTGCCGCGAAGGAGGAGATCGTGCCGATGATCCTGGGCACGATGAACGCGCTGGGGACGGACGAGGGCGAGTTGGACCGCGCCTTCGTCTGGGCCGGGCAGTGCGTCGGGTTGATCGAGCAGGTGGAGCCGGCCGGCGCGATCATCGCCCGCATGGTGGCGGAAGCGCGGGAGCGGCTGGCGGTGCTGCGGGGCGCCTTCGGGTAAGGGGCCGGCGCGGGGTTGCCCCCGCGCCGCGCGCTTCAGCTGCGGTAGCTGCCGTTGATGTCGATGTAGCCATGCGTCAGGTCGCAGGTCCAGGCGGTGGCCTTGCCGCGGCCCAGGCCGATATCGACCGTGATCTCCACCTCGCGGCCCTTCATATGGGCCACCACGGGGGTTTCGTCGTAGCCCGGCACCACGCCGCCTTCCTGCGCCATCCAGGTGCCGCCGACGGCGACGCTGAGCTTGTCGCGGTCGGCCGGCTCGCCCGCCTTGCCCACGGCCATGACGATGCGGCCCCAATTCGCGTCCTCGCCGGCGATGGCGGTCTTCACCAGGGGCGAGTTGGCGATGCTCATGGCGATGCGGTGCGCGGACTTGGCGCTGACCGCGCCGGTGACGTTGATGGTGACAAGCTTCTGCGCGCCCTCGCCGTCGCGCGCCACTTGCAGCGCCAGGTCGTGCAGCACTTCATGCAGCGCGCGCGAAAAATCCTTCAGCACCGCGCCGCCTTCGGCCGGCACGCGCGGGTGCTTCACCTGGCCGGTGGCGAAGACCATGACGCTGTCGCTGGTGCTGGTGTCGCTGTCCACCGTCACGCAGTTGAAGGTCTTGTCGCAGCCCTTGGCCAGCAGCTTCTGCAACGCCGCCGCCGGCACCTTGGCGTCGGTGGCGATGAAGCTGAGCATCGTCGCCATGTCCGGCGCGATCATGCCGCTGCCCTTGGCGATGCCGGCGATGGTGACGGTGGCGTCGCCGATCCTGGCCGTGCGGACGCTGCCCTTGGGGAAGGTATCCGTCGTCATGATGCCGCGCGCGGCTTCCGCCCAGCGGTCCGGCGTCAGCGCGGCGAACAGCGCCGGCAGCGCGGCGGTCAGGCGCTCATGCGGCAGGGTCTCACCGATGACGCCGGTGGAGGCCAGGAACACTTCGATGGGCTTGCAGCCGACCAGCTTGGCGGCGGCTTCGGCAGTGGCCTTGGTGGTCTCGCGCCCCGCCTTGCCGGTGAAGACGTTGGCGTTGCCGGCATTGACCACCAGGGCGCGCGCCTTGCCCGACTTCATGGCGGCGCGGCACCAGTCCACCGGGGCGCCCGGGCACTTGTTGCGGGTGAACACCCCGGCCACCGTGGTGCCGGCCGGGAACTCGAACATCGTCAGGTCAGCCCGGCCCTTGTATCGGATGCCCGCCTCGATGACGCCGAGGCGCACGCCGGCGATGGCCGGCATCTCGGGCAGCGGGACGGCGAGCGGGGAGACGGGCAGGGCCATTTCTTCTTCTCTCTCTGGGTCTTGGGGCGAAGGATCAGCGCCGCCGTGGCTGGGTCGGCGTGGATTGCGCGGGCGGCGGCGGGGCGGCCTGGTTCAGCAGGGAATTGGCCGGCGGCACCGGCGGCTGGTCCAGCCGTTCCACCCGGGCGGCGGCGCGGATGCGTTGCACCACGCCGGTGACCTCCTCCTGCAGCATCGCCTCGCGGATCTGCTGCTTCACCTCGTCGAACGGCCGGGCGCTGGCGCGGCGGCGCTCCTCAACCTTGATGATGTGCCAGCCGAACGGGCTCTGCACCGGCGCCGGGGCAAGCTGGCCGGGTTGCAGCGCAAAGGCGGCATTGGCGAATTCGGGCACCATGTCACCCTTCTTGAAGAAGCCGAGGTCGCCGCCGTCGCGTGAGCCGGGGTCCTGGCTCTTGCTGCGGGCCAGGGTGGCGAAGTCGCCGCCGCGCTGCAATTCGGCCAGGATCTGGCGGGCCTCGGTTTCCGTCGGCACCAGGATGTGGCGGGCGCGGACTTCCTCCTCGCCCTGCGGGTTGGCGTTGTCGCGGTCGTAGCGGGCGCGGATGGCGGCATCGGTGACGCGGCCCTGCACCTCGCGGCTCAGCAGCGCCTGCTGCAACTCCTGCTCCTCGGCGCGGCGCACCCGGCGGGCGATGTCGGGGTCGCGGTCCAGCCCGATGGCGCGGGCGGCATTGATCAGGGTGCGCTCGGTAATCGCGCGTTCGATCAGCTGGCGCTTGACCTCGGGCGGCAGCATCTGCAGCAGCGCCGGGCCGGGCATGGCGCGCAGCTCCGGCGGCAGCACTTCCTCCGCGGTGGCCAGCACGTCGGAAAGCTTCAGCGGCTGGCCTTCGATCCGGGCCAGGACCGGGTCTTCCTCGGCGACAGCGGCGGCCGCCGGGGCAGGGGCCGGGGTGGCCGCCGGGGCCGGGGCGGCCGGGCGCGGGGCCTGGGCCAGGGCATGGCCGCCGACGACCGGCAAGGCGGGGGCAAGCATCAAGGCGGCCAGGACAGCAAGGCGGCAGCGCATTCGGTGGCTCCGGGAAACGGGTGCGGACAATGGCGGAACCGCCCCGGGCCGGCAAGGCGGGCCGGGCAGGTATCCGGCCTGTCATATGGCCTACGTTGACCTGGGGCCGGCCCGCTCCTATCTCTCGGGCCGCCTGGGTCCGCCAGTTGTCCGCCCGTTGGAGGCCCGATGGGGGCTGCCGGCCGCGGCCAGTTGCCGGACCCGCCCCGGAGTCTCAAGCCCCGCATGTTCGCCCGCCTCGCCCGCGCCTTTTTCGGTACCTCCAACGACCGGGCGCTGAAGCGCTTCTCCGCCCGGGTGCCGCAGATCAACGCCCTGGAGCCGGCCATCGCCGCGCTGTCGGACGAGGAGCTGCAAGGCAAGACCGCGGAGTTCCGCTCTCGCCTGGCCGCCGGCGCCACGCTGGAGGAGCTGCTGCCGGAAGCCTTCGCCACGGTGCGGGAAGCGGCGAAGCGCGTGCTCGGCCTGCGCCATTTCGACGTGCAGATGATCGGCGGCATGGTGCTGAATGCCGGCATGATCGCGGAGATGAAGACCGGCGAGGGCAAGACCCTGGTGGGCACGCTGCCGGTTTACCTGAACGCGCTGGAGGGCAAGGGCGTCCACGTCGTCACCGTGAACGACTACCTGGCCAAGCGCGACAGCGAATGGATGGGCAAGCTCTACCGCTTCCTCGGCCTGACCACCGGCGTGATCGTGCATGGCCTGACCGACCAGGAGCGCCACGACGCCTACGCCGCCGACGTGACCTACGGCACCAACAACGAATTCGGCTTCGACTACCTGCGCGACAACATGAAGTACCGGCTGGAGGAGATGGTCCAGCGCGAGTTCAACTACGCCATCGTGGATGAGGTCGACAGCATCCTGGTGGATGAAGCCCGCACGCCGCTGATCATCAGCGGGCCGAGCGAGGACAGCAGCGACCTGTACCGCGCGGTCAACGAGGTGATGAAGGAGCTGGTCAAGGACCCCACCAGCTTCGACAAGGACGAGAAGCAGCGCAGCGCCAACCTGACCGAGGAAGGCAACGGCATGGTGGAGCAGATGCTGCGCGATGCCGGCCTGCTGACCGAAGGCACGCTGTACGACTTCCACAACGTGACCCTGGTGCATCACGTCAACCAGAGCCTGCGCGCGCATGTCCTGTTCACCAAGGACGTGGACTACATCAACCGCGACGACAAGGTTGTGATCATCGACGAGTTCACCGGCCGCATGATGGAGGGCCGGCGCTATTCGGACGGCCTGCACCAGGCGCTGGAGGCCAAGGAATACGTCACCGTCCAGCCCGAGAACCAGACGCTGGCGAGCATCACCTTCCAGAACTATTTCCGGCTCTACCCCAAGCTGTCGGGCATGACCGGCACCGCGGCCACGGAAGCCGACGAGTTCGCCGAGATCTACAAGCTGGAAGTGGTGGAAATCCCGACCAACGTCCCGGTCTCCCGCGCGGACAGCGACGACGAGGTCTATCGCTCGGCCGCCGAGAAATACGACGCCGTGGTCAAGCTGATCGGCGAGGCGCGCGACCGCGGCCAGCCCTGCCTGGTCGGCACCACCAGCATCGAGAAGAGCGAGCTGCTGGCCAGCCTGATGAAGGCGGCGAAGATTCCGCACAACGTGCTGAACGCCCGCTACCACGAACAGGAAGCCACCATCATCAGCCAGGCCGGGCGGCCGGGTTCCGTCACCATCGCCACCAACATGGCGGGACGCGGCACCGACATCCAGCTGGGCGGCAATGCCGAGATGCTGGCGCGGCAGGAAGCCGGCAGCGGCGAGGGCGAGGCCTTCGAGGCCGCGCTGGCGCGCCACAAGGCGGAGATCGCCACGCTGCGCGAGACGGTGAAGGCGGCCGGCGGCCTCTTCGTCATCGGCACCGAGCGGCATGAGAGCCGGCGCATCGACAACCAGCTGCGTGGCCGTTCCGGCCGCCAGGGCGACCCGGGCGCCAGCCGATTCTTCCTGAGCCTGGAAGACGACCTGATGCGCATCTTCGGCAGCGACCGCATGGGCGGCATGCTGCAACGTCTGGGGCTGAAGGAGGGTGAAGCCATTGTTCACCCTTGGATCAACAAGGCGCTGGAGAAGGCGCAGAAGAAGGTCGAGGCGCGCAACTTCGACACCCGCAAGAACCTGCTGCGCTATGACGACGTGATGAACGACCAGCGCAAGGAGGTCTATGCCCAGCGCAAGTCCTTCATGCAGTCGAACGACGTCTCCGAGAGCATCGCCGAGATGCGGCGCGAGAGCATCGGCGACATGGTCGCCACCGCGATCCCCGAGAACGCCTACCCCGAGCAATGGGACCTGGTGGGGCTGGAAGCCAAGGTGCGCGAGAATCTGGGCCTGGAGCTGCCGATCATCGCCTGGGGCAAGGAAGAGGGCATCGACGAGACCCAGGTGCGCGAGCGGATCGAGCTGGCCGCCGACCAGTTCTTCGCCGCCAAGGCCGCCAATATAGGCCCCGACTTCATGCGCATGGTGGAAAAGAGCCTGCTGTTGCAGGTGTTCGACCAGTGCTGGAAGGAACATCTGCTGCAACTGGACCATCTGCGCCAGGGCATCGGCCTGCGCGCCTATGGCCAGCGCGACCCGCTGAACGAGTACAAGAGCGAAGCCTTCCTGCTGTTCAACAACATGCTGGGCGACCTCCGGGAGCGGGTGACCAGCCTGCTGATGCGGATTGAGCTGAACGCCGAGGCGCCGCCGCCGAGCCCGGAGCCGGTGCGCGTGCTGGACATGCGCCACCCGGACCCGAACCAGGCGCAAGGCCAGCTGGAAATGGCGCCAGAGCCCTTCGAGGGGATGCCGATGGGCACCGCCGCGCCGAACCGCCCGGCGGCGCAGGGGGTGGACCCGAACGACCAGTCCACCTGGTTCCGCACGCCGCGCAACGCGGCCTGCCCCTGTGGTTCCGGCCGCAAGTACAAGCACTGCCACGGTAAGGCTTAGGGACGGCGGGGCAGAGCGCGCTGCCTCCACTTGGACACAGCGTGCTCTGAACTCATTGAATCCAGCGCAAGAAATGCGTTCAGATGATTCCATCTGAACGCATATTGCCCTACCCCTCGCTCTCCAGCAGCAGGGCTTCCATCAGCTCCAGCCGCGCCGGCAGGTTGTCGGCGGCGGCATGCGCCAGGCATTGCAGCAGCAGCCGCCCCGGCTTGGCCCGCATGCGCGTCCCCATCGGCGCTTCCAGCGACAGCGCCAGCTCCACCAGCCCATCGGCATCCGCCGCGGCATGCAGGCGCAGGCTCAGCGCGCGGCCCGGGCCCACCAGGCCGGGGCGTGGCCTGCCCAGCACCACCTCGCGCGGCTCGCCCAGCCTTGGCGCCAGGCGCAGCAGCGTGCCGGGCGCGGCATCCTCCACCCGCAGGCGCAGGAACAGCAGCAGCGGCGCGCCTTCAGCGGCATCCGTGATGAAGCGCAGCAGCGCCGGCGCTGCCTTGGGGTCCGAGCGCACGCCGCGTGCTTCCGGCGGCAGCCAGCCGCTGGCCAGCAGCAGGCGCAGCGGCAGCGCGGCCGTGGCTGCCGGCACGTCGTGGTCCACCAGGGCTGCGGGGCGGAACAGCGCGCCCTGCGGCAGCCGGGCCAGCTGGGCCGGGCGTGGCGGTGCGGCCTGCAACCGGCGGGCGGTGGCGAAGAAGCGGTCCCCCACCTCGGCCCAGCCGCGCGGCTGGAAATGGTCGCGGATCTCTGCCTCGCGCGCTGCCAGTGCCGCCGGGTCCTCCAGGTAGCGCCGCACCGCGGCAATGCCGGAATGCAGGTTCAGCGGGTCGATGTAGTCCACCAGCTCGCCGCCCACTTCCGGCAGGCTGCTGGTGTTGCTGGCGATGCAGACCTTGCCATTGGTCAGGCTCTCGCCCACCGGCAGGCCCCAGCCTTCGACGAAGCTGGGGAAGATGGTGAAGCGGCAGTGCTGGTACAGCAGGGCCAGCTCGGCATCGGAAAGGTCATGCAGCACGCGGATGCGGCCGCCGAGGAAGCCTGTGGCCCGCAGCTGGGCGTAGAGGTCCGCCACGCGCCAGCCGAAGCGGCCGACCAGCACCAGCTCCGGCACCGCGACGCCCTGTTCCAGCAGGTGGCGCCACAGCTGGAACAGGTAGGCGTGGTTCTTGCGCGCCTCGATCGTGCAGACGCAGAGCACATAGTCCCGCCCCTGCAGGGCCGCGACCGCGGTGGGCCAGCGGGCCGGGACCGGTGCCGCCAGCTGGCCGGGCAGGCGGAAGTCATGCGCCAGCGGCACCGCTTCCACGGGAATGGCGGGCAGGCCCTGGGCGGCCAGCCAGCGGCGGACCTCGCCGGCGCTGTATTCGGAAATGGCCAGCAGGAAGTCGAAGAAGGCGAGGCCTTCCGCCAGGGCGCGGGTGAACGCCACCACCAGGTTGGTGTCGCAGTATTCCGGGTGGGTCGCGGGTATCAGGTCGTAGATGTAGCAGCCGATGCTGGCGCCGGCCGCCTTGGCCGCGGCATAGGCCGGGGCGACGCTGCCGCCCACCCAGAAGGCGCCGAGCACGAGCAGGCATTGGCCTGGTTGCGGCAGGGCACGCCCGGCGCCGCGCTTCGCCGCCTCCAGCAGCCGGTCCAGCGTCGGGCGCTCCACCTGGTGGCCCGAGACATGCTGCACCAGCGCGGCGACGCGGGATTCCTCCAGCAGCAGCAGGCCGGGCTCCTCGCCCTGGCGGATGACGAAGGCGTAGCGCGCGCGTTCCGCCGGCGGCAGCGCCAGCACATGCGCCACCAGCCCCAGCTGCACGCGCTGGATGCCGGAGACGGTGCGATGGTCGTGCAGGTAGACGAAGAGGTCGGTGACCTCCAGGTAGATGCAGTCGGCCGGCTTGCGGGCGTTCCACTCGGCCAGCAGCAGCGCGGCCATGTCGGCGTCGTCCAGCGCCACCATCTCGTCATGCGCGGCGCGCAGCGGGGCCAGGCGCAGCGCTGCCGCATAGGCCGCCAGGGCCTGGGTGCGGCGCCCCGCCAGCTTGTGCAGGTGGCCCAGTTGCAGCTGCGTGTCGGCCTCGGTGGGTGCCAGCGTCGAGGCCTGGACATAGGCGGCCTCGGCCTCGGCCAGCTTGCCCTGTTCCTTCAGCGCATGGCCCAGCTGCACCCACAGCGCCGCATCGGCCGGCTCCAGCGCCAGGTAGGCGCGGTAGCCCTGTTCGGCGCCCGCCCAGTCGCGGCTGTCGCGCGCGGCGTCGCCGGCATCGCGGCAGCGGGTCGCCTCGGCGGCTTCGGCCTGGGCCGCGGGGACGGTATCGGGCATGGGCAATCGGTGATCCTGCTGCGGGCCGCCAACATACCGGCTGGCGAGGACGCTGTCTGCCGCCAGGCGAAGCGCCCTTGCTGGCACCGAGGATGCATCCGCGCCGCGGTGGCGCTCAGCGGCAGGCCGCGTATCGCCCCTCATTGTACTCGTTCCGGGGCACATCGAATCTTAACCCGGGCGCTGTTTCCTTGCGGGCAGACCGACCGAGCAAGGGGCAACATTCATGCAGCGGAGTGTTATCGACGGGATAGGCCGTTCTGCGGCGCTGGTACTGCTGGCATCCCCGCCGCCGATGTGGACCGGACGGGCGGCGGCAGTCCCGAGTTTCGGCGCGCAGACCAGCCAGCCCGGTGTCGCCTTCCACATCGGCTCGTTCGGACCATCACCAGCGGCGAAGGGTCGGGTATGCAAGCTGGGAGGCTGCACCGCCGCTGAAAACCCGGACGAAATTGCGGCATCTTCCATCCCCGCCACCTCGTCCTTCACCCGGACCAATACGGGGCAGCCAGGCGGTGCCGGCCATGGCGACCTGGTCGACAAGCAGGGTCGCTTCACCATGCGCTGTTCCGTCCATCCGCGCATGAAGATGACGATCAATGTTCAGTAGGAAGCTGCGCTGGCGCATGCCCCATGTGCGCATGTCCATCCGACTGCGGCTGGTGATCTCCTGCCTGGTCTTCCTGGTCGTCGTCGGCGGCCTCGGCTATGCGGCGCGCCAGCGCCAGGCCGCGCTCGGCGAAATGGCCCTCGGCATTTACGACAGCGCGTTCATGTCCCTGGTGCATATCCAGCGCGCGGAAGCTGCCTTCACCCAACTCCTCATCGCCGTCGAGCGCGCGCCCCCGGCCGAAGTGACGCGGCTGCATACGGAGGTGCTGGACAACCTCTACATCGCCATCGAACGCGCCATGAAGGAGCTTACCCGCAATCAGGCCAAGGCGCTGCTGGGGCAACTGCATGGCCGGGAGGCGCTGGCCCTTGTCGCCGGGGCCGATGCCACTGAACGCGCCTTTGGGCAGCTGGTCCGGCGTTTCGCCGCCGATGGCCTGGCGGCGCGCGATGACATCGAGGCATTCGTCGCCGCCTCGGACCGGTTTGTCACCGGCACTGTCGGCGCCACGCTGATACTGGTTCTGCTGGTCAACTTCACGCTGATCCGCACCGTGATGCGGCCGATGCGGCGTGCGGCCGACCTGGCGATCGCGATTGCCGGTGGCAAGCTGGACAACCCCATCGGCTTCCGTCCCGGCGGGGATGAGAGCAAGCTGTTCAAGGCGCTGTCGGAGATGCAGACGGCGGTGGCGGGCATGATCGGCCGCCTTGAAGCCTCCAATGCCGAGAGTACCGAACAGGCTGCCACCGCCGCGGCCCGGGCGGCGCAACTGGACGCGCTCTCGTCCGGCTTCGAGATCAAGGTGCGCGCGGCGTTGGATGGGCTGGACACGGCGGCCATCACCATGGGGCAGCGCGCCGGCACCATGGTTGAGAACGTAGGGGCCACCAAGCGCAGCGCAGCGGCGGTCAGCCGCGCTGCCGACCAAACGGCGGCCAGCGTGCAGCAGATCGCGACCAGCACCGAGGACATGGCCGTCAGCGCCGGCGCCATCGGCCAGCGCATCAGCGCCGCCGCCGCCGCTGCCACCGCCGCCGCCGCACAGGCGCGGCAGACCGACGCTGTGGTGCGGGGGCTGGTTGAGGCCGCCGGCAGCATTGGCCAATCCGTGCGCCTGATTACCGAAATAGCCGGGCGCACCAATCTTTTGGCGCTGAATGCCACGATAGAAGCCGCACGCGCCGGAGACGCCGGGAAAGGCTTCGCCATCGTCGCCAGCGAAGTAAAGAACCTCGCCGCCCAAACCGGGCAGGCCACCGGTGCCATCGCCGAGCAGGTTCAGGCGATCCAAGGCGCGACCGAACAGGCGGTGACGGCGATCCGCGCCATTGGCATGGCGCTTGAGGACATCGAAGGCTCCGTGAATACGGTGGCCGAAGCGACCGAGCAGCAGGTGCAGGTGACGCGGGGGATGGCGCAGGGGCTGCACGGCGCGGCCGGGCATACCGCCGACGTCTCGAGCACCATTGGTTCGGTGGATATGATGACCGGGGAAACCGGCGAGGCGGCGCACCAGGTGCTGGCCGCCGCCGATGATGTGGACCGGCAGGCCGCGCTGCTGCGAAGCGAGGTGGACGGCTTCCTGGCGGGGGTGCGGGCGGCCTGACGCCTGCGGGGGAGATACCGCGGAGCGGGTTGATTGGGGCCGGGGTGGCAACTGCCGTTGGGCAGAACTACCAGGGGAAAAGCATCCAGCCCGGGCAGTTCCGCATGGCTTGATGTTGGCAGGCTTTCCGGCCCTTTCGCCAGACCAGCCAGCAGCGCTGGGCTGGCCGGGCACGCCAGTCTCCCATGGGCGCGGTGGCCCAGGCACGGCGGCTATTCCAGGTCGGGCCGGGTCAGCATGGCGCTTCTTCGCCTCTGTGCCCGCGCGCCGCGCACCGGCCGGGGCGACCTCTCGACGCTCTACGGTCGGCAGCCGGTAGCGCCGGGGTGGCTGATGTTCCGTGAGGGGCGAAGCAGCGCGAGGCTTTGAAGGGCAAGCGGGCGAAACCCTATGGCCGGGGCCTGTGACCATCGGGAGCGCAGCCCGGAGGTTGGCGGGGCGGGTGCTGGCCGAGCCGGCGCGCCGTTGCCGTGCCGCTGCTGCTTGATGACCTCTGCCACCGCCTCCGCGATCATGGGCAGGGGCAAGGCGGGGTAATGCGCCAAAGCGACCTCCCGTGCCGCCTCGGCCGCTGCATCTGCGCTGCCCGAGGCCAGCGCGCCCGCCGCGGCCGACTGCATCGCGCGCAGCGAGAGGGGGTGCAGCCACGCGAGGGCGGCGGGTTGTGTATCGGGCATGGCGGCAGCGTAGCCGACCGTGAAGAACATAGGAAGAACAACTAGCCTGCGACGCGAGCGATGCCCGTTGCACCCAGCCGGCGGAATGCCCCGGGAATGCCGGGGGCGCAAGTCGATCTGGGCGGTGGGATTGCAGAGGGGCCAGGGTGATGCCCTTAACCCGCTGAACCTGTTGGCGTCCCCTACGGGATTCGAACCCGTGTCGCCGCCGTGAAAGGGCGGTGTCCTAGGCCTCTAGACGAAGGGGACATGCCGAGGCAGGGCCGGGTCACTACACCGGGCGATGCCGCTCGTCCAGCCTCCGCCCCGCATTTTCTCGCAGATCGCCTGCCTGGCCCAACGCGCCCTGTGGCGGTGCCGCAGCGCCCGGGTGAAGCAGGCCGGCGCCCACTCCTCGGCCGCCTCTGCCGGGCTGCGGAAGGCGGCCACAACCGCCCCTCCCGGCGGTCGCTTGTCGCCTGGCCAGTTACGCCCCTGCAGCACCATCCGCGCACGCTGAATCGGTGTGAGCAGATTTCTTGCTGTAGTTTCAATGGGTTGCAGAGCAGGAAATCCGATCTGATGATTCCATCGGAAAGGATATTGCTCTAGCGTAGCGCAAAACATGCTGGAGGAATCGCCCATGCATCGCCGCCACCTGCTTGCCGCGCCGGCCCTGGTTCTGGCCGGCCAGACTGCCGCCCAGGAGACCTGGCCCGGCACCCGCCCGGTCAAGGTCATCTATCCCGGCTCCCCGGGCAGCCCGGCGGATGTCTATGCCCGGTTGCTGTGCGAACACTTCGCCCGCGCCTTCGGCACGCCCTTCGTGCTGGAAAACCGCACCGGCGGCAGCGGCGCCATTGGCAGCGTGGTCGCGGCCAATGCACCGGCGGATGGCTATACGCTGCTGTTCACGCCCAACAGCTTCCATGTCGTGGCGCCCATCGTCATCCGCAACATCGGCTTCGACCCGGTGCGCGCCTTCACCCCCATCGCCAACATCTACCGCTACGGCATGTTGCTGATCGCGGCCAACAAGGTGCCCGGCACCACCACCGCCGAGTTCGTCGCCTGGGCCAAGGCGCAGCCCGGGCCGCTCAACATGGCCAGCGTCGGCATCGGCAGCGTCGGGCATCTGCTGGTGGACCGGTTCCGCCGCCGCGCCGGCATTCCCATCGTCCACATCCCCTACCGGCAGAATGTCATGCTGAGCATCGTCACCGGGGAATGCGACTTCATCATCGACAACATCGGCTCCTCCGGCCAGTTGATGCGCGAAGGCAAGGTGAAGCCGCTGGCGCTGACCGGGCCGGAGCGCAGCCCGCTGTTCCCGCATTTGCCACTGCTGTCCGAGGTTGGTTACCCCGGCTTCAATGAGGAGGTCTGGTTCGGCCTGTTTGCCCCCACCGGCACGCCGCGCGGCATTGTGGAAAAGCTGAATGCCGAGACCAACAAGTGGCTGGCCCAACCAGAAACGCTGCGCCGCTTCCAGCAGGGGGCGCATACCGGCGTGCCCGGCACGCCCGAAGACCTGGCCCGCTTCTGGGCGGCGGACCGCGAGCATTGGGACCTGGTGGTGCGGGAGACCGGCATTACCGTGGAGAACTGAGGCCCGGCCAGCACCGGCGGTGGCGCCCCGTCTGCGGGTGACGCTGCCGCCGGTGGGGAGTTGGGTCTAGCTCCTGGTCGGCAGCGGCCCCGCCTTGCCGAACAGCCAGCCCTGGCCGTAGCCGATGCCCAGCTGCTGCATGGCCGAGCACTCGGCCTCGGTCTCGATCCGTTCGGCCACCACCTGGGCGCCGACATTGCGCGCCAGTTCCACCATGGCCACCAGGAAGCCGCGGTCCTGGGCGCTGCGCATGGCGTGCTGCACGTACAGCCCGTCGATCTTCACGTAGTCCACCCTGAAGCTGCGCAGGTAGCGGAAGGCCGCGGCGCCGGCGCCGAAATCGTCGATGCACAGCGGCAGCTTCCGGGCCCGCAGCGCCTCCACGGTCGCGATCGCCTCCGCCTCATGCTCGATCTCGGCGGTCTCGGTGATCTCCACCAGCAGCTTCGGCACCAGGCTCGGCTCGGCATCCAGCAGCGCCAGCAGACGTTCGCGGAAGGCCGGGGATTGCAGCGACAGGCCGGACAGATTGCAGGCGATCTGCGCGTCGGCGGTGCCGCGCGCGGCCTCGCACACCAGTTCCACCACCGCCCAGTCCAGCTCCTCGGAAAGCCCGACCGTCTCGGCGAAGGTGACGAACTCCTGCGCCTGCGCGGTCGGCACGCTGGCGCTTGGCGTCGGCCGCAGCAGTGCTTCGTAGTGGTGGACGCGGCGGTCCACCAGGCTGACAATGGGCTGGAAGGCCAGCTTGAAGCGTCGCTCGGCAATGGCCTTGCGCAGCGCCTCCGCCTTGGCGCAGGCCTCGGCGACGAAGCCCGCCAGCCCGCCGGCGAAGCCCTCGCGCTCCAGCGCCGCGCCGCCGCCCTCGGCAAAGCTGGCCAGGGCGTAGCGCAGTGCTCGGGTGGCCTGCAGCGGGGAAAGCCCGTCCTGCTCCAACGCCAGGCTGCGGCTGGAAACCGAACCGGCTTCCCCAGCCTCGGCCAGTACCGCTTCAAGCCGGGCGCCGATGGCGGCCAGGTCGGTGGCGGTGGAGGACAGTACGCCGTAGCGCCCGGCGGAAAGCTCGCTGGCCAGGCTCTCGCCGCTGGCTTCGGTCAGGGCGGCGCCCAGCCGCGCCGCCAGTTCCGGCTTCGGCGTGATCGGCCCGTGTGGGCCCGAAAGTTCCAGCAGGCCGAGCGAGGCGCCCGCGCCGGCCTGGCGCAGCCTGGCTTCGGCCGCCTGGGGCAGGCTGCCGCTTTCGGCCCGATTGTTCATGTTGGCAACCGGCATCGCGGAAACCGTCAGGCAGAAGCTGGTGCCCTCCGGCTGCGGCAGTGCCAGCCCGGCCACCGCCACCGGTGTGGCGGTGCGGTCCGCCAGGCGGAAGCTGCACGGCGCCAGCCGCCCGCGCGCGCCAAGCAGGGCGAAGGCGGTGGTGAAGCCATCACGCTCGGCGCTGGCGAACAGCTCCGCGGCGTGGCGGCCGACCCAGGCCTCCGGCGCTTCGCCGAAGCGGTGCTGAAAGGTGCCGGCGGCGAACTGGATGGTGCCGCTGGCATCGGTTTCCAGCAGCAGTTCCGCGGCGGTGAAGGCAAAGGCCAGGAAGCGCTCCCGGTCCGCCACGCGCCGCAATGGGTTCGGCGCCGTTGTCTTGAAACTGCCCTGCATGACGCCCTGTTCCCGGCCGGGCCACAACCTGCACCGGCCGGGTTAGCGCAGCCTTAAGCCGGTGCTCAGGCCGCCAGGGCGGCTTCGCCATCCAGGGTTGCCGCAGTGGCATGGACAACGGCGGCAATCCGCACCGCGGCCTGCACGGCTTCCTTGGAAACGCCGTGCTGCAGCAGTGTCTTCTCGTGGCTTTCCATGCACATGCCGCAGCCATTGATGGCTGAAACCGCAAGCGACCACAGTTCGAAATCCACCTTCTCGACGCCCGGCTTGGCCATGATGTTCATCCGCAGCCTGGCCGGCATTTGGGCGTAGTCGCCGGCCACCAGGTGGGTGAAGCGGTAGTAGATGTTGTTCATGCCCATGACGCTGGCGGCGGCCTTGGCGGCGGTAAGCGCCTCGGGCGCAAGCTGCGGGCCGAACTCGGCCACGATGGCGCGGATCACCTGCGGGTTGCGGCTGGCCAGCGCCGAGACCACGAAGGTGCCGGCGCGCTGCTGCTCGGTCAGGAGGGTTTCGGCCGCCAGGCTGCCGAGGTTCAGCTTCTGGTCCTTGGCATAGTCCGGCAGCGCATTGCGCAGGGCTTCGAGCGACATGGGGAGGCTCCTTCAATGCCCTTCCCAGCGACAGGGAAGGGTAGGCTCAGAACCCTCCCCCGCGCGCGGGGGAGGGTAGGGTGGGGCTAGGACTCAGGCGGCCTCGAACAGCTTCGCGGCGTCCAGCGTCTGCTTGCCCTTCTCCCAGTTGCAGGGGCACAGCTCGTCGGTCTGCAACGCGTCCAGCACGCGCAGCACTTCGGCCGGGTTGCGGCCTACGTTCAGCCCATTGACCGAGGCCCACTGGATGGTGCCGTCGGGGTCGACGATGAAGGTGGCGCGCAGCGGCACGCCTTCCTGCTTGTCCAGGATGCCCAGCGCGGCGGAGAGCTCGCGCTTGATGTCCGCCAGCATCGGGATCGGCAGATTGCGGATGTCGTCGTTGTGGACGCGCCAGTTCAGGTGGACGAACTCGCTATCCGTGCTGACGCCATAGACCACCGCATCGCGGTCGCCGAACTCGCCGGCCAGCTTGCCGAAAGCAGCGATCTCGGTCGGGCAGACGAACGTAAAGTCTTTCGGCCAGAAGAACACGATCTTCCACTTGCCGGCATCGCTGGCCGAGGAGATCTCGGTGAAGGACTTGCCGGGGCCGCCCAGGCCCTCGTCGCCGCCCTTGACGGCGGTGAGGTTGAAGGCCGGGAACGTGTCGCCAACGGTGAGCATGCTGCTGATATCCCCTGTGTTTCGGTGGCGGGCGGCGTCGTGCCGTCCGTCGCTTGGGGGATATCGCGCTGGCGGGACTTTCGATCCAACGAATAATTTTTCCATTTTTGATCGTCTGGACCGATGGTCGCGGGCATGAAAAAGGCCGGCCCCATTGCCAGGGCCAGCCTGCCCAATCCTTCCGGCACGAGGTCGCCCTGGTGCCGAACGGCGCCCACCGGTCGTGCGTCCCGCGCGCCTTCAGCGCGACCCGGCGTAAGCCAAGGCGGCGGATGCCGCCGCCCGGCGACTGAGGGCCCAGAAACCCTGATTACCGCGGTAGCAGACCGCGGTAATCAGGCGAAGTCTGTCGCCAATGCCGCCCGCACGGCTTCCGGCACAATCGCCATATGGCCGTAATTCGGGTGGGTCAGCCCCAGCACCACCTCGGCGCCCGGGGTGCGGAAGCGGGCGACCTGTTCAGGCGTGAACTTGAAGTGGACGAACTGGACGCTGCTGGCCTTGCCATCGGCGCTGGTGCGGTCCTGGTCGGCCTCCGGCACCGCCGGCACCACTTCGCCGAAGACGCGGATGAAGGCGGTATCCTCGATGCCGCCCAGCCGCCCCAGCACGTTCTTGCGGCGGATCGGGTCATCAATCTCGATCATGAAGGTGGCCACCAACTCGTCGCCCTGCGGCACGAGGGGGTTGTACGCCATCAGTTCATCCGGGATCTGCGCCGGGCCGCCATTCTCGATCCAGCACATCTCCTGGATCTGGTGGCGCATGGTCTCCCAGCTCTCGAAGTAGAAGGTGACGTGCGGCCCCACCTCGATCCGGCGGTTGCGCTTCACGGCGGTCAGCCGGCGGCGTTCCTCCAGGCGCTTCTTCGCCCAGGTGTCGCGCGGCAGGATGTCTTCGGCGGTGATCTCGCGGCGGTTCATGTCTCAGCCCTCCAAACCATAGGCGCGGGCGATCAGCTGGATAGGATGGGAAACCAGCTGCGGCGCCGCGCCGTTCCCCAATCTGTCCACGCCCTGGTGAATGTGAAGCCCCGCCAGCGGACATTCGCTGGCCATCCAACCCTTGCCGGCCTGCGCCACGTTGCGCGCCACCGGCTTGCCGACCTTCAGCGCCACCTCGAAGTTTTCCTTCTTGTAGCCCCAGCTGCCGCCATGGCCGGAACAACGCTCGATGACGTTGAGGTCGATCTCGGGGATCAACTTCAGCATCTCGGCGCCCTTCTGGCCGAAATTCTGCGCCCGGCTATGGCAGGCGATGTGGATCGAGACGCCGCCCTCCACCGGCTGCATCCCCGGCGCCACGCCTTCCTTGCGGGCGATGTCGACGATGTATTCGCTGAGGTCGAAGGTCGCCTTGGCCAGCTTCGCCACCGCGGCATTCTCAGGCACGATCAAGGGCCATTCGAACTTCAGCATCAGCGCGCAGGAGGGGACGAGCGCGATCACGTCCCAGCCGGCATCGACCCACTTGTTCAGTTCCTGCGCCACCTTGTCGGCGCTGGCGGCCACGGCGGGGATGTCGCCCGCCTCCAGCAGCGGCATGCCGCAACAACCGGGGTGCACCACCTGGGTCTCAACGCCGTTCTTCGCCAGCACGGCGCGGGCGGCCATGCCCACTTCCGGTTCATTGAAGTTGCCGAAGCAGGTGGCGTAGATCACTGCGCGGCGGCCGAAGCCGGGCGCGGCCTCGTTCACGGTCGGCGCATTGGCATGGGCCTGCAGCACGAAGGACTGGCCGGTGTACTTTGGCAGTTCGGCGTCACGGTGCAGGCCGGTCAGCTTCTCCACCAGCGGCCGCAGTGGAGAGCCGACTTCGGTCGCGAAATTCGCCACCGCCGGCGCAAAGCTGGCCAGCAGCCCGTTGCGGTCGGTCTTGGCCAGCTGCGCATCCACGAAGGGCACGCCGTGCTTCTTCGCCTCAACCGCGCGGTAGCGCAGCATCAAATGCGGGAAGTCCAGGTTGAAGCTGTGCGGCGGCACGTAGGGGCACTTGGTCAGGAAGCACATGTCGCAGAGCGTGCAGGCCTCCACGATCGGCTTGAAATCCTTGCTGTCCACGCTGTCCAGCTCGCCGGTCTTGCTCT
This sequence comes from uncultured Rhodospirillales bacterium, assembly GCA_903835235.1. Taxonomy (GTDB): domain Bacteria; phylum Pseudomonadota; class Alphaproteobacteria; order Acetobacterales; family Acetobacteraceae; genus CAIMOR01. The sequence goes on from CAILMF010000081.1 coordinate 101,084, forward strand.
CATCCACCAGGTCGAACAGCCGCGGAAAACTGTCGCACAGGTTGAAGCAGCGGCGGCAGCCGTGGCAGATGTCCAGCACGCGCCGCATCTCGGCGTCCAGCTTGGCCTCGTCGTAGAAATCCTCGTCGCGCCAGGCGATGGGGTGACGGGTCGGTGCTTCCAGGCTGCCTTCACGCATCGTCGAAATCTTCCCTGATCCACGCACTAAAAAGGGGACGGGATCGCTCCCATCCCCCTTCGGTAGCTATCCCGCAGGACGGCTGCTTACTTCAGCTCGTCCAGGGCGCGCTGGAAGCGGCCGGCGTGGCTGCGCTCGGCCTTGGCCAGCGTCTCCATCCACTCGGCGATTTCCTCGAAGCCTTCTTCGCGCGCAGTGCGGGCCATGCCCGGGTACATGTCGGTGTACTCGTGCGTTTCGCCGGCCACGGCGGCCTTCAGGTTGTCGCCGGTCTTGCCGATCGGCAGGCCGGTCGCCGGGTCGCCGACGGCTTCCAGGAATTCCAGGTGGCCATGGGCGTGGCCGGTCTCGCCTTCCGCGGTGGAGCGGAACACGGCGGCCACGTCGTTGTAGCCCTCAACGTCGGCCTTCTGCGCGAAGTACAGGTAGCGGCGGTTGGCCTGGCTTTCGCCGGCGAACGCGGCCTTCAGGTTCTCTTCGGTCTTGCTGCCCTTGAGCGCTGCCATGATGCCCCTCCTGGTGGCTGTGGAATGACCGGCAGGCAATGGAACCCTGCCATGGTTGCGGGGTATGGCATGCTGCCCCGGGGCCGACTAATGAATAGTTTTTGCCGTTTCCATCGAAGGCTTCGATGAACATCCTGCCCAGCCCGCAACAGCTGCGCTACCTGCTGGCGCTGGCCGACCACGGCCATTTCGGCCGGGCCGCCGCCGCCTGCGCTGTCACGCAATCGACGCTGTCGGCCGGCATCATCGCGCTGGAACGCCAGCTGGACGCCGCCCTGCTGGAACGCAGCCAGGTCAAGCGGCCGATCTTCACCCCGCTGGGGCTGGAGGTGGTGGCGCGCGCCCGCGGCGCCTTGGCCAGCCTGGCCGCGGTGGCGGAGACGGTGGCGGCGGCGCGGGACCCGCTGACCGGCCCGCTGCGTCTGGGCGTCATCCCCACCATCGGCCCCTTCCTGCTGCCGCAGCTGATGCCGACCCTGCGGGAGCGCTTTCCGCGCCTGAAGCTGTGGCTGCGCGAGGACCAGACCGAGCACCTGGTGGAGGGGCTGGAGTCGGGCCGGCTGGACCTGCTGCTGCTGGCGCTGCCCTGCGCCTGTGGCCAGGCCGAAACCCTGCCAATTGCCGCCGACCCCTTCCTGGCGGCGTTGCCGGCGGGGCACCGGCTGGCGGCGCTGGAAACGGTGCCGGTCGCCGCCCTGGTGGCGGAACCGCTGCTGCTGCTGGAAGACGGCCACTGCCTGCGTGAACACGCGCTGGACGCCTGCGGCCTGCCGAAATCCATGGGGCCGGTCGGCGGCGCCTCGGGCGAGGAGTTTGCCGCCACCAGCCTGCATACCCTGGTACAGATGGTCGCCAGCGGGCTGGGCGTGACCCTGCTGCCGAAGCTGGCGGTGGATAGCGGCGTGCTGAACGGCACCTCAGTGGTGGTGCGCCCCCTGGTCGGCGCCAATGGCACCACGCCGCCCGGCCGCACCCTGGCCCTGGCCTGGCGAGACCGCAGCCCGCGCGCGCCGGAGTTCCGCGGCCTGGCCCCGGCTATTGCGGCGGCCATCGCGGGTGGGTAAATGCGAATGTAACAGTGCCTGGGAACATTAGACATGGACGGTTTGACGGCCGAGCAACGCGCCCTGCGTGACCGGGCGCGCGAGTTGGCCCAGGAAGCCGCCGCCCAGGCCGCCGAGACCGACCGCACCGAGCAATATCCCTGGCCGATGGTCCGCCGCATGACCGAAGCCGGCTTCATGGGCATGACCTTGCCCAAGGCCTATGGCGGCCAGGGCGCCAGCTATTTCGACGCGGTGCTGGTCATCGAGGAGCTGGCCAAGGCCTGCGCCGTCTGCGGCCGCATCGCGGTGGAAGCCAATATGGGCGCGGTCGGCGCCGTGATGGCCTATGGCACCGAGGCGCAGAAGCGCCTGGCCGCCGAGCTGGTGCTGGCCGGGGACAAGCCCGCCATCTGCATCACCGAGCCTGAGGCCGGCAGCGCCGCGACCGACATGACCACCCGGGCGGTGAAGCAGGGCGACCACTGGGTCATCGACGGGGTGAAGCACTGGATCACCGGTGCCGGCATTTCCAAGCTGCACCTGATTTTTGCCCGCGCGATCGAGGACGGCCAGGACAAGGGCATCGCCGGGTTCCTGGTGGTCCGCAAGGAAGTGAACGACCCCGCCGGCCTGGTGGTGCATCACCGCCACCGCGCCATGGGGCTGCGCGGCATCCCCGAGGCCGAGGTGCGCTTCCAGGGGCTGGAGGTGCAGGACAACATGGTGCTGCGCGCGCCAGGCGGCTTCGCCCGCGGCTTCGCCAAGCTGATGGACGCCTATAATGGCCAGCGCGTCGGCGCCGCGACCGTGGCGCTGGGCATCGCCGCCGGCGCCTGGCAGCACGCGCTGGACTATGCCCAGAAGCGCCGCCAATTCGGCCGCCCCATCGCCGAATTCCAGGGCGTGCACTGGGCGCTGGCCGACATGAGCATCAAGCTGGAAGCCGCCCGCGCCCTGGTGTGGAAGGCCGCGCGTTCCGCCGGCCCCGGCGGTTTCCCGGACCGCATGTTTGCCGCGCAAGCAAAAGTGCTGGCGGCGGATACCGGGGTGGAAGTGACGAACATGGCGCTGCAGGTCTGGGGCGCCCAGGGCTATTCGCGGGACAACCCCATGGAGCGCGCGGTGCGCGACGCCCGCATGTTCCCCATTGCCGGCGGCACCGCCCAGGTGCTGCGCACCCAGGTGGCGGAGCAGTTGCTGGCCCGCAAGCTGCCGCAGACGCGGGACGGCTTCACCAAGCTGGCGGCGGCGGCAGAACGGGCGCAGAAGCTGGCGGCGGAATAGGGTAGCTTTGCTGTCCCATTGAGGCAGCTATGTCATAACTGCTGTCCTTCCCGCCTGTTGCGCGGTATAGGCTCCTCAAGCAATCAATGGAAACAGAGCAGGGCGCCATGACCACCGGTAATTTCCCCACCACCCTGACCACCACCCCCAAGCCCAGGCCGGCGGATGACGCCTTGAGCTTCGGCAAGGTGCTGACGGACCACATGTTCGTCATGGAATATGCCGAGGGGAAGGGCTGGCATTCGCCGCGCATCCAGCCCTACCAGCCCTTCAGCATGGACCCCGCGACGACCGTGCTGCACTACGGCCAGGCGATCTTCGACGGCCTCAAGGCCTTCCGCGGCGATGACGGCCAGATCCGCCTGTTCCGCGCGGGGCGCCATGCCGAGCGGCTGAACATCTCGGCGCAGAAGATGTGCATCCCGGAGATGCCGGTGGACATCATCCGCCAGAGCTTCGACGCGCTGGTGGCGGTGGATGCCGATTGGGTGCCGCGCAAGCCGGGCACCGCGCTGTACCTGCGCCCCACCGTCATCGCCACCGACGTGATGCTGGGCGTGCACCCGTCGCACAACTACATCTACTTCCTGATCCTGTCCCCGGTGGGCAGCTACTACAAGGAAGGCGTGAAACCCGTGAAGATCCTGGCCTCGGACAAGCATGTCCGCGCCGTGCAGGGCGGCCTGGGCGAGGCCAAGACCGCGGCGAACTACGCCGCCAGCCTCTCCGGCCAGGCCGAGGCCGAGGCTGCCGGCTATACCCAGGTGCTGTGGCTGGACGGTGTGCATCGCAAGTACATCGACGAAGTCGGCACCATGAACATCATGATCCGCATCGGCGACGAGGTGATCACCCCGCCGCTGGCCGGCACCATCCTGAACGGCGTGACCCGCGCTTCCTCCCTGCAGCTGATGCGCGACTGGGGGCTGAAGGTGACCGAGCGCGCCATCACCATCGACGAGGTGATGCAGGCCGGGCGCGACGGCACGCTGAAGGAGATGTGGGGCACCGGCACCGCCGCCGTGGTCAGCCCGGTGGGCACGCTGGGCTACAAGGGCGAGGACATCCTGATCAACGGCGGCGTCACCGGCGAGGTGACGCAGCGGCTGTACGACAACATCGTCGGCCTGCAATACGGCCGCAGCAACGACGCCCATGGCTGGATGAGCGTGGTGCCGGTGTAGCTTCGCCCTCGGGCGCCAGGCTCGGCCTGGTGCCGCAGGAGCAAGGGTCGCAAGGGCAGGGGGCGCTTCGGGCGCCCTCTGTTCAATTCAGGCCTTGGGCGCCGGATGGGTGGGGTCCACCCAGTGCACTTCCTCCACCGCCTCGGCCGGCTCGATGTCGAGGTTGACCGCCACCGCCTCATTGTCCGAACGCACCAGCACGCAGCGCAGTACCTCGTCGGCGCTGGCGTTGATCTCCTGGTGCGGCACATAGGGCGGCACGAAGATGAAGTCGCCCGGCCCGGCTTCGGCGGTGAACTCCAGCTTCTCGCCCCAGCGCATCCGCGCGCGGCCACTGACGATGAAGATCACGCTCTCCAGGTGGCCGTGGTGATGCGCGCCGGTCTTCGCGTTGGCGTGGATATGCACCGTGCCGGCCCACAGCTTCTGCGCGCCCACGCGGGCGGCATTGATCGCGGCGGCGCGGTTCATCCCAGGGGTCTGTGCGGTGTTGGTGTCCAGCTGGTCGCCGGGGATCACGCGGACGCCGCTGTGCTTCCAGCCATCGGGCGGGGCTTCGTGCGCCACGGGGTGTTGGTGGTCGTGGCCGTCATGCGGCATGGCTGCGTTCCTCGTCTCGGGGCGGTGCATGTGGCGCAGCCCAGCACGGTTGACAATCCCGCCCCTGAACCGTACACGCCCCCCCTTCTCAACGGGTTCAGTAAGATGAAGATCCGCAACAGCCTGAAGTCTGCCAAGACGCGCGACAAGAACTGCGTGGTGGTTCGCCGCCGCGGCCGTATCTACGTGCTGAACAAGAAGAACCCGCGCTTGAAGGCCCGCCAGGGCTGAAGCCACGTCCTGGCCACCTGGCCAGGTACAGGTTCGCCGAAATCGCCGCCATGGCCCCCGCCATGGCGGCTTTTTCTGTTTGCGGCGCTCAGTTGCGCGGCGTCAGAATCTCGGTGCCCACGCCGGCGCCGATGGTCCAGTAGCCGCTGAGCTTGCCGTCGCGCTGCACCTCATAGGTGGCGACGCCAACCTGGCCGTTGGTGGAATAGCCCACCGCCAGCACGCCGCTTTGGATGACGCCGACGCCCTGGACGAGCAATTCGCCGATCTGCCAGGCCACCAACCAGGCATTGCCGCTGCCGACCCGCATTTCCAGCATGCCCTGATAGGTGGTCCCATCGGGGTTCTGCCCCTCGACGGTGTACAGCCCCTCTCGCAACTGGGCGGCAGCGGGCAGCGGCAGGGCCGCGGCCAGGCCGCAGGCGAGCAGGCAGGCAAGGAGAATTCGGCGCATGTTTGGTTTCCGTAGTGAAATCGCCGGCAGCCTGCCGCGCCAGGGCGTCCACGGCAACCGCTTCATGCAGACACCGCTTGCCGAATGGCCGCCGCGGCCCGACATTCCCCCCGTCTGAGTGTTGGAGCGGCACCGCCATGATCCCCCTACCGGCCCCGAAGCCCGAAGTGCTGGCCCGCCGCGCACAGATCGTGGCGGCGCTGCAGGCGATCATCCCCGGCGATGGCGTGATCAGCGAGGCGCTGCGGCTGAAGCCGTATGAGACCGACGGCCTGTCGGCCTATCGGCAGCCGCCGCTGGCGGTGGTGCTGCCCAGCAGCACGGAGCAGGTGGCCGCGGTGCTGAAATACTGCAACGCCCATGGCGTGCGCGTGGTGCCGCGCGGCGCCGGCACCAGCCTCTCCGGCGGGGCGCTGCCGCTGGCGGATGCCGTTGTCATGGGCCTGATGCGGATGAACCACATCAAGCAGGTGGACTATGAGAACCGCCTGGCGGTGGTGGAGGCCGGCGTCACCAACCTCGGCATCACCAAGCATGTGGAAGCCGACGGCTTCTTCTACGCGCCCGATCCTTCCAGCCAGCTGGCCTGCATGATCGGCGGCAATGTCATGATGAACTCGGGCGGCGCGCATTGCCTGAAGTACGGCGTCACCGCGAACAACCTGCTGGGCCTGACCTTCGTGACCATCGAGGGCGAGGTGGTGCAGATCGGCGGCACCTATCTGGACGCGCCTGGCTATGACTGGCTCGGCATCATCACCGGCAGCGAGGGGCAGCTGGGCGTCGTCACCGAAGTGACCGTCCGCATCCTGCGCGGGCCGGAAGGCGCGCGGGCCATGCTGGCGGCGTTCGATTCCATCGAGGTCGCGGGCCAGGCGGTGGACGCCATCATCGGCAGCGGCATCATACCAGTTGCGCTGGAGTTCATGGATCGGCCCTGCATCCATGCCTGCGAAGCCTTCGCCCATGCCGGCTACCCGCTGGACGCGGAAGCGATGCTGATCATCGAGGTCGAGGGCAATGTCGAGGAGCAGGACCGCCTGCTCGGCTGGATCAAGCAGATCTGCAACCGCTTCAACCCGATCAGCCTGAAGGTCGCGGAAACGGCGGAGGAATCGCTGGCGATCTGGAAGGGCCGCAAGGGCGCCTTCGGGGCGGTCGGGCGCATCAGCCCGGACTACCTCTGCATGGACGGCACCATCCCGACCGGGGAGTTGCCCTTCGTGCTGAAGCGCATCGGCGAGATGAGCGCCAGCTACGGCCTGCAGGTGGCCAATGTGTTCCACGCCGGCGACGGCAACCTGCATCCCCTCATCATGTTCGACGCCAACAACGAGGCCAGCTTCCACGCGGCCGAGAATTTCGGCGCCGATATCCTGAAGCTCTGCGTCGAGGTCGGCGGCTGCCTGACCGGCGAACACGGCGTCGGCATCGAGAAGCGCGACCTGATGCCGGTGCAGTTCAGCCCGCTGGAGCTGGACCAGATGCGCGGCATCAAGGGCGCCTTCGACCCGCAATGGCTGCTGAACCCGGCAAAGGTCTTCCCGCTGGAAGGCAACCCGATCTTCGCCACCATCCCGGTGCTGAACGCAGCATGAGCACCACCGATTCACGCTTCCGGGCCATGCGGCCCTCCGGCGATCGGGGGCGGGCATGACCATGCTCGGCTCCACCTACGTCCCGAAATCCGAGGATGCGCTGGCTGCCACCGTCGCCACCGCCATGGTCATGGGCGAGAAGCTGGCCATCGAGGGTAATGGCAGCAAGCGCGCCCTGCTGCGCCCGGTGCAGGCCACCCGCAGCATCAGCGTGCGCGGCCTTACCGGCATCACGCTGTACCACCCGACCGAACTGATCATCTCCGCCCGCGCCGGCACGCCCCTGCCGGAGATCGAGGCCGCGCTGGCGGAAAAGGGCCAGCACCTGATCGCGGAGCCACCGGACCTGGCCGCGCTGTTCGGCAGCAGCCGCCCCGCGACCATCGGCGGCATCGTCGCCACCAACCTGTCCGGCCCGCGCCGCATCGCCTGGGGCGCCATGCGCGACCACGTCATGGGCATCCGCGCGGTGAACGGGAAGGGTGAGATTTTCCGCAGCGGCGGCCGGGTGCTGAAGAACGTGACCGGGCTGGACCTCTGCAAGCTGCTCACTGGCAGCCACGGTACGCTCGGCGTCATCACCGAAGTCACGCTGAAGGTGCTGCCGGCGCCCAAGGCCACCGGCACCGTCAGCATCCGCGTGGCCACGCTTGAGCAGGGCATCGCTGCGCTTTCCGCCGGCCTCGGCAGCCCGTTCAGCGTCACTGGCGCGGCGCTGCTGCCGGAGGGTGATGGCGGCATTGCCCATCTGCGAATCGAGGACTTCGAGGAGAGCGTCGCCTATCGCTGCGGCAAGCTGCGCGACGACATGGCCCGCTTCGGCGAGGCCAGCATCGCCATGGACACCCAGGCGCTGTGGCAGGGCATCCGCGATGCCGAGCCGCTGGGCGCGGAACCGGAGGACGCCATCTGGCGCGTCTCGGTCCAGCCCAGCGCCGCACCTGGCGTGGTCGCCAGCCTGCGCGCGGCCGGCGGCAGCAAGTTCCTGCTGGACTGGGGCGGTGGCCTGGTCTGGGTCGCCGCCCCTGCCAGCGAGGCAGCGCACCAGGCCGTGGTCACCGCGGCGCTGGCGGCCCAGGGCAGCTTCACCCTGTTCCGCGCGCCGGAAGCGCTGCGCGGCAGTGTCGCGGTCATGCCGGACGAATTGCCCGCGCTGGCGGCCATCGCGCGGCGCGTGAAGGCGGTGATGGACCCCGCCGGCCTGCTCAACCCCGGTCGCATGCGTGCCGGCCAGTAACGGATAGCTGATCCTCCATGCAAACGACCTTCACGGCCGAGCAGCTGAAGGATTCCGCCACGCGCGAATCCAACACCATCCTGCGCACCTGCGTGCATTGCGGCTTCTGCACCGCCACCTGCCCCACCTTCCAGCTGCTGGGCGATGAGCTGGACAGCCCGCGCGGCCGCATCTACCTGATCAAGGACATGCTGGAGAGTGGCCGCCCCGCCACCGAGGAAGTGGTCCGCCATGTGGACCGCTGCCTGTCCTGCCTCAGCTGCATGACCACCTGCCCGAGCGGCGTGAACTACATGCACCTGGTGGACCACGCCCGGCACTACATCGAGGAGACCTACCAGCGCCCTCTGGGCGAACGCCTGCTGCGCGGCGTGCTGGCCTTCGTGCTGCCCAAGCCCGGCCGCTTCCGCCTGGCGCTGAAAGGTGCCGCGCTGGCCCGCCCCTTCACCGCGCTGTTGCCGGCCGGCATGTTCAAGACCCGCGTGCGCGCCATGCTGAAGCTGGCGCCGAAGCAATTGCCGCCGCCGGACCCGATGCAGGACGCGCAGACCCACAAGGCCCTGGGCGAAAAGCGCGGCCGCGTGGCGCTGCTGACCGGTTGTGCCCAGCAGGTGTTGGACCCCGGCATCAATGCCGCCACCATCCGCCTGCTGACCCGAATGGGGATCGAGGTGGTGATCCCCCGCGGCCAGGGCTGCTGCGGCGCGCTGACCCACCATATGGGCCAGACGCCCCGCGCCATGGACAGCGCCCGCGCCAACCTGCGCGCCTGGGACCGGGAGATGCAGCGCGGTGGCCTGGACGCCGTGGTCATCAATGCCAGCGGCTGCGGCACCACGGTGAAGGATTACGGCTTCATGTTCCGCGACGAGAAGCCGAAGTGGAAGGAACGCGCCGAGCGGGTCTCCGCCCTGGCGATGGACATCACCGAGGTGCTGGCGAAGTTCAACTACGCGCCGACCCGCGCCGCGCCCGGCCTGACGGTTGCCTATCACAGCGCGTGCTCGCTCCAGCACGGCCAAAAGATCACTGCGCTGCCCAAGCAGTTGCTCACCAAGGCCGGCTTCACGGTGAAGGAACCGGCCGAGGGACACCTGTGCTGCGGCAGCGCCGGCACCTACAACCTGATGCAGCCCGAGATCGCCGGCCAGCTGAAGGAGCGCAAGCTGGCCAACCTGAACCGCACCGGCGCGCAGTTGATCGCCGCCGGCAATATCGGCTGCCTGACCCAGCTGGGCGACGGCGCCCTGCCCACCGCGCATACGGTGGAGCTGCTGGACTGGATGGCCGGCGGGCCGGAGCCGGCCGCCATCACGCAGGCCCGCCAGCCGGCCTGAGGCCGGACGTGCCAGCCTGCCGCGGGCCGGTCGCGCCAGTGGGCCGCGGGCCGGTCGCGCCAGTGGGCCGCGGGCCGGTCGCGCCAGTGGGCCGCGGGCCGGTCGCGACTGCGTGAACAACCCCCGCGCGGGTAGCACTTCACGCGTTCGTGCTTGACGCGGGGTGCCGGCCCCGGTTCGATCCAGCCCAATGCAGGATGAAGGCCAGCACGGCCTTCGCCAGGGCGGGGGTTGGGCATGCGGCATCTGGCGGCGATACTGGTGGCGACCATCGCACTGGCCGGGGCCATGCCCGAGCCGGCCCACGCCCAGGCAGCGCCCGTTGGTCAGGCTGCGGCGCCGGCCAGCGACTGCCCCATCCAGACCGCGCCAGGTCGCTTCCCCTATCGCCGCTCCTCCGCCGTCAGCCCGGGCAATGACGGCATCACCCCGCCCGGCTTCGTCGCCGTGCAGGGCATGCAGGTGCTGCACGGGGTGGATGCCTCCAAGTGGCAGCGCTCGGCCGACTTCAACCGGGTCAAGGCCTGCGGTGGCAGCTTCGCCTATATCCGGCTGACCGCCGGGCGCCGGCCGGACCTGGAGATCGAGTACCGCTCCCACTGGTCCGCCGCCCGCGCCGCCGGCCTGGTGACCGGCCCCTATCACGCGCTGACCCTGGTGGACCCGCCGGCGGCCTGGACCTCGCTCTCGCCGGCGCAGAAGGCCGCCAACCTTGCCGCCAACCTGGCCTCCGCCGAGGAGCAGGCCAAGCTGTTCACCGAGCGTCTGCGGGAAGTGCTGCTGCTGGAGCAGCGCAGCGCCACCACCACCGCCGGCAACGCGCTGGGCGCGCGCTACATGCCCATCATGCTGGCCGCGGCGCTGCGGCCCCAGGCGAAGGAAAGCCGGGCGGACCGCACCGGCGTGGCCGAGGTCTATCGCCAGTCGATCTGCCGCTGGTACCAGACGGTGAATGCCGACCCCGCCTTTGCCGGCCAGGCCATGGGCTTCTTCAGCACCGCCTTCATCTACCAGGACTACGCGCTGGGCACGGCGCCTTGCGACATGGCCAACCGTCCGGCCTGGATCGGCCATCACCTGCTGAACGGCGACAGCGAGCAGCGTGAGCCGGACCCGAACAGCGCCGCCGCGATCCGCGCCATGTGCCTGAAGCCGGATGGCAGCAACCGCTGCCTGTTCCAGCAATACACCGCCTTCGGCAACTTTGCCTCCTACTCCGAGACCGAAGGCCTGGATCTCAACCGGTTCTATGGCGACCAGCCGGCCTTCGACCGGCTGCTGCAGCTTGGCCGACGCTGAGCGGCGAGGGAGAACGGCCATGACCCGCTTTCGCCTGTTGCCGCCGGCGTTGCTGCCGCTGGCGTTGTTGATGCCGCTGGCCTGGGCGCAGCCGGTCGCTGCACCCGACACGGCTGCCCCGGTAGCAGTGGTGACGCCGCCGGCCACCCCGGCTGCCGACGCCGCCGCGATGGCCCCGGCCCAGGCAGTGGTGACGCCGCCGGCCGCCCCGGCTGGCGACCCCGCCGCGACGGCCCCGGCCCAGGCGGTGGTGACGCCGCCGGCCACCCCGGCTGCCGACCCCGCCGCGACAGCCCCGGCCCAGGCGGTGGTGACGCCGCCGGCCGCCCCGGCTGCCGACCCCGCCGCACCGGCCCCGGCCCAGGCGGTGGTGACACCGCCGGCCGCCCCGGCTGCCGACCCCGCCGCGCCGGCCCCAGCCCAGGCAGTGGTGACGCCGCCGGCCACCCCGGCTGCCGACGCCGCCGCGACAGCCCCGGCCCAGGCAGTGATAGCGCCGCCGGCCACCCCGGCTGCCGACCCCGCCGCGACGGCCCCGGCCCAGGCGGTGGTGACACCGCCGGCCGCCCCGGCTGCCGACCCCGCCGCACCGGCCCCGGCCCAGGCGGTGGTGACGCCGCCGGCCGCCCCGGCCGCCGACCCCGCCGCGACGGCCCCGGCCCAGGCGGTGGTGACACCGCCGACCACCCCGGCCGCAACGCCGGCTGCCGCCACCGGTACCACACCCACCGTACCGCCCGCGGCTGCGGCCGGCACCACCTCGCCCGCGACCCCGGCCTCGCCGCCGCCGCAGGTGGTGGCGGAGGAACCGCCGCGCCCGCCGCAGGACCCCAACCTGCCCATCGGCATGGACCAGACCGCCTGCCCTTATCTCGTCGGCCCCTTCGCCCAGGGCCAGGTCGCCAACCCGTCCGAGGCGTGGAACGGCACCGATACCGGCGTGGTGGTGAATGGCCATGTCGCGCTGCGCGGTGCCGATGGCCGGCCGCTGCGGACCCTGCTGGGGATTGACCTGTCGTCGCACAACCGGCCGGACTACCGGCTGCTGGCGCGCTGCGGCACCGCCTTCAGCTTCGTGCGCATGGATGACAAGTACAACACCCACGCTACCGAGCTGGACCGGCTGAATGTCCGCCCGCTGCCGTATTATTTCCTGAATGTGCCGTCCAGCCTGCGCAACCCGGCGCTCTACAACAACTTGTCCGACACGCCAGCAAGCCAGGCCGCCATTGATGCGCACCTGGCCACCTTCCAGAAGCTGGGCGAGGACGGGGTGCAGACCTTCATGGACCGCATGCGCCGGTTGGGCATGCGGGAGATGCCGGTGGTGACCGTGCGCAACCCGGACCTCAGCATTCGCAGCCAGGCCCGCGTGCTGGCGGTGGACATCGAGCAGAAGCTGGAGCCGGAGCCGCCCAACGACACCGCGCGGATCTACTACGGCCGGTTCTACGCCAAGGCGGTCTGCGCCTGGGTCAAGGGCGTGCAGGACGCGCTGCCGGGCACGCTGGTGCTGATGTACACGACGCCCTCGGTCTGGGGCGAATACCTCTACGCCGCCTACCCGCAGGAAGCCGCCTGCCTGAACGCCATGCCGATATGGGTGGCGCGCACCACGGTGGATGGTGGCGACGTGATCCGCTCCTCCCGCAGCAAGATCGACCTCTACACCGCCCGGCTCTGCACCGCCTCCGGCTCCAACCGCTGCGTGGTGCACCAGTATTCGCATCGCGGGCTGTTGGGCCTGGCGCCGCCACTGGAACGCGGCCGCGCCACGCATTTCGACCTGAACCGCTTCTTCCTGGTGCAGCCGGTGCAGACCGGCGCCGGCATCATGTTCGTGCGGGAACAGTAGCGGCCGGGTCGGCGGCCTTTCCCGCCGGCTTCGGCCGCTGGAGCATTACCCTTTCCGATGGCATCATCAGAACCGGTATTGCCCTGCAACCCATTGAAATAACAGCACCATCCGCTCGCACTGATCCCGTGCGAGCGGATGGTGCCGCAGGACAAGCGTCAGCAGCATCGGGTGGCTGAGAATGCCGACGACGTGAGACGTCGGCGGGCCTTTTCCGCTTGCATATAGTTCAAAGTAGAACTACTTAGTTCTCCGTTGAACAATCGGCCTGGCCAGATCTGCCCCCGGCCGCTGAACGGAGAACCTCGATGCCTGATCGCCGTCGTTTCCTGCTTGCCGCCGCCCAGGGCCTGCTGATGGTCCAAGCTGGTCCCGGCAGTGCCCAGCAGGTCACCAGCTTGGCCGGCAATCCGCTGGCCCCCTGGCAGCCCGCCACCGCCGCAAGCCAGCCCGACTGGCGGCTGCGCGCGGCCGGCTGGGCGGTGCTGGCGCCCAATCCGCATAATCGGCAGCCCTGGCTGCTGGAGCTGCGCGACGCCGATACGGTGGTGCTGCGCTGCGACCTCGGGCGCCGGCTGCCGGTGACGGACCCGCATGATCGCCAGATCACCATCGGGCTCGGCGCCTTTGCCGAACTGTTCCGCATGGCCGCCGCCGAGGAAGGGCTGAGCGTCGCGGTGCATCCCTTCCCCGAAGGCCGCCAGGACGGGCGGCTGGACGCCAGGCCGGTGGCACTGCTGCGGCGCCTGCCGGGCCGGGCCGAGGCCGACCCGTTGTTCAGCCAGACGCTGGCGCGGCGCAGCGCCAAGCAGCCCTTCGACCTTGCGCGCCCGGTGGATGACGCCCGGCTGGCGGCGCTGCGGGCGGTGGCGCCGGGCATTGCCACCACCGCCACCGAAGCCGAGGTGGCGCCGCTGCGCGACCTGTTGTGGCGGGCCTGGATGGTCGAGGCGGAAGCCCCCGCCGCCTACCTGGAATCGGTCCAGCTGATGCGGCTGGGCCAGGCCGAGGTGGCGGCGCAGCCGGACGGGATCAGCCTGTGGGGGCCGGCGCTGGAGCCGCTGGTCGCCAGCGGGGCGCTCACGCGCCAAAGCCTCACCACCGCCGGCAGCCAGGCACAGCAGATGATGATCGGCAGCTACCGGCAGATGATCGCGGCGACGCCCACAGTGATCTGGACCACCAGCAGCGGAGATACCAAGGCGGCGGCCTTCGCGGCCGGGCGGGACTGGCTGCGGCTGAACCTGACCGCGACCGCGCTGGGCCTGGCGCTGCATCCGGTCAGCCAGGCTTTGCAGGAATACCCCGAAATGGCGGCGCCCTTCGCCGCGCTGCACCAGATGTTGGGCGTGGCGGCGCCGGCCCGGTTGCAGATGCTGGGGCGGGTCGGCTTTCTGCCGGCCGGGCGCAGCGCCACGGCCACGCCGCGCTGGCCGGCAACTTCGCGTATAATGGGGGGGTGACCGATTCTGACCCCACCCCCGCCCCGGCCGACCCGCCGCTGTTCGTGCTGCTGAATGAAATCGGCATCATCGCCCAGCTGAGCCAGAACCGCTTCGAGGCCATCCAGCCGGATGGCCTGCGCATGTCGCATTTCGTGCTGCTCAACCACCTGGCCCGGGTGGGGGATGGCACCACGCCGTTGCGCCTGGCGCGGGCGCTGCAATTGGCCAAGAGCGCCATCACCAATACCCTGCAACGGCTGGAGGAACGCGGCCTGATCCGGGTGGAGCCCGACCCGGAGGATGGCCGCGGCCGGCGCGTCTGGCTGACCCCGGCCGGCCGGGAACGCCGGGCCGCCGGTATCCGCACGGCGGTGGAGGCCTTTGCCCTGCTGGAAGGCGTCGCCTCGCCGGCCATGCTGGACACCATCATCCCTGCGTTGCGGTCGCTGCGACAGGAATTGGACCGCGCCCGCGAGGGCTGACGCGACGGCCTGGCCAGATTGACAAAGCCAGCCCCCCGGCTAGGTCTCGGCAAATTCGTCCCGGGGTTTCCGCCATGCGCCGCCGCCACCTGCTCGCCCTGCCTTCGCTGACCCTCGGCCACCGGGCGCGCGCCCAGGCCGGCTATCCCGACCGGCCGATCTCGGTGATCGTGCCCTTCCTGGCTGGCGGCTCCACCGACATCGCCGCGCGCATCATGGCGGAGCGCATGGCGCCGCACCTGGCGCCCAACGCCCGCATGGTGGTGGAAAACCGCGCCGGCGCCGGCGGCAGCGTGGGCACCGAATGGGTCCGCCACCGCCCGGCCGATGGCTATACCCTGCTGCTCGGCTCGGCCTCCGCGCTCGGCACCAACCCCGCCGCGCTGCCGCAGACCACGCCCTATGACCCCGTGGAGGATTTCTCCTCCATCGCGGTCGTCGGCGGCGGGCCGATCGTGCTGATCGTGCCGCAGGCCTCGCGCTGGCGCAGCGCCCGGCAGTTGCTGGATGAGGTGAAGGCCAACCCAGGAAAGTATACCTGGGCCACCAGCGGCGCCGGCGGCATCGGCCACCTGACCGGGGAGTACATGAAGCTGATGGCCGGTGGCCTCCAGGCCGAGCATGTGCCCTATCGCGGCGGCTCCGCGGTCATGGAGGCGCTGGCCAAGGGCGAGGTGGACTATTCGCTGGAAGTGCTGGCCAGCACCGCGCCGCACATGCGCGACGGTATTTCGCGCGGCCTGGCGGTCAGTTCGCTGGCCCGCCACCCGCTGTTCCCCGAGGTGCCGACGCTGGACGAGACCGGGCTGAAGGGCTTCGAGGTGATCACCTGGAACGCGCTGGTGGCGCCGAAGGGCCTGGCGCCGGAGATCGCCAATACCCTGTCCCGCGCCGTGCGCGCCGCGCTGGCGGATGCCGGGGTCGGCCAGCGCATGGCCAATGCCGGCGTGGACCCGGCCGAGCCGAGCACGCCCGAGAGCACCCGCGCCTTCCTGGCGCGGGAACGCGACAAGTTCCGCGACATCGTCCAGCGCACCGGGATACGGCTGGGGCGCTGAGCATTCCCCTTGCGCGCGGCGCCGGGGCGGCCGACCTTTGCGCCATGCTCCGTGCGCTCGCGCTGCTGACCCTGCTTGCCGCCCCGCTGCCCGCGCTGGCGCAGGGCGCCGCGCCCACAATGCCAACGCCCCCCTTGCAAACGCCTGGCCAGGCGGCGCCCACGCCGGGCGCCGGGCCGGCACCTGCCGCCACGCCCAGCCCGGCCGCCCGCGCCGCCGAGGCCCGCCGCACCGAGCTGGACCGCGCCTTCGCCGCGCTGAAGGACGCGCCGGATGCCGCCGGCGCCGCCCTGGTGGAAGGCCGCATCCGCCAGCTCTGGGCCCAGGCGGTCACGCCTTCCGTCGCCCTCCTGCTGCGACGCGGCGTGCGGAACATGGAAGCCAACCAGGCCGAAGACGCGTTGGAGGATTTCGACGCCGCCATCACCCTGGGCCCCGAGGTGGCGGAAGCCTGGCACCTGCGCGCCCAGGCCCAGGCCAGGTTGGGCGAGGCGACCGCCGCGGCGCGCGACCTGCAGGAAGCCCTGCGGTTGGAACCGCGCAACTGGGGCGCCCTGCTGACCCTGGCAGGGTTGCAGCAGCAGCAGGGCAACGAGGCCGGCGCGCTGCGCAGCCTGGACGCGGCGCTGGCGATTCACCCCAAGCTGCCGGGCGGCGCCGAGCGCCGGCGCGAGCTGCGCCGCAAGGTGGAAGGCGACGCCACCTGAGCCGAGCCATGCGGCCGGGGCGCTGGGCTGCATGCCTTTGCTGCATGGCAGCAATGTCGCGGACATGGTTGGATCATGACGTCCGTGTCACCTATATCCGTCGGGTGATGGCTGTCCCGCCACCCGATCGCTGAACTGGATGATGACGTGTCGGAGCTGATTTCGATGTTGCCCTGGATGGTGGCCCTGGTTGCCGCCGCTGCCGCGGTCAACGCCAAGCACTGAACCCTGCCGCGCCGCATGCCGGCGCAATGGGCGGATGGCGGCAGGCGAGGGCCTGCCCCACATTCGCGCCATGCCACACGACCTTCGCCTGCCGACCGAAGCCCCCGCCACCCTGGATGACCGCCGCTGGGCCGCCTTGCTGGCCCGGGACAAGGCGCCCGACTGCGGCGGCTTCCTCTACGCCGTCACCACGCAGGGGGTGTATTGCCGCCCCGGCTGCCCGTCTCGCCCGCCGCTGCGCCGCAACGCCCGCTTCTTCGCGGATGCCCCCGCCGCCGAGGCCGCCGGCTTCCGCGCCTGCAAGCGCTGCGACCCCAAGGGCGAGCGCGCCAGCCTGCACGCCGAGGCGATCAAGGCCGCCTGCGTGCTGATCGAGGCGGCGGAGACGCCGCCCAGCCTGGCCGAGCTGGCTGCCCGTGCCGGCTATGCCCGCCACCATTTCCTGCGGCTGTTCAAGCAGGTTACCGGGCTGACACCTGGTGCCTTCAATGATTCGGTGCGCGCCCGCCGCCTGGCGCAATCCCTGGCGGCCGGCGACCGCGTGGCGGAAGCCGTGGCCGGCGCCGGCTATGGCAGCGAAAGCCGGGTCTATTCCGCCCCTGGCCAGGTGCTGGGCATGACCCCCGGCGCCGCCCGCCGCGGCGGCGAGGGCGAGGTGATACGGGTTGCCGCCGCCGAGAGCGCGCTGGGCCCGCTGCTGGTCGGCGCCACCGCCAAGGGGGTCTGCTTCATCGGCTTCGCCGCCACGGCGGCCGAGGCCGAGGCCGATCTGCGCCAACGCTTCCCCAAGGCCCAGGTGCAGCCAGCCGAGAGCGACCTGGCCGCGACGGTGCGCCAGGTGGTCGGCTTCATCGAGGAACCCAAGGCCGCGCTGGCCCTGCCGCTGGACCTGCGCGGTACCGCCTTCCAGCGCCGGGTGTGGGAAGCGCTGCTGGCGATTCCCTTCGGGGAAACCCGCAGCTACGGCCAGGTGGCCGCCAGCATCGGCGCGCCCAAGGCGGTGCGGGCGGTGGCCACGGCCTGCGCCGGCAACAAGGTGGCGCTGGCGGTGCCCTGCCACCGGGTGGTGGCGGGCAGCGGCGCGCTGGCCGGCTACAGGTGGGGGGTGCAGCGCAAGCGGGCGCTGCTGGAGAGTGAGCGACAGCGCGCGTTGCAGGACGCCGACTGAACGCGGGCGCTGCCGGCCGCGCCCGCTCGGTGGCGCTATTTCACCGCCGCCACCCGCAGCGCATTGGTCGTCCCGGCCATGCCGAAGGGCACGCCGGCCGTCACCACCACTTCCTCGCCATGGCTGGCGAAGCCTTCATGCTGCGCGGCGCGCAACGCCTTGGCCACCATGTCGGTCATGGAATGCGGCTCCTGCGCCACCAGCGGGTGGACGCCCCAGATCACCGCCATGCGGCGGCTGGTGGCGTCGCTGCTGGTCAGGCCCAGAATCGGGCAATCCGGCCTCTCGCGCGCCACGCGCAGCGTGGTGCTGCCGGTGCTGGTGAAGGTCGCGATGCACTGCGCCTTGATAGTGTGCGCCACCTGGCGGGCCGCGGCGGCGATGGCGCCGGCGCTGTTCGGCTCCGGCTCCGGCCTGGCGGCGTCGGTCAGCTTGCGCCAGTCGCTGTCCTGCTCCACCCGGGCGACGATCCGGTCCATCATGTTGACGGCCTCATAGGGGAACTGCCCGGCGGCGGTCTCGGCGCTCAGCATCACTGCATCGGCGCCATCGAACACCGCCGTCGCCACGTCCGAAGCCTCGGCGCGGGTGGGGGAGGGCGAGGAGATCATGCTCTCCAGCATCTGCGTCGCCACCACCACCGGCTTGCCCAGGCGCCGGGCGGCGCGGACGATGCGCTTCTGCGCCAGCGGCACTTCCTCGGGCGGCAACTCCACGCCCAAATCGCCACGCGCGACCATGACGCAGTCGGTCAGCGCCATGATGGCGTCGAGATTATCCAGCGCCTGCGGCTTTTCCATCTTCACCATGATCCAGGCGCGGTCGCCGACAATCTCGCGCGCCTCGGCCACGTCCTCCGCCCGCTGCACGAAGCTGAGGCCGATGTATTCCACGCCGTGCTCCAGCACGAAGGCCAGGTCCTCGCGGTCCTTCACCGTCAGCGCCGGGATCGGCAGCGCCACGTCGGGCACGTTGACGCCCTTGCGGTCCGACAGCGCGCCGCCCACCACCACCTGGGTCTCCAACGCATCCGGCCGCACCGCGGTGACGCGCAGGCGCAGCTTGCCGTCATCCAGCAGCAGGGTGGTGCCGATCTGCGCCGCGGCGATGATTTCGGGGTGCGGCAACTGCACCCGGCGGACATCGCCCGGCGTGGGGGAGAGGTCCAGCCGCAGGCTCTGCCCGGTCTGCAACTGCACCCGGCCGCCCTGGAACCGGCCAACCCGCAGCTTCGGCCCCTGGACATCCGCCAGAATGCCGATGGGCCGGCCGACCTTGACCTCCAGCGCGCGGATCATGGCGATGCGCTCGGCGTGGTCGGCGTGGCTGCCATGGGAGAAGTTGAGCCGGAACACGTCGGCGCCGGCGCGGAACAGCCGCTCCAGCATTTCCGGCGTGGAACTGGCCGGGCCGAGGGTGGCGATGATCTTGGTCCGCCGGCGGCGGCGCAGCGGAATGCGGGTGGACGGGCGCGGCCGGCCTTCCGGCACCGCATGCAGGTCCGGCCGCAGCTGGTGCGGCGGCAGGCCGAGCAGCGTCGCCAACTCGGTCACGCGCTCGGCCGGGACGCGCTGCCACTGGCTGACGGCGGCGGCGGAGATGCCCAGGCTGGACGCGATCTGCGTCACGGCGCCGCGGCGGGCAAGGATGTCTTCGAGGATGGGATCACGCATGGCGGCAGCTTACGTCAGTTAAGCCTTACCGCCAACTTAAGCTTGCCACTTACGCTTAAGCTTAATATTCACCCCACCAGCACCGCCCGCACGTCGTTCACATTGGTCAGCGTCGGCCCGGTCAGCACCAAATCCCCCAGCTTGCGGAACAGACCCGTGCTGTCATGCCCGGCCAGCGCCGCCCGCGGGTCCAGCCCCAGCGCCCGGGCACGGGCCAGGGTATCAGGCGTGCAGATGGCGCCGGCCGCCTCGCTCTTGCCGTCGATCCCATCGGTGTCGCAGCACAGCGCCCAGATGCCGGGCGCTTCGTTCAAGGCCAGGGCCATCCCCAGCAGGCATTCGGTGCCGCGCCCGCCATCCCCGGCCGGGCCGGCAATGGTCACCGTGGTTTCGCCGCCGGAAAGCAGCACGCAGGGGCCGGCCAGCGGCTCGCCATGCAGCCGGGCCGAGAGCGCCATGCCGCCCAGCGCCTTGCCCAGCTCCTTCGCCTCGCCCTCCAGCGCGTCGCCCAGGATCAGCGGTGCCAGGCCCAGGGCGCGGGCTTCGGCCGCCATGGCGCGCAGCGCCATCAGTGGCGTGGCAATCATCCGCAACTCGGCTCCGGCCAGCCTGGGGTCTCCGGGCTTCGGGCTTTCCTCCGCCCCGGCGGCCAGGTGCGCCACCACGGCCGGCGGCAACGCCATGCGGTAATGCGCCACCAGGGCGCGGGCCTCGGCAAAGGTGGAGGGGTCCGTCACGGTCGGCCCGCTGGCGATCACCGCGGGGTCGTCGCCGGGCACATCGCTGATGGCCAGCGTGACCACCCGTGCGGGGAACGCCGCCACCGCCAACCGCCCGCCGGAAAAGGCCGATAGGTGCTTGCGAATGCAGTTCATCTCGCCGATCGGCGCGCCGCTGTTCAGCAGTGCCGAGTTCACCGCGATCAGGTCGTCCAGGGAAAGTCCCGGCGCCGGCAGGGTGGAAAGCGACGACCCACCGCCGGAGACCAGGAACAGCACCAGGTCATCGGCGGAAAGCCCCTGCACCATCGCCAGCATCTCGGCGGCTGCCGCCGCGCCAGACGCATCCGGCCGCGGATGCGCGCCGAACGCCACCCGCACCCGGCGGCTCGGCGGCGGGTCGGGCACGTCGGCGCCATGCGGCGCCACCACCAGCCCGGCCAGCGGCACATCGGGCCAGGCGCGTTCCACCGCCAGCGCCATCTTCGCCGCCGCCTTGCCGCAGCCCACCACCACCACGCGGCCGGCGCGCGGCGGCTCGGGCAGGTGCGCCGCCAGCACCACCAGCGGGTCCGCCGCGGCCACCCCGGCCTGGAACAGCCGCAGCAGCGCGGCGCGGGCGGTCTCGTCGGTCCAGGCCATCGGCAGCACTCCCTCTCCACCCGCTTGTAAAGTTTCCGCAGTGTGGAACAAGGCAGCGGACTGGTGTCGGCCAGGCGCCGACCGCAGCGCCTGACCGACACCAGCCTTTTGTTTGAGCGGCTGCTTCACGCCCTTCGGCGATTCCGCCGCGGGCGATCAGACGCTAGCCCGGAGGAAACCCCCATGCGCACCCATCGCATCGCCGCCATCCCCGCCGATGGCATCGGCAAGGAAGTCATCCCCGCGGGCTTGCGCGTCCTCGCCGCCCTGGCCGAGCGCAGCGGCGACTTCAAGCTGGAGGTCACCGACTTCCCCTGGGGCAGCGACTACTACCGCGAGACCGGGAAGATGATGGCCGAGGACGGGCTGGAGACGCTGAAGGGGTTCGATGCCATCTTCTTCGGCGCTGTCGGCGACCAGCATTTGCCGGACGACATCACCCTGTGGGGCCTGCGGCTGCGGATCTGCCAGGGCTTTGATCAGTACGCCAATATCCGCCCGACCCGGGTGCTGCCCGGCCTGACCAGCCCGCTGCGCGCGGTGAACCCCGGCGATATCGACTGGGTGATCGTCCGCGAGAACAGCGAAGGCGAATACGCCGGCCATGGCGGCCGCGCGCACCGGGGCCACCCCGAGGAAATCGCCACCGAGACCGCCATCTTCACCCGCGCCGGCGTGACCCGCATCATGAAGACGGCCTTCGAGATCGCCGCCTCCCGTCCCCGCAAGCTGCTGACCGTGGTGACGAAGTCCAACGCGCAGAAGCATGGCATGGTGTTCTGGGACGAGATCGCCGCCGAGGTCGCCGCTGGCTACCCGACCGTGACCTGGGAGAAGGAACTGGTGGACGCCATGGCCGCCCGCATGGTGCAGAAACCCGCCAGCATCGACACCGTGGTCGCCACCAACCTGCATGCGGATATCCTGTCCGACCTGGCCGGTGCCGTCGCTGGCTCGCTCGGCGTGGCGCCGACCGCCAACCTGGACCCGTCGCGCCGCTTCCCCTCGATGTTCGAGCCGATCCACGGCTCGGCCTTCGATATCGCTGGCAAGGGGGTGGCCAACCCGGTCGCTACCTTCTGGACCGCCGTGATGATGCTGGAGCACCTGGGCGAAAAGCCCGCCGCCGCCAGGCTGATGACGGCGGTGGAGCAGGTCTGCGCCGCCGGCATCATGACCCGCGACGTGGGCGGCACCGCCAACACGGAAGCGGTGACGGATGCGGTCTGCGCCGCGATCCGTGGCGCCAACCTGGGCTAGCCTGCCGCCCGCGCCGGCGCCGCAACGGCCGTGGGCGCGGGAAAAGCCGGCCGACCCGGCAGGCCAGGGCTTTCACCTCGGCCCCGCCGACGCCATCTTCCCTGCCACAGGAGACCGCCCATGCCCGCACCCGAACTCGACGCCGCCACACAGGAAAAGCTGGAAGCCGCTGCCTTCCGCAAACTGGTGGAACACCTGCGCACCCGCAGCGATGTGCAGAACATCGACATGATGAACCTGGCCGGCTTCTGCCGGAACTGCCTGAGCCGCTGGTACCGCGAAGGCGCCGCCGAGCAGGGCCTGACCATCGCCGACCCCGATGCGCGCGAGATCGTCTATGGCATGCCCTACAAGGAATGGCAGGCCAAGTACCAGGCGCCGGCCAGCCCGGAACAGCAGGCCGCCTTCGCCCAGTCGATCAAGCAGCACCAGTAGCACGGCGCCGCCCTGCTCGGCGCCCTTCCGCCGCCAGCGCCGATGGGCTAGACCCCCCGCCCCGGCCGGGGGACACTCCCGGCCCGCGCCCGGCATCTGGACCGCCCCCCAAGGGGTTGCGGGCCAGGCGCCAGGCTTCCGTTGACGCGAGCAATCCGCGCCGCCCGTGACCCCACGCGGCGGCGTTTGCCCAGACAGCCGAGAGTGCCATGGCCGACGTACCCTTCGACACCGACGACGAAGCCGCCGAGAGCCGCGCCCGCCAGATCGCCACCGCCGACCCGGAAGTGGGCGGCATCGCGGTGGACCGGCTGCGCTCGATCATCGAGCGGATCGAGCGGCTGGAGGAAGAGCGCAAGGCGCTGGCCAATGATATCAAGGACATCTACGCCGAAGCGAAGTCCGCTGGCTTTGACGTGAAGGTGGTCCGCGCCATCATCAGCATCCGCAAGAAGGAACCCGCCGAGGTGGAGGAGCAGGAGACCCTGCTCGACCTCTACCGCCGTGCGCTGGGTATGTAAGGTCGGTTCCACGGCATGACGGTCGGCATCGACATGGGGCTGGCGGCGGATGGCCGCCCGGCGCTGCTCGACCTTGAGGAGCTGCTTTCCACCCGGTTGCTGGTGCAGGGCAATTCCGGCTCCGGCAAGTCCCACCTGCTGCGGCGCCTGCTGGAACAGAGCGCGCCCTGGGTACAGCAGGTGGTCATCGACCCCGAGGGCGACTTCGTCACCCTGGCCGACCGCTTCGGCCACCTGGTGATCGAGGCCGAGGACCACCCCGAAGCCAGCCTGCAACGCGCCGCCGAGCGCATCCGGCGCCACCGCGTCTCCGTGGTGCTGAACCTGGAAGGGGTGGAGGTGGACGCGCAGTTGCGCTGCGCCGCCGCCTTCCTGGGCGGGTTGTTCGACGTGGAGCGCGACGACTGGACCCCCGCCATGGTGGTGGTGGACGAGGCCCAGCTGTTTGCCCCCGTCACCGCCGGAGAGGCTTCCGACGAGGCCCGCCGCGCCAGCCTGGCCGCCATGACCAACCTGATGTGCCGCGGCCGCAAGCGTGGCCTGGCCGGTGTCATTGCCACCCAGCGCCTGGCCAAGCTGGCCAAGAACGTGGCGGCCGAGGCCTCCAACTTCATGATGGGCCGCACCTTCCTCGATATCGACATGGCCCGCGCCGCGGATTTGCTGGGCATGGAGCGGCGGCAGGCGGAGATGTTCCGCGACCTCGGGCGCGGGCAGTTCATCGGCCTCGGCCCGGCGTTGTCCCGCCGGCCCCTGAGCATCCGCATCGGCACGGTGGAAACCATCTCCCGCGGGGCCGCGCCGGCGCTGGTGCCTCGGCCGATGGTGGTCTCGGCCGAGGAAACCCGGGAGCTGATCCTCAGCGCCGCCGCGGTTGAAGCGCCCCGCCCGCCGCCACGCCGCGCCGCCCGGCCGCCACAGCCCGATATCCTGGCGCAACTGGCGCAGTACCGGCCGCCTGCCGCGCCCGAAGCCAGCGCCGCGCCGTCGGCCCCGCCCACGGCCGAGGAACTGGCCAGCCGGCAGCACCAGGTGGCCAACATCATGGCGGCGATATTGGAAGACCCGGATGCCGGCTTCCGCCCCGCCGCCGTGCTGTACCAGGACTACCTGGTGCGGCTGCGCATCCATGAGGTGCCCGGCCAGCCGGAGGATCTGCCGGCCTTCCGCCGCATGCTGGCCGCCGCCTGTTCCGGCATTGGCGCCGAAGCGGCCGAGACGCCGGAGTGGCAATCCGCCCTGGCCCGCGCCGCCGCCCTGCCGGAGGACGCCCAGGGGGTGTTCCTGCTGCTGGCCCGCACGGCGCTGGAACGCCACCCCTGTCCTTCGGACGCCGCCATCGCCCGGGCCTATGGCAGCCATTCCGCCAGCCGCGCCCGCCGGCTGCTAAGCTGGCTGGAGGAACGCAAGGCCATCGTCTGCAAGGCCGAGCGCGCGGGACGGCGGAGCATCGCCATCATCGGCCTGGGGTGGGAAACCGCGCCCGGCGACCCGGCCGCGCCGGGCTGAGGGCGGCGGCGGCGTCTATCTAGCCTGCGGCGCCCCAGGCGCGCTGTGTCGCCGGGTCCGGGCTGGCGCGGTGCTCCTCCGGCAGCAGGTTCGCCAGGTTGGGGCGGGAGGCGATGCGGAAGGCCAGCACCACCATGCCCGACTCCACCCGGATCGACTTTTCCGCCTTGCGCGGCAGCGGCATGCGCATGCGCAGGCAGAAGCCGACCAGCAGCGCCCCCAGCCGGGCCGAATCCAGCGAGACCGAGTGCGCATGGCCGCCACCGGGAAACACGAAGCGCACCGACTGCGTCGTCGGCTCGAAGATCACCGCCTGCGGCATGCCGCGGGCCAGCCCGAAGGCGCCGCCGGCCCTGGGGGAGCCGGCCAGCACCGTCAGCAGGGCCTCGGTCTCGAATTCGACTTCGCGGCGTTCAACGATCATGGCGGCATCATCGCAGCGGGTGCCCGAATGCCCGGTTAAGGCCGGCGTTGCGTATCGGGTATGGCGCGGGCCGGCGCAGGGTATTACCCAGGGGGATGGACCCGACGCTGCACCAGACCCTCACCACCTGGCGACGCCACCTGCACGCCAACCCCGGCCTGACCCTGCACGAGGGCGCCACCGCCGCCTTCGTGGCGGAAAAGCTGCACGAGATGGGGGTCCAGGTGGCCACCGGCGTCGGCGGCCATGGCGTGGTCGGCACCATCACCCGCGGCGGCAATCGCTCGGTCGGGCTGCGCGGCGACATGGACGCGCTGCCGATCCAGGAACTGAACGAGCTGCTGCCGCATCGGTCCCGGGTGCCCGGCGTGATGCATGCCTGCGGGCATGACGGCCATACCACCGCGCTGCTGGGCGCCGCGAAGCTGCTGCTGGACGACCCCAGCTGGTCCGGCACGGTGCAGCTGGTGTTCCAGCCGGCGGAGGAAGGCGGCGGCGGCGCCCGCGCCATGATCGCCGATGGGCTGTTCAGCCGCTTCCCGATGGAGCGCATCTTCGGCTGGCACAATTGGCCCGGGCTGGAAGCCGGCAAGGTGGCGCTGCACGACCGCGCCGTGATGGCCGCCGGCGCCCGCTTCGGCATTACCTTCGAAGGCCATGCCGGCCACGCCGCGCTGCCGCACCTGACGCGCGACCCCATGCTGGGCGCCGGCCATTGCATCGTGGCGCTGCAAAGCCTGGTGGCCCGCAATGTGGACCCGATGCAGGCGGCCGTGGTCAGCATCACCATCGCCGAGGCCGGGGAGGCGCAGAACCAGGTGGCCGCCCGCGCCGTGCTGAAGGGCACTGCGCGCTGGATGCAGGACGAGACGGGCGCCGAGATCGAGGCCGGGATGCGCCGGATCGCCCGCGGCGTGGCGGATACCTTCGGGTTGCAGGCCGAGGTGGAGTTCCGCCAGGGCGTCGGCGTTACCGCCAACAGCGCCGCCGAGCGCGACCTGGCCGCCGAGGCCGCCAAGGCGGTGGGGCCGTACCAGTTGCACACCACGCCGGCGATGACCGGCGAGGATTTTTCCTGGTTCCTGAAGGAAGTGCCCGGCGCCTTCGCCTGGATCGGCAACGGCCCCGGCGAGGGTGGGTGCGAGCTGCACAACCCGCGCTACGATTTCAACGACGCCGTCCTGCCGGCGGCCAGCGGCTGGCTGGCCGAGGTGGCGAAGCGGGCGTTGCGCGGATAGCGCACGGGTCTATCGCCGCGGATAGCGCACGGGTCTATCGCCGCGGATAGCGCACGGGTCTATCGCCGCGGATAGCGCACGGGTCTATCGCCGCGGATAGCGCACGGGTC
>CAILMF010000082.1 GCA_903835235.1 uncultured Rhodospirillales bacterium
GGCGGGCGGCGGGCGGCGGGCGGCGGGCGGCGGGCGGCGGGCGGCGGGCGCTACAGCTTCTTCTTCTTGTCCATGCCGATCTTGTCGTAGATCGCGTTGATATGGGCTTTCACCTCCGGCGGGGTGTCGTCCCTCGCCGGGGCGTGCAGCCACTTCAGCTTGTCCCGCGCGTATTGGCCCATGACCTCGTCCTGGTCGGAGGTGCCGCCGCTGATGCCGTAGGCGCCGACCATTTCCTGCCCGCGGAAGATCGGCGCAGCGCCGCCGCTGATAAAAATCTTGCCGCCGGTGAAGACGGCGGCGTTGACCGCCAGTTGCGGGTTGCGCTCGCGCAGCCAGTGCTGGGTGACCAGGCCATCCGAGAAGCGCGGCGACATGCTGCGGAAGGCGGCCATGGTGAAGGCCTTGGCGGCGGCGGTTTCCGGCGTGATCCAGCCGGCTTCGTCCATGCGTTCCAGCGCGATCAGGTGGCCTTCGGGCCCGACGATGGCGACGGAGACCGGGACCTGCATCTCCTCCGCCTTCTCGATGACGGCGCGGAAGAAGCGGCGGCAATCCACCAGGCGTAGCTTGGCCATCAACGTGCTCCTGCGGCGGCGACAACCGCGGCCCATTTGGTGAGTTCGGCGGCGACCAGGGCGGTGAACTCGGCCGGCCCCTTGGGCAAGGGGTCCATGCCCTGGTCGCGGAAGCGGACCTGGATGACCGGCGCGGCGGTGACGGCGGCGGTGGCCTCGGCCAGGCGGTGCAGCACCGGCGCCGGGGTGGCGGCGGGTGCCATCAGCCCGAACCAGATCGAGGTATCGAAGCCCGGCAGGCCGCTTTCCGCCACCGTGGGCAGGCCGGGCGCCAGCTGGGTGCGCTCGGCGCCGGAGGTGGCCAGCGCCAGCAGCTTGCCACTTTCGATATGCGGCCGGGCCGTGGGCGCGGGCGAGAACATCACCTGCACCCTGCCCTCCAGCAGGTCCGTCATGGCCTGGGCGCTGCCGGCATAGGGCACGTGGACCATGCGCACGCCGGCCATCTGGTTGAACAACTCGCCCGAAAGATGCGGCGCGGTGGCGATGCCGGAGGAACCGTAGAACACCTGGTCCGGCCGCGCCTTGGCATGGGCAATCAGCTCCCGCACGCTGCGGACGCCGAGCGAAGGGTGGGCGACCAGGATGTTCGGCAAATCCGTCAGCGTGGCGATGGGCGCGAAGTCGCGCTTCATGTCGTAGGTGGCGTTCGGCTGCATCAGCTGGCCGATGACGTTGGCGGCGCTGGCCAGCAGCAGGGTGTAGCCATCCGGCGCCGCGCGCATCACCGCCTCCGCCGCGATGCCGCTGCCGGCGCCGGGGCGGTTCTCGATGATGATGGGCTGGCCGAGGCGCTCGCTGAGCATCGGCACCGAGAGGCGCGCGGTGAGGTCGGCGGCGGTGCCCGGCGGGAAGCCGACCACCAGGCGCAGCGGGCGGCTGGGGTAGGTTTCTGCCGCGCGCGCCTCGTCGGGCGCGAGCGCGGGCGCGGCGAGCAGCGCAGCAAGCGAGCGGCGCCTCACAGCCCCGGCGCCATGGCCGCCCAGGGTGCCGCGCGTTCATACGCCGCCGCGGCGCGGTACACCGTGGCTTCCGCGAAGTTGCGGCCGACCAGCTGCATGCCCAGCGGCAGGCCATTGCTGACCCCGCACATCACGGAGACGGCGGGGTGGCCGGAGACGTTGAACGGCGTGCGCGCCTGGCGCGGATAGGTGCGCTCCACCGCCACGGCGTCGTCGATCTCGCAGGCTTCCTCCATCGAACTGGCGCAGAGCAGCAGGTCCACGTCCTGGAAGGCGGCGTCGATGGCGGCGACCAGCACGCGGCGCTGGCGCTGCGCCTGCACATAGTCCGGCCCGCTGACGAACATGCCCGGCAGCAGGCGGCGGCGGGTCAGGTTGGCATAGTCGCCGGGGGCGTCGCGCAGCCAATGCTCGTGGATGGCCCCGGCCTCGCTGAGCAGGATGATGCGGTTGACGCTGCCGAACTGCTCCAGCTTCGGCAGGGTGATGTCCTGCACCGTGGCGCCCTCGGCGGCCAACAGGCGGGCCGCCGCGTCCAGCGCGGCGATCACAGCCGGCGAGGCGACGCTGTCCGTCTCGTGAAAATGGCGGACCAAGCCGATGCGCAGGCCGGCCAAGCCGCGATTGAGGGCGCGGGTATAGTCCTCGGCCGGGGTGGCCATGCTGCCGGGGTCGCCGGCATCGTAGCCGGCCAGCAGGTTCAGCAGCATGGCGTTGTCGCGCACGGTGCGGGTCATCGGGCCGACATGGTCCAGCGTGAAGGCCAGCGGGAAGACGCCGCGGCGGCTGACCAGGCCGTAGGTCGGCTTCATGCCGACAATGCCGCAATGGCTGGCGGGGTGGCGGATGGAGCCGCCGGTATCCGTGCCCAACGCAGCCGGCAGCAGGCGCCCGCCGACCGCCGCGCCGGAGCCCGAGGACGAGCCGCCGGGATGGTGGCCCGGGTTCCACGGGTTGCGCGCGGGCGGAAAGGGCAGGTCGAAGCAGGGGCCGCCGATGGCGAATTCATGCGTGCTCAGCTTGCCCGGAAAGACCGCGCCGGCGGCGCGCAGCCTGGCCGTCACCACCGCATCCTCGGCCGCCACGTGGTCCAGCCGCTGCTTGCTGTGGCAGGTGGTCGGCACGCCCGCCAGGTCGATGATGTCCTTCAGCCCCACGGGGATGCCGTGCAGCGCCGAGCGCGGACCGTGGCTGGCGATCTCGGCCTCGGCGTCCCGCGCCTGGGCCATGGCGGCGTCTGGCAACTGGCGGATGAAGGCGTTGAGGCGCGGCTCCACCGCGGCGATGCGGGCCTGGATGTCCGTCAGCAACTCCACCGGGGAGAGGCGGCGGGCGGCGATCAGCGCGCTGGCTTCGGCCAGGGAGAGGGTGTGCGCGCTCACGTGCCGAGGACCTTCGGCCCGATGGCCGCAGGGCCGCTTGGCCCGGAGGGCTGAATCGGTCCGACCACACGATAGGAGGGCGTCGGTTCCTTCGTGGCATCGGTGATGCGCGGGAAGCCAGCGCGCAGCTTGGCGACGCTGGCGATGGCTTCCTCGACATCGGCCTGGTGGTCGCGCCAGGCGCGGTCCAGGCCGGCGGCCTTGGCCAAGGTTTCAGCATTGCTCATGCAGGTCTCTCCCGGATTCGCGCGCAGCATGGCGCGAAAAAAGACGGGGCGGAACCGGGTGGCTCCGCCCCGCAAGGTTGTGCCGGGCGGGAGGTACTGGCGAGGGATGCCAGGTTCGCGCGGCACTTTCGGGAGAGACGCGAGACCGGAGGAAACTGGCCTCAAGGAGGAGGCTGAACCGAAACAGTTTAAAATTCGTTTCCAGGGCGCCACTTTTCTCGGGCGCGTGTGGCGGCTATCCCAACGGCGGCGTTGCGTCGGGGAGGGTTCATGCTGCCGCTCAAGGGGCTGAGGATTGTCGAGCTGGGGCACTACATCGCCGCGCCATTTGCCACGCGGCTGCTGGCGGATCTGGGCGCCGAGGTGGTGAAGGTGGAGCCGCCCGAGGGCGACCCGGTGCGCGGCTGGGGCAGCCAGGTGGACGGCAACGCCGTGTGGTTCAGCGTGCATGGCCGCAACAAGCTGAGCGTGACGCTGGATTTGAAGAGCGCCGAGGGGCGGGAGAAGCTGCTGGCGCTGGCGGCACGCTCCGACGCGCTGGTGGAGAATTTTCGCCCCGGCCAGCTGGAGCGCTACAAGCTGGGGCCGGCGGAGCTGCATGCGGCCAACCCGCGTTTGGTGATCGCCCGCGTCAGTGGCTATGGCCAGGACGGGCCTTACCGCGACAAGCCGGCCTTCGGCGCCATTGGGGAGGCGCTGGGCGGGCTGCGCCACCTGACCGCCAACCCCGGCGTGACCGACCATCCGCCGCCGCGCTGCGGCGTCTCCATCAGCGACGACCTGGCGGGCATGTACGCCGCGCTGGCGGTGGCCGCCGCCTGCTGGGGGGTGAAGGGCGACGCGAACGCCAAGGGCCGGGTGATCGACGTGGATTTGGTCAGCAGCGTCTTCTCGCTGATGGAAGGGATGCTGCCGGAATACGGGCTGTTCGGCAAAGTCCGGCAGCCCGCGGGCGCGGCGATTCCAACGGCGGCGCCGACCAACACCTATCTGTGCGCTGATGGCAAGTGGCTCTGCGTGGCCGGCAATTCCGACCTGATCTTCAAGCGGCTGATGGCGGCGATCGGCCGGGCCGAGCTGGCCGACGACCCGCGCTACGTCAACAACATCGCGCGGTGTGAGAACGTGGCGGGCCTGGACACGGCCATCGCGGCCTGGACCCGCACCCTGCCGGCGGCCGAGGCCGAGGCGATATTGGAGCGCGCGGAAGTACCGTGCTCTCGCCTGTACGACATGGCGGATGCGGTGGCGGACCCGCATTTCCAGGCACGGAAACTGGTGATGCCGGTGCAGGACCCGTTGATCGGGGAGGTGCTGCACCCGGCGGCGCCGTTCCGGTTCGACGGCGTGGCGCCGGAGGCGATGGTGCGCTGGGCCGGCCCCGCCGTGGGCCAGCACAACGACCAAGTGTTCAACGACATGCTGCGTGAGGAACCCAGGACATGAGCGACATTTTTCTCTCCGAGGTCGCCCCGCGCGACGGCTTGCAGAGCATCGCGGCGATGGTGCCGACCGAGACCAAGATCGCCATGGTCCGCGCCGCGCATGCCGCGGGCATCCGGCGCATGGAGGTCGGCAGCTTCGTCTCGCCGCGCGCCATTCCGCAGATGAGCGACACGCCCGACGTGCTGAAGGCGGCCAAGCAGCTGGAAGGCCTGGAATGCACCACGCTGGTGCCGAACCGCCGCGGCTTCGAGACCGCGATGGCGCAGGGCGCCGACCGGCTGGGCCTGTTCATGTCCGTGACCGAAGGCCACAACCAGGCCAACCTGAACCGCAGCCGTGCCGACAGCCTGGCGGACCTTTCCGCCATCGTGCGCGAAGCCCGCGGCACGCCCATTCGCTTCAACCTGAGCTGCGCCTTCCACTGCCCGTTCGAGGGCGTGGTGCCGGAGCAGGATTGCCTGGACTTCGTCGAGCGCGTGGTGGCGCTGGACCCGGAGATGGAGATCGCGATCTGCGACACCACCGGCAATGCGGCGCCGGACCAGGTGAAGCGGGTGTTCGAGGCGGCGATCAACGCCTGGGGGCGGCGCTTCGCCTTCCATGGCCACGACACCTACGGCATGGGCGTGGCCAATGTGTACGCGGCCTATACCGCGGGCGTGCGGGTGTTCGATGCCGCCAGCGGCGGGATCGGCGGCTGCCCCTTCGCGCCGGGTGCCACGGGGAATGTGGCCATGGAGGACGTGGTGTGGATGTTCCAGCGCATGGGCGTGGCCACTGGCGTGGACTGGGACGGGCTGCTGGTGGCCGCCGACCTGGCGGCCAGCGTGCCCGGCGCCATGCCGGGCGGGCGGCTGCGTGGCGTGCCAGGCGCACGCCCCAAACATTGATCGTGCCGGGCGTGCGGGCGAAGCATTGAGCGGGGCGGGCGTGCGGGCGGAGCATTGATCGTGTCGGGGGTGCGGCCCCCGGACGCCTCGCCGCATGCTCACCGGCAATGAACACATTCTTGTCATGCCCAACGCGGTTTTGTTACGGTAACGGTCGACAAACACCCGTCGAAGACCCAGGGGACGACCGTCCATGCCCAGCCGCCGCGGCTTTCTGCTCGCCTCCGTCAGCGCCGGCCTGCTGGCGGGGTGCGGCACCGAGACCACCATGGTGGCCCGCCCCGCCCCCGCCATCGCCGGTCGGCCGGAAGCGCCCAAGGGTCCGCCGGTCATCGACGTGCATTGCCATATCTTCAACGGCAGCGACCTGGCGATCGGCGGCTACACCACCGCCTACATGACCGAGAACCTGTCGCCGCTGCTCCGCTTCCTGCGGCCCGTGGCCTATGCGGCGCAAACCTTCTACGCCAATTTCAGCATGGGTCCGGCCGGCGAACGCGCCCTGCTCAGCACCACCAGGCCAGGCGAACGGCTGCATGAGGTGTTCTACCGGCAGACCCGCAGCGCCCAGCACCTCTCCGACTTCGCGGTCAATACCGGCTACAATTGGGGGCTGACGCCGGCACGGGGCCGCGAGCCGAACGCCACCACGCTGCCCTCCGTCACGCCGCCGGAGGGCGACGACTGGAAGGCCTTCCTCGGCTACATGGCCAAGCCGCGTTCCACCCTGGCGCTGATGCTGGCCGAGTTGACCCGCCGTGGCGCCGGGCGCGACGGCCCGGTGCTGCTGACCCCCGCGCTGGTCGACATGTGGAACTGGGTCAACAGCCACGACACGGTGGCGGGCTGGCTGCTGTCCCAGGTGACGCGGCAGACGCTGGACCGCGCCAATGGCGCCTTCGAGGGCGCCACCGGCCTGGCCGCCCGCACCTCCACGGTGGATGAGCAGATGGCGGTGATGGAATTGCTGTCGGAACGGCATCCGGATGGGCTGCTGGTGCACCCCTTCGTGCCCTACGACCCCTGGCGTGGCGCCGTGGACCTGGCCGCCGGCCGGGTGGACGAGGCGCTGCGCTGGGTCCGCAACGCGGTGCTGCGCCAGGGCGCCATCGGCGTGAAGCTCTATCCGCCCATGGGCTTCCGCGCCACCGGCAATGCCGAGTTGGACGGCCGGCAGCGCACGAAGGACCCGGGGCAGCCGGTGCTGGCGGATGGTGGCCTGCCGCAGTTTCCGCAGGAGTATCGGCGCGCCATCCGCCAGGCCATGGGCGGCGAGGACCACCCGACGAAGGGGCCGGGCTACTGGCTGGACCAGGCGCTGGACGGCCTGTACCGCTGGTGCGACATCAATGGCGTGGCGCTGATGGCGCATACCGGGCCGTCGCATTCCTCGAACGGAGAGCCGGAATACCTCT
The DNA here is from genome assembly GCA_903835235.1 of uncultured Rhodospirillales bacterium. Lineage (GTDB taxonomy): Bacteria > Pseudomonadota > Alphaproteobacteria > Acetobacterales > Acetobacteraceae > CAIMOR01. The sequence goes on from CAILMF010000082.1 coordinate 6,901, forward strand.
GCCGCGCCGAGCCGATGTTCTGGCGGCAAGTGCTGACAGACCATCCGACGCTGCGCATCAACATGGGCCATTTCGGCGGCATCTGGCGGCTCGGCGACGCGCCCGACAAACCCGAGGATTTCGCCTGCACGGCCCACGGCGCGCACGACGTCCAGGCCAAATGGCTCACCCAGATCCGCGACATCCTGACCGACGAGAAATTCGCCGGCCGCGCCTTCGCCGATATCGCCGACGTGCCGATGCCGCCCGGCAGCCCGGCCACCCACCGCTTCCTCGCCGGCTTCCGCCGCTTCACCGACGATATCCCCGAGGATATCCGCGCCAAGCGGCCGCTGTCGAGCAGCCTGATGTATGGCTCCGACTTTCCGTTCACCGTGCTGGAGAACGCCTCGCTGGGCTATCGCTTCTCGGTGGAGGCGGCGCTGCGGATGCCGGACGGGCTGGGGCTGGCCGAGGCGGCGGTGGAGCAGGTGATGTGGCGCAATGCCGCGCGGTTCCTGGGGCTGACGCGGAATGCCGCGGGCATTCCCAGCCCGGCCGCCGCCCGGCTGCTGCAGTTCCATGCCGACGCCTTCCGCGAACACGGCACCCCGGACCAGGTCAAGGATCCCAAGGGCGAGGCCGCACGCCTGCTGTGCCCCTTCCTGGTGGAGGAGGCGTCCTCGGTCCATGGCGTTTGTGTGAACGGCTTCACCACCCGCCCGGGCTGATGGCATCATGGCGATCCTGACCTGACGGACCCCGAAAGATGCCGACCCGCCGCCAGACCCTCGCCCTGCTGCTGCCTCTCGCCGGCTGCGCCACGCCGCCCCCGCCGGTGCAGCAGGCCGCCGTGGTGGTGCCGCCGCCGCAGGATACCCGCCAGCTCTACTGCGTGCCCTATGCGCGGGAACGGTCGAACATCCACCTGGCCGGAGACGGCTACCACTGGTGGGACGCCGCCAATGGCCGCTACGAACGCGGCCAGCAGCCCGAGGTTGGCGCCGTGCTGGTGTTCCGCCAGACCGCGCGGCTGGTGGACGGCCATGTCGCGGTGGTCGCGCGCCTGGTCTCGGCGCGGGAAATCCGCGTGGACCACGCGAATTGGGACAGCCGGCGCGGCGGCGGGCCGATCAGCCTGGACCAGCTGGTGGTGGACGTCTCGGCGGCGAATGACTGGACCGCGGTGCGGGTCTGGTATCCGCCGAGCAATGTGCTGGGCACCACCGTCTTCCCCACCGCCGGCTTCGTGCTGCCGCGCCCGCCCGGCCAGGGCACGCGGGAGACCTGAACTTTCGTCCATAATTTGGATGGAACCATCGGCGTGACGGCGCTAGCCTTCCGGTGCCGGGGCCAAGACCCCGGGTCAATGCCACGGGAGGGTCGGCCATGGGCCAGGAAAGTTTCTTCGTTCGCTTCGCGTTGCCGCTGTTCGTCGTCTTCCTGGCGGCGGGCTGCTACGGCCTGGCGGTGGCGCATGGCCGCATGGAAGGGCCGAACTTCAAGGGGCTGGTGCATGTGAGCGCGGCGCTGGTGCTGCTGTCCGGCATTGCGCTGATGTTCCGGGCCGAAAGCCGGAAGTAGACGCCCGGGGTCGCGGCCGGGCGCCCCACGCGGTCGCGCCGGGCCGCCGCCCGTGATTTCAGCCGGGCCGCCGCCCGTGATTTCAGCCGGGCCGTCGCCCGTGATTTCAGCCGGGCCGTCGCCCGTGATTTCGGCCGGGCCGCCGCCCGAGGTTGCCGCCGGGCGCGGGCCGTGGTGCAAGCGGCTGATGCAACGGGCGGCAACGCCCGCGGAGGACGCCCGATGAACCAGATGCCGCGCCGCACCCTGCTGGCCGCCCCTTTGCTGGCCGCCCCTTTGCTGCTGCCGGCCTCGGGCGCACGGGCCCAAGGGGCGAACCAGCCGGCCTGGCCGGACCGGCCGGTCAAGCTGGTGGTGCCCTTCCCGCCGGGCTCCACGCCCGACATCGCCGCGCGCGCGGTGGGGCAGCACTTCACCCAGGCCTTCGGCCAGCCCTTCGTGGCGGAAAGCCGCAGCGGCGCCGGCGGCAACCTAGGCACCGATGCGGTGGCCAAGGCGACCGATGGCCATACGCTCGGCGTTTCCATCAATGGGCCGCTGACCACGGCGCCGGCGCTGTACCCGGCCCTGCCCTACGACCCCGCGCGCGACCTGGTGCCGATTTCCCAGCTGGTGCGGATGGCGCAGTTCCTGGTGGTGCATCCGGCCGTGCCGGCGCGGGATTTTGCTCAGTTCGTCGCCCATGCCAAGGCCAATCCGGGCAAGCTGAGCTTCGGCTCGGTCGGCGCCGGCTCGGCCGGGCATCTGGCCATGGAGGATTTCATGGCGCGCAGCGGCACGCGGCTGCTGCATGTGCCCTATCGCGGCTTTCCGCCGGCGGTGGTGGACCTGGTGGCCGGGCGGATCGACGCCATGCTGGTCTCGGCCGCGGCCATCCTGCCACAGCTGGGCGGGGACCAGGTGCGCGGCCTGGCGGTGACGGCGGCGGCGCGGCTGCGCCAGGCGCCCACGGTGCCGACCCTGGCGGAATGCGGCATGGCGGGGGCCGAGAGCTACGCCTTCATCGGGCTGATCGGCCCGGCCGGCACGCCGCCTGAGCGGGTGGCGCGGCTGGCGGCGGAGGCGCGGCGCGGGTTGGAGGCGCCGAGCGTGCGCGGTGCCATGGAACAGGCGGGGTTCGAGGTGGTCGGCAGCGACCCCGCGGCCTTCGGCGCCTTCCTGGCGGCGGAGCGGGAACGCTGGGTGCCGCTGATCCGGCGGCTGGGGATTACCGCCGAGGGGTAAATTCGCCAGGGGCCCCGTTGCAGGCGGCACCCGGGCGGACCATGTCTGGATTTGCGCCGCCGGGGGCGAGACGGTAGTGTCGGGGCCTTCAGCGGGCTGACCGGCCAGTCAAACTCCGGGCGGGCGGCACAACAGGTTTTGTCGAGGCGTCACATGGGTTCGTTCAGCATCTGGCATTGGGCCATTGTTCTGATGGTGGTGTTGCTGCTGTTCGGCAGCGGCAAGATCAGCGGGTTGATGGGCGACCTCGCCACCGGCATCAAGTCCTTCAAGAAGAACATGAAGGAAGACGAGGCCGATGCCTCGATGGCTGCGGCCGAGCCGGGCAAGCCCGCCGGCACCATCCCCGGCCCGGCCGCTGCCAGCACCACGGCCGGCACGGCGCAGACCACGTCTCGCCCGGCCGCCTGAACCAGGCACCGAGCCACCGCTTTTGGGCGCCGCGGGCCAGCCTGGCCTCGGCGCCCTTTTGCCGTTCGGGGAGGAAGTACCCATGCCAGATGATGGGGAGTTCGGCCGGGCCACGGCCGAGATATTAGCGGCCGGGGAGCGGCTGGACCGCTTCAACTGGGTGCCGGCCACGGCGGGCAATATCAGCGTGCGGCTGGCCGATGGCCGCGTGGCCATTACCCGCAGCGGCGGCCACAAGGGTTTCCTGCGGCCGGAAGGCGTGATCGCGGTGGCGCTGGACGGCCGGCCGCTGCGCGCCGGCGACAAGGCTTCCGCCGAAACCGGGCTGCATTGCGGCATCTACCGGCGCTTCGCCGAGGCCGGGGCGGTGCTGCATGGCCATTCCCTGGCCAATACGGTGCTGTCCAGGGCCGCCAAGGGCAGCGTGGCGCTGGCCGGATATGAATTGTTGAAGGCATTTCCCGGCCTGGCCACGCATGAAGCGCGGGTCGAGGTGCCGGTTTTCGACAATGACCAGGACATCGACCGGCTGCAGGCCGAGGTGGACCTGCGCTGGGATGGTATGGCCGAGGTGCCGCCAGGCTACTTGATCCGCGGCCACGGGGTTTATGTATGGGGGCCGAACATGGCGACCGCCCGGCTGCGGCTGGAGGCGCTGGAGTTCATGCTGGCCTGCGAATTGGAAGAAAGGAGAGCGGTGCGATGAGCCGTCTGACCATTTGGGACGCCACGACGAAGCAGGAGGAACTGCGCACCGAGGACGCCACGGCGATTGCCGCCGCGCTGGCGCCGCTGGGCGTGCGGTTTGAGCGCTGGGAAGGCGTGCAGGTGCCGGATGGCGCCAGCAATGAGGAAATCCTGGCCGCCTATCGCCCCTGGCTGGACAAGCTGATGGGCGAGACCGGCGCCGGTTCCGCCGACGTGGTCAGCCTGACGCCGGACCACCCCCAAGCCAGTGCCATGCGCGAAAAATTCCTGAACGAGCATATCCACACCGAGGATGAGGTGCGGTTCTTCGTGAAGGGCTCGGGCGACTTCGTGCTGCATGTCGGTGGCAAGGTGTACGACGCGCATTGCGTGCAGGGCGACCTGCTGAGCGTGCCGGCGGGGACGCAGCATTGGTTCGACGCCGGCGACAAGCCTTACTTCACCGCGCTGCGCGTCTTCACCGACCCGGCCGGCTGGGTGGCGGAGTTCACCGGCACCGACATGGCGCAGCGCTTCCCGGTCGCGGCCTGAATATGGCGGTGGCCGTGCCCCGCCTGGTTCTGACGGATATCGAGGGCACGACGACCGCCATCGCCTTCGTCAAGGACACGCTGTTTCCGTTTGCCGAAGCGGCGCTGGACGGCTTCCTGGCCACGCACGGCGCGGAACCCGCGGTGGCGGCGTTGCTGGCTGAGGTGCACGCGGCCGAACCGGGCAGCGCGCCGGCCGCGACGCTGCGGCGCTGGATGGCCGAGGATGTGAAGGCGACGCCGCTGAAGGCGTTGCAGGGGATGATCTGGGAAGCCGGTTATCGCGATGGCCGGCTGAAGGGGCATCTATGGCCCGACGTTGCCGCCTGCCTGCGCGCCTGGGCGGCCGGGGGCGTGGCGTTGGCGGTGTATTCCTCCGGCTCCGTCCCGGCGCAGAAGCTGCTGTTCGGCTTCAGCGAGGCCGGCGACCTGAACCCGCTGTTTGCCGGCTTTTTCGACACGCGCATCGGCGGCAAGCGCGAGGCCGCGAGCTATGCCGCCATTGCCGCCGAACTGCGGCTGCCGCCAGCCGATATCCTGTTCCTGTCCGACGTGGCGGAGGAGCTGGACGCCGCGGCGGCGAGCGGGCTGGCGACCTGCCAGCTGGTACGCGCCGGCGACGGCACCGTGGCTTGCGCGCGCCATGCCCAGGCGGTGGATTTTCCGGGCGTGGCCGCGCGCTTCGGGCTGCCGGGCTAGAGCAATATCCGTTCTGATGGAATCATCAGAACGGATTTCTTGCTCTGCAACCTATTGAAGCTACAGCACGAAATCCGCTCACGCTGATTCAGCGTGAGCGGATGGTGTTGTAGCCACGGCGTTACCTCGCCGGCGGTTTCCGCGGCGGTATGGCGTGGGTGCCCGGGACAAGCCCGGGCATGACGGCGGCGTTTCGCCGCGCGCTTCGGGCTGCCGGTTCAGCCCCTTGGCCGCCTGACTTTTCCGCCGCTTCGTGGTTTCCTGGCGGGGAAAAGCAGGAGCCGAGACCATGGGCCATCTTTCAACGCATGTGCTGGACACCGCCAATGGCCGGCCCGCCCAGGGCATGGCCTTCGAGCTGTGGCGGGTGAAGCCGGACGGCGCCGAGCGCATCCTGGCGGCGATCACCAACAAGGATGGCCGCACCCCCGGCGCGCTGCTGGAAGGCCCCACCTACATGCCCGGCACCTATGAGCTGGTGTTCATGGTGGGCGAATATTTTTCGGCGATGGGCAACCCGCAATCCGACCCGCCCTTCCTGGATGTGGTGACGCTGCGCTTCACCATGGCGGAGCCGGATGGGCACTACCACGTGCCGATGCAGGTGACGCCCTGGGGCTATTCCACCTATCGGGGCAGCTGAGCATGCAGGGCGACTATCCGCGCGACCTCATCGGCTATGGCGCGACGCCGCCGGATGCGCGCTGGCCGGGTGGCGCGCGCATCGCGGTGAACTTCGTCATCAACTACGAGGAAGGCGGCGAGAACAATATCCTGCACGGGGATGAGGCGAGCGAGGCCTTCCTGTCCGAGATCGTCACCGCCGTGCCCTGGCCGGGCCAGCGGCACATGAACATGGAGAGCCTGTACGAATACGGCAGCCGCGCCGGCTTCTGGCGGCTGCACCGGATCTTCGGCGAACGCGGGCTGCCGGTGACGGTGTTCGGCATTGCCACCGCCATGGAGCGCAACCCGGAAGCCGTGGCGGGGATGCTCTCGGCGGGGTGGGAGATTGCGTCGCACGGGCTGAAGTGGATCGAGTACCGCAACTTCACCGAGGCGGCGGAGGAAGCGCATATCCTGGAAGCCACGCGCATCCACACCAGGCTGACGGGCGCGCATCCGCATGGCTTCTACCAGGGGCGCGGGGCGGTCCATACGCTGGGGATCGTGCAGCGGGAGGGCGGCTTCCTGTACAGCGCCGATTGCTACAATGACGACGTGCCGTTCTGGGTGAAGGGTGAACGCGGGCCGTTTTTGATGGTGCCGTACACGCTGGATGCGAACGACATGCGCTTCGCCACGTCGCAGGGTTTTAATAGTGGCGACCAGTTCTTCACCTACCTGAAGGACAGCTTCGACCAGCTCTACGCCGAGGGCGGGCGGATGCTCTCGGTGGGGCTGCATTGCCGGCTGGCCGGGCGGCCGGGGCGGGCGGCGGCGTTGGCGCGCTTCCTGGACTATATCCAGCGGCAGCCGGGCGTCTGGGTGACCAGGCGTGTGGATATCGCGCGGCACTGGATACGCACGCATCCGCCGGCCGCTGGGCTGAAGCCCAGCACGCTGTCGCCGGCGCTGTTCATGGAACTGTATGGCGACCTGGCCGAGCATACGCCGGAGTTGGCGGCGGCGGTGTACGAGACCGGGTTGGGCGCGGCGCAGGATAGCGCGGAGGGGCTGCACAAGGTCTTCGTCGCGGCCGTGCATGCCTGGCCGCGCGACAGGCAGCGCAGCTTCCTCAACGCCCACCCGGATTTGGCGGGCAAGCTGCACGCCGCCAAGCAGCTGACCGAGGACAGCACCAGCGAACAGGCCAGCGCTGGGCTGGACCACCTGAGCGACGACGAGCGGGCGCGGTTTTTGGAGCTGAATGCGGCGTATCGGGCGCGGCATGGCATTCCCTTCATCGTGGCGGTGAAGGGGCTGAGCAAGGCGGAGATCGTGACCGCCTTCGAAGCGCGGCTGGGCAACGACCCCAGCGCCGAACATGCCGAGGCGCTGCGCCAGGTGGAGCGGATCATGCTGCTGCGGCTGAAGGACCGCATGGGCGCGTGACGCCAGCGGAACTGCGCGCGCTGCCGGCGGCGCCGGACGTGCCGGCGCTGGCGGCGCTGTGGTGGCAGGCGCAGGGCGACTGGGCGCGGGCGCATGAGGCGGCGCAGGCCGATGAGGGCAAGGACGCCGCCTGGGTGCATGCGCTGCTGCACCGGGAGGAGGGCGATTTGGGCAACGCGGATTATTGGTACCGCCGGGCTGGGAAGAAGCGGCCGGGTGGAGCGTTGAGCGTGGAGTGGGAGGCGATTGCGGCGGCGCTTTTGGGCGCGTGAGGCCCCCACCCAACCCTCCCCCGCTGGCGGGGGAGGGCTTTTCGGTCAGCGCTTCTTCAGCAGCTTCCAGGTGCTGGTCGCATAGGCCACCAGCGTGCCCTCCTGGTCGCGCGCTTCGGCGCGGAGGAACCAGGTGCCGCCCTGGCGCAGCGCCTCGCCGCGGCACACCACGCGGCCGTGGCGCATGGCGGCGAGGTACTGGATCTTCATCTCCAGCGTGGTGCCGGGCGTGCCGGCGGCGCGCACCAGGTGGCCCATGGCAATGTCCAGCGCGGTGGCCAGGATGCCGCCATGCAGCGACCCCTGCGGGTTGAACATGAAGTCCTGCGCCTCGAAGGCCACTTCGCAGGCGTCACCGGGGTAGGTGATCTCCAGCCCCAGCAGGCGGGCCAGGAAGAAGTCGCCAAAGACCTCCTGCTCGCCGGCGATGGCGCGGTCGAAGGCGGCCTGGGCCTGGGCCTTGTCGAGGGTGCGGGTCATGTGGCGGTTCCTGGCTTTGGCCGCGATGTAGCGCCGGGGACGGGGGATGGCCAGCCAGCCGCGCCGGCGCACGCCGCGGCCGACGGTGCCCGCGAGGCGCCCCGACCCGCCAGGGACCACTCGGAACACCAACTCGGCTGCGGCGCGACTGCCGTCGAAACCAGCCCCCGCCCCAGCAAAGACGGGCCGCCGGCCGCTCCACCGGCACGAGGCCAAGCCTCGTGCCGAGAGGCCGAATGGCCGTCACGCCGGAGGCGTGCCTTCGGCACGACGCCGATTGTTCGGCGTAAGCCAAGCGCGCGGGTTGAAGGCACTGCCTTCAACAGCGCCCGGCGCTTGGGGGCCGAAAAGCAGCGAACTGAACGCAGCGGCCCCGAAGGGCCGATGCGTTCAGTTCGCGGTAATGCCCATGGCGCGGATGGCGCCGCCGACCTCGCGCACGTCCTTCTCGATGAAGGCGGCGAACTCAGCCTGCGTCATGCTGCCGCTGACAATGCCCACCGTGGCCAGGCGGTCGCGCATCAGCTGGGTCTGCATCGCCGCAGCCACTTCCGCGTGCAGCCGCGCCAGGATGGCCGGCGGCAGCCCGGCCGGGGCGCTGAGGCCGAGCCAGTTGCCGATGACCAGGCCGGGCAGGCCGACCTCGGCCGTGGTCGGCACGTCCGGCAGGCTGGGCTGGCGCTGGGCGGAGGTGACGGCATGGGCGCGGACCCGGCCGGCCTTGATGTTCTCGGCGTTGTCCGGCATCGGGTCGAAGGCCAGCGGGATGCTGCCGCCGAGCAGGTCGGCCTGCATCGGCGTGGAACCGCGGTAAGGCACGTGGTTCAGCGCAATGCCGGTCTGCTGGCTGAACATGGTGCCCAGCACATGGCCGACCGAGCCGGCGCCCGAGCTGCCGAAGGCCACCGGGTTGCGCTGCGCCCGCAGCCAGGTCTGCAGCGTCGCCATGTTGGTCACCGGCACCGCCAGGTTGGTCATGATGACCAGCGGCGTGATGCCGATATAGGACACATGGGTGAAGCTGGTGACCGGGTTGTAGCCGGCATTGGGGTAGATCGGCGGGCTGGTGGTGATCGGCGCGTTGTTGCTCAGCATCAGCGTGTAGCCATCGGCCGGCTGCTGGCTGACATGCAGCGCCGCCAGGGTGCCGCCGGCGCCGGGGCGATTGTCCACCACCACGCGCTGGCCCAGCTTCGGCGTCATCGCCTCGGCCAGCACGCGGGCGACGATGTCGGACGAGCCGCCGGGCGGGAAGACCACCACGATGCGGATGGGGTGGTCCGGCCAGGCTTGCGCACCCGCCTGCTGCACGGAAAACAGGCAGAGCATTGCCGCGAGAAGGGGCAGGGCACGGTTCAGCATGGGGTACCTCCGGTAAGCTGGGGGATGCGTTGCAAGCGCCGCGCCGGTCATTCCAGGGTGATGCCGCTGGCGCGGATGACGCCGGCCCAGCGGGCGCGGTCGGCGGCGACGAAGCTGGCCAATTCCGCCAGGCTGCGCGGCGGTTCGGGCGAAAGGCCCAGGCTGGCCAGCAGGGTGCGGAAGGCGTCGTCGGCCATGGCCTCGGCCAGCGCCGCGTGCAGCCGCTGCTGGGTGGCCAGCGGCACCCGGGCGCCGACGGCGATGCCGTACCAGAAGCTGGCATCGAAGCCCGGAAACCCCTGCTCGGCCACCGTCGGCACCTGCGGCAGCACCGCCAGCCGGGCCGGGGTGGTGACGCCCAGCGCCCGCAGCCTGCCGTCCCGGATATAGGGCAGCGCGCTGCCGATGGTGTCCACCATCAGCGGCGTGTCGCCGTTGAGGACCGAGATCAGCGCCCGGCTGCTGCCCTGGAACGGCACATGCGTCAGCCGCAGCCCCGCCTGTGCCGCGTACATCTCGGCCGCCAGGTGGGTGGGGTTGCCCAGGCCGTTGCTGGCGAAGGGCAGCGGCCCCTCCGGGCCGGCGGCGCGGCGGTGGGCCAGGGCGGTCAGTTCGGCCAGGGTGGTGGCGGGCAGGCTGGGGTTCACCACCACCACCAGCGGCACGCCGTTGCTGACGGCCAGCGTCACCAGGTCGCGTTCGGCATCATAGGGCAGCCGCCGATACAGCAGCGGGTTGACCACCAGCGTGGCGCTGCCGGCCTGCAGCAGGGTGGTGCCATCGGCCGGGGCGGCCAGCGCGGCTTGCGTCGCGATGATGGTATTGGCGCCGGGGCGGTTGTCGGTCACCACCGGCGCGCCCAGCACCCGGCCCAGGCGCTCCCCCAGGGCGCGGGCCACCAGGTCGGTGCCGCCGCCGGCGGGGTAGCCCACCAGCAGGCGCAGCGGCCCCGCCTGGGCCTGGGCCTGGGCCGCCCCGGCGGCCAGCAGGCCGGTTGCCAGTAGTGCGCGCCTGGTTGCCGGCATCGCGTTCCCTCCCCCGTATGCGTGTGATCGCCTGGGGCGGAAGCGCCGAAAGGCGTGGCGCACCCGCTCAGACAAAGCGCTGGCATCCCCCGGGCGCTTCTGCCGGCGCCCGGGAGACGCCAGCGTGCATTGTGCCCGTGCCGGGGCGCGGCTAGAAGCCCTGAGCCCGAGCGCGCGGGAGCCGCCCATGATGACCACCTACACCGTTGAAAACGGCCACCTGGCGGTGCGGGAAGGCGCCCAGCCGCCCGAGGCGCTGCGCGCCGCGGTCTGGATCGACCTGCTGAACCCGACCTCGGTCGAGGAGCAGGCGGTGCAGGGCGCGCTGCGGCTGGAAATCCCGACCCGGGAGGAGATGCAGGAGATCGAGAGCTCCTCGCGGCTGTACAAGGAGGAGGATACCCTCTTCCTGACCGCGCCCTTCCTCTATGGCGTCGACAATGGCGAGTTCAGCTCCACCGCCATCACCTTCGTGCTGGCCAATGCCAACCTGATCACGGTGCGCTACGCCACGCCCAAGGCCTTCGCGGTCTTCGCGGCGCGCTGCCAGCGCACCCCGGCCACGCTGATGACCACGCCGGATGCGGTGATGTTCCACCTGTTCGAGCAGGTGGTGGACCGGCTGGCCGATATACTGGAACGCATTGCCTCGGACATGGACCGCGCCAGCCAGGCCGCCTTCCGCACCGCCCGCGCGGTGAAGGTGAAGGCGACGACCAAGGATGCCGACCTGAAGGACGCGCTGATCACGCTGGGCCAGGTCGGGGAAGTCACCACGCGCGCCTCGGAAACACTGCTGGGGCTGAGCCGCATCCTCACCTTCGTCGGCGCCGAGAAGGCCGGCGCGATCCGCCGCGAGAACCAGCCGCTGATAAAAACCCTGGTGCGCGACGTGCGCAGCCTGGTGGAACACGCGAATTTCCTCAACAGCAAGGCCAACTTCCTGCTGGATGCGGTGCTCGGCATCATCAATGTCGAGCAGAACGCCATCATCAAGACCTTCACCGTGGCATCCGTGGCGTTGATGCCGCCGACGCTGATCGCCAGCATCTACGGCATGAACTTCGAGCATATGCCGGAGCTGAAATGGGGGCTGGGCTACCCGCTGGCGCTGCTGCTGATGGTGGTCTCGGCGGTGCTGCCGATCATGTACTTCAAGCGCAAGGGATGGCTCTGAACCCCACGACATCGCTGCGCGCTGCCGCGGGGGCCCCGAGCCAGGGCACCGATCCAGGCCGGGTTGCGCGGCGGCGTCCCGGCAAAGCCGTGCCGCCTTTCCAGACAGCCCTGCCGCACGCAGCCGCGGCGACGGGGTGGTGAGCCGCATGCGGCGGCGTGGCTGGGCCGTGGCAACCTTCGTGCTGCTGGCGGGGCTCGGCGCCGCCATGCCCGCGCAGGCCGCCGGCGCATCCTCCTGCCCGGTGCGCGCACCGCGAATCCGGCTGGCGGTGCTGGACAAGCCGGTGGAGGTGACGGGCACCCAGAGCATCGACGCCATGCATGCCGAAAGCGGCGAGCGGCGCACCGCCCGGCGGCACCACCTGGCGCTGACCACCAGCCGCGTGGAATGGCACAGCGAGCTGAACGCGCATGTCAGCCGGCACCACACCGGGCGCGGCCGGGTTTGCGCCGTGCCGGCCGAGGTGGTGCTGACCCTGGTGGAAGCGGCGCACCGGATCAGCATTGCCGCGGAGGTGCCGGCCAATGGCTGCCTGTGGCAGGCGGTGCTGGCGCATGAACGCCGCCATGCCGAGGCGAATCGCGCCAGCCTGGCGGTGGCGGCGCGCACCGCCCGCGCCGCGGCCAATGCCTGGGCCGAGCGCGCCAGCGGCCATGGCGCCACCGAGGAAGCCGCGATGGCGCAGTTGCAGGCGGGGCTGCGCCGCGCGATCGAACCTTCCCTGGCGGCGATGCGCGCGGCCCGGGCGCGGGCACATGCGCGGATCGACACGCCGGGCGAGTATCGGCGGCTTTCCGCGGTATGCCCGGCCGACCAGGCCAGGCTGGCGGCGCGGCTGCGCAACGCCAGCAGCGATTGACGGGCGGCGGTGGGCAGGCGGTTGACGTCCTGCGGTGACGCAGGCGGTTGACGTCCTGCCGAAGGCAGGCGGTTGACGTCCTGCCGAAGGCAGGCGGATTGACGTCCTGCCAAAGGCAGGCGGATTGACGCTGGCTTGCCGATTGCTTCCCATGGCGCGTCGCTCATCCCCGGGGGAGAATCCGCGTGCCGAAAGCACCTGCTGCCAAGCCGAAGACCGTTGCCGCCAAGCCCGCCAAGGTGGCCAAGCCGAAGACCCACAAGGTGGAGGCGCTGCCACAGAACGTCCGCTGGGGCGTCTTCGATGCCAGCTTCCCGCCCATCATCACCGTGCAGTCCGGCGACCTGGTGGTGCTGGAATGCGTCTCCGGCGGGCCGGAGCAGTGCCCGCCGCGCGACGGCAAGTTCAAGATCCCGCCGAAGCTGATCGCGATCCAGGATGGCGGCGTGCCGCGCATCGGGCCGCACATCATCACCGGGCCGGTCGCCGTTGAAGGCGCCGAGCCGGGCGACGTGCTGCGCGTGGATATCGAGAAGATCGAGCTGGGCGCCGATTGGGGTTTCTGCGGGTTCCGCCCGCTGGGCGGGACACTCCCGGAAGAGTTCGACTATCGCCGCGTGCTGCACATTCCCGTCGACCGCAAGAAGCGCACCTGCGAGGTGCCGATGGGCGGTGGCATCACCCTGCCGCTTTCCCCGTTCTTCGGCGTGATGGGCGTGGCCCCGCCGGCCGACTGGGGCCAGCTTTCCACCAAGGAGCCGCGCATGCATGGCGGCAACCTGGACAACAAGGAATGCGGCGAGGGCGCCACGCTGTTCCTGCCGGTGCATGTGCCGGGCGCGATGTTCAGCGCCGGTGACGGCCATGGCGTGCAGGGCGATGGCGAAGTCTGCATCAACGCGCTTGAGATGTGCCTGACCGGGCATTTCCGCCTGACCCTGGAGAAGGGCTCCAAGGAAGCGCCGCTGCTGAAGTATCCGCGGGCCGAGACGCCGACCCACTACATCAGCATGGGCATGCACGAGGACCTGGACATCGCGATGAAGATCGCCCTGAAGGAAATGATCGGCTTCATCTGCGGCCGGACGAACCTGACGACCGCCGATGCGTACCAGCTGTGCAGCCTGGCGGTGGACTTCCACGTGACCCAGACGGTGAACGGGGAAAAGGGCGTGCACGGCATGCTTAGGAAGGGCCTCCTGTTCTGAGGCGTTGCCCGGCGCCTTCGCGGGCGCCGGGCCTGGCTTTCCTGGGGTTACCCACAGAAAACTGGCCTTGTTAACCCTTCCACTGCTTGTGGGTGCTACCCTCCCTGCCCTACCGTATCTTGTGTCAGACGACATCTGGTAGGCGAACGGGTAGGAGACCCACACGATGGAGTGGAACTCGGAGGCCATTGAGACCTTGCGGGCCCTATGGGCCGAAGGTCATTCCACGGCCGAGATCGGCCGGCGGATGGGCGTTTCGAAGAATGCCGTGGTGGGCAAGGCGCACCGGCTGAACCTGCCGGCCCGGCCCAGCCCGATCCGCCGCGAAGCCGAGGGCGGCATCGCCCGCCCCGCTGCGCCGTTGCAGCGCCGCCCGCCGGCGCCGCGCCAGCCGCAGCCGATGCGCCGGCCGGAGCCGCAGCAGGCGCCGATGCAGCAACACCAGCCGCAGGTGGCGCCGCCGCCGGTGCAGCTGGCCCCGCCGCCGCCGCCCGTGGTGGTGCGCAGCTTCACCCGGGTTTCCAACCGCAGCTGCTGCTGGCCGCTGGGCGAACCCGGCACCGCCGGCTTCCGCTTCTGCGACGAGGGCGCGCTGGGCGGCAAGCCCTACTGCGCCACCCATGCCGCGGTGGCCTATGTGAAGGCCCGCGACCGCCGCGAAGACGCGGCTTGATTTAACCTCAGGCGCCGGCGGGTTTTTCAGCCTCAGGCGCCGGCGCGCACATCCGTGCGCTTGGCTTGCGCGGGCACAAGCCCGCGTCGGCCATTCGGCCTCTCGGCCCTTTCGGGCCGCCTGAATCCGCGCCGCGGCCTGCGCGTTCGCGGTGAGCGCGTGGCATCGCTGCCGCGATGCGCTCGCGGGGAGAGTGGCGAGCCGCCACCGCGATGGGGCGAGTGGCCAGCGCCGTTCTGCCGGCGGCGCGGGTGGTGGTCTTCCTGCCGGCGCGGCGTCTTCGGTGATTGTGCAGGGGCCGCCAGATGGACCCGCCGCCGCAAAGCGGACACGGCAGCGCCATCCGGCCGCCGCTGGCGCACAAGATGGTGCGTGACCATGCTGCGGGGTTGGTGGTGGCCGAGTCGCGCCACTAGCTTGGTCCGCTGGGGAAACCGGAGTCTCATCATGCGCCGCTTCATGCTGCTCTGCCTGACGCTTGCCGGCCTGGCCGGCTGCGGCGGCACACCCAACCAGGGCGAGGAACAGGGCCTGGTCGACCGCGCCGCGCTTTCCGTGCAGGAAATGCTGGGCGGCGGGAACGACGCGCTGAACGCCGCCTCCATGCTGCGCCGGGCCCGCGGCGCGCTGGTCTGCCCGCAGGTGTTCCGCGGCGGCTTCTTCTTCGTGGGTGGGGAGGGCGGCGGCTGCGTGCTGGTGGGGCGCGACGCCGCCGGCGGCTGGTCCGGCCCGGCCTTCTACACCCTGGGCTCCGCCAGCTTCGGCTTCCAGATGGGCGTGCAGGACGCCCAGGTGCTGATCCTGATCATGAACGACCGCGCCATGACCGCGGTGCTGGACAGCCAGTTCAAGTTCGGCGCCGACGCGGCGCTGACGGTGGCCACCTATGGCGGCGGCGTGCAGGGCGCCACCACCGGCGCGGTGGGCGCCGATATCCTGGCCTTCTCGCGCTCGCGCGGGCTGTATGGCGGCATCACGCTGGAAGGCTCCCTGCTGTCCCAGCGCAGCGAATGGAATCGCGGCTATTACGGGCGTGACGTCGGCGGGCGGGACATCGTGCGCGCCATGTCCGTGAACAACCCGGGCGCCGACCCGCTGCGCAGCGTGCTGATGCGCTATGGCAGCGGTGGCGGCGCGGCCCGTGCCCCGGCCCCGGCGGCCCCGCCGAGCTACAGCAGCAACACGCTGGGCGGCGCCCCGGCCTATCAGCCGCCTTCCGGCGTGGCCGCGCCCAGCCGGGTGGAGAGCGCGCCGCTGCCGCCGCTGCGGTAGAGCCTGATCCGCGCAGGCGGTATCGCCGGAGCGGTTGATCAGTCGCTCAGGCCGGGGCTTCAGCCCCCCCCCGGCTGGCGTGGCCGCCGCGGCGGGGCTAGGTTGCCGCCGTGCCCACCACCCCGCCCTCCCCTTCGCCGCCGTTCTGGCAGGCCAAGACGCTGGAGAAGATGTCCCGCGCCGAGTGGGAATCGCTCTGCGATGGCTGTGGCCGTTGCTGCCTGCACAAGCTGCGCGACGACGACACCGAGGAGCTGGCCTTCACCAACGTGGCCTGTCGCCTGCTGCATCTGGAAACCGCGCGGTGCAGCGACTACGAGCATCGCAAGAAATGGGTGCCCGACTGCGTGCGGCTGACCGCGGCGCAGGTGCGCAAGATCGATTGGCTGCCGCCGAGTTGCGCCTATCGCCTGGTGGCGGAAGGGCAGGACCTGCCCTGGTGGCATCCGCTGGTCTCCGGCCGCGCCGAGACGGTGCAGGAGGCCGGCATTTCCGTGCTGGGCAAGGTGATCCCCGAGCGTGAGGCCGGGGCGCTGGAAGACCATATCGTCGATTGGCCGGGGCGCATCCCCAAGGGCGCCCGGCCCCGACCTGCCGCCAAGATCAAGACCGCGAAGAAAGGACCACCCGAGCCATGAAGAACGCCCTGTTCGGCGGCGTGAATGCCGCCGTGCTGACCGCCATGAAGCCCGACCTCTCCCCCGACCTGGACCGCATGGCCGCGCATTGCCGCTGGCTGCTGGCCAATGGCTGCAACGGCCTGGGCATCATGGGCACGACGGGCGAGGCCAACAGCTTCGGCCTGACCGAGCGCAAGCAGATTTTGGAGGGCCTGGTGGCCCGCGGCATCCCCGCGCATGTGATGATGCCCGGCACCGGCTGCGCCAACCTGAGCGACACGGTGGAGCTGACCCAGCACGCCCGCGCGCATGGCTGCAAGGGCGTGCTGGTGCTGCCGCCCTTCTACTACAAGGCGCCGAGCGATGACGGGCTGTTCGCCTATTTCAGTGAGGTCATCACCCGCGTCGGCGGCGGCATCGCGATCTACCTGTACCACTTCCCGCAGCAATCGGCGGTGCCGTTCGGCCTGGACCTGATCGGCCGGTTGCTGAAGGCCTTCCCGGGCGTGGTGAAGGGCGTGAAGGACAGCAGCGGCGTCTATGAGAACATGAAGGCGATGGTCGACGCCTTCGGGCCGCAGGGCTTCGAGGTCTACAGCGGCTCCGACGAATACCTGCAGCGCATCCTGGCCGATGGCGGCGCCGGCTGCATCACCGCGGCCAGCAACACCAACAGCCATTGGGGCGGCATCGTCTACGCCAAGCGCAGCGGCGCCGAGGCCGATGCGGCGCAGGCCATGCTGACCGCAACGCGCAAGGCCGCAACCTCGGTGGCGCTGATCCCGGGCCTGCGCGAGATCATCGCGCGCAGCACCGGGGATATGGGCTGGCGCACCATCCGCCCGCCGCACCTGGCGCTGGACCAGGCCGAGGCCGACAAGGCCTGGGCCAACTTCCAGGCCGCCGGCGCGCTGCCGCTGCCGGGCATGGCCGTGGCCAAGGCGGCCGAGTGATGGCGTCTGATCCGCAAGGGCCCGAAGGGCGCGGCGCGGTGAATCAGCCGCCCAAAAGCACCGAGCCGCTGCGCTGCCGCGAACCCGCCGTCGCCACCCAGGTGGATGACGGCAAGGTCCGGGTGACGCGCTGGGACTTCAACCCCGGCGCCGAAACCGGCTTCCATCGCCACGGCTTCCACTACGTGGTGGTGCCCGTGACGGATGGCACACTGCTGATCGAGCTGGCCGATGGCAGCACCACCACGGCGGAGCTGAAGCTGGGCGTGCCCTACACCCGCCCGGCCGGCGTGGAGCACAACGTCATCAATGGCGGCACCGCCTTCCTCAGCTTCGTCGAGACCGAGGTGCTGGGGCTGCCGGGGTGAGTGAGGAGGCACCACCTCCGCCACCACGGGGGCCGGCACACGAGTTGGCCGCCGACAAGGAGTTGCTCGACTACCTCGAAAAGACCTTCGCGGATGCCTACCGCAAGGAGATCGACCAGGAGGAAAACATCTGGCGGTCGCTGCCGTTCTTTGCGGCGACCTTGGCGTTGGAACTCGCGGTGATTTCGGCAATCGGCGTGCGGATCGGCGAGTTGCCCAACTTCTGGTTCTGGATGGCTTCGCTGGGCCTGGCCTTGGTCGCTCTCGGCAGCGTTGGCGCGGTGGTTTGGGTGGCGGCGGCGATTTATCCGGCGAAATTCAAGTACGTCGCCACTGAACCTGGCCTGCTGCTGTACGCCGCCAATATGGTGGAAGTGGCAGAGATGCTGGATACCAAGCCGATGATGGCGTTGAAAGTCGAGCTTGTTCGGCAATATGCCGCTGCCACCGACAACAACCGAAATATCAATCAAAAGCGCGCGTGGCGGCGTACGGTTGCAGGTCTCTTCACCCTGCTCTCGGTGCTTGCAACGGTGGGCGTGGTTGCCATATTCCTGTTGTCCAAGCTGACGGCCTCGGCCGCCGGAGGGTACCATGTCTGACCGCAAGACCCCGCAGCCACAGCCCTATCGTGCCACGGTTACGGAAACGGCCGACCACAAGCGCAGGGTCGAGCCACCGCCGATGCGCGTGGTCGAAAAGGGCTGGTGGCGCGTGCGCGAAACGGCGCTGCCAACCCAGGAAGTGGAACGGCAGAATGACGAGCGACAGCAGCAAGGGTAGTAGCGGAATCACTGCGCCAAAACCCGCGCCGAGCCAGCCGGGCGCACAGCAGCCGAAGCCACCGCCGATGCAGGTTCATCTTCATTCGGTACAACGCGATCCTACCAGCGTGCCGGGATCGAACGCGACGAGAGTCGAAAAGGGCTAACCCAGCATCCGCTTCATCGCCGCCACCAGGGTGCGGCCCAGCTGCACCTGCTTCACGTCGTTCGTGTAGTCCCCGGTGTACAGCCGCGCGATCAGTTCGCGCCGCACCCAGGCATCCGCGATGAAGCGCCCGGCGACCACGCCGTCCGTGCAGCGGATCACCTCGATCGGCACCACCAGCGGCGGCGCGTCCAGCACCAGCTCGGCGCGGTCGCCGGCCTCGGCCGGCCAGTCGCACTCAATCCGCGCGCCGGTCACCGCGATATCCGCCAGGCGGCACCACATCGCCGTGCCATCCGCCAGCCGCAACATGGCGGTTTCGTCCAGGGTGAAGCGTTCTTCCCGCCGCGGCCGCGGCAATTCCACGCAGGCCATCACCACGGTGCACAGCAGCACCAGGTTCAGCAGGCTCCAGGCGATGTTCAGCGCGTAGCCGGCGCCGCCGCGGCCGATGCCCCATGGCCCCAGGTTCACCAGCATGCCGCCGGCGGTCAGCAGCGCCATGGCGGCAAACGGCGCCAGCACCCGCCATTGGATCACCACCTGGTCCGTGCTGCGGCCCTTGGCGGTAACCTTGAAGGCATGGCCGAAGGGTTTCACCAGTGCCTGCGCCACTGAACGCAGGACGGCCACGCTGCACAGCAGCTGCGAGACATCGGTCAGCAGCGGGCCGACGCGGTTGCCCGAGAGCGTGGCCATGAACACCATGCCCGCGACGATGCAGGGCGCCAGGTAGCGCAGCAGCTCCACCGGCGTGGCGGCGAAGGTGGCGATGCCGAACCACCAGAACAGCACCGGCGCGGCCAGGGCGAGCCAGCGGAACAGGAAGCCGCAGGACCAGGCCATCACCGAATCCCAGTGGGCGATGCGGTTGACCACCGAGACCCGGCCGCGCCCGGCAAAGCCCCAGCGCGTATAGGCCTGCTGGATGCTGCCCAGGCACCAGCGGGCGCGCTGGCCGATGTAGTCGCGCAGGCCCTCCGGCGCCAAACCCAGGGAAAGCCGTTCATTCAGGAACACCGTGCGCCAGCCGAATTCGCGCAGCTTGAAGCTGGTCAGCCTGTCCTCGGTCACCGTCTCCACCGCCATGCCGCCGGCCTGCTCCAGCGCGGCCACGCGGAATACGGCCGAGGTGCCGCAGCAGAAGGCGGCACCCCAGGCGTCCTTGCAGGGCAGCAGCACGTTGAAGAAGAAGCGCTGCTCGTCCGGCCAGGTGGTGCTGGCCAGCAGGTTGGCCTGCACCGGGTCCGGGTTGAAGAAGTGCTGCGGGGTCTGCACGATGCCGACATCGGCGGCGTGGAACAGCGGCAGCGTGCGCTTGAGGATGTTGCGGCCGGGCACGAAGTCTGCGTCCAGCAGCAGCATGAATTCGGGCCGGCGGCCGATCTTCAGCGCATGCGCCAGGCCGTTGTTGACGTTGCCGGCCCGGCCGTGGCGGCCCTTGACGCGCTTGACGTAGAGCGCGCCGAGATCCTCGCACAGCTCCTCCACCCAGGGCCGCGCGCCGTCATCCAGCACCCAGACCCGCAAATCCGGATGGGAGATGCGGGTCGCGCCCAGGATGGTGCGCTCCAGCATCTCCGGCCCCTCGTTGCAGGTGCAGATTAAGACGTCGGTCGGTGCGTCGACCAGGTCCAGGTGGCTGAAGGCATCGGCTTCCGCCGAGCGGTCCAGCGTGCGGGACATGAACACCAGCAGGGTGATGCCGGACAGCGTGGCGAGGCTTTCGACCACCAGGAAGCCGAGGGCCCAGCCCTGCTGCACCAGGCCGCCCTCGGGCAGCGGCAGGCTCCAGCGCCAGGCGAGGTAGCGCAGCGCAAAGCCGATGCCGGCGGCGCTGGCCAGCAGGCGCGCCAGCGGCGAGGCATTGCCCAGCAGGGCGAAGGCGGTGAGCGGAATGCCCAGCGCCAGCAACAAGGGGGCAAGGTCCTGCATCGCTTCGGCTCCGCCCTTCGCGGGCTAGAGTGTGATCGTCGCAGGCGGAATCGCCGGAGACGTGAATCACACGACAAAACAAGGCGCTAGGGTCCGCCGGAGGAAGCCGCTCTCCCCGGTGGGCAGCAGCAGCCGGGCGCTGCGGCCGACCGGGCAGGTCGCGGTCTCGCCCGGGGCGGGCGGGGTCAGCGCCACGCGCACCAGCGCGCCGCCCTGCGGCAGCCGCGCCGGCAGCGCCGCCAGGTTGCGGTCGCCGGCCACGGCGCCATCGCCCAGCACGGCCTGCACCCGGCCGCTGCGCTCGCGGCTTTCGCCGGCCAGGCGGAAGCGGGCGATGCCGCCCACCTGCACCTCCCCGGCGCGGTCCTGCGGCACCGCCGCCAGCACGAAGGCGGCGCTGCAATCCATCACCTCCGCCACCGTGTCGCCGGCGGCCACGCGCTCGCCTTCCTGTGCCAGCACGCGCCAGACCATGCCGGCGCTGGGGCTGGGCAGTTCGGCCATGGCCTGGCGGGCATTCTGGCGCTGCTCGCTGGCCAGCCGCGTCTCGGCGCCGCCGAGCTCGGCGCGCAGTGAGGCGATGCCGCGTTCCAGTTCAGCGAGGCGCAGCGACACCTCGTCCTGGCGCTGCTGGGCGTAGTTGAAGCCGACATGGCCACTGTCCACGAAGACACCGCGGGCGACGCCGTCGCGCTGGGTCTGCAAGCTGGCGATGCGCTCGCGCTGGGCTTCCAGGGCGCGCAGCGACATGTCGTGGTCGCCCTGGGCGGCCTGCAGCTCGGCGCGGGTGCCGAAGCCGGCGGCCAGCAGCTGGCGCCTGCGGTCAAGCACCTGGCGGTCCCGCAACAGCCGCGCCTCGCCGCCGGCCAGGCTGTGCCAGGCCTCGGCCAGTTGGCTGCCGTACCAGGCCAGCGCCACCTCGCGGTGGGTGGCGGCGCGCTCGGCCAGGTCGGCGGCCAGGGCGCGCAGGGTGGCGCGGGCGGTCTCGGCGGCGGCCAGTTCGGCGCGGGCGCGGTCCCGCAGGGCTTGCAGGTCCACCAGCCGCTGCGGGTCGGCGCGGTCATCCTCCACCACCGCCAGCAGGGTGCCGGCGACGATCTCCTCGCCGGGCGCGTGGCGCAGGCCGGCCACCTGGCCGCCGATGGGGCTGCGCAGGCCGACAGTATAGGCGGAGACGATGGCGGTTTCGGTGGAGAGCGAGAATTGGTCGTCCAGCATGGCGTAGAGGCCGGCGCCGAGCAGGCCGAGCGCGATGGCGATCTTCAGCGGGCGGCGGCGGCCCGGCACGCCGGGGTTCTGCTGCACGATCTGGCGCAGCCGGCCGGGCAGGCTGGCGCCGATGCCCGCCTGGGCGCCGGGCATGGCGCGGGCCATGGCCTGGGCGCCCATCGGCCCCATGGCGGCCCCGCCGCGCGCCCCCACAGGTTCACCCATCGCCCTACCCCCAGCCAAACGCCTGGGGTGATATCGGACCGAAACGCTTAATCCGTGGTGTAGCCCCAGGGGTGCGCGGTGGGGTGCGCGGTGGGGTGCGCGGTGGGGTGCGCGGTGGGGTGCGCGGTGGGGCGGCATGGCGGCGCAGCCGGCAATCGCGATTGCCGCCGCAGCCCAATGGCGCGTGTCAAGCGGTTGAAGCCGGACCGGGGACCGGCCCATCTTGGCCCGCATGAGCCTGCCCGACTCCACAACCACCCCGGACCCGGACCCCGACCCTGGCCCTGGCCCTGGCCCTGGCCCAGACCCTGGCCCGGAACTCGTCGCCCTGGCCCTGCCCGGCACCGCCCGGGGCGACCTGCCCGGCCAGGCCCAGGTGCGCTGGCGCCGCAGCGCGCGGGCGCGGCGGGTCAGCCTGCGGATCGATGCGCGCTCCGGTTCGGTGGTGGTGACGCTGCCGCCGCGCGCCGGGCGGCGCCAGGGCATGGCGCTGCTTTCCGTGCATGCCGCCTGGGTGGCGGAACGGCTGGCCATGCTGGCGCCGCATCTGGCGCTGGCGCCGGGGGCAGCGGTGCCGCTGGGCGGTGCGCCGCACGTGCTGCGCCACCGGCCGGGCGCCGCGGCACCAGACCAGGCCGAGGCACTGGGCCATACCGAGACATTGGGCCAGGCCGCGGCACCGGGCCAGGCCGGGGCCGCCTGGCTGGAGCCGGGGGCGATTGTGCTGGGCGGCGCCGAGGCGACCGTGGCCCGCCGCGCCGGGGAGTTCCTGAAGGCCGAGGCGCGCCGGCGGATCACCGCGCTGGCGGGCGGGCATACCGCGCAGCTGGGGGTGCAGCTGGGCGGCATCAGGCTGAAGGACACCCGCAGCCGCTGGGGCAGCTGCGCGCCGGATGGCACGCTGGCCTTCAGCTGGCGCCTGGTGATGGCGCCCGACTGGGTGCTGGACTACGTGGTGGCGCATGAGGTCGCGCACCTGCGGGAGCTGAACCACTCCGACCGGTTCTGGGCGCTGGTGGCCGGGCTGACGCCGCACCGGGATGCCGCGGTGGCCTGGCTGAAGGCGCATGGGCCGGGGCTGCTGCGGGTGGGCTGAGGCCCGCCGCGGCGGACAACCGCGCGGGACCACCGCGGCGGACAACCGCGCGGGACCGCCGCGGCGGTCAGCCGCGCGAGACCGCCATCAGCAGGATGAACAGCACCAGGGTCAGGCCCTGCAGCAGCACGCGGTAGCGCATCATGCGGTTGCTGCGGCCACCGCCGCCTTCCTTGCCCACGCCCAGCACGCCGGCGAACATGGTGGCGAAGGTGGCGAGCATGGACAGCACGACCAGGACGGTGAGGAAGATCTTCATGCGCGCAATCTGGCCTGTCTCGACGGTTCGGCAAGGCGGGGCAGAGGCCCGACCGGGGTAGCCAACCCTGGGCCCGGCGGGCGCTGGGCGCAAGCCGGGCCGGCCCGTATGGCCTCGGCGCGCCGTTGCCGCTTGACCAAGGCGCGATGATGCTGTCCCTCAGGGGGCATGAGGTGGTTCCGTTTTCTCCTTGTGGTTTGGGCGCTGCTGCCGGGGTGTGGGCTGGCGCCCGCCCTGGCCCAGGCGCCAGCCGCGCCCCCGGTTGCGACCCCGGTTGCGCCCCCGGTTGCGCCCCCGGTTGCGCCCCCGGTTGCGCCCCCGGTTGCGCCCCTGGCCGCTGCGCCGCATGCCGCCGCCATGCCGGCCATTGCTCCGGCAGCGCTGGAACACCTGGTGGAGGTGCTGCGCGACCCCGCGCGCCGGGCCGAGCTGGTGCGGCTGCTGGAAGCCCTGGCCGCCGCCGAACGTGCGCTGACCCCTTCGGCCACGGCCCCTGCCCCGGCCGCTGCCGCTGCCACTCCCGCTGCCCCCGCCACTACCCCTGCCACTGCACCAGCCCCGCCCGCGGCGCCTGCCGGCGCCACACCTGCTCCCACCCCTGGCGCCCCCACACCCGCCGCCCCTGCCGCCCCCACCCCCGCCCCGGCCGAGAGCGAGGCCTTCTTCACCCCCACCACCCTGGGCGGCCGCCTGCTGGTGGAGCTGGGCGAGGAAATCCAGCGGCTTGCCGACATCGCGGCCGAGACCGTGCGCAGCATGGCCGACCTGCCCGCGCTCTGGGCCGGGGCCGTGGCGCTGTGGCAGGACCCGGCGCAGCAGGCCCGGCTGCTGGAGGCGCTGCTGACCCTGCTCGGCCTGGGCGCCCTGGGGTTGGCGGTGGAGGCGGTGGCGGTGGGGCTGCTGCGCCGGCCCTCTCGCCGGCTGGACCGGCTGGCGCCGCCGGATGGTGATGTCTGGACCTGGCTGCGCCGGGTGCCGCTGGTGGTGGCGCGGCTGGGGCTGGACCTGGTGCCGATCGTGCTGATGGGCGGCACCGTTGTCGCGGCGCTCGGCTTCGTGCGGCCCTCCGCCCCGGCGCAGCTGGTGGTGCTGATGGCGGTGCACCTCTATGTCGCCGGCCGGGCCGTGCTGGCGCTGGGGCGCATGCTGCTGTCGCCGGCTTCCTCGCATCTGCGGCTGCTGCCGGCCTCGGACGCCATGGCCGCCTGGCTGATCATCTGGCTGCGGCGCATGCTGGGGGCCGGTATCGGTGGCTATGTGCTGGCCGAGCTTTCGGTGCTGGTGGGCATGCCGCTGGCCATGCATGGCGCGCTGGTGCGGCTTGGCCTGCTGGTGGTCACCCTGATGCTGCTGCGGATGATCCGCCAGCAGCGCGGCCGGGTGGCGGCGCTGCTGCGCCCGCCGCCGATGGACACCGAGGAAGGCACCGACGGCACCCGCCGCCTGCTGCGCGGCCTGCGCGCCCGGCTGGCGGAACGCTGGCACCTGCTGGCCGTGGCCTGGCTGCTGGTGGGCTGGGCGGTGGCGGCGGTGGGGGTGGAACGCGGCTTTGCCCACATGCTGCGCGGCACCGCGCTGACGCTGGTGGTGGTCGCCGTCGCCAAGCTGCTGGACGAAGGCATGCGCCGGGTGCTGCGCCGCCTGCTGCACCCGGGCGAGCAGGTGGCGCGCCGCGCCCCCTGGCTGGACCGGCTGGCCAAGCAATACGTGCCGCCCTTCCGCATCGGCTGGACCGTGGTGCTGCTGGCCACCGCGGTGGTGCTGCTGACCGAGGTCTGGGGCTTCCGCACCCTGGCCTGGTTCCGCCCCGGCCACCCCGGCCACAAGCTGCTGGGCACCGCGCTGAGCATCGGCTTCACCGCCTTCCTCGGCCTGCTGGTGTGGGAGACCGCCAACAGCGCCATCGAGACCCACCTGACCAACCAGCTGCCCGAGGGCAAGAAGGCGCATGGCGGCATGCGGCTGCGCACCCTGCTGCCGGTACTGCGCGCCTTCCTGGCCACCGGCGTCTTCGCCTTCATCGTGTTCAACGTGCTGCAGGAACTCGGCGTCAACATCGGCCCGCTGATCGCCGGCGCTGGCGTCATCGGCCTGGCCATCGGCTTCGGGTCGCAGAAACTCGTGCAGGACGTCATCACCGGCATCTTCCTGCTGGTGGAGGACAGCGTGGCCGTGGGCGACGTGGTCAGCCTGGGCGACCGCACCGGCGTGGTGGAGCACCTGACCATCCGCAGCATCAAGCTGCGGGCGCTGGATGGCAGCATCCATTGGGTGCCGTTCAGTGCGGTGACCACGGTGACCAACATGACCCGCGACTTCGGCTATGCCGTGGTGGACGTGACGGTCGGCTTCCAGGAGGACCCGGACAAGGTGATCGGCGCCATGCGCGCCATTGCCGAACGCATGCGGGCCGAACCGGCATGGCACGACCGCATGACCGGCCCGGTGGAAGCCGCGGGCATGGAGAAGATGACCGACATGGGCATGGTGTTCCGCGTGCGCGCCCGCACCGCACCTGGCGACCGCTGGCTGGTGGCGCGGGAGCTGAACCGCCGCTGCCGGGTGGAGCTGGAACTCTCCGGCATTGAGCTGCCGCCGCCGGCGCCGCGGCTGAACGTGGAGACGCCGCTGAACCCGATGGAAAGCGCCAGCACCGGCATGTAGCGGGGCTGGTCCGGCGGGTGGTTCCCGCCGCCGCCGATCAGACTCTAAGCCAGAGCCTGCAACGCCCAGACGCTGCCCACCCCCGCCAGGATGGCCAGCGCCAGCTTGCGGAAGGCCACCTGCACCGCCAGCGTGACCAGCGACGCCACCCAGATATCCGGCCCGCCGCGCGCCAGGGCCGGGGCCAGGAAGGCGACGAAGATGCAGCCCGGCAAATGGTTCAGCATGGCCTGCACGAAGCGCGGCGGCCGGCTGGCGCGCAATATCGCATAGCCGCCGGCGCGGCACAGATAGGTGGCCAGCGCCATGCCCAGGATCGCCGCCAGCACGTCCCAGCGCAGCGTCATGCGCGCGCTTCCCGCCGCAGGTCCTGCCAGGCGCCCAGCCCGGCGCCGGTGAAGGCGCCGACCAGCACCGGCCAGGGCGCGCCCAAGCCCAGCCCATGCGCCGCCACCGCCGCCAGGGCCGAGGCCGCCCAGGGCGCCAGGTCGCCACGGCCGCGCCATATGGGCACCAGAATGGCCAGCATGGTGGCGACCGCGGCGAAGAAGATCGGGTGGCCCGGGCGCAGTTCCACCGCCGCGCCCAGGCTGTGGCCGAGGGTGACCATGGTCATCCAGTTGACCCACATGCCCATGCCGGCGCCCAGCACGAAGGCGACGTCGCGCCGGCCGGCGCGCATCTCCGCCACGAACATGGCGAAGCCGTTATCCACCAGCCAGGCCAGGGTGAACCACAGCCGCCAGCCGCGGATGCGGTCCAGCGCCGGGGCCAGCGCCGCGCCCATCGGCGCCATGCGCAGGTTGACCACCAGGCAGGCCAGGGTCGCAGCCAGTATCGGCGCCGGCTCGGCCCAGAGTTGCAGCACCACCAGCTGGGCGGAACCGGCGAAGGTGAGGCCGGACATCAGCAGCGCTTCGAGCAGGGAAAGCCCCTTGCTGGCGGAGATGACGCCGATGACCAGGCCGAAGGGGCTGAGCCCGAGGGTGATGGCCAGCGCCGCGCGGCAGCCACGCCACCAGCCGGCGCGCGAGAAGGTCTCCATGGCCGGCAGGATTAGCAGAGCGGGGCCGGAGCGGTAGTATGGGGAAACGCATGGGAGAAACGCGGATGTTGGATCTGAGCGGCAAGGTCGCCTTCGTCAGTGGGGCCGGCTCGGTCGGTGAGGGCTGGGGCAATGGCAAGGCGACGGCGGTGCTGATGGCGCGCCAGGGCGCCCATGTCTTCGGCACCGACATCAACCCGGTGGCGCTGGCGGAAACCGCCGCGATCATGGCCAGCGAAGGGCTGAGCTTCGCCGGGCGGGTGACCAACATGACCGACAGCGTGGACGTGAAGGCGGCGGTGCAGGACTGCCTGGCGAAGTTCGGCGGGCGGATCGACATTCTGGTGAACAATGTCGGCGGCAGCGCACCGGGCGGCCCGGTGGACATGACCGAGGAAGCCTGGGACGCGCAGATGCAGCTGAACCTGAAGACCTGCTTCCTCGGCTGCAAGCACGTGCTGCCGGTGATGGTGGCGCAGAAGAAGGGCGCGATCGTCAACCTGGCCAGCGTGGGCTGCATGAGCTTCACGGTCGGCGGCCGGGTGAACGCGGCCTATGCCGCCAGCAAGGCGGGCGTGATCGCGTTTTCCCGCAGCACCGCCATTGCGCATGTGAAGGACGGCGTGCGGGTGAACACCGTGGTGCCGGGGACGATGCACACGCCACTGGTGGAGCATCGGCTGGTCAAGCAGATGGGGCTGAACGACGCCGAAGGGCTGATCGCCAAGCGCCACGCCAGCGTGCCGATGGGCCGCATGGGCGACGCCTGGGACATCGCCAATGCCGTGGTGTTTCTGGCCAGCGACGAGGCGCGCTACATCACCGCGACGCAGCTGGTGGTGGATGGCGGGCTGACCGCGGCGCGACCGACGGGCTGAGGGCCGGGGCGCGACCTGCGGGGGCGGTTCGCAAAAGCCCCCACCCCGGCCCTCCCCCACCCGTGGGGGAGGGTGAAGCTGCTCCCTCCTCCACCCTTGGGGGAGGGTGAAGCTGCTCCCTCCTCCACCCTTGGGGTAGGGTGAAACCGCTCCCTCCCCCACCCGTGGGGGAGGGTTGGGGTGGGGGTTGCGCCGCTGGCGGGGGCCTACCGCGCTACAGCCACTGCTGAAACGCGTCGAACACCATCCGGTACCCCTGGCCCTCGCGCACCAGATGCGCATAGCCGGGGAAGTGGATGTGCATGCCGGCCACCAGCAACCCATCCGTCGCCACATGGTCGAACATCCGCAGCCGCGTGGCTGCCGCCTGGGCCGGGTCGATGTCGAAGGCCATGGTCACGTCCGGGCGCGGCACCTGCACTTCCGGCACATGGACGATATCGCCCCAGATCAGCAGTTGCTCATTGCCGGACGCCACCAGGTAGCCGGTATGCCCCGGCGTGTGGCCGGGCAGCGGCATGGCCGTCACGCCCGGGAAGACCTCTCCACCCGTGAACAGGCGCTTCTCGTAGGGCGCAATCTGTTCCCGCGCGTGCTGGAAATTGCGCAGGCGGCTGTTCTCATCCGCCTTGGCCATCTCGGCATCGTCCAGCCAGAAGCGCGGCTCGGCTTCGTGCATCGCCAGCTCGGCATTGGGGAAGTATTTGGCGCCGCTGTCGTCCACCAGGCCGTTGGAATGGTCGGGGTGCATGTGGGTCAGCAGCACCGTGTCCACCTCGGCGGGGGCCACGCCCACGGCGGCCAGGTGGGCCAGCAGGCGGCCGGCGCTGGCCTGCATCTTGCTGCCGCAGCCGGTATCCACCAGCGCGGTACGGCCCTGGCTGCGGATCAGGAAGGTGTTGACGGCGGTGCGGCGCGGCACCGGGCGGAAGGCGGCCCGCAACATCGCGCTGCTGTCCTCCACCGTGATGTTCTGCATCACCGCCATGGAGCCTTCGAGGAAGCCGTCGCTCAACGTGGTGACGGTGATGTCGCCGATGCGGCGATGCATCACCGCGGCGACCTGTTGCTGGGGCAGGGTCATGGGTGGTCCTTCATGGCTGGCGCGCCGGCGCGGATGTGGTGTGGTTGCGCCTGGCACGGTGCGCGGGGTGCGGGCCGCAAGCGTTGGCCGTTGGCGCGGCGCGCTTGCCAGCGGGCGTTGGCAGCCAAGACCGGCGCCACGCCCGCCGGGGCGGAAGCGGCGCGCCGCGAACGGCGCACATGACAGGCCAGGAGAGGCGCGCCGCTCGGGCGGCGCGCCCGGCGATTCAGCCGCGCTGCAGCACTTCAATCCGCACGCCTTCCGGCGATTCGACGAAGCTGATGCGGGTGCCCGGGCGGATGGTGTTCGGCTCCATCGTCACCTTGGCGCCCTTGGCGCGCAGCTCCGCGATCGCGGCATCCACATCGGCCACGATGAAGCCGAAATGGTCCAGGCTGTTCTTGCCCGTGGCGGCTTCCTTGACCGGCAGCAGGAAGATGTCGGCGCCGCCGACCTTCAGGTCGATCCGGGTCTTGCCGTCCACCGGGGTGCGGATGACCTCGGCGCCGAACATGGTCTGGTACCAGGCGGCGGTGGCCTCGGGGTCGGTGGTGTACAGGTGCAGGTGGTCGAAGGTGTAGGCGGTCATGGCGCGTTTCCTTGCTTGGCGGCGGCGAGACTAACCCCGCCCCGCGCCGCGGTCACCCCGCCTGCAGCAGCTCTATCGGCACGCCATCTGGGCCAGTGATGAAGGCGATGCGCAGCCCGCGCACCGTGGTCGGCGGCAGCTGGAACACCGCACCCCGGGCCGCCAGCGCGGCGGCGGCGGCGTCGATATCGGCCACGGTGAAGCCCAGATGTTCCAGCCCCCGATGCGGGCTGGCCGGCGCCGGGCCGCAGGCCTCGCCCGGCAGGATCACGTTGATCAGCAAGGTCAGCCCGCCCAGGCGCAGCTCGTAGCGCGGCCGGGCGCCCTGGCGATGCTCGACCAGCTCGGCGCCGAGCACCCGGATGTACCACGCCGCCGCCGCGGCAGCGTCGGGGCTGCGCAGATGTACGTGGTCGAAGCTGAGCCGGGGCAGCTCAACCATCGCGCATCGCCCGGATGCGGTCCTCGGCCTGCTCGGGTTCCATGCCCAGCGCCATGGTCGCCACGCCATGGGCAAAGCCGGCCCGGGCCAGCGCCGCCAGCGCCTTCAGCCGCACCTCCGGCGTCACCTCCTCCCGCGCGAAGGGGCCGAAGCGGCGGCGGCGGCACAGCATCAGCGCGGCGCCCAGCTCGTCATCGGGCAGCACCGCCTGCGCCACCTCCCCGGCCACGCCCTTGGCCGAGAGATGCGCCGCGATGGCCCGGCGAGAGCGGCCGCCCCGGGCCAGGCGGCGGGCACGGCTGGCGGCGAAGGCGGCGTCGTCCACCACGCCGCTGCTGGCCAGCTTGCGGGCCACCTGCTGGGCGGCCAGGCGGGCGGCGCCGGCGGCGGCCACCACCTGCTCCTGGTCCTGGCCCTCGGCCTCGGCGCGGCGCGCCCAGCGGTTCACCCGGCGGGTCAGCACCTGGGCCAGCCCGGCCTCGGTGGCGGCGAATTTGGCCAGGTGGGCCAGCGCGGCCTCGTGCAGCCTGGCCTCGGTGGGCGCGCTGCCGGCGGGGCGGTCGCGTTTCGCCCGCGGCTCCTTGTCATTCACCGATATGGTCCAACCGATTTCTCCCAAACCACAGTCTGGCGCGCCGGGCCGCGCCGGGGCAATTGGGAAGCATCGCAATTCACAGGGGGGGACTGACCCATGCCGACCTATCCGACCAACGGGCTGACGCTTGCCCAGGCCAGCACCATCGCCGATGCCGCCCTGGCCAAGGGGCGCGCCCTGGGGCTGCAGCCGCTGACCGTGGTGGTGCTGGACGCCGGCGGCCAGGTGAAGGTGATCAAGCGGGAAGACGGCTGTTCCCTGCTGCGGGCCGAGATTGCCGGCGGCAAGGCCAATGGCGCGCTGGCGCTGGGCGTGGGCAGCCAGGAACTGGCCAAGCGCAGCCAGAACCCGGCGATGCAGGGTTTTGTGAATGCGCTGTCCGACATCACCGGCGGCCGCGCCGTGCCGGTGCCGGGCGGCGTGCTGGCCTGCAATGCCCAGGATGTGATCCTGGGCGCCGTCGGCATCAGCGGCGACGTGTCGCTGAAGGATGAGGAATGCTGCATCGCCGGCATCGTCGCCGCCGGGCTGGTGGCTTCCACCGGCGCCTGAGCGGATACCTGGGGCGTGGCGGTGCCGCGCCCCTTCCACCCACAGCACAGGATGTTCCGATGCCCAGTTGGCACCGCGTCACCGACCTGGACAACCTCGACCTCGACACCCCCTTCGCGCTGCGGATCGGCGACAGCCAGGTCTGCGTGGTGCGGCTGGAGGACGGGATCTTCGCGGTCAACGATGTCTGCACGCATGAATACGCGCTGCTGTCGGATGGCTACTTCGAGGACGGCAAGCTGGAATGCCCGTTGCACCAGGCCTGCTTCGAAATCCGCACGGGAAAGGCGCTGAACGAGCCTGCCGATGTCGATGTGGCGACCTACCCGACCAAGGTCGAGGGCGGCGTGGTCTTCGTCGAGGTCTAGAGCACTATGCGCCCTGTCGGGCGCATTTCGTGCTCTATAACTTATTGAAACTAGAGCAAGAAATCCGTTCTGATGATTCCATCAGAACGGATATTGCTCTAGCGTCTGATCGTCGCGGGTGCGGGCACCGGCTGCGTGAATCAGCCGCGCGGATAACCGCCAGGGTCCATGGTCGGTGGCCGGCCCATCCGGGCTGGCCGCTGGTCAGCCGCGGCGGTGGCGGGCGTGGCGGGCGATCAGCCCGCGCAGCAATTCCTTCAGCGGGTCGCCATCGACCAGGTCATGGCGCGCCAGCACCTCGGCCTCATGCTGGCGGGCCACCTCCAGCAGATTCGCCACCATATCCTCGCCGCGCGAGGTCAGGCGGATGCGCACCACGCGGCGGTCCTGCGCGTCCTGGGCGCGCTGCACCAGCCCGTCCCGCACCATTCGGTCAAGCAGTTTGGTCATGGTCGGCTGTTGCAGCAGGCAAACCGCGGCCAGGCCGGTAACGGTCTCGCCGTCGCCGCCCACCAGGCTGGCCAATACCCGCCAAACCGGCACCGATACGCCACGCCGCCGCAATTGCTCGTGGAATTCGGCCGAGATCGCATGCGAAGCCCGCGCCAACAGGTACAACAGATAGTCGTCGATAAAGCGGGCCTGTGGCACCTTGCCGGCTGATGTATTCATGCCTACGGATGAATCTCTTTGCTTCCGAGATCGTTCATACTGTACAAGTTAACTACAGTCACGAACTTGTGTGGTTGCAATTTGCATGCGCATTCATGAAACTCGTCTCTGGTGTTTTGATGCCAAAGCAGCGTCACCCAGGGTTGCAATCTCAGCCGAGGGGAAGACTCCTGGTGCTTGCTGACCGGATCGAGGCACGCTGGATTGCCGCCTTCGAGGGGGTTTTCCGCCGCTGCAAGGCCGAACCCGGGCTGCCGGTGGCACTGCTGGCGGAAAGCCAGTCGCGCGCGCTGAACCTGGACCTGGCGGAATTGGCCTTGCTGCGCCTGGGCTGCCGGCCATTCCGCCTGACCGTGCCGACACCCGCGCAGACCGCGCCGGTGCCGGTACGCTCCACCGGGGCCAGCCGGGCGCTGGCCGGCCACCCCAGCGTATTGGCGGCGCTGAAGGCCACGCCCTTCGTGGTGGACTTGACTGTGGAAGGGCTGCTGCACGCGCCGGAATTGCCGGAACTGCTTCAGAGTGGTTGCCGAATACTTATGATCTCGAATGAACATCCGGAGGCGCTGGAGCGCCTGGCCCCGGATGACGCCATGGAGCCGCGGGTGAAGGCGGCGGTGAAGCTGGCCCGCGCCGCCACCGCCATGCGCGTCACCTCCGCCGCCGGCACCGCGCTTGCCGTGAACCTGGCGAAGGCCGTCACCGCCGGCGTCTGGGGCTGGACCGACCGGCCCGGCACCATCGCGCATTGGCCGGGCGGCGTGGTGGTCAGCTTCCCCGCCGCGCACAGCGTGAACGGCACGCTGGTGCTGGACGCCGGCGACGTGAACCTGACCTTCAAGCGCTACCTGGAACGCCCGGTGGTGCTGACGCTGGAGGATGACCACGTCACCAGGATCGAGGGCAAGGGCACCGATGCCGAGCTGATGCGCCGCTACCTCGCCGCCTGGGGAGACCGTGCGGCCTATGCCGTCAGCCATGTCGGCTGGGGGATGAACCACGCGGCGCGGTACGAGGCGCTGGCGATGTACGACCAGCGCGACACCAACGGCACGGAGCTGCGCGCCTTCGCCGGCAACTTCCTGTTCTCCACCGGCGCCAACGAGTTTGCCGGGCGCTACACGGAGGGGCATTTCGACATTCCGGTCCGCGGGTGCACCATCACGCTGGACGGCCCCGCAGGTGAACACACGGTGGTCCAGGCTGGGGAGTTGAAGCTCTGATGGGCAAGACGGATGGCGGCGGCGTGCCCCTGGTGACGGTGCATGGCATCGGCGGGGCCTGCTGGGGCGGCTTCGCGGCCGACCTGCCCTGGTATCTGCCGGGCTATGGCGGCACGGCGCTGCTGAAGGAGACCAGCTTTGCCAATTGGGCGCTGGCCCTGAAGGCGGCGCTGGATGCCGCCGGCATGGCGCAGGTGGACCTGCTGGGGCACAGCATCGGCGGCATGGTGGCGCAGGAATTCGCCCTGACCTATCCGGAGCGGGTGCGCCGCCTGGTGCTCTATGCCACCACGCCGGCCTTCGGCGGCAAGGACCCGGCCTTTGCCGAGCAGTTCCTGGCGGACCGGCTGGCGCCGCTGCAATCCGGCGTTTCCATGCTGCAACTGGCGCAGCAGAGCATGACCAGCATGCTCAGCCCGCGCGCCGGCATGGCGGCGATGGCCGAGGTGATCAGCGCCATGGCCAGCACACCGGCGGCGGCCTACCGCGCCACCGTGACCTGCCTGACCAGCTTCAACCGCATGGCCGACCTTGGCCGCATCACCGCGCCGACGCTGCTGCTGGCCGGGGAGCGCGATCCGCTGGCGCCGCCGCGCACCATGCAGCGCATGGCCGATGCCATGCCGGATACGCGGCTGGTGACGCTGCCGGCCGCCGGGCACCTGGCGCATCTGGAATATCCCAGGGAGTTCGCCGCCGCCGTGCATGGCTTTCTGGCGTGACCGACGCGGCGATCTTCGACGCAGACGCCTTTCGGCTGACACCGGAGGAAGCGGCGCTGACCGCGCGGGCGCGCGAATTCGGCGCCGCGGTGCTGGCGCCGCGCGCCGCCGCATGGGACCGCGACGCGGTCTTCCCGATGGCGAATTACCGCGACATGCACGCCAACGGGTTGCTCGGCGTCTGCATCCCCCAGGCGGATGGCGGGATCGGCGCCGATTTCCGCGCCTATTGCCTGACGGCGGCGGAGCTTGGCCGCTACTGCGGCGCCACCGCGCTGACCTGGAACATGCATGTCTGCTCCACGCTGTGGACCGGCGCGCTGGCCGATACGCTGGAGATGGATGCGCCGACCCGCGCGCTGCACCAGCAGCGCCGCGCCGCGCACTACGCCCGCATCCTGAACGACGGCGCGATCTACGCGCAGCCCTTCAGCGAGGGTGGCGCGGCGGCGGCCGGTGGCATCGCCTTCGGCACCACGGCGCGGCGGGTGGAAGGCGGATTCATCGTCAACGGCCGGAAGATTTTTGCCAGCCTGTCCGGCAGCGCCGACTACTACGGCGTGCTGTGCACTGAACAGCATGGCGAGGCCGCGCTGAGCCGGCGCGACACGCTGTACCTGGCGGTGCCGGCCACCGCCGAGGGCGTCAGCGTGACCGGCAGCTGGGACCCCTTGGGCATGCGCGGCACCGTCTCGCGCGATCTCGTCTTCAAGGATGTCTTCGTGCCGGAGGATGCGGCGCTGATGCCGCCCGGCCTCTACTTCCAGGCCGCCAATCGCTGGCCGCACATGTTCATGACGCTGAGCCCGACCTACATGGGCCTGGCCCAGTCGGCCTACGACTTCACCGTGAAATACCTGCGCGGCGAATGGCCAGGCATGCCACCCGTAAAACGCCGGATGTACCCGACCAAGCAGATCGCCGTCGCCGAGATGCGGGTGATGCTGGAACAGACCAAGGCGCTGTGGTTCCAGGCCATCAGCGACGCCCGGCCCGATCCCTCCAAGGAGCAGGTGCTGCGCGCCTGGGCGGCGCAGTATACCGTGATGGAGAACGCCAACGCCCTGGCCGCCAAGGCGGTGCGCACCTGCGGCGGGCAGTCCATGCTGAAGACCCTGCCGCTGGAGCGGATTTATCGCGACAGCCGCTGCGGCAGCCTGATGCTGCCCTGGACCGCGGAGCTGTGCATTGATCGCCTCGGCCGCGGCACGTTGTACGAGACCGGCGAGCGGGATGAGTGAGGCGGACCTCTTCGCCGCCGCCTTCGCGCGGCTGACGGCGGAGCAGCAGGCTCACCCCGCTGTCTTCCCCTGGCCGCAGACGGAGGACGACTACCTGTACCTCCACGTCACCTACCATGATGAAGTCCAGAACACCGCCCTTGATGCCGCCGAGACGCTGTTCGAGCTTGGCGTCCAACGCGGCGAGCGCGTCGCCTGGATTGGCTACAACGACGTTGCGCAACTCATCCTGCTGGCCGCCTGCGCGCGGCTCGGCTGCGTGCTGGTGCCGCTGAACTGGCGCCTGAGCGTCGAGGAATTGCGCTGGATCGAGGAAGATGCCGGCTTTCGTGTGCTGATGGCGCCGATTGGGCAGGAACGCCAGGGCGACGGCGTGTACGACCACCCCTACCTCGACGATTTCAGCGCCAGGCGCGGCGCCGAGACGGGCGTACTCATCGGCGATCCCCTCAGCAGCGTCGAGATGGACCCACGGATGGGCATTCTGCCGCCCGCGCCGGTGCTGCCCGCCGTATCGCCCGACGCGCCGCTGTTGCTCTGCTACACCAGCGGCACCACCGGCCGCCCCAAGGGCGCGGTGCTGAGCCAGGCCGCCGTGACCGCCAACGCCCGCCACGCCCAGGCGCTGTTTGGCTTCACCGCCGCAGACCGGGTGCTGACGGTGCTGCCGATGTTCCATGTCGGCGGGTTGTGCATCCAGACGCTGCCGGCCCTGCTGGCGGGCGCCACGGTGCTGCTGCATCGCCGCTTCGATGCCGACTGGTTCTTCGACGCGCTGGCCCGCGACAAGCCGACGCTGACGCTGCTGGTGCCGGCCATCATGCAGGCGCTGGTGGCGCATCCGCGCTGGGCGGCGGCCGACCTTTCCTGCCTGCGCGCGGTCGGCGCCGGGTCCTCGGACGTGCCGCTGCCGTTGATCCAGGCGTTCCACGCCAAGGGCGTGCCGGTGATGCAGGTTTACGGCGCGACGGAGACCGGGCCGATCGCCATCGCCCAGAGCGCGGAGGAAGCCTGGGCGGCGCCGGGCAGCATTGGCCGGCCGGTGCCGGGGGTGGAGGCGAAGCTCAGCCCGGCCGGGGAAATCCTGGTGCGCGGGCCGAACACGCTGCGGCACTACTGGCCCGCCACGCCGGCGCTGGATGCGGAAGGCTGGTTCGCCACCGGCGATGTCGGCCGCGTGGACGAAGACGGCCGCTGGTGGTTCACCGACCGGCTGAAGCACGTGATCATCAGCGGCGGCGAGAACATCTACCCCGCCGAGGTGGAGCGCGTGCTGCGCGAGGCGCCTGGCGTGCTGGAAGGCGCGGTCTGCGGCCGGCCGGACGCCCGCTGGGGCGAGGTACCGGTCGCCGTGGTGGTGCCGGGGCCGGGCTTTCAGCGAGACGCCGTGCTGGCGCATTTCCGCGGCCGCATCGCCCGCTTCAAGCAGCCGCACGACGTGGTGGCGGTGCCGGCGCTGCCGCGCACCGCGCTGGGCAAGGTGGAGCTGACGGCGCTCAGGAAGCTGGCGATTTCCGGTTGAGCTGCGGGTCTTCGCCATGGCTGTGGCGGCGACCCTCGGCTTCCGCGGCCTTGTCTTCCGGCTGCTTCGCGGCGTCCTTCGCAGCCTGTTCCACCTTGCCGGAGTCGACGGTCTTCTTCACGCCGTCATTGTACTGCTTGGCGCCGGTATAGCTGCCTTCGCCTTCGATCCTGTCGTCTGCCATGGCGTCCTCCTGCGTAGTTGCCGGGGCCATAGCGAGGCAGCGGGGCTAAGGTTCACTCCGGCCTGATGATGAAGCTGAAGTCCTGGCTGGCGCCGGGGGCCAGATGCGCCAGGCCGGGCTTTGTGGTGAACTCGCCATCCCAGCCCGGCGGGCTGTGATAGCCATGCCAGGGTTCGATGCACAGGAAATCGCCACCGGCGCGGGTCCACAGGCCCAGCTGCGGCAGCCCCTGCCAGGCCAGGTGCAGCGCGCGGGCGCCGGGGGCGGCGTAGCGCAGGCTGCGGCTGGTGGGCGCGTCCAGTACCACCGCGCCGGCCTGGAACAGCGCGTCGGTCAGCGCCAGCCTGCGGCCCTGCACCGGGCTGGGCTCCACGGCGCGGGCAAAACTGTCATTCGGCAGGCGGCCGATGGGGGCCGGCTCGGCCGCCGCGAATTCCAGCGCGTGGTCGGCGCGGCCTTCGGCGCCCGGCAGCGGCCAGGCGAAGCCAGGGTGGAAGCCGAAGCCGAAGGGCAGCGGTTCGGCGCCGGGGTTGTGGACGGTGGCGGTCATGCTCAGCGCGCCGCCGGCAATGCCAAAGTCCAGCGTCAGCCGGAAGCCGAAGGGATAGGCGGCGCGGGTCGCGTCATCATCCCGCAATTCCAGCCGGCAGCCCGTGGTGGTGTGCTGGGCCAGGGTGAAGCGGCGGTCCCGGGCAAAACCGTGCTGCGTCAGCCGATACGTCGCGCCCTGGTGCCGCAGCGTGTCGCCAGCCAGGCGGCCGACCATGGGGAACAGCAGCGGCGCGTGGCGCGGCCAGGCCGGCCCGGCCTGCCACAGGTATTCGCGGCCCGCGGCGTCCCGCAGGCTGGACAATTCCGCGCCATCCGGGTTGACCGCGGCGGTCAGCGCGCCGTCGCCGAAGCGCAGCATCAGCGCGGCAGGCGGCCGGCGTCGCGGCGTTGCTCGAAGGCCTTGGCGTGCAGCAGCGCGGCTTCGTGGATTTCATGCGGCACGCCGGCCCGCTTCGCCGCGGCCAGCATGAAGCCGAGGATGTGGTCGGCCTCGATCCGCCCGCCGGCTTCCAGGTCCCGCAGCATGGAGGTGCTGTAGGCGCCCTCGGGGTCGCTGAACACCTTGCGGAAACCTTCCAGGAAGCTGGCGCTGGGCGGATAGCCGTGATGCGTGGCGATGGCGGCGTTGCGTTCCAGCAGGTTCAGCAGGAAGGCGCTGCCACCGGCGCGCACGATCTCCCCGGTATTGGCGCGCATCAGCACGGTGCCGGCCGCCGAGGTGCCGAGATGCACCAGCTTTTCCCACATCTGCGCCAGGATATCCGGCACCGCGGTGGCGACCACGCCCTTCGCCTTGGCCGCCAGTTCCGCCAACGCCAGCACCCGGCCGGACATGCGGCCATCCAACTCGCCGAAGGTCAGCCAGCGCCAATCATTCAGCTGCTTCACGGTGCCATCGGCGGCCATGGTCGCCTGGATTTTCGCCAGGCCGCCCAGCACGTTCTCGGCGCCGAAGGCTTTTGTGAGTGTCTCGACATGCGACAGCCCGTTCAGCACCGGCAGCACCGCGGTGCCTTCCTGCATGGCCGGGCGGATCGCCTCGATGGCCGCGTCCAGGTCGTAGGCCTTGCAGGTCAGCAGCACCAGGTCGTAGCCCGGCCCGGCCTGCCCCACCGTCTTCACCCGCAGCGTGGCGTTGCCGAACTGGCTTTCCAGCACCAGGCCCCGTTCGGCCAGCTGCATCGCGCGCTTGGGGCGGACCAGGAAGGTGACGTCGCCGCCGGCCTCGGCCAGGCGCCCGCCGAAATAGCCACCGAGCGCACCCGCCCCGAGAACCAGAATGCGCATGGCCATATCCCCCTTTGCGGCACGCCTTCGCGGCGCGACAATGCCCTCAGTTTATACGGGAGAAGCGCCATGGCCAAAGTCATCATCAGCGTCGCCGTCACCGGCGCCATCCACACGCCCAGCATGTCGGACTACCTGCCGATCACCCCGGCCGAGATCGCCGAGCAGTCCATCGCCGCGGCGGAAGCCGGCGCCGCGATCATCCACCTGCACGCGCGCGACCCCATCGATGGCCGGCCGACGCCGGACCCCAAGGTGTTCATGCAGTTCCTGCCTGTCATCAAGCAGAGCACGGATGCCGTCATCAACGTGACCACCGGCGGTGGGCTGGGCATGACGGTGGAGGAGCGCCTGGCCGGGCCGATCCAGGCCAGCCCGGAGATGTGCAGCCTCAACATGGGCAGCATGAACTTCAACATTTCCGGCAGCGCGGCGCGCATCACCAAGTTCAAGCATGAGTGGGAGCGCCCCTACCTGGAGGGCACCACCGACTTCATCTTCCGCAACACCTTCAAGGATATCGAGCAGATCGTCGAACGCCTGGGCAAGGGCGAGGGCACGCGCTTCGAGTTCGAGTGCTACGACGTGGGGCACCTGTATAACCTGGCGCATATGCTGGACAGGAAGGTGGTGGAACCGCCGCTGTTCACCCAGACCATCTTCGGCATCCTCGGCGGCATCGGCGCGGAACAGCGCAACCTGATCTTCATGAAGGAGACCGCGGACCGGCTGTTCGGCAAGGACTACGTGTGGTCCGTGCTGGCGGCGGGGCGCAACCAGATGCCCTTCGTGACCATGGCGGGGATCATGGGCGGCAATGTGCGCGTGGGGCTGGAAGACAGCCTGTGGCTGGGCAAGGGCGTGCAGGCCAAGAGCAACGCCGAGCAAGTAGCAAAAATCCGCCGCATCCTGGAGGAGCTGAGCCTGGAGATCGCCACGCCCGCCGAGGCGCGCGAGATCCTGAAGCTGAAGGGCGGCGACCGCGTGAAGTTCTGAGCGCCAAGGCGCCGCCGCCTCGGCAGGCGGCGCCTCACTCGCCCCGGCGGCGCTCCAGCGCGTGGATCATGTGCTGCGCCAGCCGCTCGGCTGGCGGCGGCGCCGGCGTGGCCAGCATCAGCGCAATCTCGGTATCCGCCAGGTCGGGCGCGCCGGCGGCTTCGTCCAGCACCAGGAAGTCCGGCGGCACCATCTCCTTCGGCAGCACCGCCACGCCCAGGCCGGCCCGCACCGCCGCCTGCGCCCCGGCCAGGGAGGTTGAGGTATAGGCGATGCGCCAGCCGCGCCCGATGCGGTCCAGCGTGCGCAGCGCCCGGCGCCGATAGACGCAAGGGTGCGGCGAGACCACCAGCGGCAGCGCCGCCTGCTGCGCGAAGGCCCCGGCCAGCGGCGCGGCGCAGGCCCAGACCAGCGGTTCCCGCCACACCCGCATGCCCTCGGTCGGGCCGGCCGGTTCGCGCTTCACCAGCACCAGGTCGAATTCGCCGGCGCTGAACCGCGCGATCAGGTGCAGCGTCAGGTCGGTCGTCACCTCCAGCGCCACGCGCGGATACGCCCGGGCAAAGGCAGCGAGCACGCCCGGCAGGTGGGTGGTGGCGAAGTCCTCCGGCGTGCCCAGCCGCACCGTGCCACTGACGCCAGGTTCCGCCAGGCTGGCCAACGCTTCCTCCTGCAAGGCCAGGATGCGCCGGGCATAGCCCATCAGGGTCTCCCCCGCGGCGGTCAGCCGCAGGCCGTGCGGCGAGCGGTCCAGCAACCGATGCCCCAGCGCCTGCTCCAGCCGCTTGACCTGCAGGCTGATGGTCGGCTGCGCCAGGCGCAGCCTTTCCCCGGCGCGGCTAAGGCTGCCGGCATCGACGGTGGCGACGAAGCTGCGCAGCAGCACGGGGTCCAGACGGGCGGGCATGCGGCGGCACCATTGTGAATCGCAATGCAAAATCGCGCGGTTTCGGCCTGGGCGCAATGCAATCCGGCGGCGACAAGGCGGCACAAGGAGATTGCCGCCATGCTGGACCTGGTCCTCGCCAACCTGTTGTCGCCCGCCGTGCTGTGCTTCGCGCTGGGCGTGCTGGCCTGCCGCCTGGGCAGCGACCTGCGCCTGCCGGAGCCGGTGCAGACCGCGCTTTCCGCCTACCTGATGCTGGCGATCGGGCTGCGTGGCGGGGCGGAGCTGGCGCAGGTGCCGCTGGCGGAACTGGCGGCGCCGATGGGCGCGGCGCTGCTGATGGGCTGCGCCATTCCGCTCGGCGTGTTCCTGGTGCTGCGGCGGCTGGCCGGGCTGGCGCTGGCGGATGCCGCGGCGCTGGCGGCGCATTACGGCTCGGTCTCGGCCGTCACCTTCGCCGCCGTCACCGCCATGCTGGACAGCCAGGGCGTGCCGTTCGAGGGCCATGCCACCGCGCTGCTGGCGGTGATGGAGGTGCCGGCCATCGTCGTCGGCATCGGCCTGGCGCAGCTGCTGGGGGCGGCGGGCGGGCGCACCAGCCTGGCGCCGCTGGGGGGCGTCATCGCCTCGAAGAGCGTGCTGCTGCTGCTGGGCGGCCTGGCGATTGGCGCGCTGGCCGGGCCGGCGGGGCTGCGGCCGGTGCAGCCCTTCTTCACCGGCATGTTTCCCGGCGTGCTCTGCCTGTTCCTGCTGGAGCTGGGCCGTCTCGCGGCGGAACGGCTGGGCGATTTCGCCAAGGTGGGCGGGCGGCTGCTGGCCTTTGCGGTGTTGGCGCCGCTGGTGCAGGCCACGCTGGGGCTGCTGGTGGCGGCGGCGGCCGGGCTGGGGGAAGGTGGCGCCGTCATCTTCGCCACGCTCTGCGCCAGCGCCAGCTACATCGCCGCCCCGGCCGCGGTGCGGGCGGCACTGCCTGAGGCCAATCCCAGCCTCTATCTGACCTGCGCGCTGGGCATCACCTTCCCGTTCAACATTGCGGTCGGGCTGCCGCTGTACCAGGCCATGGCGGCCTGGCTGTACGGGTAGGCGGGCGGCGGGGCATGCCCCCACCCTGCCCTCCCCCGCACGCGGGGGAGGGTGATCCGCGTGCAAAAGCTGGAGGTGGCCGACGCCTGCCCTCCCCCGCATGCGGGGGAGGGTGCTTCACGGTGGCTCAGCGCCAGGCGGCGATGTCGATCACTTCGCTGGTCGGCAGCCCCGTCACCAGCATGCCCTGGCCGGCCGCGCCGGTCTCCAGGTTCACCACGTGCAGCATGTTGCCGGCCAGCAGGAAGCCCTGCGGAGTGCCGGCCAGGATGTCGAAGGCGACGCCGGTCGGCAGGCTGGCCGCCACCTGGCCCTTCGGCTGCTGCACGCCGTCATTCGGCGGCGCCTGCAGGTTCAGGCTGCGGCTCAGCGTATCCACGGTGAAGAGCTGCGTCGCGGTCGCGCCCGCCATGCTGTTGGTATAGGCGCCGGCCACCACGCGCGGGCGGGTCTCGGCCCAGGGGGTGCCGGCCTGGTACTTCAGCTCGCCATCGCGGGTCACTTCCCCGGTGGCGACGTTGATGCGGAAATTCTGCCCGCTCATGCCCATCAGCCGCAGCCGGTCGGCCACCGGGTTGAAGTCCACCACGGCGCGGCCACCGCTGGTGAAGGGCATGTTCAGCCGGCTCACCTGGGTGGCGCGGCCGGTGGCGGGGTCGATGGTGACGATCTGGCCGGCATCGGTCACGCCGTACAGCTTGCCATCGGCCGGGCGCTGGTCGATGCCGAGCAGGCGGCCATCGGCGCCGGTCACGCGCATCGGCGCCGTGGCGCGGCGGGTCTCGCTGTCGATCTTCAGCAGCTGGCCATCGGCGGTCAGGCCGAGCAGCGTCGTCGCTTGCGCGGCACCACCCAGGGCCAGGAAGGCGGCGCCGGCGGCAAGCAGATTGCGGAGGGTCATGAGGCTGTCTCCCGTGGTCCGCGGGCACCGTTGCGGCCCCGCTGAAGACGCTACGGGCCGGCGCCGCGGCTGGATGCAGCGCCGGAGCGAAAAACCGCAGCGCGATCCGCGGCGGGGTTGCCGCGCGCTACGACGCCCCGGCCGCCGTCAGCCGGCCGATGAACAGCACCGGCCCGGTCGGCCGCCCGGTGGTGGAGCCGCCCGGCGCTTCCAGGCTGATCTCGATCAGCATGCCCGGCTCCGGCCGGATTGTGCCGGGCGTCACCGTCACCTGGCCGCTGGCGGGGATCAGCCCCAGCGAGGTCGGCACCGTCGCCCCCGGCGGCAGCGCCCATAGTTGCAGCACGCGGTCGGCTTCCAGCGGGCGCGGGTTCAGCGCCGCCAGGCGCAGCGCGCCGGAGCGGTCGGCCTCCACCGTCCAGGCGGGGGCGTCGCGCTGGGTCAGCAGCACCGTCATCAGCCGGGGCTCGGGCGCTGGTTGCAGCAGGATGAAGCCGGCCAGGCCGGCCGCCACGGCACTGGCGCCCAGTGCCCAGCCGCGCCACAGGCCCAGCCAGGGCGCCGCCCTTGGCGCCGGCGCCGGCGCCGGCATCGGCACGGGCATGGCGGGGGCGCCGTCCAGCTGCGCCTCTATCCGGTCCCACAGGCCCGGCGGCGGGGCTTCCGGCGGGGCCAGGGCCTGCAATGGCGCCAGCCGGGCCTCCCAGGCCTCCACCTCCGCCCGCAGCGCCGGGTCCGCCGCCAGCGCCGCCGCCACCGCGGCAGCCACCCCGGCTTCCAGCGTGCCCAGCACGTATTCGGCGGCCAGCGCCTCGCGCTCGCCGGGGTCGCCGGGGATGGGTGGCGGGCTCATGTCAGGCACTCCCGCAACTGCATCAGGCCTCGCCTGATCCAGGCCTTCACCGTGCCCAGCGGCAGTTCAAGCCGGGCACTGATCTGCGCATGCGACAACCCGTGCACGAAGGCCAGCAGGATGCCGCGGCGGTTCTTCTCCTCCAGCGTCGCCAGGCACCAGTGCAGCCGGCGGGAATCGTCGCTGGCCAGCACGCGGGCCAGGGCTTCCGGCTCCACCGCGGTATCGCCCAGCGTCGGGTCGTCGGTCGGCTGCTCGCGGCCACGGCGGCGGGCCTGGTCCAGCGCGGCGTGGCGGACAATGCCGCCCAGCCAGGCCGCGGCCTCGCCCCGCGCCGCGTCGAACTGGGCGGCGCGCTGGGCAATGCGCAGGAAGGCGTCCTGCAAGGCATCGGCCGCGGCGTCGCGGTCCCGCAATATGGCATTGGCCACGCCGAACAGCCTGACCGACTGCACCTGGTAGAGCAGGCGCAGCGCATCCCGGTCGCCGCTGGCGATCCGGCGCAACAGGTCGGGCAGGGGTTCGGCGTCCATGCGGTCAGCGTCCAAACAGCTGGCGCAGCCGGTCCATGGCTTCGCGCCCGCTGATCCCGGGGGCGTCGTCCTGCGCCGGGCTGGGCGGGGTGAACTGCCGATAGCGCGCCAGCGCCTGCGCGGTGCCGGTCAGGCGCAGTTCAACAGGTTCGGCGCTGCCGCCGCCGGTGCCGGTCATCCGCACCAGCACGGTGGTGGCGCTGGCCAGCTCGCGCTCGGCGCGTTCGGCATCCGCCCGGCGCGGGGCGCAGGACAGGGTGCGGCCCTCCAGGCCACAGGGCATCTCGTGGAAGGTGCTGGGCGGAAAGCGCAGCTGCGCCGCGCCGGTCAGCGCCAGCAGGCCGCGCCCGGCGCCTTCCAGCGTCAGCTCCCGCGCCGTCACCACCGGCACCAGGTGGCCGCCGCGGTCCTGGATTTCCAGCGCCAGGCCGGGGGAGCGCTCGCCCGGCGGGTCGGCCCACGCCTTCAGCCGCAGCACGCAGCTGGTGCGGTCGGTCATGCGGTCCATGGTGCAGGCCAGGGTCCAGCTGCCGATCTCCTCGGCGGCGGGGGCGCCAACCGCAGGGGCGGGCTTCGCGCTGGCCGGTGGCGCGGTGGCGGGTTGCGCTCCGGCGGGGCCGGGGGCGGCGAGGAGGCTCGCGGCAAGCGCCGCGATCGGGGCTAGGATCAGCTTCATGCCGGCCATCATAGGCCAACCGAGGGGGACAGCGGAATGAAGACGGTGCGTCTGCCGGATGGAACGCCAAGGGGCGAACCAGGGGGC
This sequence comes from uncultured Rhodospirillales bacterium, assembly GCA_903835235.1. Taxonomy (GTDB): domain Bacteria; phylum Pseudomonadota; class Alphaproteobacteria; order Acetobacterales; family Acetobacteraceae; genus CAIMOR01. The sequence continues at coordinate 51,652 of CAILMF010000082.1, forward strand.
GTGGAGGTGCCGGCGCTTGGCCAGGGCACCTGGCACATGGGGGAGCGGAACAGCGACCGCCGGGCCGAGGCCGCGGCGCTGCGCCTGGGGCTGGACCTTGGGATGGGGCTGATCGACACCGCCGAGATGTACGCCGATGGCGGCGCCGAGGAGGTGGTGGCCGAGGCCATCGCCGGCCGGCGGGACGAGGTCTTCCTGGTCTCCAAGGTGTATCCGCACAATGCCGGCGGCCGGAAGCTGGAAGCGGCCTGCGAGCGAAGCCTCGGGCGGCTGAAGGTGGACTGCATCGACCTGTACCTGCTGCATTGGCGGGGCAGCGTGCCCCTGTCCGATACGGTCCAGGGCATGCGGCGGATGCAGCAGGCCGGCAAGATCCGGCTCTGGGGCGTTTCCAACCTGGATGTGGACGACCTGGAGGAGCTGGGCGCTGACCTGCCGGACTGCGCCGCCAACCAGGTGCTGTACAACCTCTCGGCCCGCGGCACGGAATACGACCTGCTGCCATTCTGCCGGCGGCAGGGCATGGCTGTCATGGCCTATACGCCGGTGGGCCAGGGCAGCCTGCTGCGGCAGCGCGCGGTGCAGGCGGTGGCGGCGCGGCATGGCGCCAGCCCGGCCCAGGTCGCCATCGCCTGGACCCTGCGGGGTGGCGGCGTCATCAGCATCCCCAAGGCCGCCACGGCCGAGCATGTGCGGGACAACGCCAAGGCGGCCACGCTGGCGCTGACGCCGCAGGACCTGGCGGCGCTGGATGCCGCCTTCCCGCCGCCGAAACGCAAGCGCCCGCTGGAGATGCTGTAGAGCCTGATCCGCGAAGGCGGAATCGCCGGAGCGGTGAATCAGCCTCTCAAACAAAGCCTGCAGCGTGATCAACCAAAGTGGATCAAGCTGTAGCCGGCCGCGGCGCCCGGCCGTGCCCAGGTGGAATTGAAAAGGGCGCCGACCCTGCGGCCGGCGCCCGATCCGTTCAGACCAGCAGGGTTCAGAAGGCCCGGCTGAGGGTGGCGAGGAAGGTGCTGCCGCAGATGTGCTGGCCGCCCGGACGCAGGTTGCCCTGCGGGCCGGCATTCGGCGCGCACTGGCGCTTGCTGATGTCGGTGGACGACCAGGTGACGTTCAGCGTGATGCCTTCATACAGCTCGCGCGTCACGCCGACGCTGCCCCAGGTGTAGTCCGGGGTGCCGAAGCGCAGGTTCTTCTGCAGGTCCCAGTGGCCGATGCGCAGGTTGCCGACGAAGTCGAAGGGCAGCTTGATGTCGACGCCGCCTTCCACATAGATGCCGGTGCCCGAACGGCCGAAGGCGTTCGGCGAGAGCGCGACGGTGCCCATCAGCTTGAAGTCGCCGATTTCCTTCGACGCCTTCAGCACGCCTTCCCAGTAGTCCAGCACGGCCAGGCCATGCGTGTCCGAACCGGGGTAGGCGTAGTAGACGGCGCCCAGGTCGAAGGAGATGCCGAGGATTTCACGGCGATAGCCGAACAGGGCATCGATTTCCGCGGTGGCGTTGGTGCCGAGGAACGAGACGTTGGAGACGAAGGCACCGATGTACAGGCCGGTGTCGTCATGCTGCACGTCCAGCGTGCCCTGCAGCGCCGGGCGCTGGCGGGTCTGGCTGATGCCGCGGAACAGGTAGTTGGTGGTGGCGGAGGGGGTGGCGGCGATGGTCAGGCCCGAGCCTTCGATCTCGATAGCGCTGGCCGGCGCGGCCGGCAGCACCAGGGCGGCAACGGCGAGCATGCCGGCCAGGAAGCCGCGGACCAGGCGGCGGTTGCCAGGGGAAGCTGTCATCAATCGGGTATCCTGCTGTGCGGTGAGGGAATGCGGCGGGGCCAAGCCTAGTGCCCGTCCCCGCCGTAAGGAATCAATGCTGATTTGTTCAGGCGATGCGTTCGCCGTGCTGGGTCACGTCCAGCCCCTCGCGCTCGTCCTCGGCGCTGACGCGCAGGCCGACCACGACATCGGTGATCTTCAGCAGGATGAAGGTACCGACAGCCGAGTAGGCCGCGACCGCCGCCACTGCGTAGACCTGCAGCATGAACTGGTCGAAGCTGCCGGAGTAGCCGTCCGGCGTGGCCGTGGTGGCCGAGAGCGGGCCATAGGCGAAGACACCGGTCAGCAACGCGCCGACGATGCCGCAGATGCCGTGCACGCCGAAGGCGTCCAGGCTGTCGTCATAGCCCAGCATGTGCTTCAGGGCGGTGGCGCCCCAGAAGCCCGCGAGGCCGGCGACCAGGCCGATGATCAGCGCCGGCATCGGCAGCACGAAGCCGCTGGCCGGGGTGATGGCGACCAGGCCGGCAACCGCGCCGGAGATGGCACCCAGCACGCTCGGCTTGCCCTTGGTGACCCACTCGCCGATCATCCAGGACAGAGCGGCCGCGGCCGCGGCCAGCTGGGTGACCAGCATCGCCATGCCCGCACGGCCGCCCGAGGCGCCCACCGCGGAGCCGGCATTGAAGCCGAACCAGCCAACCCACAGCATGGACGCGCCGATGACGGCGAAGGCCAGGTTGTAGGGCGACATGTTGTCGTTGCCGTAGCCCACGCGCTTGCCCAGCACCAGCGCCGCCACCAGGCCGGCCACGCCGGCGTTGATGTGCACCACCGTACCGCCGGCGAAGTCCAGCGCGCCCAGCGCGAAGATCCAGCCGGTGGGCTGCCACACCCAATGCGCCACCGGGCTGTAGACCAGGATCGACCACAGCAGGTTGAACACCAGCAGCGCCGAGAACTTCATGCGGTCGGCGAAGGCGCCGGTGATCAGCGCCGGGGTGATGATGGCGAACGTCATCTGGAACATCAGGAAGACGCTCTCGGGGATGGTCGTCGCCACCGCCGCGTCGCCGCTGCCCAGGGTGAAGGGCTTGTCCCAGTTCTCCGCCAGGCCGTTCAGGAACAGCCGGGACAGGTCGCCGATATAGGGGTTGCCGTCGGTGAAGGCCAGGCTGTAGCCGATCACGGCCCAGGCCACGGACACCAGGGCGGTGATCACGAAGCTCTGTGCCATGGTGGCCAGCACGTTCTTCTTGCGGACCATGCCGGCATAGAACAGCGCCAGGCCCGGGATGGTCATCAGCAGCACCAGGGCGGTGCTGGTGAGCATCCAGGCGGCGTCACCGGTGTCGACCTTCGGCGCCTCGGCGGCCGCGGCTGCGGCTTCCTGGGCCCAGGCCGGCATCGCGGCGAACATAGCAGCGGCCGCCATGGGCAGCGCGCGGGCGAGCATCCTCATCGTATCGGGTATCCCTTAGTCAAGGTTCGGGTGGATCTGGCTGCGCTCAGAGCGCGGCGTCGTCGGCTTCGCCGGTGCGGATACGGACGGCGCGCTCAAGGTCGAACACGAAGACCTTGCCGTCGCCGATCTTGTCGGAGCGGGCGGTGTTCACGATGGCCTCGACCACCGCGTCCGCAATGGCGGAGGGCACCGCCACCTCGATCTTCAGCTTCGGCAGGAAGCTGACCTGGTACTCCGCGCCGCGGTAGATCTCGGTCTGACCCTTTTGCCGGCCGAAGCCCTTCACCTCGGTCACGGTCAGGCCCTGGACGCCCAGCGGCGTGAGGGCATCGCGCACCTCATCCAGCTTGAAGGGCTTGATGATCGCCATCACCAGTTTCATGGGTTGGAACACCTCCGTATGTCGCGAACTTGCGAGGGGGTGGTTCCAATTTTCGTGCCACACCATAGCTTTCGGGCAACGGCGGTGTTGCTGGGATGTTACAGCGCTGGTTTGCATAAATTTTGGTCAAATGCTGTCCATTTCGGTGGCAACCGTGCATGGATCGCTACATGAATCGGTGGCACACCCATGGGCATGCGTAACCTCCTCGAAACCGCCGTCTGCATCGTCGGCGCCGGCCCGGTCGGCGCCAGCCTGGCCGCCGCGCTGCACCGCCGCGGCGTGGCCGTGATGCTGCTGGACCGCCAGCCGCTGCCGCCGATGGAGCTGCCCGCCTTCGATGGCCGCGCCTATGCCATCGCGCTGTCCTCCGAACGCCTGCTGCGGGATGCCGGGGTCTGGGACCTGCTGCCGCACGCCCCCGGCCCCATCCATGAAATCCGCGTGGCCGACGGCGCCCCGGGCGAGCCGGCCTCCCGCCTCAAGCTGCATTTCGACGCGGCCGAGGTCTCCGACGACCCCTTCGGCCACATGGTGGAGGCCCGTGCCCTGCGCGTGGCGCTGAACCGCGCGCTGGAACAGGTGCCGGTGCTGGCCCCGGTGGAGGTCGCCGACGTCGCCCGCACCGCCGCCGGCGCCACCGTGACGCTGGCCGATGGCCGCGTGATCCGCTGCGCCCTGGTGGTCGCCGCCGAGGGCCGCAACAGCCCGCTGCGTCGCGCCGCCGGCATCACCGCGACGAAGCTGGACTACCACCAGACCGCCATGGTCGGCGCCTTCGCCCACGAACGCCCCCACCACGGCGTGGCGCTGGAACAGTTCCTGCCCAATGGCCCCTTTGCCCAATTGCCGCTGGCAGATGGCGCGGATTTCGGCACCCCCGCCTTCCCGCACGCCTCCGCCTTCGTCTGGGCCGACACCCACCCCATCGCCCGCCGCATGCTGGCGCTGGATGACGCCGGCTTCTCGCGCGAACTCGCGCGCCGGCTGGGCGACCATCTGGGCGAGGTCCGCATCATCGGCCGCCGCTGGTCCTACCCGCTCTCCGCCCTGCACGTGGCGCGCTGGACCGACACGCGCCTGGCCCTGGTGGGAGACGCCGCGCACGGCGTCCACCCCATCGCCGGCCAGGGGCTGAACCTGGGCTTCCGCGATGTGGCGGTGCTGGCCGACCTGCTGGCCGAAGCCGCGGCTGACGGCACCGACCTTGGCGCGCCGGCGCTGCTGGCGCGCTACCAAGCAAAGCGGAGGCCCGACACGCTGGCCATGCTGCTGGGCATGCACGCGCTGGAACGGCTGTTCAGCAACAGCTTCCCACCCGTGCGCCTGGCGCGCCGGATCGGCCTGGCCGCGGTGGACCGGGTGCCGGCACTGAAACGCGCCTTCGCCCGGCAAGCCATGGGGCTGGGCGTGCTGCCGGCGGGCTGAGCGGGCACAGCACGAAGATCGGGGCTCTGCCCAAGGGGAAAAGATCGGGGCTCTGCCCCGAGCCCCGCCAGGGGGCAGGCGCCCCCTGGACCGGCGTGAGTTTTAGCTACTCGCCCTTCGCCGCGCGCGCCATCGCCGCCGCGGCAGCCTGGTCGCGCGGGTCGGCGCTCTCGGCCAGCCCGGCAATGGCGCCATCGCGGTCCGCCGCGCCACGGTTCTGGCTCAGCTTGCGCTTGCCCACCAGCGTCTCCACCCGCAGCGCAATGCCGACAATCCCGCGCAACTGGCCGTAGATGAAATCGACCGGCGCCTCCCGCACCTGCCAGGGCCGCGCCTGCCCGCGCTCGCTATGCTCGGTCAGCCGCGTCACCAGGTTCAGCAACTCCTCCGGCGCCTCGATCAGCTCGATGGTCCCCGCGGCGTGCACCGCCTCGTAATTCCAGGTCGGCACCACGCGGTGATGCTCGGCCTTGGAGGGGTAGAAATTCGGCGAGACATAGGCCTCCGCCCCGGTGAACACCGCCACCGCCCGGCCGGCTGCCGCCAGCCGCTGCCAATGCGGGTTGGCGCGGGCGACATGGCCGTACAGCGTGCCCTGCGGCCCTTGGTTGGCTTCCAGCACCAGCGGCAGGTGGGTGATGTCCGGCAGCCCTTCCGGGCCATTGGAGACCAGCGCCGCCAGCCGCGCCGAGCGGATCAGCGGGTGCAGGATCTCGGGGCGGGCTTCCTTGAAGGCGGCGGGCTGGTACAGCATGTGGCAAGGCTAGCGGCACCGCGCCGCCCACGCCACTGGGAACGCCACCATGAACCGTCGCTCGCTGCTTGCCGCCGCCTTGGCCGCCCCCGCCCTGGCCCGCGCGCAGGAAGGCTTCCCCACCCGGCCGATCCGCATGCTGGTGCCCTATTCCCCCGGCGGCCAGTCGGACACGGTGGCCCGCCTGGTGGCGCCGCGGATGGCGGAGTTACTCGGCCAGAACATCGTGGTGGAAAACCGCACCGGCGCCGGCGGCAGCATCGCCGCTGGCCTGGTGGTGCAGGCCCCGGCCGATGGTTATACTTTTCTGTTCGAAAGTTTTGCGTTTGTCGTCGTGCCGTTGATCCACCATGGCCTCGGCTTCGACTACGAGACCGCCTTCGTACCCATCGGCCAGGCGGTGGCGCTGCCCTATGTGCTGGCGGTGCGTAAGGACTTCCCGGCCGACGACCTGCCCGGCTTCATCCGCGCGGTGAAGGCCAACCCCGGCGCCACCTACGGCACGCCGGGCATCGGCACGCCGGGGCACCTGGCCGGGGTGCTGCTGGAACAGCAGGCCGGCATAAGGCTGGAACACGTGCCGTACCGGGGCGGCGCCGATGCGGCGCGGGACTGCGGCGCCGGCACGCTGGACGCCGTCATCATCACCGCGAATTCCATAAAACCCTTCATCGATGACAGGCGCGCCAAGGGCATTGCCCTGACCAGCGCGGAGCAACGCGGCACCCTGGCCATGCTGCCGCCGATGGCGCGCACCCTGCCCGAGATAGACCTGACCAGCTGGAACGGCGCCTTCGCCCGCGCCGGCACGCCGGCCCCGGTGCTGGCCCGGCTGGAGGCGGCGTTGGCCCATGCAACCCGCGACCCCGAGACGATCCACCGCCTGGCGCTGACCGGCAACGACGCCGTCACCGCCGGTGCCGCCGCCTTCGGCCAGCGCATCGCCCGAGACCGCGCAGTGGTGAAGCGGATCGTTGCCGCGACCGGCATGAAGATCGAATAACGCGCTTGCGTCGGGCCGCCGGTTACCGTCTTCTTCCTGGCAATAAACCAGGGAGGAACGGCGAATGCTGTCCAGGCTCAATCTGTTGCGTGGCGCCGGGCTGGCGTCGGGTTTCGGCCTGCTGGCCGCGCCGGCGGTGGCGCAGACCAGCACCGGCCCCATCGGCCCGGCCGACATCATCAAGCGTGGCCGCGCCCGCATCGGCGTGGTCACCGGTGCGCCGCCCTTCGGCATGGTGGACCCGCAGGGCACGCCGGTGGGCTACGACATCGACATGGCGAACCTGCTGGCCAAGTACCTCGGCGTGCCGGTGGAGATCACCTCGCTGACGCCGCCGTCGCGCATTCCCGCGCTGGAAGCCGGGCGCGTCGATTTCCTTTGCGCCACGCTGGGCGCCACGCCGGAACGCGCGCGCACGGTGATGTTCACCATGCCTTACAGCGCCTTCCGCATGATGCTGATGGCGAAGAAGGGCACCGCCATCACCGGCTTCGCCGACCTGGCCGGCAAGCGCGTGGGCGTGCCGCGCGGCACCCCGCAGGAACAGGCGCTGGTGCGTCGCGCGCCGCGCGGCACCAACATCGTGCGGTTCGAGGATGACGCGACCAGCACCCAGGCGCTGATCGTCGGCCAGGTGGACGCCATCGGCATTCCCGACACCATCGTGCAGGACATCATCCGCACCCGCCCGGAAGCCGGCGTGGAGGCGAAGTTCCTGATGTTCAACCAGCCCAACTGCATGACGGTCCGCCGCGACCAGTTCGAGATGCGGCAATGGCTGCAGAACGCCATCTACTTCGCCAAGGGCAGCGGCGAGCTGGACGATATCTGCCAGAAGTGGACCCAGGCGCCGCTGGCCCCCGACTTGCCGGTGTTCTGAGCGGCGCACCAGGCCAGCGCGCGGAGGATTGAGATGAGTGTCGAACATCCGCGCCGCCGCGCGCGGACGGCCTAGCCGATGGCCTTCGAGTTCCAGTTCCAGCCGGTCCTCGCCCAGTCCGAGGTCCTGCTGGACGGGCTTTACCTGACGCTGGAACTCGCGGGCACCGGCATCGTGCTGGGCGGCTTGCTCGGCACGCTGCTGGCGGTGCTGCGCGGCGTGGTGCCGGCGCTGCGCTGGCCCATTGGCGTCTACGTGGAGGTGGTGCGCAACACGCCCTTCCTGGTGCAGTTGTTCATCGTCTATCTCGGCCTGCCAGAAGCCGGGCTGCGCATGAGTGCCGAGCAGGCAGCCGTCATCACCATGACGCTGAACCTTGGCGCCTACGCCACCGAGATTGTCCGCGCCGGGCTTGAGAGCGTGCATAAAAGCCAGATCGAAGCCGGCCTCTCGCTGGCGCTGACCCGCTGGCAGGTGTTCCGCCACGTGGTGCTGGGGCCGGCGCTGGCGCGGGTCTGGCCGTCGCTGTCCAGCCAGTTCGTGCTGATGCTGCTGTCCTCCTCCGTCTTCTCCTTCATCTCCGTGCAGGAACTCTCCGGCGCCGCCAGCAACGTCGAGCAGGACACTTTTCGTAGTTTCGAGACCTACATCGTCATCACCGTGCTGTACCTGGCCATGGCCATGGCGCTGCGGGTGGTGCTGGCGGTGCTGGGCCGCGTGATGTTCGCGGCCCCCGTGCGCGCCCGATGATCCGCGAGTTCGGCACCTCCGAGCTGTGGTTCGTCGTCTCCAGCGCGCGCTGGACCTTGGCGCTGACCTTGATCGCGCTGGGCCTGGGCGGCGTGCTCGGCTTCGTCATCGCACTGGCCCGCGTGTCGCGCCTGGCGCCGCTGCGCTGGCTGGCCGCCGGTTGGATCGGCCTGGTGCAGGGCGTGCCGGTGCTGATGCTGCTGTTCCTCAGCTACTACGGCCTGTCGCTGGCGGGGCTGGACCTGCCGCCGCTGGTCGCGGCCGGCATCTCGCTGTCCTTCTACGCCAGTGGGTTTCTGGGAGAAATCTGGCGCGGCTGCATCCAATCCGTGCCGTGGCAGCAGTGGGAAGCCAGCGCCGCGCTCGCGCTGAGCCGCGCGCAGCAATACCGCTACGTGGTGCTGCCGCAGGCGGTGCGGATCGCGGTGCCGCCGACCGTCGGCTTCATCGTGCAACTCGTCAAAAACACGTCGATCGTCTCGATCATCGGCGTGGTGGAACTGGCCCGCGCCGGGCACCTGGTCAACAACGCCACCTTCCAGCCGATGCGCGTCTTCTGCGTGGTGGCGCTGGTCTATTTCTGCATCTGCTGGCCGATCTCCCTGGCCGCGCGCTGGCTGGAAAGGAGGATGCATGTCGGTCGTGCGGGTTGAGGGCGTGCGCAAGAGCTACGGCGCGCTGGAGGTGCTGAAGGGCGTCAGCATGCAGGTGGAGCGCGGCGAGGTCGTCGCCATCATCGGCCGCAGCGGCTCCGGCAAATCCACGCTGCTGCGCTGCCTGAACGGGCTGGAGCCGATCCAGGCCGGGCGGATCGAGGTGGCCGGCCACACGCTGGACAGCAGCGGGAAAGGCCTGCGCGACCTGCGCAAGGATGTCGGCATCGTCTTCCAGAGCTACAACCTGTTCCCGCATCTGAAGGTGGGTGAGAACATCATGCTGGCGCCGCGCGTGGTGCTGGGGTGTTCGCGTGCCGAGGCCCGGGCGCGGGCCGAGCAGACCCTGGCGCAGGTCGGCCTGGCGGAGAAGATCGAGGCCTGGCCGGACAACCTCTCGGGTGGCCAGGCGCAGCGCGTGGCCATTGCGCGTTCACTGGCGATGCAGCCCAAGGTGATGCTGTTCGACGAAGTCACCAGCGCGCTGGACCCGGAGCTGACCGGGGAGGTGCTGGCCACGCTGGAAGGCCTGGCCCAGGCCGGCATGACCATGCTGCTGGTGACGCATGAAATGGCGTTTGCCCGGCGCGTGGCGCACCGCACCGTGTTCATGCACCAGGGCCTGCTGCATGAGGAAGGGCCGTCCGAGGCGCTGTTCTCAGCGCCCCGCACGGCAGAGTTGCGGCAGTTCCTCAGCGGTGGGTTGAAGTAGCGGCGCCCAGCCGTTGCTTGCAGGATTGGCCCGCGGTTTCAGCGTTCCGCGACAAGCATCAGCCCAGCCGGCACTGGTCCCAGACCCGTGCCGAGCCGCCGAATGGCGGCCGCCGGTCGCGCGTCCCGCGCGCCTGCGGCGCGACCCGGCGTAAGCCAAGCGCGCGGATGCGTGCGTCCGGCGTCTCAGGGCAAATAAACGCCTGACGATTGGCGGTCAGCAGACCGCCGAGCGTCAGGTCGCCCCGCCCTTCCGCCCCGCCATGGCGCCCAGCCGCAGCCGCAGCGCGTTCAGCTTGATGAACCCTTGGGCGTCGAACTGGTCATACGCGCCCTGGTCGTCCTCAAACGTCACGTGCTTCATGCTGTACAGGCTGTTCGGCGACTGCCGCCCGGTGACGATGGTGTTGCCCTTGTACAGCTTCAGCCGCACCTGGCCGCTGACGCTGTGCTGGCTCTCATCCACCAGCGCCTGCAGCATGCGGCGTTCCGGGCTGAACCAGAAACCGTTGTACACCAGCTCGGCGTATTTCGGCATCAGGCTGTCCTTCAGGTGGGCCGCCTCGCGGTCCAGCGTGATGCTCTCCATCGCCCGATGCGCGACGTACAGGATGGTGCCGCCCGGCGTCTCGTAGCAGCCGCGGGACTTCATACCCACAAAACGGTTCTCCACTAGGTCCAGCCGGCCGATGCCGTTGCGCTTGCCCAGCGCGTTCAGCTCGGTCAGCAGCGTCGCCGGGGACATCGCCGTGCCATTGATCGCCACCGGGTTGCCGGCGAGGAAGTCGATGGTGATCTCCTCGGCCACGTCGGGCGCGTCCTCCGGCCGGATCGTGCGCTGCCACACCATCTCCGGCGGCGCGTCCCACGGGTCTTCCAGCACCTTACCTTCGGAGGACGAATGCAGCAGGTTGGCGTCCACGCTGAACGGCGCCTCGCCGCGCTTGTCCTTGGCGATGGGAATCTGGTGCGTCTCGGCGAACTCGATCAGCTTCGTCCGGCTGGTCAAATCCCACTCACGCCACGGCGCGATGATCTTCACGTCCGGCTTCAGCGAGTAATAGCCGATCTCGAACCGCACCTGGTCGTTGCCCTTGCCGGTCGCGCCATGCGCCACGGTGTCGGCGCCGACTTCCTCGGCAATGCGGATCTGCTCTTGCGCGATCAGTGGCCGGGCGATGGAGGTGCCCAGCAGGTACATCCCCTCGTACAGCGCATTCATCCGGAACATCGGGAAGACGAAGTCGCGGACGAATTCCTCGCGCAGGTCACGGATAAAAATGTTCTCGGGCTTGATGCCCAGCAGCAGCGCCTTGTCGCGCGCCGGGCCCAGCTCCTCGCCCTGGCCCAGGTCGGCGGTGAAGGTCACCACCTCGCAGGCATAGGTGGTCTGCAACCATTTCAGGATGACGCTGGTGTCCAGGCCGCCGGAATAGGCCAGCACTACCTTCTTCACGTCCTTAACCCGCATCGCGCCCAAACCCTCTTGATGAAGTCCGCCGCTGATAGCCCCGCCAAAGGCCTTGCGGCAAGGCTGCCCCCTGTGTTTCCATCACGAAGATGGGATATCACATACAATTGTATCGCATGGCCCCACGGTTGGTGGCGCTGGCCGTGGCGATCCTGCTCTGCATCTCGGTCGGCTGGGCGGCGCCCGCGGTGCTGGATGTCGCCGCCGTGCCGCAGCTGGGCGCCGAGGGCCGCGCCGACTACGCCCGCTTCCTGCTGCAGGCCACGCCGCGCGCCTTTGCCCTGGCGCCGGACGGCAATTGGGCCTGGGCCTCCGCCATCGGCAGCCCGGCCGAAACCAATGCCCGCGCGCTCTCGCTCTGCGCCGACTACGCCGGGCAGCCCTGCGCGCTCTATGCCCAGGACCTGGCCGTGGTCTGGCCGGGGCGGGAGAGCCACCCCGCCCCGGCGCCCACCCTGCCGCTGCTGGCCGGCACCGGCTGGGCCTTGCAGCCGGATGGCCGCTTCCTGTGGCAGGGCGCCGCCGCCGCCCGCGGTGCCTACATATGGGCGCATGGCCGCGCCGCCGGCGGGCAGGACAGCCGCGGCAGCCAGCCGCAGCCGCATGCCCGGGTGTTCAACAATGCCGGCTACGACGTGCTGCGCTTCGACCGCGCGCCGGACACCGACGAGACCGACACCGCCGCCGCCTGGCTGCGCCAGGCGCTGCGCACGCTGCGTGCCCAGGGCTACCAGCGCGTGGTCATGGCCGGGCAGTCCCGTGGCGCCTGGAACGCCTTGCAGGCCCTGGCCGAGCCTGGCCTGGTGGATGCGGTGGTCGCCATCGCCCCCGCCGCGCACGGCCCGCGCGGCAGCCCGGCCTGGGCCTGGGCGCTGGAGGACCTGCTGCGCGTGGTGGCCGCAGCCCGCAGCCCGGCGGCGCGCGTGGCGGTGGCCAATTTCGCCGGCGACGAGTTCGACCCCGACCCGCTGCGCCGCGCCGGCCTGTTCCGCGGCCTGGTCACGCCGCGCGTTGGCGCGCTGCTGCTGCTGGACCGCCCGCCGGAGGTCAGCGGCCATGGCGGCGGCGCCGACCCGGCCTTCACCTGGCGCTACGGCGCCTGCCTGCTGGACTTCGCGGAGGGCCGCGCCCAGCGCTGCTGAGCGCCGCGCCTCAGTCGTGCACTTCGGCCTCTTCCTCGATCTGCAAGGCATCGTTGAAGCGGTTGAAGAAGCCGCACAGCGTGATGCGCAAGGTCAGTTCCACGATCTGCGCCTCGGAGAAATGCACCCGCAGCCGGCGGAACATCGCTTCCGGAATGCGGTTGGAGTTCTCCCAGGCGGCGATGGCGTATTCCACCACCAGCTTGTCGGTGTCGTCGAACTCCGGATGCGTGGCGTAGTCCAGCACGCGGTCCACGCCTTCGGGCGTGATCCCTTCCGGCACCAGGAAGGGTTTGTGGTGCGCCACGCAGTAGTGGCATTCGTTCAGCTTGCTGACGGTGACGATGGCCAGTTCCAGGTAGCGCTTCGGCAGTGTCTTCGCGTCGCGCAGTTCCATCAGCATCGGCATCAAATGCCGCAGCGCGGCGGGCACATGCGCCAGCACCGCCACCTGGTTGGCGAAGGGGCCATATTCCCCGGCAAACTTGCGATAGATCGCCGCCTCCTCGGGCGGCAACTCCTCGGGCGGAATGCTGCGTACACGCGCCATCGCTACGTCTCCTCGGGGTCCGGCCGGCCACGCCGCATGCGGCCGCGCGAAAGTTCGGTCACCACGCCATGCAGCGTGCGCAGTTCCTGCTCGGTCACCTCGCCGCGCTGAAACCAGTGGCGCAGGTTGCGCACCATGGTCGGGCGCTTGTGTTCCGGCGCCAGGAAGCCGCTGGCATCCAGCTCCGATTCCAGCCGGCCGAGGAAGCCTTCCAGCTCGCCCTTCAGCGCGATGCGGGTCTCATTCGTCATCAGGCTGCGCTGTGGCGTCGGCTCGGTGACGGTCCACCATTCATAGGCCAGCACCATCACCGCCTGGCTGAGGTTCAGGCTCATGTGCTCGGGGTTCAGCGCATAGCGCACCAGCGTATCGGCGCAGGCCATGTCGTCATTCTCCAGCCCGGCGCGTTCCGGGCCGAACAGCACGGCGGCGCGCAGGCCACGGCCGTTGATCTCGTGCAAATCCTCCGCGGCGGCCCGCGCCATCCGCACGGGAATGACGATGTGACGCGGCCGCGGGCAGGTGGCGAAGACCCGGTGGCAATCCGCCACCGCATCCGCCACGGTTGCATGCACCGTCGCCGCATCCAGGATGCGATCGGCACCGGAGGCGGTGCGCCACGCCCGGTCCTGCGGCCAGCCGTCGCGCGGCGCCACCAGGCGCAGGTGGAACAGCCCGCCATTGGCCATGGCCCGCGCCACCGCGCCGATGTTTTCCGCCAGTTGTGGCCGCACCAGCACCACGATGGGGCTTTCCCCCGGCGGCGCGACAATCGTCGGCACCGCCCGCGTGCCGCGATCCCACTCCTCCAGCGAAACGCGGCGGGCGCCGAGCGCGAAGGCCAGTTCCGGCCGCAGCCGCAGGCCATCCGCCGTGGGTTCCGCCAGCAGCGCCATCGGGTCCTGCGGCGCCAGCTTCAGCGCGGTGGCCAGTTGCGCCGCCAGCGCCTGGTAGTCGCCGAAGTCGCGTCCGGTCGCCTCGGCCAGTGCCGCTGGCGTGGCGCAGCAGCCGGGCGCCAGCAGATGCGCGCGCAGCCAGCCGCGCCGCGTGTCGTCCAGCGGCACTTCCTGCAGCGCGTGCATCCAGTCGTCGGCCGAGGGTCGCATTTACGCGCGACGCCAGGTGGTGCCCTTGGCGCTGTCCTCGATCACGATGCCCTTCTCCTTCAGCGCATCGCGCAGCCGGTCGGCCTCGGCCCAGTTCTTCGCCGCACGGGCGGCCAGGCGGTCGGCGATGGCCTGCTCTATCCAGCCGGTATCCTCGCCGCCCTGCAACCAGGTCGCGGGTGCCGTGCCGCACAGGCCCAGCGCGCCGGCGGCCTCGCGGAACGCCGCCGCGGCCAGCCCGGGCAGCACCGGCCAATGCTTTCCCGCGCGCGCCAACACCGCTGCGGGGCTGCCGCCCACCGTCGCGGCATTCTCCAGCGTGCGCAGGTCGCGCAGCCGGCCGAGCGCGAGCGGCGTGTTGAGGTCCTCGCACAGCGGCGCCAGCGCCCAGTCCACCATCTCGACGACCACGTCGGTCATTTCCGGTGCTTCCGGCGCGCGCGACAGCATGGCGTAGTGGTCGTCCAGCTCCGCCTTCGCCTCGGCCAGGCCTTCGAAGGTGAAGTCCAGCAGGCCGCGATAATGCGTCCGCAGGATCAGCAAGCGAAACGCCTCCCCGGCCCAGGGCCCCTTCGCCAAAATGTCCTGCACCGTCAGGAAATTCCCCAGCGACTTTGACATCTTCTCGCCATTCACCCGCAGCATGGCGTTGTGCAGCCAGTAATTGGCCATGCGGGCCGAACCGAAGGCGCAGCGCGTCTGCGCCACCTCGTTCTCATGGTGCGGGAAGATCAGGTCGTCGCCGCCGCCATGAATGTCGAAGCTCTCGCCCAGATGCTGCCAGCTCATCGCCGAGCACTCGATATGCCAGCCCGGGCGGCCGAAGCCCCAGGGGCTTTCCCAGCCAGGCGTACCCTCGCCGCTGGGCTTCCACAGCACGAAGTCGCCGGCATCCTGCTTGTAGGGCGCCACCTCCACCCGCGCGCCGGCCAGCAGCTCGTCGGTGGAGCGGCCGGAAAGCTGGCCGTATTCCGGGAAGCTGGGCACGCTGAACAGCACATGGCCGTCCCGCGCATAGGCATGGCCGCGCGCGATCAGCTTCTCGATGATCGCCAGCATCGGCTTGATGCTCTCGGTCGCGCGTGGCTCCACATCCGGCGGCAGCGCGCCCAGCGCCGCCATGTCGCGGTGGAAATCCGCCGTGGTGCGCGCGGTGATCGTGCCGATGCTCTCGCCGCGCTCGGCCGCACGGGCGTTGATCTTGTCGTCCACGTCGGTGATGTTGCGCACATAGGTCACGCGTGGAAACAGCCGGCGCAGCAGCCGCGACAGCACGTCGAACACCACCACCGGCCGCGCATTGCCCAGATGCGCCAGGTCATAGACGGTCGGGCCGCAGACATAGAGCCGCACATGCGCGGGGTCGGCGGGGGTGAACACCTCATCCCGGCGGGTGAGGCTGTTATGCAGGGTCAATACGGGGGTCATCGGCGCAATCCTGGGTAGGCTGGTCAGCAAACGAACGGCGAAAAGCCACCGGCGAGCGGCAGCGAAACAGCGTCAGCAGCAACAGCGCAGGATGGGCATGACGGCCTTATGCGCCTTCCCGGCGCCGGTTTTCAACCCTGCTGTTTCAGCCCCCGGCCGCCAGCCGCAGCCGCAGCGCCGCCTTGTCCCGCCCGATCAAGGGCAGCAGCACCTTCATCTCCGGGCCGTGCTCCTCACCCGTCAGCGCCAGCCGCAGCGGCAGGAACAGGCTCTTGCCCTTGCGCCCGGTGGCGTCGCGCACCGCGCCGTAGAAGGTGGTCCAGGTCTGGTCGTCCCAGGGTTCCGCCGGCAGGCAGGCCGTGGCGGCGCGCAGGAAGTCGGCCTCGCCTTCCAGCACCACGCCGGCGATATGGCCGCGCACCACCTCGAACCAGGTCTTGGCTTCGCTCAGCAAATCCAGGTTGCCGCGCACCGCCTGCCAGAACGCCTCGTCCGCGCCTTCCGGCAAGCGCGCCCGCACGCTCTCAAAGCTCGCCGCGTGCAGGAACTTGCGGTTCAGGGCCAGCAACTGCTGAATGTCGAACCGCGCCGAGCTATGCGAGATCGCGCCGATATCGAAGCCCGCGACCAGGTCGGCCGGCATCGCCGCCACCGGGTCGCGCGAGGTGCCGAGCGCCGCGAGATACCCCACCAGCGCCGCCGGCTCCACGCCGTCCCGCCGCAACTGCCGCAGCGCCAGGCTGCCCAGGCGCTTGCTCAGCGGCCCACCATCGCTGTCGGTCAGCAGCGGCAGATGCGCGAATTGCAAGGCGCCGGCCTTGCCGCCCAGCGCTTCCCACAGGTCCATCTGCACGCCGGTATTGGTGACGTGGTCTTCGCCACGGATGATGTGCGTCACCCCGCTCTCGATATCGTCCACCACGCTGGTGAAGGTATAAAGCGGCGAGCCATCGGCGCGCACCAGCACGGGGTCCGAGATCGCCGGCAGCTTCACCGCGCGGCGGCCCAGCACGCCGTCTTCCCATTCCATGGTCCGCGGCGTCATCAGAAAGCGCCAGTAGGGCGACTTGCCATTGGCCATGGCGCGGCCGAGCTGCTCCTCGGTCATCTTCAGCGCGCCGCGGTCATACACCGGCGCGCGGCCGGCCTTCAGCTTCATCTCGCGCTTGGCGCGCAGTTCTTCTTCGCTTTCCAGGCAAGGATACAGGCGCTGGCTCAGCTTCAGCCGCTCGGCGGCGGCGGCATAGCGCGGCAGCCGGTCGCTCTGGGAAAACTTCTCGTCCCAGTCCAGCCCCAGCCAGCGCAGGTCTTCCTCCAGCGCCTCGGCATACTCAGGCTTGCTGCGGCCGGTATCGGTATCGTCCAGGCGCAGCAGCACGCTCCCGCCCTGCTGGCGGGCGAACAGCCAATTGGCCAGGGCAACCCGGGCATTGCCGACATGCAGATAGCCGGTCGGGGAAGGCGCGAAGCGGAGTTTCAAGGGTTCGGGTCCAGCGCGTCGTAGTCGGTTTCGGCCTTGCGGCTGGCCGGGTTGGCGATGCAATGGTCAACCCAGGCGGCGCTGTCAAACCCCTCGGTGGTCGCGTACTCGCCCCACATCAGGTACATTTCCTTCAGCACCACCGCGTTGTCGGCGTCGCGCCGCAGGTCTTCTATCTGCGCGCGGATGAAGCGGCGGGCGTATTCGGTCGCCACGGCGGCGGAGGCGAAGCCCTCCACCTCCCAGCAGCCATCATCCTCGTCGTCCTCATCGACGGCGAAGTCGCCGCAATGGACGGTAAAGCTCACTCCTCATCCTCCGCCGCGTCGTCATCCTCGTCCCGCCGCGGGTCGAGCGCGCGCCAGTTGCGCTCCTCGGCATCGCGCGCCGCCTGGTTGGCGAAGTCGTGCAGCTCCGTCGCGCTCTTCCACGCCTGGTCGCCGCCGCCGGCCACTTCCGCGTCCTCGCCGAAGGCGAACCAGGCGGCCAGCACCGCATCCGGCCGGGCGCCGCGGGTGCGGCAGCGGTCCAGGCTGTCCCGCACATAGCGGCGGGCGAAGGCATTGGCGTGCTCCAGCGAACGGAAGCCGCGCACGGTCTCCACGGGGTCGCTGCCATTGGCGCCGGAGAGGTCGAGGATGCGCACCTCCAGCTCCTCAGGCGGGTTCAGCAGGCTGCTGTCCAAGGTCGGTTTACCGCTCACTTCGCGCTCCTCGCCGCCGTGCCCGTGCCCCGCGGGCTTGAACCCAGCGATGCCCGCGGACCCCGGCGGGTCATTTGATCAGGTTGGTATAGCCATTGGTAATGGGGTAACGCCGGTCGCGGCCAAAGGCGCGCGTGCCGATCTTCACCCCCGGCGGCGCCTGGCGGCGCTTGTACTCGGCGCGGTCCAGCATGCGCCACACCCGCAGCACCAGGGCGCGGTCATGGCCGGCGGCCACCAGCGCATCGACGCTCTGCTCGCCCTCCACCAGGCCCTGCAGGATCGCGTCCAGCACCTCATAGGGCGGCAGCGTGTCCTGGTCCTTCTGGTCCGGCTTCAGTTCGGCACTCGGCGGCTTGGTGATCACGCGTTCCGGCATCACGGCGCCCTTGGGCCCCAGCGCGCCGGGCGGGAAGTTGTCGTTCCGCCAGCGGCAAAGCTCGAACACCGTGGTCTTGTAGATGTCCTTCAGCACGGAATAGCCGCCGCACATGTCGCCATACAGCGTGGCGTAGCCCACCGACATTTCCGACTTGTTGCCGGTGGTCAGCACCATGTCGCCGAACTTGTTGGACATGGCCATCAGCGTGATCCCGCGCGACCGCGCCTGGATGTTTTCTTCGGTGGCATCCGGGGCGCGGTTGCCGAAGACCGGCCCCAGCATCTGTTGGAACGCCGCCATGGCCGGGCCGATATTCACCGTCTCGTAGCTGATCCCCAGCAGCCGCGCGCATTCGGCGGCGTCCTCCAGGCTCTCGCTGCTGGTGTAGGGGCTGGGCATCATCACCGCCCGCACCTTGTCGGCACCCAGCGCATCGGCGGCCACGGCGGCCGAAATCGCGCTGTCGATGCCGCCGCTCAGCCCCAGCACCACACCGGGAAAGCGGTTCTTGCCGACATAGTCCCGCAGGCCCAGCACCATCGCCTGCCAAATCTGCTCCAACTCGCCCGGCAGCTTCGCCGGCGGCTGCGGCGTGCACACCAGGCGCTCGCCCTCGCGGTGCCATTCCGTCACCACCAGCGCCTCGGCGAAGGCCGGCATCTGCACCGCCAGTGACCGGTCGGGGTTCAGCACGAAGCTGGCGCCCTCGAACACCAGCTCATCCTGGCCACACACCTGCGCCAGGAAGACGAAGGGCAGCCCGGTTTCCACCACCCGCGGCACCGCGAGATCAACGCGCCGCTGGCACTTGCCCACCTCGAACGGCGAGCCATTGATGCTGACGAGAATCTCCGCGCCGCTTTCGGCCAGCGTCTCGGAGACGCTCGGGAACCACCAATCCTCGCAGATCATCAGCCCCAGGCGGAAACCGCGGAACGCCACCGGCCCCGGCGCCGGGCCGGCCTCGAACACGCGCTTCTCGTCGAAGACGCCGTAATTCGGCAGCTCGTGCTTGGCGCGCTTGGCCAAAATCCGGCCGCCTTCCAGCAGGAACAGCGCGTTATGGCGGCGGCCATTCTCCACCCATGGGCCGCCCACCACCAGGCCCGGCCCGCCATCGGCGGTCTCGGCCGCCAGGTCGGCAATGGCGCGGGCGCATTCCTCGTTGAAGGCGGGTTTCAGCACCAGGTCTTCAACCGGGTAACCACCGATGCTGAATTCCGGCGTCACCACCAGGTCGGCGCCGAGGCGCGCGGCCTCGGCCCGGGCGGCGCGGATGCGGTCCGCATTGCCGCGGATATCCCCGGTATGCAGGTTGAGCTGGGCGAGAGCGATGCGAAGCGTGTCGGACATGATGCCGGAAGCTAGGGATGGCCGGCCCCAGGGTCAACGCAGCCTGGTGCCCCTCCGGGTCAACGTAGCCTGGTGACCCTCCGGGTCAACGCAGCCTCGTGACCCCCCAGGGTCAACGCGCAGCCTTCGCCCCGCCCGCCACGCCCAGCAGCATCCCCGCACAGGCCAGCGCCACCGCCAGCAGCCCCAGCGGCGGCAGCGCCTCCCCCAGCAAGGGCCAGGCGAACAGTGCCGCCAGCGCCGGCACCACCGCCCCCAGCATGGTGGTGCGCGCCGCGCCGATGCTGTGCACCGTGCTGGTGTAGAGGAACATCGCCAGCACCGTGGCCCCGGCGCCGTGATAGGCCATCTGGTACAGGATCACGCCCCAGCTGGCCTGCGCCATGCCGGAGGGCAGGAACAGGAACCACACCGGCAGGTAGATCGGCGCCGCCAGCAGCGCGATGGTCAGCGTGACGTCCAGCGCCGCAATCCGCCAGCGCCCGACCAGCAACGTATAGACCGCCCAGCAGCCAATGGCCGCGACGAACAAAAGGTCCCCCACCCAGGCCCGCGCATACAGCCCGGAGGTGACGGCCACCAGCAGCAGGCCCGAAGCCGTCACCAGCCCAAGCCCCAGCGCCTGGCGCCAGCCGATGCGGGCAAGGCCCAGCACCTGCGCCAGCAGCATGGCGATCACCGGCAGCCCCGCGGCCATGATGGTGGCGCCATGCGCCGCCGGCGCCAGCTGGTAGCCGGCATAGGCGCCCAGCGGAAAGCCGAAGCCGGCGAGGCCCAGCACCACCGGCACCCGCCGCCACGGCATCCGCGGCACGCCCCGCCAGGCCAGCAGCGGCAGCGCGGTCAGGAAGGCGCCGCCATAGCGCAGCGCCGCCACATCCCAGGAGGTCAACGATTGGCGCGAGGTCAACCGCGCCATCAGGTGGAAGCTGACCCAGACCACCAGCAGCAGCCCGGCGCAGAGCCAGCCCAGCAGCCGCTCGCGCCGCTCAGGGGTCAAGGCCCAGGGGTCAAGGCGCAGCCTTGCCGTTCTTCCTGCGGTCGCCGTTCCGATGCAGCAGGAACTCGCGCCCCAGCTTGACCCGCTGCTGCCCGTCATACTCGACGATATCGGCGGTGGCGTAGGTCTCGGACCAGATATCCGGGATGAAGCTGCCGGTGCCGACCACGTCGATCGGCGCGCGCGCCTCCGCCATCACCCGGCATTTCTGCACGCCGAAGCCGGAGGAGGCGACGATCCGCACCTTGGGGAAGCCGGCCTGGTCCAACGCCTCGCGCATCTTCCACACCGCGGAGGCCGAGACGCCGGTGCCGACCAGGTGGCGCAGCTCGGTTTCGCTGCGGTAGCGGCGGATCGCGCCCGGCGCATGGCGTTCCAGCACGGCATAGCTCTCGGCGGGGTCCAGCCCCTCCAGGAAGCGCCCGCCATGGGTGTCCAGCCTGACGGCCATCCGCCCGGCCGCCGCCATTTCGGGGAAGCGCCGGCACACCGCCAGCCCGTCCGTCACCTCGTGCCCAAAGTAGTCCACCAGCACGGTCAGCGGCTCGTCCGGATAGGTCTCCACGAACATCTCGGCCGCGCGCACGGTGGAGTTGGCGTAGCCGATCAGCGCATGCGGCATGGTGCCATAGCCATGCCCGGCGCCGAACCAATGCGCCGTGCTGTCATTGGCATTGCCGACGAAGCCCTTCGCGCCCTCGCGCTTGGCCGCGGCGCTGCCGACGGCCGCGGCATAGGCCATCATCTCCTGCATTTCCTGCCCGGCGCAGTGCCGCGCATCCATGGCCAGGAAGCTCACCTGCGGCAGTTCCAGGCACATCTGGTAGGCGTTGTGCGCGGCCACGCAGGGCGCGCCCAGCTTCTGCAGGTACAGCGTCTCCAAATCCGCCAGGGCGACAAAGGAGCCGGTGAGGTACAGGATCGGGTCACCCGCCCCGACCCATTCGCCCTCGGGGTGCACCAGGTCGATCTCGAATTCGGTGCCGCGTGCCTTCGCCACCGCCTGCAACCAGTCCAGCATCAACCGCGGGGCGGAGACGACGGGCCGGCGCAGGAACACCGCATAGGTCACCCGGTTGTCGCCGAACTTGCCGACGATGGTCCGGGTGCGGTTGAAGTAGGCGTCGGTCTGCGCCGCAATCGCGGCGTCCGACGTCTCATGTGTCATGGCTACTGCGCCGCCAGCGCGGGCTCCGGGCGAACCCGGCGCGCCTTCAGCTCCTCGGCGATCAGGAAGGCCAGCTCCAGGCTCTGCTCCGCGTTCAGCCGCGGGTCGCAATTGGTCTGGTAGGCGCGGCTCAGGTCGGTTTCGGTCAGCCTATGGGCGCCGCCCAGGCATTCCGTCACTTCCTGGCCGGTCATTTCTACGTGTACGCCGCCGGGGTGGGTGCCCTCCGCCGCATGCACGTCGAAGAAGCCACGCACCTCCGCCAGGATGGCATCGAAGGGCCTGGTCTTGTAGCTGCCGGCGGAGACGGTGTTGCCGTGCATCGGGTCGCACAGCCAGACCACGTTGCGCCCGGCCTTGGCCACCGCGCGCACCAGCGGCGCCAGCTTCTCCTCCACCTTGCCCGCGCCCATGCGGGAGATCAGGGTCAGCCGGCCCTTCTCATTCGCGGGGTTCAGGATTTCGGTGAGGTTCACCAGCTCGTCGGCCGCCATCGAAGGCCCGACCTTCATGCCGATGGGGTTCTTCACCCCACGCAGGAATTCCACGTGTGCGCCATCCGGCTGGCGGGTGCGGTCGCCGATCCAGAGGAAGTGGGCCGAGCAGGCATAGCTGTCGCCGGTCAGGCTGTCGGTGCGGGTCAGCGCCTGCTCATAGGGCAGCAGCAGGCTTTCGTGGGATGTGTAGAAATCGGTCTCGCGGATTTGCGGCGCATTGGCGCTGGTCATGCCGCAGGCGGCCATGAAGTTCAGCGTCTCGTCGATCCGCTGCGACAGGTCCTCGTAGCGCGCCGCCATTGGGGAACGGGCGACGAAGCCGAGGTTCCAGCGATGCACCTCATGCAGGTCGGCATAGCCACCGGTGGCGAAGGCGCGCAGCAGGTTCAGCGTGCCCGCCGACTGCATGTACGCGAACTCCATCCGCGCGGGGTCCGGGATGCGGCTGGCGCTGTCGAAATCCGGGCCATTGATGATGTCACCGCGATAGCTCGGCAGCGTCACCTCGCCCTTCTTCTCCACGTCGCTGCTGCGCGGCTTGGCGAACTGGCCCGCCATGCGCCCCAGCTTCACCACGGGCACCGAGGCGCCGAAGGTCAGCACCACGGACATCTGCAGCAGCACGCGGAAGGTGTCGCGGATGACGTTGGCGGTGAAGTCGCCGAAGCTCTCGGCGCAGTCGCCGCCCTGCAGCACGAAGCCCTGGCCGTCCCCGGCCTGGGCCAGCGCCGCCTTCAGCCGGCGCGCCTCACCGGCAAACACCAGCGGCGGAAATCGGCCGATCTTGGCCTCCATCTCCGAGAGCTTCGCCGGGTCCGGATATTCGGGCACCTGCCGGATCGGCATGTCTCGCCAGCTTCCGGGATGCCACGCGCGCGCAACCATTTGACTTGTTTCCCCAATAAGGCCGCGGACGTTAGCCGCTGTTGGCCGGTTATGCCAAGGCCGGCCTATTCGGCCGCCGCGGTCGCCGCCCCTTGGGGCACCCCCGCCACCCGCGTCCGCGTCCGCATCGTCACGAACTCCTCGGCCGCGGTCGGGTGGATGCCGATGGTCCGGTCGAAATCCTGCTTGGTCGCGCCCATCACCACGGCGATGCCCACCCCCTGCATGATCTCGGCGCTGTCCTCCCCCAGCATATGCGCGCCCAGCACCTTCTGAGAGTTCTGGCAGACCACCAGCTTCATCAGGCTCTTGCGGCCCTCCCGCTTGCTGATGGTGTGGCGCATGGGGGTGAAGCGGCTGACATAGACATCCACCGGCCCCAGCTTGGCTGCGGCTTCCTCGCTCAGGCCCACGGTGCCGATTGGCGGGCTGGTGAACACCGCGGTCGGCACGTTGTCATAGCTGGCCCGGCGCGGCTTGTTGCCAAACAGCGTATCGGCCAGCGCATGGCCCACCGCGGTCGCCATCGGCGTCAGGTTCACCCGGTCGATCACGTCGCCCATGGCGAAGATATGCGGCTGCGAGGTGGCGTGGTCGTCATCCACCACCACCGCACCGCCGGCGGTCATCGCCACGCCGGCCGCTTCCAGCCCCAGGCCCTGGGTGTTGGGGGAGCGCCCGGTGCAGAAGAACACCGCATCCGCCTCGCGCACGAAGGTCTCGCTGCCGGTGACCATCACCTGGCCGCCCACCCGGGCGATCCGACCGGGCGCCACGTTCGGGTTCAGGCGGATGCCCTGCGCCGTCATCGCCTCGGCCAGCGCCTCGCGGATATCGCTGTCGAACCCGCGCAGCGGCATGGAGGCGCGGTAGATCACGTCCACCTCGGCGCCCAGGCCACGCAGCAGGCAGGCGAATTCCAGCGCGATATAGCCGCTGCCCAGCACCACCACGCGCTTCGGCAGCGCCTTCAGCGTGAACAGGTCGTCCGAGATCAGCCCATGCTCGGCGCCGGGAATGTCCAGCCTGGTCGCCCGCCCGCCGGTGGCGATGACGATCCGCTCCGCCGTCACCCGCTGCCCGCCGACATCCAGCGTATGCGCGTCCAGGAAGGTCGCCCGCGCGTCGAACCTGGTGACGCCGACGCCGGCCAGCAGCTTGTCATAGATGCCCGAAAGCCTGGTGACCTCGGCATCCCGCGCCGCCGCCAGCTTGGCCCAGTCGTGGCCACCGACAGAAATATCCCAGCCGAAGGCGCGGGCGTCTTCCGCCCACATGCCGTATTCGGCGGCGTTAACCATGATCTTCTTCGGCACGCAGCCCACGTTGACGCAGGTGCCGCCCCAGAAGCGCTCCTCCGCCACCGCCACCCGGGCGCCGTGCTGGGCGGAGATGCGGGCGCAGCGCACGCCGGCGCTGCCGCCGCCGATGACGAAAAGGTCGTAGTCGTAGGTGGTCATGGCGGCGGCTCCTATTCAGACCGCGCCGCAAGCGGCCCGGCGGCACCAATGACGAAAAGGTCGTAGTCGTAGGCCATGCCGGCAATCCCTTGTGCAAGCCGCGCCACAAGGGGCGGCGGTAACTGTATCAAACGGCGCGGGACGGCCGGTCAGCCGCGTTCCTCACCCTTGAGCACGGTGACAATGGCCATGCCATGCCCCCGCCCGAGATCAAACTCGGTCTTCAGCCAGTCCAGGATCGCCCCGGCCTTGACGCCCTTCCTCAGCGTGCCGCCCTCGGTGAAGCCGCGCTCCGCCGCCATGGCCTTGAACTCGGCAACGCTCTTGCCGGTCTTGGCCTGGATGTTGTCCAGATAGGCCTGGAAGGACATGCACGCTGCTCCTAGGTGGCCCGCCGCGGCACCAGCAGCCGCACGGTGAAGACCTGTACTTCCTCGTCTCGCTGGTTCAGCACGGCGTTACGCACCAAAACGCTGCCGCGGTCCGGCTTGCTCTTGCTCGGCGCAATCTCCAGCACCTCGGCACTCAGCCGCAGCGTGTCGCCCGGCCGCACCGGGCGCACCCATTGCAGGTCCCCGCCGCCGCCGACCACGCCCCAGCCGAAATGGCCCAGCGCCTGCACCGTCATCTTCATCGCCATGGCCGCGGTGTGCCAGCCACTGGCCGCCAGCCCGGCGAAGACCGGGTGCTCGGCGGCGGCCACCTCGTCCAGATGGAAGGGCTGCGGGTCGTACTCCGCCGCAAAGCCCTTGATCGCCTCGGCCGTCACCTGGGTCGGCCCCGCCGTGAAGCGTTGGCCGACCACCAGGTCCTCCAGGAAGATCACGTCCCGATGCCGCCCAGCGCCAGGTACTTCACCTCCAGGTATTCCTCGATCCCGTACAGGCTGCCTTCGCGCCCCAGCCCGCTTTCCTTCACGCCACCGAAGGGCGCCACCTCGGTCGAGATGATCCCCTCATTGATCCCGATCATCCCGCTTTCAATCCCCTCCGCCACGCGGAAGATCCGGCCGATGTCGCGCGCATAGAAATACGCCGCCAGGCCGAACGGCGTGTCGTTCGCCAGCCGAATGGCCTCTTCCTCGGTCTTGAAGCGGAACAACGGCGCCACCGGGCCGAAGGTCTCCTCGGAGAAGATCATCGCGTCGTGCGGCACATTGGCCAGGATGGTCGGCTCGAAGAAGTTGCCGCCATTGCCGTGGCGCTTGCCGCCGGTCACCACGCTGGCGCCGCGCTTCACCGCATCGGCGATGTGCTCCTCCACCTTCAGCACGGCATCGCCATTGATCAGCGGCCCCTGGGTCACGCCCGGCTCCATGCCGTTGCCGACCTTCAGCGCTTCCACCGCCACCTTCAGCTTGGCGGCGAAGGCGTCATAGACGCCGTCCTGCACCAGCAGCCGGTTGGCGCACACGCAGGTCTGCCCGGTGTTGCGGTACTTGCTGGCCATGGCGCCCAGCACCGCCTGGTCCAGGTCGGCATCGTCGAACACGATGAACGGCGCGTTGCCGCCCAGCTCCATGCTGGTCTTCTTCACCGTCTGCGCGCACTGCGCCAGCAGATGGCGGCCGACTTCCGTGCTGCCGGTGAAGGTCAGCTTGCGGATGATCGGGTTGCTGGTCAGCTCGGCGCCCATCGCGCCACTCGGCCCGGTGATGATGTTGCAGACGCCCTTCGGCATGCCGGCCCGTTCCGCCAGCACCGCCAGCGCCAGCGCGCTGAACGGGGTCTGGCTGGCCGGACGGATCACGCCGGTGCAGCCCGCCGCCCAGCCCGGCCCGGTCTTGCGCGTGATCATCGCGGCCGGGAAGTTCCACGGCGTGATCGCGGCGAAGACGCCGATCGGCTCCTTCGTCACCAGAATGCGGCGGCCCTTGGCGTTCTGCGGAATGGTCTGGCCATAGACCCGCTTGGCCTCCTCGGCGAACCATTCGATGAAGCTGGCGGCATAGGCGATCTCGCCCTTGCTTTCTGCGAGTGGCTTGCCCTGCTCGGCCGTCATGATCGCCGCCAGGTCATCCGTGTTGGCGATCATCAGGTCGAACAGCCGGCGCAAAATCGCGCTGCGGTCCTTGGCCAACATGGCGCGCCAGGCCGGCTGGGCGGCGTTGGCGGCCTCAATGGCGCGGCGCGTCTCGGCCTGGCCCATGGCCGGCACGGTGCCCACCAGCTCGCCATTGGCGGGGTTGCGGACTTCCAGAACCTTGCCGCTATCGGCCTGCACCCAGGCGCCATCGATGTAGTTGGCCTGGCGGAACAGCTCAGGGTCCTTCAGCGGCAGCCTGCTCATTGCGTCCAACATCGCCGGTCTCCTTCCCAGGTTGGCCCGGAAGATAGGCGCCCCGGCCCCCGATGTCAGCCTTCCCGCCCGGGCCTTTCCGGGCCTAGGCTACCGGCAACGACAAAACGCGGGAGGCGACCCATGCCCAACACCAGGGTCATGCTTGTCATCGCGGCCCTGCTGGCCGCCCTGGGCACCTGGCCGGCGGCGGCGGAATACCCGGACCGCCCGGTCACGGTCATCCACAATTACGGCCCCGGCACGGCGTCGGACGCCACCGCGCGCTCCCTGGCGGAGGCCTTCTCGGCGCATTTCCGCCAGCCCTTCCCGGTGGTGAACCGGGACGGCGCCGCCGGCGTGGTCGGCACCCGCGTGCTGGCCGGCAGCGCGGCGGATGGCTACACCATCCTGGTCGGCCCGATGACCGCGGTGACCACCCAGCCCCACCTGGTGCGCGACACCGGCCTTTCGCCGGAGACCGTGGCCCCCATCTGCAACGTCTCGGCCAATATGCTCGGCATCGTCGTCCGCGCCGACAGCCCCTGGCGCAACGGCGCGGATATCGTCGCCGCGGCGAAGCAGCGCTCGCTCAGCTTCGGCTCCACCGGCCGGCTGTCGCTGACCGCCATCGGCGTGCACCGCATGGCCGCGGCCACCGGCGGCGGGCAATATGTCGCGGTGCCGTTCCGCTCGGACGGCCCCTCCCTGACCGAGGTGCTGGCCGGGCGGCTGGACTTCGCCTCCACCCTGCTGGCCAACGCCACGCCGCATCTGCGCGCCGGCACGCTGCGCCTGGTGGGGGTGTTCGCCGACCGCCGCTTCCCCGAATTCCCGGACGTGCCCACCTTCCCGGAACAGGGCATCGACGCCCAGCAGATGAGCTATGCCGGCATCCTGGCGCCGCTGAACACGCCGGAGCCGATCCTGCGCGCGCTGGAAGCCGCCTGCGCCGCCGCCATGCAAAGCCCGCCCTGGCAGCGCGCCGTCACCCAGTTCGGCATCGTCGTGGACCACCGCGACCGCGCCAGCTTCGCCGCCCTGCTGAAGCGCGAATACCGCGACCTCGGCGCCGTGCTGCACGAACTCGGCGCCCAGCCCGAATGAGGCCGCCGGTGGCGCCAATGCGGGACCGCCTGGGGGCAACCTGCCGCCAGGCCACCGCGGATGCCGCCACCCCGGGCGTGCTGGTCACCCAGCGCGGCCGCGCCCGGCAGGCCAAACTCATCACCGAGCGTCACGCCGGCTTCGGCCGCGTGCCGCATGACCTTGGGGTACCACCACCGTGATCCGCCTGCTGCTCGCCCTGCTGATGGCCGCCACCGCCGCCCGCGCCGAATTCCCGGACCGGCCGCTGACCATCATCAACCCCTACGCCACCGGCAGCCAGACGGACGCCGTGGCCCGCGCCCTGGCCGAGAGCTTCTCCCAGACCCTCGGCCAGCCGGTGGTGGTGGTGAACCGCGAGGGTGGCTCCGGCGTGGTCGGGCTGCGCTCGCTCATGGGCAGTGCGCCGGATGGCCACACCCTGGCCTTCTCCCCCATGGTGCCGCTGGCGATCCAGCCGCACCTGGTGCGCAACACCGGGCTGGGGCCGGAGGCGGTGGCGCCCATCTGCAACGTCACCGAGAACATCCTGGGCATCATGGTCCGCGCCGGCAGCCCGTTCCGCACCCTGCCGGACCTGGTCGCCGCCGCCCGCCAGCGCGGCCTGACCTATGGCTCGCCCGGCCCCAACTCCGCCCCGGCCATCGGCGTGGCGCGGTTGCACAAGGCCGCGGGTGGCGAATACATCCACGCCCCCTTCCGCAGCGACGCCGCCGCGCTGCTGGAGGTGAAGGCCGAACGGCTGGACTTCGCCGCCATCGTCGTGGCCTCCGGCGTGCCGATGGCCCGGGCCGGCGAGACCCGGCTGATCGGCACCTTCTCGCTGCGCCGCCACCCTGAATTCCCGGATGTGCCGACCGCCCGCGAACAGGGCATCGAGGCGGTGGAGCTTTCCGCCGCCGGGCTCTACGCCCCCCGCGGCACGCCGGAGGCCGTGCTGGCCCGGCTGGAAGCCGCCTGCGCCACGGCGCTGGGCAGCGAGGGCCTGCGCAACGTGGCGCTGCGCTGGGCGGTGCTGCCCGAGTATCTCGGCCGCGCCGCGTTCAGCCGCCGCATTGTCGAGGATTTTGAGAGTCACGGCCGCGTGCTGCGCGAGCTGGGCGTGGAACCACAGTAGCCGGCAGGCACGGGCCGGCCGCCGCCAACGCCGCTGCGCCGCGGCCAGCCCGCCCCATCACCCTTCCAGCGCCGCGCGGAACGCCGCTGGCCAGTCGCCCTGCGCCAGCAGCCGGCTGATCCGCCGCGCCCGCCGCAGCCGCGGCACCGCCTGGCGCAGCCCCAGCACCGCCCAGCCAGCCGCGGCCACCCCAACCAGCCCATGCAGCAGCTGCTGCACCGCGCCAAAGCCGCCGCCCGGCGCCGGCATCAGCCCCAGCGAGCCCAGCAGCGCCAGCGCCGCCGCCAGCATGCCCAGCGCCAGGCCCAGGTCGCGCCAGCCGGCGGCGCGTTCCCGCACCACGTCACGCAGCAGCAGCGACAGCGCCCGGCGCAGCGGCCGAGCCACCATCGGCCGTTCCCCCCGGCTGGCCAGGTAGTGCCGCGCCGGCAGTTCCGCTTCATGCAGGGCCAGCGGCCGGCTGACCGGCCGCGGCAGGCGGCGCATCAGGGGCCGGGGCACCGCGGCGGCAATCCAGGGCAGGGTGGTCGGGGCATGGCTGCTGGGGGGCATGGCTTGTCTCCGTTTCGTTCCGCCCATGCTGCCCCGACAAGGTTAACGCCCGCTTAAGCCCACCCCGCTTGTTGCACCGCCCGGCCGGGCGCCCTACAGCCGGGGCATGACCCGATTGGCCGTATTCGACCTGGACGGCACGCTGGTGGACAGCGCGCCCGACATCCACGCCGCCCTGGACCGCCTGGCGCTGGCCCGCGGCCTGGCGCCCTACAGCCGCGCCGAGGTGACCGCCATGATCGGCGATGGCGTCCGCGTGCTGGTGGAGCGCGCCCTGGTGGCCCGCGGCCAGCCCTTCGGCAATGCGGCGCTGGAGGCCTTCACCGCCGACTACACCGCCCATGCGGTGGACCAGACCGCGCTGTTCGACGGCATGGCCGAATGCCTGGCCACGCTGGAGGCCGCCGGCTGGCGCCTGGCGATCTGCACCAACAAGCCGGCCGCCGCCACCGCCGCGCTGCTGGACCGCCTTGGCCTGCACGGCCGCTTCGCCGCGGTGGGCGCCGGCGACAGCTTTCCGGTGAAGAAGCCCAACCCGGAACACCTGCGCGCCACCATCGCCGCCGCCGGCGGCCGGCGGGAACGCGCGGTCATGCTGGGGGACCACAGGAACGACGTGATGGCCGCGCGCGGCCTGGGCGTGCCCGCGGTGTTCGTGCGCTGGGGCTATGGCAGCGCCGCCATGGCCGAAGGCGCCGCCGCCCAGGCCACCACCCCCGCCGAGATCGCCGCGTTGCTGCATGGCCTGATGCCCGCTTGACAGCATGGCGCCACGCCCGTATTTCCCCGCCCCTCTTGGGCGCGTAGCTCAGCGGTAGAGCATTCGCTTCACACGCGAAGGGTCACAGGTTCAATCCCTGTCGCGCCCACCATTCTTCCCCGTCCGCACACGAAAAAGGCCCGAACCACCAGGTTCGGGCCTTCGTCGTTTCAGCGGGCCAGGGCCGCATCGCCGCGGGCCGCGCATCGGTCTCTCGAACATGCCCAGGCCATGATCACCGCTTCCGTCGGCGATGACCAAGCCCTGGCGCGGCGCTATTCCGCCGCCGCCGCGTGGGCAACCCCGCGCCGTCCGCTCAGCCGCGCCGCCAGCGCGTCGAAGCCGAGATACAGGATCGGCGTGACGAACAGCGTCAGCACCTGGCTCACCGCCAGGCCGCCCACCACCGCCAGGCCCAGCGGCTGGCGCAGCTCGGCCGCCGCACCCCAGCCCATGGCAATCGGCACCGCGCCGGCACCGGCGGCCAGCGTCGTCATCATGATCGGGCGGAACCTAATCAGGCAGGCGCTGCGCACGGCGGTGAAGGCAGCCTCGCCGGCGCGTTGTCGCTGCAAGGCCACGTCCACGATCATGATCGCGTTCTTTTTCACCAACCCGATCAGCAGCAAGACACCGATCACCGCGATGACCGACAGGTCCATGCCGAACCAGTACAGCGTGATGAAGGCGCCCAGCGCCGCCGCCGGCAGGCCGGACAGGATGGTCAGCGGGTGGATCAGGCTCTCATACAGCACGCCCAGCACCACATAGACGATGGCGATGGCCGCCAGCACCAGCGCGCCCTGGCCGGCCAGCGCCTGCTGGAAGACCTGCGCCGCGCCGCTGAAGCCCGTCACCACACTCGGCGGCAGGCCCATGTCCTGCTCCACCGCGCGAATGGCATTCACCGCCTCGCCCAGCGCCACGCCGGGCGGAGTGTTGAAGCCGATCACGACCGCCGGCAACTGCCCCTGGTGGGAGACGTTGAGCGGCCCCGTGGTCCGCTCGATGCGCGAGACCGCCGAAAGCGGCACCAGCCGCCCGGTAACGCTGCGCAGGTACAGCTTGGCCAGCCCGCTCTCGTCGCGCTGGTCTTCCGGCAGGGCCTCGATGATGACCGGATAGGCATTGGCCTGGCCGTACAGCGTGGAAATCTGCCGCGCGCCGAAGGCGGAGAACAGCGCCTGGCGCACCTGGTCCACCGAAACGCCGAGCGAGGTCGCCCGGTCGCGATCCACCACCACCCGCACCACCGGGCTGTCGATCTGCAGGTCGGTATTCACGTCCTGCAGCTGCGGCAGTTGCAGCAGCCGCTGCTCCATCCGCTGCGCCCATTCGTACAGCTCGTCCAGCTTCAGCCCCTGCAGCGTGTAGAGGTACAGCGTGCGGGTGATCCGGCTGCCGAAGTTCAGGTTCTGGATCGGGTTGATGAAGACGCGCAGCCCCGGGATCTGCGCCGCGGTGCGGCGCAGCTGCTGGATCACCTGGGTGATCGGCGGCCGCTCGCCAGCCGGCTTCAGTTCCACGAACATGCGGCCCTGGTTGATCGAGATGGAGCCGCCGGTGGCGCCCAGGTTGGACACCACGTTGGTCACGTGCGGCGTGCTGCGCAGCAGGGTCGAAAGCTCGCCCTGCATCTGCTTCATCGCATCCAGCGAGGAGCCGCGCGGCCCCTCGGTGTTGACGGTCAGCAGGCCGGTATCCTCGATGGGGAAGAAGCCCTTGGGGATGATCACCGCCATGTAGGCGGCGGCACCGAGCGAGGCGAAGAAGGCCAGCCAGACCAGGAAGCGCAGCTTCAGCGCATAGTCCAGCATCCAGCCATAGCTGCGTTCCACCGCCACCAGGCAGCGTTCCAGCACCCGCTCCACCAGCCCGGCCTTGCCCTCATGATGGGCCGGCAGGCGGGAGGCCATCAGCGGCGTCAGCGTCAGGGAGACGATGCAGGACGCGATGACGCAGAGCGAGACGGTGGCGGCGAAGGCGTTGAAGATGCGCCCTACCACGCCGGCCATCAGCAGGATGGGCAGGAACACCGCCACCAGCGACAGCGTGATGCTGAGCACGGTGAAGCCGATTTCCTGGCTGCCCTTGATGGCTGCCGGGATCGGCGCCATCCCCTCCTCGATGTGGCGGATGATCGCTTCCAGCACCACGATGGCGTCGTCCACCACCAGGCCCACCGCGATGGTCAGCCCCAGCAGCGTCACGTTGTCGATGCCGTAGCCCATCACGTACATCAGCCCGAAGGCCATGCAGAGGCTGATCGGCACCGCGACCGTCGGGATGATGGTGGCGCTGATGCGGCGCAGGAACAGGAAGCAGACCAGCACCACCAGGCCGATGGCGATGGCCAGGCTCTCCTGCACGTCGTGCACCGCGGCGCGGATGGAGAGCGAGCGGTCGAGCATGACTTCGATCCGCGCACCCGGCGGCAGCGCGGCTTCCAGCGCCGGCAGGCTGCGCTTGACCCCGTCCACCACATCCACCGTGTTGGCGTCCGGCTGGCGCAGCACGGCCAGCACCAGGGCGCGGTCGTCGTTGCGCCAGGCGGCGATGCGTTCATTGGCCACGCCGTCGCGCACGGTGGCGATCTCGTTCAGGCGAATGGGCGCCTGCGGCCGGCCGGCGATGACCAGGTTGCCGAATTCCTGCGCGTTCTGCGGCTGGTCGTTGGCGCGCAGCGTCAGCTGCTGGCGCTGGCCGTTCAGCAGGCCCACGGGCGTGGCCGAATTGGCCTGGGCGATGGCCTGGCCCAGCGTGTCGAAGGCCAGGCCCATGGCAGCGATGCGGTCGGGGTCCAGGCTGACGCGGGGCGCGTAGAGCTGTTCGCCGAAGACCTGCACCTGCGCCACGCCGGGCACCCGCGACAGCGCCGGGGAGACGATCGTGCTGGCGATGTCGTTCAGCCGGTACAGCGGCGCGTCGCCGCCCGAGATGGTCAGCAGCACCACCGGGGCGTCGGCCGGGTTCACCTTGCGGTAGCTGGGCGGCACCAGCATGTCCACCGGCAACCGGCGCTGGGCGCGGGTCAGCGCCGCCTGCACGTCCTGCGCCGCGCCGTCGATGTTCTTGCTCAGCACGAACTGAACGGTGATCTGCGAGGTGTCCTGGCCGTTGATGGAGGACATGGTGTCCACGCCGGCGATGGTGGACAGTTCTCGCTCGATCGGCAGCGCCACCGAGGTGGCCATGGTCTCCGGCGAAGCGCCAGGGAAATTGGCGAAGATGGTGATGACCGGGAAGTCGACGCGCGGCACCGCGGCCACCGGCAGCTTCATGTAGGCCATGATGCCCGCGACGATGCAGGCCACCGAGAGCAGCCCGGTCATCACCGGGCGGCGGATGCAGAGTTCGGAAATGTTCATGCCGGCATCCCCCCGCGCTGCGTCATGGTCCGGGCGGCGGTTTCACTGCCGCGCACCAGCCGCACCAGGTAGCTGCTGGCCTCGCTCACCTTGCGGCCGACCACCTCGAAGGCCCCGGCCAGCAGCCCGCGCGCCCGTTCCAGCAGGCCGGGCTCGGCGGCAGCCGGCACCGGCACCGCGGCGGCCACCGGCGCAGCCGGGCGCGGCGCTTCGGAAACGCGCTGCGGCGCCGCCGGGTTGGCCCGGTCATCCACCTTGGCGCCCTGCACCACGCGCTGGGCGCCGTCCACCACCACCCGCTCGCCATTGGCCAGCTGGCCGCGCACCACGGCACGGGTGCCGATGGCGCGGACGAACTCCACCTCGCGCTTCTGCGCCGTGCCATCGGCGCCGACGACGAACAGGTAGCGCCCGGTCTGGCCCACCTGCACCGCGCCGCCGGCGACCGTGATGGCGTTGCCCTCGATGCGCGGGATCATCGTCACCTGCACATACTGGCCCGGCCACAGCCGGAAGTCGGCATTGGTGAAGCGCGCCTTCAGGCTGATGGTGCCGGTGGCGGTGTCCACCGCGCTGTCCACGAAGACCACATCGCCGGTGGCCGGCTCACCCGAATCGGCATCGGCCTTGGCCCGCACCCGAATGCCGGTGCCGCCCATGGCGGCCTTGATCTCGGGCAGCCAGCGTTCCGGCACGCTGAACTGCACCAGGATCGGGTTCATCTGGGTCAGCATGGTAATGGCGGTGTTTTCCGCCTGGCGGACGAAGTTGCCGGCGCGCAGCGGAATGGCGCCCAGCCGACCGTCGATCTCAGCGGTGATGGTGGCGAACTCGATCGCCAGCCGGGTCTGCTCCAGCAAGGCCTCGTCGGCCTTCACCACGGCGGCGGCGGCGGCGGCATCGGCCTGCGCCTGCTCGAAGCGCTGCTGGCTGGCGAAGCTTTCGCCGCGCAGGCTGCGGTAGCGCACCTGGTCGGCCTCGGTCCGGGTGGCCAGCGCCTTGTCGCGCAGCAGCTGGGCTTCCTGCTGGGCGTAGAGCGCGCGGTTCAGCCGGCTGTCCAGCACGATCATCGGCTGGCCGCGGGTGACCATCTGGCCTTCCTGCACCAGGATCCGCTCGATCTGGCCGTCCACCCGGGTGCGGATGGTGATGACGCTTTCCGAGGCGACGATGCCGTTGGCGATCACCTCCACCGGCACCGGGCCGACCGTGACGGGGTCCGTGGTCACCGGAATGCCGCGGCCCTGGGCCCAGGCGCCGGTCCCGGCGAATGCCGCCAGCAGCGCCATGCCCAGGCCGATCATCAACAGCTTGGCTCGCGTCATCAATCCATTCCCCAAACCCGGCACAGCATCCGCCAGGGTTCGCCTTGCGGCGACCTGGCGTTACCCTCGGTCTCTCTTGGCCATCCGGCAGGGCCGGCGGGCCGCTATCTCATTCCATGGAACCAGGCGCCAGAAAAGCGGCATTTGCGCCTGGGCGCAGCAGACCGCGCTTCCACAGGGCCCACCATATCGACCCGACGAAAGGGTTAGCAACCGCCATGCCATGGCAAGGGTGCCGCCCGGGCATCAACACTGCCCCGGCCCACGCGGCCCCGTTCCTGTTGCCCCCGGTTCCTGTTGTCCCCGGTTCCGTGCCAAGCTGTTATCGAAGGTCAGTCCAACCAGACCAGGGGTTTCGCCATGCGCCTGCTGCTGCCGCTCTTCGCCCTGTTGGCCGCCCTGTTGCAGGCCGCCCCGCCGGCCCACGCCTTCGACCTGCCGGGCCTGCAACGCGACGTGGACCAGTATGAACGCAGCCTGACCCGCCGCTTCCCCGCCGGCGCCACCCCGGCCCAGCGCAGCGCCGCCGAGCAGCGCGCCCAGGCCGCCGAGCGCGCCGGCAACTGGGCCGCCGCCGCCACGGCATGGGAGGAACGCGTCGCCGGTGGCGAGGCCAGCGCCGAGCAATGGCTGGCCCTGGCCCAGGCCCAGCTGAAGCGCACCCCGCCCGAGGCCACCCGCGCGCTGCAGGCGGCCTGGCAGAACTTCCAGATGGTGCCGGCCGGCGCGCCGGAACTGCCCTCCCTGCTCGCCATCGCCGAGGCCCTGGGCAGGCTGGACCGCCCGGCGCAGCAGATCGAGGCGTTGCAGGAGGTGATCCAGCGCGCCCCCGACAACCAGGCCTATCGGCGCCAGCTGGCCGAAGCGCGCCGCGCCGCCGGCATGGCGGTGGCCCGGGTGCGCACGGATGGCGAGGCCGAGCCGGCCCGCGCCTGCCTCAGCTTCACCATCGCCCCGGCGAAGCGCGACGACTGGCACCCCGGCGACTGGGTCCGCGCCGACCCGCCGCTGCCCAGCCTGGCCGTGACCCGCGAAGGCGACGAGCTCTGCGTCACCGGCCTGCCCTATGGCCGCACCACCCGCCTGGTGCTGCGCGCCGGCCTGCCCGCCGAGGACAACCTCAAGCTCAGCCGGGACACGCCGGTCAACATCGCCATCGCCAACCGCGCCGCCCGCATCATCTTCGACACCTCCGCCTTCCTGCTGCCGCGCAGCCAGGAACAGGCGGTCAGCGTTGCCACCGTCAACCTCTCCACCCTCAAGCTGCGCGTGGTCCGGGTGACCGAGCGCAACCTGGTGCCGGTGGGGCGGGACTGGCGCCCGGGCGACGCGCTGGAAAGCTGGTCGGCCGAGAATTTCGCGGAAAGCTGGGGCCGCGTGGTTTGGGAAGGCACCGCCCAGCTGGCGCCGCTGGCCGCCAATACGGTGCAGCGCAGCCTGCTGCGCCTGCCGGAAGCGCTGCGCACCAGCGGCCCCGGCCTGTTCGTGCTCATTGCCAGCCCCGCCGATGGCACCCGCGCCGCAACCGCCGCCCTGCCGCTGATCGCCACCGACCTGGGGCTGACCGCCTGGCGTTCCGCCGCCGGGCTGGCGGCACAGGTCCGCGCGCTGGGCGCCGCCCGGCCGCTGGCGGGCGTGCAGGTGCGGCTGATGGCCACCAACAACGACATTTTGGCGGAAGCCGTGGCCGGGCCGGATGGCCTCGTGCGCTTCCCCGGCGCGCTGCTGGCCGGGGCCGGGCCAATGGCGCCCAAGGCATTGCAGGCCTTCCAGGGCGACGACCTGGTGCAGCTGAACCTGGATCAGGCCGCCTTCGACCTGTCCGACCGCGGCGCCGGCGGCATGGAGCATCCGGGGCCGCTGGACGCCTTCGTCTGGCTGGACCGCGGCATCTACCGCCCGGGCGAGACGGTCAACGCCGCCGCACTCCTGCGGGACGCCAGCGGCGCCCCGGCCGACTTCCCCGCCCGCTTCCGCGTCCGCAGGCCGGGCGGCCAGGTCTTCGCCGAAGCGGTGCCGGCGCGCGAGGCCGGCGCCGCCATCCTCTGGCCCATCCCGCTGTCGGCCGGCGCCCAGGTTGGCGTCTGGACCATCGAGGTGCTGGCAGACCCCAACGCGCCGCCGGTGGGCAGCGCGACCTTCCGGGTGGATGCCTTCGTGCCGGAACGCCTGGCCGTCACCGCCGGCCCCGCCCCTGGCCCGCTGGTGGTCGGCCAGCCGCTGGCCATCCCGCTCAACGCCCGCTTCCTCTATGGCGCGCCCGGCGCCGGGCTGACCGGCAGCGGCGAACTCCAGGTGATCAGCCAGCGCGGGCTGGAGGCCTTCCCCGGCTACGTCTTCGGCGCGGCCGATGAGCAATTCGCCCCCGAGGCGCAGCAGGTGGAATTCGCCGCCCTGGATGCCGTTGGCAATGGCACGCTCACCCTGAGCCTGGACAAGGCGCCCGACACCACCCGCCCGATGCGCGCCCAGCTGACCGTCAGCATCGGCGAACCCGGCGGCCGCGCCAGCGCCACCCGGATCATGCTGCCGGTGCAGGCGCAGGACCGGCTGATCGGCGTGAAGCCGGCCTTCGCCGATGACGCCATCGACGCCGACACCGAGGCCGCCTTCGACATTCTGGCGCTGAACCGCGCGCAAGCCGCCACGCCGGCCACGCTGCGCCTGCGCCTGGTGCGGGAAACCCCCAGCTGGCGCCTGATGATGCGCAACCGCACCGCCCGCTATGAGACGGTATGGACCGACGAGGCGGTGGACAGCCGCGAAATCCGCCCCACTGCCACCGCCGCGCGCTACGCCCGCCGCCTGCCCTTCGGCCGCTACCGGCTGGAGGTGACCGAGGCCGGCAGCCTGGCCCTGACCACCTACCGCTTCCGCGCGGGATGGGCGCCCAGCGCCAGCGTCGACGTGCCGGACAAGGTGGATGTCTCGGCCGACCAGCGGCAATACGCGCCCGGCGCCAGCGCCCGTATCCGCATCACCCCGCCCTTCGCCGGCACCGCCAGCGTCGCCGTGCTGACCGACCGCCTGGTCTCGGTGCGGGATGTCGAGGTGCCCGCCGCCGGCGCCGAGGTGACCATCCCCGTCGATGCCGCCTGGGGTCCCGGCGCCTATGTCGCCGTCACCGTGTTCCGCCATGGCGAAGCCCGCAACGCCGGTACTCAACCCCTGGGCCGCGCGCTCGGCCTGGCCTGGCTGCAACTGGCGCCGGACAGCCGGCGCATCGGCATCGCCATCAACAGCCCGGAACGCATCCTGCCGCGCCAGCGCGTGACCATTCCGCTGCGGCTGACCGATGCCGGCCAGGGCGCAATGTTGACCCTGGCCGCGGTGGATGAAGGCATCCTCCGCCTGACCAACTTCGCCACGCCGGACCCCATCGGCCACTTCATGGGCAAGCGCCGGCTGGGCGTGGATATCCGCGACGACTACGGCCGGCTGATCGCGCCCGCCGATGGCGAGGCCGCCACGCTGCGCCAGGGCGGCGACGGCCTGGGCGACCAGGGCAAGCTGGAGATACCCCAGCGCAATGTCAGCCTGTTCAGCGGCCCCATCGCGGTGGCGCCGGACGGCACCGCCAGCGTCACGTTGGATATTCCGGACTTCGCCGGCGAACTCCGGCTGATGGCGGTGGCCTGGAGCGGCAGCCGCAGCGGCGCCGTCAGCAAGCCGATGACGGTGCGCGACCCCGTGGTGGCCGAAGCCATCCTGCCGCGCTTCCTGGCCCCGGGGGACGAAGCCCGGCTGCCGCTGCTGCTGCACAACCTGGACCTGCCGGAAGGCGAGATCACCGCCACGCTGACGACGCAGGGCGCCATCGCCCTGGTCAGCCCCTTGGCCGGCCCGGTGCGGCACGTGCTGCGCCTGGCCAATGGCGCCCGCGGCACGCCGTTCAGCACGCTGCGCGCCACCGGCGCCGGGGAAGGCGTGCTGCGCCTGGCCGTCACCGGGCCGAACAACTTCACCGCCGCGCATGAATACCGCATCACCGTGCGCTCCAGCCGCCCCATCGTGACCGAGGTGGCGAGCAGCGAGGTCGCCGCCGGGCGCGAAATCTCCCTGGCGCCGCCGCTGGACCGCTACATCCCCGGCACCTGGCGGGCCAGTGTCAGCGTCGGCGGCCCCACCCGCTACGACGTGGCGGGCATGCTGCGCGCCCTGGAGGCCTATCCCTTCGCCTGCCTGGAGCAGTCTTCCTCCAAGCTGATGGCGATGGCCGCCTACCCGGATACCCCCAACCGCGCCGGCCTGCTGCAACGCGGCGTGGAAGGCGTGCTGCTGCGCCAGCGCTTCGACGGCCTCTTCGGCCTGTGGTCCTCCGGCGGCAGCGCCGAACCCTGGCTGGGCAGCTACGCGGTGGAAGCCCTGCTGCGCGCCAAGGCCGCCGGCGCCACGGTGCCGGAAGCGGCGCTGGAGGACGCGCTGAAGGCGATCCTGACCGAAGTCGACGGCGGCGAGCCGAACACGCCGGAGGAACGCGCCGCCCAGGCCTATCGGCTGCACGTGCTGGGCATGGCCGGCCGCCATCGCCTCGGCGCCGCTCGCCGCCTGATGGAACAGCTGGAGGCGCTGCCGACCCCACTGGCAAAAGCCCAACTTGCCAGCGCCTTCGCCCGCGCCGGGGACCGCGCCCGCGCCGAGGCCGCCTTCACCGCCGCCCTGGCCGCCCCCGCGCGCCGGTTCTGGGCCTTCGACTACGGCACCACGGCGCGGGACAGCCTGGCGGTGCTGCTGCTGGTGCAGGAAAGCGGCCTGCTGGCCGAGCGCATCCCGGCCCTGGTCGCCCGTCTCCCCGGCGCCGACTTCACCCCGGCCAGCACCAGCACGCAGGACCAGGCCTGGGCCATCGCCACCGCCCAGGCGCTGGGCCGCGGCAGCCAGCCGCCCAGCGTCAGCCTGAACGGCCAGGCGGTGCAGCCCGCGGGCTTCCGCGTCTCGCTGCCGCTGAACGGCCCGGCCAAGCTTAAGAACACCGGCCGCGCCACGTTCTGGGAAAGCGTCGCCGTCACCGGCATCCCGAAGGAAGCGCTGCCCGCCGCCACCGCGGGCATGCGGGTCACGCGCCGCTTCTTCGGCCTGGACGGCAAGCCGCTGGAGACCGACCAGCTGCGGCAGAACCAGGTCTTCGTCATGCTGCTGGAAGGCCGCGCCGACGACCGGGAGTCGCATCGCGCCCTGGTGCAGCAGGGCCTGCCGGCGGGGTGGGAGATCGTCACCCGGCTTGGCCCCGGCGAGGTCACCGGCATGCCCTGGCTGGGCGAGCTGACCGAGGCGGTGGCCCAGCCGGCGCTGGACGACCGCTTCGCCGCCGCGCTGGACCTGACGGCGGAGGCCCCGGCCTTCCGCCTTGCCGTCCGCCTGCGCGCGGTGACGGCCGGCCGGTTCGAGCTGCCGGGCGCCGACCTGGCGGACATGTACCGCCCGGCCGTCTTCGCCCGCGCCAGCGCCCGCCGGGTGCAGGTGACGCCGGCCGAATGAACCGCGGCGCGGCGCTGGCAGGGCTGGCGCGGGCCGCGCTGGCCAGGCTCGGCCGGGCGGCGCGGGCCAGGTTCGAGCGCGCCGCGACGCCTGCGGACCAGGCTGGCGCCAGCCTGGGTGGTACCAGCCAGGGCGGCACCAGCCAGCGCGACACCAGCCTGGGCGGCACCGCAGCCGCGGTGCCCCAGCGGGGCAAAATCCTCCCAGGCGGCGCCATCCTGCCGGCGGCAGCGGACGTCCTTGACCGGCTGCGCCGCCTCACCCGCTCCCGCCGCGCCCGCGCCACCACCCTTGCCGCCCTGCTGGCGCTCGGCACCCTGGCGGCGCTGGACCGCGCCCTACCGCCCGACCTCTCGCGCTGGCAGCAGCTCTCCACCGAGGTACGCGACCGCGAGGGCCGCCTGCTGGCGGTGGTGCCCGCCCCCGGCGGCGTCTGGCGCCTGGCTACGTCAGCGGCCGATGTGCCGCCCCACCTGCTGGACCTGCTGATCGCCGCCGAGGATCGTCGCTTCCACTGGCACCCCGGCGTGGACCCGCTGGCCCTCACCCGCGCCGCCGTCCAATGGCTGCGCACCGGCCGCGTCGTCTCCGGCGGCTCCACCCTGACCATGCAGGCCGTGCGCCTGCTGGAGCCGCGCCCCCGCACACTGCGCAGCAAGGCCATCGAGGTCGCCCGTGCGCTGCAACTGGAATGGCGCTACTCCAAGGCGGAAATCCTCGGCATCTGGCTGACCCTGGCGCCGCAGGGCGGCAACCTGGAGGGCATCCGCGCCGGCGCCCTGGCCTGGTTCGGCCGCTCGGCGGCGCAGCTGGACGTGGCCGAGGCCGCGCTGCTGGTGGCCGTGCCGCGCCAGCCCGAGCGCACCAGGCCAGACCGCCACCCCGAAGCCGCCGAGGCCGCCCGCCGCGCCGTACTGCACGCCCGCGCCCGCGGCGCCCGCAACATCAGCCAGGCCGACCGCGACCTGGCCGAGGCCATCCCCGCCCGCCGCCTGCCCATGCCCAACCTGGCGCCGCATCTGGCGCGGGAATTGGCGCAGGGCGCCGGCCCGCTGCGCACCACCACGGCGTCCAGCGCGGCGCGCGCACCTGCGGCTAACGCGCCGCACGCGCCTGACGACCGCGCGCTCCACACGTCCGACCACGTGCTGCGCACCGCTTCCGACCGCGTGCTCCGCACGACTTCCGACCGCGTGCAGCGCACGACTTCCGACCGCGTGCAGCGCACCGCTCCCGACCACGTGCTGCGCACGACCCTGGACGCCCCGCTGCAACGCGCCGCCGAGGACATCGCCGCGTCTGCCCTGCGCCGCCTCCCCCCCCGCGTCTCGGTCGCCCTCATCCTGGCGGACTGGCGCACCCGGGAGGTCCGCGCCCTCGTCGGCGGCCAGTTCGCCGACCCCGACCGCGCCGGCGCGCTCGACCTCACCCGCGCCATCCGCTCTCCCGGCTCCGCGCTGAAGCCGCTGCTCTACGCCATGGCCTTCGAGGCCGGCATCGCCCAGCCCGGCACATTGCTGGACGACCTGCCCCGCCGCTTCGGCAGCTACGCGCCGGAAAACCTGGACCGCGGCTTCGCCGGCCGGATCACCGTGGCGGAGGCGCTGCGCCATTCCCTCAACCTGCCCGCGGTGGCGCTGCTGCATGAACTCGGCCCGCTGCGCTTCGCCTCGGCCTTGAAGGCCGCCGGCGCGCCGCCCCGCCTGCCCACCGGCCACGACCCCGCTTTGCCGCTGGCGCTGGGCGGCGCCGGGGAAACGCTGCGCGACATGGCCACGCTCTACGCCATGCTGGCCGATGGCGGCCGCGCCGCGCCCCTGCGCTTCCTGCCCGGCCCCGAGGCGCCACGCCGCCAGGTGCTGGAACGCCGCGCCGCCGCCGAGGTCACCGGCATCCTGGTGCAGCCCTTCCCGGCCGGCGGCCCCGGCGGCATCGCCTGGAAGACCGGCACCAGCTGGGGCGGGCGAGACGCATGGGCGATGGGCTACGACAACCAGCATGTCGCGGGCGTCTGGGTCGGCCGGCCCGACGGCACGCCGATGATCAACGACACCGGCCTGCCCACCGGCGCCCGCCTGGCGCTGCCGCTGCTGGCGCAGGTGTTCGAACGCCTGCCCGCCCATCCGCGGGAAGGCAGCGAGGCCCGCGCCATCGCCAGCCCGATGGCCGAGCGCGTCGACCGCCTGCGCCTGCTGTTCCCGCCGCCCGGCGCGGTGCTGGCGGAGGGCGAAGCCCGCGTCACGCTGCGCGCCGCCGGCGGCCGGCGCCCGCTGGTCTTCCTGGTGGACGGCAAGCCGCTGCCGCACGAGGCCGCCAAGCGGGAGGCCGCCTGGGCGCCGGAAGGCCCCGGCTTCTACCGCGTCACGGTGCTGGACGCGGATGGCATCGCCGCCGCCGCCCAGGTGCGGGTGCGGTGACGCCGCATTGCCAAGGCCCGGATCGGCGATCCCGAGCTTGCGGGCCGAGCTTCGGGACGGCCGGCAAGCCAGGCACGCGGCCGTGTTTCCCCCGGCGCCACGGCTGCGCTAAATCCCGTCCATGACAACCATCTATGTGGACGGCGACGCCTGCCCGGTGCGCGACGAGGTCTTCCGGGTCGCCACCCGCCTGAACAACCTTCCGGTCATCGTGGTGGCCAATGGCAGCCGCCCGATCCGCCCGCCCGACCTGCCCAACGTGACCATGCAGATCGTCGCCGAAGGGCCGGACGCCGCCGATGACTGGATCGCCGAGCGCATTGCCGTGGGTGATGTCTGCGTCACCTCGGACATCCCCTTGGCCGCCCGCTGCCTGGAACGCCGCGGCCGGGCGCTGAACCCCAAGGGCCACCACTGGACCCTGGACAATATCG
Source organism: uncultured Rhodospirillales bacterium (assembly GCA_903835235.1). Taxonomy (GTDB): domain Bacteria; phylum Pseudomonadota; class Alphaproteobacteria; order Acetobacterales; family Acetobacteraceae; genus CAIMOR01. Next base: position 94,909 of record CAILMF010000082.1, read on the forward strand.
GCACCGCCCTGGCCGGCCGCGCGGTGGGGGAACACCTGCGCGCCACCGGCATCCCCACCGGCGGGCCGGCCGCCATGCAGAAGCAGGACCGCAGCCGCTTCCTGGAGGCGCTGGACACCGCTGTTCACGCCGCCATCCGCGACATCAGCGCGCCGCCGCCGCGCAAATGGGTCAGCTTCGAGTAGTTGTCGCCGGCCGCCTCAGGCACACCCATCCCGCCCGGCCCGCTCCCGCGCCAGGCCCAGCGCATGGCGCGCCCGTTCCAGGCTCCGCCGCAGCGCCGGCACCTCGGCCGCGGCGCGCGCCGCCTCGGCGATGCCGCCGGCCTCCGCCACCTGGTCCGCCACCCGGCGGCAGCCGCAGCCCTGCAACCGCGCCTCCGCCTCGGCCAAGGTGGTCACAGCCGCGCCGGCCTGCTCCCGCCCCGCGGCCAGGCCAGTGACCTCGGCGGCCAGCAGCTGGTCGGCGCTGGCCATGGCCTGCAACCCCAGGCCCAGGCCGCAGCCGCCGCGCTGCGCCAGCGCCGGGCCGGCCAGCGCCAGCAGCAGCGCCAGCAGTGCGGTCACGGCGCCCAGCCGCAGCTCGCCATCGCCGCGCGCATGTGCGGCGGCACCGCGGCGGTGGCCGCAACCGGCGGGTCCAGCGGCAGCGCGATGGCCCGCGCCAGCAGATGCAGCGCCCCGGCACCGCCGCCATAGCGGGCATCGCCCAGGATCGGGTGGCCCAGATGCGCGCAATGGGCGCGGATCTGATGCGTCCGCCCGGTGCGCGGGCGCAGCTCCAGCCAGGCCAGGCCGCCGCCACGGCCCAGCACGCGCCATTCGGTGCTGGCCGGCTGGCCCTTGGGGTCCACCACCATGCGCCAGCCCGCCGCCTTGGTGGAAACCTTCAGCAGCGGCGCCTCCAGCACCCCGGCATCCTGCTTCGGCGCGCCGCGCACCACGGCCCAGTAGGTCTTCTTCGCCAGCCCGTCGGCAAACAGCGCGCCGATGGCGGCCAGCGCCGGCTTGGTGCGGCCCAGCACCAGGCAGCCGGCGGTGTCCTGGTCCAGCCGATGCGCCGGTTGCGGCGGGCGCTTCTTGCCCATCTGCAACGCCGGCAGCTGGTCCTCCAGGCTCGGCCCGCCGCGCCGGCCCGGCACCACGGCCAGCCCGGCCGGCTTGTCGATCACCAGCACCTCCTCGTCCCGGTGCAGCAGCACCAGCGCCGGCCCGGCCCGCTCCGGCACCACCAGGCGTGGTGCCGCCTGGCTGGGCCTGGGGCCGCGCCAGGTGCCACCAGCGGGCGCGGCCTCGGCCAGGGCGTCGCGCCCCGCGGTGGCACGCGGCCCCGGCCGGCCTGGCCCGGCCTTGCCCGCGCCAACCTTGCCCGCCCCAGCCTTGCCTGCCCCAACCTTGCCTGGCCCAGCCTTGCCTGGCCTGCCAGCGCCCGGCTCGGCCTTGCCGCGCACCGGCTTGCCCCGCGGCGCTTTACCCAGCCTGGCCTCGGCGGACCCAGCCTCGTCGAAGCTGGTCTTGCCCGCGCCACCTCTGCCCGCGCCGCCTCTGCCCGAGCCGCCCTTTCCCAGGCCAGCTTTTCCCAGGCCAGCTTTGCCCAAGGCGCCTTTGGCTGGCGCGCCCTTGCCCGGGCCACCCCTGCCCAGCACGCCCTTGCCCGGCCCCGCCTTGCCGGCGCCCCGCTTCGGCCCATCCCCCGGCCCGCGCGCAGGGGCGCCCGCGCCGCCCCGGCCCGGCGCGCCCATAGTGTCGCGCCCCGGCGCGCCCATTGCATGCCCCGCGCCACGCCCGGCCGTTCCGGCCGCCGCCTTCCCGGGCCGCGCCGCCCCTGCAACCCCCGGCCTTGCGGAGTGCTCTCGTCGCATGTCGAACCCCCTTGCCTCACCCGCGGCTGCGCCGCTGGTCATCGTCCTCGGCAGCGTGGTGGTGGACCACGCCTGGGTGGTGGATGACATCCCCCAGCGCCCGACCAAGTCCACCGCGCGCGGCTACAGCATGGGCGTCGGCGGCCTTGCCGCCAATGCCGCCATTGCCGTGGCGCGCCTCGGCGGCCGGGTCGCCTTCTGGGGCCGCGTGGGGGATGACGCCAACGGCCCCGCGGTAGCCGAAGCCCTTTCAGCCGAAGGCATCGACATCGCCGGCCTGCGCCGCTGCCCCGGCGGCCGCACCGCCGTCTCCGCCGTGCTGGTGGACCTGGTCGGCGAACGCGCCACCATCAGCTTCCGCGGCGCGGGCCTCGACCCAGACCCATCCTGGCTGCCGCTGGACCGGCTGGACGAGGCCGCCGTGCTGCTCTGCGACCCCCGCTGGCCGCAGGCCGCCGCGCTGGCCCTGGCCGAGGCGCATGACCGCCACACCCCCAGCGTCATCGACGCCGAACGCAGCGAGACCCGCATCCTGCACCAACTCGTGCCCCTGGTGGACCACGCCATCTTCAGCGAACCCGGCCTGCAGAACTTCGCCGCCGGCGCCCGCCCGGCCGAGGCGCTGCACCGCGCCCTGGCCATGGGCACGCGGGAGGTCGCCGCCGTGACGCGCGGCGAGAACGGCGTGCTCTGGCAGGCCGCCACCGAGACCACGCCGCGCCTGACCCCCGCCTTCAAGGTGGAGGCGCGCAACACCACCGGCGCCGGAGACGTCTTCCACGGCGCCTATGCGCTGGCCATCGCGGAAGGCCAGGGCCTGGCCCAGGCGATGCGCTTCGCCGCCGCCGCCGGCGCGCTGCGGGCGGAGGCCGGCCAGACCCCAAATCGCGCCATGGTGGAGGCGATTCTGGCCCGTTGAGGCTTCCTTCAGCCCGGCCGGGCTTCCTTCCGGCGCTCCACAGCCGCCGGCCCGCCCATGCCCACCAGCCTGCCCCAGCAAACCCCGCGCATCGCCTGGCTGGAGGGGCTGCGCGGCCTTGCCGCGGTGCAGGTGCTGCTGCTGCACCTGGCCGGCGCCTTCTGGCTGCCCCTGGTGGAGGGCGCGGCCCGTTCCCCGCTCTACCTGCTGTATGACGGCGAAACCGCAGTTCACCTGTTCTTCCTGCTCAGCGGCGCGGTGCTGACGCTGGGCTTTGCGAAGCAATGGCGCACGCCCATGGCCGCGCTGGCGGCGCGCGGGCTGCGGCTGGGCCTGCCGGCGGCGGCGGCAACCCTGCTGGCGGTGCTGGCCTTCCACGCCTTCGGCAACGCCCATGCCCCGGCTGGGACGCTGCTGGGCAGTTGGTGGCTACGCGAAAACTGGCTGGCCGATGGCAGCCTCGGCTCCCTGCTGTGGCAGGCCGGGCCGGTGGCGGTGCTGCTCGGCTTTGCCGACAGCACCACGCTGGCCTTCCTGGCGCCCTGGCTGCCCGCCGGCCCGGCCGCCTACAATGCCCCGCTCTGGACATTGAGCCTGGAGGTCCAAGGCTCGGTCCTGGTCCTTGCCCTGGTCGGGCTGCGCGCCGCCGCGCCGCGGCTCTGGCCCCTGGCGCTGGCCGCGCTGGGGCTGCTGACGCTGCGCAGCCCGCTGCTGGGCTTCGTGCTGGGCCACGCCGCCATGGTGCTGCTGCCGCGTTGCACCCCCGCCTGGGCCGCCCTGCCCGGCGCTGCCCGGCATGCCCTGGGCCTGGCCGCGCTGCTGGCCGGCGCCGCGCTGGCGCTGCCCGCCACGCCCTTGCCGGGCTTCGAGGCGCTGGCCGAGGCCCCGCTGCCGCTGCTGCCCGCGCTGTCCGGGCAGGCGATCCAGCGCGGCCTGGCCGCCCTGCTGCAACTCGCGGGGCTGCTGGCGCTGCCGGCGCCGCAGCGCTGGCTGGCCGGCGCCCCCATGCAGGCGCTCGGCCGGCTGTCCTTCCCCATCTACCTGGTGCACTGGCCGCTGCTGATGGGCCCCGGCGCCGCCTTCGCGCTGGCCCTGGCGCCCTGGCTCGGCACCACCGCCGCCGCGCTGGCCGGCGCCACCCTCGCCGCCGGGCTAAGCCTGGCGCTGGCGGTGCTCGCCCTGCCGCTGGACGCCGCCGCGGTCCGCCTGGCCCGCCGCGCCCGGCTGGCGCTCATCGCCCCGCCCGGCCCGCCGGAGGCGCAGCACGCCCCCCTGTAGACCAGACCCCTTCGCGCAACTAACCTCCGCCCCAGTCTGCAATCAGGGGAGCAAGCGCGATGACGATCCATTTCGTCGTCCATGACGAGGGCGACAGCGTGGGCGTGGTGGTGGTGGAGGGCCTGAAGGCCGGCCAGCCGCTGACCGGCTGGATCATGGACCAGGACAAGATGATCGAGTTCCAGGCGATCAACGACATCCCCATCGGCCACAAGCTGGCGGTCCGCGCCATCGCCAATGGCGACACCATCATCAAGTACGGCATCGACATCGGCAAGGCGGTCGCCAACATCGGCGCCGGCGAACACGCCCATGTCCACAACGTCAAGACGAAGCGCTGGTAGGGGTCGCAGACATGGCAATGGACCTGAAGAACGCCAGCTTCGAAGGCTGGCGCCGCGAGAATGGCCGCATGGGCGTGCGCAACCACGTCATCATCCTGCCGGTGGACGACCTTTCCAACGCGGCGTGCGAGGCGGTGGCCCACAACATCAAGGGCTGCATGGCGATCCCGCACGCCTATGGCCGCCTGCAATTCGGCTACGACCTTGAGCTGCATTTCCGCACCCTGATCGGCACCGGCTGCAACCCGAACGTGGCGGGCGTGGTGATCATCGGCATCGAACCCGGCTGGGCAGGGAAAATCGCGGAAGGCATCGCCGCCTCCGGCAAACCCGTAGAGTTCTTCGGCATCGAGCAGCATGGCGACATCAACACCATCGCCCGCGCCAGCCATGCCGCCTACCGCATGGTCAAGCATGCGTCGAAGCTGAAGAAGTCGAAGGCCCCGCTGGTTGACCTCTGGGTCTCCACCAAGTGCGGCGAGAGCGACACCACCTCCGGCCTCGCCTCCTGCCCGACCAACGGCAACGCCTTCGACAAGCTGTGGGAGAACGGCAACACGCTGGTCTTCGGCGAAACCACCGAACTGACCGGCGGCGAACACCTGGTCGCGGCCCGCTGCCGCACCCCGGAAATCCGCACCCAGTTCCAGGCGATGTTCGACCGCTACCAGCGCGTGGTCGAAGCCAACAAGACGTCGGACCTCAGCGACAGCCAGCCGACCAAGGGCAACATCGAAGGTGGCCTGACCACCATCGAGGAAAAGGCGCTCGGCAACATCCAGAAGATCGGCAAGAAGTGCATCGTCGATGGTGTGCTGGACAAGGCCGAGGCGCCGACCCATTCCGGCCTCTGGTTCATGGATTCGTCGTCGGCGGCGGCCGAGATGGTCACGCTCTGCGCCGCCTCCGGCTATGCGGTGCACTTCTTCCCGACGGGCCAGGGCAACGTCATCGGCAACCCGATCGTGCCGGTGATCAAGATCACCGCCAATCCGCGCACCCAGCGCACCATGAGCGAGCACGTCGACGTCGATGTCACGGGCCTGCTGCAGAAGCGCATGAACATGGATGACGCCGGCGAGGCGCTGCTGGACTGCATGCTGCGCACCGCCGAGGGCGAGCTGACCGCGGCCGAACTGCTCGGCCACCGCGAGTTCAGCCTGACGCGCATCTACGAGAGTGCATGATCGGCTCGGAGGGGGGCTGGTTCAGCCCTCCTCCAGCACCTTCTGGTAGCAGGTGCTGCGCGTATCCACGTAGCCCAGCCCCTCATAGAAGCCGCGCGCCCGGGCATTGTCGGCCCGCACCAGCAACTGCACCTTCCACACGCCGCGCGCCTTCAGCCAGTCCTCCGCCGCCGCCATCATGCGCCGGCCGAGGCCGCTGCCTTGCCGTTCCGGCAGCGCCGCCACGTAATAGACCCAGCCGCGGTGCCCATCCTCGCCCACCATGGCGCTGGCCAGCACCTGCTCGCCCGCCACCGCCACCAGCAGCGCGCAATGTTCCCGGCTGCGGGCAAAGGCGATGTCGCGCTCGGGGTCGTTCCAGGGCCGCGCCACCCCGGCGACGTGCCACAGCGCCACCACCTGGGGCACATCGGCATCGGTGATCGGGCGGATATCCAGGTCCATCACGGCCTCGTCAGCTGCGGTCGGCCCGCAGCCTCGCCTCAGGCCGGGGCGGGCACAAGGCCGGCTTCCGCGACCGGCGGTTCCGGCCGCGGCACCACGGGCGCGGCCAACCCGGCCAGCGCCACCACCTGCGCCACCGCTTCCGGCACCGAAAGCGCCAGCGTCGCGTCCTCGCCCTGCAAGGCCAGCGCCAGCCCGCCCTCCGGCGCCGCCTGCCAGGCCAGCGCCAGGCTGGGCACCCCCGGCAGCCGGCGCCTTTGCCGCCGCAGCAGGGTCCGCGCCGTCGCCGCGCTGCTGCCGCCCTCCAGGAAGCAGAAGCAGGCCAGCCGCGGTGGCGCCATCGGCCCGGTGCCGGCGGCATTGCCGATCAAGCCGCCCTGCTGCACGCCGAAGCCCTGCGCCGCCAGCGCCCGGGCCAGCAGCGCCGCCGCCAGCCCGTCCAGCGGCCCGCGCCCGCCCAGGCACAGCACCGCGCCCGGCGCCTGCCAGCCCAGCGGCGGCGCCACCTCCGGCTCGTCCGCGGCTTCCTCCAAATCCTCCACCAACTCGCCCAGCGAAAGGCGAAACCGCTCCAGCCGGTCCTCCGCCAGGCTGCCGCGCGCCAGGTCCAGCTGCGCCAGCCGCAGCGCCGGCATCGCCACCGCGTCGATGTATGCGGCCAGCGGCTTCTCCTTCAGGCACTTCTCCGCCTGCTCGGCCAGCGCATCCGTGTCGCCGGCCAGGGCCCGCTGGTAGAACAGCTCCTCCGGCTCCAGCGCCGGCTGGTCGCCCAGCGCCACCTCCAGGAACGCCAGCTTCTCCACGTGCCGGCCCAGCACCACCAGGCACACCGTCAGCGGCACGCTCAGCAGCAGCCCCACCGGCCCCCACAGCCAGGTCCAGAAGGTGGCGGCGGCGACAATGGCGATGGGCGAAAGCCCGGTGGACTGGCCGAACACCCAGGGCTCCAGCACCTGGCCCATCAGCAGCTCGGAGACCGTGAACAGCCCCAGCACCGCCAGCAGCATGCCCCAGCCGGGGTCCACCGCCACCGCCAGCAGCGCCGGAAAGGCGCCGGCCAGGTAGGCGCCGATGAAGGGGATGAACCGCGCCATGCCCGCCACCACGCCCCACAGCGCCGGGTTGGGCACGCCGATGACCCAGAGCGCCACGGCGATGAACACGCCGAAGCCGGCGTTCATGGCGGTCTGCGCCAGGAAGTAGCGGGACAGCCGGTAGGCCGCGTCATCCATCGTCGCCATGGTCCGGTGCAGGTCCCGCGCGCCGGCCAGGCGGATCAGCCGGTCGCGCAGATCCTCCCGGTACAGCAGGATGAAGACGACCAGGATCAGCACCATCGCCACGGTGGCCAGCGGCCCCAGCAGCGGCTCGGCCACGTCGCGCAGGGTCTGCAGGGCGCCCGGCTCCGGCGCCCGCACCTCCACCAGCATCGGCCGCGGCTCCGGCGCGGCACTGGGCGCCACCGGGGCGGTCGGCGCCGCATGGCGCATCTCGGACAGCGTGCCGCTCAGCCGGTCCAGCCAGCCGCCGGCCTGGCGCAGCCCCGCCAGCTTGGCCTGCACCGTGGTCTGGTAGGCCGGCAGGTTCTCGGCCAGCAGGCTGACCTGGCGCCCCAGCATGCCGCCCACGCCCAGGATCAGCGCGAAGGCCAGCCCGACCGCCAGCAGCACCGCCGGCGGCCGCGGCACATGCACCTGGCGCAGCACCCCGACCAGCGGCGCCAGCACGAAGCCCAGCAGCACCGCCAGCACCAGGGGAATGAACAGGTCCCGGCCGAAATACAGCACCGCCACCAGCAGCACGGCATGGACGGCGCCGGGGCCGAGGGCGCCAGCGGGTGGGCCAGCGGACGCCGCCCGGGGCGGCGGGCCAGCGGGGGCGCCAGCGGGGGAGGCAGCGGGTGGAGCAGCAGCGGGGTTGGGCATGGGCCTCGGCGCAACGGAGGGCGGCGGGCACCCGCCGGGGCGCTGGGGCCGCGCATCCGGCGCCTCAACGCCGGCTTCGCCCGACCGGTTCGCCCGACCGGTTCGCCCAGCCTTCCCGCCGGCCGGATCAATTAGGCCAGCAACCAATGTTGCCATCGGTCATGCATTACTGTGATGTAAGCCGCGTCGGACAACGTCCCAGAAGCCGAGAACTAACGAACCCATGTTGCGTCCACCCGGTACCCTGGATTTCGCTGCCAGGCTCCGCCTTGCCATCGGACAGGCCAATCTCGGCCGCGCCGGCATTGCGCGCGAAGTCGGCATCGACAAATCGGTGGTCACCCGCTGGCTGTCCGGCCAGGTCCGCCCGTCCGAACACAACCTGCTTTCGCTGACCCAGGCCATCGCCCGCCGGCTGCCGGGCTTCTGCATGGCGGACTGGTCCCGGCCCGAAGCCGAGTTCAACGCCGCGCTGAAGATCCCGCTGGCCCCCGTCCCCGGCCCGGCCTCGGCGCCGGGCCTGCTGGGCAATGCGGTGCAATGGGCGGCGGCGCAGGGGCTGGACAAGGCGCTGGCGCAATATGGCGGGCTCTGGCTGTTCCTGTATGATTCGGTCCGCGTGGCGCGGCCCTTCGCCGTGGTCGGCGAAATCCGCCTGAGCAGCGGCGTGCTGGAGGCCGAGTTCCGCGACGACCACAATTGGCACGGCCGCGGCCCCGCCTTCGCCCTGAACAACAAGCTCTGGGTCGCGGCCGAGGAAGTGGCGCGGCAGGACAGCTTCGGCTTCGCGGTGTTCTGGGGCAGCGCCACCCGCAAGGCGGAGGTGCTGGACGGCTTCGCGATGGTGCGGGAATTCGCCCCCACCGCCTCGCCCGGGGTCACCCACCTGGTCGGCTTCCGCCTGGGGGAGCTGCTGGCCGACCCGGCCGCGGCGCAGGAACGCTGGGCCGCCTGCGTCGCCCGCGTCGGCGAGCTGAACATGACGGGCTGGGAAGGCGCGCTGGAGCAGGAGCTGCTGGACCGGCTGCCGCGCAGCGTGCAGGGCGCGCCGACCACGATGCGACTTCCGGTTGAACACACTCTCGCGATCAGCGACTTCGACCTGGCCGCGGCGGAACCGCCGAATGGCCTGCGTCGGCGCAGCCTGAAGGCCCTGCGCGCCTTGTTTTCCGAGGCTTTGACCCCGGACTGACCCAGTCCTGACATGCTGTTGCAACTGCTGATGGTGCATTTTGCACCTGGGCGCACCGCGCTGCACCTTCCGCGACCCGGCCAGCCCGAAGCAAGGTGACACTACGCCGGTTGCTTCGCCGGCTTCGGGAACAACGCTTATGGGTCATCTCCGTCCTGGATCCGGGTCGCTCGACCCCCTGGCCGCCGAGCGTCTGGCCGAGCGCCTGGCCGAGCGCCTCGTGGCCCTGCTGGCCGAGGCCGGGCTGAGCGCGCGGCTGCTGAACCAGGCGCCGCGACGCCAGCCGGGCACCACCGAACCCGCCCCCGACCTGCTGCTGCTGGCCGCGCCGGCCGAGGCCGAACTGCTGGTGCCGGAGCTGCGCCGGCAGCGGGCCGCGCATCGGCTGCCCTGCCTGGTGCTGGCCCCGCGCCTGCCGGGCGCGGTGGTGGCGGCGCTGCTGGAGGCCGGCGCCGACGGCGTAATGGACCTGCATGAACCGGTCGAGGTCGCCTTCGCCCATGCCCGCGCCGTGCTGCGCCGGGGCGGCTGGGGCACCGGCCGCGGCGAGACCGCCGCCTGGCGCCTGGTGCCCACCCGCCGCGCCCTGCTGCGGCCCTGCGGCACCGACACCGAACTGACCAGCGCCGAGTTCGACCTGTTCCGCCTGCTGACCATCGCCCCGGGCGAGACGGTCTGCCGCGACACCGTGGCCCACCATGTGCTGCGCCGGCGGATCGACCCGACCGACCGCTCGGTGGACAACCTGGTGATGCGCCTGCGCCGCAAGCTGGGCGACGACAAGGCGGTGAAGACCGTGCGCGGCCTGGGCTACATGTTCGCGGGCTTCGAGCGCGGCACGCTGCTGGTGGGCTGAGCCGGGCCGGTCTCGCCCGGCCTGCCGCCACCATGCCCGCTGACCTCGCCGCCGGCATCCCGCCGCAGCCTGGTGAAGAACGGCGCCGAGGCCGCCACCACCAGCGCCGAGATCACGAAGGCCCAGCTGAAATCCGCGGTCAGCAGCTCGTGCCGGCCATGCAGCGCGGTGCTGGCTTCCAGGCTGGCGGTGGCCAGCACCACCCCCAGCGCCGGGGAAAGCTGCTGCGCCGTGCCGAAGAAGCTGGTGGCGGCCGAAAGCCGCGCCTGCGGCACATCCGCAAACGCCAGGGTGTTCAGCGCGGTGAATTGCAGGCTGCGCGCCAGCCCGCCCAGCGCCAACAATAAAAAGATCGCCATCACCGGCCAGGCCGGGCTGAAGGCGGCACAGACCGCAATGCCGGCCGCGGCAAACAGCGCATTGCCCACCAGGGCCGCCCGGAAGCCGAAGCGCCGCAGGATCGGCCGGGCCAGCGGCTTCATCGCCATGGCGCCCAAGGCGGTGGCGAAGGAAACCAGCCCGGCCTCGCTGGCGCTGCGGCCGAAGCCGAGTTGCAGCAGCATCGGCACCAGGAAGGGCACCGCCCCCGCCCCGCCGCGGAACAGGCTGCCGGCCAGCGTCGCCTGGTTGAAGGTGGGGATCGCCAGCAGGGAAAAATCGACCGCCGGCCGCGCCCGCGCCCGGCAATGCCGCACCGCCAGCACCCCCACCGCCAGCCCCGCCGCCAGGCAGGCGGGCGGCAGCCAGCGCGGGAACACGCCGCGGCCCACGGTCTCGATGCCGAACATCAGCAGCGCCAGCGCCACGCCGATCAGCAGCAGCCCCTTGATGTCGGGCGGCCCCGGGTCGCCGGGCGGCACGTCCGGGATCTTCCACGCCACCAAGCCAAGGCCCAGGATGCCGATGGGCACATTGATGAAGAACACGCTGCGCCAGCCGAAGGCATCGGTGAGAAACCCGCCAAGCGGCGGCCCGCTGATCGGCCCGATCATCGCCGGCATGGTCAGCCAGGTCATCGCCGAGAGCATGTCTTCCTTGGACACGCGCCTGAGCAGCAACAGCCGGGCGACGGGCACCATCATGGCGCCGCCAAACCCCTGGAACACCCGGGCCGCCACCAGCTCGCCCAGCCCCGTGGAGCGTCCGCACAGGATGCTGGCGCAGGTGAAGATGGCGATGGCCGCCATGAACACCCGCTTGGCGCCGAAGCGGTCCGCCACCCAGCCGCTCAACGGGATGAAGACGGTGATGCTGACGAGGTAGCTGGTGATCGCCACGCCGAGGCGGGCCGGTTCCTCGCCGAGGTCGCGGGCCATTGACGGCAGCGCGGTGATGATCGCGGCGCTGTCCAGGTTCTGCATGAACAGGGCGCTGGCGACGATTGCCGCCATCACCCGCATGTCCACCTGTCTGCCGGGGGCGCTTTCATTCATGCGCCGAGGCTACGCCTGGCCGGGCCGCACCACCACCCGGCCCACCGCACGCCTGCCGCTCACTTCCGCCATGGCTTCGCGGAACTGCGCCAGCGGGAAGGCCGCATGTACCTCCGGCCGGAGCTTGCCTTCCGCCCACCAGGCCGTCAGCTGGCGCCACAGGCCCTGGCAGGCCGGCGCCCATACGTTGCGGTCGTACCCCGGGGACCAGCCGACATAGGCACCCCAGTTCACCCCGGCGACGGCGATGTTCTTCAGCAGCAGCAGGTTGACCCCCAGCTGCGGAATGGCCCCGGCGGCGTAGCCCAGGGTCAGCAGCGTGCCGCCATCCGCCAGGCAGCGCAGCCCTTCGTCGAAGGCCTCGCCGCCCAGCACGTCCAGCACCACATCCACGCCGCGCCCGCGGGTGATCCGCCGCACTTCATCCTTGAAGGGCAGCGCCGAATCCAGCACGGCGTCGGCACCGCGTTCCGTCAGCATGGCGTGCTTGGCCGCGCCGGCGCGGGCAATCACATGCGCGCCCACCGCCTTGGCAATCTCCACCGCCGCCAGCCCGACACCCCCGGCGGCGCCCTGCACCAGCACCCATTGCCCCGGCTGCAACTGCGCCCGCCACAGCAGCGCGGAGCCAGCGGTGGGGTAGCTGATCGGGAAGGCCACGGCGGCTTCCAGCGGCAGGCCATCCGGCACCGGCACCACATGGATGGCATCCACCACCGCTTCCTCGGCCAGCGCGCCCCAATCCGCCACCGCGAAGACGCGCGTGCCCGGTGGCAGCGGGTTGGCCACATCCGGGGCGCTCTCCAGCACCACCCCGGCAATCTCGGTGCCAGGCACGAAGGGCAAGGGCGGGCGGCGCTGGTACTTGCCGGCCACCACCAGCTGGGTGGCGAAGGAAATCCCCGCCGCCGCCACCTTCAGCCGCACCGCCCCCGGCCGCATCGGCGGTGGCGGAATATCCTTCAGCTCCAGCTGGTCGAACTCACGCCAGCTCTCGCACACCAGTGCGCGCATCAATCGGCCCTTATGTTGGCGGTGGTCACCAGCTGGCCCCAGCGGGCAAACTCGGTCTCGACGAAGCGGGCATACTGCGCTGGCTCATCCGCCACCGGCACCGCCCCCAGCGCCGCCATGCGCGCCATCGGCTCTGGCTGGCGCAGCGCCCGCGCCACCGCCTGCTGCAGGGCCCCGGCAATCTCGGCCGGGCAGCGCGGCGGCGCCCAAATGCCGTACCAGGTGGAAATCTCGTAGCCCGCCACCCCCGCCTCGGCCACGGTCGGCAGGTCGGGGAAGGCCGGCTGGCGCTTCTCGGTGGTGACAGCCAGCGCCCGCAGCTTGCCGTCCCGCACCGCGCCCGCGCTGCTGGGCATGCTGTCGAACATCACCTGCACATTGCCGGCCAGCAGGTCCGGCAGCGCCTGGCCGCTGCCCCGGTAGGGCACATGCTGCATCTCCACCCCCGCCAGTTGCTTGAACAGCTCCCCAGCCAGATGCGGCGCCCCGCCATTGGAGGAAGACGCATAGGACAGCCGCCCGGGATTGGCCTTGGCATAGGCCACCAGCTCCGCCACCGACCGCACCGGCAGCCCCGGCGTCACCACCAGCATCAGCGGCACCAGGGCAATGTTGGTCACCGCGGTGAAGTCCGCCACCGCGTCATAGGGCAGCCGCATCATGTGCGGCACGATGACATGGGCCGAGGCATTGACCAGGAAGGTCGTACCATCCGCCGCGGCGCGGGCCACCTCCGCGCTGCCGATGGAGCCGGCGGCGCCGGCCTTGTTCTCCACCACCACCGGGTGCGGCAGGTCGCGGGAAAGCTGCGTCGCCACCACCCGGCCCATGATGTCGGTCGGCCCGCCCGGCGGGTAGGGCACGATGAAGCGGGTTGGCCGGGACGGCCACGGAACAAGATCCCGGGACGGCCAGCCGCCCTGGGCGCGCACCGCCGGCGCCGCCAGCAGCGCGGCTCCGAGAGCGCGGCGAGACACTGCCATTGCGGACGACCCTTCCCTATTGCTTCGCTCCTGCCAGGATAGGGCGAAACGCGCCCGAGGAAACCATGCGTCCGGAAACCATGCGCCAGGAAACCATGCGACCCTATGCGGGCCTCTTCGTGCTGGACACCAGCCAGGGCATCGCCGGCCCCTACTGCGCCACGCAGCTCGCCGCGCTGGGCGCCAATGTGGTCAAGGTGGAACCGCCCGCCGGCGACTGGTCGCGCGGCCTCTCGGCCAAGGCCGGCGCCCATTCGGTCATGCACACCGCCTACAACCGCGGCAAGCGCAGCATCATGCTGGACCTCTCGGCCGCCGAGGACCAGGCCCGCCTGGCCGCCCTGGCAGCGCAGGCGGATGTGATCCTGGAAGCCTTCCGCCCCGGCGTGGCCCGCCGCATCGGCATTGCGCCGGAAGCCGGCAAGCCGGACGTGGTCTTCCTCTCCATCTCCGGCTTCGGCCAGTCCGGCCCCTACAGCGAACGCCCCTGCACCGACAGCATCGCCCAGGCCTTCACCGGCATGGTGGCGCTGAACCAGGGCATGGACGGCATCCCCCACCGCACCGGCCCCTTCTTCGCGGTGGATGTCGTCACCGGCCTCTCGGCCATGGTCGCGGTGCAGGCGGCGCTGGCGGAACAGCAGCGGGACCGGCTGACCGGCGCCGCGCCCCGGCGCCGCGTGCTGGACGTGGCGCTGCACCAGGCTTCGGCCGCGTTGCTGGGCTACAACATCGCCGACTGGGGCCGCCAGGGGCAGGAGCCGAAGTCGCTCAACACCCCCTCCGGCGCCTACCTGGCCAATGACGGCCGCTACGTCATGATCGGCCTGCTGCGAGAGGCTGACTTCGTCCAGCTCTGCCAGGTGCTGGAGATCGCGGACCTCTCGCAGGACCCGCGCTTCGCCACCTTTCCGCTTCGCGCGGAAAACCGCGACGCCCTGCTGCCGCTGATCCGCAGCGCCTTCGCCCGCCGCCCCGCCACCGAATGGCTGCCGCGCTTCCACGCCGCGCGCATGCTGTGCGACCAGGTGAACTCCCCGCTGGACTGGCTGGCCGACCCGCATGTGCAGGCGACCAACGCCGCGGTCATGCTGGACCAGCCCGGGCTCGGCGCCCTGCCCTTCCCGGCGCTGCCCGGCCTTGGCCCCTGGAGCGTCGCCGCCCCCGACCTGGGCGAACACACCGCGGAAGTGCTGCGGGAGTTCGGGCTGTGAGACTGGCCGATGCCGTCGCCGCCCAGGCCGACCTGGTGCAATGGCTGCTGAACTGCATGGCCAGCATCGGCGCCGACCCGCCGGGCATTACCCGGGAAGCCTATGGCCGCGGCGAGAACGCCGCCCAGGCGCAGATCGAGGAAACCGGCCTGAAGCTGGGCATGACCGCGTCACTGGATGCCGGCGCCAACCTGCATCTGCGCTGGGCCGCCGAGGCGCCGCAGCAGGCCCCCGTCCTGATCGGCAGCCATCTGGACAGCGTGATCCAGGGCGGCAATTTCGACGGCGCCGCCGGGGTCATCGCCGGCCTCGGTGCCGTGGCCGCGCTGCAGGCGGCGGGGTTGCAGCCCAGGCGCGATATCGAGGTGCTGGCGCTGCGCTGCGAGGAAGCCGTCTGGTTCGGCCTGGGCCTGATCGGCAGCCGCTGCCTGCTGGGCCGCCTGCCCCCCGGCGCGCTGGAACTGCGCCACGCCCGCACCGGCCTGACCCTGGCCGAGAGCATCGCGGCCTGTGGCGGCGACCCCGAGGCGCTGCGCGAGGGCAAGCCGCTGCGCGACCCCCGCGCCATGGGCGCCTATCTGGAAGCCCATATCGAACAGGCGCCGCAGCTGGTGGAAGCCGGCCACCCCGTGGCGGTCTGCCTGGCCAATCCCGGCAATGTGCGCCACCCCTTCATCCGCATCACCGGCGAGGAAGCCCATACCGGCCTGCCGCACCGCTTCCGCCGCGACGCCGCCCTGGCCGGCGCCGAGTTCTCCCTGGCGCTGGAACGCCTGTGGCTGGAGGAGGAAGCGCTGGGCCGCCCGATGGCGGTCACCATCGGCCGCTTCCACACCCCGGCCGACCGCCACAGCCTGACCTCCGTCTCCGGCAGCTTCGAACTCAGCCTGGACCTGCGCGCCTATTCCGCCGAACACCTGAAGGCGCTGGAAGCCCGCCTCGGCCGCATCGCGGTGGAGGTGGCGGAGCGCCGCGGCGTGAAGATCGAGCTCGGCGAGCGCAGCGC
Organism: uncultured Rhodospirillales bacterium; assembly: GCA_903835235.1. Taxonomy (GTDB): domain Bacteria; phylum Pseudomonadota; class Alphaproteobacteria; order Acetobacterales; family Acetobacteraceae; genus CAIMOR01. Next base: position 110,565 of record CAILMF010000082.1, read on the forward strand.
CGCCGCCCCCGGCCCGATGCACCCGGTGATGGTCAAGGGCCTGGGCGAAGCCGCCGGCCGCGCCGGCCTGGCCCCGCTGCGGCTGAACAGCCCCGGCAGCCACGACGCCAACAACTTCGCCGCCGCCGGCGTGCCGACGGGCATGCTGCTGGTGCGCAACCGCAACGGCAGCCACAACCCCTACGAGGCCATGGCGACCCCCGACCTGGTGGCCGCCGTGGGCGTGCTGGCGGAATGGCTGCGCGTGAACGCCTGTGTGGAGAACACCCCATGAAGGACGCCCAGGGCCTGGACATGACCGCCGCTTCCGCCGAGGCGGTGGCCGGCTACGACCATGTCATCGAAGGCTATCTGCGCTACCGCGCCGACACGCCGCTGCGGCTCAAGGCCGCCCTGGCGCTGGACCCGGATGCGCCGATGCTGCGGATCGCCCAGGCCAACTTCACCCTGCTGGGCCACCAGGCCAGCACGCTGCCCCGCGCCGCCGAAAGCCTTTCCCGCGCCCAGGCCACCGCCGGCACCGCGCGCGAACGCGCCCATTGCGCCGCGCTCTCAGCCTGGGTGGCCAACGACGTCACCGGGGCCATGCGGGTCTGGCGCCAGATCGTGGCCGACCACCCGCGCGACATCCTGGCCTTCCGCATGCACCACTTCGTCGCCTTCTGGGCTGGGCGCCCGGACTGGATGCTGGAAGCGGTGGACGCGGTGCAGCCGCACTGGTCGGCCGCCCTGCCCGGCTACCCCAGCATCCTCGCCTGCCGCGCCTTCGCGTCGGAGGAATGCGGCCTCTACACCGCCGCCGAGGCCGCCGGCCGCGAAGCCGTGGCGCTGGACCCCAGCGACCTCTGGGCCGCCCATGCCGTGGCCCATGTGCTGGAAATGCAGGGCCGCCGCGGCGAAGGAATTGCCTGGATCGCCAGCCTGGAACAGCACTGGGAAGGCGGCAACAACCTGGCGCATCACCTGTGGTGGCACCGCGCCATGTACCACCTGGAACACCAGGAATGGCCGGCGGTGCTGGGCCTGTACGACACCCGCTTCCGCAACCTGGCCAGCCCGGTGACGCAAGCCGCGCCGGACCTCTACATCGACGTGCAGAACGCCGCCTCCATGCTGTTCCGCCTGGGGCTGCACGGCGTGCATGTCGGCGACCGCTGGGTGGAGTTGGCCGACAAGGCGGAGGCGCGGATCGGCGACCACCTGAACCCCTTCACCCTGCCGCACTGGGCCATGGCGCTGGCGGCGACGAAGCGCTGGGATGCCGGCGCCCGCATGCTGGCCGCCCTGGCCGCCGACCCGGCGCCGCTGGTGCGCGACATCGCCCGCCCGGTCTGCGACGCCGCGCTGCGCCACGGCCATGGCGACTTCGCCGGGGCGGTGGCCGCCATGCGCCCGGTGCTGGGCCGGATGTCCCTGCTGGGCGGCAGCCACGCGCAGCAGGACGTGCTGGAGCAGCTCTACCTGGACAGCGCGGTGAAGGCCGACCTGGCCGAGGACGCCCGCACCCTGCTGGAACGCGTGGCCGGCCGCCACCCGGTGCCGCCGGCCCGGCGCGTGGGCTATGCGGCGGCGGCGAAGGAGCTGCGGTTCTGAGGCGCTGACCCCGAGCGCCAGGCCGCCGACGCAGCGCTTGGCGCACAGTCACTCGCCACGCGCCGCCAAATCGTCACCCCCGGGCTCGTCCCGGGGGCCAACGCCACGCCGCGCCGCCGACGCAGCGCCGGCTAAAACAGCTCCATCAGCTTGGTATGGTCGCTGAGATCGGCGGGCGTACCCTCAAAGATCATCCGCCCGCTGCGCATCACCACCACCCGGTCGCTGACGGCGAAGGCCTCGCGCACATTCTGCTCCACCAGCAGGATCGCCACGCCGCGTTCGGCCCGCAGCCGCGCGATCGGCTCGATCAAATCCTGAAACAGCTTGGGCGCCAGGCCGATGCTCGGCTCGTCCAGCAACAGCACTTTTGGCCGTGTCAGCAGCGCACGGGCAATGCTGACCATCTGCTGCTGCCCGCCGCTCAGCGTGCCCGCCGTGCGCTTCGTGAACTCCTTGATCCGCGGCAGCAGCTCCAGCACGTCGTCGATCCGCGCCTGGCGCTCGCCCTTCGGCACCCCGGCCGACCACAGCGCCAGGCCGAAGATCTCCAGCACCGTCAGGTCCGGGAAGACGCCGCGGCCTTCCGGCACCAGCGCCACCCCGGCCGCGCCCAGCGCCGCCGGGGTATGCGCCGCCAGCTTCTGGCCGAACACCTTGATCTCGCCCGCCGCCGGCCGATGCAGCCCGAACAGCACCCGCAGCAGCGTGGACTTGCCGGCGCCGTTATGGCCGATCAGGCACAGCCCCTCGCCCGGCGCCAGAGTCAGGGAGACATCCTGCAACACTTCCCGCCCGCCATAGCCGGCAGCCAAGCCGGTGGCTTCCAACGCCAGCGCCGAGGCGGCGTCTGGCGCGCCCTGCGTCGCGGCGGCGCTCACGCGGCCGCCTCATGGCTGCGGTCGCCGAAGTAGATCGCCGCCAGCTTCGGGTCGGTCATGATCTCGCGCGGCGCCCCTTCCGCCAGCACCAGCCCGCGGTCGAGGAAGGCAATCCGGTCGGCCAAATCCACCACCACATCCAGGTTATGCTCAATCAGGCAGATCGCCACGCCGCGCGCCCGCGCATCCCGCAGCAACTGCCCGAAGCGCAGCCGCGACGACAAATCCAACCCCGAGGCCGGTTCATCCAGCAGCCAGATATCGGCGCCGGCGGCAAGAATCCGCGCCATGGAAAGGAACTTGCGCTCGGCATAGGCCAGGTCCACCGCCCGCGCCTCGGCCAGCGCCGTCAGCCCGGTGGCCTCCATCGCCGCCTCGGCCGCCGCCAGCCGCGCCCGCCGGTCGCCGCCCTGCCAGAACCAAGCGCCGCGTTCCGTGGCCGCCAGCACGTTGTCGCGCACGTTCATCTGGGTGAACAGCCTGAGGTCCTGGAAGCTGCGCGCCACGCCGAGGCGCGCCACCTGCCAGGGCTTCAACCCGATGATCGGCCGGCCCCTGATCTGCGCCGTGCCCTCATCCGCCTTCAGGTTGCCGGTAATCAGGTTGAACACCGTGGTCTTGCCGGCGCCATTCGGCCCCACCAGCGCGGTGACGGCGCCGGCCGGCAGCGCCAGCGATACCCCCTGCACCGCCTTCACGCCGCCGAAACTGCGCGCCAGGCCCTCGCATGTCAGCGGCGCATTATTGGCCAACTGAGTCACGTTCCACTCCCAGCGGTTCCGCCGCAAAGCCGCGGCGGCCCGCTGCGATGCTCCACGATCAGGTGGCACGTCATGCGTGCGACTTCCCCTTGTTCTGGTCGCCCAGCAGGCCCGCCGGGCGGAACACCATCAGCAGGGTCATCGCCAGCCCATAGATGATCTGCTGCACCGACCCGACTTCTGTGGGTGGAATGAAGGTCAGGAAGGACAGCGCGGAGGGCAGCGACAGCAGCAGCACCGCCCCCACCAGCGGCCCGAACAGCGTGCCCGTGCCGCCCACGATCACCATGGCCATCACCAGCACGGACTGGTCGAGCGTGAAGCTCTCGACATTCACGAAGCTCATATGCAGCGCGAACAGCGCGCCCGCCACGCCCGCCCCAGCACAGGCGAAAGCAACGGCCAGCGCCTTGGCCACCGCCACCGGCTTTCCGAGTGCCTCGGCGGCGGATTCAGCGTCGCGGATCGCCTTGAGCGTGCGACCAAAACTGCCATTGGCCATGGCGTGGATGGCCCACAGCAGCACCCCCAGCGCCAGCAGCGCCAAGGGCAGCACGCCCACCTCCACGTCGAACACCTGCGGCCTGGGGATATTGGTCAGCCCGCCAATGCCGCCGGTCAGCGACTTCACCTCGCTGAACAGCGTCAGCGCCACCATCTGCAAGCCCAGCGAGGCCGCGACGAAATACTCGCCGCGCACCCGCAGCGCCGGCAGCGCCAGGCACAGCGACAGCACCCCGGCGATGCCCGCCGCCACCGCGCAGGCCAGGAAGGGGTTGGGCGTGACCGTCAGCGCAATCTGCGCCCCGGCATAGGCGCCCAGGCCGAAGAACACCGCATGCGCCACGCTGAAGATGCCGGCAAAGCCGACCATGAAGTTCAGCGTAACCGCGAGGATGCCGAAGATCGCCACCAGCGTGGCGAGGTTGGAGAAATAAGCGATCATTTCGCGACCGCCGCGCCGAACATGCCCGACGGCTTGAACAGAATGAACCCGAACAACACCAGGAAGCTGGCGGCCGAGGCCCATTGCGTCTCCAGGAACACCAGCACCACGCTTTCCGCCACGCCCAGCAGCAGCCCCGCCAGCGCCGCACCGCGCAGCGACCCCACGCCACCCACGATGGTGCTGGCCATGGACAGCAGCATCACATGGTTGCCCACCGCCTCGTTCAACCCCGTGGTCATGGCGGACAAGATCGCCGCCGGCGCCACCAGCGCCGAGCCCAGCGCAAAGGCCAGCATGGAAAGCCGGGAGGAGGACAAGCCATAGGCCCGCAGCAGATCCGGGTTCTGCGCCAGCGCCCGCAGCGCCACGCCGGCATTGGTGCGCGAAAGGAACAGCGTCAGCGCCACGAACATCACCAGCGCGACCAAGATCGCCACCCAGAACACGTCCGCCAAAAATAGCTCCGGCAGCACCTCGCTGGCATTGCTCAGCGGCGTGTCGATACTGGCAAAACCGCGCCCGGCGAACACGCCCACCAGGTTCTGCACCACGATGGAAACGCCGAAGGCCGCGACGAAGACGGTGAAGAAACTGCCCTCATGCCGCTGGATCGGCCGATACACTAGGCGCTCCATCCCCACGCCGAAGGCCACCGCCACCAGCACCGCCGCCAGGCAGGACAGCAGCGAGTTCCAGTTGTGCGTCCAGCCATACAGGAAGACATAGCCGGCCAGGGTGAAGGCCGAGCCATGCGCCACATGGAAGACCTTGGTCGCGCCGAAGATCAGCGCGAAGCCGGCGGCGGTCAGCGCATAGAGGGCGCCGTTCTGCACGCCCCCCAGCAGCAATTGGACAAACAGCATCAGGTCAGCCCGGCATCATCGTGAACATCTTCGCCTCTCCGGGCTGCCGCCCTGCGCCGAAATGCTTCACGCCAGCTTGACCAGTTGGCCGCCCTTCCACTGCACCACCTCAATCGCCGCCATCATGTTGCCGGCGGCGTCGAACTCGCCGGTGCCGCCCACCAGCGGGAATTTCTTCAGCCGATGCAGCGTGTCCTTCAGGCTGTCGCCGGTGACGGCCGTATTGGTCTTTTCCAGCTCATGCGCCAGCAGGCCGAACAGCCGGCAGCCATTGTAGTAATTGGCGTTGTAGACCGTCGGCTCCTTGCCATGGGCGCGGCGGAAATCCTCGGCAAAGCGGCGGGTCAGCGCATCGCCGCCGGCATAGTCCACCTTCTGCACCGTGAAGGTCATGCCCTCGGCTTCCGGCAGGCTGCCCACGCTGGCCAGGTTCATGGCGGAATAGCTGCACAGCTGCTGGCTGACGCCGTTGTTGCGCAGCCCCTTGATGATCTGGCTCTGCTGCGCGCCGAAGCTGGCGATGTAGACCGCATCCGGCCGCACCTGGCGCACCCGCGCCGCGACGGGGCCAAACTGCTGCGCGTCGCGCGGAATGGAGAAGCTGCCGACCAGCTCGGCGCCCACCTTGGGCAGCTGCTCGCCCAGCTCCTTCAGGATCGCATCGCCCAAGGGGTCGTCCACGTACACCAGGGCGAAGCGCTTCTTGCCCTGCCCGACCAGGTAGGGCAGCAGCGCCCGCGTCTCCAGATGGGCCAGCGGGATCACGTTCCAGAAATACGGGGAAAGCCCCGAAAGGTCCGGCCCCACCGCGCCGCCATTGATCATCACGGTCTTGGCCCGGTCGCCAATCGGCGCCACCGCCTTGGAAACCGCGGTGAAGGCGGCGAAGGTCCAATGCGCCTTGTCGATGTTGACCAGCTTGGTCATGGCGATGACGCCCTGCTGCGGCAGCGCCTGGCTGTCCTCGCTGATGTAGCGGATCGGCCGCTTCAACAGCTTGTCGGCTTCGATATGCTGCAACGCCAGCTGCACGCCGGCGGTGAAGACGCCGCCATATTCGGCATTCGGCCCGCTCTGCGGGAAGACGCTGCCGAGGATGTACGGGCCTTCCTGCGCCGCGGCGCCACGGGCGAAGGGGGCGGCGAGCGCGGTGCCCAGCAGGGCGCGGCGGCTGAACTCAAGCATGGCGTTTCTCCCGTGGCGTTGTTGGTCGGCAGCCTCTCCGCGCCGGCCGTTCCTGTCAACCGAAGGGCAGGCTGTACCCGGCCTCATGCCAGGGGCAGCTGACCAGCTTGCCGGTGGTGGAGAGCGTGATGTAGGCGGTCTTCATGGCCGGCCCGCCGAAGCAGATATTCGTCGGCATGCGCTCCGGCATCTTGGCCACGTGCAGAATGTCCCCGGCCGGGGAGACAGTGGTGATCTCGCCGCTCACCAGCGTGGCCACCACGATGTTGCCGGAAGCCGCCACCGCCAGGCTGTCCAGCCGCCGATACCCCGGAAACTGGCACAGCACCCGCCCGCCATTGCTGGATGGCCAGGGCTGCTTCTTCAGCACGCCCGGCGCTTCCACATCCCAGGCCCACAACCGCCCGGTCTCGGTTTCCGCGGCGTAGAGCACGCTGCCATCCGGCGCCAGGCCGATGCCATTGGCGCCGCCGAAGATCGGGAAGCCGCATTCCCGTATCTCGGAGCCATCCGTCTTCGCCCAATAGACGCCGCCATGGTCGCGGTCCCGCCCGCGCACCTTGCCCAGGTCGGAGAACCAGAAGCCGTCGCGCGGGTCGAAGACGATGTCGTTCGGCCCCTTCAGCTTGTGGTCGCCGCAGCGGTCATACAGCCGGGTCACGCTGCCGGTAGTGGGGTCCACCACCTCGATCCGGCCGGTCTCATAGCTCGGCGGCACGCCGACGGGACGCAGCATCCCCGGCTCCTCATGCCACAGGAAGCCGCCATTGTTGCACAGGTACAGCTTGCCATTCGGGCCAAGCGCCATGCCGTTCGGGCCGCCGCCGGGGGTGGCCAGCACGCGCTTTTCGCCGGAAGGGGAAACGGCGGTGATGATCCCGCGCTCGATCTCCACCAGGGCCACGCTGCCATCCGGCAGCACCACCGGCCCTTCCGGAAAGCGCAGGCCCTCGGCCAGGGTGGTCAGCACGGGTGTTTCGGTGATCATCGGCGTTTCCCCAACATCGTTGGGGGCATCATGGGTCAGGCCGGCGCGGCGGGCCAGCCTCCCAAGGGGTCGCAACCCGGAAAGTCGAAAGCTTGGGGGCCGAAACCTCGGGCGGTCGAAGCTCCGGGGCGGCTACAGCCGCCGCCAGATCTCCACCATGCCCGCCACTTCCTGCACCTCCGCCACCTTCACGTAGCTGCGGCGCAGCGTGGTGCCGATATTAACCCGCACCCGCCGCCGCATGCTGCGCCAATAGCCGCGGTCCACCACGATGATCCGCGGCCGCTCGGCCAGAATGCGCTTCACCTCGGCATCGACGTCCACGCCGGTCACCCGGTCCCATTCGCAGGTCAGGTGGCCGGGGAAGGCGAAGCGCGTCGGCACGCCGGCGCCGGACATCACGTAGACCGCCGGGTGGTAGTTGGCGATGAAGATCGGCTCGCCGCGGCGGATCTGCTGGCGGATGATCTCCGCCACCTGGCGCGGCGGGTCCGGAATGTCCCAGCCGCGTTCCAGCCGCGGCATGGTGTCGATCGACCAGGCATGGATCGCGACCGCGCCCACCAGGCCGACAAAGGCCGGCAGCGCCAGGCCCGGCCGCAGCATCCAGGCCAGCTTCCAGGCGCCCATGGCGGCCAGGATGGCCAGCGGCGCCATCAGGATGACGAAGTAGTGGTTGAACCACATCCCCGGGCCGGCCACGGCAAACACCGCGGTCAGGAACCACAGCAGCGCCACCACCACCAGCAGCGCCGCCGGGTGGTTCAGGCTGCGCCGCCGCAACCCCGCCACCGCCACCAGCGCCAGAGCCAGCGGAAACAGCAGGTCGGTCCCGGCATCCGTGATGCGCGCCCAGGCCTGCGCCGCGGAAACCGCGCCCCCGGCATAGGCCAGCGGCGCCAGGAAGCTGCCATACAGGAAGAACTGGAACTGCCCGCGCGCCGCATAGGCCAGGCCGAACAGCACGGTGGGCAGCAGGCACAGCGTGGCATAGGCCGCCGCCATGGCCAGCACCCGGCGCCAGCGCATGGCCCCGCCCCACCAGGCCGGCAGCACCAGCAGCACGAAGGCCAGGCACCCCATGGGCGCCACCACCGGCTTGATGGTCAGGGCGCAGCCCATCAGCGCGCCCATGGCAGCCAGGTCGCGCCAGCGCGGCGCCTGGCCGGGCTGCACCGCGGCCCGCACGCCCAGGAAGATCGCGCCGGAAACGAAGGGCGCAAACAGGATTTCGGTGTTGGAGGCCAGCCCGCCCAGCAGCACGGACTGCCCGATATACAGCACCGCCGCGGCAAACCCGACCAGGCGCGGCCCGTGCAACTGCCGCACGGTGCGGTAGGTCAGCCAGGCCGTGGTGGCGACGCAGATCGCCCCCAGCAGCCGGATGGTCATGATGGACTTGCCGAACAGCGTCAGCGCCGCGGCGAACAGCGCCGGCGCCCCCACCGGGTGCATGTCCCACACCGCCACATAGGGCCAGCCGCCGCGCAGCCATTCGCGCGCCTGCAGCAGGTACAGCCCCTCATCGGTGTCGATGACCGACAGGTGGAATGAAAACGCCCGCACCACCAGGGTCAGCAGGAACAGCACCGCCGGCACCGCCAGCGCCCGCGCCAGTGGGCTGGCCACCAGCCGCGCCCGCGCGCGGGCAGCCAGCCCCAGGGAGGCTTCGATGGCGGTAGGCAGCAGGGGGCGGCTGACGGTTTCGCTCATATTTCCTGTGACCGGTCGAGGCCGGCATGTGACCACTTGGTAACAACCTTCCCCAGGAAGGCGTCTACCGCAAGCCCGAACGGCATGGGGTCATGGATTTGGGGCGTTTCTGTGTCACCCCGCGGGCCGGCCAGCGATGTTTTGCCAAGCTGACAGCGGGGGCACTTTGCCACCCTGGCGGCGGGGGCACTTTGCCGCCCTGGCGGCGGGGGTACTCTGCCACCCTGGCAGCGGGGGCACTTTGCCGCCTTGACGCCGCCGGAGGGGGGCCGGAGGCTTCGGCCATGCAACAGCCCAGCCCCTCCCCGGACCCCGTAACCCTGGCGGTGGTGGATAACCGCCTTCGCGCGATCGTGGAGGAAATGGGGGAGGCCATGCTGCGCACCTCCTACAGCCAAATCCTGAACTCTTCGCGCGATTTCTCCATTGCGCTCTGCGACGCCCAATGCCGGCTGGTGGCCCAGGCCGACCACATTCCCGTGCATGTCGGCGCCATGCCCTGGGCGGCGCTGGCGGTTGCTGAAGCGTTCGCCGGCAATATCCACCCCGGCGACACCTTCCTGCTGAACGACCCCTATTTCGGCGGCAGCCACCTGCCGGACCTGACCATCATCCTGCCGGTCTTCGCCGAAGGGAGCCTGCGCTTCTGGTCCGTGGTGCGCGCCCACCAGTCCGATATCGGCGGCGCCACCATGGGCGGCTACAACCCCAGCGCGTCAGAGATCTGGCAGGAAGGCCTGCGAGTCCCGCCGATCCGCCTGGGCGAGGGCGGCACGCTGCGCCAGGACCTGATCCGCATGCTGGCGACCAATACCCGCCTGCCGCGCGATTTTACGGGAGACATGATGGCGATGATCGGCGCCGCCCGGCTGGGTGAGCGCCGGTTGCAGGGCCTGCTGGCGCATTACGGCGCCGAGGGGCTGGATGCCGCCGTCGCCGCAGTGCTGGACCTTTCGGAGGCCCATGCCCGGCGGATTTTGGCCACCTGGCCGGATGGCACCTGGCACGGCGAGGCGACGCTGGACGATGACGGGTTCGAGCGCACCGACATCGTCATCCGCGCCACCTGCACCAAGCAGGGCGAGAGCCTGACCGTGGACCTGACGGCGTCCGACCCGCAGACCACCGGCTTCGTGAACTCCAGCTTCGCCAACATGCGCAGCGCCGTCGCCATGGCGTTTGCCTTCCTGCTGGACCCCGATCTCAGCAAGAATGACGGCGCCTTCCGCCCGCTGACCGTGCTGGCCAAGGAGGGCACCGTGGTCTGGGCGCGCGACGGCGCCCCGGTGACGATGTGCACCAGCCACTGCTCCAACGAGATCGTGGAAGCCATCATCCGCGCGCTCTCGGCCTGCTGCCCGGACCGCGCCATGGGCGGCTGGGGAAGGCGCTTCCGCGTGGCCATCCAGGGCAAGGATGCGAGGCGGCGTCTTGCGACGGCAAGCAGGGAGGAATCCAGAAGTTTCGTCTGGCACCTGTTCCACGCCCGCCCCGGTGGCGGCGGCAGTTCGGGCGGGGATGGCTGGTCCACGGCCGGCGAATGGCATTCCGCGGGCGGCCTGAAGTTCGGCAGCGTCGAGATGGCCGAGGCCCGCTTCCCGCTGCATTTCGAGCGCCATGAGTTCCTGCCCGGCACCGCCGGCGAAGGCCAGTACCGCGGCGGCCTGGGCGCCGAACTCTCGCTCCGGGTGGACAGCGACGGCCCGGCCCGCGCCAACACCGCCGGCGACGGCATCCGCCACGGCAGCGCCGGCATGTGCGGCGGGCAGGATGGCCGGCCGCACCACTACGTGCTGGCCCGCGCCGATGGCACCGAGCAGGTGCTGAAGACCAAGTCCACCGGCCTGGCCATCAACCCCGGCGACCGGATCGTGGTGCAGTCCAGCGGCGGCGGCGGCTGGGGCAACCCGGCGAAGCGCGACCCCGCCGCCCGAGCGCGCGACGAACGGGAGGGCTACGTCGCCCCCACCCCGACCCTCCCCCACGCCGTGGGGGAGGGAGGCCGCCGAAGCCCAACATCACCCGTCTCCCACGATAAGGGAGAGCGAGGCCGCCGAAGCCTCACCCCACCCCTCCCCCACCATGTGGGGGAGGGAGGGGCCCGGCCCGGCAGGGACGGGAGGGTGGGGGCATGACCGCCACCTACCGCATCGGCATCGACGTCGGCGGCACCTTTACCGACGTGGTCTGCATCGCGTCGGACGGCACCGAGACCCTGGCCAAAGCCGCGTCCACCCCTGACGACCAGAGCGAGGGCGTCATCGCCGGCCTGGCCAACCTGGCCACCGCGCTGCACCTCCCGCTCGCCACGCTGCTGGCGCGCTGCGAACGCATCGTCCACGGCACCACGGTCGCGACCAACGCGCTGCTGGAACGCAAGGGCGCGCGCCTTGCGATGCTGACCACCGAGGGCCACCGCGACGTCATCGAAATGCGCGAAGGCCTGAAGCCGGAACGCTACGACCTGCGCCTGCCCGCGCCGGAACCGCTGGTGCCGCGCCGCCTCCGCCTCGGCATCCGCGAACGCCTCCGCGCCGATGGCAGCGTGGCCATCGCGCTGGACCAGGCCTCGCTCGCCACCGCCATCCAGCAGCTGCGCGCCGAGCAGGTGGAATCCGTCGCAATCTGCCTGCTGCATTCCTGGCGCGACCCCGCGCACGAACGCGCGGCGGGTGAAGCCGTGGCCGCCGCCCTGCCTGGCGTCTTCGTCACCCTCTCGGCCGACGTGCTGCCACAAATAAAAGAGTTCGAGCGGTTCTCCACCACCGCGGTCAACGCCTATGTGGGCCCGGTGGTCTCACGCTATCTCGGCCGCCTGCGGGGCCGCCTGGGAGAGGCCGGCTACCCCGGCGCGGTCTTCGTCATCCTCTCCCATGGCGGCGTCGCCCCGGTGGAGGAAGCCGCGCGGCTGGCCGTCGGCACCGCCCTTTCCGGCCCGGCCGGCGGCGTGGCGGCGGCGGTGGCCCTGGCCCGCGCCGGGCTGGGGCAGAACCTGGTCACCTTCGACATGGGCGGCACCTCCACCGATATCGCGCTGGTGGCCGAAGGCACCGCCGCGCTGGGCCGCGGCCGCGTGGTGGGCGGCGAGCGCATTGCGCTGGAATCGCTGGATATCGTCACGCTGGGCGCCGGTGGCGGCTCCATCGCGCATCTGGGCAGCGGCGGCACCATGCAGGTCGGCCCGCAATCGGCCGGCGCCGTCCCCGGCCCGGCGGCCTATGGCCTGGGCGGCACGCAGCCGGCCGTGACCGACGCCAACCTGGTGCTGGGCTATCTCGACGCCGGCAACTTTTTGGGTGGTGCCCGCAAGCTGGACCTGGGCGCGGCACAGCAGGCCGTCGCCGCGCTGGCGGAAAAGCTCAACCTGGCACCGGCCGATTGCGCCATGGGCATCCACCGCCTGGTCAATGCCCGCATGGCCGATGGCGTCCGCGTCGCCACCGTCCGCCGCGGCGTGGACCCGCGCGACTTCACCCTGCTGGCCTTCGGCGGCGCCGCCGGGCTGCACGCCAGCGCCGTCGCCCGCGAACTCGGCCTGAAGCGCGCCGCCGTGCCGCTCTTCGCCGCCGGTCTCAGCGCCTGGGGCATGCTGCAATCGGATCTGCGCTACGAAATGGCCCGCAGCACCCTGGCCGCCGGCGGCATGCCGGAAGACCAGGAGATCGCCGGCCTCTACGCCAGGCTGGAAGCCGACGCGCGGCAGAAGATGGCCGCCTGGTACCAGGGCGAGATCGCGGTGCAGCGCAGCGCCGACATGCGCTACGGCGAACAGGTGTTTGAGATTGCGGTGCCGCTGGACGACATGGACTGGACCAGCCCCGGCCTGGGCCAGCGCCTGCGAGACGCCTTCCACGCCCGCCACCGCGCGCTGTTCACCTACGACCTGCCCGAAGAAGAAGTGGTACTGGTGACCGCCCGCGCCGCCGCCATCGGCCGGCTGCCGCCCGTGGCCGGCGCCACCCGCCCCGGCGCCGCCCCCGCCACCGCCCAGGCCACCCGCCGCATCCGCCTGGAAGCAGGCGAAGTGGACGCGCCGGTCTTCAGCTTCGACGCCCTGGCGCCCAACCAGGCTTTACGCGGCCCGGCGATTGTGGAAAGCGCCACCACCACCGTGCTGCTGCTGCCAGGCGACATCGCCACCATGGACGCACGCGGCTGGCTGGACATCAGCCTGCAGGAGCCAGAGGCATGAGCGAGTTCTTCAACGTCAACGACCCCAGCACCGGCATCTTCCGTGAGCTGGCGGCCGGCCTGACCACCCGCATCCACCCGGGCGAGCAGGCCATGCTCTCGGTCGTCTCCATCGCGCCGGGTGCCGAGGGCACCATGCATTCCCACCCCGAGGAGCAATGGGGCCTGCTGCTGGAAGGCACCGCCATTCGCTACCAGGGCGGCGAGGCGCACAACGTGAAGGCCGGCGACTTCTGGCGCACGCCGGGCAACGTGCCGCACACGATGAAGGCCGGCCCCGAGGGCTGCAAGGTGCTGGATATCTTCGCCCCCCCGCGTGAGGAATACCGCAAGGTCGGCGGCAAGGGTTTCGGCGGGTAAGACCGAGCGCGCCGCGCCCTGACCGGCGCGGCGCCACCCCGCGCCGTCATGGCCGGGCGAAAGTCCCGGCCACCCACGCCGCCCGCTACCTCCGCGCCCGCGCCAGCACCTGCCGCGCCCGCGCGACCACCGGCTCGTCGATCATCTGCCCCTCGAAGCTCACCGCGCCCACGCCACGGCTCAGCGCATCCGCAAACGCCGCCACCATCCGCTCGGCCCGCGCCACCGCTTCCGGCGCCTCGCCATATTCCTCGTTGATGATCGCGACCTGGCTGGGATGCACACACGAAGCACAGGCATAGCCCAGCGCCTTGCTCCGCCGCAGGATGCGCCGATACCCCTCAAGGTCGGTGATATCAGCCACCGTGCCGATGAAGCCGGTCGGCAGTATCCCCGCCCCGCGCGCGGCGATGATCCCCAGGCGTTTCGGCAGGTCCAGCGCATCCGGCGTCGCCTCGGCGCCCAGATCGGTGGCCAAATCCTCGCCGCCGACGCCCAGCGCCACCATGCGCACACTCGCCCGGCAGATCGCATCCATCTGCGGAATCGCCTCGGCCGTCTCCACCAGGCCCACTACCTGCACGCTGCCGGCCGGGCGCCCGGCCAGCGCCTCGGCCTCGGTGATGTGCTCGTCCAGCAGCCGCACATGGTCGGCGCCCATCAGTTTTGTGAGTATCAGCGCATCCGCGCCCGCCGCCACGGCGGCGTCGATATCCGGCACCGCCAGCCGCAGCGCCCGGTTCACCCGCACCACCACATCCGCGCCGCCCTGCCTCACCCGCGGCACCGCCGCCGCCAGCAGCGCCCGCGCCGCGGCCTTCTCGCCGGGGGCGATGGCGTCCTCCAAATCCAGGATGATCGCATCCGCCCCGCGCGTATGCGCCTTGGCGACAAAGCTCTCGCGGTTGGTCGGGACATACAGCAGGGAGCGCCAGTTCGGCAGCTTGCGGGTCATGCGTGGGGTTCCTCTTTGCCCGCAGGCTAGACCCGGATCGCCGTCGGCAGAAGCGCCCACGGCCCGCCGCCCGGCCCGGCGCACCAACGCGCCGCGCCGCCGCCGGCTTCGACCCACCGCCTGCGCCACCCAGCCGCCCGAAGGGGGTCGCCGCCCACCGGCAGCCCACGCGGAAACGCGGTGACGCGGCGGCCCAAGCCGAGGCAGGATGCGCCCAAAGAACACGGAGGAAACCGCCATGACCCCGCGCCGCGCCCTGCTCGCCGCCCCCGCCCTGCTGCTGGCCCGCCGCGCCCACGCCCAGGGCGCCTTCCCCGAACGCCCGCTCCGCCTGGTCATCCCCTTCGTGCCCGGCGGCACCACGGATATCCTCGGCCGCCTGCTGGCGCAGACCATGTCGCCGCGCCTGGGCCAGCCCGTGGTGGTGGAAAACCGCGGCGGCGCCGGCGGCAGCCTGGGCGCCGGGGAAGTCGCCCATGCCCGGCCGGATGGCTATTCCCTGCTGCTGTCCACCAATGGCTCGCTGACCATCAACCCGCTGGTCCAGGCCAACCTGGCCTATGAGCCGTTCCGCCAGCTCGCCCCGCTCGGCCTCTGCCTCACGGTCCCGATGCTCGTCGTGGTCCGCGCCGACCACCCAGCCAAGACCATCCAGGAATTCGTCGCCATGTCCAAGGCGCGGCCTGGCGCGGTCAGCATGGGTTCCGCCGGCACCGGCTCCTCCAACCACCTGGCGATCGAGCTGTTCAACGCCGCCAGCCAGGCACAGCTGACCCATGTGCCCTATCGCGGCAGCGGCCCGGTGATTGCAGACCTGCTGGCCGGCAACCTGAACAGCATGATGGACCAGATCACCACCAGCCTGCCGCTGACGCAGGAAGGCCGGGTCCGCGCCCTGGCGATCACCGACAACCACCGCAGCCGCCTGCTGCCCAATGTGCCCACCCTGGCCGAGGCCGGCTACCCCGACGCCGAGATGGTGACCTTCATGGGTCTCTCCGCCACCGCGCCGCTGCCGGCGGCGGCCGAGGCGAAGCTGGTGCCCGCCATGCGCGAAGCCCTGGGCGAGCCGATCTTCCATGACCGGCTGGAGAGCGTCGGCGCCGAGATTGTCCGCGACCAGCAATGCACCCCCGCCGGCTACGCCGCCTTCCTGCGCCGCGACTTCGACCGGATGAAGCGCGCCGTGCAGCTGGCCGGCCTCAAGCCGGAATAGCCGCCGCCGCGTTTCGGGTTATCATCGCCGCATGGAACGAACGGCTTATGTCGAGGAATCGCGCTTCGGCGTCTGGTTCCTGGGTACCTGGGTCTGGGTGCACTACGTGCTGCGGCTGGCGGTGGCGGACCTGGCCCGCCTGGCCGGCCCGGCCTGCCCGGCAGCGCCGGTGGTGGTGGATATCGGCTGCGGCTGGGGCCAGTCCTTCCGCCTGCTGGCCGATACCTTCGCGCCCAGCCGGCTGATCGGCTGCGACATCTCGGCCGAGGTGCTGGCCCGCGCCGCCGCCGAAACCACCGCCCAGGGCCTTCAGGTGGAATACCACCAGGCCGACAGCGCCAGCCTGCCGCTTGATGATGCCAGCGCGGACCTGGTGTTCTGCCACCAGACCTTCCACCACCTGGTGGACCAGCCCGGCGCGATGCGCGAATTCCACCGCGTGCTGAAGCCCGGCGGCCTGCTGCTGTTTGCCGAAAGCACCCGCGCCTATATCCACAGCTGGATCATCCGCCTGCTGTTCCGCCACCCGATGGAGGTGCAGAAGACCGCGGAGGAATACCTGGCACTGATCGCGGCGGCCGGGTTCGAGGTGACGCCCGAGCGCACCTCCTACCCCTATCTGTGGTGGAGCCGCACCGACCTCGGGATCGGGGAATACTGGCTCGGCCTGAAGCCGCGCGCGGGCCATGTGGAGACGCTGGTGAACGTGGTGGCGGTGAAGCGTTAGCGCGGGCTGGCCGGCTGCTGAATGATCGTTGGTGTCGGAACAGGCCGGTCGAACATGCGAAACAGGCCCGAGGCGACGATCACCGCCACGGCAAAGCCAAGCAGTTGCAGCGCCGTGGGCATGGCGCTGAAGCGGCCCTCGATGCCGGTCAGGCGGCCGTCGATGCCAGTCAGCCGACCATCAATGGACGCAAGGCGTTCCGTCATCTTCGTCAGGGTTTCGCGCGTCGCCCTGCTGTCGTCCTTCAAATCCTGCAGGGCGTCTTCAAGCCGTCTTATCCGGGCAGCGAGATCGCCATCCGTCGGCCCACCTGGCGGCGGCCCGCCCGGAGCGCTGAACTGTTGCCGTGTGGCATTGAACAAATTCACCACGCGGTTCTGGTCAGCCATGGGCGGAAGAACCCAGCTGCGCCAAGCTATGTTCCACCTTCCGCATATGCGGCTCGGCCTGTTCGAGGGCCGAATGGAACATGTCGATCGCCGCATCCGTCAGGATACGCTGCTGCATCGCTTCCTGCACCGCGATCATCAACAAACTGAAAGCCTCGCCGAGTTCATCGAGACCCCGCTTGGCAACCTCAGCCTTTTCAGCATCAGTCATGGCAGTGCTCCGTGAAAAAGGCTCCGCGCCCATGCCCGTAAAATAGGGATCGGGGTTGGTGTGGCGCAAGGTTACTCCCGCTTCACCCCGGCCGCCCGGACTATCGGCCCCCACTTGTCGAACTCGGCCCGGATGAACGCATCCGTCTCCGCCGGGCTGCTCCAAATGGCCACGCTCGCCAGCTCGTCCAGCCGGTGCTTCACCGCCGGCAGCGCCAGCGCCTCGCGGCAGGCCGCGCTCAGCCGCTCCATCGCCGCGCGGTCCGTGCCATGCGGCGCAAACAGCCCGGTCCAGCTGCGCACGGAATAGCCTGGCACCCCCTGCTCGGCGATCGTCGGTATCTCCGGCCGAATGCCGACCCGCTCGGCACTGCCCACGCCGATGATCTTGAAGCGCCCCGCCTCGGCCGGCGGCAGCAGCGTCGGCAGGTTCAGGAAGGCGATGGGGATGTTGCCGCTGATCAGATCCGCAATGCCCGGGCCGCCACCGCGGTACGGCACATGGGTCAGGTCGGTCTTGGTCAGCAGCCGGAACAGCTCTCCGGCCAGGTGGTTGGACGACCCCACGCCGGAGGAGGCAAACCCCATCCCCGGCTCCCGCTGCGCCTTGGCGACCAGGGAGCGCACATCGGTGACGCCGCTGGCATTGCTGACCGCCAGCGCATTCGGCACGTCGTTCAGCATGCAGATGCCGTCCAGCGCCTGGCGCGGGTCGTAGCCCTGGTCGGTGATGACGAACTGGTTGAACACGTGGTTGCTGGCACTGCTGACCAGCAGCGTGTGGCCATCCGGCCGCGCCCGCACCACGCCGCCCATGCCCACGGCGCCACCGCCGCCGGAGCGATTTTCCACCACGAAGCTGTGGCCGAATTTTTCCGTCAGATGCGGCGCGATCAGCCGCGCCACCAGGTCGTTGGACCCACCGGCGGCCCAGGGCACCACCAGCACCACCGGGCGGCTGGGCCAAGGGGCGCCAGTTGCCTCCTGCGCGCGGGAGGCCAGTGGCAGCAGGGCCGGCAGGGCCAGCGCGGCGCGACGCGAGAGCTTGGGCATGGGCGGCACCCCTCCTGGCCTGTTGGGCAGAGCCGGCCTATAGCGCGTGCAGGCCGCGGGTGGAATCACCGTCGGCGTGAAGCAGTCGCCGGCACGTGGCGCAGGCCGCACCGGGGCAGGAAAAGGAACGTCACATGCGTCTGGTTGTCCTTGAAGGCGATGGCATCGGCCCGGAAATCACCGCCGCCACCATGGCCGTGCTGCGCGCCGCGGATGCGCGCTTCGGCCTGAAGCTGGACCTGGTGGACATGCCCGCCGGGGTGAAGTGCCTGGCCGAGACCGGCACCACCATCCCCGACGCCACCGCCGCCGCAGTGCGCGCCGCCGATGGCCTGGTGATGGGGCCGATGGACACTTATGCTTACGCCGGCCAAGGCGGTGGCGCCCTCAACCCGTCCGGCTTCTTCCGCCGGGGCTTGGACCTGTACGGCAACATCCGCCCGGCCCGCACCTATCCTGGGCTGCGCAGCCCGACGGGCGCCGAATTCGACCTGGTGATCGTGCGCGAGAACACCGAAGGCTTCTACGCCGACCGCAACATGGAACAGGGCAACGCGGAAATCCTGGTCACCGCCGATGTCTGCGTCTCCATGCGCCGCATCACCAAGCTCTGCTGCGACCGCATCGCGGCCTCCGCCTTCAAGCTGGCGCAGCGCCGCCGCCGGCACGTCACCGCCGTGCACAAGGCCAATGTGCTGACCAAGGGCGACGGCATGTTTCTGGCTTCCTGCCGCGCCGAAGCGGAAAAGCACCCGCATATCGCCTATGACGAGGTGATCGTGGACGCCATGGCCGCCCACCTGGTCCGCGCGCCGCAGAAATACGACGTCATCGTCACCACCAACATGTTCGGCGACATCCTGTCCGACCTGGCCATCGAGCTCAGCGGCAGCCTCGGCCTCGGCGGCTCCATCAACGCCGGCGACAGGTTCTGCATGGCCCAGGCCAGCCACGGCTCGGCCCCCGACATCGCCGGGCAGGACCGCGCCAACCCGGCCTCGCTCGTGCTCTCGGCCGCCATGCTGCTGGGCTGGCAGGCGGAACAGGGCGGCCCCAGCGCCAATGCCTTCGCCGCCGCCGCCGGCGCCATCGAAGCCGCGGTGGCCCAGGTGATCCAGGCCGGGGACTGCACCACCGATGTCGGCGGCAAGCTGGGCACCGCGGCCATGGGTGCCGCGCTGGCGGCGCGCATCAGCGCCGCCTGAAGCCAGCGCCGCCTGAAGCCCTGGCCGGCGCCCGGGGCTTACCCCACCAGCTTCGCAGTTGCGTCATGGCGCGCCGGCCGGGCTTGTTCTATTGGGAAGTGTGAGAGGGCTGCCTGCGACTCCATCAGGAGTCGCAACGGGCTGTCCCGGGGGTGAGTGGCCCTGTGCTTCCGGTGGCGCGCCGGGGCGGCATGGACCACAGGCGAGGGTTGTGACGCATGCGGCTGCAGCAGGTTGGTTTGGCAATGGGCCTGGCGGCATTGGCCGGGTGCACCAGCACCGGGTCCACTGGCGTGGTGGCCATGGGCCCGGACATGTACGGCATGAAGGTGGTCAGCCGTAACCTCGGCGGCGCCGCCGAAAAGGGCCTGACGGACGCCACCACCTTCTGCAACGGCATGGGCCGGCAGACCCAACTGCTGCGCACCCAGATCACCTCGGACGACTACCAGCTGGTGTTCCGCTGCATGGGCAGCGCGCCGGTGGTGGCCCCGCCGGCCCCCGCCGCGGTGCCCAGCATCGCCGGCATGGCCATCCCGAATCCCAACGGCCCGGTGCTGGCCGGCGCCGCCTTCACCCCGCCGCGCACCGTCGGCGCCGCCACCATGGACCGGCTGGCGGCGCAGAACCGCACCGCGATCTTCCCGGTCAACGCGCCGGTGCTGGCCAACCCGACGCCGCCGCCCGGCCCGCCGCTGCCGGCGCTGGGCAATACGCCGGTCGGCTCCTTCATCGGCCAGCGCGGCGCCCGGCCGCCCTCCTTCACCAATACCCCGGCCCCGGCCGCCGCCTATGCCCCGCCGCCGCTGAGCGGCCCGACGCCCCTGGCGGCGCCCAGCTACACACCGATGGCCCCGCTCAGCTCCCCCGGCCTGCCGCCCGCCGCGGCGCCGGAACCCGAGGCGCAGCGCCCCGGCTTCTTCGGCCGCATGTTCGGCGGCAGCGAATCGCCCCGCGCCCCCGCGCTGCCGGCGGTCGGGCTGACCCCCGGCTTCACCCCGGTCAGCAGCGCCCCGGTTGGCATCTTCCAGGCCCCGCCGGCCGCCAGCACCCCGCTGCCGCCCAGCGCCAGCCCGTTGGAGCCGCTGCGCTCGCCGCTTTCCGGAGGCGGCGCTGGCCTGGCGCCGATCGCCGCGCCCAACCCGGCGCCGCTGGCCAGCCCGGCGCCGCTCGCCGCGCCCAGCCCGGCCCCCTTGGCCGCCCCGCTGGCCGCCCCCTTGGCGCCCCTGCCGGAGCCGGTGAGCCCGCCGAGCCGCGCGCTGCCGCCGGTGCCGCTGCAACCGCTGCCGCGCCTGACCACCAATGTGCCGAATACGCTGCCGCCGCCGACCACGCTGGGCGGCGCCGCCCCCACCCTGCCGCAGCCGGTCAGCACCGAGCCGCCGACCACCTTCTGGCAGACCCCGCGGAACTAGAGTGGGATCGGCCGAGGCGGAAACGCCTCGGTCAGCGGCGATCAGACGCTAGCGGAACAGGCTCAGCAGCACCTGCGGCGCCTGGTTGGCAATGCTCAGCGCCTGGGTGCCCAGCTGCTGGCGGATCTGCATGGCCTGCAGCTTGGCGGATTCCTTCGCCATGTCGGCATCCACCAGCGCGCCCAGGCCGGTGTTCTGCGCGTCCACCACGTTGTTGTTGTAGGTCACCTGCGCGTCCACGTAGTTCGCGTAGCTGCCGAACATGTTCATCTGCGTCAGCGTGCTGTTGATCGTCGCGGTCAGCACGCCGGTCGTGGTCAGCGCCGCCAC
>CAILMF010000083.1 GCA_903835235.1 uncultured Rhodospirillales bacterium
GCGGCACCGGCTGCGCGGCGGGCGGCGTCGTCTTGGCGGCTGCCGGCACCGGCTGCGCGGCGGGCGGCGTCGTCTTGGCGGCAGTGGGCGCCGTAGCGGCCGGGCTGGCCGCCCGCGACATCGGGCGGCCCAGCTCCGCCGGCGGCACGTAGCGCGCCAGCTGCGCCAGGAAGGCAGCGCCCTCGCGCGGCGGCGCCTTGCCGCCAGGGCCGGGCTCGAACACCGCGGCAGGCAGCAGCCCGGCCTTGCGGCCTTCGCGCAGGTAATGCTCGTAGGGGTCCGCCGCGTCCTTGGCGCCGCTCTTGCCGATATAGTAGGCCGGGTCGAACCAGCGGTTCGGCGCCCGGTTGCGCCGCGCGGCCAGGAAATGCGCCATCGGCAGCACCCCCGCGGGGGACCGATAGGTGTTGCGATACCAGCGGGCGTCGAAATGCGGGCTGGGGGCCAGGCCGGTCACGGCGTCGTTGCGGATGTAGTGGATCAGCGCCCCAACCGGCGAGTCCAGCTCGGCCGCGGCCGCATAGGCTGCCGGGTCGAAATACAGGGATGGCGAGGCGCCATTGGCCTCTCCGGCGCGGAGGTAGTCCAAAATCGGCGGCACGCCCGGGTCGCTCGGCGGCTGGGTGCGGCGGTACCAGCCTTCGTCGAAGACCCCGGACTGCATGACCTCGATATAGTCGTTGAGGTAGCTGAACGCCCTGGCCCGGTCGCCCTTGGGGGCGGCCCGCAGCAGGGACAGGCATTCGCCGACCGAGATCGGGTCCCGCACCAGCGGAATTTCGGCGCCGACGCCGGCCACGACGAAGTTGAGCGGCGCGTCCGGCGACTTGGCCGCCAGCTTCTCCATCGGGACGCGGTCGAACCGGCTCCAGCCCAGCAGGAAGCCGCATTGCGTGGTGCGGCCAAGCACCTTGTCGATATCGGGCCGGTCGAGCACGGCCACGCTCTGCGCCAGCCGGGTGCCATTGCACCAGGCTTCCAGCACAAGGGGCACCCCGGGCGCCTCGGGGTCCACCACCCAGCCCCGAATACCGATATGCGGGTCGAGATAGTCGACGGCACCAGCATAGCGCACCGTCGCAGAGAAATACGGTAGGACAATAGCATTCATGACAAGTTCCGCCCCCGCTGGCGGTTACCGCCGCTTCGACGCTGAAACATTAAGCAAACGAAGCAAACGACCTCTCGCCAACTTGTGCCAGGGCGACGACATTCACGCAAGTGTGCCCTGCACCATTGCGGCATCTGGCGACAAAGAGTTGCATGGCAACCCTGATTCACACAGCTGCCACATTCGTCAAGCCGCGCAGCCAGCGGCCTTATTGCTGACCTGCACCAAACCGGGCCAATGCGACCGATCCGCGACAAGATATTGCCGAAAGCAGAATAATGCGGACCGCGCCTGCAAGTCGCAGAATCTGCCTTTGCTTTGTATCATTTGGTGTTAGGCGCTGGAAAGAATGCACGCATCGCGCTATACGGCGCCGGCAACACACGCAAAAGCATGACGTGCAAAGCTTTCAAGACGGCGCTCGTCTCCGGCTTATATGAACAGGTTCGACAGGAGAACTCAGATGTCTGATTCGCACCCGACCACCGAGATCAAGGAAGCCCGGCAGCGCAGCAGCTACCTTGCCGTCCGCATCAAGGAATTGCAGGCGGAAATGAAGACCCTGCAGACCGAGCGCAAGGAACTGACGGAAAAGCTGAAGGCGGTGACCGACAGCAAGACGCCGGAAGCCAAGGTGATGAAGCTGCGTCGCGTCTACCTGACCCGCCGCCCGGAAGACCTGAAGGCCGAGCTGACCGCCGCGGTGCAGGAGCGCAAGTCGCTTTCCGAAAAGCTGCGCCCCTGACCAACGCTGATACTTGGCTGGCGGCGGCCCCCGAGGCCCCGCCAGCCCGGTACTGACCATGAGTATTGCTCAGGCGCCGCCGTGATCGAGCGGGCTGCGCGCCTGCCGCCCAACGGGCTCAGCCCGGTAGCATCCTGGGTGTCACACCCGGCCCGGGCACTGTGGTGGCGACATGATCGCCTGCCTGGAGGAATATGCGTTCGGATGCTATCATCTGAACGCATTTATTGCGTGGATCCAATGGCCTCCAGCGCACGAACTGCACCCGAGTGGACGCAGTGGGCTCCAGCAGCCCCCCCCCTTCCGACATCACATCGACGCCGCCAACCCAGAGCAATATTTGTTCTGATGGAATCATCAGAACGGATTTTCTGCTCTAATTTCAATATGTTATAGGGCACGAAATGCGCCCGACAGGGTGCATGGAACTCTAGAGCAATATGCGTTCAGATGGAATCATCTGAACTCATTTCTTGCTCTAGATTCAATGACATCTAGAGCACGAGCTGCGTCCAAGTGGACGCAGCGTGCTCTAGCCTTGCGCCGATCACGGCCGCGGGTCCGGGCGGAAGCCGACTGCGCTGCGCCGGCCCCGCCCGGCGCGTGGCCGATACTTGCGGCGTTAAGATGTGGGCCACCGCAACCAGGCCAATCTTCGCCAAGGCGCGGTCCGCCGACCACCCAGCCCAGCAGAGCCTGTCCTGAAGGCCAAGCGGCCGGAGGTGTTTCGTCCTGCCCCTGACGGCAACGCTGCCGATGCCGGTTGCATCGCTACAGCACTATCCGCTCCCGCTGAAACAGCGTGAGCGGATTTCGTGCTGTAGCTTCAATAGGTTGCAGAGCAAGAAATCCGTTCTGATCATTCCATCAGAACGGATATTGCTCTAGGCCGACAAGGACCGCTCCGGCACCAGCCGCCCGCCCCTGCAGCACCATCCCGTCACACCGAATCAGTGTGAGCGGATTTCGTGCTGTCGTTTCAATGGCTTGCACAGCAGGAAATCCGTTCTGATGATTTCATCAGAACGGATATTGCGCTCATCAGCATCAGCGGAACTGGTGCGGCAGTCCGGCCGCGGCCGAGGTCAGGCGACCGGCTTTTCCTGCAACGGCAGGTCTGCCTCCTGGCGCTGGCGGGCCACGCGGGTGCGCTTGGCCTCCGCGATCTTGCGCAGGCCGCTGCGCAGCCCCTGGAACACCTCGTCATCCTCGCCGCGTTCCATCGGATGCGGGTAGAACCAATCCAGGCCGCTGACCGGCGCCCGCTTCATCGGCACCACGTAGACCAGCTCCGCCAGGGGCGATCCGGGCGGCAGGTTCCAGACGTCCTGCGGCGGGTCGGCCGCCATCAGCGCCACGCCGGGCTTGTCCAGCGTGTAGCGGCCCTGCGCGCCGCAGACGATCACGCAGTCGTACTGGTCGGCAATCCCGCCGATCGCCGCCTCGTTGTAGCTGGGCGAGCGCACGAAGGACTTGCCCATCGCGGTCAGGCGCTGCGCCACATAGGGCACGCTGCATTCCTGGCCGACGATGCAGAAGCGGTCGTAGCTGTTCAACACCGCATCCACCGCCTGGCTGTCCACGTAGCGCGAGCAGAAATGCGCCAGGTCCGACATTTCCAGGTTGTTGGCCGGCATGCCCTGAAGCCGGCGCGGCGGCTTCGGCAGTTTCTGCACCCACTTGGTCAGTTCCTGCACCAGGTCGCCGGGCTGGGCCAGCAGGCGCGGCCGCGGCGACTCGGCCTGGCGTTCCAGGATGTTGTAGTCCCAGCCCTGGGTGAACTCGACCATGTTGCGCAGGCCGGCAATCCGGAACACCGGCGTGTCCAGGTAGGCGGAAAGCTGGTCCAGCGTGTCCGTGCGGTGCCGCAGCGCCAGGTCGCTGCCCGCCACCACCGTCACCGGCAGCTTGTGGTGCAGCTGCGGGTAGCGCTGCCAGCGCACCGTGACCAGGTTGGCCCGCGGGTCGCGCTCCAGGTTGTGGGACAGCACGCCGTAGACCTGGGCCGGCGGGAACACCATCTCGGCCACGTCATCCACCAGGATGATGCTGGCGCGCCGCAGCTTGTTCAGCTGCCGCTCCACCACGGCATAATCCTCGCGGTCCAGCCGCGGCAGGAAATAGTCCTGGAAGATCAGGTCCGAAAGCGTCACCGGGCTGGGCGGCAGGCAGACATGTTCGATGACCACGGGCACGCCCAGCCGGCGCGACAGCGCTTCGACATGCGCCGGCCGCACGTACTTGACGGTGCCGCGGTCCACCAGGGAGACGATGTAGAGGTATTCGTCGCTGGCGGCGGCGGCGGGCTTGGCGGTGCCCTGGTTGACGAAGTCGTTCAGGCAGGCGGTCGGCACATAGGCCACGCCGGCGTCGTTCAGGATGATCCGCAGGATGGTCAGCGACAGGCTGTCCATGAACTCCTGCACCGGCCGGTCCCAGGCGACATGCTCGAAGTAGTGCGCCAGCTCGGAGGCGACCGAGGCTTCCTTGACCGCGCCGCCGGCCTTGGCCGCCAGATGCGCCGCCCAGTCCTGCGCCGACTTCTTGCGATTGATCTTGCCCGAGGAGGTCTTGGTCAGGAAGCGCGGCGGCACGAAGGCCACGTCCACCTGGTCCAGCCCGGTGGCCTCGCGCACCGCATCGGCCACCGCGTCGCGGTCCCGGCGCATGAAGAAGTCGTTGGCCTCGATCAGGATCAGCGGCTTCTGCGTGCCCAGCCGCTCGTCATAGGTCTGCACCGTGGCGACCCGGCCCTTCACTTCGGGGAAGGCCTCGTTCACCGCCAGGTCGATATCGGACAGCATGAACTTGCGGCCGGCCTGGATGATCAGGTCCTGCTTGCGCCCGGTGACGAAGACCTCGCCGTCGATCAGCGAGCCCAGGTCGCCGGTGGGGTAGTAGCCCTCGGCGTCGCGGATGTCGTCGCCGCCCATGTAGTTCCGCAGCGAGGTCGGGCTGCGCACCCACAGCTCATCCTCGAAGACCTTCATCTCCACGCCCGGGATCGGCGTGCCGCAGGAGACCACGTCGCGGCCGTCGATCTCGGCGGTGCGCAGCCCGTGCGACATGGAGACGGCGAAGATGTTCTCGGCCATGGCGTAGCAGGCCGAGAAGCTCTGCTCCGGCGCGCCGATCCGCTCGACGAAGCGGCGCGAGGTCAGCGGCGAGACCGGCTCCGAGCAGGACACCCAGAAGCGCATCGTCGGCAACTGGCGCGGCTCGCAGCGGGACATCACCTCGAAGCCGAAATTCGGCATGTAGGCGATGGTGCCGGCATGCTTCTCGATGGCGTGGAACAGCAGCGACGGCTCGCGCACCCAGATCATCGGGTCGATCATCACCACGTCGATGCCCAGCAGCAGCGGCATGACGAAGCAGGCGACATAGCCCATGTCGTGGTACAGCGGCAGCCAGGACACCACGCGGTCGCGCTTGGGGTCCAGCTGCAGCACCTGGTTGAAGTCGGCGGCGTGCCGGCGCAGTTCGTCCGAGCGGAACTCCACCGCCTTGCGGTGGCCGGTGGTGCCGGAGGAAAGCTGCACGATCGCGAAGTCCTGCGGCAGCAGGCTCTCCACGGTGCCGCCCGCCGCCGCCGGGGCGATCGCGTCATAGGCCGGCAGCACCACCGCCCGGGTGATCTGGCCCAGGCCCAGCTGCTCGCAATAGGCGTCGCACAGCACCGCCGCCAGCCCGGCCCGCTCGACCGTGTTGCTGACCGAGTTGGTCCAGTACTCGCGGCTTTGCTTCTTCGTCGGGTACTGCATCACCAGCGGGCGCAGCCCGGCGTGCAGGCAGGCCAGCCAGGACAGCACCAGGATCGGTTCGGACCGGAACATCAGCCCGACGATGGCGCCGGCTTCCATCTGGTCCCGCAGCTGCGCCGCCAGCCCCGCGATGCGCGGCCGGATATCGTCCAGCCGCACCACGGTTTCCCGCGTGCTGGTCTCGACGAAGGTGAACACCGGTACGGGAACTGCCGGGTGGGTGACCATGTCCAAAACCCCTGATCTTTCCGTCGTGCACGCGGCGCCGCGGCTAACCCTTGAGCTGGGCCGCCAAGGCCTTGCGTTCAGCCTGCATGGCGGCCACCTCGGCCCGCGCCTCGGCCGGCCGGGTGATGAGATAGAGCCGCCGGGCCTTCAGCACCTTGGCCTCGGCGCTGCGCTTGTCGCCCAGCGCCCGCAACTGCTCGGCAACGCTGCGCGCCTCGGCCTCCAGCTGCTTGGCCTCAGCCAACAGCACCTTGACCCGGGCACCCAGGTACACACCGCGGAGCCGCAGCTCCGACTTGGGCTCTGCCTCGACCGACTTCGTCCCAGCCATCCTACTCTCCTGTCAGCACCGGTGCATCGCAGCCGGCGTCGAATCTTCTCAATATCCAGCCTGATCCGGCCCATCAACCGCGGCCGGGAGACTCCGGCAGCAGATATCATCTTTGGCGAATTTTCCCATAGCAAAGCGCACCTGAGGTTACCTCGCCCCCAACCCCTGCCGCACGCTCTGGCCCAGCAACTCGTAGCCGGCGGGGGTCAGGTGCACGTGGTTGGGCGGCCGGGTCACCGCGCAGGTGGCGCCGGCCGGGCACAGCAAGCCGCGGTGCGCATTGATGAACCGGAAATGCCCCGCGGCGGCGGCGGCATCCACTGCCGCATTCACCGCCTCGATCCGGTCCGCGAACTCCGCCTGGGTCGGCCCGCGCGGCAGCACGCTCAGCACCGCCACCGCCGCCGCCGGATAGAGCTGGCGCACCCGCGCGGCCACCGCCTGCACGCCCAGCGCCACGTCGCAGGGCGGTGCCCGGTCCAGGTCGTTGGTGCCGATCAGCACCAGCACCTGGGCCGGCCGCTGGCGTTCCCAGCCGGCAATGCCCAGCTGCACCGGCTGGCCGTCCACCACGGCCGGAATGCGCGCCGAGGACAGCCGATGCAGCAGCGCGGCGCTGCCATCGCCGCTGACCCCGGCATTCAGCACCCGGCGCCCCGGAAAGGCCTTGTCCAGCGCCTCCTGCGGCCATTGCTGGATGATGGAATCACCCAGCACCAGCACGTCGAAGGCGCCGCCGGTCAGTTTGGTCTCAATCTCCTGCAGCCGGGCGCGGAAGCGCACGTCATGGCCGCGCCGCACATTCGGCGTTGTGGTCACTGCCGTCGTCGGCGGCGCCGAACATTCCGCCGCAAAGACCGGCCAGGGCGACAACAAAACAAGAAGATACAAAATAGTTCTTGTATTCAGCCGCATGGCCCACCTGTTGCCCGCTTGACTCCAGTAATAACCGGCAATCGCTTCTCCCGTCAACCTGAGCGAAATGACCAGCGGCGCCAGGCGGCTTCTGCTGGAACTTGGCCGGAAGCCGCCCCGACCACCATCGGTCAGTCGCGCAGCGCCCGGTTCATGGCGTCGCGGATCGGCGCGACGATGTAGGAGGCGGCGGTGCGCGGCTCCCCGATGATGTAGTTCTCGGTCGGCATGCCCGCGGTCAGCAGCAGGTTGGGCACGCTCGCCAGTTCCTCGGCATTCAGCTCCAGCCGAACCAGGAAGTAGGCGATGCCGCTGGGGTCGGTCTGCTGGTCGGCGGCGACATGGATCACCCGGCCGGCGATCATCGGGGTC
The DNA here is from genome assembly GCA_903835235.1 of uncultured Rhodospirillales bacterium. GTDB lineage: Bacteria > Pseudomonadota > Alphaproteobacteria > Acetobacterales > Acetobacteraceae > CAIMOR01. The sequence goes on from CAILMF010000083.1 coordinate 7,467, forward strand.
TGCCGCAGCCGATAGGGCACCAGGCGGATATTGGCCCGCTGGCCGACGGTGACATGCTCGATGTCGAAGGGCATCACCTTCGCTTCCACGATCAGCCGGTCCTCGCCGGGGATCAGGTCCAGCACCGGCTGCCCCGCCGGAAACGGGCTGCCCGGCGTATACAGCTGGATATTGGTCACCACCGCATCCTCGGGCGCGAGCACATCGCGCCGGGCCAGCACCTCCTCGGCCGCCTTCAGCGCCTGCTGGGCCTGGGCCACCTGCGACGCCGCCTGCTGCATGTCGTTGGCGATTTCCTGCTGGCGGTTCAGCCGCAGCGTCGCCAACTGCGCCTCGGCCTGGGCGATGGCCTGCTTGGACTGCGCTTCCTGCGCCGTCAGGTTGGCGATGTTGCTGGTATAGGCCGCCTCGGTTTCCTGCAGCAGCAGCACCTGGAAGCGCGAGCCCACGCCCTGCCGCGCCAGGTCGTCGAAGCCGCGCACCCGCTGGCTGATCGCGGCCAGCTGCCGCTCGGCGGCGCGGCGCTGCGGCGGAATGCCCTCCAGCTGCGCCTTCAGCTGGTCAATCTGCCGCATCTGCACCGACAGCGTGCCGTCGAAGGCTTCCCACCGCGCCGGGAACAGCCGGCGCTCGGTCTCGATCAGGTCGCGGATCGCGGCGCTGGAGGCGGCGGCCGCCTCCACTTCCGGCGGCACCGCAAAGCTGCGCAGGCCCGACTGTTCCGCCCGCAGGCGGGACAGCCGCGCCTGGCCGCCCAGGTACTGCGCCCTGGCCTGGTCGGCCGCGGCCTGGGCGGCGGTGGTGTCCAGCCGGAACAGCACCTGCCCGGCCACCACCCGGGTGCCGTCCTTCACCAGCATCTCGCGCAGGATGCCCGCTTCCAGCACGCTCACGGTCTTGCGGCGGCCCTCGGCGATCAGGCTTCCCGTCGCCAGCACCGCCTGGTCGATGGTGGTGAGGAAGGCCCAGGCGGCCAGGCCCCCGAAGGCGACGAACACGACCAGCGCGGCAACCCGGACCAGCCGGCCGATCGAGGGCAGCGGAAAGGCGGCATCCAGCTCGGCCTCGATGTCGCGCAGTTCCTCGGCGCCGCTGGTGGTGGCAGGAGAGCTCACGGCATGCGGTCCTTCATCGGTCGGCGGCCAGCAGCACCTGTTGGCGCAGCATGTTGGCCTGCCACGCGCCGCGGTCCTGCAACCGCAATTCCACATCGGCCACGTCGGCCCAGCGCCGGAGGTCGTGGGTCACCAGGAAGACGATGGCGCCACGATCCCGCGCCGCGGCCACCGCCTCCACCAGGGCGGCCAGGGCGGGCGCGTCCAGCCCCACTTCCGGCTCGTCCAGCACCAGCAGGCCGGGGTCGCCGAACAGCGCGCGCGCCAGCGCCACCTGGCGCTGCTGGCCGCCGGACAGGCCGGCCTTGGCCTCGGCCGAGGTGTTGTAGCCCGCCGGCAGGCGCCCGATCATCTCATGCGCGCCGCTGCGCCGGGCGGCCAGCACGGCGGCCTCGCTGTCGTTCGAGAAGCGGCTGATATTGTCCATGATGCTGCCGCGCAGCAGCTGCGCCCGCTGCCCCATGAAGCCGATATGCGGCCCGATCGCGCTGCGGTCGGTCGCGTGCATCACCGCGCCCCGGAACAGCACGGCACCCTCCGTCGGCAGGGTCAGGCCGATGATCGCGCGCAGCAGCGTGGACTTGCCGGCGGCGTTGCGCCCGGTGACCGTGACGATGGTGCCCGGATGCACCTGCATGTCCAGGTTCTCCACCAGCACGCGGCCGGTACCCGGCACCTCCAGCCGCAGGCCGTCGATCCGCAGCACCCCGTCGGCCTCGGCCGGCAGCCGGCCCTGGCGGTCCTGCATCAGCGCCCGGGCTTGCTGCATGCGGCGGAAGCTGGCCAGCGCCAGGCTCCAGCGGGTCCAGTGCTGCGCCGCGTTCTCGCACGGGCCCAGCAGGCGGGACACCACGTGGAAAGACGCCGCGAAGGTCGCCGGCGCGGCCTCGTGGTGGATCACCAGAGACGCCGCCAGCGCGGCAGCGGCGCAGACGACAAACAGCGAAACCGCGCTGCTGACGGTCTCCAGCACCTCGGCCCTGGTCCAGGCAAACTGCTGCAGGCGCAGCGATTCCCGCCGCATCGGGTACCAGTGCCGGACAATGCCGGACAGCAGGCCCAGCCCGACGACCTCGTCGTTCCGTTGCAGGTGGCGGGTCAGCTCGGAGGTGGCGCGGTTGCCCAGCTGGGCGGCTTCCTGCACCCCTGCCCGCCCCTGGCGTTCCATCAGCACGCTGAAGCCGACCAGCAGCACGCAGCCGATCAGCGACAGCCAGCCCAGCAGCGGGTGCAGCCCGAACATGAACCAGAGCGGCAACGGCAACCCGAGCAGGCCCATCATGTCGGTGATGGACGAACCGCCCAGGAAGCGCCGCAGGCTGGAGAAGTCGCCGAGCGTGGCGGAGGCCTTCTCGGGCTGGCCCTCGCGCGCCAACTGCACCGAGACCCGCAGGCTCAGCAGCATCAGCTTGCGTTCCAGCATGGCGGAAACCGCCTGCATGATGCCCTGCCGCAGGTGCCGCACCACCGCGGCAACCAGCTGCACCAGCACGAACATCAGGATCAGCACCACCAGGGTGGAGCTGCTCCGGGTCTCCAGCACGCCGTCGAAGACGTGCAGGATCAGCAGCGGGCCGGACAGCATGCTGAGCGCCAGGGCCTGGGATATCACCAGCACCAGGCCCAGGACGGCCACCGCCCGCCAGGGCTCCAGCCCCAGCGAGCGGGCGAAGGCGCTGAACCGCGCGATCATCGGGCCGCCCCCGCCGGCGCCAGCCGATTGCGGTTGATGGCCTTGGGCAGGCTGCCGATCGGGCCAAGCGCAATCCCGTGGTCGGCGTCCTCCAGCAGCCCCGGCTCATGCGAGGAGAAGATCACCGAGGTCCGGTCCTGCTTCAGCAGCGCGAACAGCCGGCGCAGCTGCTCCAGCCCCTCGGCGTCCAGCCAGGCGCCCGGCTCATCCAGCACCACCAGCCGCGGCCGGCCATAGATTGCCCGCGCCAGCGCCAGGCGTTGCCGCTGCCCGGCTGAGAGCGCCTGTTCCGACAGCCGGGTGGAATAGCCGTTCGGCAGGCCGGCGATCATCGCATGGGCGCCACAGCGATGCGCCGCCTCCAGCACCAGGGCCATGTCCGGCACGCCCAGCCGCGCGATCGCATCGGCCACCGTGCCGGTGGCCAGGCCGACATCCTGCGGCAGCCAGCCGACATGCCGCGCCAGGTCCTTGCGGTCCCACTGCGCGGTGGAATGGCCGTCCAGGTAGCAGCCGCCCGCACTGGGCTGCTGGATCCCGATGAGCGAGCGCAGCAGCGTGGACTTGCCGCAGCCCACCGGGCCGGACAGCCCCAGCACCTGGCCGGGCTCGATGCGGAAGCTCATCTCGCGGATGATCGGGAAGGTCATGCCCGGCAGCATCACGGTCAGCCTGTCGACCTCCAGCCGGCCGAAGGGGCAGGGGTAGGTCGCCTGCATCCGGCTCTGCTGGCGCTCCGCCTCGCCCAGCCGCGCCAGCCGGTCCCAGGCGGCGCGCAGCTCGACCGTCTCCGCCAGGTGGTCGACGAAGCGGGAAAACGGGTGCAGCACGGCGTTGATCAGCAGCAGCGCGCCGATGCCCAGCGCACCGCCGCCTATGTCCACGCCGTTCAGCGCCAGCGCCGCCATCAGCACGATGGGGGAGACGTGCAGCGCCTGATCGACGAAGCTGGACACGGACTGCGCCAGGCGCAGCAGCCGATGGGTCCGCACCATGTCGCTGGTGCCGCCCTGGATATCATCGCCCCAGCGCCGCACCAGGGCGGGCAGGAAGCCCATCGCCTCCACCGCCTCGGCTGCGGTGCAGGCATCGGCCATGGCCACCATGCCGCGCACATGCGCCGCATTCGCCTGCTCCAGCGGCCCCGACACCAGCCGATGCGACATCAGCGACACGCCGAGATTCAGTAGCGCCGCCACCAGCGCCAGCGCCATGAAGGCCCAGTGGATGAAATACAGCAGCACCAGCATCACCGGCACCAGCGCCACCTGGATCGCCACGGCAAGCAGTTCCCCGCTCAGCCCGGCCGTCACCGTGTCCACGTCGCGCACCGTCCGCGACACCTCGTCGCTGCGCTGCCCGGCGGTTGCGCCGGCCACCACCGCCGGCGCCGACAGCACCTGGCCGAAGCGGAAGCCCAGCGCGATGCGCAACCAGGCCTGGCAATGGCGCAGGCAGGTGATCACCATGACCCAGAAGCCGAGCACGGCCAGCAGCGCCAGCACGTCGCGGTCGCTGCGGGCCGGCATGGCGACGCTGAACAGCCACATGCGGAACTGCGCCATCAGGAAGAAGGCGAAGGTGGCCAGCACGCCAATGCCGAAGATGGCGGCGAGGACCAGGCGGATTTCGGCGCTCAGCTTGTCCAGCGCCTGGAGCAGGCCGGCATCGGTGGGGCGTTGCGGGGCGGCCATGCCTACCTACCGTCGCTGGCGTCAGGCTCGGCCAGGGCTCGCCGCATTGGTATCCACCGCGCCATCCGGGCGAGCCATCCTTCATTACATCATGGCGCGTGGCGGGAACCATTGCGACCGCCCCGACGCCTGCGCCGCTGCCCGGGGACCTACCACGGACAGGTGTATGATTGCATGAAAATATCCTCACCCACCGCGCGCGCAACCACCGCCCGGACCAGCGGCGCGGTGCGGCCCCGGTGGCTGCCGGGCGGCGGCACTCCCGGGGTCTTCAGGCCGCGGGGGCGCCACGTCGGGCGGCAGGATATCGGCCCGGGTCGAACCCGCCCACGCCGCCATCGCCCTCGGGCAAGCCGCCGCCACCTGGCCGCGGCATGCGCCGGAAATCCCTGGCCTGGCGGGCTCAGCCGGGGCCGGCTGAACGCGGGTTGCCCTGGCGCACGATGCGCCCCGTCGGGCGCAGAATGCTCTATAACATATTGAAATCAGGCCAAGAAATCCGTTCTGATGAGTCCATCAGAACGGCTATTGCCCTAGCTGCGGAACTGCGCGCCCGCGTCCACGTCCAGCGTGCTGCCGCTGAGGTAGCCGCCGCGCGGGCTGGCGCAGAACACCGCGAGGTCGGCGATCTCCTCCGCCTTGCCGGCGCGGCCGAGCGACAGCCCGCTCATCATCTCCTCCCAGCGGTTCTCGTCGCCGAACTTCAGCTTCGCCCGGGTCTTGCTGAGGGTGATGATGCGGTCCGTCATGGTGGCGCCAGGGGCGATGCCGACCACGCGCACGCCCTTGTCCGTGCTGCGGCCGCCCAGCGCGCCGGTGAAGGCGATCAGCGCCGCATTGCCGGCGGCGCCGCAGATGTAGTCGGCCCGCGGCGCCCGCCCGGCCATGCCGATGATGTTGACGATGACGCCGGCGCCCTTCGCCTCCAGCCCCGGCAGGTACAGCTGGGTCAGGTGGATGTAGCCGAACACCTTCAGGTTCCAGGCCTCGATCCACTTCGGCAGGCTGATGTCATGCACCGTGCCGCCGGGGATGGCGCCGGCATTGTTCACCAGCACGTCGATCTCGCCATGCGCCTTGTGCAGGCCCTCGCGCGCCGCCGGGTCGGACAGGTCCGCGGCATGCGTGTCCACGCGCACATTGTGCCGCGCGCGGATCGCTGCCGCTGCCTTGTCCAGCGCCGCGCCGTCGCGGCTGGCCAGGATCACGTCGCAGCCCTCGGCGGCGAAGGCCACGGCACAGGCCAGGCCGATTCCCTTCGAGGCACCGGTAACCAGCACGCGCTTGCCGGCAATTTCCATTTCCATGGCGTTCACTCCTTGTGGGGTGAGCCTAGACCCGGATCGCCTTCAACTGAAGTACCGCCGGTGCGGGATTCGCGGCCCGCGGCGCTGCCGCCCTGCCTGGGGCGCTCGGGCCGGGCGGCCCGTGCTGCCGCCCGCGCCTGCTGGCGCGCCTCGCTGCCTCGCGCCGGCAGGCGCGGCTCGTTGCTCCGAGCCGGCGGGGGCGCCTGGCCGCTCCGTGGCGGCC
>CAILMF010000084.1 GCA_903835235.1 uncultured Rhodospirillales bacterium
GGCGGCAAGGACACCATCCGCGAGAGGATCAGCGTCCTCGCCACCAAGGGCTACATCAAGTTCCGGCGTGACGTCCGTGACCTCGGCCACACCGCCACCACCTCGAAGCACGGCTACCTCGTGGTCCAGGACATGCACCTCGCCACCGCCGAGGAGCGGATCGACGAGGATACTGGCGAGGTTCTGCCGGTCACCGTCCGTGTCCTGCCAAGCCACTTCCAATGCCCCCAGAGCGGGGCGCTGCTCGAGGTGGAGAACCCCGAAGTCTGGGTGCTGCACGACCCCGAAGATGGGGGCGCCTGACGATGACGTACCGTAACTGCACTGACCAAAACTACCGCCGAAACTGGGTAGTTTCGGCCCGAAACTACCCCCCTGCCGAAACTTCGAAACTTGTTTTCGGCATCCAGATCAATGGCTTACGAGCCATCGAAGTTTCGTGCAACGAAACTGCCGAAACTTCCCCCGAAACTAGAAATTACCATTCATTTTCAACGCCTTCCGGAAGTTTCGGAGTTTCGGAATTTTGCTACCCCCCTACGGGGGGTGTGCGTGCGCGCCTCATCGGCGCGCGCACACCGCACCCGGGACGTAGGGGCAGGGTCCGTGATCCGCCCCTTGGGACAGCCCATCCCCAGCCGGGCAGCGACAGCGTGCTCCGCCAAGAACCCCACCGTCGCCGCCCCACCAGGATCAGCCCCATCGGAGACCAACCATGGCAACCACGACTCTGCCCAGCATCACGCGGCGCGCAACCCGGCCGCCCGTCCTGCACCAGCCCGCGCCCGCCACGGCTCGGGCCGCCGTCCTGGCCCTGGACCTCGGCACCACCACAGGCTGGGCCCTGCGAAGCCAGGACGGCGCCATCACCTCCGGCACCATCACCTTCAAGCCGAGCCGCTTCGAGGGCGGCGGCATGCGCTTCCTGCGCTTCCGGACCTGGCTGGCCGAGGTGGCCACGCTCAGCGGCGGCCTCGGCCAGATCGTGTTCGAGGAAGTCCGCGCCCATGCCGGCACCGATGCCGCCCACATCTACGGCGGCTTCCTGGCTCACCTGTCGGCCTGGTGCGAGGAGCGTGGCATCCCCTACCAGGGCGTGCCGGTCGGCACGATCAAGGCCTTTGCCACCGGCAAGGGCAACGCCAACAAGGCCGCGATGATCAGCGCCATACAGGCTCGCGGCTTTCGGCCAGCCGATGACAACGAGGCCGACGCCATCGCCCTTTTGCTCTGGGCCACGGACAGCCGGGGAGGTCGGGCATGAGGCTACCCCTGGCACCTCAGCCACCGCGGTGCTCGCTCGACTTTGGCCGCAGCCCGACCAACGAGGCGGAACTGCAGGGCATGCGGGCCGCAGCCTGGCATCGGCATGGCGTGGCGGCCATCCCGGTCGATGACATCGCCGACCCCTGGCTCCGCCAGGCCATCACCAACGAAGCGAACCGGCGCTGGGGCCGGCGCAGTGGAGGCATGCAGCATGGCCGGTAAGCGCAAGACCAAGGCATCGCAGGCGCAGCACGACGACCTGGCAAAGCCGTCCAAGTGGCGCCTGCAGCATGGCGGCTTCTCGGGCCCGATCCGCGAAGCCGATCCGGAGACGGGGTCACCGGTGCAGCATCGGCGAGCCGTCGACACGCTTGGGCAGATGCTGCTCAACGGCACCATCACCGCGGAGATGCACGAAGCTGGTGAAATCTTCCGTGGACTGTTTCGCGCCGCCTGCTTCGACAGCATGTCGACGTCGCAGCTGGTGCGCCTTCCTGGCAGCCGCGTCGACACGCTCTCAACCTTGCAAGTCGAGGCAAGGCGCCGTGTTGCTGCGGCGCTGGATTTGCTTGGAGGGCACGAAAGCCCCTGCGGCTCATGCGCGTGGTTCGTGGTCGGCCTGGAGTTCTCGGTGCGTGAATGGTCGATGCGTCAGGGCTGGTCCGGCCGCACCGTGCATGGCCCTGTGGGTCAGGGCATTCTGGTCGGGACGCTCGGCACGCTCGCCATGCATTTCGGCCTTACGCCGCGGGCGAGGGCAGCGTGATTGTTTGCGATGACAACGACGATCTTCCTCGGCTATGCAGCAGCGAATCGTAAGGAGCTAGTGAATGTCGAAGAAGTTTCTCACCGAGGTGATCGTCAAGTCGGCCGAGATGCCGGCGCTGGCTGCCAATAAGCTGGCTGGCGACATCATCGCCGCCATCAAGGCTGAGATCGTCTCCTCGGGCCGCTTTAGCATCCCCGACTTCGGCTCCTTCAGCGTCCGCGAGACGCCGAAGCGCACCGCACTCAACCCGGCGACGGGTGAGAAAGTGCAGGTCAAGGCGGGCGCCACGGTGAAGTTCAAGGCCAGCCCGGCGCTGAAGGAAGCTGCGCTCGGCGGCGTCAAGAAGGCCAAGCGCAAGGCCGCCAAGGCCTGATTGGGTATTGGAAGGTCTGACAATTTTGGCGACCAGCATCATGACGCCGAGCCTCTGCCGTGAGGCTCGGACGTTGCTCGACATCGACCTCGCAGAACTAGCCTTTGCCATACGTGTGTCGATCGAAGCGATGGCTTCGTACGAGGGCGCGCAAGTCACGCTGCCCGACGCGAAACTGATGAACCTTCGTCTGATCTTGGAACGGGGTGGCGTGGAGTTTCTTCCGGAGCGAAGCGGTCGCGGGGTGCGGTTGAAAGGCTGATCTGCAATCAGACCACGCTGTTACAATTCACCCCATGGCGGCGCCGAAATCGATAAGGGTAAAGTCAGGACACGTAGAGAAGGTGCGACAGCGCCGCTGCTGAACAGCCACGCTGTGGCTCAGTCGAGACAGTGGCTCTCGAGCGCCAGGGTCCTTCCCGCGGATATTGTATGCGGGATGCATGAGCGCGCAACTTCGCTAGCGCCAGGCCGGAAAACAGGTTCGCAGTCCGCACCCCCGGCCGCCGGATATGGCGGCCCGCCGGCAGTTTCCGCCGCAGTCCCGCCGTTCCCGGTTCGCACCGGCCCCCCGCGAACCATGCAGTTCGCACCCTCCATCTCCGGATATGCCGATGCCCCTTCCCTGGATGGCAGCGAAGATTGCGCTGCGCCCGGTTGCCGAGCTGCGCCCGCATGCCGGCAATGCCCGGCTGCACAGCGCCGCGCAGTTGGAGCAGATCAAGGCCAGCATGCTGGCCTTCGGCTTCACCAACCCGCTGCTGGTGGACGAGGCCAACACCCTGATCGCCGGCCACGGTCGGCTCGAGGCGGCCCTGGCGCTCGGCATCGACAAGGTGCCGGTGATCGTCCTGCGGCATCTCTCCGTGCCGCAGAAGGAGGCGCTGCGGCTCGCCGACAACCGCATCGCTGAGAATGCCACCTGGGACCAGGCCCTGCTGCGCGATGCGCTGGCCGGGCTGCGCGAAGCCGAGATGGATCTCGGCGTGCTGGGCTTCTCCGCCGATGAGCTGAACGCGATCCTGGCCGCGGCGGACGAGGCCGTCATCGATGGCGACCCGCCGCAGGATCAGAACGCGCCCGCGGGCACTGTGGGCGGCACAGGCGGCGCCGGCGACGAGGCGGGGGAAACGCCGGACGACCCGGCCGATGCCGCCCCAGTGGCGCCCCGTGCCGCCGTGGCGCGGCCTGGCGATATCTGGTGCCTGGGCAACCACCGCCTGGCCTGTGGCGACAGCACCGACGCCGCCACCGTTGCCCGGCTGATGGGCGGCGACCGCGCCACGCTGCTCTTTACCAGCCCGCCCTATGGCAACCAGCGCGACTACACCACCGGCGGCGTCTCGGATTGGGATGCGCTGATGCAGGGGGTGTTCGGCACCCTGGATCACGCTGTGGCGCGTGACGCGCAGCTGTTGGTGAACCTCGGGCTGATCCACCGTGACGGTGAATGGCTGCCCTACTGGTCCGGCTGGCTGGATTGGATGCGGGGCCAGGGCTGGCGCCGCTTTGGCCTCTACGCCTGGGACCAGGGACCGGGCCTACCGGGGGACTGGAACGGCCGGCTCTCGCCCGCCTTTGAGCTGGTGTTCCACTTCAACCGCGAGGCGCGCCGGCCGAACAAGATCATTCCCTGCCGCTGGGCCGGGCACGTCAACTCCGAGAAGGGCGGGCTGCGGGCCAAGGATGGCACTGTGGGCGAATGGCAGCATGCCGGCCAGGGGGTGCAGGAGACGCGCATCCCCGACAGCGTGTTGCGTATCACCCGGCACAAGGCCCGCGGCATCGAGACCGAGCACCCGGCGGTGTTCCCTGTTGCGCTGCCGGATTTCCTCATGCGCGCCTACAGCGACGAAGGCGATGCGGTGTTCGAGCCATTCGGTGGCGCCGGTACCAGCATCATCGCCGGCCAGCGCACCGGCCGCCGCGTCCGCGCTATCGAACTGGCGCCGGCCTATGTCGACCTGGCGATTGCGCGTTGGCGCATGCTGTTTCCGGACCTACCGGTGACGCTGGCCGATGATGGGCGCGACTACGACGCCATGGCGGCACAGCGGACGGAGGGGCTGGCCAATGCAGCTTGACCTGGTGGTCACCAGCCTGCCGCTGGCGGCGTTGGTTCCCTATGCCGAGAACGCGCGCACCCATTCGGACAGCCAGGTGGCGCAGATTGCCGGCAGCATCAGCGAGTTCGGCTTCGTCAATCCGGTGCTGGTTGACGCCGATGGCGTGCTGATTGCCGGTCATGGCCGGGTGATGGCGGCCAAGCGTCTGGGCCTGGCGACCGTGCCGGTGCTGCGGCTTGGCCATCTCTCGCCGGCCCAGGCCCGGGCACTGCGTCTGGCCGACAACCAGATCGCGCTGAACTCGGGCTGGGACGAGGCGCTGCTGGCGGCCGAGATCGCCCGCATCCGCGACGAGGCGGCGGTTGATCTCGAGGTGCTGGGCTTTTCCGGCATGGAGTTGGACCGACTGCTGGCCGCGGCCGATGCCGGCCTGGACGGCGATGCTGACGAGGTGCCGGAGCCGCCGGCGGTGCCGGTCAGCCGGACAGGCGACCTGTGGCGCTGCGGTGAACATCGGCTGCTGTGTGGCGACGCCACCAAAATCGCCGATGTGCAGCGGGCGCTGGGTGCCGGCCACCTGGCCGACATGGCCTGGACAGACCCGCCCTACAATGTCGCCTACCAGGGCGGCACTGCGGCCAAGATGACCATCGCCAATGATGCGCTGGGCCAGGGCTTCCTCGACTTCCTGCGGCCCGCACTGGCCAATGTGCTGCAGGTGACGAAGGGCGCCTGCTACGTCTGCATGTCCTCGTCAGAATGGCCGGTGCTGCATCGCGCCTGGCAGGAGGCGGGCGGCAAGTGGTCCAGCACCATCATCTGGGCGAAGAACACCTTCGCCCTTGGCCGCGCCGACTACCACCAGCAGTTCGAAGCCATGCTGTACGGCTGGAAGCAGGGCAGCCAGCACTATTGGTGCGGCGCCCGCGACCAGGGGAATGTCTGGCACTTCGACAAGCCGGCGCGGAACGACCTGCATCCGACGATGAAGCCGGTGGCGCTGGTCGAACGCGCGATCCGCAACAGCAGCAAGCCGCGCGACACGGTACTGGATCTGTTTGGCGGCTCGGGCACCACCATGATCGCGGCGGAGCGCACCGGGCGGCGTGCGGTGCTGCTGGAACTCGACCCCTGCTATGCCGACGTCATCGTGCGGCGCTGGCAGGAGGCGATCGGCGAAGCCGCGACGCTGGAAGGCGAGGATCGCAGCTTTGCCGATGTTGCTCAGGATCGCCGAGCCGATGCGGCTTGAACCGGAAGGCGGCGGCGCAGATCAGTGACGCCAGAGCCGCCTTATCTTCAGGAATGCTCGGTAGCCAAGTTCGAGAACGGGAAGCACAAGCGGCGACAAGGCCAAGCGGCCGGCCCAAGCGAGCCTTGGAAGGTGGCACCAAAGTTCTGCGAATGCCGCAGCGCCAGAGACCAAGCTTCCGTCCGCGCGGCGGACATGCATCCGGGCCAAGGCTGCGTCGCGTGTCAGGCCAGGACCGAGATTGGCGCCCCCGGCAGTACAGACGTCGACGAAGGCCAGTCGGTCGGCTCCCGTGGCATTCCGGTATTGCGCGATCTCGCGTGAGCAAATCGGGCATGCCCCATCGTAGTAGATGGTGGCGGCGGGGGCGGTCGCGTTGCTGTTCATATCCAAGATATGGCCCGACCGCGGCGTCGAACCAGGGCGCGCGGCGCTCGGGCACGCTGCGAGCAGCATGATCAAAAACAACCAATCATAGCAATAAGATAACGCTGCATCTTGCTTGGCTCGTCCGCGGCACAGCGCGAATGGTCCGTCACACGCAGGGGATGCCCTGCCCCACGACGGAGACCAGCATGACTGACCGCACCGCCCGCGCCACCCGCAACCAGGAAAACAGCCTGGCCGCCTTCCTGGCGAAGAAGGCCGAATTCGACGCCCTGCTCGCCGAACTGACCCAGGCCAGCGCGGACCATTTCGGCGCGGACCCGGAGACGGTGCTTTGGGGCGAAGCGGCCTGGCTTTCGGATGCCACCGCGAAGCTGAAGGACATCGCGGATCAGCATTTCCGCCGCGGCGAATACGCGGCCTGACGCGGGCCATTCCCGCACCGCCCCGACCGGCGACGCCGGCGGGGCTCCCGGCAGTAGGGGCCAGATGGTCGGCCCCGGCACCGGAGACAGCATTATGACCCTTTCCGATACCGCCCGCGTGGTCCTCAGCGCCGCCGCGCAGCACGAGATGGGCCTCGCCCGCGCCCCGAAGACCCTGCCGGCCGCGGCCCGCAACGCGGTGTTCAAGAGCTTGATCAAGAACAACCTGCTCACCGAGATCAAC
>CAILMF010000085.1 GCA_903835235.1 uncultured Rhodospirillales bacterium
ACCGCGTCGTAGATGTTGGTCACGGCCTTGTAGCCGTTGAAGGTGTAGTAGGTGCCGGAGCCATCCTGCACCACGCTGACCAGCGTCGTCGCCGGGTCGTTCAGAATGTTCAGCCCGTTGTAGCTGGCATCCTTGATGAAGCTGTTCATCGCGTTGGTCAGCTGCTTGACCTGCGCCTGGTACTGGCTGCGCTGGCTCGCGGTCAGCGTGCCGTCGGCCAGCTTCACCGTCACGCTCTGCAACTGCTGCAACTGGTCGGAGACGTTCTGCATCGCCACGCTGGTCACCTTCAGCAGGCCGGAAGCCGAACCCAGCTGCTGGTTGGCGGATTGCGTCGCGGCGATATCGCCCCGGATGCGTTCGGCCACCGCATAGGCGGCGCCGTCATCCTTGGCATCGGCCACCCGGTAGCCGGTGGAGATGCGCTTCTGGGTTGCCTGCAGGTCTGCCGTGGTGTCGGTCAGCGACTGCAGCGCGACCATGGCGCTGGCATTGGTATTGATCGAGAAGGACATGGCGGATTTTCCTGCGCTGTCGCCCCGATCCTCGGGGCCGCCGATACGCTGGCGCAGGCAGTTGAAGATAGCGTTAAGTCGCGCCGGTAATTCGCCACGGGGTGGCACGCGCCGCACACCGGCCCTAACCTGCCGCCATGACCCCAACGCCAGCCACCACGCAGGACATCCCCACGCCGGGCGAAGTCCGCCCCATCCTCCCCGGCCTGTTCCGCGCCCGCATGCCGCTGCCCTTCCCGCCCGGCCATGTGAACGTCTGGTTCTTCGAACATGACGGCGGCTTCCTGGCGGTAGACACCAGCGTGGCCGGCCGCAGCAGCCGCGAATTGTGGGACCAGGTCCTCGCCCACCCCAACCTGGGCGGCAAGCAGCTGACGGGCCTGCTGATCACGCATTTCCACCCCGACCATATCGGCCTGTGCGGCTGGCTGTGCGAACGCTTCGGCCTGCTGCCGACCATGACGCGGATCGAGTGGTTGCAGGCGCGCAGCCTGTGGTTCGACAGCGGCCCGGACATGATGGCGCAGCAGGCCAGCTTCTACACCGCCGCCGGCTGCGCGCCGGAGTATATCAGCTTCGTCGAGCAGCGCGGGCCGCTGTACCAGCGCGCGGTGGCGGAACTGCCGCGCAGCTTCCACGCCATCAAGGCCGGCGGGTCCATGCGGATCGGTGGCGCCGAATGGCGCGTGCTGACCGGCGCCGGCCATTCGCCGGACATGGCCTGCCTGTACAATGCCGAACTCAACGTGCTGATCTCGGCCGACCAGATCCTGCCGCGCATTTCACCCTATGTCGGCCTGCACGCCGGCGAACCCCAGGCCGACCCGCTCGGCGACTTCCTGCGCAGCAACGAGGCCTTCCGCGCCCTGCCGGCGGACGCGCTGGTGCTGCCCAGCCATGGCGAACCCTTCCGCACGCTGCACACCCGGCTGGACACGCTGGCCGCCCACCACGCGGAACGCCTGGACGCCCTGGCCGGCTATTGCGCCGAGCCGCTGACCGCCTTCGAGGCCGCACAATCGCTGTTCCCCCGCGCGGCGGTCGAGCAGACCCAGGTGGGCTTCGCGGTGGGGGAGACGTTGGCGCATCTGCGCCGGCTGGAACGCCAGGGCCGCGTGGCGGCGGAACCAGGCGCGGATGGCGCGCCGCGCTTCCGGCGGTTTTAAATTCGGGGCTTCCGCCCCATCCGTACTAGGAGGAGAGAGCTATGCCGCAGCTTGGCAAAAAAGAATCCGATATTATGGACTTTCTAAGGCTCCGGATTTTTAATCCTGTTTTGCAATCGCCGGCATCATCTGAAGCACTTAAGCAAGGCGTTCGCCTAACCATCATGCGGATGGAACAGCTGAATTCGGTCAAAATGGTTCAATATTTTTGGTCTGCAGTGATAGGTACGGAACGTAGCATCGGTTTTGCGGCAAAAATGAAGGCGGAGGGTTTTGATCGTTTTGAAGAAGCGATTGAAGATTTTAGGGTCCGCTTCGACCAAAGATTTTTGAGATCACCTTGACGAGTGCGCGCCTCCAAAAAAACGGGCCGCTGGGAGTGATCCCAGCGGCCCAAGTTGTAGCCCTTGGCCCAGCCCCAGGCTGCGGCAAAGAACCACTGGGAGGAGACGTCCAAGGCACCGCCTGAACAATTGAACGTATACGGATTTCAAAAGTACGTGACAAGGCAAATCGTATGCAATCGCCGCTGTTTGTCATTGCGGCCACGCCGGCGCGAACCGCCCGCCACCCCGCCACCCCGCCAGCCCTCAGCGAAACGCCGCGATCACCCCGCCGCCCCGGCAACCCAGGGCGCAGCGGCACCGTTAGCCACCGGCATCATCCAAGGTGAACCCGGTGTCGCTCATCCTCATCATCCTCGTGCTGTTCCTGCTGTTCGGCGGCGGCGGCTTCTACGGCTATCGCTCCGGCTACTATGGCGGGCGCGGCTTCGGCGGCATCCTCGGCCTGCTGGTGATCGTGCTGATCCTGTTCCTGGTCTTCGGCGGCGGCGGCACCGGGCTGCGCACTGGGCTGTAGCCGCCGTCCGATCGTCGCCGGTAGCCTCACCGGCGGCGAGGCAGCCGCTCGAACAGCCAGGCGCGGCCGAACCCCTCGGCCGCGCTACTCCGCCGCCACCGCCAGCACCTCGGGGCTCAGATACGCCCCCTGCCGCACCAGCGCCTGCTGCACGGCCCGCACATCCACCGCGCGCGGTTCCACCCCGGCCTGCACCCCCAGCGCCGCCGCCACCCCGGCGGCGTGCCCGGTCAGCCAGCACTGCGGAATCTCGCGCATGAAGCTGTGGCTGGTGGGGTCGCAGCTCACATGCCGCCCCGGCGCCAGCAGCCCGTCCAGCGCCTCCGGCACCAGCGCGCCATAGGGCACGGATATATTGGGGAATTTCGGCCCTGGCGAGGGCGTCACCGCAATCTCGTCCGGCATCACCCGGCCGTCCCAGCTCTCCCGCAGCACCGCGCCCATGCCGGCCAGCCGCCGGGTATGCCGCACCCCCAGCTGCGGCGCCGACAGGATCGGGTAGGCCCCGGCGAAGCCCGGCGCCGCCGCCTTGTAGTGCTCCAGATGCTGCATCATCAGCCGGTGGCTGCGGATCTCCACCTCGCTCTGGTCGTCCGGGTCCAGCGCGTTGAAGCCGACCATGCGCGGCCCCATGAACAGCGCCACGTCGTCGCGCCAACTCACAAACGCCCGCTCGAACAGCCCGTACTTCGCCTTGCCGGCCTGGATGAAGCTGGCCAATTCCTCGGGCTTCTCGCCGCGCCAGCGCAGGAAGGCCGGCATGTCGCAGCCCGCGAACATGAAGGCGGTGTTGCTGCAATGGTGGATGTCGTCGGCATTGATATCGCCATGCCAGCGCGCCCCGGCCCGCGCGAAGATGTCGCCATCCCCCGTGGCATCCACCACCACCTTGGCCAGCACGGCGCGCCTGCCGGCCTTGCTCTCGAACACCACGCCGCGCACCGCGTTGCCCTCCATCACGGGCATGGCGCCCCAGCAGTGGAACAGGAGCTCGGCGCCGGCCTGCAGCACCATTTCCTGCGCCACGTACTTCATCTGCTCGGGGTCGCAGGTGGGCGACCAGGTCACGGTGCCGTGGTAGGCCGCCGTCCGCAGCTGCCACCAGGCCGCCGTCGCCGCGTCGCGCGAACCCCAGGCCTCCCGCGGCGGCCCGGCCACGCTGCCCGGCGGCAGGCGGCCCAGGAATTCCTCGGCAAAGCCGCGGATCACCAGCTGGCCGGTCCAGTCGGTCATGCGGTCTATCCACAGCACCAGGCCGCCGGTCGCCAGCCCACCCAAATGGTTGTGCCGCTCCATCAGCATCACCTTAGCGCCCAGCCTGCCGGCCGCCACCGCCGCCGCCGTGCCGGCGGGGCCGCCGCCCAGCACCAGCACGTCGCATTCGGCATGCACGGGGATCTCCCGCGCCGGCTCGGTGATGGTCGCGCGGCTGACGCTGCGGTCCGCCTTCACCCGGCGCCGACCGTCGAAACTCTCCACCTGGAACATCTCGGACTGGTGAAACAGCCGGCCCATCTTCGATGAGGTCTGTTCGGACATCGCGGCCTCCTCCGGTTGCCGCCAGCATGGCCCGGCCCGCGACGCTGCGCTACTCTGGCGGCATGCGCTCCCTCGCCCTGCTGCTCCTCGCCCTGCTGGCCGCCTGCGCCGCGCCGCCGCCGCCCGTGGTGGCCATGGCCCCGCCGCTGCCCTACCCGCCCAGCATCCGCGCCCGCATCCTCACCATCGCGGAGGCCGAATGGCGCGAATGGGGCGCGGTGGAACGCCAGCCCGGCGCAGCCGCCCCCGCCGCCAGCGCCGAGGCCCAGCTGGAAAACTTCCCCCGCGTGCTGGCCTATTGGCTGGTCGCCCCGGATGAGGCCGGCACCATCGCCAGCAACCGGCGCATCTACGCCGCAGCGCTCGCCGGCCAGCCGGAGGGCGCCCAGCTCTGGCGCGCCCAGGCCTGGTCCGCCGCCTTCATCAGCTACATCTTCCAGCGCGCCGGGGTGGATGCGCGGGAGTTCCGCCCCACCGCCGCGCACAGCTTCTACATCGACCACATGCTGAAGGACGCCGCCGACTTCCCGGCCCAGGCGCCGTTCTACCCCCGCTCCCCCAGCGAATACGCGCCGCAGCCCGGCGACCTCGTCTGCGCCGACCGCAGCAGCCGCAACGCCATTTCCGACTGGCGCCAGCGCGCCGCCGACAACGGCGCCTTCCGCCCGATGCATTGCGACCTGGTGGTCGCCGTCACGCCCGCCGGCGTGGAGGCGATCGGCGGCAACGTGGCGGATACCGTGGCCCGCACCCGCTTCCCCACCGATGCCGGCGGCCTGCTGCTGCCCTACCCGCCCGGCGGCGCCACCTGGTTCGGCGTGTTCGAGAACCGGCTGGGCCGGCTCGGCCCCTGGGCGCCGCGTTCCTGACGCCCCCCGGGTGACGCCACCGCCACCACCTGTCACCATGGCGGCAACCAATCCCGGAGCGCCTGAGTGACCCATCTGTTCGACCCGCTGACCCTGCGCGGCCTGACCCTGAAGAACCGCATCGGCGTCTCGCCGATGTGCATGTACTGCTGCAACGGCGACGGCAAGCCGACCGAATGGCACATGATGCACCTGGTGCCCCGTGCCATGGGCGGCGCCGGCCTGACCATGGTGGAAGCCAGCGCGGTGACGCCGGAAGGTCGCATCGCGCCCGGCGATGTCGGCATCTGGGGCGCCCAGCATATCGGCCCGCACGCCAAGCTGGCCGCCGCCATCAAGCGCGTCGGCTCGGTGCCCGCTATCCAGATCGCCCATGCGGGCCGCAAGGGCAGCCGCGGCCCCGGCTGGGTCCACGCCCCGGCCCAGCAGCCCTGGACGGCCCTGGCCCCCAGCGCCGCCGCCTTCGGTGACTACGCCACGCCCCAGGCCATGAGCGAGGGCGACATCGCCGCGACCATCGCCGCCTTCGCCGCCGCGGCCAAGCGCAGCGTCGCCGCCGGGTATGAGCTGGTCGAACTCCACGCCGCGCATGGCTACCTGCTGCACGAATTCCTCTCGCCGCTGTCCAACCAGCGCAACGACAGCTGGGGCGGCGATTTCGCCGGCCGCACGCGCTTCGTGCTGGAATGCGCGAGGGCGGTGCGCGCCGCGCTGCCGGATGCCATGCCGATGAGCGTGCGCATCTCCCACACGGATTGGGTGGAAGGCGGCTGGACCACCGAGGAAAGCGTGCAGCTCTCCGCCCTGCTGAAAGAGGCCGGCGCCGACATCATCGACGTCTCCTCCGGCGGCCTCGACGCCCGGCAGAAGATCCCGCTGGGCCCGGGCTACCAGGTGCCCGGCGCCATCGCGGTGCGCCAGGGCGCCGGCCTGCCCGTCGCCGCCGTCGGCCTCATCACCGAACCGGCCCAGGCGCAGGAGATCATCGAAACCGGGAAGGCCGACCTGATCCTGCTGGCCCGCGTGCTGCTGCGCGACCCCTACTGGCCGCTGCGCGCCGCCGTGGCGCTGGGCCGGCCGGAGGCGATCTCCGCCCCGCCGCAATACGAACGCGGCTGGGCGGCGCTGGGCAAGGTGGGCATGAACCCAGCCATGGGCGAACCGCTGGAGGCGCTGTGATGCCGGCCTATCTCGTCGGCCACGTGACCATGAAGGACCCGGTGGCCTATGCCGAATACGGCCGCCAGGTCGCGCCCCTCATCGCCCGGTTCGGCGGCCGCTACCTGATCCGTGGCGGCGCCGCGCAGGCGGTGGAGGGCACGCCCTTCAACCGCGTGGTCGTCGTGGAATTCGCCGACATGGCCGCGCTGAAGGCCTTTTACTCGTCGCCGGAATACGCCCCGCTGATCGCGCTGCGGCAGCGCGCGGCGGATGGCGATGTCTCCCTGGTGGAAGGCTATGCCGGGTAGCCAGAACCCGGTTGGCGGGGTGGCGTGAAGCGGCGGCGCCGCGTCAGGGCGCAACGCCCAACCGCCCCGCCGCCTGCGCCACCCAGCCGGCGCCCTCGCGCCGCAGCAGGCGCCATTCCCCGGATGGCAGCGGCGCCGTGCCCATCGCGGCCAGCGTCGCGGCATCGGCCGAAAGCATCAGCGCCTGCCCGGCCTGGGCCGCTGTCGGCTGGGCCGGCAGCGTGGCCTTACCCGGCGCGGCCCGCTCGAAGCTGCGCGGCGGCAGCACCACCCGCGCCCGCCCCTGCAGCGCATACTCCGCCACGAAGGCGCTGAAGCCGTTGCCGCCGGGGTCCACCACCAGCACCACGCCGCCGGGCGCGATGCTCGGCGCCACCGCGGCCAGGGTGCGGCGCAGTGGCGGCGCCTGCTCCCGCTTGCTCGGCCACAGCAGCCCGAACCCGGCCACCGGCAGCAGCAGCAGCACCGCGCAGCCGGCCGGCAAGGCCCAGCGCCGCGCCACCCAAGGCCGCAGCCAGCCAGGCACCGGCTGCGCCAGCAGGTACAGCGCCGCGGCCACCATCATCACCCCGCCCAGCTGCGTGCCGTAGCGCCAGAAGCTCGCCGCCCGGACCACCTCATAGGACGCGAAATCGCCGCCCATGTAGGCGATGAACAGGAAGCACGGCCACCCCGCCAGCAGCGGCGCCGCCAGCAGTGCCAGCCGCGCCGCCGGGCTGCGCCAGCCCCGCCACAGCGCCAGCCAGGCCAGCCCCAGCACCGCCAGCAGCAGCAGCGTGAAGAACAGCTTCTGCAGCATGATCTTGCCGATGCTCGCCAGCGTTTGCTCCGCCATGCCCCAGGCCCATTGCGCCAGCGGCTTGAAGCCGAAGACCCCGCCGGCCGCCGCCGCATGCGGCTGCCACAGCGCCCACATCACCAGCATCGGCACCGCCAGCAGCACCAGGCCCCAGGGCCGCCGCCGCTCGGCCAGCGCCAGCAGCGCCGCCCCCGCCAGCACCAGCACGGCCAGCACCAGCCCGGTCTGCTTCACGTTCACCATGGCCGCCAGCACCAGCGCCGCCTGCACCCCGGATGCCGCGTCGCGCCGCAGCAGCAGCAACGCCAGCAGCCCCAGCAGCGCCGCCGTCGGCGCCTCGCCATAGTTGGTGAAGATGACCCGCGGCACGAAGCTGGGGTTCAGCCAGAACACCAGCAGCGCCGCCAGCGCCACCGCCCAGCCGGAGGCCGCGCGCCCGGCGCTGGCCACCACCCCCGCGGCCATGGTGGCCAGCAGCAGCAGCGCGAAGACGGCGGCCGCGGTTTCCGCCATCGGCGCCAGCCCCAGCGCGCGCAGCGGCAGGCTGGCGGCATAGGTCACCACCGCCACGCCATAGGGATACCCGCCATGCCAGCTGGCCGGCGGCGGCAGCCCGGCGCGGGGGAAACTGTCCTGCTCCAGCAGGTAGCGCGCATTGGGCAGCCACTGCGCAAAGTCGTCCCAGGCGGTCACCGGCATGGCCGCCGCCAGCGCCAGCAGCGGCGCCACCAGCAGCGCCAGCAGCCAGAACTGGCCCGCGGGCCGGAACCGCCAGCCGAAGGCCACCAGCCCCGCCAGCAGCAGCGGCACCAGCACCGGCCCCACCGGCAGCCCCACCGCGGAGGTCAGCAGCAGGCAAAGCCCCAGCACGCCCCAGCCCACGGCCAGGTCGGCCCAGCGCTGACCCCGCCAGCGCAGCGCCAGCGCGCCAAGCCCCGCCATGCCGGCCGCCGCCAGCAGCGTCGTCAGCAGCACTGCCAGCGCCATCCCGAACCCCGCCATCCGCCGCCCCCGCCAAACGCACGAAAGGCGCCCGCCACATTCGGCGGACGCCTTCCCTACTGCTTAATCCCGGCCGCAGGGGCATGAAAGCCCCAGGCACGGCGGGGTGCGCTACTCCGCCGCGGCCATGGCCGGCGCCGGCTGCGCCACCCGGCCGAAGCCGAACAGCAGCACCGCCAGCAGCGCATAGGCCGCCGCCACCACCGGCGTGACCGCCACGCCCACCGCCGGCCCGTGCATGAAGCCGAAGAAGGTCAGCACCGCCCCGGCCGCGGCAAACCCGGCCGCGTTGTCCCATTTCCGGTCGATCACGAAGACCCCGATGGCCGCGAAGATCAGCCCGGACAGGATGCTGCCCTCCCCCAGCACGGCAAGGCCGGAATACAGCACGCCGTTCTGCGCCATCTTGTCCAGGCCAACCGCGGCGGCATTGGTCCCCGCCGCGCCCAGCACGCCATCGATCAGCGTCTTCGCCCAGGCCGCCAGATGCGGCACCAGCGCCAGCACCACCGCCGGCGCATGGTTTTTCGGAGTCTCCTGGAAGGCCTGCGCCCCGATCAGCATGCCGATGTAGAGCAGGATCGGCAGGATCGCGACCAAGGGCACCAGCGCCAGCAGCAACCCGCCAATGCCCAGCCAGGTCAGCGCCAGCATCACCACGCCGGTCGCGGCGGAATAGCCGATCCGCCCGCCCATCGCCTTCCAGCCGGGATGGCCGATATAGACCGCGTTGATGAAGGGGTTGCCCATCAGGCAGCCGATCAGGCTGACCACGCCATCCGCCGTCAACACCTGCGTGGTGGGGTAGTGGTCGCCAGCGGCCTCGGCGCTCTCCACATTGTCCATGGCTTCCACCAGGTCGTAGATGCCGAAGGGAATGGCGGTAACCAGAATGATCCCGATGAACTCGAACCCGCCGAACACATGGTCGAAGGCCGGCAGCGGCACCGAGAAGCCGATGCCCGAGATCGCCGCGCTCACGCCCGCCACGCCGACACCACCGACCTCGATGCCGAAGAGCTTGCTGCCCCAGGCGATCAGCATGCCCGCGGCAATGGCCACCAGCCCCGCGGGCATGCCGCGCCAGTAGCGGAACCCGCCGAACCAGCTGGCCAGGATGATGCCGAGGCAGACCAGCCCGATCACCGGCGTCATGAACATCTCCAGCGCCGGGCGCATGGAAATGAAGGTGACCGATACCCCGGCCAAGGTGCCCAGCAGCGCCGCCCGCGGCGTGATCCTGCGGATGTAGGGCGCCACGAAGCCGCCGGCCATCAGGATGAAGCTCTGGATGAAGACCCAGGCCAGCCCGGCCTCCCAGCCCTTCACCGGGTCCTTCGTCGCCGCCGCAATCGGCAGCATGATGACGAAGCACACGATGAACATGTGCGGCACCGAGATGCCGGACGGCAGCGCACACACGTCGCTGCGCCCGGTCTTCTGCGCCAGGCGCCAGCCCAGCCAGGCGTAATACCCGGTGGACAGGAACATCATCAGCCCCGCCGCCGGCAGGATGCGGCCGAAGACGATGGCGTCGGGCATCTGCAGCACGAAGCGCAGCAGCGCCGTCAAGGTCATCAGGTTGACCAGGATATTCGTGCCGAAGCCGAACAGCGCGTTCCAGTCGCCGGGCGTCCAGAGCCTCGGGCCAGTGGTTGCGGACATCGTCATACTCCCCCGATTTGCAGTGCCGGCGCGGCCACCCCGGCGGCCGGGGCGCCCGCTTCGCTTCAGGCCGCCACGCCCTTCCCGCGGGGTTCCCCCGGGGGCTGCCCCGGGGCTGCCGCAGGGGAGCGCGCCGCGGCTACCCCAACGCGGCCAGCACGGCGCCCGAAGGCGCCACCCAGCCGAAAATCCCCCCTTGGGCCTTCACCATGGCCAGCGCGGCGGCATGGAAGGCAGGGAAATAGCTGGCGCAGGCATCGGCCACGACAACGCAGCGATAGCCGCGGTCATTCGCCTCCCGCACCGTGGTATTGACGCAGACCTCGGTGGTCACGCCGCAGACCAGCAGCGCCTCGATGCCCTTCGACCGCAGGATCAGGTCCATATCGGTGGCGCAGAAGGCGCCCTTGCCGGGCTTATCCAAGACCACTTCTCCGGGTACGGGGGCCAGCGCGGGGATGATGTCGTGCCCCGGCTCACCGCGAATGAGGATGCGCCCCATCGGGCCGCGGTCGCCGATCCGCATGCCCTCTGGCCCGCGCGCCCACTTGGCCGGCGGGCAATCCGCCATGTCCGGCCGATGGCCTTCCCGCGTGTGGATGACGAGCATTCCGGCGGCCCGGGCGGCAGCCAGCACCGCCTGGCACGGCGCCACGGCGGCGTGCAGCAAGGAGACATCATTGCCCAGGCTCTCGCCGAAGCCGCCGGCTTCCAGGAAATCCCGCTGCATGTCGATTATGACCAACGCCGTGCGGCCAGGCTCGACCGAGATGGCACCGGGTTCGGCTGCAATCGGCATGGGCATGGCGGCGGCCCCGATAGGATGCCGCGGACAGATGCAACATCAAGGCCAGAACGAAAAAAGGCCCCCACCCCGCCGATGCGGCAGGGAGGGAGCCTTTCGATGCCTAAGTAGCGGGCAGTGGGCTCACCGCCCCGTCAGAATCCGCTCGACCAGTTGCTTCGCGGTCGGGATGAACCCATTCGAATAGAACGGGTCGGAGCCGAACCGGTAGGCGTTGTGCCCGGCGAACATCAGGTTGTGCTCCAGCGCGCCGTCATGGCTGATGTCCTGCAAGGTCTTCTGGATGCAGAAGCTGCGCGGGTCCGCCTTGTGGCCGTTGGTGTAGTCGGGTTCGATCTGCGCCCAGTTGCTGAACCGGCAATGGCTCAGGCAGCCCATGCAGTCCACCTGGTCCTTCAGGATTTCCTGCGCCTTCTCCGGCGTCACGAAGATCAGCGTGTTGTCCGGCGTCCGCAGCGCCTCGACAAAGCCCTCAACCTCGAACTGGCGGATGCGCGCCAGGTCATGCGCGGTCACCCAGACCTTCCGCTTGCGCGGGCCGACGCCGTATTCGCACACGTGGTCGCCGATGGGCTCGGCAGTGAAGGCCGCCTGGCGCTCGCTCCGCGCCTCCAGCTCGGCCAGGAAGTCGTTGCGCACCGCGCTGCTGTAGAAGCCGGTCGGGCTGAAGCGCTGCAACAGCACGTCGCCTTCCTTCAGCGTCAGCAGCCGCTGCTTCCAGGCCTCCGAGATCGGGCTTTCCTGCGTCACCAGCGGCCGAGTGCCGAACTGGAAGGCAATCGGCCCCAGCTCGGGGTTGTCGATCCAGTCGGCCCATTCCTCCAGCCACCAGACGCCGCCGGCCATGATGATCGGCACGTCGCCCAGGCCGAATTCGCGCATCTGCTGGCGCAGCTTCAGCACCCGGGCGAAGGGCGCTTCCGGCTTCAACGGGTCTTCGGAATTGCTCAGCCCGTTATGCCCGCCGGCCAGCCAGGGGTCCTCGTAGACCACGCCGCCCAGCCATTCCCGGGTCTTGGAATAGCTGCGCTTCCACAGCGCGCCGAAGGCGCGGGCGGAGGACACGATGGGGTAGTAATGCACCCGGAACTCCCGGGCAATTTCGGAAAGCTTGTAGGGCATGCCGGCACCGCAGGTGATGCCGTTGATCAGCCCCTTGGCCCCTTCCAGAATGCCGCGCGCCACGCGCTCGGCGCCGCCCATCTCCCACAGGATATTGGCGTGGATGCGCCCCTTGCCGCCGCTGCGCTCATGCGCTTCCCGCGCCTGGGCAATGCCGCCGCGGATGCCATAGGCCACCAGCTCGTCATGCCGCTCACGCCGGGTCTTGCCATGGTAGATCTGGCGGATCACCCGGCCCTGCTCGTCGTAGCTGTCCGCGTTGACCGCGGAGAATGTCCCCACGCCGCCGGCGGCAGCCCAGGCGCCCGAGGACGCGCCATTGGAAATGGCAACGCCCTTGCCGCCCTCGACCAGCGGCAGGACGTCGACGCCCCCCATGCGGATAGCGTTGATGGCCTTCACGAACAGCGGCTCCAGTGTTTCATTGCAAAGTTATGACGCAGCCGGGACCCCCTTGGGGAGTCCCGGCCACCTCATATAGGTCAGCGATCAGAAATCGCCACGGCGCGGGCGATCACCACGGTCGCGACGGGGGCCGCGGTCATCGCCACCTTCGCGGCGCGGCCGCTCGTCGCTCTCACCATCGGCCCGCGGGCGCTTGGCGCCCACCTGGTCGGAGATGTCGGCGCCGGTGGCCTGGTCGACCACGCGCATGGACAGCTTCACCTTGCCCCGCTCGTCGAAGCCGATGACCTTCACCTTCACGGCATCGCCCTGGTTGACGACGTCGTTGGTCTTGTTGACCCGCTCATTGGCCAGTTCGGAGATGTGGACCAGGCCGTCCTTGGCGCCGAGGAAGTTCACGAAGGCGCCGAACTCGGCGGTCTTCACCACCTTGCCATTGTAGATCTTGCCGATCTCGGCCTCGGCCGTGATCCCCTGGATCCAATCAATGGCCTTCTGCGCCGCCTCGATGCTGGTCGCCGCCACCTTGATGGTGCCGTCATCCTCGATGTCGATCTTGCAGCCGGTCTGCTCGCAGATCTCGCGGATCACCTTGCCGCCGGACCCGATCACGTCGCGGATCTTGTCCTTCGGCACATTGATCACGGTGATGCGGGGCGCGGTCGCCGCCACGTCGCCACGGGCGCCGGTCAGCCCCTTGGCCATCTCGCCCAGGATGTGCAGCCGGCCGTCGCGGGCCTGCTCCAGCGCGATCTTCATGATCTCCGGCGTGATGCTGGTGATCTTGATGTCCATCTGCAGCGCGGTGATGCCCACCTCGGTGCCCGCCACCTTGAAGTCCATGTCGCCCAGGTGGTCTTCGTCACCCAGAATGTCCGACAGCACGGCGAAGGCGTGGTCTTCCTTGATCAGGCCCATGGCGATGCCGGCGCAGGGGCGCTTCAGCGGCGCACCCGCATCCATCAGGCTGAGGCTGGTGCCGCAGACCGTCGCCATGCTGGAAGAGCCGTTGCTCTCGGTGATCTCGGAGACCACGCGCATGGTGTAGGGGAACTTGTCCTTCTCCGGCAGCAGCGGGTGCAGCGCGCGCCACGCCAGCTTGCCATGGCCCACTTCGCGGCGGCCCGGGCTGCCCATGCGGCCCGTCTCGTTCACGCTGTAGGGCGGGAAGTTGTAGTGCAGCATGAAGTTCTCGCGGTACTCGCCCGCCAGCGCGTCGATGATCTGCTCATCCTGCCCGGTGCCCAGCGTGGCCACGCACAGCGCCTGGGTCTCGCCACGGGTGAACAGCGCGGAACCATGGGCGCGCGGCAGCACGCCAACCTCGGCCACGATCGGGCGCACGGTCTTGGTGTCGCGGCCATCGATCCGCAGGCCGGTGTTCAGGATGTTGTTGCGAACGACGTCCGCCTCAAGCTCCTTCAGCAGGCCCTTGGCGGCGCCGGCGTCCAGGCCCTCGGCCTCAAGCCCGGCCACCACGGCCTTCTTCACCGCGCCCACCTTGCCCTGGCGGACCAGCTTCTGGGTTTCCTTGTAGGCTTCCACCATGTCGGCATGGCCCAGCGCGGTGATGCGCGCCTTCAGCGCCACTTCCGCCTCGCTCGGCTCGGGCAGCGCCCAGGCGTCCTTCGCGGCGTGCTCGGCCAGCTCGATGATCCCCTGGATCACCGGCTGGAAGGCGGCATGGCCGAAGGTCACGGCGCCGAGCATGACTTCCTCGGTCAGCTCATGCGCTTCGGATTCCACCATCAGCACGCCCTCGGCGGTGCCGGCCAGCACCAGGTCCAGCTGGCTCTGCTTCTTCTGCGCCATCGTCGGGTTCAACACGTACTGGCCGTCGATGAAGCCAACCCGCGCAGCGCCCACCGGGCCGAAGAACGGAATGCCGGAAATCGTCAGCGCGGCGGAGCAACCCACCAGCGCGACGATGTCAGGCTCGTTCTCCATGTCGTGGCTCAGCACGGTGGCGATGACCTGGACCTCGTTGCGGAACCCATCCGGGAACAGCGGGCGCAGCGGCCGGTCGATCAGGCGGGAGATCAGCGTCTCGGCCTCGGAAGGCCGGCCTTCACGCTTGAAGAAGCCGCCCGGGATCTTGCCGGCGGCGAAGGCCTTTTCCTGGTAGTTCACCGTCAGCGGGAAGAAGTCCTGCCCCGGCTTCACGCCGCGCGCGCCAACCACGGTGCACAGCACGATGGTGTCGCCCAGGCGGGCCAGCACGGCGCCGTCGGCCTGGCGGGCCACCTTGCCGGTTTCCAGGGTGAGCAGCTGACCGCCCCAGGAAATATCCTTGCGGTAGTAGTTGTCGAACATGCGTCGTCCTTCGGGGGACCCCGGGGCCATCCCCGGCGGTCCTGGCCCTTCCCGCGGGTGCGGTCCGGGCGGTGGATATGCCACGGCACGCCCCATGACCCCTACGGGGCCGGGCGCGTCATGGATGCACGGGCGGCAGGAAGCCAGGCGGAGGTCCGGCGGCCCCTTGCGGGATGCTCGGCGCTTCGGGCGGCACGGGCTGGCTTTCCTCACCAGGCAGGTCCCTGGGGCGAATCGCCGTCCCTGCCAGGGCAGGGCACCGTGTGGCCGGAAACGCCGGGGCAGGCCTGCGCGCAGGGCCCCAAGCCCCACGGCCGGCGCTGGGCGCGGCTCCGTAATCTGTCAGCCCACCGCATGCGCGGCGATGGGCGCGGCGGCGCTGCCGCACGGGCCCGGCGGAGGTATGGCGCCTTGGCGGCGGGATTGCCACCGAATTCCGCGGCAGCCTCCCCCCGCCACCGGCCCGGCGGCAAGTCCGGTCATTTCATGAGAATGTTCAGAGTCTTTGAGACGCCACTTGCGCATCCTCGCATTGCTCCGCCGCCCCCCGCCGCCTAAACCTGTGGTCATGAACCGGCATTCCCCCCGCATGCCATGGTTGCGCCCCTGTTGCCGGCTGGCCCTGGTGCTGCTGCTGGCCCTGGCGCCACCACGCCCGGCCCTGGCCGGCGCCTGGCCGCAGCCCGAGGATGGCGGCTTCGTCACCCTGCCGCTGGCGCCCTATGAGGCCCGCACCCAGGGCTTCGACCGCCGCGGCGTGCCGAACGGCTACGGCACCCAGCGCGCGCTGGAATTGGCCCCCTATTGGGAACATGGCCTGACCGCCCGCTGGACCGTCGGCCTGCAACCCCGGCTTACCGCCATCTGGTTGAACGAGGCCGGCAACCACGGCCGCAACCTCGGCGTCTCCGAGGTGCAGGCCTTCGCCCGCTACAACATCCACCTCGGCGACCGCGACGCCTTCTCCATACAGGGCCAGGTCGGCAGCCCCGGCCTGGCCCAGCGGGACCGCAACCCCAGCCTGGCCGAACCCAACGCCACCTATGAACTGCGGCTGCTCTACGGCCGCGGCATTCCGCTGGCGCCAGGGGTCAACGCCTTCTTCGAAACCCAGGCCGGCTACCGCTTCCGCAGCGGCCCGGCGGCCGACGTGGTCTACCTGAACACCACCATCGGCATCCGCCCGGTGGCGGAATGGGCGCTGTGGGTACAGAGCATCACCGACCTGGGCATGCGCAACGGCCGCGGCTTCGGCGCCGACTATTCGGTCCAGCGCATCAACGCCAGCATCGCCTGGGACGTCACCGCCCGCAGCACCCTGGCGCTGAGCTACATCCGCGAGGTCGCCGGCCGCCACGTGCCGTTGGGCCAGGGTGCGGTCCTGGCCTACTGGTATCGCTACTGACCACAACTCAGGCTTGATTAATTTTTGAGATATATTTAGGAAAAAGCCTCAAGCGGCGACGGCGCCGCGGGTAGCAGCCTGTGAGGAACAACCATGCGCGGGAAGAATCCGGCGACAGCCATGGCCCTGTGGCTGCTGGCCCTGCTGGCCGCGGCGCCGGGCAGCGCCTGGGCCGGCGCCTGGCCCCAGCCGGAAGGCGGCGGCCAGGTGGTGTTCAATGCCCTGCCCTTCCAGACCCGGCTGCAGGGCTACAACCGCTTCGGCCAGCCCACCGGCACCGGCACCGACCGGCGGATCGAGACCAGCATCTACTGGGAACACGGCCTGACCGACCGGCTCACGGTGGGCATGCAGCCGCGGCTCCAGGCCATCTGGATGCACGACCAGGCCGGCAGCAGCCGCAACCTCGGCATGGCCGAGGAGAAGATGTTCGCCCGCTACACCCTGTGGCGCGGTGACTGGGACGTGCTTTCGGTGCAGGGCCAGGTCGGCGTCCCCGGCCTGGCGCAGAGCCGCACCCCCCGCCTGGCCGAGCCCAATGCCAGCTACGAAATCCGCGCCATGTACGGCCACGCCTTCAACCTCTGGGCCGGCATGTCCGGCTTCGTCGACCTGCAGGCCGCCTACAACTACCGCGCCGGCCCGCCAGCGGATGAGATGACCTACAAGGTCACTGGCGGCATCCGCGTGGCGCCGGGCTGGCTGATCATGGGCCAGACCGTCTCCACCATCGGCCTGCGCAACGCCCGCGGCACCGGGCCGGACTATTCCATCCACCGCGCCCTGCTCTCCCTGGTGGTGGACCTGGCGCCGCAATGGCAGGTGGAGGTCGGCTACCTGCGGGAACTCGGCGGCCGCCACGTGGCGTTGGGCCAGGGCATGCTCGGCGCGCTGTGGTACCGGTACTGACGGCCTGACCGCGAGGGGCCGCGCGGCGCCTCCGCATCGCGGCAGCGATGCTGCGCGCCCCCGGCGGACGCGAAGGCTGCGGCAGCTGACCCAGGCAGCCCCTCACGGCTGAGAGCGCGAATGCGCGACGCCCGCTTATGCGGGCGCAAGCCAAGCCGGCGGATGCCGGCGCCGGCGCCTGAGGCCAAGCACCGCGACAAAACCGGACCGGTCACGACACCCCTTGGTAACGCCTCCCGCCTAGAAACTTCCGTCGTAATGGGCGTGGAAGGGGTGCGTCGGGGATGTCCCGGGCAGGCGGCAGGCGGGGGGTGTTCGGCGGGCTGGCGGTGGCGCTGGCGCTGCTGCCCGCGCACGCGCCGGCCGCGCCCTGGGTCCAGCCGGAAGGCCAGGGCATCGTCATCCTGCAAACCACCCCCTACACCGCGGGCACCCGCGGCTTCGACACGCTGGGCCGCGCCAACGGCAATGGCAGCTTCGGCCGGGTCGAACTCGCCTCCCCCTACTGGGAACACGGCGTCACCAGCCGCTGGACGCTGGGCCTGCAACCCCGGCTGCAGGCCGCCTGGCTGACCGAGAATGGCCGCACCAGCACCAATGTCGGCCTGGCCGATGCCAGCGCCTTCGCCCGCTACCTGGTCCATCAGGGCCGGCTGGACGTGTTTTCGGTGCAGGCCACGCTGGCCACGCCGGGCGTGGATGGCGCCGGCAGCACGCCGCGCATCGCCGAGCCAAACATGGGCGCCGAGATCCGCGCCCTCTACGGCATCGGCACCCAGCTGCCGTGGAACATGACCGGCTTCGCCACCGCCGAGATCGCCTTCCGCGGCCGCATCGGCAATGCGGCGGACGAGGTGCGGGTGGATATCGGCTTCGGCCTGCGCCCGCTGCCGCATTGGCTGCTGATGCTGCAGAGCTTCAGCAACCTGGGCCTGCGCAACAACAGCCGCGGCGGGGCGGACTACAGCGTCTCCAAGCTGCAGGCCACCGCGGTGTATGAGTTCAACCCCACCTGGGCGCTGGCGCTGGGCTATATCCGCGACGTCGCCGGCCGCCGCGTGCCGCTGGGCCAGGGCGCCGTGCTGGCGCTGTGGTACCGGTATTGAACGCCGCCAGTTGACCATTCATGGGCGGCTGGCCTGACGGCTGCCGGCCCGCAGCCGACCCGCTGCCGCCATCCACGGCAAGCCCCAGCCCAGAGCACCATGCGCCCTGTAACTTGTTGAAATAAGAGCAATATGCGTTCAGATGATGCCATCTGAACGCATATTGCTCTACGGCACCGCCGCGGCGCGCCGAAACGCCGGCCGCTCCACCAGGCGCTCCCGATACGCCGTGGCACGGGGGCCAAGCAGCCCGGCGAAGTCGGGCTTGCCCATGGTGTTCAGCGGATAGCCGACGGAAATATCGGCCAGCGTCATCCGCCCCGCCACCAGGAAGTCACGCCCCTCCAGCCGCTGTTCCAGCAGTTTCACCCGCATCGAGAGCGAGGACCGCGCATCGGCCAGCACGGCCTCGATGCCGGCCTGCATCTCCGGTGTCCTGTCGCGGAGGCGCCTGACGCGCGCGACCGTGGAGAGCGGCGCCTGCAAGGTCGCTTCGCCGTACAACAGCCATTGCAGGTACTCCGGCCGCTCCGGCTCCCCCGGCGCCACCACCAGGTCGGAGCCATGCCGGGCCGCCAGGTATTCGCAGATCGCCAACGATTCGAAGATCGCCCGGTCGCCGTCGACCAGGGCAGGCAGCGTACCCGCCGGATTGATCGCAAGATATTCCGGCGCCAGCAGCCGCGGCCGCACACCCAGGGAGATCACTTCCACCGTGGCGCCGATCTCCTCCAGCGTCCACAGCACGCGGAGCGAGCGCGAGGTGGGCACGTGATACAGCCTGGCCATCGGTCGTTTGCCTTCGCCAGCCGGGTAAATGGAGGGGTGCGCGGTATCCGCGACGAATAGAGCAATTTCCGTTCTGACGGGATCATCAGGACGGATTTATTGTTCTGCAATATACTGAAACGACGCCCTGCGTGCGCGCTGACCTTCCCGTGCCCCGCTCCCTGCCGCCGGCTCCCGCCCCTTGGCGCCCCTTGCCGCCCCGGCCGCCAGCCCGCATCCTGCCGCCAATGCGCCTATTGCACACCGCCGACTGGCATCTCGGCCGCACCCTGGGCGGCCATTCCCTGCACCAGGACCAGGAATTCCTGTTCGCCGGCCAGTTCCTGGAGATGGTGCGCGACACGAAGCCCGACGCCGTCCTCATCGCCGGCGACATTTTTGACCGCGCCGTGCCCCCCGCCGACGCGGTGGAGCTGCTGGACGATATCCTGCACCGGCTGATCGTCGGCCTGCGCACCCCTGTGGTGCTGATCCCCGGCAACCACGACGATGCCCGCCGCCTGGCTTTTGGCGCCCGCCTGCTGGCCGGCGGCGGCCTGCACATCGCCGACAGCCCGCTGGGCCGCGCCTGGACCTTCCACGACGCGCATGGCCCGGTCAGCATCGTCGCCAGCGGCTACGCCTCGCCGCTGCTGCTGGCGCAGAAACTCCCCGCCGAGCACCACGCCACGCCCGGCACGGGCGCCGACCAACCCTCCCCCCGCGTGGTCGCCGACCACGACCAGGGCATGGCCCTCCTCGCCCCCCTCCTCCACGCGCTCTGCACGCCCAACCAGCGCCGCGTCCTGGTCGCGCACGCCTTCGTCGCCGGCGGTTCCGAGACCGAAAGCGAACGCGGCCTATCCGTCGGCGGCACCGGCCAGATCAGCGCCGCCCGCTTCGCCGGCTTCCACTACGTCGCCCTCGGCCACCTGCACCGCCCGCAATCGCTCGCAGAAGGCCGGCTGCGCTACGCCGGCTCGCCGCTGGCCTATTCCACCAGCGAGGCCAACCAGCAGAAATCCGTCACCCTGGTGGAGCTGGACGCCCAGGGCGGCGTGACCACCCAGGAACTCCCGCTCACCCCGCTGCACCCGCTGCGCATCCTCCGTGGCGACCTGGCCACGCTGCTGGCCGCCACCAGCCAGGACTACCTGGCGCTGGAACTGACGGACCCGCTGCCCATCGCCGAAGCCCAGCGCCGCCTGGCGCAGAACTACCCGCGCATCATCGGCCTACGCTGGGTGGCGGAGGCGCTGCCCAGCACCGCCACCGCGCTGCCCGCCGCCGCCCGCGCCGCCAGCCCGCTCCAGCAGTTCGAGGCCTTCCACCAGGCCATGCGGGGCGCCCCGCTGCCGCCCGAGGCCCGCCCCGTCGTGACAGCCGCCCTCACCAGCGCCGAGCAGCCCTGATGCGCCCGCTGAAACTGACCATGGAGGGCTTCGGCCCCTACGCCGCCCGGCAGGAGCTGGACTTCGCCGACCTGGCCCCGCACCGCCTGTTCCTGATCTGCGGCCCCACCGGCGCCGGCAAGACGACGCTGCTGGACGCCATCTGCTTCGCCCTGTTCGGCGAAAGCAGCGGCGCCGAGCGCCAGGCCACCCATCTGCGCAGCCTGCACGCCACGCCGGACCGCCCGACCGAAGTCACCCTGGAATTCCACGCCGCCGGCCAGACCTGGCTGATCCGCCGCAGCCCCGCCTGGGACCGCCCGAAGCAGCGCGGCACCGGCACGACGACGGAGGGCGCCAAGCAGGCCCTCTGGCAACCCGGCGGAACGCCGCTGGAGAAAGACAAAGAAGTCGCCGCCCGCATCCACGAGCTGCTCGGCCTCAGCGCCGCCGAGTTCCGCCAGGTGGTCCTCCTCCCGCAGGGCCGCTTCCGGGAGCTGCTGGTCGCCAAGCCGGAGGCCCGCCAGGACATCCTGCGCACGCTGTTCCGCACCGCCTTCTACGCCCGCGTCCAGCAGGCCCTGAAGGACGACGCCGCCGCCGCCCGCCAGGCCCGCCGCGACGCCGAATTCCTGCTGGCCGCCCTGCTGGCCCGCGCCGGCGCCAGCAGCGCGGAAACGGCGGCCGAAACCCGCCCCGCCCTGGCCGCCGCCCTGGCCGCCGCCGAAGCCGCCGCGCGCACCGCGACCACCGCCGAAGCCACCGCCCGCGCCGCCGAAACCCTGGCCCGCGACACCGCCCGCCGCCTCACCGCCGCTGCGGATGCCGCCGCCGCGCTGGCCGCGCACCAAGCCGCCGCCCCTGCGCGCGAAGCCGAACGCCAACGCCTGGCCGCCGCCCGCCGCGCCGACCAGCTGCGCGGCGCCCTGCAAGCCGCCGAAGCCGCCGCCAGCCAGGCCACCACCGCCGCCGCCGAAGCGACGCTAGCCGCCAGCCGCCTGGCCGCCGCCCGCACCCGCTTGGCCGCCGCCGAAGCCGCCCTGGCCGAAGCCCCGTCGCAGGAAGCCGAGGCCGCCCGCCTGCGCGCCGCCGCGCAACGCCTGGAAGCCCAGGCCCAGCAGGTCGCCGCCGCCGAGGCCGCCACCGCCGCCGCCGCCGAAGCCATGCGCAAGGCCGGCGCCGCCACCGATGCCCGCGTGAAGGCAGAGGATACCGCCCGCACCGCGCAACAAGCCCTCACCGCCGCGCTGGCCGCCCAGACCACCACCCGGGAAGCCGCCGCCCAGGCCCCGCGCCACCGGTTGGAACGCGACCAGGCCCGCGCCCGCTGGTCCGACCTGGCCGCCTGGGAAAAGGCCGGCCGCCGCCTGACCGCCGCCGAGCAAGCCCGCGCCTCGGCCGAAGCCGGGCTGTCCGCCGCCCGTCAGGCGTTGGCGGAAGCCCGCGCCGCCCTGCTGGCCGACCAGGCCGCCCACCTGGCCCTGCACCTGGCGGATGGCGCCCCCTGCCCGGTCTGCGGCAGCCCTGATCACCCAGCCCCGGCCCAGCCGCACCACGCTTCCCAGGCGCAGCCGCAACACCCTTCCCAGGCGCAGCCGCAACACCCTTCCCCGGCGCAGCCGCATCAGGCCGCCACGCCAGACCCCGCCCCCCTGGAAGCCGCGCTGGAAGCCGCCCGCACCGCCCACGCAGCCGCCGAAACCGAAGCCCAACTCGCCGCCGCCCAGCGCGCCGACAGCGCCGCCCGCCTCGGCAGCCCCATCCCGGAAAAACCGGCGCTGGAGGCCGAGGGCAAGGCCATCGCCGCTGCCCTGGCTCAGGCGGAACAGGCCGCCGCCGCCCTGCCCGCCCGCGACGCCGCGGCCGCCGCCGCCCAAACCGCGCTGGACCGCGCCGCCACCGCCCTGGCCGCCGCCACCGCTGCCGAAGCCCAGGCGGCCCAAACCCGCGCCGCCGCCGCCGCCACCCGCGACACCCTGGCCCAGGCCCTGCCGGCCGACCTGCCCCCCGCCGCCACGCTGCGCCAGCAGGCCGCCACCGCCACCGCCCAGGCCACCAGGCTGGAGTCCGCCCTGCGCCAGGCCCGGGAGGAACGCGCCCAGGCCGAGGGCGAGGCCCGCGAGCGCACCGCCACCCAAACCAACACCGCCGCCCACGCCGCCGCCGCCGCCGAAGCCGCCACCGCCGCCGCCACCGCCCTGGCCGCAGCCTGCACCGCCGCCGGCTTCCCGGGCGCCGAGGCCGCCCGCGCCGCGCTCCTTCCCCCCGCCGCGCAGGACGCGCTGGCCGCGGCGCTGGCCGCGCACGACACCGCCCTGGCCGCCGCCCAGGCCACCGCCACCCGCACCGCCGAGGACGCCGCCGGCCTCACCCCGCCCGACCTGCCCGCCCTCGCCGCCGCCCTGGCCACTGCCACCCAGGCCCGCACCGCCGCCGAGCGCGACGCCACCCTGGCCGCCGCCGCCCTGCGCACCCACGACGCCCTGCTCACAGAAATCGCCACCGCCGCCGCCACCCACACCGCCGCCGAAGCCGCCCTGGCCCTGCGCGACGACCTGGTGGCCCTGGCCGAGGGCCGCGGCGGCAGCGGCCTCGACTTCGAGGGCTTCGTCCTCTCGGGCCTGCTGGACGAAGCCCTGGCCGCCGCCAACCGCCATCTCTCGGGCATGCTCGCCGGCCGCTACGCGCTGCAACGCCGGCAGGAACCCATCCGCCGCAACGCCGCGGCCGGCCTGGATATCGAGGTGCAGGACCGCTGGAACGCGCAACCCCGCCCCGCCGCCACCCTCTCGGGCGGCGAAGGCTTCTGCGCGTCGCTGGCCATGGCGCTCGGCCTGGCGGAAACCGTCGCCGCCCATGCCGGCGCCCGCCAGCTCGGCGCGCTGTTCGTGGATGAAGGCTTCGGCACGCTGGACGCGGAGACACTGGACACCGCCGTCGCCGTGCTGGAATCCCTGCAGGCCGGGGACCGCCTGGTCGGCGTCATCAGCCATGTCGCGGAGCTGCGCGAACGCCTGCCCGCGCGCATCGAGGTTTCCGCCGGCCGCGGCGGCAGCACCGCCAGCATCATCACGGAATAGGCGCGCCAGGCCCCGCGGGCAGGCGCCTGGGCGAGGGCACCAGGCGCCCGGCTCTGCGCTTTGCCTGCGCCGGAGGTTGTTGGGTCGAGCGGCGCAACTCCGCTCCGGCACTCCCGCCAGGGCGGCTATCGCCCCAGGCGGAGCGGGCCGGCGCGCCCGGCGCAACAACCGCCGCGCACCATTGTCGGCGCCGCCGACCCGGCGGAAACTGCGCCGACAAAACCCCAGGGGAAACGCCCGCATGGCCTACCAACCCTTCAACCTCGCCGGCAAGGTCGCGCTGATCACTGGCGGCAATGGCGGCATCGGCCTCGGCATGGCCGATGCCTGCGCCCAGGCCGGCGCCGATGTCGTCATCTGGGGCACCAACCCCGCGAAGAACGCCGCCGCCAGCACGTCGCTCGCCGCCCATGGCACCCGCATCCTCACGCTGGAATGCGATGTCGGCGACGAAGCCGCGGTCGAAGCCGCCTTCGCCGAAAGCCTGCGCGTGATGGGCCGCATCGACGGCTGCTTCGCCAATGCCGGCATCAGCAGCGGCAAGCAGACCCCCTTCCCCGAATTCACCACCGAGGACTGGCACCGCGTGCTGCGCGTCAACCTGGACGGCGCCTTCTACACGTTTCGTGCCGCCGCCCGGCACATGAAGCAGCGCGCCGAGGAGGGCGACAAGGGCGGCTGCCTGGTCGGCACCGCCAGCCTGGCCGCCATCGAGGGCGCCGCCCGCAACGAACACTACGCCGCGACCAAGGGCGGCCTGGTCTCCATGATCAAGGCGCTCGCCGTCGAACTCGCCCGCTACGGCGTCACCGCCAATTCCATCCTGCCCGGCTGGATCGAGACGGACATGACCGCCAAATCCGTCGCCAATCCGAAATTCGCCGGCAACGTGCTGCCCCGCGTGCCGATGCGCCGCTGGGGCACGCCGGAGGATTTCGGCGGTATCGCGGTGTACCTGATGTCCAGCGCGTCCCGCTTCCACACCGGCGACAGCTTCCTGATCGATGGCGGCTACGCGCTGTTCTGAGCCACGCCGCCGGCCTGCAGCACCATCCGCTCCCGCTGGCTCAGGGCGGGCGGATAGCGCTCTCGCTCCAACAGGGTGCGGCGCAAGAAATCCGGTCTGATGATCCCATCGGAACGGGTATCGCTCCAGGCCACGACGCGCCGGCCGCGGCCCCTCAGGAAGCGTCAAGGTCCGGCGGGTAACATCGGCCTGGCCGCGGGCGAAGGCGCCGCTAGCAACGCCCGACCGACCCTTGGCTTTGCTTGAGCGGCTACAGCACTATCCGCTCACACTGAATCAGTGTGAGCGGATAGTGCTGTAGTTTCAGTATGTTGGAGAGCAAGAAATCCGTTCTGATGTTTCCATCAGAACGGATATCGCTCTAGTGTCCTGATTCCGAAGTCCAGTGGACTCCGGAGTCAGGACACTAGC
>CAILMF010000086.1 GCA_903835235.1 uncultured Rhodospirillales bacterium
ATGGCGAGACCATCCCGTTTGCCAACGGCTACACCGCGTTGACCCTCCGCGAGCCGCACGGCGTCACCGGCCACATCGTGCCCTGGACCTACCCGATGCAGATCATCGGCCGCAGCGTGGGTGCGGCCCTGGCCATGGGTAATGCCTGCGTGCTCAAGCCCGCCGAAGAGGCCTGCCTCACCGCCCTGGCCTTCGGCCACATCGCACTGGAGGCCGGCCTGCCGGCGGGCGCGCTCAACATCGTGCCCGGCCTGGGCGAGGAAGCCGGCGCGGCGCTGTCATCGCACCGCGGCGTGGCCCATTTGTCGTTCACCGGCTCGGTGGCGGTGGGCCAGCTGATCCAGACCGCGGCTGCGCAGAACACCATCCCGGTCACGCTGGAGCTGGGCGGCAAGAGCCCGCAGATCGTGTTTGCCGACGCCGACCTGGACGCGGCCCTGCCCTTTCTGGTGAATGCCGGCATCCAGAACTGCGGCCAGACCTGCTCGGCCGCCAGCCGCATCCTGGTGGAGCGGCCGGTGTTCGACCAGGTGCGCCGGCGCATGGCCGAGCGCTATGCCGCGCTGCGCGTGGGCCCGGCCATGGACGACCCGGATGTGGGCCCGGTGATCTCGCCGCGCCAGCGCGAGATCGTGCAGGGCTTCCTGGCCATCGCCCGCGACACCGGCCTGGCCATCGCCGCCCAGGCCACGCTGCCGGCCAGCCTGCCGGCCGGTGGCTGCTATGTGCCGCCCACCCTGCTGGCGCCGGCCGCGGCCGACCACCGCCTGGCGCAGGAAGAGATCTTCGGCCCGGTGCAGGTGATGATCCCGTTTGACGGACCCAACCACGGCGAGGCCGAGGCGCTGGCCATCGCCAACGGCACCAACTACGGCCTGGTGGCCGGCGTGTGGACGCGTGACGGCGGGCGCCAGCTGCGCATGGCGCGCCAGCTGCACTGCGGCCAGGTGTTCATCAACAACTATGGCGCCGGTGGTGGCATCGAGCTGCCGTTCGGCGGCGTCAAGCATTCCGGCCACGGCCGCGAGAAGGGCTTCGAGGCGCTGTACGGCTTCTCGTCGCTCAAGACCATCGCCATCAAACACGACTGAAGGAAACCCCATGAGCGATCGATTGAAGGGCAAGGTGGCCATCGTCACCGGCGCGGCCTCGGGCTTTGGCGCGGGCATGGCGGAGAAGTTCGTCGCCGAGGGCGCGCAGGTGCTGATCGCCGACCGCGACCTCGAGGGTGCGCTGGGCGTGGCCGCCCGCCTGGGCCCGGCCGCACGGGCGCTGCGGGTGGACGTGTCCCAGGCCGCCGACGTGCAGGCCATGATGGAGGCGGCCGAGCAGCACTTCGGCCGCATCGACATCCTGGTCAACAACGCCGGTGTCACCCACCTGCCCACGCCGCTGGAGGATGTGAGCGAAGAAGACTTCGACCGCATCTTCCAGGTCAACATGAAGGCCATCTACCTGGCCATGCGCAACGTGGTGCCGCGCATGAAGGCCAATGCCGCCGGCCACCGCGGCATCCGCGGTGTGGTGCTCAACGTGGCCAGCACGGCGGGCGTGAGCCCGCGCCCGCGCCTGGGCTGGTACAACGCCAGCAAGGGCTGGGTGATCACCGCCACCCGCGCCAATGCGGTGGAACTGGCGCCCTTCGGCATCCGCGTGGTGGCGCTGAACCCGGTGGCCGGCGAGACACCGCTGCTCAAGAGCTTCATGGGCCAGGACACGCCCGAGGTGCGGGCCAAGTTCCTGTCGACCATCCCCATCGGCCGCTTCAGCGAACCCGAGGACATGGCGAACGCCGCCTGCTACCTGTGCAGCGACGAAGCCAGCATGATCACCGGCGTGTGCATGGAAGTGGACGGCGGGCGCTGCATCTGAGGCGGCGCACGGGGGGCAGGTTCAGGCCTGCGACAGATCGGCGGGATCGGGGTGCTCGCGCAGCTGGGCGTTCAACCCGTCGACCAGCAGAGCCCAGTCGCTGTCCTCGCTGAGCTTCTGCTGGATCAGCGCGGCTTGCGACGGGTTCCAGAACGGCGCGTCCTTCAGCCGCAGCGCCGGGTCCAGCGGCCGGTGCCGCTGCACGAAGGCGCGGATCTGGTGCGGCTCGTTCGGCAGGCCCAGCTGGGCGAACAGGTCAGGCATGGTGTGGATGGCGGCATCCATGGTGGTCTCTCCTGGCGGGTGTTTCAGCGCGAGGCCGCAGGGGCCGGCAGCACGGCCGTGTTGGTGGTGGTGATCTGCGTGATCACCGCACCCTCGGCCACCGAGCCGCTGCGCGCGCCTTCGCCCAGGGCCATGCGCTCGCAGGCCTTGCGGTCGTCGTCATTCACACGCTGGCAGCGCAGCAGGGCATTGGCACGCAACTGGGCCGGTGTCTCGCCGTTGTCCAGGCTGTGGCGGCGCAGTTCGGCCCGCGCCGCGCCCGCGTCCTGCAGGCAGGCGGCCCGGCCTGAGGGGCTGGGCACGCCCTGGCAGGCGGCGCGCTCTTGCTGGTAGAGCGCATCGGGATTGCGCGGCAAGGCGCTGGCGGTGCCGGCATGCAGCGCCAGCAGCAAGGCCGGCAGCAGCAGTGTGGAATGGGGGGATGGCATGCGGGGCTCCTGGAAGCGCGCCGGAAACGCCGACGCCCAGGGACATGGTGCAAGCCCGGCCTGCACAGCAGCGTCAGCCGCTGCAGGCAACGGGCGTAGGACGGCAAGCCGCGGGCGCTCAGCCCCGCAGCACCGCCGCCATGGCCACGGCCGTGCGCTCCACATTGCCGGTGTTCAGCCCGGCCACGCAGATGCGGCCGGAGCGGATCAGGTAGACGGCATGCTGCTCGCGCAGCTGGTCGACCTGCACCGCACTCAGCCCGGTGTAGCTGAACATGCCACGCTGGCTGAGGAAGTAGCCGAAGTCGCGCCCCGGCGCCAGCGCCGACAGCCGTGCGTGCAGCGCCACCCGCATGGCGGCGATGCGCTCGCGCATGGCGGCCAGCTCGGCCTGCCAC
>CAILMF010000087.1 GCA_903835235.1 uncultured Rhodospirillales bacterium
CACCGCACGCCGCCCGGTGCGCTCCGCCGCGATCATGGTGGTGCCCGAGCCGCCAAACATATCCAGCACGGTATCGCGCGGCTTGCTGCTGTTGCGGATGGCGCGTTCGACCAGCGCCACCGGCTTCATCGTCGGGTGCAGGTCATTCCGCGCCGGCTTGTCGAAGTGCCAGACATTGCCCTGGTCGCGGGCGCCGCACCAATAATGCTGGCTGCCCTGCTTCCAGCCATACAGCATGGCTTCGAACTGCTGGTGGTAGTCGGCGCGGCCGAGCGCGAAGGTGTTCTTCGCCCAGATGATGGTGCTGGACCATTTGCCGCCGGCTTCCTGCCAGGCGCGGTGCAGCACCGGCCATTCCGACGAGGACATGCAGACGTAGCACGCACCTTTCGTCACCTGCAGCACATTGGCCAGCGCCGGCCGCAGGAAGTCGAGGAAGCCCTCGCCCAGCGCGTCATTGGCGATGGTCATCTTGGCCGCGGTGCCGCCCTGGTAGGCGACATTGTAGGGCGGATCGGTCCAGGCCATGTCCGCCAGGTGGCCGGCACCCAGCGCGCGCTGCACATCGGCGATTTTGGTGGCATCACCACACAGCAACCGATGCTCGCCGCAGCGCCACAGGTCGCCCGCCCGGGTGACCGGCACCGCCGGCGGCTCCGGCACCTCATCGGCATCCCCATCCAGGCCAGCATCCGCGGCTGCCAGTAGCCGGTCCAATTCCATGCCGGAGAAGCCTAGCACATCGAGATCAACCTCCGCCTCGTCGCGGATGCGGGCAATCTCGGCCGCCAGCAGCGCCTCGTCCCAGCCGGAG
Source organism: uncultured Rhodospirillales bacterium (assembly GCA_903835235.1). GTDB lineage: Bacteria > Pseudomonadota > Alphaproteobacteria > Acetobacterales > Acetobacteraceae > CAIMOR01. Next base: position 815 of record CAILMF010000087.1, read on the forward strand.
TTCAGCGCGATCTGGTTATCGGCCAGGCGCAGCGCGCGGGCCTGCGCCGGCGAGAGGTGCCCCAGCCGCAGCACCGGTACGGTCGCCAGGCCCAGCCGCTTGGCCGCCATCACCCGGCCGTGGCCGGCAATCAGCACGCCATCGGCGTCAACCAGCACCGGATTGACGAAGCCGAACTCGCTGATGCTGCCGGCGATCTGCGCCACCTGGCTGTCAGAATGGGTGCGCGCGTTCTCGGCATAGGGGATCAGCGATGCCAGTGGCAGGCTGGTGACGACCAAATCAGGCTGCATTGGCCAGGCCTTCCGTCCTCTGCGCCGCCACGGCGTCGTAGTCACGCCCGTCATCGGCGAGGGTTACCGGCTGGTCCGGAAACAGCATGCGCCAGCGGGCAATCGCCAGGTCGACATAAGCCGGCGCCAGCTCAATGGCGCGGACCCGGCGGCCGGTGCGCTGGCCGGCGATGATGCTGGTGCCGGAACCAGAGAAGGGTTCGAACACCACGTCGCCTTCATCGCTGTACGCGCGCATCAGGAATTCCGGCAGCGCCACCGGGAACACAGCGGGATGCTCTGTCTCAATGCCGCGGGCCTTGTGCCGGGTAATCCGCAGCACGCTGTCGGGGATGCGCGTCTCCTGCACACCCTGGCCGGCATGCTGCCATTCGCCCACCGTGCCGTCCTTGGCCCGCAGCCCACCCTTCTCGGAGTTCACGTGCCCGGCCCAGCGGCAGGGGATGATCTTGTTCGGCCGCCGCGCCTCGCGGTTGAAGTGGAACACCAGCTCAAAGGCGGGCGAGAGCCGGCCATTCCAGTCGCCCGGCAGACCCGGGCCCTGGTCCCAGGCGTAGAGGCCAAAGCGCCGCCAGCCCTGCGCCCGCATCCAGTCCAGCCAGCCGGACCAGTAAGGTAGCCATTCGCCCTCGCGGTGGATCAGCCCGAGATTGACCAGCAGCTGGGCGTCGCGCGCCATGGCGTGGTCCAGGGTGCCGAACACCCCCTGCATCAGCGCATCCCAATCCGAGACGCCGCCGGTGGTGTAGTCGCGCTGGTTGCCATAGGGCGGGCTGGTGAAGAGCAGCGTGGCGCGGTCAGCACCCATCAGCCGGGCGACGGTGGCCGCGTCAGTGCTGTCGCCGCAGGCCAGGCGGTGGTCGCCCAGGCACCAGATGTCGCCAGGCCGCGCCACGGCCGCACGGGGCGCCACAGGGGCGGCATCGGCCGGGTCGTCGGGCGTTTCCCCCGCGTCGTCACCGGCGCCGCCAGTGGCGCCCACAGCGCCCGCGGGCGCGTCATGGTCCTGCGGCGGGTCGCCATCGATGACGGCCTCGTCCGCCGCGGCCAGGATCGCGTTCAGCTCATCGGCCGAGAAGCCCAGGGCGCCGAGGTCCAGCTCGGCCTCGCGCAGCCCGGCCAGCGCGTCGCGCAGCAGCGCCTGGTCCCAGGTGGCGTTCTCGGCGATGCGGTTGTCGGCAAGCCGCAGCGCCTCTTTCTGCGGCGCGGAGAGGTGCCGCAGCACAATCACCGGCACCTTGGCGATGCCGAGCGCCAGGGCGGCCTCAAGCCGGCCATGGCCGGCGATCAGGATGTTCGCCTCGTCCACCAGCAGCGGGTTGGTGAAGCCGAAGGCCAGCATGCTGGCCTTGATCTGCTCCAGCTGCGCGACGCTGTGCAGCCGGGCGTTGCCGGCATGCGGGCGCAGCTCGGCAACC